>CAWBRE010000001.1:0-377783 GCA_963791095.1 uncultured Solirubrobacterales bacterium
CATCTAGCCTTTCACTTAACGCAGTTACCTTTCGGTCAGTGAAACTCGGGAAACCGTCGCGAAGAGGAGCGAATTAAGCGTGGAGAGCTCATCCGTACCGATTCAGCCCGGCGCCGCCGACTCCGTCTCCGCCTCCAGCGGCGGCGGCTACCAGCGACGCTCCTCCGGTCTCGTCCGCGATTTCTCGCAGACCGACACCTGGATGTACAACGTCCTGGCGATGAACCCGGTGATCGTCGGGGCCCTGACCTTCGGCCTCGTCCTGATCACCTATCCGCACGCCAACCTCTGGCTCTGCTTCATCATCGCCGGGCTCTTCTGCTGCGCCGAGGCCGTCGCCTACGCGCTCTTCGCCGCGGCGATGCCGCGCTCCGGCGGCGACTACGTGATGCAGAGTCGCGTGCTCGGGGGAGGGGTGGCAAGCGTCTTCACCTTCGCCGGGATCACGCTCTCGCAGTGCTTCCTGCCGGGGATCTTCGGCTACCTGCTCTCCTCGATCGTCCTCTCACCGTTCTTCCTTCTGCTCGGCGCCCAGTACCACGCGATGTGGATGGTCGAAGTCGGTGAATGGCTCAGCACCAACTGGGGCATCTTCGCCTGCGCGATCTTCGTCGCGATCCAGGGCACGATCGTCAACGTCCGCGGCCTGCGGCTCTACGCGCGGATCCAGAAGATCGTCTTCTGGCCCGGATTGGCGCTGCTGCTCTTCTTCATGATCCAGATGCTGTTCAGCTCGCACGGCACCTTCATCAACAACTTCAACGGCTTCATGTCGAACAACTACGGCGTCAACAACGCCTACCAGGCGACGATCCACGCCGGCGGCACGCTCCACGGCGGCAGCAATCTCGGCGACACGATCCTCGCCAGCGTCATCGCCGCCTTCCTGCTGATCTTCCCCGCCTTCAGCGTCCAGCAGGCCGGTGAGATCAAACGCGCCGGCAGCGTCCGCGGCAACCTCTGGTCGATGCTCGGCTCCGAGGTCTTCACCTTCGTCATCATGGCCGTGCTCGGCGCCCTGCTGATCACCAAGGTCGGCTCCGACTTCCTCTTCTCCAGCGGCAGCCTCTACTTCGAAGGGGCGGAAAACAACCCGCTGCCGGTGCCGCCGTTCCTCGGCTTCTTCTTCGCGATCTTCGGCAACGCGCCGATCTTCACCTGGCTGCTGCTGATCATGTTCCTCTGCTGGATGGTGATGCTCTATCCGAACGGTTGGCTCGGCGGCACCCGGGTGATGATGGCGATGTCCTTCGACCGCGTCCTGCCGGAGTGGTTCGGCCGCGTCAACCGTCGGTTCCACGTCCCCCTGAACGCGCTGCTGACGATGACCGCGGTGAGCATCCCGCTCGCCTACCTCTACATCTTCCAGCCGACGATCCAGGAACTCACGCTCAGCTACTTCATCATCCTGGCGACGACGTTCGGGGTGACGATGATCGCCGCGATTCTCTTCCCGTATACGAGGAAGGAGCTCTACAACGCCAGTGCCGCGGCCCAGTACAAGGTGCTCGGCCTACCGTTGATCTCGGTGATGGCGTCGATCTTCCTCGCCTTCGTCGTCTTCTGCGACGTGCAGGCGCTGCGCGCCGACGAGCTTGGCGTCAACAACACCAGGGGCCTGCTCTTCCTCGGTGGCCTCTGGGGCTTCGCCTTCATCGTCTACTGGGCGAGCAAGCTGTACCGACGCTCGCAGGGCGAATCGACCTCTGACGCCTACAAAGAACTGCCGATCGAATAGATGGGGCTCTTCTCACGCAACAAGGAACCGGAAGCGGAGCGGACCCGATTCTTCTTCGCCACCGACCTGCACAGCTCCGAGGCCTGCTTCCGCAAGCTCTTGGCGACGCCGCGGGTGTATGAGCTCGACCGGGTGATCTGCGGCGGTGACTGCACCGGCAAGATGCTGATCCCGCTGGTCGAGCAGGGCGAGGGCTCCGGCGACTACCTGGTCGCCTGGGGCGGCGACAGCGAGGTGGCCCGCGGCGAGGAGCAGGTCGCCGAGCACGAGAAGCAGATCCGTTACGCCGGGCTCTACCCGGTGCGGATCTCCGAAGCCGAGGACGCCGCCCTGCGCAGCGATCCGGAGCGGTTGCACGCGCTCTTCCGCGAACGCATGCTCGCCGTGGTCGGCGAGTGGACGGCGCTGGCCGAGGAGCGGCTCGGCGGCAACGGCACCCAGTTCGTGATGGTGCCCGGCAACGACGACGAGTTCGACGTCGACGAGGTGATCCAGGCCTCGGGCTTCGTCGACGCGGCGGAGAACCGGATCGTCAAGATCGGCCCGCACGAGATGCTCAGCGTCGGCTGGTCCAACACCACCCCCTGGGACACCCCGCGCGAGTGCTCGGAGGAGGAACTGGCGGCGAAGATCGACGCGCTCGCGGCGCAGGTCGAGGACATGGACTCGGCGATCTTCAACATCCACGTGCCGCCGTTCGGCACCGGCCTCGACAACGCCCCGCAGCTGGACGAGAACCTGAAGCCGGTCGAGGGCGGCACGGTGATGGCGCCGGTCGGCTCGACCGCGGTCCGCGACTCGATCCTCAAGCACCAGCCGCTGCTCGCCCTGCACGGGCACATCCACGAGTCGCGCGGGGTGCAGAAACTCGGCCGCACGACCTGCATCAACCCCGGCTCGGTCTACGGCGAGGGGATCCTCCAGGGCGTCATCGTCGAGCTCGGCTCGGGCGACGTCCGCTACACGCTCACCGACGGCTGATGGCGGGTCCGCTCAAAGACCCGCTGGAGGAGGCGGTGCGGGTGATCGACGCCGCCGGCGCCGCCGGCCTACAGCTCCGCCTGACCGGCGGGGTGGCGATCGCGACGATCTCCCCGAGCGCCCTGCGCGAGCCGCTGCGCCGGCTCTACAACGACATCGACTTCGTCTCCCGCAGCCGCGACCAGCGGGCCGTCGAGGAGCTCTTCGCCGGGCTCGGCTACCACGCCGAGGACGAGTTCAACGCGCTGCACGGCGAGAACCGACTCTTCTTCATCGACCGTGAGAACAGTCGCGAGGCCGACGTCTTCGTCAACAAGGTCGACGCCTGCCACACGCTGGAGCTCGCCGATCGGCTCGAGATCGCGCCGCGGACGATCCCGCCCGCCGACCTCCTGCTCTCGAAGCTGCAGGTGGTCGAGACGACGCCGAAGGACTACACCGACGCGCTCGCCGTGCTCTCCGACCACGAGGTGGTCGAGCCGGATGGGCCGGAGGGCATCTCGCTGGAGCGGATCGAGGAAGTCTGCTGCTCGGACTGGGGCTGGTGGCGGACGGTGACGATGGTCGGCGGCAAGACCCTGGAGATGGCCGAGGGCCTGTCCGGTGAGGGCCGGATCGCCCCCGAGGCCCCGGCGCGGCTGCGCCAGGTGCTGGAGCGCCTCGAGCGCGCGCCGAAGAGCCGCAAGTGGAAGCTGCGCGCCCGGGTCGGCGACCGCGTCCGCTGGCACGAGGAGCCCGAGGGCCTCGAACACGCCCACTGACTTACGGATGACCGCTTCCACCAGAGCGGTCTGGAAAGAAAGAGGAATCAAGGAATGAACGAGAGCGTCTCCGCAGCCACTTCGAACGGCACGCCGGGCCACCCCGACACGGCCGGCGGGCGGGTGCTGTCAGCGCAAGGGCTGCCGTCTTCGGACGACTACGCCCTCACCCCCTCGCCGCACCGCTTCGACGACGGCGGCCACTTCCGCCTCGAGGTCTCCGGGGTGGAGCGGCTGGCGACGCTGGAAGCGCTCCTCGACGAGGCCGCCAAGGAAGACGTCTACATCCACCGGATCGTCGCCTTCGGCGCCGGCGCGACGCTGCTCGACCGCGGGGAGTTGAAGGCCTTCGCCGAACTGGCGGGTGAGCGCGAGATCGACGTCGTCGCCTGCCCGGGCCCGCGCTCGGGCTGGGACTCCGGCCGCCAGGTCGTCACCCCGGAGGGGATGTACTCGGGTCGCCGCGTCCGCGGCGTCGACAACCTGCGCTTCCTCCTCGACGACTACCTGCGCCTCTTCGAGTGCGGCTTCAGGGGGGTGCTCGTATGGGACGAGGGCGTGCTCGACATCCTGGTCAAGGCACGGGCCGCGGGCGACGTCCCGGAGGACTCGACCTACAAGGTCTCCGTCTACACCGGCCACGCCAATCCGGCCTCGATCCGCATCCTCGAGCAGCTCGGCGCCGACTCGCTAAACCCCGTCGGCGACCTGAGTCGCCCGATGCTCGGCGCGATCCGCCAGGCGGTGAAGATCCCGCTCGACGTCTGGGCGATCACCTTCGACTCCTTCGGTGGCATGAACCGCCTCTGGGAGGCGGGGGAGATCGCAGCCGTCGCCGCCCCGGTCTACTTCAAGGTCGAGCCCGGTGATTCCGAGGGCGCGATGTACGTGTCCTGGGAGGAGCCCACCGCCCAGGACGCCGCGATCCGCAACAAAGTCCGCCACGCCAAGATCCTGCTCGAGCTGGCCGAGCGGACCAGCCCGGAGGTCCACGCCTCGCCGGCGCGGGCGACCGTCGGTGGGAAGGCCTGACATGGCACCGCCGAAAGTAGGCGCCGCGATCATCGGGCCGGGCAACATCGGCACCGACCTGCTGACCAAGCTGATGCGCTCCGACGTGGTCGAGGTGCGGCTGATGAGCGGGATCGTCCCCGACTCGCCGGGCCTGCAGCGGGCCGACGGGCTGGGGATCGACACCAGCTCCGACGGGATCGAGACGGTGCTGGGGCGGGGCGACGTCGAGATCGTCTTCGACGCCACCGCCGCCCAGGCCCACATCGCCGCCGCCCCACGGCTGCGCGAGGCGGGCAAGCGGGCGATCGACCTGACCCCCGCGGCGATCGGCCCTTATGTAGTGCCGGCGGTGAACCTCGAGGAGCACCTCGACGCCGACAACGTGAACATGGTCAGCTGCGGCGGCCAGGCGACGATCCCCTTCGTCCACGCGATCGACCGCGTCGCCGACGTCGCCTACGCGGAGATCGTGGCGACGATCTCGAGCGCCAGCGCTGGGCCCGGCACGCGCCAGAACATCGACCACTTCACCGAGACCACCGCGGCCGGGATCGAAGCCGTCGGCGGCGCCGACGAGGCGAAGGCGATCATCATCCTCAACCCTGCCGACCCGCCGATCATGATGCGGGACACGATCTTCGCCCGCGTGCGTGAGCCAGATGCGGATGCGATCGAGGCCTCGGTCGAGGCGATGCTGGCCGAGATCGCCGTCTACGTGCCGGGCACCCGGCTGGTGCTCTGCGAGACCGACGGCGACAAGGTGACGGTGATGGTCGAGATCGAGGGCGCCGGTGACTTCCTGCCCGCCTACGCGGGCAACCTCGACATCATGACCGCGGCCGCCGCCCGCGTCGGCGAGGGCATGGCCCACCATCTGGCCGGGGCGCGCGCATGATCAACCTCGTCGACACCAGCCTGCGGGACGGCATGCACTCCGTCTCTCACCAGTTCACCCCGGCGCATATCGGCGAGGTCGCCGCGGCGCTCGACCCGACCGGCGTGCGCCTGATCGAGGTCTCCCACGGCGACGGCCTCGGCGGCTCCTCCTTCCAATACGGGTTCGCCGCCGCTGCCGACCTCGACTACATCGACGCCGCCGTCGCGGCTACCGATCAGGCCGAGATCGCCGTGCTCTTGCTGCCCGGGATCGGCACGATCCACATGCTGGAGGCGGCGCGTGAGCACGGCGCCACCGCGGTGCGCGTGGCGACCCACTGCACCGAGGCCGACATCTCCGCCCAGCACCTGGCCTGGGCGCGCGAACACGACATGTTCGCGATCGGCTTCCTGATGATGAGCCACATGGTCGAGCCGGCGAAGCTGGCCGAGCAGGCCCTGCTGATGGAGTCCTACGGGGCGCAGGTCGTCTACGCCGTCGACTCGGCCGGGGCGCTGGTCCCGACCGGGGCGCGCGAGCGGGTCGAGGCGCTGCGCGGGGCGCTCTCGGTCGACGTCGGCTTCCACGCCCACAACAACCTCGGCTGCGCGGTCGGCAACTCGCTGGCCGCCGCCGAAGCCGGGGCGACCTGGCTCGACGGCAGCCTGCGCGGGCTCGGCGCCGGGTCGGGCAACGCGCAGACCGAGGTGCTCGCCGCGGCGCTGGTCAAAGCCGGCGCCGAGGTCGAGGTCGACGTCTTCGCCCTGCTCGACGCGGCCGAGGACGTGGTCGGGCCGCTGCTCGCCCGGCCGCAGATCGTCGACCGCGCCTCGGTCCTGCTCGGCTTCGCGGGCGTCTACTCGAGCTTCCTGCGCCACACCGAGCGGGCGGCGGAGAAGTACGACGTCGATCCGCGCGAGGTGCTGATGGAGCTGGGCCGTCGCGGCGTCGTCGGCGGGCAGGAGGACGTGATCATCGAGGTCGCGGCTGCGCAGGCCCGCGCCGTCGCAAGCTGATGACCTTCGCCGGCCGCGTCGCGATCGTCACCGGGGGCACCTCCGGGATCGGCGCCGAGACCGTGCGCCGGCTTTCCCGCGAGGGGGCGGCGGTGCTGGCCACCGGGCGCGACGGCGAGCGCGGTTCGAGGCTGGCCGAGGAATGCGACCGGGTCAGCTTCCTGATCGCCGACCTGACCGACGCCGAGGCGCCGGCCCGGATCGTCGAGGCGGCACTCGCCGAATACGGCCGGCTCGACGTGCTGGTCAACAACGCGGCGCTCGACCACACCGGCGAGCTGATCGCGGTGCCGATGGAGGAGGCGCGGCAGGTCTTCGAGGTCAATTTCTTCGCCTCGCTGGCGATGCTGCAGCAGGCGGCGGCGGCGATGCGCGCCGACGGGGGAGGGGCGATCGTCAACGTCACCTCGCGGCTGGCCTCGATCGGGGTCGAGCAGATGGGCGTCTACAGCGCCTCCAAGGGGGCGCTCCTGGCGCTGACCCGCTCGGCCGCGCTGGAGCTCGCCCCGCACGGGGTGCGGGTCAACGCGGTGGCGCCGGGGATGACGCGGACGCCGCTGTACGAGGCGTGGGTGGCCGAACAGGACGACCCCGCCGAGGCCCGGCGCGCGGTCGCCGATTCGGTGCCGCAGGGCCGGATCGCCGAGCCCGGCGACGTCGCCGCGGCGATCGTCTACCTCGCCTCCGAGGACGCCTCCCACATCACCGGTGCATCATTGCCGGTGGACGGTGGGTATACCGCTGCCTGATGACTATGAATAACGATCAAGGTCAATTCTGGAACGGCTTCTCGAACATGGCGGAGACGTTCGAGCGCGGGCGCGTCGTCTTCACCGAGGGCGACGGCAGTTACCTCACCGACGTGGAGGGGAACCGCTACTTCGACGCCTCCGGAGGCCTCTGGTACAACGCCGTCGGCCACGGCCAGGCAGGAGATCGCCGACGCGATCGGCCGCCAGGCGGGCCGGTTGGCGGCCTGCACCTCCTTCGACATCTACTCCGCCGACGTCACCCTCGAGGCCGCCGCGCGGATCGCCGCGCTGACGCCCCTCCGCGACCCCCGCGTCTTCCTCACCAGCGGCGGCTCCGACAGCGTCGACTCGGCGGGCAAGATCATCCGCCGCTACTTCGCCCTGCGCGGCGAACCGGAGCGGACCGCGATCATCGCCCGCGAGGGCGCCTACCACGGCATGCACGCCTACGGCACCGCGCTGGCCGGCATCCCCGCCAACCACGACCCGTGGGGGGACCTGGTGCCGGAGGTCGAGCACATCACCGCCTTCAACGTCGAGGCGCTGGAAGAGCGGATCGAGGAGGTCGGCGCCGAGCGCGTGGCCGCCTTCATCGCCGAGCCGGTGATCGGCGCCGGCGGCGTCTTCCCGCCGCCCGACGATTACCTGCCCGCGGTCGCCGAGGTCTGCAAGCGCAACGGCGTGCTGCTGGTCTGCGACGAGGTGGTGACCGGCGTCGGCCGGATGGGGACCTGGACCGCGAGCGAGCGCTACGGGGTCGAGCCCGACCTGCTGCTGCTGGCCAAGATCCTCACCTCGGGCTACCAGCCGCTCGGCGCGGTCGTGGTCAGCGGCACGGTCGCCGAGCCGTTCTTCGAGGGCGAGGGCGCCTGGCTGAAACACGGCTACACCTACTCCGGCCACGCGACCGCCTGCGCCGCCTCGCTCGCCAACCTCGACATCATCGAGCGCGAGGGCCTGGTCGACCGCGTCGCCGCGCTGGAGCCGGCGCTGCCGCGGCTGCTCGGCCCGCTCGCCGAGCTCGACGGGATCGAAGAGGTGCGGACCGCCGGCCTCCTCGCCGCGGTCCAGCTCGACGCGGCCTGGTTCGAGGAGCGCGGCAAGGTTCCGGCGCGGGTCGCCGACGACATGCGCGGCCGCGGCCAGCTGACCCGACTGCTGGCCTGCGGGGCGCTGCAGTTCTCGCCGCCCTTCATCACCACCGAGGAGCAGGTGGGCGAGTTCGCGGAGGCGGTCGCCGCTTCGGTCGCGGCGTTCGCGTAGGCCTTGGTGTCGGGCGCCATCGCGGCCCCGGCCGCCGACGTGCGGCGGGCCGTGCTCGCCGTCTGCTGCGTCTTCGCCGGCAACGGCGCCGTCGTCGGCGCCTGGGCGGTGCGGGTCGCCGAAATCCAGCGGAACCACGGGCTCAGCGAGACGGGCCTCGGCGGGGCGCTGATCTGCGTCGGCGCGGGGGCGCTCCTGGCGATGCCGCCGACCGGGCAGCTGGCGACGCGCTTCGGCAGCGCCGTCTGCATCCGGGGGCTGATCGTGCTGCTCGCCTGCGCTCCGGTGCTCGCCGCGGTCTCCGGCTCGATTCCGCTGCTGCTGCTCGGCCTGGCGGCACTCGGGGCCGCCAACGGCGGGCTCGACGTGAGCATGAGCACGCAGGCGGTGGCCCTCGAACGGTCGTTGGGACGGCCGGTGATGTCGCGCCTCCACGCCATCTACAGCGGCGGCTACTTGCTGAGCGCGTTGGTCGGCGGGCTGTTGGCGAGCAGCGGCCTCGGGCTGCAGGCCCACCTGGTCCTGGTCGGCGCCCTGGCCGCGGTGACGGTCCTCGCGACCTCGCCCTGGCTGGTCGCCGACCGCCCCGCCGCGGGTGAAGTGGTCGGGCTCAGCTGGCCGTCCAACCGCCTGCTCCTCCTCGGGATCATCGCCTTCTGCGCGCTGATGACCGAGGGTTCGATCACCGACTGGGGCTCGGTCTACGTGAAGCACGTCCTCGATGGTTCTCCCGCCCTGGCGGGCGCGGCGTTGGCGGCGTTCGGCGCCGGGATGGCCTCCTCACGGCTGACCGGCGACTGGTTCCGCGCCCACTTCGGCCCGGTCGCCGTGGTCGGCCTCGGCGCGGCGCTCTCCGGCGCCGCCCTGGCCCTGGTGCTCGCCCTCTCCAGCGAGGCCGCGATCGTGCCCGCCTTCCTCCTCGTCGGCCTCGGCCTCGGCAACTGCTTCCCGGTCGCCCTGGCGGCGGCCGGGGTGGCCGGCGGTCGCGGCGGCGTCGGCGCCGCGGTGGCCTCGGTCGCCACCGTCGGCTACACCGGCTACCTCCTGGGACCGGCCCTGATCGGCCTCCTCACCGCCGCCCTCTCCCTCAGCGGCGCCCTCTGCACCTTGGTACTCGCGATGGCCGCCGTCCTGCTGCTAGCCCGCCGCGTCGGCGTCGCCGCGCGAGGAGTAACGGGCGGCAGTATTCTTAGAGTGCAAAAAACCGGCAGATAATGCCTCCTATCTGTATCTTTGAGGCATGAATGAGCTGTCCTACGTGCAGAGGATCGAGCTCTTCCACCTGGCCTTCCTCGAGGTTCTGGCCAAACGATTCGATCCCTCGCGTTACGTCCTCAAAGGCGGCGCCAACCTGCGTTACTTCTTCGGCAGCGTGCGCTACTCCGAGAGCATCGAGATCGACCTCATGCATCCCTTCCCGCGCGATCTCGAAGCGAAGGTCGACAGCATTCTTGCCTCACGACCGCTGGCGCTCCTCCTTCGCCTCGGCGGCCTCACGGTCGCCGAGTTCACCTCCCCCAAGCAGGCCCAGACCACGCGTCGCTGGAAGGTCGCCCTCGCCGGCCCGGGCGGTGAGCCGGTGCGGACCAAGATCGAGTTCTCGGGTCGCGCGAACGAGGGCGCCTACCGGCTCGACCGGCTGCCGGCGGAGGTCGTGGCCCGCTACGCGCTGCCCGCGCCAAGTGTCCAGCATTACGACGAGGCCACGGCAACCGGGCAGAAGGTGTCGGCCTTGGTCGGCCGCTCCCAGACGCAGGCCCGCGATGTCTTCGACCTCGACCTCCTGCTCCGCCGCCGTCCGTTGCCCGTCGGGGAGGTCGACCCCAACGTTTTGACCGAGGCCGCCGAGCGCGTCTTCGACCTGCCCTTCGACGCCTATCGCGACCACGTCCTCGCCTTCCTCGAGTCCGATGTGCTGGAGCTCTACGACGGGACGGATGCCTGGGAGCGGATGCAGACCTTCGTCGCCGGAAGCCTCGAGGCGGCGAAAGGATGAGCCGACCCGAGCCATTCGCGGAGTTGCGGGAGCTCGACGCACCGGTAGTGCGGACGCGCGAGGCCGCGGCCCTGTGGCGCACCGAGGAAGGCAATGCCCGCCGCCGCCTGCAGTCCCTCACGCGGGCGGGGCTTGTCGTCTCGCTGCGCCCCGGCCTCTGGGCGCTCGACCGCGAGCTCGATCCCTTTGCGCTCGCCCCCTACCTGACCGCCCCGCTCCCGGCCTACGTCTCGACCTTCTCCGCCCTCGCGGCCCACGCGATGATCGAGCAGATTCCCGGCCGGGTCTCGGTCGTATCGCTCGATCGGGCTCGTCGCATCGAGACCGCGATCGCCGATTTCGAGATCCATCACCTCGCCCCCGAGCTCTTCGGCGGATACGTCCCCTGGGGCCGTGGGGGGCAGGTCGCGAGTCCCGAGAAGGCGCTGTTCGACCTCACCTACTTGCGTGCCGCGGCGGGCGGGCAGCGCGTATCTGCCCGAGCTCGCGCTGCCCGAGGGTTTCGAGCGCGGGGCGCTTGACTCCTGGGTCGAGCGGATCAAGAGCCCGCGGCTGAAAACGATCGTCCGTCGTCGCCTTCGCGAGCTGTTGGCTGCCGCCTCAAGCTGACGCGCGTTACGGCGCGGCGATCTGGACGGGGTAGCCGGCGCGCAGGATCGCCATCGACGCCGGCGGGGTGATCGCGGTGGCGGTTCTGCGGCTTGAAGCGAGCACCGCGTCAATCCGCCAGGGCCGCGCTCAGCCGCGGCTCGACCTCCTCGAGCGCACGACGCACCCGCCGGTCGAAGCTCGCCAGCTCGGCGTCCAGCCGCTCGGCGGTGGCGATGGCGAAGCCATCCGCGAGGCGGCACGGAGAGTTGCGACGTCGGCCGCGAGGCGGGCGCAGCCTGGAGTCAGGAAGGCGTGCCACGTATCCCAGGGAGGCGATCGGGTGACCGCGGCACGGAGGTCGAGACGCCTCAGGGGCGGCCAGCGTCTCGGCGAGTTGACCGGCGGATACGAGCGGTCGCGGTGGAGCGAGCCGCCGAAGGCGGCCGACGCGGCGGGATGGTGGGCGTCGTCGCGACCGAGCGCCGCGATGACACGTCGGTGTCGAGACGCTGATCGTCATCGGTCGCCGCCCGGATTAGCGGCGCTCTTCGAGCGGAGCTTCTCCAGAGCCCGGCCATCTGGAGAAGCTCCGCTCCGAAGACGCGCCGCGAATGAGGCCCGGGGCGCCGGCGACGACGATGACGATCTGCTCGGCCTCGACACCGCCTCGGCGGTAGTTGACCGGCCGCTAGATCTCGACCGGCACGGTCGCTGGTGCTGCTGGCGAACGCGCCCGAACGCGCGTAAAGGCGACATGGCTCTGGCGTTCGTTTCGGTTCACGCCGACGCGGCGATCTGGGCGGGGTAGCCGGCGCGCAGGACCGCCACCGTTGACGGCGGGGTGATCGCGGTGGCGGTGCCGCGGTTCGGGCGGCGGCGGTACGTGGTGTAGCCGTCGGGGGTCCAGGCGATCAGCTCGTTGCCGCGGACCAGGTGCGGGGTGTTGTCTTCGATCACGAAGGCGCCGTCCGGGGAGCTCGGTCCACGAGGTTTCGTGGAAGCGGCGGCGGTGGGTGTTGGGGAAGAGGCGCTCGGCGTGAAGGCGGCGGTTCATCTCGCCGGCGGAGGGCGGGGCGCCGCCTAGGGCCTCGGCCCAGGCGGCTTTGTAGGCCTGGTATTCGGCGTGCCGGCACTCGCCGCAGGGGCGGTGGCCGGCGGCGAGGGCGACCGCCTCGTCGTGGAAGAAGAGCGGGGTCCAGCGGTCGGGGATCCAGAGGTCGCGGTGGCGGCCGCGGAACTCGAGGGCGCAGGTGATCCAGAGGTTGCCGGCGTGGAAGCGGACGATCTCGCGGCCCTGGTGGAGGACGCCGCGGTTGCCGGTCCAGGCTCCGCGGAGCGGGGTGGCGACGATCTCGCCGGTGGGGGTGACGCGGTTTCGCTCCGGCATCCCTCGACCTTACGTGGGGGAGAGCGGGAGGCCCGGCCGGTGGCTAGTGCAGGACCTCGTAGCTTTCGAACCAGCCGAAGCGGATCTGGCAGTTGCCGGGCCCGGCGCCCGCCGCACGTTCGGTCCAGACTTCGAAGTCGTGGGGGCCGGGGGCGAGGCCGCCGTAGCCGTTCTGGAATTCGAAGTGACTGTTTTCCGTCCTGCGGTTTTCGCCGCGGGCGACGCCGTCGATGCGCAGTTCGTAGCGACAGCCTTCGCTTTCCCCGACGACGTTGTTGAAGGTGCCGTGGAACCTCAGCCAGTATTCGCCGCCGCCGAGCTTGTCGTAGGTCCCCAGGTCGAGCGCCTTCTTCGGCACGCCTTCGACCGCGGCGATGCTGCCGCCGCCCGAGCCGGTCGGGATTTCCTCATACAGCGGGTAGTGGCCGCCGCGCAGGTCGAGCGGCAGCGTGGTGCTCGACGGTTCGTAGAGCGTCGCGTTCGGCTTGCTCACCACGTGCAGGAAGTAGGCCCCGACCGATTCGTCCGGGTACTGCCAGAAGTTGCCGGATTTCTGCAGCGCCGGGTCCGAGGCAGAAAAGGCGACGTGCCATTCTTCCTTTTCGGTCACCGGGTTGCGGGCGTGTTTGGCCCAGAGCGGCAGGTTCAGCGAACCGCCGTGCGCGGCCAGCGAGCTTTCTTCGGGGATCAGGCAGCCGCTGCCGAAGCCTTCGCAGCTGAAGGTCGGGTAGCCGCCCGGCGTCGTCGTCCCGGTGATGTGGACGCGGCCGACTTCGAAGCCGTAGATGGGGTAGCTCTGGAGCGTTTCCGTCCAGCCGACCTGCCGTTCCTGCGGCGGCACCGGTTCGATGCTGACCTGCAGGTTGGTCTGGGTCGGGTAGCGGCCGATCAGGTCGGTGCGGGAGACCGTGCCCGATTCGCCTTCGTCGCCGGAGAAGATCGTTTCGACTTCGTGCGCGCCCAGTTCCTGCAGGGCGACGGTGCAGGCGCTGGCCGTGATCGCGCCGCCCGCGTCGATCTCGCATTCGAGCTTGCCGTCGACGAAGAAGGCGAGGACGCCCTTCGGCAGCGGTACCGATTTGGTCGTCGCGACGCCGTTCTTGATCACGCTTCTCGCTCGCCGTGGCGGAGTAGTGCCAGGTCACTTCGTTCGGGACCAGCGGGTTCTGCTTGAAGCCGGTGCCGATCACCGCCTGCACTTCCGGTGCGCCCGGCTTCGTCGTTTCGCCTTCCGGTTCGCCGGCTTCCGGCGTTTCGGGTTCGGGCGTGGGAGTCACCGGGGTCGGGACGACGGCCGGCGTGGCGACGATCGGCGCCGGCGTCGTGATGGTGGTGGTCGAGAGGGGCGGGGTCGCCGGCGCGCCCGGTGCCGTCGCCTTCTTGCGGCAGAAGCGGGTGACCGTGGTCTTGCCTTGCTTGCGGACCACCTTGGTGACGACCCGGGAGCCGCTGCCGCAGTGGAGGGCCGGCTTCACCTGCGGGGCGGGTGCCTTGGCGCTCGCGGCGCCCGCCGTGAGCAGCAGCACGGCCACGATCCCGAGGACAAGGCGAATTGAGCGGCTGTAGAAAACCTGAGGGCTCAAGGGCGGCCAGTTTATTGGCGCTTCGCCCGCCCCGAGTACGGAATTAGTCGGAACTCGGGTGTTTCTGGACCGCCTAGGCGGGGTCGAGCTCGGCGGCGATGAGCCGCGCGAAATCCTCGGGGCGGGAGAGGAAGGGATGGTGGCCGGCCTCGAACTCGACCGTCCGCGCGTCGCCGCGAACCCGCGCCCGCTGCACCTCCGCCGGGGTCGCCAGGTCCTCGGTGCAGACGACGTAGGTGGCGGGCCGCTCGCGCCAGCCGATCCGCCGCGGCGCCTGGGTGAACGGCACCAGCGCCTGCCGGGTCAGCCGCGCCAGCGCCCCCTCGGTGGCCTCCTCGTCGCAGTCCTGGAGGAAGAGCTCACGGATCAGGTCGGGGTGGACGCCGATCGTGCCGTCGTCGCTCGGATCCAGCCAGGGCGCTGGCTCGGCGCCGAGCAGCTCGCCCTGCGACTGGCCCTCGTCCGCCATCACCGAGGTGACGTAGATCAGCCGGGCGACGCGCTCGTCTGCCCCCGCCTCGGTGATCACCATCCCTCCGTAGGAGTGACCGAGGAGGACGACCGGCCCAGCGGCCGCGTCGATCGCCCGTCGGCACGCCTCGACGTCGTCGTAGAGATCGCCGAGCTCCTCGCCGGCCTCGCCACAGCTCGGCAGCGCCACGGTCGCCGTCTCGATCCCGAGATCGCCGAGCGGTCCGACCATCCGCTGCCACCACCACTCGCCGTCGCGGACACAGGCACCGTGTACGAAGATCAACGTGGGCTTCATCGGAATCACAATAGCGCAACCTCATGGTTGCGCTTCGGTCCGTCCAGGATGCTGCCCCGCATTTGGTGTCAGGCCGGGACGGCGGCTCGGGTAAGCGACGCGGCCTTCTGCGGCGCCTCGGCTAGTCGGATCTTTAACCACCTGCGCTCGTTCGCTGCGAGGATCGGTCGTCCGGTCGACCGACCGGCTCAATCGAAAGAGACATGAACATGAGCGATCTACCTAACGTCGTCCTCGTCCACGGGGCCTGGGCCGACGGTTCGAGCTGGAACGCCGTGACCGAGGCCCTCCAGGCCAAGGGCTACGCCGTCGTCGCGCCGCAGTTCCCCGAGACCTCGACCGAGGACGACGTCGCCCGCCTGCGCCAGGTCCTCGACCGCCTCGAGGGCCCGACGATCCTCGCCGGCCACTCCTACGGTGGCCAGATCATCACCGCGCTCGGTTCGCACGCGGACGTCGTCGGCCTGGTCTACGTCGCCGCCTTCGGCATCGACGAGGGCGAGTCGCTGGGAGCGTTGCTCGGCGGTGGGCCCCCGAGCCCGGCGCTGGCCAACATCGCCGTCGACGCGCAGGGCTTCGGCTGGCTGCCCGAGGACGACTTCGTCGGCCACTTCGCCGCCGACCTCGACCCCGATCGCGCCCGCGCGCTCTACGCCGTGCAGCAGCCGATCTCGATGAGCACCTTCGAATACACGATGGGTGAGCCGGGCTGGAAGAGCGCGCCGTCGTGGTTCGTCGTCGCCACCGAAGACGAGGCGATCCCGCCGGACGCCGAGCGTCAGTTCGCCTCGCGCATGGGGGCGACGACGGTCGAGGTCGACTCCGGCCACCTCGCGATGGTCACCCACCCGGACACCGTGGTCGAGCTGATCGACCAGGCCGCGGCGGCCGCGGGCGAGGGCAGCTAGCCGCCCGGCAGTTCGACCGTCACGCGAAGCCCGCCGGCGGGGCGGGGAGCCAGGGCAAGGGTGCCGCCGTGGGCTTCGCTGATGCTCTTCACGATCGCCAGGCCGAGCCCGGCGCCTGCTTGGTCGGAGTGGACGCGCGCGGTGCCGCGCAGGAAGGGCTCGGCGAGGGTGGCGACCAGCTCCGGGGCGAGCGGCTCGCCGGTGTTCTCGACCGTGAGCGCCACTCCCTCGGGCCCCGCGGCGGTCGTCACCCAGACGGTGCCCCCGGCGGGCAGGTTGTGGACGATCGCGTTGTGGACCAGGTTCGTTGCCAGCTGCAGGAGGAGCGCGCGGGAGCCGCGGGTCGGCGCCGCTTCGCCCGAGACCTCGATCGCGACGCCGCTCTTCTCGGCCAGCGGGAGGAGCGTCTCGACGGCTTCTTCGGCGAGCAGGGAGAGGTCGACCCGCTCCTCGGTGAAGGACCGCCGGTCGGCGCGGCTCAGCAGCAGCAGGGCTTCGGTGAGGTCGATCGCGCGGACGTTGACCGCGTGCAGGCGGTCGATCAGCTCGCGCTCGTCGTGGTCGGGGTCGCTGCGGGCGACTTCGAGCAGCGCCTGCGTGAGCGCCAGCGGGGTGCGCAGCTCGTGCGAGGCGTTGGCGGCGAAGCGCTGCTGCTCGGCGACGTGGGCCTCGAGCCGCGCCAGCAGGCCGTCGATCGTGTCGGCGAGGTCCTTCAGCTCGTCCCGCGGCCCGGCCAGCGCGAGGCGCTCGTCGAGGTTGTGCTCGGAGATCTGCCGGGTGGCCGCGGTCATCGTCCGCAGCGGGCGCAGGACCCGGCCCGCGACCAGCCAGCCGAGCGCGATCGAGACCACGGCCATCCCCGCCAGCACCAGCACCGAGCGCCAGAGGCCGGCGTGGAGGGCGTCGGTGTCGCGGCTGACGACGTCGGCGAAGCGCCGTTCGGTTTCGACCTGCTGGGCGACGGTCCCGTGCGCGGAGCCGCTGGGGACGATCAGGTTGACCCCGGTGGCGTCGCGGAAGAGCAGGTAGGTGATCACCAGCAGCACCGCGCCGGAGACGAGGAAGAGCCCGCCGTAGAGGAGGGTGAGGCGCAGGCGGACGGTCGGCGTCGGCAGGCGCATCGTCAGCCCGGTTGGCCGTCGATGCGGTAGCCGACGCCGGGCACGGTGGCGATGATCGCGGGCTCGCCGAGGCGCTTGCGCAGGCCGGAGACGGTGATCCGCACGGCGTTGGTGAAGGGGTCGGCGTTCTCGTCCCAGGCCCGCCGCAGGAGCTCCTCGGCGCTGACCACGCCACCTTCGGCGCCGACCAGCACCTCGAGCACGGCGAACTGCTTGCGGGTCAGCGCCACGTAGCTGCCGTCGCGGTAGACCTCGCGGCGGAACGGGTCGAGGCGCAGGCCGGCGAGCTCGCGCACCGGCGGTCGGCTCTGGGCGTGGCGGCGGTCGAGCGCCCGCAGGCGGAGGACGAGCTCCTGCAGCTCGAAGGGCTTGGTCAGGTAGTCGTCGGCGCCGAGCTCGAAGCCGGAGGCCTTGTCGTCGAGGCGGTCGGCGGCGGTGAGCATGAGGATCGGCATGCCGCTGCCGGAGGCGACGATGCGCCGGGCGACCTCGTCGCCGGAGGGGCCGGGGATGTCACGGTCGAGGACGGCGATGTCGTAGTCGTTGACGCCGAGGAGCCCGAGGGCGGTGTCGCCGTCGGCGGCGAGGTCGGCGGCGATCGCCTCGAGGCGCAGGCCATCGCGGATGGCTTCCGCCAGGTAGGGCTCGTCCTCGACGATCAGCACGCGCATGCTCTGGATGCTCCTCGGCCGAGCATATTGTCGGCGTATCGAAAACCACTTACGCGCCGGCAACAGGGTGGGGCGCAGGCTGGCGGAGTGGCCTACGAGGAACCGGTACGCAGAGCGGCGCCCCGCAGCTATCGTGCCGGCGGGCGGCGCGGGCGCCGCACCTATCGAGCCCGGCGCCGCCTTCGGCCGGGGATCCGGCGACGGGTGCTCGGCGCGCTTCTGGCGCTGATCCTCGTCGCGGCGCCCTTCGCGGTGGTCGATCGCCTGCTGGGCGGGGACGGGCGCCCGCACGCCGGCCGGTCCCAGGCGCTCGAGGCGCCGCCGCGCACCCAGATGTCAGCGGGCGAGTGGCCGGAGCGGGGGCAGGCGGCGATCGTGCTCGGCGCCGGTCGCGCGGCGGCGAGCCCCGACCAGCAGCCGGCCCCGATCGCGAGCCTGGCCAAGGTGATGACCGCCTACCTGACGCTCGAGCGCTTCCCGCTCGGCGCCGGCGAGGACGGCTTCACGATCACCGTCACCGCGGCCCAGGCGCGGGCGGTGGCCGAGGAAGCCGACGAGGGCCAGTCGGTGGTCGCCGTGCGGGCGGGGGAGCGGCTGACCGAGCGCCAGCTGCTGGAGGCGTTGCTGATCCCCTCCGGCAACAACATCGCCCGCATGCTCGCCGTCGGCGTGGGGGGCAGCGAGGCGGGCTTCGTCGCCGAGATGAACGCCGAGGCCGGCGCGCTCGGGATGGGGGCCACCACCTACACCGATCCCAGCGGCTTCGATCCCGGCACCGTCTCCACCGCCGCCGACCAGCTGCGCGTCCTCCGGCGGGCGATGCGCTACCTCCGTCTTCCGCCAGATCGTCTCGATGCCGAGCGTCACCCTGCCGGTCGCCGGGACGCTCGCCAACTTCAACCCGCTGCTCGGCGCGGGCTTCTTCGGCAAGACCGGTTCGGACTCCGCTGCCGGCGGCTGCCTGGCGTTCTTCACCCGGGTCGCGGTCGGCGGCCGGCGCCAGACCGCGGTGGGCGTGGTGATGGGACAGGGGGAAGGCAGCGACACCTCCGGCCTCCTCGCCGCCGCGGGCGAAGCCGCCGAGCACTTGGTCGCCGCTGCCACCGACCGGTAGCGGCGGGCACGACGCGGCATTTCGTCCGCGTATCGAAAACCGCATACGCGCCGGCAACAGCCCGCCGCCGATGCTGCCGAGCGTGACCTACGGCGAACCAGCAAAGGAGTCGAGATGACGAAGCGGGACTGGGCGATCGCGCTGGCGCTGGCGCTCTGCGCGGCGACCCTGGCGGCCTGCGGCGGCGGTGGCGCCGGCGCGAGCGCGGGCGGCGAATCGGCGGCGGGCGAAGAAGAAGCGCAGCTCGAATTCGCCGAATGCATGCGCGCCCACGGCGCCGAAGTGGAAGACCCGAAGCCGGGCAAGGGCCTCGCGATCGAAGACACCGACGACCCGGCGACCAAGAAGGCGCTCGCCGCCTGCAACGGCAAGCTCGGCGGCGCCGGCCAGGAACTCTCCGCCGTCGGAAGGCGAAGAATTCAAGGAAGGCTGGCTGGCATTCGCCAAGTGCGTGCGCGAACACGGCGTCGACATGGGCGACCCGACGTTCAAGGGCAACGGGCAGGTGCTCCTCGACCGCACCGCGACGGCGTCGCCCGCCTTCGAAGCGGCGCGGGACGCCTGCCAGGGCAAGACGCTCGAACTGCACGGCATCGACATCGGCGGCTGAGGTGGCGGGCGAGCACCCAGAGGCGCCGAGCGGGCGGGCCGGTCGACCGCGGCGTCGGGCGGCTGCCCGCCGGTGGGCGCCGATCGCCGTCGCGGTGGCCGTGTCCGTCGCCGCAGTGCTGGTCCTCCTGCTCCGCCGGCTCCGGCGGCGGCGCGGCGGCCGACTCCGCCGCGCCCGGCGCCACCGCGACCGGCACGGTCGAGCGCCGCACCCTGGCCGAACACGTGACCGCGACGGGGACGATCGGCTACGCCGGCGAAGCCACGGTGCTCGCCCGGCTCAGCGGCACGGTGACCGCGCTGCCCGCGGTCGGTGCCGTGGTCCGTCGCGGCGAGCGCCTCTACGGGCTGGACGGTGAACCGGTGCTCCTGATGTACGGGGCGGTGCCGGCGTACCGCGCCCTGGGCGAAGGGGTCAGCGAAGGAAAGGACGTCGAACAGCTCGAGCGCAACCTGAAGAAGCTCGGCTACGAACCCGGCACCGTCGACGAAGACTTCACCTACTCGACCGCCGCCGCGGTCCGCGCCTGGCAGGAAGCCCACGGGCTCGAAGCGACCGGCGAAGTCGAGCTCGGCCGGGTCGCCTTCCTCCCCGGCGCCCAAAGGGTGACCGCGCTGGAAGTGACGCTGGGCGCGGCGCTCGGCGAAGCGCCCTCGACCCCGATCCTGCGCACCAGCTCGACCCGGCGCATCGTCACGGTCGACCTCGAAGCCGACCAGCAGTCGATCGCCCACCGCGGCCAGAAGGTCGAGGTGGTGCTCCCCGGCGGCGCCGAAGTGCCCGGCGCGGTGCGCGGCCTCGCCGCGACCGAACCGCAGGCCGGCGAAGGTGGGCCGGGCGAAGAAGCCGAACCGGGGGTCGAGGCGACGGTCGCGGTGACCGGGGGGCACGGGATCCCGGCGCTCGACGGGGCGACGGTCAACGTCCTCTTCACCCAGCGGGTCCGCAAGCACGTGCTCAGCGTGCCGCTCACCGCGCTGGCCGCGATCGGCGGCGAGCGCTTCGCCGTCTACATAAGGGAAGGCGGCGCCCGCCGGCAGATCGTCGTCAAGCCCGGCCTCGCCGCGGCCGGCTACGTCGAGGTCGCGGGGAAGGGCCTGCGCCCGGGGATGACGGTCGAGGTCGGCCGGTGAGCGAGGCCGCGGCGGCGCCGGCCGTCCCGCCCCCGAGCGCGGCGGCGCCCGACGAGGCACCCGTCCTCGAGCTGCGCGACGTCCGCAAGACCTATCCGGGCGGGGTGGAGGCGCTGCGCGGCGTCTCGCTCAGCGTCGGGCGCGGCGAGCTGACCGCGATCGTCGGCCCCTCCGGCTCGGGCAAGTCGACCCTCCTCCACGTGATGGGCACGCTCGACCGGCCGAGCGCGGGCAGCGTCGCGATCGAGGGCCGCGACCTCTCGGAGGCGAGCGACGACGAGCTCGCCGGCCTGCGCGCCACCCGCCTCGGCTTCGTCTTCCAGCGCTTCTTCCTGCTCGAGGCGGCGCCGGTGATCGACAACGTCGCCGACGGCCTGCTCTACGCCGGGGTGCCCGCCGCCGAGCGCCGCCGCCGCGCCGCCGAGGCGCTGGCCCGGGTCGGCCTCTCCCACCGCGAGCGGCATTCCGCCGCGAAGCTCTCCGGCGGCGAGCGCCAGCGGGTCGCGGTGGCGCGGGCGCTGGTCGGGGAGCCCGCGATCGTCCTCGCCGACGAGCCGACCGGCAACCTCGACTCGCGCACCGGCGGCGAGCTGATGGAGCTGCTGCGCGGGCTGAACGCGGCCGGGACGACGCTGGTGATCATCACCCACGACGAGGAGATCGCCGCCTCGGTGCCGCGCCGGATCGCCGTCCGCGACGGGCTGATCGAGGGCGACACGGCGGCGGCCGTGGCCGGATGAGCCGCCTCCTGCCGCGCGACCTGCTGCGGCTGGCGACCGTCGGCCTGCGCACCCGCAAGCTGCGCGCCGCGCTCTCGGTGCTGGGGATCTCGATCGGGATCGCCTCGCTGGTGGCGGTCCTGGCGATCTCCGAAACGAGCAAGGCCGACCTGCTGGCGAAGATCGAAGGCCTGGGGACGAACCTGCTCACGGTCGGCCCCGGCGAATCGTTCGCCGGCGAAGAAACGACAGCTCCCCGCCGCCTCCGGGGGCCGCGTCCGGCTGCTCGGCGAGGTCGAATCCTCGGCCGCGGTCACGGCGGTCGAAGGCGCGACGGTGCGCCGCAGCTCCTACGTGCCGCCCGAGATCACCGGCGGGATCTTCGTCGCCGCCGCCGATCCGGCGCTGCTGGGGACGCTCGACGGCGCCACCGCCTCGGGGCGCTTCCTCGACCGGGCGACGGAGCGCTACCCGGCGATCGTGCTGGGGGCGAAAGCGGCGCAGCGCCTCGGCATCCCGCGCGCCGACGGCCTCGTCCAGGTCTACGTCGCCGGTCGCCTCTTCACCGTGGTCGGCATCCTCGAGCCGCTGCCGCTGGTCCCGGAACTCGACAGCGCCGCGCTGGTCGGCTACCCGGCGGCGAGGCGCTTCTTCGGCACCGACCGCAGCCCGTCGAAGATCTACGTCCGCGCCCGCCAGGGCGAATCCCAGGTGCGCGACGCGGCGGCGCTGCTGCCGAGCGCCGCCGATCCCTGGGCGCCGGAAGAGGTCGCGGTCAGCCGGCCCTCCGACGTCCTCGAGGCCCAGGCCGCCGCCGAAGGCGCCTTCACCTCGCTCTTCCTCGGCCTCGGCGCCGTCGCCCTCCTGGTCGGCGGGATCGGGATCGCCAACGTGATGATCATCTCGGTGCTGGAGCGCCGCTCCGAGGTCGGCCTGCGCCGCGCCCTCGGCGCCCGCCGCCGCCACATCGCCGTCCAGTTCCTCGGCGAGTCCTTCGTCCTCGGCATCTGCGGCGGCCTCGCCGGCGTCCTCCTCGGCATCGCCGCGACCGGCGCCTACGCCGCCGACGAAGGCCTCACCCTCCTGGTCCCCCCGATCGCGATCGCCGGCGGCCTCCTCGCCGCCTGCCTGCTCGGCGCCCTCGCCGGCCTCTACCCCGCGATGCGCGCCTCCCGCCTCACCCCGACCGAGGCCCTGGCGACGACCTGAGGGGCCGAACATCCGCGTACGGCTCGCGGTGATCGGCTTGAGTCCGATCCCGACCGCGCGTATGTTCGTCGGGCGATGATGAATTACTCCGGTCTTCTGAAGTGGTCGGCCCCGACGGTCGTCATCGCAGTGGTCTGCGTCCTCGCCGGGCCGGCGGTCGCCAGGCCCGCGCACCACACCCGGGCGCCGGGAAGGCACCACTCGCGCGGGGCGCGGCCGGGCAAGCCGATCGCGATCGGCGCCGGCTTCCGGCCGGAGGTGCTGGTCGACGACGCCGGGGTCGCCCACATCACCTACTCGAGCCCCTCGGCGGAGCACGGGCCCGCGGGCGAACACACCTACACCGCCGGCTGGGACAACTACTGCCGGCTCGCCCGGGGGTCGCGGAGCTGTGGCGACCACGCCCGGTTCGACGCGCCGATCACCTATCCGCCGAAGACCGGTGACTCGGGGCCGTTCTTCGAGAACAGCCCGGGCCTGAACCAGGACATCGGCGAGGGCTCGCTGCCGCTGGCGACCGGCAACCAGCTGGCGATCCTCGCCCACCGTCCCGGCAACGTGGTCGAGGTGCCGGGCGGGACCAGCACCGACGTCAACTACCTCTGGACCTCCGACGACGGCGGCAAGAAGTTCACCGGCCCGGGGCTGACCTCGACGATGGATTACTACGGTGGCGCGGTCACCTACGGCAACCCGTCGAGCATCGGCATCTTCGGCACGACCGGGGAACTGATCGGCGAAGAAAAGACGCTCGGGCACGTCTTCTTCCAGGAGGTGCCCGCGGGGGCCTACGCGCCGGCGGGCGCGCGGGTCGACCTCGGCCGCGGCGCAAATGACCTGCTCGCCCGGCGCCAGATCGTCGCCGACGGCGATCGTCCGCTCGTCGCCTGGGACAACCTCGAGGACGTGATCGTCCGCGAGTACAAGGGCAAGGGCGACATCGACGACGCCTCGAACTGGAGCACCTCGAAATTCCCCGGCGTCGATCCGTCGCTGGCGTCGGGCCCGCACGGCACCTGGCTCACCTACTACCCGCCGGGCGGGATCCGCAAGGGGGTCGTGGTCAAGCTGGTCGACGGCCACCGCTCGGGTCCCATCACCGCGCTGTTCCCGCCGGTGCTCGAAGGCGAGGAAGACCAGCTTGCCGAGGCCGCCGACGGTGAACTGGCCGCCGCCTGGGTGGTCAAGGACCCGGACGACGAAAACTATCGCCGGGCGATGTTGAGCACGTCGAAGGACGGCCGCCACTGGTCGAAGCCCGAGGTGCTGGACGAGGTGGGGCGCCACGACCAGATCTCCGGGCTCGAGATCGCGGTCGGCCCCGACGGCGGCGGCGTCGCGGTCTTCGTCCACGGCGGCCTGCCGGGCGAAAAGGTCAACGTCGGCACGCTGTTCGGGATCGGCGGCCAGGTGACCGCGGTGCCGTTCGGGGCGCGCGGGGCGACCGGGAAGAAGGGCCTCGGCACCAAGAGCTCGGGCCAGTCGGGATGCCTCGACATCCGCTTCGGGGCCGTGCACGCGCACGTCGACTCCGGTTGCTTCCTGCAGCTGATCGACAAGAAGCACCCGGGCGGCGATGCCTCGATCGCCTACGGCGGCGTCCACGTCAACGGCCTCGAGCTGCGCCCCGATTCGCCGGGCGCGGCGATCGTGATCGACTCCGCCGCCCACTCGATCGAATCGGAAGGCGGCAACACCAGCGTCCTGCTCCAGCACCCGGGCATCCCCGACGTCAAGCTCTGGGACGGGGTGCTGGACGCCAAGCTCGGCAAGAAGGACAACCTCGGCGATCCGCTCCTCTCGCTGCCGATGGCGAAATTCCCCGGCAACGTCCTCGGCTTCGAAGCGCTCGGGACCCCCAGCGCCGTGCTCGGCAAGGAGTCGGTGTCGATCCCGCTGGCGCTGAAGCTGCCCGCCTACCTCGGGGTGACCGGCTCGGCGACGCTGGCCGCGAACATGACCGAAGGCCTGGCGCCCGCCTCGCTCCACATCGCGATCCCCGATGTCGTCTTCCCCGGCCTCGCGCTGCGCGGCGCGTCGATCAACTGGACCGGGCCGGAACAGCAGTGGACCGGCACCGGCGTGCTGGAAATGCAGCCCGGTGCCGGCGCCGCGGGGCTCGACGTACAGGCGGCCCAGATCGCCTTCGACCACGGTGAATTCACCTCCGGCGGGTTCGCCACCGCCCCCTATCCCGGCACGCCGATCTTCCACGACGCCTACCTCGAGAACCTCAGCGCGGCCTTCAACCTCCACCCGCCGCCGACCCTCACCGGGAACGGTGAGATCGGCGCCGTGGCGCACGGCGGTGGCGTCTACTCGCTGGAGGCGACGGGCGCACTCCAGACCGCCTTCGGCAATCCCTCGACCATGACCGTGAGCGGCGAAGGCGCGATCTACGGCGTTCCGTTGTCCAGCGCCCACGCCACCTTCACCACCGCCGGGACGTTCCACGAGACCGGCGTGCTCGGGCTCGACGAGGGCGGCCTGACGATCGGCGGCACCATGGACGCGAACACGAATCTGGCCACCGGCACCACCGGCGGCACGATCGCCGGCGGCTTCTCCTTCCTCGGCCAGAGCGTCGAACAGAGCCTCCCCTTCAACGACACCGGCTTCGGCTACTGCAAAGACGTCGGCGTCGCCTCGGTCGGCTTCGTCTTCAAGTGGTCGGGCGGCGTCGAACTCCACGCCACCGGCTGCGAAGAAGCGCTCAGCTCCTCCGGTGCCCCCTGATCCGCGGCGTGGTCCTCCCGGCGCCTATGCTCCGACGATGGCCGACCTTCCCCTGACCGGCAGCTGTGGCTGCGGCGCCGTCCGCTTTGAGATCGCGGAGCCGCTTGTCGCCGCGGCGTATTGCCACTGCACGCGCTGCCAGAAGCGGACCGGGACGGCGAGCCAGGCCTCGGCCAGGGTGGTGCCGGGATCGGTGACGCTGCTCGCGGGCGGGGATCGGTTGCGCGACTGGACGCCCCCCGGCGGGCTCGCCAAGACCTTCTGCGGGGAGTGCGGGTCACATGTCTTCGCCCGCGATCCTGAAGACGGCGAGATCGTGATCGTTCGAATGGCGGCGATCGACGGCGACCCCGGGGTGAGGCCCGCGGCGCACCAGTTCGTCGCCTTCGCCGCGCCCTGGGAGGAGATCCGCGAGGACGGGCTGCCACGCTTCGAGGAACGGATTCCTCAGGGCTGAGTCGCTTCAGCGGCCGTCCGCGCCGACGGCCGGGATCGGGCAGCTGACGGTCTCCAGCTGCAGGATCGCCAGGGTGCGGCCGAAGCCGATGTACTGGCCCGCCATCATCATCAGCTCGAGGATCTCGCCGTCGTCGAAGTGCTCGTGGAGGGCTTCGATGTCGGCGTCGCCGATCGCGTGGTGGTCGACGGCCATGCGTTCGGCGAACTCGACCGCGGCGCGCTCGGCGGGGGTGTAGGCCGGGTTGGAGGCGAAGTCGTCGGCCCAGACGCCCGTGGCCTGATCCTCGGGCACCGACTCGGCCGCGAGGCGCGCCGACTGGCAGGTGACGCAGCCGTTGAGGACGGCGATCCGCAGGCGCATCAGCTCCTTCAGGCGCGGCGTCAGCTTTGCCGCCTCGGCCGCCCCCTCCGCGTTCGAGTGCCAGGGGTAGTAGAAGTCGAGGTACTGCTCGATGAACTCCGGGTGGGCTTCGAAGACCCGGGCGACGTGCCGCGTCGCCCAATCGTCCTCGCCGGCGCCGTCGTGAAGCTCCTTGATGTAGCCGCTGAGATCGCTCTCCTCGGCCAAGGGCATGCGAGCCATCTGCACCTCTCCTTGATCGACCTGGGCCTCCGACGCTAGAAGCGGGGGGCGGGACGGGCGCTCCCGATCCCGCGGGGCGCTGTGAGAACCACAGCGCCCCGCACCGGCCGGCTACCCGACTTCGTCCCTCAGGCTGCCGACCTTGATCGCCGTGATCTGCAACTGGCGGATGCTCGTGTGCGAGGTGCCCTCGGTCCCGCATTCGACCTTGGCTTCTCCGGTTGCGGGGAACGTGTGGGCCAACTGGATGGCAAAGGTCGCCTCCTGCGGAAAGCCCGCGAGGTTGCCGACCGCCAGGACTTGACCGACGCGCTCTTCTTCGGCCACGAGTTCACAGCTCAGGTAGTCGTGGTTCGCCGCGTTTTCCCCGGTCAGCGTCGCCAGCATCAGGTAGGAGCCCGCCGGGAGGCTTTTGAGAGTGAGATAGGTCGCGGGGGGTCTCGGAGATCGCCGCCACTTCGATCTCGCCCTCGTGGTAGACCGAGTGAAGCCGTTGGACGGCCCGGAGTCGCCTTTCACGCCCGGGATGCCTTGGATCCCCTGCGGGCCGCTCGGGCCCCGGGCGCCGGTCGGCCCGGCGAGGCTGATGCCCGGCGCGACTTGCTCAGTTTGCTCGGCGTCACCGCGTGCTTCTTCAGCTGTTTGGCGCCGACGCTGTTCTTCGGCAGCATCTGCGATGCCGCGTAGGCGGTGCCGCCGCCGAGCAGCAGGACGAGGCAGAACGTCGCGACGACGTTCGAGTAGGTGAGCTTGCCGCGGATGCGGTGCATGGAAGTCCTTCCGAGATCTTGGGACAGGAAGGACGAGACCTCGCAAACATCCCAGGCCCGGCGCCCGCCGGCTATCGGAAAAAGTGGGGTTTCCAGAAGCTGCCTCTCGGCGAACCCGAGCGAGAGTGCCGAGGCGACCAGGCCTTCAGGATGCTGCTCCGAGCTCGAGCGCCATCTGGGCAGGGCCTGCCGGGGCGGATCCCGTCCAGCGGTAAGAAAATGAAAACTATGATCCGCGCCGCGGGAGCCCTACGTTGTGCTGTCCATGACCGAGCTCCACGAGTTCATCACGTTCGAGTTCAAGCCTAGGCCCCGACCTGGCCGAGCAAGGCGAGGCGATGAGGAAGGCGGGGCCGGCGCTCGCCGCTCTGCCCGCGGAATTCAAGCGGCGCGACTACTACTACAGTGAGACCGACCAGCGCTGGCTGGCCCAGGTGGTCTGGGATAGCGAGGACCTACTCGATCAATCGGCGCCCGATTTCGAAGAGGACCCCACGGTGGTCGGCCTCAACGAGCAGATCGAAACGTCGACGATGCGCTACAGCCGCTATCGGATGATCGGCACGGAGTCGGTAGGCGAGTCCCCCGGGAGCGACTGAGCCAGCGCGAACGAAAGGGGTAGGCGCGCTAGAAGCCGCGCGAGACGAAGGTCTCGGCGACCCCGACCGAAAGCGCGGCGGCGAGGCCGAGGTAGACGACCGCGACGAGCGCTCGGGAACGACCCGGGATCGCGTAGTAGGCCTTGTTCTGCGGCTGGTTGCGGCTCTTCCAGCGGCGATAGCTCTCATACGCCCCGAAGAGGACGATCAGGATCAGGATCGGGCTGGGGTAGAGGAAGGCGACCACGATCAGCCCGGCCAGGCCGACGATCCAGACGACCGGGCTGAGCGCCGCCATCGCCCGGCCGCCGTCGAGCGGCACCACCGGGATCAGGTTGAAGAGGTTGAGGAAGAAGCCGATGTAGGCGAGGGCGCGCCAGAATTCGTGCCCGGTGATCAGCCAGAGGGCGAGCGGGACGAGGGTCGCGATCGAGCCGAGGATCGGCCCGGCGAGGCCGACCCGGGCCTCCGCCGCGGCGTCCTTGCCGAGCGACTTGGAGGCGATCACGGCGCCGAGGAAGGGGATGAAGATCGGGGCGCCCGCCTTGATGCCCTCGCGGCGCAGCTGGATCACGTGGCCGAGCTCGTGCAGCAGCAGGAGGAGGACGAAGCCGATCGCGAAGGTGAAGCCGAAGAACCAGGCGTAGGCGGCGATCGAGACCGCCATCGAGCCGAAGGTGGCGAGCAGCTTGACGTTGCCGACCAGGAAGAGGAGCGATTTGGCCTTGACCGCGACGGCGGCCAGCGGCGCCAGCAGTCCGCCGAGCTTCTTGCGCAGCGGGGTGCGCCCGGAGCCGGGATGGATCGGCCCGTCGGGCAGCTCGGGCGGGGCGGGCGCGTGGCCCAGTCCCAGCGGCGGAATCTCTCGGTAGCCCTCGGCCATACCGAGATTGTCCTCTAACGATCTAACGGGACCCTTACGGGGTCAGATCGCGTCGCCCACGGGGACGGCTTCGCGGACGAGCGCCGCGACCTCGTCGCCGATCTCGGCCCAGCCGTAGCGGCCGACGACCTCCTCCTGGGCGCGGCGGCCACGCAGCGCGCGGTCCTCCGGATCTGTCATCGCCGCGACGATCGCGTCGGCCAGGCCCACCGGGTCGTCGGGTTCGACCAGCCAGCCGGTGAGCGGGTCGTCGACGATCGTCGAGGGGCCGCCGCGGTCGACGGCGATCACCGGCAGGCCGCAGGCCATCGCCTCGATCAGCGCCTGGCCGAACTGCTCGGCCACCGACGCGTGGACGAGGACGTCGGAGGCGTTCAGCAGGAGCGGCAAGGCCTCGTGGGCGTGCCAGCCGGCCAGGTGGACGTCGCGGACGCCGAGGCGCTCGATCGTCTTCTCCGGGATGCTCGCCCTCCCACTCGCCGGGGTGCCCGCCGACCAGCACCAGCGACGCCTCCGCGTCGACCCGGGCGCGGGCGATCGCGAACGCCTCGATCAGCACCGGCAGGCGCTTGACGGCGGTGAAGCGGCCGACGTAGGTGAAGACCGTGCCGCGGGGCGCGACGCCGATGGTCCGCCGCCAGAGGGCGTCGCGGTCGACGGGGCGGGGCGCGAAGACGGGGTCGAAGCCGTTCGGGATCACGGCGAACCGCTCGAGCGGGCAGGTCGAGCAGCGCCGCGGCGCGGGCGGCGCCCTTCTCGTCGCCGACGATCAGGCGCTCGCAGTCGGCGGCCCAGCGGCGGAGCCGCTCGACCCAGGCCTCGGCCCGATCGCGATCGGCGGGCGGGCTCGCCTCGAGCTGCTCGAGCATCAGCAGCTCGGTGCCGTGGATGTGGCCGATGATCGGCACGCCGGGAAGGACGCGCGCCGCCGCCTCGTTCAGCGGGGTCAGGTGATGGAGGTAGAGCCGGTCGATCCCGCCCGCCGCGGCCGCCCGCAGCTCGCGGGCCCAGGCGTCGACCTGCAGCTCGAACCGCTTGTCGTCGAGCGAGACCAGCAGGCCGTCGGGCGCGTCGGGCCGGTCCTCGAAGGAGCCGTGCATCGGCGCGGTGCCGGGAGGCCCGGCGTAGTCGAGCGGCCGCCCGGAGCGGAGCGCCGGGGTGAAGTCGACGGGCAGCACGTCGATCCCCTCGTAGAAGGCGCGGGCGTCGGCCGCCGGGCCGAGGTCGGTCCGCGATCCGCTCAGCAGGGTGACGTCGAGACCGTGCTCCTCCAGCTGGCGGGTGAGCGCCCGGGCCGAGTGGGCCGAGCCACCGCGAGGATAGAAGTAGATCCCCATCAGCACCTTCTCGACCGTGTCCCTCACCACACCCACGCTATGGCCGGCGTCAAGGAATTGTGAAAGGTGGCGCCGCGGCGGCCGATCGCAGCGGTCGATCAGGGCGCCGGACCGGCGGCCGGCTAGCGCGGGGAGAGTCGCAGCGCGGTGGCGATCGCGCGGCCGCCGCGCAGCTCGAGCCCGTGCTCCTCGCGCGGCGTGTTCACCAGCTTGCCGTCGATGACGAGGGAGGCCGAACCGCCGCCGTCGAGGTTGATCGCGGCCTCGCAGCCGAGCGCCAGCATCGTCTCGGCGAGCTCGGCCATCGTCATCCCGGCGTCATCGTCCGCCCGCCCGTCGCAGACGACCGCCACCAGGTCGGGCCCGGCCAGGCCGAGCGCCGCCCGCGGGTAACGGCCGGCGCTGATGTCGGAGTCGAACTGGCGCGCCCCGGCCGAGAAGCCCTCGGCGTCGACGCCGGGATGGACGCAGACCGCGCCTTCGCGCACCAGCATCGGCCCCGCCTGCAGCAGGTCGCCGCGCGGCGGTCCCTCGATCTCCTCCCGCGCCAGCAGCGCGACGGTGCCGGCGTCGGCGTGCACGCAGGCCCGGCAGCGGTCCCAGGGCGAGTCGAAGGGCGTGCTCGGGAGCGCCTTCCCGTCGACCCAGAGGTCGCCGAGCGGCGGGCCGCCCGGCCGCATGTAGAAGCCGCCGACGACGGCGTGCTCGGCGCCCGCCGCCGCGCACCACTCGACCAGGGTCGAGCAGGGATCGATCGGGACGACCGAGAGGGCGAAGGCGTCGCGCTCGAAGCGCGCCACGTGGACGGTGGTGCCGGCGCCGTCGGCGAGCGGTCGGCGCTCGCGGCGCAGGCGCGGGGAGGCGGCGTCGAGCCGCGGGTGGGGGAGGGTTGAGGTCGGCATTCTCAGTGGCCTTCTCCTTGATGGAACCTCACATCAAGGACGGAATTGTTGCCGACCTGAGAAAGGGACATGCGCGGCGCCGCGCGCCGGGCCGATCCTGCCGACCGGGAGGCCGGGCTAGCCCGCGGCTTCGGCTCGCCGCAGGCCGCCGCGCGACCAGAGGGCGAAGACGATCGGCAGGCCGATCCCCAGCGCGAAGGCGAGGCCGATCACGGTCGGGTCGCCGGAGATGAAGCCGCGGGCGGCCTCGAGCAGCGCGGTCACCGGGTTGATCGAGGCGACCGTGTGGATCCAGCCGCTGAGCAGCGAGAGGGGCACGTAGACGGGGGCGAGGAAGAGGATCAGGAAGACCGGCAGCTGCATCAGCGGCCCGCCCTGGATCGAGCGCACCCGCAGCGCCACCCCGGACGCCCAGAGGGTCGCGGTGATGTTGACCAGGATCGCCAGCGTGTACATGCCGATCAGATCGATGCCGGAGCCGTCGATGTTCATCCCGGCGACCAGGGCGACCGTGGTGAGGAGCGCCCAGGTGACGAAGGCGCGCAGCAGGGCAGCGATGCCGTAGCCGGCGATGATCCCGCGGCGGTCGGTGGCGGCGAGCAGGTAGCGGCGGCCGAAGCCGGTCTCGAAATCGCGGGCGATGCCGAAGCCGGTGAAGACGCCGCCGAAGGCCGCCGACTGCAGCAGCACGAAGCAGTACTGGAAGGCGGTGTAGCCGGTCGGGAAGTCGAAGCCGGGGACGTTGCCGACGGCGGAGAGCCCGCCGGCGAAGGAGGCGAAGAAGAAGAGCGGGAAGATCAGCGCCGGGATCAGCAGCGATTTGTTGTGCAGGAAGTTGTGGATGCTGCGCCAGGCGACCGCGCGGGCGACGGCGCGGAATCCCGCGGTCGGGCGGTGCTCGGCGGCGCCGGCCGCCCCGGCGCTCGCCTGCTGGGCGGCGCTCACGTGCGCACCAGCCGGGTCTTCAGGGCGCTCGAGGCGGCCGCCATCCCCAGCACCAGGATCGCCAGCGCGATGCCGAAGCCGAGCGCGATCTTGCCCGGCTCCCAGCCTTCGATCAAGAGCGAGCGGAACGCCTGCAGCAGGTAGGAGACCGGGTTGATCGAGGCGACGGTGTGGAACCAGTCGGTCTGGATCAGGTTCAGCGGCAGCGCCATCGAGGAGAGGAAGAGGAAGACGAAGAAGACCGGGAAGAGGCCCTGGACCGCTTCGCCGGAGCCGGTCCGCAGGGCGGTGAAGAGGCCGATCGAGCCGAAGGCGACGGTGACCGTCACCGAGAGGGCGATGATGACGAAGAAGCCGCCGATCCCGGCGGTCAGTTCGGCGCCGAAGGCGAGCCCGACGATCAGGTAGGCGAGCGCCTGCAGCAGCCCCAGCATCAGCGAGCCGGCGAGCAGGCCGCTGAGCAGCGCCGCGCCGCGCAGCGGGGTCAGCGCCAGGCGGTTGAGGAAGCCGGTCTCGATGTCGCGGGCGAGGTCGGTGCCGGAGTTGATCACCGAGAACAGCGCCCCCTGCATGAAGGTGATCGCGAGGGCGAAGGTGAGGTAGGAATCGGTCGGGAAGCCGGGCAGGTTGGTGACCGTCTTCAGCCCGCCCGAGTTCACCGCCAGGAGGAAGAGCGGGAAGATCAGCGAGGGGACGATCTGCGCCGGCTGGCGCAGGGTGCGGACGACCGAGCGGCGGGCCAGCTGCCCGACCTGGGTGCGGAGCTGGCCGTTCACGCCGCCTCGGCCGTTTCGGCGAGGGCGTCGTCGGCCTCGTCGGTGGCCTCCTCGGCCCCCTCGAGGCTGCGGCCGGTCTTGGCCAGGAAGACGTCGTCGAGCGAGGGCGCGTGCAGCTGCAGCGTCTCGATCGCGATCCCCTCGGAGTCGAGCGCCCGCACCACCTCGGCCAGCCCCGCGTCACCGTCGGCGAGGAGCACCGCGGCGCCTTTGGTCCCCGACTCGGCCGGCTCGCCGAAACGGGCGAGGACGGCGGCGGTGTGCTCGCGCTCGCCCGGGTCGCCCGGCACCGCTTCGACCGTCGGCCGGCCGATTTCGGCCTTCAGCTCGGTCGGCGTGCCCTCGGCGACGATCTGGCCGTGGTCGATGATCCCGACCCGGTCGGCGAGCACGTCGGCCTCCTCCAGGTACTGGGTGGTGAGGAAGACGGTGACCCCGTCCTCGGCGGCGAGGCGGGCGACCTCCTCCCAGAGCGCCGTGCGGCTCTGGATGTCGAGGCCGGTGGTCGGCTCGTCGAGGAAGAGGATGCGCGGCTGGTGGGCGAGCGCCAGCGCCAGGTCGAAGCGCCGTTTCATCCCGCCCGAGTAGCCGCCGACTTTGCGGTCCGCGGCTTTGGTCAGGCCGACCCGTTCGAGCAGTTCGGCGCCGCGCTTTTCCCGCTCGGCCTTGCCGAGGCCGTGCAGTGCGGTCTGCAGCCGCATGTGCTCGTTGCCGGTCAGCAGCGGGTCGAGGGCGGCCTCCTGCAGGGCGGCGCCGATCGCAGAGCGCACCTTCGGCCCTTCGCTGACGATGTCGAAGCCGGCGACGCTGGCGGTGCCGGCGGTGGGCGGGAGGAGGGTGGTCAGCATCAGGACCGTGGTCGACTTGCCGGCGCCGTTGGGGCCGAGGAAGCCGTAGATCTCACCGGGCTCGACCCGCAGGTTGATCCCGTCGACGGCGCGCGGGCCTTTCTTGAACTCGCGCACCAGGTCGACCGCTTCGATGCCGTCGGTGGCTGCCGTGCCCCTCGCTGAACTCTCTGCGGCCATCGTCCCTTTCCCCACGTCCCGCTGCTTGGTCAACTCGAAAGTTGAGGCTATCAAAGATTGCGGTACTCTAGCTTTCATGACCGGCAAGGGCGATCGTGGATCGAAGGCCGAGGAGAGCCTCGCCGACGAGGCCTGGGGTCTCCTCGTGCCGCTCGTCTATCCGCCGCGGTTCATCGAGATCGCCCACAAGCTGGGCGTGACGCCGTCGCTCCTCGGCGCGCTCCGCTTCCTCGAGGGGCCGCAGACGATGGGGAGGATGGCCGAGCTCCTGCGCTGCGACCCCTCCAACGTCACCGGCATCGTCGACGCGCTCGAAGAGCGCAAGCTTGCGCAGCGCAAGCCCGCGGCGGATGACCGCCGGGTCAAGGTCGTCGAGCTGACCGCCGCCGGGAGGAAGCTGCGCGCCCGGGCGGTGGTGGAGATGTACGAGCCGCCCGCCTGGATCAAGGATCTCGGGGCGGCGGACCAGCGCAAGCTGCGCGACATCCTCCGCCGCGCCGGCGCCTGAGCAGGGTCAGCCGTCGCCGAGCTCGGCGATCGCCTGTTCGCGCATCTTGTACTTCTGCACCTTGCCGGTGACCGTCATCGGGAAGGCATCCACCACCTTCACGTAGCGCGGCACCTTGAAGTGGGCGATCTTGCCGTGGCAGAACTCGCGCACCTCGTCGGGGTCGAGCACGGCCCCGGGGCTCGCCGTCACCCAGGCCATCAACTCCTCGCCGTAGCGCTGGTCGGGGACCCCGATGACCTGGACGTCGGCGATACCCGGATGGCCGTAGAGGAACTCCTCGACCTCGCGCGGATAGACGTTCTCACCGCCGCGGATCACCATGTCCTTGGAGCGCCCGACGATCGCCAGGTAGCCCTCCTCGTCCATCGTCGCGAGGTCGCCGGTGTGCATCCAGCCGTCGGCGTCGACCGCCTCGGCGGTCCGCTCCGGGTCTTCCCAGTAACCGAGCATCACCGAGTAGCCGCGGGTGCAGAGCTCACCGGTCTCACCGCGGCCGACCGGCTCGTCGCCGCCGGGCTCGGCGACCTTCACCTCGACGTGGGGGTGGACCCTGCCGACCGTGCCGACCCGCTTCTCCAGCGGGTCGTCGGCGGCGGTCTGGGTGGACACCGGCGAGGTCTCGGTCATCCCGTAACAGATGGTGACCTCGTCCATGTGCATCTCGGCGATCACCCGTCGCATCACCTCGACCGGGCAGGTCGCGCCGGCCATGATCCCCGTCCGCAGGCTGCCGAGGTCGAAGTCGCCGAACTCGGGGTGATCGAGCTCGGCGATGAACATCGTCGGCACCCCGTAGAGCGAGGTGCAGCGCTCGGCCGCGACCGCCGCCAGGGTCGCCCGCGGGTCGAAGGCCGGCGCCGGGATCACCGTGCAGGAGCCGTGCGTGAGGGCGCCGAGGTTGCCCATCACCATGCCAAAGCAGTGGTAGAAGGGGACCGGGATGCAGATCCGGTCGTGCTCGTCGTAGCGGCAGCCCTGGCCGACCAGGTAGCCGTTGTTGAGGATGTTGCGGTGGCTGAGCGTGGCGCCCTTGGGCAGGCCGGTGGTGCCGCTCGTGTACTGGATGTTGATCGGCTGCTCGGGGTCGAGCTCGGCCTCGCGGGCGGCGAGCGCGGTCGCCGGCACGATCTCGGCCCCGGCGAGGAGCTCCTCCCAGGAAGGGTCGTCGAGCCAGACGACGCGCTCCAGCTCGGGCAGATCGCCGTGCACCTCGGCGACCATCGCGGCGTAGTCCGAGTTCTTCGTCTCCCGCGCGGAGATCAGGAGGCGGCAGCCGGAGTGGCGCAGCGCGTAGGCCAGCTCGCTGGTCCGGTAGGCGGGGTTGACGTTGACGAGGATCACGCCGACCCGCGCCGTCGCCAGCTGGGTCAGCGTCCACTCGGCGCAGTTGGGACTCCAGATCCCGACCCGGTCACCGCGCTCGAGGCCGGCGGCGAGGAAGCCTCGCGCCAGTCGGTCGGCCGCCGCGTCGAGCTCGGCGTAGGTCAGGCGCAGCTTCTGCTCGCAGCTGACCAGGGCGTCGCGCTCGCCGAACCGTGCCGCGATCCGCCGCAGGCAGGCGCCGATCGTCTCCTCCAAAAGGGCGGGCTTCCCGGGCCCGCGCGAAATCGATGGATCCACCGTCTCTCTCCTTCCCTCGGTCGCTTCGCAGCGTAGCCGGAGAACGGAGCGAAAACGCGGAAGCCCCGCACTGGGCGGGGCTTCCGGTACTGCCAAGAGCGCTCAGGCCGGTTGGCCCGAGTTACGACTCAGACCTGCTGGACGTTGACCGCTTTCGGGCCTTTGTCGCCGGGCTCGGAGTCGAAGGTGACTTTGGCGCCTTCCTGGAGGGACTTGAAGCCCTCGCCGGCGATGTCACTGTGGTGGACAAAGAGATCCTTGCCACCGTCTTCGGGGGTTACGAAGCCGTAGCCCTTGTCGTCGTTGAACCACTTCACGGTTCCGGTTGCCATTGGTATTCCTCCGTTGGTTTCGTGCTGCGAACGCGGAGGATGCTGTTAGGCAAACGACCTACGGGCGCGGGCACAACTCAGTCGGTTAGATCCGACTCGAACATGGATGAGGCTACCAGTGTGGAGCGATCAGCGGTTGTCGCGCCACTGGAGCAGCTCGCGGAGCTCCCCCAGGTCGTAGCCGCCGGAGCTGCCGTCGACGCCGACCGTGCAGCTCGTCGACCCCGGCGTCGACCAGCGCATCGGCGTACTGGGCGATCGGCTCGCGGGAGCCGATCACGCGCTCGATCGTCCCCGGGTCGCGGCCTTGGCGGGCGCAGTGTTCGGCCAGCACCTCGGCTTTGTGCAGGTAGGTCTCGGGGTCGGCGAAGGTGTGCCAGAGCTGGGCGTGTTCGGCGACCAGCCGCAGCGTCACTTTCTCCCCGGCGCCGCCGATCATGATCGGCATCTCGCCGACCGGCGGCGGGTTCAGCTTGCCGAGGCGCTCCTTGATCAGCGGCAGGTCGCGGCCCAGCGCCCGCAGGCGGTCCGGGGCGGTGCCGAACTCGTAGCCGTACTCGTCGTAGTCGCGCTCGAACCAGCCGGCGCCGATCCCGAGGATCACCCGGCCGCCGCTGAGGTGGTCGACGGTCGAGTGGATGTTGGCCAGCAGCTGCGGGTTGCGGTAGGAGTTGCAGAAGACGAGCGCGCCGATCTTGACCCGCTCGGTGGCCGCCGCCAGCGCGGTGAGCGCCGTCGCCCCCTCGAAGTGCTTGCCGTCGGGGTCGCCGTAGAGCGGATAGAAGTGATCCCAGGTGTAGATCGCGTCGACGCCGAGCTCCTCGGCCTCCCGCCACGCCTCCTGCATCTGCGCGAAGTCGGCTTGCTGCGGCTGGATCTGAACACCAATGCGGGTCGGCACGAAATCTCTCCTGATCGACGGGACGGCGGGTGGCCCAGTCTATGGAGGGAGGCCCCTCGGCCCGACAGGTCAAGAGTGGGGCCGCGCGGCGCGGTGAGATGATCGGCGACGGGATCACCGGCCTGTCGGGATGAACCACGAACGGAAGGCGGTGCGCGATGAACGATGAGAGCCCAGGTATCGACGGAGTCCGGATCGAAGGCGAGCTGCCGGCGCGCGCGGACCTGCCGAAGATCTTCGACGAGCTCGACCATCAGCTCGCCTGCCAGGCCTACCTCTGGGCGCTGCCCTTGGTCTCCTACGCGCAGTGGAAGAGCGTGCACCGGGAGGTCTTCGGGGCGACGAACTACGACCTCGTCCGCTACCTCACCTACGCCGACCGCCTCGGCCTGATCACCGCCAACGCGACCACCCCCTACATCCTCAACTTCATCGACCTGAGCGAGACCGGGCCGCTGGTGATCGAGCTGCCGCCGGGCCCGACCGCGGGCGGGATCAGCGACTTCTGGCAGCGCGAGATCGCCGTCCTCGGCGAGATGGGCCCGGAGCAGGGAGCAGGCGGAAAATGCCTGGTGGTGCCGCCGGGGACCGACGCGCCGGAGGCCCCCGGCCACCGGGTGATCGAGTCGAGCGTGGTCAACGTGATGTTCGGCTTCCGCACCCTCGACCCCGACCCGGAGCGTTCGGCGGCGCTGGTCGACGCGGTGCGGATCTACTCCTTCGGCGCGGGCGACGATCGGCCGCCGACCCGCGTCATCTCTCCCGAAGGCAGGCCGTGGAGCGGCGACCAGCCCCGCGGCCTCGCCTACTGGGAGCGCCTCCACGAGATCTACCAGTCCGAAATCGTCGAGGAGCGCGACCGCTTCTACCTGGCGATGCTGCGCCAGCTGGGAATCGAGAAAGGCAAGGCCTTCGAGCCGGACGACCGCCTGCGCCGGATCCTCACCGCGGGCACCGCGACCGGCGAGCTGTTCGCCAAGGCCAACACCTTCGCCAAGCGCTTCCCCGGCTCCCGCTACTGGGACGACCGGCAGTGGGACGTCGCGATCGTCCTCGACCACTCCTCCCAGCGCGGCGACGATCACGACGAACTGCTCGAGCGGGCGTCCTGGTTCTACGAGGCCGTCTCCTTCTCGGCGGCGATGAAGAGCCAGGTGCGGGGGAAAGGCCAGGCCTACCTCGGCGCCTACACCGACGCCGAGGGCGAGTGGCTCGACGGCGGCCGCGACTACACGCTCCACGTCCCCGCCGATCCGCCGGCGGGGCTGTTCTGGTCGATCGCCGTCTACGACGCCGACACCCGCTGCCTGGTCGACAACGAGCAGGGCCGGGGCGAACGCGGCTCCCGCGACGCCGAGCTCGAGGTGAACGACGACGGCTCGGTCGACCTCTATTTCGGCCCCGCCGCGCCCGCGGGCAAGGAGGCCAACTGGGTGCAGACCCTGCCCGGCCGGCACTGGTTCTCCTACCTGCGTTTCTACGGCCCGCTGGAGCCCTACTTCGACCGCAGCTGGAAGATCGGCGACTTCACCGCGGTCGCCTGAGAGGTGAACCTCGCCCTCTTCCCGTCGCTGCGCGGCTACCAGCGGGGGTGGCTGCGCAGCGACCTGCTCGCCGGGTTGACCGTCTGGGCGATCCTCGTCCCGGAGGCGCTCGCCTACGCCTCGATCGCCGGCGTCTCCCCGGTGATCGGCCTCTACGCGGCGCCTACAGCTCCGGCGACTTCCTCGCCCTCACCACCCGCCCGACCCGCCGCCGCTCTCCCCGACGATCGCCGCGGCCCTCGCCGGGCGGCCGCCAGGTACGGCCCGGCCCGGCGATTTGTAGCCACCATTAGTCGGCAACCTTTGTCCGTTTTCCTCACGCCGGACGAGGACGGAGTCGATGCGTCTCTCACACCGGAGCAGACTTTTCGACTCAAGCACCCTCGTCGCGAGGCGGGTCCGCAGGGTCACGAAACTCCGCCGGAGTTTGTCGTGACCGCCCGAAGATGAGCGTTGTCTTGACTGTTCGTACATAGGAGGGACCTCAGTGTCCAACCCCTTCGACTTCACCCGTGGCCGCATCGCCCTGATCGGCATCGGGGTCTGCCTCGTCTTCGCTCTGATCCCGATCGGGATCGCGCAGGCCGCGCCGGTCAACCTGGCGACGGCCCAGTCCTTCGTCGTGCTCAGCGGCGCGGCCGCCACCAACACCGGTCCCTCGGTCCTGAACGGCGATCTCGGCGTCTCGCCGGGCACCTCGCTCAGCGGCTTCAACGAAGCGACCGTCAACGGCGCCGTCCATGGCAATGACGGCGTCGCGGCCCAGGCCCAGGCGGACCTGACCACGGCCTACAACGTCGCCGCCGGCCAGCCGATCTCGCCCGGCAACGAACTGACCGGGCAGAACCTCGGCGGGCGGACCCTCACCCCGGGTGCCTACGGCTTCAGCAGCTCGGCCGAACTGACCGGCCAGCTGACCCTCGACGCGCAGGGCAATCCCAACGCCCAGTTCGTCTTCGTGATCAACACCACGCTGGTCACCGCATCGGCGAGCTCGGTCATCCTCACCAACGGCGCCTCGCCCTGCAACGTCTACTGGAAGGTCGGCAGCTCGGCGACGTTCGGGACCAGCACCGCGTTCGAGGGCAACGTCCTCGCCCTGGACACGATCTCGATGACCAGCGGCGTCACCTTCCTCGGCCGGGCGCTCGCCCGCAACGGCGAAGTGACGCTGGACAACGACGTGCTGACCGCGCCCCAGTGCTCCACCGGCAGCACCTCCGGCGCCGGCACCGCCGGCACCACCACCTCGCCCGGCGCCGGCACCACGACCGCCCCGGGCAAGAAGAAGAAGGGGACGCCGAAGGGCGGTGGCAAGGGCACGGCCGGGACGACCAGCGCCGGCACCGCCACCCTCGTCCACGGGCCGAAGACCGCCAGCGGCGTGACGGTCGGCGCCACCGGCAAGGCGATCAAGCAGGTGACGATCACGGTCAACGGGGCGCGCGTCGGCGGGCCCGGCCATCCGCGGACGGTGCGGGTCCCGACGACGCCGGGAGTCCACCACGTCGTCGTCCACGTCACCTTCAAGGACTCGACCAAACCGAAGACGTTCACCTACACGTTCCGCGTCCCGACCCCGGTGCTCCACCCGCACCACGGTCCCTCGCAGTTCACCGGATGATCGGCCGCCGGCCCAGGTCGCGGCCCCGTGCGCTCCGCGCCGGGGTCGTGGCGGGCCTGGCGTTGCTGGCGATCGGCGGTGGGGGCCTCGCCACGGCGGCGCCCGCTCCCACGCCGAGGCCATGGGTGGCGCAGCCGCTGGTCGTGCTGCTCGGCCCCCACGTCGCCCGGCGGGCGCCCAACGGCGACGCCCGCCGGATCGAAGCGGTGGCCGGCCGCCGTCCGCTGACCCACGTCAGGACGGTGCTGCCGGTGCTCGGTCGGGGCGGGCGCAACGGCGCCTGGCTGCGGGTGCGCCTGCCGGGTCGGCCCAACGGCCACACCGGCTGGATCGAGGCCGGCCGCACCAGGTCGACCTCGACCCCGTGGCGGATCGTCGTCTCGCTCTCGCGGCGGCGGGTGGTCGTCTTCCGCGCCGGCCGCGCGGTGCGCGAATTCCCCGCGATCGTCGGCAAGGCCTCGACCCCGACCCCGCGGGGAAGCTTCTTCGTCGAGGAGGCGCTGCGGCTCTCGCCGAGCGCGTCGGGCGCCCCGTTCGCCCTGGCGACCAGCGCCCGCTCCGACGCCCTGCAGGAATTCGACGGCGGCCCCGGGCAGATCGCCCTGCACGGCACCGGCAACCTGAGCGGCTCGCTCGGCACCGCCGCCTCGCACGGCTGCGTCCGCCTCTCCCGGCGCGCGATCACCTGGCTGGCGCGCCGGATCGGCGCCGGCGTCCCGCTCTCGATCGAATGAGGCCGTGCGCCCGGCAAGGCGCCGCCGTCGCCCACCGAGCGCCCCCGGCCCGGGGCTAGGATCCGCGGCGTGACCGAGAGCGCCGGGATCGGGCAGGGCCGGCGGCCGAGGGGCGCCCGATGAGCGCGCTCGCCGAGACCATCGCCGGGCAGGGTGAGGTTCTCCGCGGGGCCCTCGAGGTCGATCTGCAGGCGGCCCTCGGCGAGCTCGAAGGCGCCGCGCGGGTCTGGCTGGTGGGGACGGGGACGAGCGAGCACGCTGCCCAGCTCGGTGCCCTGATGCTCGCCACCGCCGGCGTCGACGCTCGGCCGACCTCCTCGGCGGCGTTCTGCTCGCGGGTGGGGGAGGTGCGCGCCGAGGACGCGGTGATCGTGATCAGCCACACCACCGAGACCGCCTTCGCCCGCCGGGCTCGGGAGCTGGCCCACGCCGCGGGCGCTCGCCTGGTCAGCGTCACCGCGACCGGGAAGGGTTGGCCGGAGGCGCTCGAGGTCGCTCCGCCGGAGCGCTCGGAGACCTACACCGCGAGCTACCTGGCCGCTCTGCTCACGCTCGCCCGCCTCGCCGTCGCGCTGGGCTCGACCGAGCTCGGCGAGGCCGATCTCGCCGCGATGCCCGACTTGGTCGACGCCGCTGCCGCGGCCGAGGTGGCGCGGTTCGACCCGCCGCCCCGGCTGGCCGTCGTCTTCGGCGCCGGGCCGAACGCGGTGACCGCGCGGGAGGGGGCGTTGAAGCTGCGCGAGGCGGCCCGCGTCGCGGCCGAGGGCTTCGAGTCCGAGTACCTCCTCCACGGCTCGGCGCAGCTGCTCGGCCCGCAGGACCTGATGCTCGCGGTCGACCCGCGCGGCGACGAGTCGGGGCTCAGCTCGGCCCTGCTGCGGGCGGGCGCCGCGGCCGGCTGCACGGTCGGTGGCTTCGTCGCCCCCGACGGCGTCCATCCCCTGCTGGCCCAGCTGCCGATGACCGTCCGCCTCCAATCGCTCGCCGCGGCCTGGGCCGACGCGCGGGGCACCGATCCGGACACCGTGGTCGTCCCGCCCTGGAGCTCGGACGCCCTCTGGGGCGCCGGCGCGCCGGATTGAATCCGGCCTGATCTCAGCCGCCGGGCCGCTCTACGAACGGGCCGTCGGGCACCAGTGCCAGCAGCGGCGGCGCTCAGTCGATCGTGGCGACGAGGTCCGGCAGCTCGCGGTGGTCGTCGATGACGAAGTCGGCCTCGGGGCCGGGCTCGGGATCGTCGGCGAGGCCGCGGTAGCGCACGCTGGCCATGCCGAAGGCGCGGGCGCCGGCGACGTCGGTGCGGCGCAGGTCGCCGATGTGGAGGGCGTCGGCGGGCGCGGCGCCGAGCATCCCGAGGGCGGCGGCGAAGATCTCCGGCGCCGGCTTGTAGGTACCGACCTCGTCGGAGAAGCCCCAGCCGGAGAAGTAGGGGAGGAGGCCCTGGTCGGCGAGGAAGGCGCGCAGGATCGCACCGCCGGTGAAGCCCGCGTCGCAGACGATCCCGAGGGCGAGGCCGGCGCCGCTGAGGCGCTCGAGGGTCGCGCCGATCTCCGGGGCGAGGGTGAGCGGGACGCCGCGCCCGGCGCCGAGGAAGGCCTCGGCGACCGTCGCTCGCGCGGCGGCGTCAAGCTCCAGCGCGTCGGCGAGGCGCTCGGCGCCTTCGGCGGGGGAGAGGTGGACGCCTTCGGCCCAGGAGGCCTCGCGGCTGCGGATCACCTCGGCGACGCTCGCGTCGACCCGCTCGGCGGTGTGCTCCAGCCCCAGCGATTCGCAGGCGGCGAGCACCGCGGCGTGGCGGGCCTCGCGCATCGCCCCGCGCGCCGGTTCGGCGGCGATCGTGTTCCAGAAGTCGAAGGTGACGGCGCGGATCGGCATCGGCGCCAAACTAGCTGGGCGCGACCGATCAAGATTCTCCGCGTCGACTTCTGGTCCCTACGGGACCGAAAGTAAACACACAGACTCTTGAGCGAAGCGTAGGGAGATACGCTCGTCCGATGGCGGAGGCGACGAAAGCCCAGAAGCTCCCGGGAGGCGTCGTCCACGAGCTGCCCACCGACCTGAGCGAGGGTCTGAGCGGCAGCGACGACGCGCTCGCCGCCTGGCTCGACATCACGCCGTTGGCCCGCAACGAGTTCATCTGCTGGGTCGAGGACGCCAAGCAGGAGGCGACCCGCGAGCGCCGCATCCGCCGCACCCGCGAAGAGCTCGAGGAAGGCATGCGCCGCCCCTGTTGCTGGCCGGGCTGCAAGCACCGCGAGCGCAACGGCAAGTAGCCCCGCCGGGCCATCGTCACCGCCGCCTTCGGGGCCGCGGCGGCGCCCGCGGCGAAGCCGGACGTCAACACCTACGCCTCCTGCGCGACCAGCAAGCCCTTCGCGCCGGCGAAGCACTGCCACTTCGACCGCCCCGAACACGCCCGCGCGACCTTCGTCTTCCGACAGCACCGTCGGCAAGCGGGCGGTCAAGGTCTGCCAGAAGATCTACGGGCTCTCCTTCCACGGGCAGCAGTGCCTGAGGGAAAAAGAAGCCGATCGCCTACCGGGCGATCCCCTTCGAGCTGAAGGGCGCCTACAAGGCCTTCAAGGTCGTCGTCACCTTCTACGTCAAAGCGCCGGGATCCGGCGGCCCGCACAAGAAGGCAGCCCGCGTCGCCCTCCGCGTCAGCCCCTGATCAGGGCTTTACGCGTGCCGATGAGCGAGGGGCAGCTCTGCTCAATCCGTGCGCGCGTCCGCCGGCAGCGAGGCGAGGCCGCGTGAGACCAGATCGCGCTTGTCGCAGCTGATCAGGCGCAGGCCGGATTCGGCGGCGGCCGCCGCGTAGGCGGCGTCATAGGTGGAGATCGTGTGCCGCTCGGCGAGCTCCGCCGCCCGGGTCAGCAAGGAGGTTCCGGAGGTGAGGACGCCGCCGTCCTCGGCGACGCGGTCGATCGCGCTGAGCAGCGGGGCCACCGACTCCGGCGTCCGCCACGCCCGCACGGCGACGTTCGTCACCTCGTAGCGGGCGAGATCGAGGGTGGCGAGGGCGGTCTCCTCGTCTTCCAGCAGCTCGCGCGCCGCCTGGTGATTGTCGTCGTCGGGATCGAAGGCGGCGAGCAGGACGCTCGCGTCGAGGAGCACGGTGGTCACGGCTCCGGCCGGGTCTCCTTGACCCGCTCGGCTGCCCGTCCGCCGTGCGGGGAGACGTCGTCGAGCAACGCCCGCATCGCCGCCGCCCGGCCCTCCCGCCGTCGTCGCAGAGCGATCCCGGCGAACTCGCGCATGATCGCGCTGCGGGTCGTGCCGGTGCGCCGAGCCTCGGCATCGACCTCGGAGAGGAGATCGTCGGGGAGGGAGACCATGACTTTCGCCATCGTCGTCCGAGTATACCCAGGTATACCGGCGCCTGAAGTGCGCCTCTGGGCGCCTGGTGCGCCTCGTGATGCTCGGGCTGCCTGCTCGCTAGAGCACCTGCGAGGCGGCGCCGGTGGCGCTCCACATCGTGCCACTGCTCGCGGCGGCCGGGGCGCTCTGCGTGAGTCCGTCGCGCTCGAGCCGGGTGAGGACGCCGGCGACGTCGACCGGGTCTCGTTCGAGCGCCATGGCAACGCCGGAGGCGGTGCGGTCTTGGGCTCCACGGCCCTCTTGCAGGAGCACGATGAGAACGCTGCGCTCCTCGGGATTCAGTTCTCTGCCGATTGGGTCCATCCGGTTTTCTACCCGACGCTGCCGCGCCTGAATCAGCTTCGGGACGGGAGGCCGTGGCGGCGGGAGGATCAGACGCGGGTGGCGAGCCAGGCGTCGACCGCGCGGGCGCTGGCGCGCCCGTCGTTGATCGCGGTGACGGTGAGGCGGGCGCCCATGCGCGCGTCGCCGGCGGCGAAGACGCCGGGCACGTCGGTGGCGTGGTGGCCGACGCCGGAGTCCTCGGTGCGGGTGACGCCGAGCGCGTCGAGCAGCTGGGTTTCCGGCCCGGTGAAGCCGATCGCGACCAGGACGAGGTCGGCGGGGAGGCGGATCTCGCCGTCCGGCAGGGGCTTGGTGCGGTCGGCGGCATCGACGCGGACCGCCTCGACCCCGGCGGCGAAGCCGCCCTCCTCGGCGATCGCGGTGACCGCGACGGCCGAGCGCCGCTCGCCGCCCTCGTCGAGCGCGTAGTGGGTCGGCAGCCGGCGCGGCGAGAGCGGCCAGCCGGCGATCTCCCGCGGCCGCGAGCCCGCCGGGGCGGGGTAGGTGTCGAGCTGGGTGACGCTCTTGGCTCCCTCGCGCAGCGCGTTCGACATGCAGTCGGCGCCGGTGTCGCCGCCGCCGATCACGACCACGTCCTTGCCCGCCGCGGTCGGCTCGTCGCCCGCGTCGGCGGAGCCGGCGGCGACCGCGCGGTTGCGCGCGTAGAGGTAGGTCATCGCCGGCAGCACGCCGGGCAGGTCGGCGCCGGGGACCTCGAGCGCCCGCGGCACCCGCGCCCCGGTCGCGACCACCAGCGCGTCGATGCCGGCCAGCAGTTCCCTGGGGTCGACCGCGCCGCCGACGTCGACGCCGCAGGCGAACTCGATCCCCTCTTCTTCCATCACCTTGATCCGCCGGTCGATCACGTCCTTGGGGAGCTTGGCGTCCGGCACGCCGAAGCGGTTCAGCCCGCCCGGCGCCTCGTCGCGCTCGTAGACGACGACCGTGTGGCCGGCCTTGTTCAGGTCCGCGGCGGCGGCCATCCCGGCCGGGCCGGAGCCGATCACGGCGACCTTGCGGCCGCTGCGCATCGCCGGCGGGTTGGGCACGATCCAGCCCTCCGCCCAGGCGCGCTCGACGATCGAGAGCTCGATCTGCTTGATCGTCACCGGGTCCGAATTGATCTCCAGCACGCAGGCCGATTCGCAGGGCGCCGGGCAGATCAGCCCGGTCAGCTCGGGGAAGGGGTTGGTCGCGTGCAGCTGGGCGATCGCGCCGCGCCATTCGTCTTCGGCGACCAGCCCGTTCCAGTCCGGGATCAGGTTGCCGAGCGGGCAGCCGTTGAGGCAGAAGGGGATGCCGCAGCCCATGCAGCGCTCGCCCTGGCGGGCGAGCTCGTCCGGGCCGAGCCGCTCGTGCAGGTCGGCGTGGTCGGCGATCCGCGCCTGCGGCTCGCGCTCGGGCTGCTCGACCCGCTCGATCTCGAGGAAACCCCGTGCGTTCCGTGGCATCAGCTCGCCGCCTGCACGCCCATCGCGGCCCGCCATTCGGCGGTTTCTTCCTGCAGCTTCATTTCCAGCGCCCGGCGGTAGTCGCGCGGCATCACTTTGGTGAAGTCGGCCAGCCGCGCGTCCCATTCGCTCAGCAGCTGCTCGGCCAGCGGCGAGCCGGTGCGGCGCGCGTGCTCGGCGATCAGGTCCTGCAGTTCGCCGGCCTCTTCGGGCTCGGTGACCTTCTCGAGGTCGACCAGCGCCATGTTGCAGTGGCGCTCGAAGCTCCCGTCGGGATCGAGGACGTAGGCGATCCCGCCGCTCATCCCGGCAGCGAAGTTACGGCCGGTCGGGCCGAGGACGACGACGACCCCGCCGGTCATGTACTCGCAGCCGTGGTCGCCGACTCCCTCGACCACCGCCGAGGCGCCGGAGTTCCGCACCGCGAAGCGCTCGCCGGCGAGGCCGCGGAAGAAGGCACGGCCGCCGGTCGCCCCGTAGAGGACGGTGTTGCCGACGATCACCTGGGCCTCGGCGGGCACGTTGGCGGTCGGGAACGGGCGCACCGCGACGATCCCGCCGCAGAGGCCCTTGCCCGCATAGTCGTTCGCCTCGCCGCGCAGTGTGAGCGAGACCCCCGGCGCCAGCCAGGCGCCGAACGACTGCCCGGCCGAGCCCTCGAGCTCGACCTCGATCGTGTCGACCGGCAGCCCGACTTCGCCGTGGGCGGCGATCACCGCGTTGGAGAGCATGCCGCCGACGGTGCGGTCGACGTTGCGGATCGGCCAGCGCAGCGAGACCGCCTCGGCGCGCTCCAGGGCCGGCGCCGCTTCCTCGATCAGCGCGTGGTCGAGCGTCGTCGGCGCGCCCGGGCCCGGTTCGACCTTGCGCCGCGGCGCGTCGGCGGCGATCGCGGGCGCCCGCAGCACGTCGGAGAGGTCGATTTTCGAGGCCTTGCCGCCGGGGACCGCCGGGTCGCGCTCCAGCAGCTCGACCTGGCCGACCAGCTCGTCGAAGGTCCGCACCCCGAGCGAGGCCATCCAGCGACGGGTGTCCTCGGCGACCTGGATCAGGTAGTTGATGACGTGCTCCGGGGTGCCAGTGAAGCGGCTGCGCAGCTCCGGGTCCTGGGTGGCGATCCCGACCGGGCAGGTGTTCAGGTGGCAGACCCGCATCATGATGCAGCCGGTCGCGATCAAGGGGGCGGTCGAGAAGGAGACCTCTTCGGCGCCGAGGATCGCGGCGACGATCACGTCGCGGCCGGTCTTCATCCCGCCGTCGGTCTGCAGCACGACGCGGCCGCGCAGGCCCTGCTCGGCCAGCACCCGCTGGGTCTCGGCGATCCCCATCTCCCAGGGGATCCCGGCGCCATGGATCGAGGAGAGCGCGGCGGCGCCGGTGCCACCGTCATGGCCGACCACGGTGACGTGATCGGCGCCCGCCTTGACCACGCCCGCGGCGACCGTGCCGACCCCGGCCTCGGCGCAGAGCTTGACCGAGATCTCGGCCTTCGGGTTGGCGCAGCGCAGGTCGTAGATCAGCTGCTTTAAGTCCTCGATCGAGTAGATGTCGTGGTGCGGCGGCGGCGAGATCAGTTCGACCCCCGGGGTCGAGAAGCGCAGCTCGCCGATGTAGCGGTCGATCTTTGATCCCGGCAGCTGGCCACCCTCGCCCGGCTTGGCGCCCTGGGCGACCTTGATCTGGATCTGGTCGGCCTGCATCAGGTAGCCGATCGTCACCCCGAAGCGCCCCGAGGCGACCTGCTTGATCGCCGAGCGGCGGGTGTCGCCGTTGGGGTAGGGGACGTAGCGGCGCGGGTCCTCGCCGCCCTCGCCCGTGTTCGAGCGGCCGCCGAGGCGGTTCATCGCGATCGCCAGCGTCTCGTGCGCCTCGGGCGAGAGCGAGCCGAGGCTCATCGCCCCGGTGGAGAAGCGTTTGACGATCTCCTGCGCCGGCTCGACCTCCTCGATCGGCACCGGCACGCGGTCGGCCACCGGGCGCATCAGCCCGCGCAGGGTGAGCCCGCGCTGTTCGCCGTCGACCTGGTCGCGGAAGGCCTCGTAGGCGACCGGCCCGCCCCCGTTGTCAGCGCGCGCGGCGGCCTGCAGCAGGGTCACCGTGTCAGGGTTCCAGCCGTGCTTCTCGCCGTCGCGGCGCCAGGCGTAGAGCCCGCCGACCGGCAGCAGCGGCCATTCGCTCCCCGGCCAGGCGCGGTCGTGACGCTCCAGCGCCTCGATCGCCAGCTCCTCGATCCCGATCCCGCCGAGCCGCGAGTGGGTGCCGCGGAACCAGTTGTCGATGAACTTGCGGTCGAGCCCGACGGCCTCGAAGGCCTGGGCGCCGCGGTAGGAGGAGACGGTCGAGATGCCGAGCTTCGAGAGCACCTTCAGGAGCCCCGCGTCGAGCGCCTTGATCAGCTTCGGTTCCGGGTCCTCGTCGACCAGCTCGCGGGCGCTCTCCAGCATCAGGTAGGGGTTGATCGCCTCGGCGCCGAAGCCGACCAGGCAGGCGATGTGGTGCGTCTCACGCGCTTCGCCGGTCTCGCAGATGATCGAGGTGCGCAGGCGACGGCCGGCGCGGACGAGGCGGTGGTGGACCGCGGCGGTCGCCAGCAGGGTCGGGATCGTCGCCCGGCCGGGGCCGGTGGCGCGGTCGGAGATGACCAGGATCGTGGCGCCGGCGTCGACCGCGTCGACCGCGGTCGCGCAGAGCCGCTCCAGCGCCGCGGCGAGGCCGCCGGCACCGTCCTCGCGCGGCCAGGTCGCGTCGAGGGTGTGGGAGCGCAGCACCGGGTGCTCGAGCGCCCGGATCGAGGCCAGCTCGCCGTCGCCGAGGACCGGCCGGTCGAGCAGCAGGCAGCAGCTGTCGCCGGGGCCGTCGGTGAGCAGGTCGCCGTGCCGGCCGAGCGCCACCTTGAGGCTCATCACGACCTCCTCGCGGACCGGGTCGATCGCCGGGTTGGTGACCTGGGCGAAGAGCTGCTTGAAGTAGGAGAAGAGCGAGGGGGACTGGTTCGAGAGGGCCGGGATCGCGGCGTCGGAGCCCATCGAGCCGGTCGGCTCTTTGCCCGCCTTGACCAGCGGCCCGATCACCACTTTCAGGTCCTCCTGGTCGTAGCCGAAGGCGAGCTGGCGCTCGCGCAGCGGCGTCTCCGGCGCCGGCGGCGCCTCGACCTCGGGGACCTGGTCGAAGTCCAGGGTGTGTTCGGCGTGCCAGGCGCCGTAGTCGTGGCGGGCGGCGAGCCGGCGCTCGACCGCGCGGTCCACTTCCAGCTCGCCTTTCTCGATGTTGGCGACCAGGATCGTCCCCGGTTCGAGCCGGCCACGGCGGACCACGTCGGCGGGGTCGATCGCGACCGTGCCCGCCTCCGAGGCGCAGACGACCCAACCGTCGCGGGTCTGCAGCCAGCGGCCGGGGCGCAGGCCGTTGCGGTCGAGCGTCGCGCCGACGGCGGAGCCGGTGCAGAAGGCGATCGCCGCGGGCCCGTCCCAGGGCTCCATCAGCAGCGAGTGGAAGTCGATGAAGCCCTGCTCCTCCGGGGTGACCGCCTCGCGGCCCGCCGACGCCTCCGGGGCGAGCAGCTTCAGCGCGTGGGCCGGGGTGCGACCGGCGCGGACCAGGAGCTCGACCACCGCGTCGATCGAGGCCGAGTCGGAGGCTTCGACGTCGACCACCGGCAGCACCGCGGCGAGCTCGTCGCCGAGCAGCTCCGAGCGCATCGCGCCTTCGCGCGCCCGCATCCAGTTGCGGTTGCCGGTCAGCGTGTTGACCTCGCCGTTGTGGGCGACCATCCGGTAGGGGTGGGCGAGCTCCCAGCTGGGGAAGGTGTTGGTGGAGAAGCGCGAGTGCATCAGCGCCAGCGCCGACTCGGTGCGGTCGTCTTTCAGCTCCGGGTAGAAGTCTTCGAGCTGGAGCGCGCGGAGCATCCCCTTGTAGACGATCGTGCGGGCGGAGAAGGACATGATCTTGAGGTCGCCGCCGCTCGACTTCTCGGCCGCCCGGCGGCAGACGTAGAGGCGCCGCTCGAGCGCCTCGCGGTCACCGTCGAAGCGGTCGGCGGCGACGGCCAGGCGGCGGATCACCGGCATCGCGTCGCGGGCAACCTCGCCGAGGCAGGAGGGGTCGGTCGGCACGTCGTCCCAGCCGATCACGCGCAGGCCGCGGCCGATGCAGGTGTCCTCGAGCACCGCTTCCAGCGCCGCCCGGCGGACCGGGTCGTGGGGGAGGAAGCACATCGCCACGCCGTAGCGGCCGGGCTCGGGGAGCTCGGGCCAGATCGAGCGCAGCAGGCGATCGGGCAGCTGCATCATGATCCCGGCGCCGTCGCCGGTTTTCTCGTCGGCCCCCTCGGCGCCGCGGTGATCCATGTTGACCAGGCATTCGACGCCGCGTCGGACGCACTCGTGCGTGGGGTTGCCGGAGAGGTCGGCGATGAAGCCAACGCCGCAAGAAGCTCTCCCGCGAGGGTACGGGTCTGAACTGGGGGTAGGGCCGGGCATCACACCATGATCTCGAATTCTGGGCCTCGGCGGGTCTGTCGGCTCGTCACAAAACTCGCGCGGGCGTTTATCCAGCGGTCCAAGAGGACCCCTGCGTGGCTCGAAATCCCCGCTATACGCCCAAAAAGAACCGCGGAAGGCGGCGGGCGCGAGCGCGGGCGTCGGCGAGGTCGGCGGCCTCGATCAGTGCCTCCTGAGGGGCCACTTTGGCCTCCTCCCAGGCGCCGAAGAGGCGCAGATCGCCGGCCGGCGGAAGGGGCCAGAGGAAGCAGCGCCAACGGATCCACTCGGGACTGCTGCCGCCGCCCCAGACGTTGAGGACAATGTTCCGGGACGGGTCAGGGCTGCGGGCGTCGCCTTCCTGGTGGCCGCGGAGGGTGAAGCCGCCGGGCCCGCCGACCGGGGCGTCGAGCTCGGCCCGCCGGCCGTCGGCGAACTCGAAGCCGAAGCGGATCCCGGTCACCTCGGGGTCGGGGATCGATTCACCGCGGGACCTGCGGGCGAGAGCGTGGAAGGTGAAGGTGATCCCGCTGGGGAAGACGGCGAGGTCGCGAGCCAGGATCGCGCCGCGCTCGCCCCGCGCGACGACGACGTTGAAGGGCAGCACGCCGCCGATCCAGTCGTCGGCGGGGCCGTGCCAATCGGGCTGGATCCAGCCCGCCTCCGATCCGGGCGCCTTCACGGCCCCTCCCAGAGGGCCGCGTCGCTGCCGGCGACGTCGAGGATCGCGGCCGCGTCGATCCGCAGCGGCGTCACCGGCAGCCCCGCCGCGGGCCAGCCGAGCCAGAAGGTGAGCGGCCCCGGCGGCGGCAGCGGCCAGACGTAGGCGCTGCCCGGATAGCGGTGGGGCAGCGGCGAGGTGCCACCGCCGCGGATGAAGATTTCGGTCTCCGGGTCGGGCGGCATCTGCCGCGGGAACCCGGGCGGCACCCGCGACGGCCCGTTGATCGAGATCCAGGGGCTGTGGTCGTCGGCGCGGCGCCCGTCGGCGAACTCGACGCCGAAGTGGAGCGACAGGCCGATTGGATCCTCGTCGCGCTCGCGGGCGACCTCGATCCCGGCGGCGCAGAGCTCGCCGGGGTCCGCCGCGGTCACCGCGGTGAAGCCGAACTCGAAGCCACACGGATAGACCGTCAGGTGGGTGAGCGCCATCGCCACGCCCTCGCCGGCCAGGGGCTCAAAGTCGAGCGGGACGACCGCGCCGAGCCGGTCCTCCGGAGGTCGGGCCCAGTCGAAGTTCCGCATCACCGGAGATTAAGCGAGGGTGAGCAACATAAAGATTGGGTAAGGGAGTCGTATGGAGGCCGGAACCCTACTTCGCAAGCCGTTCGCGACCAAGTCGCCGGAGCGGTTGATCGCGGAGACCGAAGACCGTAATGAGCAGCTGAAGAAAGGCGTCGGCGCGTTAGACATCGTCGCCCTCGGGATCGGGGGTACGATCGGCACCGGCGTCTTCGTGATCATCGGCGAGGCGATCGGGGACACCGGGCCGGCGATCATCCTCAGCTTCGTCCTCGCCGGCGTGACCGCCCTCTTCTCCGCCTTCAGCTACGCCGAGCTGGCCTCCGCGGTGCCGGTCTCGGGCAGCGCCTACACCTACATCTACGCGACCCTCGGCGAGATCATCGCCTGGATCATCGGCTGGGACCTGATCCTCGAGTACGGCCTCTCGATCGCCGCGATCGCCTCCGGCTGGGGCCAGTACCTGAACGACTTACTCGGCCACCTCACCGGCGGCGGGTTACCGACCGCGATCTCAGAAGCCCCGGGCGCGAGTGGCGGCAGCGTCAACTTACCTTCGGCGTTCTTGGTCATCGCGGCGACCCTGCTGCTGCTCTACGGGGTGCGCGAGAGCGCCCGTGTCAACACCTTCATGGTCGCCTTCAAGGTCGCCGTGCTCGGCGTCTTCATCGTCCTCGGCGCGACCGCCTTCAACGGCGGCAACCTCTCGCCGTTCTCGACCGGCGGCTTCAACGGCATCGTCGACGCGGCGGCGCTGATCTTCTTCGCCTACATCGGCTTCGACGCCGTCTCGACCGCCTCCGAGGAGGTCAAGGACCCGCAGCGCGACATGCCGCGGGGGATCATCGGCTCGCTGCTGATCGTGACCGTGATCTACATCCTCGTCGGCCTCGTCGCGACCTCGATCGTCCCCTCCGACGAACTGGCCGAAAACCCGGCGCCGCTTGCCTTCGCCCTCGACGCCGGGGCGGGCTACTCGTGGGGCGCGGCGCTGATCGACGTCGGTGCCCTGGTGGCGATCGCCAGCGTCGTGCTGACGATCTTCTACGGCCAGACGCGGATCATGTTCGCGATGTGCCGCGACGGCCTCCTGCCGCGCAAATTCGCCACCCTGTCCTCACGCCAGACGCCGATCTTCATCACCATCGCCTTCGGCGTCCTGGCCGGCGTGCTGACCGCCTTCGTGCCGCTCGAAGACCTCGCCGAGCTGGTCAACATCGGCACCCTCTTCGCCTTCTTCCTGGTCAACGCCGGCTTGATCGTCCTGCGCCGCACCAAGCCCGACCTCGAACGCGGCTTCCGCGTTCCCCTGGTGCCGCTCTTCCCGCTGATCGGGATGGCCCTCTGCGTCTTCCTGATGACCTACCTCGAAGCCCTCACCTGGCTGCGCTTCGGCATCTGGATGATCATCGGCCTGACGATCTACTTCGCCTACGGCCGCTTCCACTCCCGCCTCCAGCGCGGCGAAGAACCGGACTCGACCGAAGCGGTCTAGCGCCTGCAAGGCGATCCGTCCGCACCACTCGGGGGTTGTCTGGGTATGAGACTTTCGATGCGGTGCGTTGGCGGAATCCTCGGGGCGTTGATGATCTCGGTTTGCCTGGCGGCCGGTTCGGCGTCGGCCGCGGGACTCGACCCGAGCTTCGGTGAAGCGGGGATCGCGATGACGCCGCTAGAAACGGCGGGGCGGGCAGGGGTCGGACTCGGGGTCGGGCCCGACGGCTCGGCGGTAGTCGGCGCTCTCTCCGGTTACCTCGTGCGCTTCGGTCCGGAAGGAACCGCCGATCCGGTCTTCGGCACGGGGGGAAGCTCACGCTGACTCCCGATCCGATCGCCGAAGGGGTGGCGCAGCGCTCGCTCCTGCCGAGCAGCTTCGTCGTCGACGGGGCGGGTCGCCTGGTCGTGTTCGGTCGCCAGTCCGACTCGAGCCACGTCTATCCGATCCCCCGGACCAGCGAAAACCAGACCGCGACCGCATCCGAAGCGGTCGTCCTGCGGTTCGACCAGGAGGGCAAGCTCGACCCGGCCTTCGGCGCCGGCGGCGGCTTCGTCCGCTCCTCCTTCGGAGTGCGCTCCCAGCTCCACGCCAAGTTCCCCTTGACCGCCGCCACGGCGGGCACGGTCGACTCGCGGAACCGGCCCGTGTTCGTGGTCGGCGCCGCGGCGATCGAACTCGGCTGCAACGCGGGTGCGGTCACCTACTACTCCGGCGGGGTGGTGCGGCTGACCGAAGCGGGGGCCGTCGAACGCTCCTTCGGGGAAAAGGGCCTGGCGCCGATCCCGGGCTCGACCGGGGCTCCCGGACTCGGGATCGACGTAGCCGGCCGCCCGGCGCTCGGGCTCGGTAACTACCTCCACCCGGAACTGAACTGCCGTCCCGGGACCGCCCTTGCCCGCCTGGGCGCGAACGGCAAACGGCTCGGAGGCTTCGGTTCCAACGGCACCGCCACCCTCGACCGAAACCTCGGCTTCGACTTCGTCACTCCATCGGGGACGATGGTCCTCAGTCACCGTTCCGGTCGCACGCTTCAGATCGTCCGCGTCGGCCTTTCGGGGCGCCCCGACGGCAGCTTCGGCAACGACGGTACCGCGAAGGTGCGCCTGCCCGCGGAAGCGGGGGCCCAGCTCAGGCCGGTCGGGATCGATGCCAAGGGCCGCATCGTGCTCGCCGGCTTCGCCGGCCGGGGTGGCCCCTTCCCGGGCCTGAACTCGAAGAACGCGAAGCCCTCAACGCTCGTGGTCGCCCGGCTGCTTCCCGACGGGCATCCCGATCGTTCCTTCGGCAATAAAGGCTGGATCCGCGACCGCGTCCCCGGCACGGTCGAAGTGGGTGCCACCGCCGCGACCCTGGACCCTCAGGGTCGGTTGCTGCTCGCGGCCACGATCACCGCGCCCGGGCAGCCCGCAGGCGGCTACCTTCTCGCCCGCTTCCTGCTCGGGTCCTGAGGCCTGAGCTACTTCAGCGCGGGGCCGGTCGGCAGCTGCTTGCCGCCCAGCTTCAGCGCCACCACTCGGGCGCCGATTTCGCCCAGTTCTTCGGAGGCGGTTAGGGCGGCTCCGCCGACCGTCACGAGGACGTACTGGGTGCCGTCGATCGAGTAGACGACCGGGGCGGTGCCGAAGGCGAGTTTGAGGTTGCCCTGCCAGAGGTTCTTGCCGCTCTCGGCGTCGAAGGCGTAGAGGATGCCCTGCTGATCGCCGGTGAAGACGAGGCCGCCCGCGGTCGCGGTGGCGCCGCCGTCCATCGGGGTCGGCATGTCGTGCTTCCAGATCACCTTGCCGTCGATCGTCGAGACGGCGGTGAAGGTGCCGGTCTTTTCGGTGTCTTCCGGCACCACGCGGTCGCCGCCGAACTCTTTCTCGCCGTTGTGGTTTTCGAAGGTCACTTTGAGCACCATGCAGAGGTTGATCCCGGAGACGTACACCGCCTGCGTTTCCGGGCTGTAGGCGAGCGGCGAGTACTGCGAGCCGCCCACGGCGCCGGGGCACTCGAGCGTCCCGTCCTTGGTCGGCGGCGAGTGGTCGCGCTTCACGAACGGCACCGAGGGGAAGAGGTTCTTGCCGGTTTTGGCGTCGAGCAGGAAGAGCAGGCCGTTCTTGCCCGCCTCGGCCACGCCGCGCCGGCGCCGCCCTTCGATTTCGGCGTTGAAGAGGACGACCGGGCTCTCGGCGTCGTAGTCCCAGAGGTCGTGCGCCTGCTCCTGGTGGTACCTGACATCCTGAACCTGACGCCCGAACAGCGAAAGAAAAGGGGGAAAAACCCCCTGAGCGGGCCCCTGGGTCCCAAAGGGCATCTGACGCCCGAGACGTTCCTCGAACTGTTCAACGGAAAACTGAAAGAAGACGAATTCGAAAAACCGTACTACGAAGGCATCAGCCTGCATCCGTATGTCTTCAAAACCCGCAAGCCGGTCAAAAAAGCGGGTGAATTCCCCGAACGGGCGCACGCCCCCGAAAACGAAGCCGACGCCAAGCACGTCAGAGACGAAATCAAGGCGATGATCAGCGGTCTGCAGGACCAGGCGGAAGAAGAACTCGGCGCGCGCAAGCCGATCTGGGTCACCGAGCTGGGGTTCCCCGTGAGAGCGGAACTCGAAGGCAAACCCGACCCGACCCACCCGCCGGTAACCGTGCAAGAGCAGGCGTTGCTCGTGCAGGCGACCTTCTCGATGCTTGAGCGCAGCCAGACCAGCCTGAAAGTCGCACACGCCATCTACTACAACATCCGGGACATCCCCGGAGAACAATGGGACCAACACTCCGGTCTCCTGACCAATACCGGCTTCCCGCGGCCTGCTTGGGAAACGTTCAGGAAACTTGCCGGAGGGCTGGCCTGCACGGTTGGGCCGTGCTGATGGGTCCGACCGCGATCGTGTCGTTCGAATCGCAACCCCGGGAGCCGTCGGTGTTTGAGGAGATATGAGTCCTCGCCCTGAACGGATCCTCTTGACCCTGGTGATCGGGTTGATCGGCTTGGCCATCTCGACGTCTCCGGTGGCGGGCGCCATCGCAGCGGTCCCGTCGGGACCTGACAAGGCGAAGGCGGGCGCGGTTCTCGACCCCAGCTTCGGCGACGGTGGCCTGCTCAGGCTCCGGTCGGGATCCGCGTTCACCACGCTCGGAAGCGCCAGCTCCGGCGGGAAGCTCCTCGTCAGTGGCGGGTTCACGGTCCAGATCCTCGGCGGTCGCGGGCGTCCTGCCGGGGCGTTCGGCGCCTCCGGCTCGCTTCGGTTCCCGGCGGCGGGCGCCAACGGCTTCCAGCTCGACGGCCTGACCGTGGACCCGCAAGGCCGGCTTCTGATCTTAGGGACCTCGCTCTTCCCGGCATCTGAAAATCCCAGCCCCTACCTCGAAAACGGCGGCCGGGCGTTCCAGCCCGGTGTCCTGCGCATGTTCCGGGTCCTGCCTGACGGTCGGCTCGATGCTGCCTTCGGCGAAGGCGGGATCGTCGAAACCGACTTGGGCCTGCCGCCTCCTACCGGAACCGCGGGCGAATCCCTGGGAACGCATCCCGCGCTCCAGGCGACGGGCATCGCCGTCGGTCCCGAAGGGAGCATCGTCGTCACCGGCGGGGCGATCGTCCGGCTCGGCGAATCCTGCATTCACGACAACTTCGCCCCCCAGGGCGTCGGCGCAGGCTTCGTCGCCCGCTTCGCCAGTGACGGGAGGCCGGACCCAGGCTTCGGGCAGAACGGGCTCGTCGGGGGCAGGGCGCTGAGCGAAAATCCGCTCGGCGCCGAGGTGATCTCCGAACCGATCGTCGGCCCGACCGGAGTCGTCACCTATCGATCGACCTCCGCTTACCCCTGCGAACCGAGGCAGAGCCGGATTGGGATCGGGCAGCTGACCCCGGCCGGGCGGATCAGGCCGACCTTCGGTAGCCAGGGCGCGTTGGCGGGTCCCTACGCCGCCTTGACCGGTGAGCCCGGCGGTTCGGTCGTCGCACTCGCCGAACCGGGTCGCCTCGGCAAGGAATCCTTCGCGGCGGAAGTGACCCGGATCGGTGCCGACGGCAGGCCCGACAAGTCCTTCGGAGACGGTGGCCATACCACCCTGACCCTCGCCCCCAGCTTGTTCACGCACCTCGACTCCTTGGCGCTCGACCGCCAGGGAGACATCGTCGTCGGCGGGACGTCGTACGCGAGGAGAGAAACGGCGGCGCTCCTGCTGAAGCTCTCCGCTGACGGAAGATGGGAGATGGGCTTCGGGCCACACGGGCGGGTGGTGACCAAGACTCCCGATCTGCCCCTCAACGGTCCGAGCAGCACCTTCTTCGATTCGCGCGGGCGCCTGGTGACCTTGCACCTGCACGCGAAACATGGTCACGCGGGTCTCGTCGTCGCCCGCTACCTGCTCGGGCACTGAGGCGGCGGGGCTACTTCAGCGCGGGGCCGGTCGGCAGCTGCTTGCCGCCCAGCTTCAGCGCCACCACTCGGGCGCCGATTTCGCCCAGTTCTTCGGAGGCGGTTAGGGCGGCTCCGCCGACCGTCACGAGGACGTACTGGGTGCCGTCGATCGAGTAGACGACCGGGGCGGTGCCGAAGGCGAGTTTGAGGTTGCCCTGCCAGAGGTTCTTGCCGCTCTCGGCGTCGAAGGCGTAGAGGATGCCCTGCTGATCGCCGGTGAAGACGAGGCCGCCCGCGGTCGCGGTGGCGCCGCCGTCCATCGGGGTCGGCATGTCGTGCTTCCAGATCACCTTGCCGTCGATCGTCGAGACGGCGGTGAAGGTGCCGGTCTTTTCGGTGTCTTCCGGCACCACGCGGTCGCCGCCGAACTCTTTCTCGCCGTTGTGGTTTTCGAAGGTCACTTTGAGCACCATGCAGAGGTTGATCCCGGAGACGTAGACCGCCTGCGTTTCCGGGCTGTAGGCGAGCGGCGAGTACTGCGAGCCGCCGACGGCGCCGGGGCACTCGAGCGTCCCGTCCTTGGTCGGCGGCGAGTGGTCGCGCTTCACGAACGGCACCGAGGGGAAGAGGTTCTTGCCGGTTTTGGCGTCGAGCAGGAAGAGCAGGCCGTTCTTGCCCGCCTCGGCCACGCCGCGCCGGCGCCGCCCTTCGATTTCGGCGTTGAAGAGGACGACCGGGCTCTCGGCGTCGTAGTCCCAGAGGTCGTGCGCCTGCTCCTGGTGGTACCAGAGGAGTTCGCCGGTATTGGCGTCGAGGGCGAGGATCGAGTCGGTGTAGAGGTTCTTCCCCGGCCGTTTGTCGCCGATGATCACCGGCGCCGGGTTGCCGGTGCCGACGTAGACGATCCCGGTCTTGGCGTCGATCGTCGGCGGCATGTAGATCGTGCCGCCACCGCCGCCCTTCGGCACCCAGCCGGTCCCCGCCTTGGGCACGGTGTAGAACTGCCACAGCTTTTTGCCGGTCTTCTGGTCGTAGGCGGCGACGAAGCCGCGCACCCCGTCCTCGGAGCCGGAGTCGCCGACGTAGACCTTGCCGTCGTAGACGCTCGGCGCCATCGACTCGTAGGCGCCCGTCTTCGGGTCGGCGACCTGCGAGGACCAGAGTTTCTCGCCGGTCTTCTGGCTGATCGCCTGCAGCTTGTCGTCGAAGGTGACGACGAAGAGTTTCCCGTTTTCCGCCGCCACGCCGCGGTTGACCGAGACCCCGTAGCCGCCGACCCCGGTCGACTGGGAGAAGTCGACTTCCGGCGTGTAGGTCCATTTGGTGTGGCCGGTCTTGGCGTCGAGCGCGATCACCTCGTCGGTCGAGGTGGTGACGAAGATCGTTTCGCCGATCACCAGCGGGAACGACTCCATCAGGTACTGGTCGGGCCCGAGGTCGGTGCTCCAGGCTTCGCCGAGTTCACCGACGTTGCCGGTGTTGATTTCGTCCTGGGTCGCGAACCGCGTGTTGTCGGTGTCGCGGCCGAAGAGCGGCCAGTCTTCGATTTCCGGCGGCTTGACGGTGTATTCGCCGGTGGTGATCGTGCTGCTGCCGCCACCGCAGGCCGCCAGCGTCACCGCTGCCGCAAGCACTCCGAGCGCCATGAGGAGCGCTTTCACCCGAATTGACACCGCTTCAGATCCTATTCGAGCACTTCAGTCGGCGGGCCGCCCGCCCCGGTCGAGGTGCCGGTCGAGCGGGAGTCGGGGTTCTTCGAGTAGCGGTAGAAGTCGGCTTCGACGTTGGCCAGGCCGCGCAGCGAGAGCCCGCCGAAGATCCGGTCGCCGCGCTTCACCCCGCCGAACGAGCCGATCGCCGGGCCTTCGTAGGTGCCGCCGCGCACGGTCGCGTAGAGGACCCGCCCGTTGGAGGAGAGGTCGGAGAGGTAGAGGACCAGGTTGTGGGTGGTCCCGTTGAGCACCAGGACGCCGCCGGGGACGTGGGGCCGGTGCTCGTAGACTTCGCGCATGAACATCGTCAGCTGGCCTTCGCGGAAGCGCTCGCCGGCGAATTCGGCGTAGCCGTTCGACCGCGTCGGCCCGATGTTGCGCAGGAAGTGGACGTGGTACTGGCCGACGAAGGTTTCCGGTTCGCCCCAGCCGTTGGCGATGCGTTCGGCTTCCGGCGCCGGCCCCGGGTAGCGCTTCGGTTCCTTGATGTCGTCGTGGACCAGCCCCGCGGCGACGGCGACGATGAAGCAGCTGAGCGCGACGACGGCCGCCCAGCCAAGGACCTTCAGCCAGGGACGCCGGCGCCTCCCGGCCGGGGTGGATTTCGCGCGCCGCAGTTCGATCTCGCGGGCGAGTCTAGAGCGCTCGACAATCGGGGGGCCGCGGTATTTTGAACTCGCTTCAGTGGTCGCTATAGTTCCGCTGAGCAGTACCCCATCGATGAGGAGGCAGTTATGAAGTGGACTAAGCCGGCGTTCAAGACGCTCGAGCTCGCTTCCGAGGTCACCGCCTACCGGTACACCCGCTAGGACGGTTTCGACTTCGCATGTGGACCGCGGGGAATGAGATCTCTTCCCGCCGTCCACATGTGAGTTGAATTCGGGCCTCCCTCGGTCCGGTTCTCTCCTTCTAGGTTCTCCTGATGCGCGCCAGGATCATCGGCTCCGCCGCGGGCGGCGGCTTCCCCCAGTGGAACTGCAACTGCCCCGTCTGCGCCGGTGCCCGCGAAGGGCGGGCGACGCCGCGGACCCAGTCATCGATCGTGGTCCGCTCCGGCGAGGACCCCTGGTACCTGGTCAACGCCTCCCCGGACCTGCTGCGCCAGCTCGCCGACCTGCCCACCGACCGCTCGGCCGGGATGCGCTCCAACCCGATCGCCGGCGTCGTCCTCACCGACGGTGAGATCGACCACACCGCGGGGCTGCTGCTGCTGCGCGAGTCGAGCGCCCCGCTGCGCGTCTACTCGACCGTCGAGGTGCGCGACGCGCTGACCGGCAGCTACCCGCTGCTGACGATGCTGGAGAGCTACTGCGGGGTCGACTGGCGCCCGCTCGAGCCCGGCGCGCCGACGCCGCTCGAGGGCACCACGCTGAGCATCGAGACCTTCCCCACCGGCGGTGACGCGCCCCTATATATGGGGGGAGCGCCGGGGCCCTCGGCGATCGGCCTCACCGTGCGCGACTCGGCGACCGACGGGACGCTGGTCTACGTGCCCGCGATCGAGGCGCTCGACGACGACCGTCACCGCCCGCCTAGCCGAGGGCGACACGGTGCTCGCCGACGGCACCTTCTTCCGCCACGACGACCTGGTCGCGCTCGGCCTCGGCGAACGCGATTCCTGGGCGATGGGGCACGCGCCGCTGACCGGCGAGGGGGGGACCTTGGAGGCGCTGGCGGCACTCGACGCGGAGGTCGCCCTTGTGCACATCAACAACACCAACCCGATGCTGCTGGCGGATTCGGCGGAGAGATCGTTGGTCGAGGAGGCCGGCCTCGTAATCTCTGAGGACGGGATGGAGTTCGAGCTTTGACCACGACGCCGACGAGCCTGGATCAGGACGCGGCCCCCTGGACCGAGGAGGAGTTCGTCGCCGCGCTCCGTGTGCAGGGCGGGCGCTACCACGACCAGCATCCCTTCCACGTGCGGATGAACGCCGGCGAGCTTTCCCGCGAGGAGCTGCAGCGCTGGGTGGCGAACCGCTACTACTACCAGCGCTCGATCCCGATCAAGGACGCGGCGATCCTCTCCAACTGCCCCGAGGTGGAGATCCGCCGCGAGTGGATCTCGCGGATCATCGATCACGACGGGGCCGAGGGCGAGTCCTCGGGCGGGATCGAGTCGTGGCTGCGGCTGGGCGAATCGCTCGGCGTCGACCGCGACGAGGTGCGGAGCGAGCGCCTCGTGCTGCCCGGCGTGCGCTACTCGGTCGACGCCTACGTCAACTTCTGCCGGCAGGAACCGTGGGTCTTCGCGGTTTCCTCCTCGCTCACCGAGCTCTTCGGGCCGGGGGCGATCAAGGTACGGCTGGCGGCGCTCGAGGAGCACTACCCGTGGATCGACCCGGCCGGGCTCGAGTACTTCCGCTCGCGGCTGACGCTGGCTCCCCGCGACGCCCAGTACGCGCTCGGGGTGACCCTGGAGCGCTGCCTCACCCGCGCCGACCAGGAGCGAGCGGTGGCGGCCCTCTCCTTCAAGTGCGACCTGCTCTGGGCGCAGCTCGACGCGATCGACCGCGGCGACACCCGGCCGGCGCCGGTCGAGGGCTGATCGCATGGCCTTCGCGCATCCCACGCTCGCCAACGGCGTCCGCCTGCACCACGACAAGGTGCGCGAGCAGCACGTGCTGCTCTTCCCGGAGGGGGCGCTGGTGCTGAACGAGACCGCGGTCGAGGTGCTCGAGCTGTGCGACGGCGAGCGCTCGCTCGACGACGTCGCCGCGGTGCTCGAGCGAGCGCTACGAAGGGGCCGACGTGAAGGACGACGTCTCCGAGCTGCTCGACGGGATCGGCGAGAGGGGGCTGGTAGTAGATGCCAACGGCTGAGGCACCCGGCATCGAGCCGGAGGTGATCAAGATCGGCAACCCGCTGCTCCTGATCGCGGAGCTCACCTACCGCTGCCCGCTGCACTGCCCGTACTGCTCGAACCCGACCGACATCGGCGCCGGGAAATACCAGGACGAGCTGCCGGCGGAGGACTGGCAGCGGGTCTTCCGCGAAGCCGCCGACCTCGGCGTGCTGCAGCTGGCGCTGACCGGGGGCGAGCCGATGGCGCGCAAAGAGATCGTCGAGCTGGTCGCCACCTCGACCGAGGCGGGGCTCTACTCGACCCTCGTCACCTCGGCGCTGCCGTTCCCGAAACGGCGGGTGGAAAACCTGCACGCGGCCGGGCTCGACCACGTCCAGATCAGCTTCCAGCACTCCGACCCGGTGGCCGCCGACGAGATCGGCGGCACGATCGCCTTCGACCGCAAGGTGAAGGCGGCGGCGCTGGCCAAGGAGCTCGACTTCCCGCTGACGATCAACTGCGTGCTGCACCGCCGCAACATCGACGAGGTCGGGTCGATCATCGCGATGGCGGAGCGGCTCGGCGCGCGCCGGCTTGAGTTGGCGAACACGCAGTACCACGGCTGGGCGCTGCTGAACCGCGACGCGCTGATGCCGACCCGGGCTCAGCTCGAGCACGGCGAAGAGGTCGTGCTGCGCGAACGCGAGCGGCTCGGGCCGAAGATGGAAATCCTCTGGGTGCTGCCCGATTACTACGAGGAGGTGCCGAAGCCGTGCATGGGCGGCTGGGCGGCCGACGCGATCCTCGTGCAGCCGAACGGCGACGTGCTGCCCTGCCAGGCGGCGGCCTCGATCCCCGGCCTCGCGATGGAGAACGTGCGCGACCGCAGCCTGAAGGAGATCTGGTTCGAGTCGGAGATGTTCAACGCCTTCCGCGGCACCTCCTGGATGCAGGAGCCTTGCCGCACCTGCCCGATCAACCGCCAGCACGAGGACTTCGGCGGCTGCCGCTGCCAGGCGCTGGCGCTGACCGGCGACGCCGCGGCGACCGACCCGGTCTGCAAGTTCTCCCCGCACCACGACGTGATCACCGACGCCCGCCGCGAGGTGGCCGAGCCGGCCCCGGCCGGGGCGGAGGCGGTCGCCGAGGAGAGCTTCCCCTTCGTGTACCGCGACCTGATCAAGTCGTGAGCGCCGCGCCTCCCGTCGTCCAGGCGTTCGGGATCGGCAAGGACTACGGCAAGCTGCGCGCCGTCGACGCGGTCGACATCACGGTCGGCAACGGCGACTTCTTCGGCTTCCTCGGACCCAACGGGGCGGGCAAGACGACGATGATCCACATGCTCACCACGCTGGTCAGCCCGAGCCGCGGGCGGGCCGAGGTGGCCGGGCACGACGTGGTCGCCGAACCGCTCGCGGTGCGCAAGAACATCGGCCTCGTCTTCCAGGAGACGACGCTCGACGGCGAGCTCTCGGCGGAGGAGAACCTGCAGCTGGCGGGCAAGCTCTACGGGCTCGGCCGGGCCGACCTGCGGGCCCGGATCGAGGAGGTGCTGGCGCTCTTCGAACTGACCGACCGCCGCCATGACTCGGTCCGCACCTTCTCCGGCGGCATGCGCCGGCAGGTCGACCTCGCCCGCGGCATCCTCCACCGGCCCGCGGTGCTCTTCCTCGACGAGCCGACGCTCGGGCTCGACCCGGTGAACCGCGGGCGGGTCTGGGAGTTCCTCGAGCGGCTGGCGCGCGAGGAAGGGATGACGCTCTTCCTCACCACCCATTACCTGGAGGAGGCGGAGCCCTGCGACCGGGTGATGATCGTCGACCGCGGCACGGTGATCGCCCAGGGGACCCCGGACGAACTGAAGCGCGACCTCGGCGGCAGCGAGTCGATCGAACTGGTGATGAGCGATCCCGATCCGCGGCTGCTCGCCGAGATCGCCCAGCGGACCGGGTCGGAGCCGCGGCGGACCGGAGCCGGGGTGATCGTCGCCGTGGACTCCGCGGAAGCGATCCTGCCGCTGCTCCTGCCGCTGATCGGCAAGCGGCTGGAGAGCCTCAGCGTGCGCAAACCGACCCTCGACGATGTCTTCGTCGCCGCGACGACGCCGGGCGGGACGACCGCAGGCGCCCCGGCGGGAGGGACGCCGGCCGCCGCATGACCCCGCGGATCCTCACCGGGATCGTCGCCCGCGAGTTCAAGCGGGTCTTGCGCAACCGTGCCCGCCTCGCGAGCACCTTCGCCCGGCCGCTGATCTGGCTGATCATCATCGGTTCTGGCTTCTCGGCATTGATCCCGGGTGGCAACTTCAGCTACCACAAGTATCTGCTGCCGGGGATCGTCGGCATGGTGGTCCTCTTCTCCTCGCTGCTCAGTGCGCTGGGGAGCGTCCAGGACCGCGAGTTCGGCTCGATGCGGATGCTCATGATCTCGCCGGTGCCGCGGGGGACGATCGTCCTCGGCAAGGTCCTCGGCGCCACCTTGATGGGGGCGGCGTTCGCGGTCGTCCTCACCCCGCTCGCCTGGATCTTCTCGATCGACTTCACCTTCGTCGACTGGCTTGAGTTCCTCGGCGCGACGCTGCTCTGCTCGCTGGCGCTGGCCAGCATGGGCATGGTGGTCGCCTCGCGGATCCGCAAGCTGGAGAACTTCGCCGTGGCGATGAACTTCGTGATCTTCCCGATGTTCTTCCTCAGCGGCGCCCTCTACCCGACCGAAAAGTTGGCCGACTGGCTGCAGCCGCTGGTGCGGTTGAACCCGCTGACGTACGGGGTCGACCTGATGCGCCATTACCTGCTGGCGGAGGAATTCCGGGCGCTCAGCCGGATCGAGTTCGAACCGCTCTTCGACATCGGTTACCTGGTCGTCTTCACCGTCGTCTGCCTGGCGTTCGCGACCAAGCTCTTCGGGCGCGAGGAGCACCTCTCGGCGATGTTCCTCGGTGGCGAGGCGCGCAAGAAACTGGTGCCGAAGAGGGTGGGGGCGGGGCGGCTGCGGCTGCCCGCGCCGAGCGGCCCGTTGACCGGGATCATCGGCCGCGAGTTCAAGCGCGCCGTGCGCCAGCGGGGGCGGCTCGCGAGCACCGTCGCGCGGCCGCTGCTGTGGCTGATCGCGGCCGGGACCGGCTTCGCCGCGCTGATCCCGGGCGGCGACTACGAGACCTACCTGCTGCCGGGGATCATCGGCATGGTCATCCTCTTCAGCTGCCTGTTGAGCGCGCTCGGCAGCGTCCACGACCGTCAGTTCGGGCCGATGCGGATGCTGCTGGTGGCGCCAATCTCCCGCGGTACGGTGGTGCTCGGCAAGACGCTCAGCTCGACCCTGCTCGGGGCGGCGTTCGCGGTCCTCTTCTCCGTCCTCGTCGTCTTCTTCGACATCGAAGTGAGCTTCAACGACTACCTCGGTTTCCTCGGCGCGTCGCTGCTCTGTGCGCTGGCGCTGTCGAGCTTGGGGATGCTGGCGGCGGCGCGGATCCGCAAGCTCGAGGACTTCGCGGTGGCGATGAACTTCGTCATCTTCCCGCTCTTCTTCTTCAGCGGCGCGCTCTACCCGGCGAGCCAACTGCCCGACTGGATGCAGCCGCTGGTGCGGCTCAACCCGCTCACCTACGGGGTCGACCTGATGCGCCAGACGCTGCTGCACTCCGAGCGCCACCTGCTCGCCCCGGCCCAGTTCGCCGCCTGGCTCGACGTCGCCTACCTGGGCGCGTTCGCGCTCGTCTGCCTGGTGCTGGCGGCGGCGTTCTTCGGCCGCGAAGAGCACCTGGCGCCGATGATGCTGGGCGGGGCGACGCGCCGGCTACCGCTGCTGCGCCGGGGTGCCCGTGCGGGTGGGCGCAAGCCGACGCCGGCCGGCACCTGAGAGGCTTCCGGCCCGATGACCGCCTTCTTCGACGGCCACAACGACTCGCTTACGCGCGAGGACCACGCCCGCTTCGCAACCGGTCGCGAGGGCGGGCACCTCGACCTGCCGCGGATGGCGGAGGCCGACATGCGCGGCGGGATCTTCGCCGTCTTCATCCGCAACCCGGAAACCGCCGACTTCCAGCCGGCTAAGAGCAAACGGCCGGGCGGGGCGGGGCCGGCCCCGGAACTCGACCACGGCCTGGCGGCAGCGGCCTCGACCGTTGCGGCGGGGCGGCTCTGGGCGATGGAGGCGGCGGGGCAGATGCGGGTGGCGCGGACGATCGGCGACATCGATGCCGCGGCGGAGGGCGGGGAAGAGGCGCCCGACGGACGGCGCCGCGCCGGCGGCCGGCGGTCCGCCGGTGGCGGTCCTTCACCTCGAGGGCGCCGAGGCGATCGACGCCGACCTCGAGGCGCTCGACTTCTGGTACGCGGCGGGGCTGCGCTCGCTGGGGCCGGTCTGGAGCCGGCCGAACTGGTTCGGCACGGGGGTGCGGTTCCGCTATCCGGCGACCCCGGACATCGGCCCCGGCCTCACCGACGCGGGCAAGGCGCTGGCGCGGCGCTGCGCCGAGCTCGGCATCGTCTTCGACCTCGCCCACATGAACGAAGCGGGCTTCTGGGACACCTTCAAGCTCGAAGCCGCGCCGCTCGTCGTCAGCCACGCCGGCGCCCACGCGATCTGCCCCAACTCGCGCTGCCTCACCGACGCTCAGATCGACGCGGTGGGGGAGACCGGCGGCCTGGTCGGGATCGTCTACGCGCCCGCCTTCCTGCGGCCGGACGGGAAGAACGAACCGTCCGGGACCCCGCTCGACCTGATCGTGAGGCACGCCCGCCACGTCGCCGAACGGATCGGCGTCGAGCACGTCGCCCTCGGCTCGGACTTCGACGGCACCGAGGTGCCCGACGAGCTCGGCGACGTCACCGGCGTCCCGCGCCTGCTCGAGGAGTTCGCCAAGCACGGCTTCAGCGCGAGTGAGATCGAGGCGATCGCCTGGGGCAACTGGCGCCGTACCCTCGCCCGCTGCTGGAACGAAGCCTGAGGGCGCGCCGCACATTGTGGGCGCATAGCGCCCCTGATGTGCGGCGCATCTTGGGGTCCTGAGGGCGACCTGAATGCGCGGGGCATCATTTCGGGTCCCTGAGACCCGAAATATTCCGCGGACGATCCTGAGCGTCAGCGCGTCGGCGACGAGGGCGGCGGCCATCGCGCCGGCGGCCTGCATCGGCTCGGTGCTGCGCGATGCGCGGCAGAGGACAAAGGCGCCCTCCAGCGCGGCGATCACCGCGAGCGCCTGGTCGCGGTCGCCGAGCCGCTCGGTGAGCGCGACGACCCACTCTTCGAAGACATCGGCGGTGGCCTGGCGGAGGCGGTCGTCGGTGCTGGCGACCTCGAGCGCGACGGTGGCGATCGGGCAGGCGTCTTCGTAGTCGGTCGCGACGAGCGTTTCGCCGGCGCCTTGGAACACCGCGCGGATCGCGTCCTCGGGAGCGGCCTCCTCGTCGTAGACGGCGGTGACCAGCGCCTGGAAGAAGGCGCCCGCTTTGCGGATCACCTCGTCGCCGAGTTCGGCCTTGCCGCCGGGGAAGTGGTGGTAGAGCGAGCCGAAGGGGGCGTCGGCCTCGGCGACCACCTGTTTGAGTCCGGTGCCGTTGTAGCCCTGGCGGCGGAAGAGCTCGGCGGTGGCGTAGAGGATGCGGTCGCGGGTGGGGACCTTGGCGGGGGCGTCGGGCGGGGACGCGGCGGCGGCCTCGGCTGAAGCGGTCTCAGGCATGGAAAGAGTGTACGCTCCGCCTCACTAGAGCGATCTACCTAGAAGGGATCTTCCGCGATGAACTCGAAGCGCTCGAACCTGCTCGCCGGCGCCGCCCTCGCGCTTGGCGTCCGCGCCCTCTTTCCCCGCCTGCTGCTGCTGAAATTCCGGCCCGACGTCGCGAAGCTGAACTCGGGCGACTACAAGCCGCTGCTCGGCGCCTACGCCGACGACTTCGTCCTCCACTTCAACGTCGGGCCTCATCGCTGGTCCGGCGACTGGGTCGGCAAGCCCGCCTTCGACCGCTTCATGCAGAACTTCACCGCCGCCGGGCTGCAGGGCGAGATCAAGTCGATCGCCACCAGCGGTCCCCTCTGGGCGCTGACGATGTGGGTGCGCTTCGACGACCACGCCGACGCTCCCGACGGCACCCGCATCTACGAGAACCAGACCGTCCTCGTCCTCCGCACCCGCTGGGGCAAGGTGGTCGAGCAGCACGACTTCTACTTCGACACCGGCGCGATCATGACGATGGAGGAAGCGCTGGTGGAGCGCGGCGTCCCGGCCGTCACCCGCTGAGCGCGCTTTGCCGCAACGTCCTTCGAGCGATCGCTAGGGTTCCGCGCGATGCTCGTCCGCATCTCCGTCCTCTCCGTGCTCCTGGTCCTGACCGCGATCGTCGCCGGCTGCGGCGGGGGCGGGTCGTCCTCGGTGGAAACCAGCTCCGGTTATCCGCCGCCGGATTCGGCCAAAATCGAAAAGGCGGAGTTCATCGAAGCAGCCGATGCCGCGTGCAGTGACTACCAGGCCAAGAGGCAGCCGATCAAAGGCGAAATCGAAGCGATCGAAGGATCCGCGAATCCCGAAAGTCCGAAGAGCGTCGTCCGGCTCGGTGAGCTCCTGAAGGAGGTGATCGCCGCGGCAGACGTCGAGCTCGAATCGATCCGCGAATTGGAACCTCCGCCGGGCGACGAGGCGACGATCGGAAAGATGCTCGAACTGGCCCAGGAAGACAACGATCTGGGCGGCGAAGTTGCCGGCGCCCTCGAAGAAGGCGAAACGTCGCGAGTGGGCGAACTGTCGAGCGAAGTCGAAGCCGTCGCCAACCGGGCCAAAGGAATCGCGGAAGGCTACGGCCTCAAGGTGTGCGGCCAAGGGTCGTGAGTCGCTGGGAGACGACGGCGACGCTCGACACCGACGCGGCGCCCTCGATGATCTGGGAGCGGGCGTACGTCGACGCCGCCGCCTGGCCACGTTGGAACCGGGAGCTGAAGCGCGCCGTCCTCGATCGGCCGCTTGCCGAGGGCGCCGAGGCGAAGATCGCGTTCCGCACCGGGTTGCGGCTGCGCTTTCGGGTGGTCGAGTTCGAGGACGGTCGGCTCTTCACCGACGAGGCCCGCCTGCCCGGCGCCCGCATGGGCCACCGCCACCTGGTCGAGCCGACCGCCGGCGGCAGCCCCCTCACCAACACCATCTACATCGAGGGCCCGCTGGCCGGCCTCTGGCGCCGCGTCCTCGGCCCCGCCGCCGTCCGCTCCCTGCCGGAAGCCCAGCAGGCGATCGTCGCCCTCGCTCTCGCCTAGCCCGCCGGGCGCTCGGTGGGCGTGGCGCGGACCTGGCTCCAGCGCCGGACGGCGATCCCGGACCAGATCAGCTCGACCACCCCGAACGGCCAGGCACCGGAGAGGAATCCGTAGGCGCTGGAGAGGACGCAGCCGCCGGCGAAGGCGAGGATGAAGGCCGGCCCGCGTGACTCGAGCGCGTACATCAGCATCATGAAGGTCACGGCGCAGGCGCCGTAGAGGGTCAGCATCGACGCATTCTGACGGGGCTCGGAGCGTGACATTGCCGTAAAGACAGTCCAGTATTAGTCTCCCGCCGTCCAATACGAGGGAGGCGAGTGTGGGGTTCTTCGCGGAAATGCAGCGAGAAGCCGAGCGTCGGCGAAAAGCAGAAATCAAAGAAGCTCGGAGAATTCAGCGCGAAGAAGAACGTGCCCAGCGGGAGTACGAACGCCAAGTTGCTCGCGACGAGAAAGAGCGAAAACGGCTCCACCTTGAGGGCCGGACCCGAGAAGTCGAGACGCTCAACAACGACCTCGAACGTAGCGTCCTGACCCTTGAGGGTCTTCTCGCGGCAACCCTTGGCGTCGATGACTACATCGACCTCAATTCACTGAAGCAGACCTATGCCGAGCCAGCCTTCTCAGCGGATCAGTTTGCCGACGCTGGGCCCGAGCCCGAGCCCGAGGTGACCCCGGCCCTCGGTGCTTTTGCATCTCTGATGCCCGGCGCAAAGGCAAAGCACGCCGCTGCGGTCCAGGCTGCGGAAGAGACCCATGCGGAGGAGCTAGCGCAATGGCAGGTGGCCGAAGCCCAGCGCAAAGAGGCGATCGCTCAAGCGGAAGAGCGTCACGCTCAAAGGGTGCAGGCCAAGCGTGAGGCGGTCGACGCAGACAACGCAAAAATCGACGACTTCCGAACCGATCTGGATGAAGGGAAACCTGCTGCCGTGGTCGACTACCTCGGCATGGTGCTCGATGCGAGCGTCTATCCGGAATTGTTCCCGGAAGGCCACCGATTGGCGTTCGTTCCCGAGAGTCGCCAATTGGTTCTAGAGCACGACCTCCCGCCATTCGACGTCATCCCGGAGGCCAAAGCCTTCAAATACGTCAGATCACGAGATGAGATCACGGTCTCCGCTCGCCCAGAGTCCCAGCGGCGGACTCTTTACTCCAGCGTCATTGCCCAGGTCGCACTTCGGACCCTCCACGAGCTCTTCGAGGCAGACCGCCGCGGTCTGGTGGAGACCATCGTCTATAACGGCATGGTCGACAGCATCGACAAGAAAACCGGTCAACCCGCCCGCGTTTGCGTCGTGACGCTCCGTACGACTCGCGACACGTTCGATGCACTCGATCTGAGTCGAGTTGACCCCGAAGAGTGCCTCAGGGGACTGAACGCCGGCGTCTCGAAAAAGCCGTCAGAGTTAGCACCGGTCAGGCCAGTCCTCGAATTCAAAATGGTCGATGACAGGTTCGTCGATGAGACCGATGTCTTGTCTGGGCTCGATCAGCGTCCAAACTTGATGGATCTCACCCCCAGTGAATTCGAGTCCCTGATCACCAACCTGTTTGAAAAGATGGGCCTTGAGACTCGGCAGACGCGCCCCTCCCGTGACGGCGGCGTCGATTGCGTCGCCTGGGACAACCGACCGGTCATGGGCGGGAAAGTCGTCATTCAGGCGAAGCGATACAAGAGCACGGTGGGCGTCAGCGCGGTACGTGACCTCTACGGGACGGTGCTGAATGAGGGGGCGAGTAAGGGCATTCTGGTCTCGACTAGCGGCTACGGCAAATCGTCCTTCAATTTCGCCGACGACAAGCCACTGGAGCTGCTTGATGGAACGAACCTCCTCTATCTGCTGAAGGAGCACGCCGATGTTGAGGCAAAGATCGAACCCCCGGAAGATTGGGTGGACCCCGATGGAGCGACTACCGAAGTAGCGAAATCTGGCATCTAATTACCCGCGGTGCTCATGGGGCATCCTAATTTAGTTCGGCCGACGAACCACCTTGCTAGCTTGATCGGAGATGGTTCGACGGTCGAACAAAGATGAGGTTGGGGCGATCCGGGCGCTGGCCCGGGTGGCGCGGCTGCTCGAACGGTCCTCCGGCGACCTGAACCTCGCCCACTACCGGGTGCTCTCGGCGATCGCCGAAGGATCCGAGCGTGCCTCTCGGGTGGCGGACCGGCTGGCGCTCGGCAAGCCGACCGTGAGCGCCGCGGTCGAGTCGCTGACCAAGCGCGGGTTGCTCTTGCGGGAGGACGTCGCCGCCGACCGCCGCGCGACGACGCTGTCGCTGACCCCGGCCGGGGAGGAGGCGCTGGCCGCGGTCGACCGGGAGATGCTCGGCTACCTCGACGAGCTTCTCGCCCGCACCTCGGATCCGGCCCGCGTGCTCGAGTCGCTCGGCCAGCTCGGCACCGCCCTCGACGAGGTCGCCACCGAACGCGTCTCTCGCCGGCTCGCCAAGTCGAAGGACGACGCGCGTCCGGAAGGGCGGGCGGGGTGACCACCGAACGAACCTCCCCGCAGTTCGTGAGAGAGGGGGTCACCCCGCCCGCCCCCTCGCAAGGCTGGCTGCGCCGGCTCCTCACCTACGTCCTCCGCCACCGCCGCGACGTCTCGGTCGCCTTCGGCGCCGCCGTCCTCGGTGCCGCCTGCCAGGCGGGCGCGCCGCTGCTCGAGCGCCAGATCGTCGACGGCGTCATCGTCGAACGCTCCGAATCCCTGCTGCCCTGGCTGATCGCCCTGGTCGCGGTCGCCGCGGGCGCCTTCCTCGCCGCCCACCTGCGCCGTTATCGCGGCGGCAAGGTCGCGCTCGAAGTTCAGTACGACCTCCGCAACGAGATGCAGGCGCACCTCCAGCAGATGGACTTCGCCGCGCTCGACCGGATGCCGACCGGCCAGCTCGTCGCCCGCGCCAGCAGCGACACCACGCTCGTCCAGGGGCTCCTGATGTTCATCCCGATGATGAGCGGCAACGTCCTCCTGATGGTGCTGTCGCTCGGCGTGATGCTCTGGCTCTCGCCGCCGCTCGCCCTGGTCAGCCTGATCATCGCCCCCGCCCTGCTGGCGATCAGCTACCGGATGCGGACCAAGATCTTCCCCGCCACCTGGGACGCCCAGCAGCGCGAAGGCGAGGTGATCCAGATCGTCGACGAGGCGGTCAACGGCGTCCGCGTGGTGAAGGCGTTCGGCCAGGAGCGGCGCGAGCTGGAGCGGGTCACCGCCGCCTCCGAGGACCTCTACGGCTCGCAGATGCGCGCCGTGCGGCTGACCTCCCGCTTCCAGCCGCTGCTGCAGGCGATCCCGGCGCTCGGCCAGGTGGGGATCCTCGCCTTCGGCGGCTGGCTGGCGCTGCGCGGCGAAATCAGCTTGGGCACCTTCCTCGCCTTCACCACTTATGTGGGTCAGCTGGTCTCGCCGACCCGCCAGCTCGCCGGGTTGCTGGCGATCGGCCAGCAGGCGCGCGCCGGGGTCGAGCGGATCTTCCAGCTGCTCGACCTCGCCCCGGCGATCGCCGACGCCCCCGACGCGGTCGAGCTGCCGCCGCTGCGCGGTGAGATCGACTTCGACGCGGTCGGGTTCGGCTACGACGAGCGCCGCCGCGTCCTCGACGGCTTCGACCTCCACGTGCGGGCGGGCGAGCGGGTCGCGATCGTCGGCCCCAGCGGCAGCGGCAAGACCACGGCGACGATGCTCGTCTCCCGCTTCTACGAGCCCGACCGCGGCGCGGTCCTGGTCGACGGCCACGACCTGCGCGGCGTCGCCCTGCACAGCCTGCGCTCCCAGATCGGCGTCGTCTTCGAGGAGAGCTTCCTCTTCTCCGACAGCGTGCGGGCGAACATCGCCTACGGCCGGCCGGGGGCGAGCGACGCCGAGATCGAGGCCGCCGCCCGCGTCGCCCAGGCCCACGAGTTCGTGATGGCGCTGCCGCGCGGCTACGACAGCGTCGTCGGCGAGCGCGGCCTCACCCTCTCCGGCGGCCAGCGGCAGCGGATCGCGCTCGCCCGCGCGGTGCTGCAGGACCCGCGGATCCTGATCCTCGACGACGCCACCAGTGCCGTCGACGCGCGCACCGAGGAGCAGATCAACGAGGGCCTCCGCACCGTGCTGGCGGGGCGGACGACGCTGCTCGTCGCCCACCGCCGCTCGACCCTCCACCTCGCCGACCGGGTCGTCGTCCTCGACGAGGGGAGGGTGATCGACGAAGGCACCCACGACGAGCTGGCCGCCCGCTCGGCCGTCTACCGCGGCCTCCTGACCGGGCTCGACGACGACGTCGCCGAGGCGGTCGAGGGCCGGGTCGAGGCGCTGAGCGCGCGGGTCGCGGGCCAGACCACGGCGGCGGCGTGGGGCGGCGCGGGCAACGGGAGCGGCGCGCCCGCCTTCGGCCCGGCCACCGGCACCAGCGCGGTCGGCGCGGCGGCGCAGGCCTTCAAAGCCCCGAACCTCGGCGGCGGGCTCGGCAAACTCGGGCGCGGGGGCGGCGGCGCGATGTCGAAAGCGCTCGCCCCGACCCCGCAGCTGATGGCCCAGGTGGCGAAGCTCCGCCCGGTCCGCGACAAGGCCACGATCGACCTCGACCGCGAGGCCCGCCACGTCCGCGGCTTCAACCTGCGCAAGCTGCTGGGCGAGTTCCGCCTGCCGCTGCTGCTCGGCCTGGTGCTGGTGGTGCTCGACGCGCTCGCCGGGATCGCCGGCCCGATCCTGGTCAAGGACGGGATCGACGAAGGCGTCGCCGCCGGCTCCCAGGCCGCGCTCTTCACCGCCTCGGCCCTCTTCCTCGCCGTCACCCTGGCCGACCTGATCGACGAGATCGGCGAGACCTTCGTCACCGGCCGCACCGCCCAGCGGGTGATGCTGTCGCTGCGGATCCGGATCTGGGCGCAGCTCCAGCGGCTCGGCCTCGACCACTACGAGCGCGAGATGGCGGGCCGGATCATGACCCGGATGACGACCGACGTCGACCAGTTCGAAGCGCTGATCGAGAACGGCCTGCTCTCGGCCCTGGTCGCCTTCGCCACCTTCTTCGGCGTCGGCGTCGCGCTCCTGCTGATGAACCTCGAGCTCGGCCTCGCGACCCTCACCGTGGTCATCCCGCTGGCCCTGGCGACGGTCGTCTTCCGCCGCCGCTCGGGCGTCCTCTACGACCAGGCGCGCGACCGCATCGCGATCGTCAACGCCGACTTCCAGGAGAGCCTCTCCGGCGTCCGCGAGGCGCAGGCAGCCGTGCACGAGGGGGAGACGCGGCGCCGCTTCCGCCGCCTCGGCGCCGACTACCTCGAGTCGCGGGTCGGCGCCCAGCGGCTGGTCTCGATCTACTTCCCCTTCGTCCAGTTCCTCTCCTCGCTGGCCGACGTGATCGTGCTCGCGGTCGGCGCCGAGATGGTGCACGAAGGGAAGCTGACGACCGGCGTGCTGATCGCCTTCGTCCTCTACGTCGACATGTTCTTCAGCCCGATCCAGCAGCTCTCCCAGGTGTTCGACTCCTGGCAGCAGACGCGGATCTCGGTGGCGCGGATCGACGAGCTGATGGCGCTGGAGACGTCGACGCCGCCGGCGGCGGAGCCGCGCGAGCCGGGACGCCTGGCGGGCGCGGTGAAGCTCGACGGGGTCAGCTTCTCCTACCCCGAGCCGACTGCGGCGCCGAGCGCCGTCGCCGCCGTGCGCGGGCCCGCCGACTCGCGCCTCGGCCCGACCGAGTCGATCCCGCTGAAGGCGCCCGAGGCGCTGCAGGGGATCGAGCTGGAGATCGGGGCGGGGGAGACGGTGGCGCTGGTCGGCGAGACCGGCGCGGGCAAGTCGACCCTGGTGAAGCTGCTGGCCCGCTTCTACGACCCCGACCGCGGCAGCGTGCGGGTCGACGGCGTCGACCTGCGGGAGCTCGACCTCTCCGCCTACCGCCGGCAGCTCGGCTACGTGCCGCAGGAGGCCTTCCTCTTCACCGGCACGATCCGCGACAACATCGCCTACGGCCGGCCCGAGGCCACCAACGCCGAGGTCGAGGCGGCCGCCCGCGCGGTCGGCGCCCATGACTTCATCGCCGCCCTGCCGGGCGCTTACCACCACGAGGTGGCGGAGCGCGGCCGCTCGCTCTCGGCAGGCGAGCGCCAGCTGATCGCCCTCGCCCGCGCCGAGCTGGTCGACCCCGCGATCCTCCTGCTCGACGAGGCGACCTCGAACCTCGACCTCGCCAACGAGGCCCGGGTCGTCGCCGCGATGCAGCAGCTCTCCGCCGAGCGCACCACCGTCGTCATCGCCCACCGCCTGCAGACCGCCCGCGGCGCCGACCGCATCGTCCTCCTCGACGCCGGCCGGATCGCCGAGGTCGGCAGCCACGAGGAGCTCCTCGCCCGCGACGGCCGCTACGCCGCGATGTGGCGCGCCTTCGAGGCCCTCGGCGCCCAACGCGTCGCCTGAAAGGGTCCGCCCGGCGGCGGCCAGGAGCGTGCGCCGGTCAGGCATAAACAAAGAAGTTTTTTCGGTGGTCGCCGGAATCGGACTAAGCTCGCGCGGGAGCCGAGCACCGGATCTCGACCTCGATCGAACAGGAGCGAAGAATGTCCGGCCCCGCCGAGTTCTGGCATCAGCAAGGTTCCGTGTCTGAGCAAGCCGCCTCGGACGCCGACCAGACCCTGTCCGACGCGGACCAGACCGCATCGGATGCCGACCAGAGCGGCTCCGACGACGATCAGGCGGCCTCGCGCTCAGACCAGCTGCTCTCCGACCGCGACCAAGAGGCGGCCGACCTGGAATTCCGCTCCCGCACCTCCGCCGATCCGGCCCGCCTGCGCGCCTACCACGAGGCCCAGACCAAGCGCGCCGAGTCGACCTTGGCGCGGGCGACGGCGGGCACCGCGCGGGCGCGGATCTCGGCCGAGCGCGACGCCCAGGCCGCCCGTCGCGACGACAACGCCCGCCGGCGCGACGAGATCGCGATGGAGCGGGACGTCGTCGCCGCCCTGGCCGACCGCCAGGCCGCGTCCGCGGCGAGCGACCTCCAGGACCTCGACCGGCGCACCGAGGCGGCCTTCGCCGCCGCGGCCGCGGCTCGCGAGAAGGCCGCCTCGGCGCGGAGCAGGGCGGCGGCCGACCGTCGCCAGGCGGCGCGCGACCGCGAGGCGGCGTCGCTCGACCGCGCGCACCTGCAGGCCGAGCTGCGACGTTCCCAGTTCGACGACCTGACCGGTGCCTTCCGGCGCGGGGTCGGCGAAGTGATGGTCGCCAACGAGATCGACCGGGCAAGGCGCCAGGACGACAACCTCCACGTCGCCTTCATCGACGTCGACGACCTGAAGGGGACGAACGACACGATCGGCCACGCCGCGGGCGACAACGCGCTGCGCTGCGTCTACGCCGGCTTCCGGATCCGGCTGCGTCCCTACGACCCGGTCATCCGCTGGGGAGGAGACGAGTTCGTCTGCGTGATGCCCGGCGCCGACGCCGACGACGCCCGCGCCCGGATCGAGGCCACCTGCGCCGATCTGGCCCGCCTGGATCCGCGGGTCTCGGTCAGCTTCGGGCTCGCCTGCCTGCGGCCGGACGACACGGTGGCGAGCCTGGTCGAACGGGCCGACGAGGCCCTGTTCGCCGTGCGCCGCGGCCGGGCCTAGCCCGAGGGAGCAGGCCGCGGACCCGGCTCCGCGCCGGGCTGGCGGGTGGGGATGCCGCCGGTGAAGAAGAGGCCGACCAGGGCGAGGAGCGCCAGCACGGCGAGCGCGGTGCGCAGGCCGACCAGCCGGGCGGCTTCGTTTTCTTCGACGATCGCGGCGGTCGCGCGCGGAGGCACGCGCGCTTCGCCCAGGGCCGACTCGAGTTCGTCGTCGGAGAGGAAGGGGACGCCGCCGGCGAGGTTGGTCTGCGCGTGCGACTTGACCGGCGCCGGCACCGCCGGGTTCTGCTCGACGCCGGTGAGGAAGGAGGAGCTGAGGGCGGCGATCACGATCGCGCCGGTCAGCGCCGTGCCGATCGAGATGCCGAGGTTGGTGATCGTGTTCTGCAGGCCGCCGACCTCGCCGCTCAGCTCGTCGGGCACGGAGGAGACGGTGACGCTGCCGAGCTGGGAGGCGAGGGCCCCCATCCCGAGGCCGGCGAGCAACATCGGCCAGGTCGTGACCCCGGCGCCCGCGCCGGCGTCGAGGCCGGCGACGAGGACGACCAGCGCGGCGAACATGCCGAGGAAGCCGAGCCGCACGATCGAGGCGCGGCGAGACCCGGGGGAAGAGCTTGGGGATCCCGGCCGCGGCGAGGATCAGGGTGAAGGAGAGCGGCAGCAGGCGCACTCCCGTTTCGATCGCCGAGAGCCCCAGCGCGATCGAGAGGAAGAGCGGCATCGCGAAGAAGAGGCCGCCCTGCAGGAAGTACTGGAAGAAGAACGAGGTGAGGCCACTGCGGAGGATCTTGGTGCGCAGGATCCCGGGGTCGACCAGCGGCTCGCCGCCGCGCGCGATCACCCGGTTCTCCCAGGCCGCGAAGAGCCAGATCACCAGCCCGCCGGCGAGGATCAGCCAGATCGACGGCGAGAGGCCGATCCACCGCGGCCCTTCCGGCTTCGGCTTGACGAATCCCCAGGTGCCGGAGCGGAGGATGGCGAAGACGATCAGGCCGAGGCCCGCCGCCGACAGCCCGGTGCCGACCAGGTCGAGGCGCACCTTCTGCGGCGCGTCGGCGGTGATCCGGCGGGCGAGGAAGAGGATCGCGACGACGACCAGGACCTCGCCGGCGAAGACGTAGCGCCAGGAGAGGTAGGTGGTGAAGGAGCCGCCGATGATCGGCCCGACCGCGACCGCCACGGCCGCCGCCGCGGTGACCAGGCCGTAGGCGCGCGGCCGTTCGTCGGCGGCGAAGTTGGAGGCGACGAGGGCGACGATCGCGGGCAGGATGAGGGCGGCGCCGAGCCCCTCGAGGCAGGACCAGCCGATCAGCAGGACGCCGAGGTTCGGCGCCAGCGAGGTGGTCAGCGAGCCGGCCCCGTAGATCACGCAGCCGATCGCAAAGGCGCGGCTGCGGCCGAGGATCTGGCCGATCTTGCCGCCGGTGATCATGAACGCCGCCATCACCAGCGTGTAGAGGGTGATCGCGGTCTGGATCCCGGTGACGCTGGTGCCGAGGTCGGCGGCGACCGTCGCCATCGAGACGTTCATCACCGAGCTGTCGAGCATCATCAGGAACTGCCCGGCGCAAAGCGTGGCGAGGATCAGGCCGGCGGCGGTGCTCGCTTTGCGCTCCATTCGCTTGCCACACTCTCACGCGGGTGAGACTGTGGGGGTTGTGAGCGTGATCGAGAGCGATGCCGCCGGGTCCCCGCCGCCGGTCCTGAGCGGCCCGGAGCGAGGCAAGCGGGCGCGCAAGACGGCGCCGCGCTCCGCCCAGGCGGCCTGGGAGCCGGGGCCCGACCGCGTCGACCCGCTCACCGTGCTCGCCGAGCAGGACAAGACGCGCGTGCCGGAACTGGTGCCGGTCCGCTACGGCCGCATGCTGGCCTCCGCCTTCACCTTCTACCGCGGCGCCGCCGGGATCATGGCCGCCGACCTCGCCGCGGCGCCGAACTCGGGCCTCTGGGTGCAGCTCTGCGGCGACGCGCACCTCTCCAACTTCGGCGTCTTCCAGGCGCCCGACCGGCGGCTGGTCTTCGACATCAACGACTTCGACGAGACGCTGCCGGGGCCGTTCGAGTGGGACGTGAAGCGGCTGGCGGCGAGCGTCGCGATCGCCGCCCGCGACCGCGGCTTCAGCGCCGAGGAGGGCGAGGCGGCGGTGCTCGCCGGGGTCGGCGCCTTCCACACGGCGATCAGCGGCTTCGCCGAGATGAAGGAGCTGGACGTCTGGTACGCCCGCCTCGACGTGGAGGAATTCCAGCGGCGCTGGGGCTCCCAGATCGGCAAAGCCGCCCGCCGCCGGCTCGACAAGAACCTGGAAAAGGCGCGCAACAAGGGCAGCCTGCGGGCGCTGGAGAAACTGACCGAACGGCGCGACGGTGAGCTGCGGATCGCCAGCCGGCCTCCGCTCCTGGTGCCGATCGGGGAGCTGGCGGTGCGCGAAGGGGCCGACCCGGCGGTGGTCGAGGGAATGATGCGGGGCCTGTTCGGCCAGTACCGCGACACGCTCGGCGACCAGGCCCGGGTGCTGGCCGACCGCTACCGCTTCGTCGACGCCGCCCACAAGGTGGTCGGCGTGGGCAGCGTCGGGACCAGGGCCTGGATCGCGCTGCTGCTGGGCCGCGACGAAAGCGATCCGCTCTTCCTCCAGATCAAGGAAGCCGGCCCTTCGGTGCTGGAGCCCTTCGTCGGCGCGAGCGGCTTCGACCATCACGGCAAGCGCGTCGTCTCCGGGCAGCGCCTCACCCAGGCCGCCGGCGACGTGCTGCTCGGCTGGCTCGCCGCCGAGGGTCTGGACGGGAAGAAACGCGACTTCTACGTGCGCCAGCTCTGGGACGGCAAGGGCTCGGCCGAGGTCGACGCGATGGACGCGCGGACGCTGTCGAGCTACGCGCGGCTCTGCGGCTGGACGCTCGCCCGCGCCCACGCCCGCACGGGGGACCGCCGCGCGATCGCCGCCTACCTCGGCAAGGGGGACCGCTTCGACCGCGCGATCGTCGAGTTCGCCGAGGCCTACGCCGACCAGAACGAGGCCGACTACCGGGTGCTCTGCGCGGCCCGCGACCGCGGCGACCTGAAGGCCGAGAGCGGGCTCTAGCCGGCTTCGAGGAAGGTCGGGCGCGGGACGGAGGGTCGCCCGCGCTACGTCGAAACCGCGTAGCGGAGGCTGACCGAGGCGCCTGGGGTGAGGCAGCCGTGGGAGGATCCCGCCGTCTCGTTCCCGAAGTGGAGGTCGAATCGGTGGTTCGTCGGTGCAGCTTTGCGGTAATCCTGGCCCTTGCCCTCGCGGCCGCCTTCGCGACCTCCGGGTCGGCGGCGAAATCGCCCAAGCCGCCGAAGTCGGGGACCTGGAAGCTGATCGCCGCCGAACGCACGGCGGGCGGGCTGAAGGTGAACGGCGGGGTCGTCGGCGGCTTCACGATCGCCGGCGGGACGACGGTCAAGGGCTTCCATCTGACCTTCACCGAAGAAGGCGAATCGGTCGGCTGCGCCGGGGGCGAAGCCTTCGAAGGCAAGGGCGAAGACAAGAAGGCGACGATCAAGTTCGGCCCCGGCGGGACCCTGCCGATCGTCAAGTCGACGGCGGGTTATCTGGTCGGGGTCGCCAACAGCTCCGGCGAAGTCCAGGGGGCAGAAGCGCCGATCAAGCTGTCGACCGGTGCCACCGACGAGGGCCTGTTCTCGATCCTGCTGGTGCCGCGCAAGAAGAAAGAAGCGCGCAGCGGGACGATCGTCTGGCGCGGCGGCGAATGCAGCGTCTCCTTCGTCGTCAAGCCGGGCTGACCCGGGGCGCGGCCGCGCTCAGCTGGCGAAGGTCTGGTTGCCGACCACGCCGAGGAGCTCGAGGCGGGCGGCGTCCTCGGAGCCGGGGGCGGCGGTGAAGACGAGGAGGCGCTCGGTCTGGTTCTCGGCGGTGAGGATCTGGCAGTCGAGCTCGATCACGCCGATCGTCGGGTGGATGACCTTCTTGTGGGTGTCGCGGCGCACGGCGACCTCGTGGTCGTCCCAGAGGCGGGCGAACTCGGGGCTCTCGGTGCGGAGTAGCTCGACCAGCTCGCGCGCTTCGGTGTCGTTCGCGTCGCGGCCGTGGACGGCGCGCAGGTTGGCGACGTAGGTGCGGGCGTGCTTCTCGTGTTCGTCCGCCGGATAGTGGGCGCGCTCCTCGGGGTCGGTGAACCAGCGGTAGAAGAGGCTGCGGGCGGGGCCCTCGAACTTCGTCTGGTCGCCGAGCAGCGCCACCGCGAGCTCGTTCTGCACCAGCGTCACCGCCAGGTCCGAGGTGACCTGGGCGGGGGTGTCGAGGCGGTCGAGCGTGCGCAGCAGCGCCGGGGTGACGTGGTCGGAGCGGACCGCCCGCGCGGGCGGCTCGTAGCCGGCCAGGTGGAAGAGGTGGTCGCGCTCGTCGAGGGTGAGGCGGAGCGCCCGGGCGAGCGCCGCCACCGTCGCCGCCGAGGGCCGCGAGCCGCGCCGCTGCTCGATCCGCGCGTAGAAGTCGGTCGACATGCTCGCCAGCTGGGCGACCTCCTCGCGGCGCAGGCCCGCGGTGCGGCGGCGGCGCCCCTGGTCGAGCCCGACGTCGGCGGGCTGCAGCGCTTCGCGGCGGCGGCGGAGGAAGTCGGCGAGGTCTTCGCGGTCCATCTGTCGAGTATGGGACATCGCCTCAGCGGTAACCAGGGACTGCCGATCCCTGGCTGAAGCGGCCTCTTGTGGCGGGCGCGGGGCGGGCGCAAGGTGGGTACACCCCCAAGCGAATCCAACTTCAAGGAGTACACATGCCCGACCAGCGCATCGCCCTGATCACCGGCGGCAACCGCGGCATCGGCCGCAGCACCGCCATCCACCTCGCCAAAGACGGCGTCGACTCGGTCATCACCTACCGCTCCCATCCGGAGGAGGCCGCCGAGGTCGTCGCCGAGATCGAGGCGCTCGGCCGCCGGGCCGTGGCGCTGCAGCTCGACACCGGTGACAGCCCGAGCTTCGAGGCCTTCGCCGGCACCCTGGCGACGACGCTCCAGGACACCTGGGGCCGGGACACCTTCGACTTCCTCGTCAACAACGCCGGCAACTCCTCCAACAGCGCCTTCGCCGAGGTGACCGAAGAGGAGCTCGACACGCTCATCGACATCCACTTCAAGGGCGTCTTCTTCCTCACCCAGCGGCTGCTCGACCAGCTCGCCGACGGCGGCGCGATCGTCAACCTCTCCAGCGGCCTGGCCCGCTTCAGCTACCCGAACCGGATCGCCTACGGCTCGGTCAAGGGCGCGGTCGAGGTGCTCAGCCGCTACCTCGCCGCCGAACTCGGCCCGCGCGGGATCCGCGTCAACGTGATCGCCCCCGGTGCCGTCGCCACCGACTTCAGCGGCGGCGTCGTCCGCGACACCCCGGCGATGCAGGAGGCGATCGCCTCGAACACGGCGCTCGGCCGCCACGCGGTCGCCGACGACATCGGCCCAGCGATCGCCTCGATCCTGCGCGACGACAACCACTGGATCACCGGCCAGCGGATCGAGGCCTCCGGCGGGGTGCACCTGTAGGCAGACGCTCGGCGGCGGCGGCGGAGCCGACCGCCGGGCCGGCGCTACGATCGCGGGATGGATCAGCGGGTCAGCCTGATCACCCTCGGCGTCGCCGACCTGGCGGTTTCCCGCCGCTTCTACGAGGCGCTCGGCTGGCGCTGCGTGGAGGTCGAGGAGACCGTCTTCGTCCAGGCGGGCGGCTCGGCGGTCGTCCTCTGGGGACGCGAGAAGCTCGCCGCCGACGCCGGCATCGAGGACCAGGGCGGCGGTGGCTTCGGCGGGATCGCCCTCGCCCAGAACGTCCGCTCGCCGGAGGAGGTAGACGCGATCCTCGCCGCCGCCGAGAGCGCGGGCGCGACGATCACCAAACCCGCCGAGGAGACCTTCTACGGCGGCTACGCGGCCTACTTCGCCGACCCCGACGGCCACCTCTGGGAGGTCGCCCACAACCCCGGCTTCACCCTCACCGACGACGGCGCCCTCGTCCTCCCCGACGAGCTGCGGTAGCGGCAACGCGCACGACGTCGACTTCCTCGAAGGAGGAGAAGTCGGCGTCTTGGGTGAGGACCGTGGCGCCGTGGCGCATCGCGGTCGCCGCGATCCAGGTGTCGTGGCGACGCAGGCGTCGACCTCGGTCGCGCTCGGCGGCTGCGATGCGGGCGAAGCAGCTGGCGGTCTCCGGATCGATCGGGAGCAGGGGGTAGGTCGCCTGGACGCGGGACAGGGTCGAAAGACGCCGCGCCCGGACGTCGCCGTCCTTGGCCCGGAGCACGCCGAGCTCGAGCTCGGCCGCGGTGATCACCGAGACGGCGATCTGCTCCGGCAACTCGCCGAGGCCGCGACCCGTCTCCTGGGCAATGAAGACCGAGGTGTCGGCGATCGCTCGGTTCAATCGTCGTCGAGCTCGTCGCCGCGAACGTCGGCGAGGTCGTCGAGCAGCCCTGCGTCCGCGGGTGCATCGTCGACGATCCGTCGCAACTCGGCCGCCGGAACCCACGGGTCGCGCGTCCTGACGTGAGGGAGGATGTCGGCGACAGGGCGGCGATTAACGGTGAGCGTCAGGCTCTCGCCCGCTTCGAGCTCGGAGACGACGCTCGAGGTCGAGTTGCGCAACTCGCGGATGGAGACAGACCTTGCCATGTGCACGATCGTAGCATCAGATGCGACAGCAACGCGGGGACCGAAAGTCGACGCGCGGCGGGACCCGCTATCCGTCGTCGAGCGGGATACCGCGTACGTCGCCGAGGTCTTCCAGCAGGCCGGGATCGCTCGGGACGTCATCGACGATCCTCCGGAGCTCGGCGGCCGCAATCCATTGATCGCGCACTTGGATGGAGGGGACGATGTCGGCGATCGGCCGCTGATCGACGGTGAGCACCAGCCGCTCACCCGCTTCCAACCGCGAGATGACGCTCGCGGTGGAGTCGCGCAGTTCCTCGATCGAGACCGACGTCGTCATCTGCGAAACGTAGGGCCCGGCGATCAAGGACTTCAAGCCCGCCCACGGGGCTCTCGACCCTTACACCATCTCGTTCCTTAGTAATTCTTGTTTCAACTACTGAATTTGTGGTAGATATGCCTCACGATGGGAGGAGCGGCAACTCTGAAAAACCGGGGGAGGGTGCGGCGCACGGTGGGATTGTCGGCGCTCGCGCTCGCCCTGCTGCTCCTCTTGGTCATGCCAGTCGGGGCGGGCGCCACGGGAGCGGCGCCCGCCTTCGACGCTCACGGCAGCGTCGAACAGGTCTACGCGACCGGGGTGCCGGCGGGCGCCCAGGTGACGCTGCTCGGCGCCGGCGGCAACGTCGTCGGCCGCAAGAGCGCCGACAGCCTCGGCGGCGTCCTCTTCCGCGAAGTCAAACCCGGCAGCGGCTACCGGCTCGAAGTCGGCTCCGGCGCGCAGCGCTCCGGGCCGCTGACCGTGCTGAGCCAGAAATCGGCGCCGCCGAGCACCTCGATCTACAACCAGAAGATCGAACCGCACGGCTACCAGTACCTGACCACCCGTGACGGGACGAAGCTGGCGATCGACGTCCACCCGCCCGAGGACGTGCTGAAGATCCTCACCGGGATGGTCCCGAGCGAAGGTGGCTCCGGCACCCCCGAACTGCCGAAGCTCCCCGAACTGCCGCTCGGCGAACTGGAAGAAAAACTGAAGGAAATTCCCGGCCTCGGGGAAGTGCTGGAAAAACTCACCGGCCTCGCCCAGGGGCGCTCGGTCAATCCGCACGCCAAGCGCTCGCTGCGCTCGCTCCTGCTCTCCAACGCCACCGAAACCACCAACGCCTCTTCCGAACCGAAGTCCTCCGCGGTCGAAGCGCCTTACATCCCGACCGGCCCCACCCCGACCCTGATCGAGTACGGCGGCTACGGCTTCGCCAACCCAGCAGGCCCGGAAAACGGGATCTCGCTGATCGCCAATCTGCTCGGCTTCACCGTCGTCGACGTCAACATGCGCGGCACCGGCTGCAGCGGCGGCGCCTACGACTTCTTCGAGCCACTGCAGAACCTCGACGGCTACGACGTGGTCGAGACGATCGCCCACCAGCCCTGGGCCCTCCACCACGAAGTGGGGATGATGGGGATCTCCTACGGCGGCATCAGCCAGCTCTTCACCGCCGCCACCCGGCCGCCGAGCCTGGCCGCGATCACGCCGCTCTCGGTGATCGACAACACCCAGACGACGCTCTATCCGGGCGGCATCCTCAACACCGGCTTCGCGCTCGAATGGGCGAAGGAGCGCGTCCACGACGCCGAAGCCGCCGGCCCCGACAGCGGCCAGGCCTGGTCCTACAAGCAGATCCAGGGCGGCGACAACACCTGCAAGGAAAACCAGACGCTCCACCCGGAAGCGGTCAACCTGCTGAAGAAGGTCGAAGAAAACAGCCACTACAAGCCCGCGGTCGCCGACCCGCTCTCGCCGATCACCTTCGTGAAGAAAATCGACGTGCCGACCTACATGGCCTGCCAGTGGACCGACGAGCAGACCGGCGGCCACTGCCCCGACCTCGCCGAGCACATGACCGGCACCCGGCAGAAGTGGTTCACCTTCACCAACGGCGCCCACATCGACTCGCTCGACCCGGCCACCTTCAACCGCTGGGTCGACTTCCTCGAGATCTACGTGGCGAAGCAGTCGCCCTTGGCCGCGGGCGTGGTCGCCCACGCGGCGGCGCCGCTGGTCTTCGAAGAAGCGTTCGGGATCAAAGGCCTGACCCTGCCGCCGGACCCGGTCCAGCTGCTGCCGACCTACGCGACGGCGAAGGCGGCGTTCGAAGGGAACAAGCAGGTCCGCGTGCTCTTCGACAACGGCGCCGGCGGCACCTCGCCCGGCCAGCCCTACCCGGGCTTCGAAGAATCGTTCAACGAATTCCCGATCCCGGGGACGAAGGCGACCTCCTGGTACCTGTCCCCGGGCGGCAACCTGAAGCCGAAGCCGCCCGCCGGGCAGCACGCCGACCAGTTCAGCTGGGACGCGGGCGCGCTGCCGCTGCAGGACTTCACCGGTGACACCGGCTCGGCCGAAAACGGCCTCTGGACCGAGACCCCGGACTACCACTGGGAACAGAACCCGCCCGGCTCGGCGGTCTCCTACCTGACCGCGCCGCTCGACCCAGAACACGACCGTGATCGGCGGCGGAGCGGTGAACGTCTGGGTGAAGAGCTCGACCCCGAACGTCGACCTGCAGGCGACCGTGAGCGAGGTGCGCCCGGACGGCAAGGAGACCTTCGTCCAGAACGGTTGGGTGCGGGCGAACGAGCGCAAGCTCGACGCGGCGAAGTCGACCAAGCTCGAGCCGGTCCTCAGCCTGCGCGAATCAGACGTCGAACCGATGCCCGCCAACGAATTCGTCAAGGTGACGATCCCGCTCTACTACGAGGGCCACGCCTACCGCGCCGGCTCCCGCATCCGGGTCACGATCGCTGCCCCCAACGGCACCCAGCCGATCTGGGACTTCGAACAGACCCAGCCCTCCGGCAAGGCCGACGTGGCGATCGCCTACTCCAAGCAGGACCCCTCGAACCTCTTGCTCCCGGTGGTCCCCGGCGTCAACGTGCCGACCGGCCTGCCGCCGTGTCCCGGCCTGCGCGGCGAGCCCTGCCGCGACTACGTGCCGCTCGCCAACCGCTCCGCGACGCCCTAGCCCGCGCGCCCGCCGGCGGTTAGGTTGGGCGGATGGAGCGACGCTCCACCCGCACCGACCGTCTGGCACACCCTGCGCACGCGGGACGGGCGGGCGCTGATCGACTTCCTGGTCGAGGCCTTCGGCTTCGTCGAGAACGTCGCCTACGAGGAGGACGGGGTCATCGGCCACGCCCAGCTCGACTGGCCCGAGGGCGGCGGGATCATGCTCGGCGACGACCGTCCCGGCGCCACCGAGTGGCGGACCGAGCCTGGGACGGCGGGCGCCTACGTGGTCACCGCCGATGTCGACGCGTTGCACGCGCGTGCCGTGGCCGCCGGGGCCGAGATCCTCGAAGGGCCGGTCGAGCGCGAGTACGGCAGCCGCGACTTCATCGCCCGCGACCCGGAGGGCAACCTCTGGTCGTTCGGCACCTACCCGGGTCAGCCGCGGGCGCGGTAGAGCGCCGTCGAGTTCGCGGCGGCCCGAGCCGCCGCCGCTATGAGGCCTGGTCGGGGGCCGGCTGGTCGAGCGGCTTCATCGTGTACTTGGCGACGATCAGCGATCATCACCAAGCCGAAGGTGATGCCGTTAGCGAGGGCCACGGCGATGTCGGACTTGAGGATCCCGTAGGTCAGCCAGAGCGCCGTCCCGAGGCCGAAGATCATCAGCCAGGCGGCGGAGAGGTCACTGGCGTGGCGGGTCTGCAGGGTGCGGACGACCTGCGGCAGGAAGCTGAGCGTGGTGCAGGCGCCGGCGATCAGTCCGAGGATCGTCATCGGGCCACCGACCGCGTTCTCGCGGCCCCTGCCGTCCCGGTCTCCGTAGGTTTGTACATCAACTGTACAAACGGTACCATGGATCGGTGGCAGCGAACGTGGAAGCGGGTGGCTCCGGCGGCGGCACGCTGAGCCGGGCGCTCACCGAGCTCCACCTCGCCGGCGGCGAGGAGAGCCGCGCGGCGCTCACCCGCCAGCTCGACTGCGGCCGCAGCGTGATGGGCTACCTGCTCGGCGAGCTCGAGGAAGAGGGCCTGGTCGAGGTCGAGGCCGGGACGCGGGCGCCGAGCGGCGGGGGAGGGCGGCCCTCGCAGCAGGTCACCGTCGCCGCGACCGCCCCGGTGGTGGTCGCCGCCGACCTCGGCACCGACGCGATCACCGTCGCCCGGGTCGCCCTCGGTGGCCGCGTCCAGGGCAAGGACCGGCGCGCGCTCCCCGCCCGGATCGGGGTCGAGGACGGCCTCGCGATGCTCGCCACGGCGATCGTCGCCGCCGCCGAGGGCGACGCGCCGGTCGGCGCGGTCACCGTCGCCGTGCCCTCGCCGGTCCGCCGCGACGGACGGCCGGGCGCTCGCTCCGCTCCACCTGCGCTGGCCCGGGGTGCCGCTGCGCGAACTACTGGTCGAGCGGCTCGCCGGCGACGCGCGCACCGCCGGGATCCCGGTCCTGGTCGCCAACGACTCCAACCTCTCGGCGCTGGCCGAGAGCCGGCGCGGCGCCGGTCGCGGCGCCGCGACGATGCTCTACCTGGGCGGCGCGACGGTCGGGATCGGCGGCGGCCTGACCCTCGGTGGCCACCTCTTCGAAGGCTCCCACGGCTACGCGATCGAGCCCGGCCACGTCACCGTCAACCCGGCGGGCGCCCCCTGCACCTGCGGCTCGACCGGCTGCCTCGAGGTCGAAGCCGACAGCCGCGCGTTGCTGCGCGCCTACGGCCGCGGCCGCGTCACCCAGTCGAAGTTGAAGGGCGCGGTCGAGCGGCTCCTCGACGCCGGCGCGGCGGGCGAGGTCGAGGCGCTGGCCGCGATCGAGCGCGTCAACGCGCCGCTCGGGGCGGGCCTCGCCAGCCTGATCAACTTCACCGATCCCGACTGCGTGGTGCTCGGCTCGACCCTCGGCCGGCGTTTCGAGCTGGCGCCGGAGCCGGTCCGCCGCGGGATCGCCGCGCGTTCCTACATCGACCCGCGCGGCGAGGTCCCGGTGCGCCCCGGCGAGCTCGCCGACGACGCGACGCTGATCGGGGCCGCCGAGCTCGGCTTCCAGCCGCTGCTCGACGACCCCCGCGCGTGGGGCGCTCGCGCTTCCGTCGGCGCCTAGGCCAGGTCGAAGCGGTCCAGGTCCATGACCTTCGCCCAGGCGGCGACGAAGTCCTCGGCGAACTTCTGCTTCGCGTCGGCGGAGGCGTAGACCTCGGCCAGCGCCCGCAGCTCGGAGTTCGAGCCGAAGACGAGGTCGGCACGGCTGCCGGTCCACTTCAGCTCACCGGCCGAGGTGCGGCCCTCGAACGTGGTCGAGTCGGCCCCGGTCGGTTTCCAGACCGTGTCCATGTCGAGCAGGTTGACGAAGAAGTCGTTCGTCAACGTCTCCGGCCGCTCGGTGAGGACTCCCGTCCGCGAGCCGCCGCTGTTGGCGCCGAGCACCCGCAGGCCGCCGACCAGAACGGTCATCTCCGGCGCGCTCAGGGTCAGCAGGTTGGCCCGGTCGATCAGCAGGTACTCGCCCGGCAGCCGGTGGTCGCCGCTCAGGTAGTTGCGGAAACCGTCCGCGCTCGGCTCCAGGTGGGCGAACGACTCGACCTCGGTCTGCTCCTGGGAGGCGTCGGTGCGGCCCGGGCTGAACGGCACCTCGACCGCGAGGCCGGCCGCCTGGGCCGCCTTCTCGACCGCTGCGTTGCCGCCGAGGACGATCAGGTCGGCGAGCGAGACGTCGCCGTCGAAGTCGGCCTGGATCTGCTCCAGCACGGTCAGCACCTGGGCCAGCTCGTTCGGGTCGTTGACGTCCCAGGCGTTCTGCGGCTCGAGCCGCACCCGCGCCCCGTTGGCGCCGCCGCGCTTGTCGCTGCCGCGGAAGGTCGAGGCCGAGGCCCAGGCCGCCGAGATCAGCTGCGAGATCCGGAGCCCGGAGCCGAGGATCCGGTCCTTCAGCGCCGCGATCTCGGTCGTGCCCAGCGGGTCGCCGCCCGGCTCCGGCAGCGGGTCCTGCCAGACCAGCACCTCGTCCGGGACCTCCGGGCCGAGGTAGCGGACCCGCGGGCCCATGTCGCGGTGGGTCAGTTTGAACCAGGCCCGCGCGAAGGCGTCCTGCAGTTCGGCCGGGTTGTCGCGCCAGCGGCGCGCGATCGGCTCGAACTCGGGGTCGAAGCGCATCGCCAGGTCGGTGGTCAGCATGCGCGGCTTGTGCCTGCGGGCGGCGTCGATCGCGTCGGGCACCGACTCATCGGCGTCCTTGGCGACCCACTGGTTGGCGCCCGCCGGGCTCTGCTCCAGCTCCCACTCGTGGTCGAAGAGGATCTCCAGGAACCGGTTGTCCCACTGGGTCGGGGTGTCGGTCCAGGTGACCTCGAGGCCGGAGGTGATCGTCGCCGTGCCGTTGCCGCTCTCGTACGAGTTGACCCAGCCGAGGCCCTGGGCCTCGAGCGGCGCGCCCTCCGGCTCCGGGCCGACCCATTTTTCCGGGTCGGCGGCGCCGTGCGTCTTGCCGAAGGCGTGGCCGCCGATGATCAGCGCCGCGGTCTCTTCGACGTTCATCGCCATGCGGCCGAAGGTCTCCTTGATGTCGACCGCCGCGGCGAGCGGGTCCGGCTTGCCCTGCGGGCCCTCCGGGTTGACGTAGATCAGGCCCATCTCGGTGGCGCCGAGCGGCTTCTCCAGCTCGCGGTCGCCGGTGTGGCGCTGGTCGGTGAGCCAGACCTGCTCGGGGCCCCAGTAGACGTCCTCGTCGGGCTCCCAGACGTCGGCCCGGCCGCCGGCGTAGCCGAAGGTCTCGAAGCCCATCGACTCCAGCGCGACGTTGCCGGCGAGGATCATCAGGTCGGCCCAGGAGAGGCTCTGGCCGTACTTCTGCTTGATCGGCCAGAGCAGGCGGCGGGCCTTGTCGAGGTTGCCGTTGTCGGGCCAGGAGTTGAGCGGGGCGAAGCGCTGCTGGCCGGCCCCGGCGCCGCCGCGGCCGTCGGTCACGCGGTAGGTGCCGGCGCTGTGCCAGGCCATGCGGATGATCAGCGGGCCGTAGTGGCCGAAGTCGGCGGGCCACCAGTCCTGGGAGGTGGTGAGGACCTCCTCGATGTCCTGCTTCACCGCGGGCAGGTCGAGCGTCCCGAAGGCGGCCGCATAGTCGAAGTCGGCGCCCAGCGGGTTGGCCTCGGCCGGGTTCTTGGCGAGGATCTTCAGGTTCAGCTTCTGCGGCCACCAGCCGCGGTTGCCGCCGCCCTCGACCGGCTCCGGGGCGCGGCCGTGTACGGGGCACTTCTCCGCTTCGTTGACCTGCGGCTCGTCCATTTTCCCGACGACGGCGTCGGGCGTCTCATGCGTGTCAGACACGGGTTTCCTTTCGGCATTCGGGGCAGGTGCCCCAGTAGGTGACCTCGGCCTCGTCGATCGTGAAGCCGTGGCTATCGGAAGCGGTCAGGCAGGGCGTCTCGCCGACGGCACAGTCGACGTCGGCGATCGTCCCGCAACCGCGGCAGATGATGTGGTGATGGTTGTCGCCGACCCGCGACTCGTAGCGGGCGACCGACCCGGCGGGCTCGATCCGGCGCACCAGCCGGGCGTCGGTGAGCGCCCGCAGCACGTCGTAGACGGCCTGCGGGGAGACCTCGCCGAGTTCGTCGCGAACCGCGTCGATCAGCGAGTGGGTGTCGGCGTGGGGGCGGTCGTAGACCGCGGTCAGGACCGCGAGCCGGGGCTTGGTGACGCGGAGGTCCGCGCCGCGCAGCATCTGCTCGTAGTCGAGGGTCGTCGGCACCGGGGGCAGTATGCCGGTTTTCTGGAATCGATCAAGTTAAGGAGCCGAAAACCGACCCAGCCGCGGCTCTCAGCCGACGAAGCGCCAGCCATGGCGGGTCGCGGCCTCGAGCGTGGCGCGCCCGTCGATCTCGGCCTCCGGCGAGGCGGCTCCCGCCTCGCGGAAGAACTCCTCCATCCCTGCCGGGCTGAAGACGAGGAGGCGGCGGCCGGGCCCGCCGCCGACGTTGCCGCCGGAGTGGACGACGCCCGCCGGGATGTGGAGGGTCTGTCCCGGCCCGATCCGCTCGGTGACCCCGTCGACGGTCATCTCGAACTCGCCCGCGATCACGTGGATCGTCTCCGCCGCGTCGACGTGGATGTGAGCGGGCAGCGACCAGCCCGCGGGCGGCTCGTCGAGCAGCAGGCAGAACGCCCCGCCGGTGTCGGCGCCGCCCAGCTGGATCTCGGTCCGCACCCCGCCCGGCATCCAGACGATCTCCGGTTCCGTGGCCACGACCCGACCCTAATCCGCGACTGCGCCCACGACGAGTGTGCGATCGAGCCGGTCCTGGCCGGGTCAGGTGAACGCTCGGCGCGGCGCCGAGGGGCGCCGGGGAATATCCTTCGGGCCATGCCGATTCGCGACGATCGGCGCCGCAAGGCGTCGACGGCGATCGCGGCCCGAAGCCTTCCGGCGCTGCTCGTCCTAGCGGCCGTCTCCATCGCCAATTCAAGCCAGACCGTGCCCACCGGGGGCGTTCGATGACCCACGCGATCGACGTCTTCTGGTCGATCATGGAGTTCGCCGTGCCCTTGGCGCTGGCGCTCGCCTACGAGGCGCGGGCCCACAAGCTGGCGGGGGAAGGGCGGCCGGTGCCGGTCTGGCGGCAGGTGACGTTCGGCGCCGGGCTGGTCGTCGTGTGCGCCTCGCTGCTCGGGCCGATCGACGACCAGGCCGACAAGCTGCTCTGGGTCCACATGATCCAGCACCTGCTGCTCGCCGACATCGCCTCGCTCCTCATCGTGCTCGGCTTCACCGGCCCGCTGCTGCAGCCGCTGCTCACCTTCCGCGCCGGCCGGCCGCTGCGCCGCCTCACCCACCCGGTGGTGGCGATCGGCCTCTTCACCGCCAACCTCTACCTCTGGCACCTGCCGTTCCTCTACCAGGCGGTACTCACCGACACGAGCCTGCACGTGCTCGAGCACCTGCTCTTCCTCAGCACCGGGATCCTGCTCTGGATGCCGCTCTTCGGGCCGCTGCCGAAACCGCAGTGGTTCGGCAAGGCCGCCCACGTGGTGTACACGGTGGGGATCTGGCTGCCGGGGATGGTGCTCGCCAACGTCTTCATGTGGTCGGACGCGGTCTTCTACCCGGACTACTCGAAGACCGCGGAAGCGGCCGGGATCACGCCGATCGCCGACCAGTCGACCGCCGGGGCGATCCTGATGGGCGAGTGCACGATCCTCGCCCTGGCGATCTTCGCCTGGGTCTTCCTCCGCTGGGCGAAGGAGGACATCGAAAAACAGAACCTGCTCGACCTGGCGATCGACAACCAGTTCGAGCTGACCTCGGCCCGCGCCGCCCGCGCCGTCGCCGCCGGGCGGGGACCGGAACTGCGCGCCCGGATCGAAGCCGGCCGCCCGGAGGACCCGCCCGCCTCGCCGGGCTAGCGGGGTTCCTTACTTCGGTCCGGCCGAAGAAAGGAACCCCACGTGGGGACCCGCAGCCGGCACCGGCTCTCAGTGAAACCCCAGGGTTCCGTTAGGGAGCGCCAAGCGTCGCCCTGAAGTATCGGCGGCGTGAAGAAACCCGCACGCCTCCGCCGCCCCCGCACCAGTCCTGCCGCCGGCCGTCGTCCCCGTCGCCTGCCCCTTCCTCGTCGACCGCTGGAGTGGGGCCTCGCGATCGTTGCGATCGCCCTCGTGGTGATCGCGATCGCCTCGCTCGGCACCGGCTCCTCGTCGAGCTCGGCGGCGACCAAGCGCACCACGACGGTCGGCAAGGGCGTCGTCCAGTCGACCGTCTCCGGCAACGGCACCCTGGAACCGGCGCAGAAGGTCGAACTCGGCTTCGGCGCCTCTGGCGAAGTCACTGCGATCCGGGTCAAGGCGGGGCAGACGGTGACCAAGGGCGAGGTGCTCGCCGAAGTCGACTCCAGCTCCGCCCGCGCCTCGCTCGCCGCCGCCGAAGCGCAGCTGATCGAAGCCGAAGAAGCGGTCGAATCGGCAGAGGAAGCCGAAGAAGAAGAAAGCGAAGAAGTCGACTACGAGGGCGGCGCGAGGATGGAGCTGGTCGCCCTGACCACGGCCGAAGGCACGGTGCCTACGACGACCGAAGGCGAAGTCGCGGCGCCCGAAGGCGAAGCTGAAGAAGAAGCCTCGGCAACGAAGAAGGCCACGGAAGAAGTGGCCAAAGCCAAGCGCGAAGCCGCAAAGGCCAAGCGCGAAGCGGCCAAGGCCAAAGCCGAAGCGGCGAAGAGCCAGGCGGCCGCCTCGAAGGAAGCCGGCAGCGGCGCGACGAGCGGCGGCGAAGCGGCCTCCTCCGGATCCGTCGGTTCCTCGGCCGCGGGCGGTGAAGCCACCACGGGCGGCGAAACCTCCACGGGCGGCGAAACCACCTCCTCCGGCGCCACCACCACCTCGTCCGCCGGCGGCGAATACTCCTCCGGCACGAGCGCCGCGGGCGGCGAATCCTCCTCCTCCGGCACGAGCGCCGCGGGCGGCTCGAGCATCAGCCTGCCGACCGCCGAAGCGAACCTGCTCTCGGCCGAACTGAGCGTCAAGTCGGCCCGCCAGGAAGTCCGCGAAACGACCTTGCGCGCGCCGATCTCCGGCACGATCGCGCAGGTCTCGGGTTCGGTCGGCGAAACGGTCTCCGGTGGCTCCTCGAGTGGGGGTGACTCCGAAGGCTCCGCGCTCGGGGCCACCGGAGAAGAAGCGGGTGGGGGCACGAGCGAAGCCTTCATCGTGCTCGCCCAGCTGCACCGGCTGAAGATGGAAGTCAGCTTCAGCGAGGCCGACATCGGCAAGGTGCGCGAAGGGCAGACGGCGACCGTCGCGATCGACTCGATGGAAGGGACCGAACTCGCGGGCAAGGTGACGAAGGTCAGCGTGCTGCCGAGCGAAGGGTCGAGCAGCGTGGTCGAATACCCGGCGACGATCCTCCTCACCCAGAGCGCCAAGGGCCTGCGGGCGGGGATGTCGGCGAGCGCCGAAGTCGTCGTCGAACAGGTGAAGAACGCGCTCACGGTGCCGAGCGAAGCGATCTCCCAGGCGGCCGGCGGCAAGTCGGTGACGGTCGAAGAAGGCGGCGTGGAAGCGACGAAGACGGTCACCACCGGGCTGGTCGGCGACGAAACGACCGAGGTGATGAGCGGCGTCAAGGCGGGGCAGACGCTGGTGCTGCCGGAAGTGACCGTGGCCAGCGCAAGCACCGAAGGCACGGCCGGCGGCGCCGAAGAAAAATCGGCGGCCGGCGGTGGGACCTTCGCCTTCCCCGGCGCCGCCGGCGGGACCGGCGGGCCGCCCAGCTTCGGCGGCCCGTGATGGCGGCGCAGGCCGCTGCGGCGGCGCCGAGCAGGCGCCCGCAGCCCGTCATCCGGATCGAGGACCTGGTCCGCACCTACGTGATGGGCCAGGCCAAGGTGCGGGCGCTGCGCGGGGTCTCGCTGCTGATCGAGCGGGGCGAGTACGTCGCGATCATGGGCCCGTCGGGCAGCGGCAAGTCGACGCTGATGAACACGCTCGGCTGCCTCGACGCGCCGACCTCGGGGCGCTACTTCCTCGACGGGGTCGACGTGCGGACGCTCGACGAAGACGCGCTCTCGGACCTGCGCAACCGCAAGATCGGCTTCGTCTTCCAGGGCTTCAACCTGGTGCCGAAGATCTCGGCGCTCGCCAACGTCGAACTGCCGCTGATCTACGCCGGGCTCCCGCGCGGCGCGCGCCGGCACCGGGCCACCCGGGCGCTCGAGGCGGTGGGGATGGGCGACCGGATCGACCACGGCTCGAACGAGCTCTCCGGCGGCCAGCAGCAGCGGGTCGCGATCGCCCGCGCGATCGTCACCAACCCGGCGCTGATCCTCGCCGACGAGCCGACCGGCAACCTCGACTCGCACTCGAGCGCCGACGTGCTGGCGATCTTCGAGGAGCTGAACGGCAGCGGCCGCACCGTGGTGATGATCACCCACGAGGACGAGGTCGCGGGCCACGCCGAACGGCTGGTGCGACTGGCCGACGGCCGGGTCGTCGCCGACCGATCCCTGGAAGTCGCCTGATGGCGTTCGAGACGCTGCGCACGGCCTGGATCGGCCTGACCTCGCATCGCCTGCGCACGGCGCTGACCGTGCTCGGGATCACGATCGGCATCGCCTCGGTGATCGTGCTGATCGCGGTCGGCAAGGGCTCCTCCGACGCGGTGCAGGAATCGATCGACGCGCTCGGCTCCGACACGCTGACCGTGACCGCCTCGCCCGGCGCCTCGATCCTCGGCGGCGCCACCTCGAACGTCACCCTCGAAACGGCGGACGTCGAAGCGCTCGAAGACGCCGAACGCGCCCCGGCGATCGCGAGCGCCTCGCCGGTCGTCACCGCCAGCGGCACCGAACTCGTCTACGGCTCCTCCTCCTACGAACCGGGCGAATTCATCGGCACCACGCCCTCCTACGCGGAAGCCCACAACTACACCGTCGAATCGGGCAGCCTTCTTCACTCAAGGCCCAGGTGAAGGAACGCGCGCGGGTCGCCGTGATCGGCCCCGAAGTGGCGAGCGAACTGTTCGCCGGGACCAGCGCGGTCGGCAAGACGATGCAGGTGAACGGGGTCAACTTCGAGGTGATCGGGGTGACCAAGACGAAGGGCTCGAGCGGCACCCAGAGCCAGGACGACGGCGTGCTGGCGCCGATCACCGCGGTCGAAGACACGCTCGCCGGATACGGCGAACTGAGCCAGATCGCGGTCCAGGCGACGAGCAAGGACGCGGTCGCCGAAGCGGAAGCGCAGATCACCCAGATCCTCGACGAACGCCACGAAGTGAGCGAAGGGATCTCGGTGATCAACCAGGGCTCGATCATCGAAGCCTCGAGCTCGAGCGAATCGGTCTTCACCACCCTGCTCACCTGGGTCGCCGCGATCTCCCTGCTGGTCGGCGGGATCGGCGTGATGAACATCATGCTGGTCAGCGTCACCGAGCGGACCCGGGAGATCGGCATCCGCAAGGCGATCGGCGCGCGCCGCGGCGACATCCTCGCCCAGTTCCTGACCGAGGCGCTGCTGGTCTCGGCGATCGGCGGCGCGCTCGGCATCGCCGCCGGGATCGTCGGCAGCCAGTTCCGGATCGCCGGCGTGCAGCCGGCCGTGGCGGGCTACTCGGTGCTGCTGGCGGCGGGTGCCTCGCTCGGCTCCGGGCTCTTCTTCGGCACCTATCCGGCGATGCGGGCGGCCCGCCTGCGCCCGATCGAGGCCCTGCGCTTTGAGTGATTTCAACGACAAACCAGTGGAGGACGACGCAATGGAGACCCGCGTGATCGACACCGATGCCCGCGACGAGGAGCTCGAGTACCGCGGCGGCTGGGACGACGACGAGGACCCGATCGCGCCGCGTCCGCGCGGCCGGCTCCTGCGGCCCCTGCCGCTGGCGCTGATCGCGGTGGCGATCGCCGCGGCCGGCTTCCTCGGCGGGGTCGAGGCGCAGAAGGGCAGCGAAGGCGGCGCCTCGGGCAGCCTCCCGGGCGGCGGCAACCTGCCCTCGTTCGCGGCCGGTGGCGCCTCGGCGGGCGGCGCCGCGACCGGCGGCGCCGAATCCACCGCGGGCGGGTCCGAAACCGGCACCCCGACGAGCGGCGAAGGCGCCTCGGGGGCGACCACCGAAGGCGCGTCCCTGCCCAGCTTCGGCGGCACCGAAGCGGCGGCCACCGGGACCGTGACCAGCGTCGAAGGCCACACGATCTACGTCAAGGAATCGGACGGCACGATCGTCGCGGTGAAGGCCGGGGACGGCTCGACCGTCACCCGGGACTCGAACGTCTCCGCCAAGAAGGTCCACCCCGGCGACACCGTCGTGGTCGAAGGCTCCAAGCACGGCTCGACCGTGCGGGCGAGCTCGATCGCGGCGACCGAATCGGGGGTCGAATCGACCGACCGGCTTCGGCGCGCCGGGCGGCGCGACCGCCGCGGGCGGCGAAGGCGAAAGCGGCGGCGCCGAAACCGAAACCTCGGTCGAATCGCTGTTCGAAGAATGAGCTCCAAGGAAAGGAACAAGAAGATGAAACGCACGATGCTGGGGATGACCCTGGCGCTCGTCCTCGGCGCTCTGGCCTTGGCCGGCTGCGGTGGCTCGAGCGGCGGGAGCAGCACCGAATCGTCGACCGCGAGCGCGAGCTCCGAAAGCACGGAAGGCTCCGGGTCGGAAGGCTCGACCTCGGAAGGCGCCGAAGGCAAAGCGGGCGGGATGTTCAACATCTCCGCAGAAGCGAAAGCGTGCCTGAAGGAAAAGGGCGTCGAACTGCCCGAATTCAAAGGCGGCGAAGGTGGCGAAGGCGGACCGCCGGCGGGAGCCGAAGCCGGCGAAATGCCCGCAGGGGGCGAACCCCCGGCGGGTGCTGAAGGTGGAGAAAAACCGGAAGGCGGGCCGCCGGCCGGCGGCTTCGGCGGCGAAGGCAACGAAGAAATGCAGAAGGCCTTCGAAGAATGCGGGGTCGAAACGCCCGAATTCAAAGGCGGCCCGGGCGGCGAAGGCGGCGCGCCGAACGTGAACTCGGCCGCGTTCAAGAAGCAGGTGAAGGAATACGTCGCCTGCGTCAAGGAAAACGGCTACGAACTGGGCGAACCGAACTTCTCCGGCGAAGGCCCGGTGTTCGAAAAATCCGAATCGGAAAGCGCCGCGTTCAAGAAGGCGAGCGCGAGTTGCCAGAGTCTGCTCGGAGGGCCGCAGGGCTCGCAATCCGGCTGAGCAGTGAGGCGAGTTGGCGGCGCTGCGGGTCGGTCAGATCCGCGGCGACCGCCGCCAGCTCGTCGCCGGCCTCGGCGGCGGCGCGGGTGACCAGCGCCCGGCCCGTCCGGGTCAGCTTGATCCGCACCGCGCGGCCGTCGTCGGGATCGGCGACGCGCTCGACCAGCCCGCGCCGCTCGGCGCGGTCGACCAGGCCGGTGACGCTCGACTTGTCGAGCTCGAGGTATCCGGCGAGGGCGAGGATCCCCGGTTCGCGGTCGCGGAGGATCCCCAGCAGCCGCACCTGGACGACCGAGAGGTCATGACGCTGCGCGACCCGGCGCACCACGCCCTGGACCAGGAAGGAGGACTGGACCAGCGAGTCGACGAGGCTCAGATCCTCGGCGGGCGGTGGATCGTCGGCGGCCACGGCGACAGCCTAGCAAGGTAGTTGGCGTCACAAACCAATTTTGTTAGTATCACCAACTAAATTGAGAGTGACGAGCACCAGGAGGTGCGAGATGAAAGCCGCAGTCGTGAGTTCCTTCGATCACCCGCCCCGCTACGAGGACTTCCCCGATCCGGTCGCTGCCGGCGAGCACGAGGTCGTGGTCGAGGTGCTCGCCGCCGGGCTCCACCCGCGGGTCCGCTCCGGCGCGAGCGGCACCCATTACTCGAGCGAGGGCGAACTGCCGATGGTCCCCGGAGTCGACGCGGTGGGGCGGCTGCCCGAGGGCGGCCTCGTCTACTTCGTCGCGCTCGACGGGCCCGCCGGGACGATGGCCGAGCGCGCCCTGGTCGACACCCGGCGCGCGGTCGAGCTGCCCGCCGATTCGGACCCGGTGGCGATCGCCGCCGCGATGAACCCCGGGATGTCGTCCTGGGTCGGGCTGCGGCGGCGGGCCGAGCTGGCGCCCGGTGAGTCGGTGCTGGTGCTCGGCGCGACCGGCAACGCGGGGCGGATGGCGGTCCAGATCGCCAAGCACCTCGGGGCCGGGGAAGTGATCGCCGCCGGGCGCAACCCCGAGGTGCTGGCGACGCTGCCCGGCCTCGGCGCCGATCGCGTGGTCGACCTCGGCGGCGCGAGCACCGGCGACCGGGCCGGGACGACGGTTCGGGCCGATGCCGGGGGCGGGGACGGGGACGCCGGCATCGATGCCCTCGGCGAGGCTGCCGCCGAGGTGGACGTGGTCATCGATTACCTCTGGGGCGAGCCCGCCGAGAAGGCGATCCCGGCGCTGGTCCGCCACCGCGCCGACCGCTCCCGCGCCCTGCGCTGGGTGCAGATCGGCTCGGTCGCCGGCCCGGAGTCAGGCTGCCCTCGGCCGCGCTGCGCGCCGCCAACCTACAGGTCATGGGCAGCGGCCAGGGCTCGGTCACCACCCGCGGGATCGTCGAAGAGCTGCCCGCCCTGGCCCACGAGATCGACGCCGGCAGCTTCGCGATCGATGCCGAGCCGGTGCCGCTCGCCGAGGTCGAGTCGGCCTGGACCGCCCCGGTCGCCACCGGCCGCCGGCTGGTCTTCGTCCCTGATCCCGAGTAACAATGAGGGGATGGGGATGGGGGCACGGCTGTCGCTCGGGCTGGCGCTGTTGGCGGTGGCGGCGCTGATCTTGGTCGGGTGCGGATCGACCGCGACGACGAGCCCTGCCGAGGCCAGGGCGGTGGCGGCCGCCGAAGGGCGCTTCCTGAAGGAATGGGGGCACGCCTATAAGCTCGGCGTGGCGCGTTGTGACGGCTTGAGCGTCAAAGCCGGGCGACAGTGTCTTCAAAGGGTGGAAGACCCGCTGCAAGGCGCGGCCATGGTGCGATTCGGGAAGGCCGCCGAAACCCTGCTCGAAGGCAGCCTCGGTCCCGAATGCGACGCATCCCTGAAGGACGCGCGGAGCTCGATGACGTCGGTCCCGTCTTTGCGGGAAGCACCGCCTTCATCTGCCGCGAAGAGAGCCGGGGGGCCTCTTGACGTAGACGAGGCGGCCGTCGGGCAGGCGGTAGACCTGGCCGACCGGGGTGCCGCGACCGGCGGCGTGGGGGGCGGCGGCCGGGTCGGGGATGACCCTTTCGTCGCCGCGGTCGGCGGTCGACCTCGCCTTCGTCTGGGACGCGGCGCGGCGCGGCTCGAACCTGTCGCCCTTGGCGTCGAGGGCCAGGCCGAGGCCGGCGATCAGGAAGGCGATCGCGAGGATCATGCCGACGTCGAAGAGGTTGACGAGGCCGTCGAGCGGGTCGCCCGCGTCGGCTTCGATCCGGCGGTGGCGGCCGAGGCCGATCCGGCTCACGCGACTGCGCTCGCGACTTGACCAGCGGCTCGACGCCCTGCTCAAGGCCGGCCAGGTCCTCGGTGTAGGTCCGCGTGCGCGCCAGGGTCAGGGCAAAGGCGACGGTGCCGACGAGGAGGCCGACGACGGTCGCCCCGAAGGCGTCGCGGAGATCGGAGGCGAGGGTGGCGACGTCGCCGCCGGCGAGCGCCGCCAGCCCCGGGATCAACGGGATCAGCGTCCCCATCAGGCCGATCGCCGGGCCGGCCCGGACCAGCAGCCGGGTGCGGTCGAGGCGACGCTGGACGGCGAGCTCGTAGTCGACCAGGGCGCGCTCGGTCGCGGTGGCGCGCTCGGCGGCGGGGGCGGAGGCGATCGCGAGGACGGCCCGCGCGGCGAGCGGGTTGCGCGCGTAGTTCGCGTAGTAGGCGGCGTGGGCCGGCTCGGCGACCGCCCGGGCGACCAGCTCGCGCAGGTCGAAGCGGCGGTTGCGGAAGCGGCGCCACGATTCGGCGCCGAAGCGGCCGAGCTCGAGCGCGCAGAGGATCAGGACGACGACGGCGGCGATCAGGACCGGCACCCGCAGCGCGGTGGCGATGTGGGAGAGGCCGTCGCCGAGGTCGAGCGAGGCGGCGATCACGCGAGCGTCCCCCGCCGGCGCTCGAGGCCGAGCCCGAGGCCGGCGGCGAGGAGCGCCGCGACCCCGATCGCGATCGCCGCCCCGAGCCCCTCACCGCCGCCCGCCGCGGCGCTCCGCAGCCCCGGCGCGCCGAAAGCGAGCGCGCCGCGACCGTCGGTGCCTTCGGGCGAGCCGATCAGCGCGCCGCTGACCTCTTCGCCGCCCGTCGTCGCGTCGCGTCGGGTCGCGCCCTTCACCGGCAGCGCCGCGCCGCCGCTGCCGGAAGTGGTCGGGTCGTGGCCGCGGCGTCGCGACACGCGGCCCGCGTCGCCGGACGCCTTGAGGTTCGGTGCGTCCACCGCCGACCGCACCACCGCCGCTCGGCGGCTTCGGCGCGGCGACCGCGGCGGCGTAGGTGCGCCGGCGCTCACCGTCCCGGCTTCCTGGTCGGCTTCGGCGCCGCTCTGCGGTTCGGACTTCTCCGTCCCCCGCGCCTGGTGGAGGTTGGCGCCGCGGCGGCGGTCGCTGTGGTCGCGCGACCGCAGTCCCTGGCCGCGGACGATCCGGGCGCCGCCCGGGGTCTTGCCCTTGCTCTGCGCCTGCGGCCGGCTGAAGGCGGGCGCGCCGGCCCCGCCGCCACCGGCGAGGACGCCTTCGGGGCTCGGCTGCCCCGCTTCGCCGCCCGCCGGCCCGGTTTCGACGCAGGCCGCCGCGTCGCCCCCCGAGGCGCGCGGGTCGAGGCGGGCCGCCGGCGGGACCGGCAGCGCCTGGCCGGCGAAGGCGGGGGTCACGTAGGCGGTCATCCAGATCCCGTTCAGGTCGCTGCTCGCCCGCCAGCGGACGTGGCCGTCGGGCTGCTGCATCGATTCCATGTAGTCGAGCGGTTCGCGCCCCGCGTCGACCCAGGTTTCGGGGTTGCCGCCGGTCGCCCAGATCCCCTGCACCGCCCAGGCGGTCGAGGCGACGTTCGATTCGCTTTCGCTCCGCGGCAGGGCGGGGAAGCCGCCGTCGGGAAGCTGCGCGGACGCGCAGGTAGGCGAGCCCGGCGGCGATCGCCGCTTCGTATTCGGCGCGCCGCGGTTCGGCGGCCGGCGGCCCGGCGGCGACGAGCGCCTCGAGCGCCGCCCCGGTCATGTCGACTTCGCTCGTTTCGCGCCTGCCCGAGTAGTACCAACCGCCGTCGGTGTCCTCGGCGGCGACGATCCATTCCGCCGCCCTCGCGACCGCCGTTTCCGCCGCCGGCTCGTGGATCGGGCTGAGCGCCAGGACGGCGAAGATCGTGTCGTTCGTTTCCCCCGTCGCCCCTTCCGGGACGTAGGGGAAGGAGCCGTCGGGCAGCTGCCGGCCGAGGATCTCGGCGACCAGGTCGTAGCCGCCGAAGTCGTGCGGGTCGGTCCCGCTCGCGTCGACGACCAGCAGTTCGCGCTCGAACGCGGTGATCGCGACCTGCGGCCAGGCGAGTTCTTCTTCGAAGCTTTCGCCGAAGTGGCCTTCGAGGTAGGCGAGGGCACTGGTCCCGCAGCGCGCCTGGTCGGCCGGGTTGATCCCGGCGCCGGCCAGCGCCAGCGCGGTCCAGGCACTGATGCTCTGGCTCGGCGACTTGCCGGGGTCGGCGAAGCCGCCGCCCGTCCGCTGGCTCTCCTGCAGGAAGCGGACCGTGCTGTCGATCAGCGTCTGCTGCCGCGGCGTGGCGGCAAGCGCCAGGCCCGCCGTCCCGAGCACCCCGGCGGCGATCGCGGTCGCGGCGAGGACCTTCATCGGCCGTGACGTCGGGGCGCTTCCGGCACCTTCACCTTGCCGAGCGCCAGGGTGGACGTCTTGCCGCTCGCGTCGGTGATCGCGAACCGCAGCTTGTAGGCGTGGCCCTTCGGCAGGACGACGGTCGCCCGCGTCTTCGACGCGCCGCTCGCCCGGGCGATCCAGGCGGCGCCCTTTGCGCCGACCGTGAGCGAGGAGATCGTCCACTTCCTGACCCCCGGCCCGGGGTCGAGCACCTTCCAGCTGACCAGCACCTTGCCGTCGGCGAGGTGGGCACGGTTCAGCCGCGGGACCGTGAGCCGCAGCGCGCCGACCTCGACCGGCGCCGGCTTCGCGACCGGCGGAGCCGACGCGGGCGCGGCGCCGCCGCCGGTGGACGGTGGGGTGGTCCGGCAGGCCTTGACGGCGCTCGATGCCGGGCTGGCGAACCCGGCGCATTCGCCGGCGCTTTCCCGCACGCACACTTCGAGCCCGTTCGACCTGACCGCCGTCGTTTCCAGGCCCGGCGCCCCGACCGTCGACTTCAGCCGGTGGATCCCCGGCTGGGCGAAGACGAGCGAGGCCTTGCCTTCGGCGTTCGTCGTCACCGCTTCGCCGCTCGACGTCTTCGACCCGCTGGAAGCCTTTGGCGTTCACTTCGACCGGCGCGACGGTCGCGCCGGCGTAAGGCGTGGAGCCGGCGCGGGAGGGTTCGTCGCACGGCACCCCTTCGCTGCCGTCGTCGGGGTAACCCACCACTTCGACCGCGAAGGGCTGACCCACCTGGGCGACCGCCCGCGCCGGCCGCGGCCCGCTCTCATAGTGTGCTTCGGCGGGGAAGAGGGCGAGGGTGGGACGGTCCGCGAAGGCGTCCCACACCCACAGCGATTCGTCGCCTTCGTCGAGTTGGTACTGACAGCCGCCGACGTTGGTGTACGTCTCGTTGACGAGGACTCCCCAGTACGCCCCGGCGGCGGGATCCTGTGCGTCGGGGCCCCAGCGCTTGATGAAGTAGTCGTCGAACCCTTCGTACCACTGGCCGTCGAAGGTTTCCCCGATCGATTCCATCGCCTCGACCGCGGCGAGGGTGGGGGTGACGCCGGGGACGGTGTTCTGGGGATCGAGTTCGTTGATCCCGTCGCAGGCGCGCTGTTGCGTGTCGGAGGAGGCTTTGATCGGCTCGATCGAGACCGGGAGCCGCCCTTCGAAGAGCGTTTCTTCCTTGCCCTCGATCCTCACCTCGGCGGTGCTCGGGGCCGCTTCGGCGACGGCGACGAGGACGACGGTCGGCAACAGGACACCGACGAGTACAGCGATCAGCTTCAGCTTGCGCATGCCTTGGCCCCTTTCCGCGAGGGCGGTCGACTTTCACGGATCGGAGGGAGGTCTCCTGGCTGACGAGCTCCCCGGCGCGCCTTCCCGGCTACTGGCCAGTGGCTGTCGCATGACGTGCGACGGGGTGTCTGCGCTCGATCACAGTGGCGGGACCGCGCCGGTTTCGCACCGGACTTCCCTGTCCACCGATCCTCTTGTGCGGCGAGCATAGACGACGATCTCGGCGTCGGCCGAGGCCGGTCCCCCCGCGGAAGGCGAGGGGACCGTCCTCTTTGCGGCCGCGGCCTATTCGAACTTCAGGTAGATCGTGTCGCCGACGTGGATCGTCGTGCCGCGTTCGGCGGTGGCCAGGGCGCCGCCGTCGATGCCGACCTTCCAGCGCGCTTCCGGCGTGCTCGGCGACCCGTTGATCTGGGTGATCGCGCCGCTGCCGCTGCTCGGCAGGTAGCCGGTCACGCAGGAGGCCGGGGTGGTACCGGCGACCGCCGCGTCGAGGACCTTCGACAGGGTGGTCGTCGTCGCCTGCGGCGCCAGGGTGACCGAGCACACCTTCAGCGGTTCGGAGCCCTTTTCGATCACCAACGCCAGCGAGTCGGTTTCGGTCGCGCCGGTGCCGAACGCGGTCACCCCCGTCCACTGCGGGCCGAGCACCGGTTTCGGCGGCGCCGCGGTGAACCCACCGCTGCCGAGCGCCCGCACCGCGTCCTGGCTCGCGTACTCTTCGGCGGTCGTCCCGGTCGAGTACCGGTACCCGCCGGCAGTCGTGCCACTGGCGATCTGCTGGTTGATCAGGTAGTTCAGCGGCGTCGGTTTGGCAGTACCGGTACCGGTGAATTCGCTCGCCTGCGGATTGATTTCACACGCTTTCAGCCCGTCGACCGCCCAGGCGTTCGAGTCGGTGTTGTTGCCGAATTCGGATTTGAAGGCGCCGGTCGATTTTTCGAAGATCGAGACCAGGTATTTCTTCGCCTTGACGATCGTTTCTTTGGTGTTCGGGACGCCGGCGGTGCAGAGGGCCGCCATCGCGGCGCCGGTGAGGTCGGGTTCGGAGGCGCTTTTCAGGGCCGTTTCGTTGCCCGCGGCTTTCTGCCAGGTCCAGCCGCCGTCGGTGTGTTGGTTGGCTTCGATCGCCGCGATCGCCCCTTCGTAGACCTTGGCCGGGAAGCGCTTCACCCCGGCGGTCGTCTTCGCGCCGGCGAGCGCGAGCAGCCCGAAGACGGTCGCGTTGAACGTTTCCCCGTAGTAGCCGGGGCTGGCGGGCTGGTAGGTGGAGGCGACCTTGGCGAGCAGGTTCTGCCGCTTCGAGACGCGGGCCGGGTCGATCCCGGCGGCGTAGGCGAGCAGGGCGCCGCGCTCGTAGTCGGTGGCGACGCCGCCTTCCGGCCAGCCCGGCGCGCCGACCACGCCTTCGTACCAACTGCGCGCGTCTTTGCCTTCTTTGCCCGATTTGTCGACGTCGGCGGGCGCCGTGCCGGCCGCCGCGAGCGAGGCCAAGGACCAATCGCCGCCGAAGCCGGGGATTTCGCCGCTTTCGACCTGCAGGCCTTTCAGGTAGGTGACGCCTTTGCCCAGCGAGCTGCTGATTTCGGCCGGGGTGGCGGTTGCCGAGGCGAAAGCCGGCAGCGCCAGGGAGAGCAGGATCGCGGCGAGCAACGCCAGCCGCGCGGTGGTGGAACGCATCTGTGGATCTCCTTCTGGTCAGGGGACGGCGGCGCCTCTTGCCCTCTCAGAAGGGGAGATGACCGACCGTCCGTTCGCGAAACAGGGGTCCTTATGTCTGCGCCGGTGGCGAGCATTCGGACTCGGGATCGGCCGGTCGGCCGTGTCCCATCACCGTTGCGCGTCAGTCCCGGGTTCTCACCGGGTTCCCTCACCAGTCGGCGCGGAGGAAGGTAGCCGCCGTCGCGGCGGAAGCGGGACGGGCCGGGACGGATGTCCGCTAGGTTGCCGCCCACAACCGAACAGCGGATCGGTGGACAGGGAAGTCCGGTGAGAAACCGGCGCGGTCCCGCCACTGTGACCGAGGATGCCCCTCGCAGCGCGAGTTTGCGCGGCCACTGGCGAGAGCCGGGAAGGCGCGGGGGGAAGGCTCGGAAGTCAGGAGACCTCCCTCCGATCCATCCAATTCGAGCCCTCGTGGAAAGGGGTCCTGGATGTCGATCTCGAAGTCGTGCGCGCTCTGCGCGAGTGCCTTGCTCCTGCTTCTCTGCCTCGGTGCGCAGTCGGCCGCCGCCGCCGCGCCGGAAACTCCGGACGTGACCTTCGCCGCCTCGGCGAGCGCCGCGGGCGAACTGGCCGACGGGGTCGGCGTCGCCGAATACACCTCGGTCGGGATCTCCGAAGACGGGAGATTCGTCGCCTTCCAGAGCACCTCCCAGAACCTCGGCGAAGCGGGCCCTCCCGGCGTGACCGAGGGCTTCGTCAAGGACCTCGATACCGGGGCGGTCGAACTGGTCAGCCGCGCCGACGGGGTCGGCGGCGAACCGGCGGGGGCACCGGGGATCACGACGCTGGAGATCAGCGGCAACGGCCGCTACGTCGTCTTCACCTCCGCCGCGACCAACCTGGGCACGCCGTTGCCGGGGGAAGAAGCGGGCGAAGCGCACGTCTACCGGCGCGATCTCGAAACCGGCGAGACGACCCTGGTCGACCGGGTCAGCGGGCCGGGCGGCCTGATCCTGGCGCGCGGCGCCGAAGGGGACGGGATCTCCGCCGACGGCACCGTGGTCGCCTTCACCGACCGGGTCGCCAACCTCGAAGATCCGCTCGGCGACCATGCCGAAACTGCGGAAGCCGTGGGCTACGTGCGGAACCTCGCGACCGGGGCGACGACCGCGGTCAGCCGGGCGAGCGGGGCGGCGGGAGAACTCGGCGACCGCGGCGCCGAAGGGCTGTCGCTCTCACCCGACGGCCGCTACGTCAGCTTCTACACCTACGCGACCAACCTCGGCGTCAGCGGCGAACGCTACGAGGTGTACCTCCGCGACACCGCGGCCGACACCACGACGCTGCTGAGCCAGAACGCGCTCGGCGAACCGGCCGACCTCGCCACCTACGGCGGCAACCTCTCCGGGGGAGCGGGCTGCTTCGGCACCCTCGCCTCGAACGCGACCAACCTGCTCGAACCGGAACGCTCCGGGCTGGTCGCGAACCAGACCTACGTCTTCGATCGCTGCGCCGCGCCGGGGACGAACGCGATCACCAGCGTGCAGGAAGGCGGCGCGCTCTTCTTCTTCGCCGGCGCCGGCTACGCGGCGCCGACCGTCACCGCGGACGGCAAGGAGGCGATCTTCGCGGGCTCGACCAACGGCTCCTGCGGCTGCCAGCTATACCTGCGCGACCTTGCCGCGGCGAAGACGACGCAGCTCGACCGCGCCTCGGGTGCGGCCGGCGCCCCCGCCGACGCGGAAGTCCAGAACTACGCGATCTCGGCGAGCGGCTGCCGGGTGGCGTTCGCGACCCGGGCGACCAACCTGGTCGCGGCGACGGCGCCCGATCCCGGCGAAGAACCGACCGAGCTCTACGTGCGGCAGCTGGCGCCTTGCCACGAAGAAGCGAAGCCCCCGGCTGGCGGCGTCGGCCGCGGCGACGGTGCCGACGCGGCCCCGGCCCCGATCGCGGCCGGGGTGCGGCCCGCGACGAGGGTCGGCCTCGGCCACCTCGGCCCGAAGGCGCTGTGGCTGACCTTCGACGGTCCCGGCCGGGCGCGGATCCGGATCCAGAAGGTGGTCACCGGGCGCCGCCACGGTTGGCACGAGGTGCGGGACCTGATCGCGACGGCAGCCGCGGCCGGGCCCGCTCAAGGTCGCGCTGCCCGCGCTGGCGCCGGGCCGCTACCGGCTGAAGCTCCGCCTCCAGGGCGACCCCGACAACCCGACGCTCACCCGCGAGCTGAAGATCGGCGCCGGCTGAGGCGACGGCGGCCGCCGCGTTCCCGCGTGCGTCCCCTCACGGTGGCGGCGGCGGGCCGTCCCTAGGATCGACGGATGAGCGAAATCAACCTCGAGAGCGCCGCGGGCGGCGGATTCTGGGAGCCGGTGGCGATCCTCGCCGACCTCGACGGCACCCTGGTCGACTCGGTCGCCTCCAGCGAGCGGGCCTGGGGCGCCTTCGCGCGGCGGCGCGGGTCGCGACGAGGAGGAGACGCACCGCTTCGCGATGGGCCGGCCGACCCGGGAGACGGTGGCGCAGCTCGTCCCCGAGGCCGAACGCGACTCCGAACAGGCGCAGATCGACCGCGACGAGGTCGACGACGCCGGCACCGTCGTCGCCTATCCCGGCGCCGCCGAGCTGCTCGCCGGGCCGATCCCGATCGCGATCGTGACCAGCGGCTCGACCGCGCTGGCGACGGCGCGGCTGCGCGGCGCCGGCCTCGAGCCGCCCGCGGTGATGATCACCGCCGACTCGATCACCCGCGGCAAGCCCGACCCGGAACCCTTCCTGCTCGGCGCCCGCGGGCTCGGCGTCGACCCGGCCCGCTGCCTGGTGCTGGAGGACGCCCCGGCCGGGATCGAGTCGGCGCGCGCCGCCGGGATCCCGGTGGTCGCGTTCCGCACGACCCACCCCGACGAGCTCGACGGCGCGACAGTCGTCCTCGACACGCTCGCCGAAGCGGTCGCCCGCCTGCGCCTCTGACAAGCGCTCGACTTTCGGTCCCCTCTGGGGGCCCAAAAGTCGACAGGGCTAAGCCGCGGCGGCCGCGGCGCGGTCGGGCAGCCCCGCCGCCTCGGCGAGGATCTCGACCGAGCGGACCCGGTTGTCGACCGAGTCGGCGTAATGCACGGTGATCAGCTCGTCGACGCCGGTCTTCGCCTGGAAGTCGGCGAGGTAGGCGGCCGCTTCGGCGCCGGTCCCGACGGCCGAGTAGGTGAGCATCTCGTCGACCGCGCGGGCGCGCGGCGAGTCGAGGAGCTGGTCGACCTCCTCCTCGGTCAGCTTCGCCCCCGAGGGCGACTTGAAGAGGCTTTTGACCCGCACGCGGCGGGTGATCTCCAGCTGCGCGGCGGCGCTCTCCTTGTCGGCGGCGGCGATCACGCCGACCCCCGCCATCGCGTAGGGCTCGGCCAGCTGCTCGGAGGGTTTGAAGTTCTCCCGGTAGATCTCCAGCGCGTCGAAGAGCGAGTGCGGCGCGAAGTGCGAGGCGAAGGCGTAGGGCAGTCCCAGAACCGCCGCCAGCTGGGCGCCGAAGAGGGAGGAGCCGAGGATGTAGAGCGGCACCTCGGTGCCTTTGCCGGGGATCGCGATGACGCCGGAGACGGGCGAGTTCTCGCTCAGCCATTTCTGCAGCTCGACCACGTCCTGGGGGAAGCGTTCGCTGGAGAGCTCGTCGCGGCGCAGCGCCCGCATCGCGGCGGTGTCGGAGCCGGGCGCGCGGCCGAGGCCGAGGTCGATCCGGCCGGGGTGGAGGGTGGCGAGGGTGCCGAACTGCTCGGCGATCACCAGCGGCGAGTGGTTGGGCAGCATGATGCCGCCGGAGCCGAGGCGGATCGTCTCCGTGTGGGCGGCGATGTGGGCGATCAGGACCGAGGTCGCGGAGCTGGCGATCGAGCGGATGTTGTGGTGCTCGGCGTACCAGATGCGGGTGTAGCCGAGCCGCTCCGCCGCCTGGGCGAGGGCGACCGAGCCGGCGAAGCTGTCGCCGATCGACTCGCCCGGCCCGACCGCGGCGAGGTCGAGGATCGAGAGGGGGACGTCGGGGCGCGCGGGCGCGTCGGTGGGATCGCTCATCCCTTAAGGATGGCGGACCGGGACCGCCGGCCGGCCGCGGCGGCCTGGGAAGCGGGGGCGGCCACGGCCGCGGTGGCCCGGGAGGGCGCGCGCGGCCGGACCGTGCGGCCGCCGTCAGATCCCGGCGCCGATCTTCCCCGCCCGCGCGTCGGACCATTCGTCGACGCCGGAGTCGAAGTCGACGATGCGGTCGATCTCGGCCAGTTCCTCGGCGGTGAAGTCGAGGTTGTCGAGCGCGTCGACGTTCTGCTCCAGCTGCGTGGTCGAGGAGGCGCCGATCACCAGCGAGGTCATCCGCGGGTCCCGCAGGCTCCAGGCGAGCGCCATCTGCGGCAGCGACTGGCCGCGTTTCTCCGCCAGCGCGTTCAGTTCGCGGATCCGGCCGATCACCTCGTCGTTGATCCAGCTCGAGTCGAAGGCGCCGTAGCCCTCCTGCGTCGCCCGCGAGCCCTCCGGGATCCCGTCCAGGTATTTCCCCGTCAGCAGGCCCTGGGCGAGCACGGTGAAGCCGATCGCGCCGACGCCGAGCTCGTCGACCGCGTCGAGCAGCCCCTCGTCCTCGATCCAGCGGTTCAGCATCGAGAAGCTCGGCTGGTGGATCAGCAGCGGCGTGCCGAGGTCGGCGAGGATCGCGGCCGCCTGCCGGGTGTGGTCGGCGTCGTAGGAGGAGATGCCGACGTAGAGCGCCTTGCCCTGGCGGACGGCGGTGTCGAGCGCGCCCATCGTCTCCTCCAGCGGGGTCGAGCCGTCGAGCCGGTGCGAGTAGAAGATGTCGACGTAGTCGAGGTTCATCCGCGCCAGCGACTGGTCGAGCGAGGAGAGCACGTACTTGCGCCCGCCGCCGCCCTGGCCGTAGGGCCCCGGCCACATGTCCCAGCCCGCCTTGGTCGAGATCACCATCTCGTCGCGGTAGGGGCGGAAGTCTTCCTTCATCAGCCGGCCGAAGTTGATCTCGGCGGCGCCGTAGGGAGGGCCGTAGTTGTTGGCGAGGTCGTGGTGGGTGATGCCGAGGTCGAAGGCGCGCCGGGCGATCTCCCGCTGGGTCTCGAATTTGCGGTCGTCGCCGAAGTTGTGCCAGTAGCCGAGCGAGAGGACCGGCAGGTCGAGGCCGGAGCGCCCGGTCCGCCGGTAGGTCATCTTGCCGTCGTATCTCTGGGGGTCTGCGTCGTAGCTCATTGCCTCGATTTCTACCCACTACGCGGGCTCTCCACCCCGAATCGGGGTCGGGAGGGGCCGTCCGGGGGGAGAGATCGGGCGCGCCCCGCGCTTGGACGGGGCATGGAGCCACACGGAAGGGGCGGCGGGAGTCGCGACGAGGAAGGCGAGCCGGAGCTGCGCGTCCGGCGGGGCGATGTCGACCATGGGCTGGCGACGGAGCTGGTCGAGGAGGTGCTGCACACGGCGCTGGCGCTCGAGGACGTGATCACCAGCCTGCTCGCCGAGCTGCCGCCCGACGCCTTCCCCGGCCGCGACGATCCCGCCTCCGTCCTGATGGAGATGATCGTCGGCAGCGTCCAACCGGCCGCGGCAGCCGCCGGCGTCCGCGACTGCCGCTCGGCGATCGCCCTGGTCGGCGCGATCCGCGAGCGCGTCCTCGCCGACCTCCACACCGCCGCCGAGCTGGCGAAACACCGCGACTGAGCGCCCCGCGACCACCAAGCAATCCTGAAAAGTGAGGCGCTACGTTGACCCAGATGACCGAGATCGAGACGGTGACGGTGACCTTCGAGGAGCTGCAGAGGGACGTCGAGGGCTACCTGAGGGCAAGGAAGACCAAGCGCCTGGTGATCACTCATGGCGGCGAGGAGATCCTGGTGCTGGGACCTTGGCTCCCGGGCGAGGAGAGGTCTCCGGCGCCCGACTGGTTCCGGAGCGACTTGTACCCGCCGGCGCCGATTCACCCGGACGAACCCAACTTCGACCAGAAGTTCTGGCAATACCTCCGCGAAAAACAGGACCTCTACCTAGAGGCGTCGGCCATAGTCAAACTCGCAAGGGGCGAGGAGGAGTCGCCGGACGCCTGGGCTTTCGTATCCGGGGCCGCCAGGCTGGTCAGCAGTGAGCTGGTGATTACCGAGGTTCCCCGCGCCCTGCGGCGCGTCGCGGCGACGGACCGACGCCTCGATCTCACCAGGTGCCTCCGAAAAGCCGACACGCTCCTGGAAGTGATCGTGTTGCACGCCGTCTACCGCGCGACGTTGCGGCAGGCGGGGATGCGATTCGAGCCGCACCTCCGTTCGCTTGATGCAATCCACGTCATGGAGGCCCTCAGGCTTCGCCCGATCGAGGCGTTCATGACCTACGACAAACGTCAGGCCGCGGCGGCGCGGCGCGCTGGTCTGCCTACTGTGTCTCCCGGAATGAAAAGCTGACGGCATGCCTTCCTTCTCCGCCTTCGACAGCCGTGGCTACCGGACCGTCGCGCCGCGCGAGGGGTACGAGCGCTGGGCGGGGACCTATGAGGACACGGTCGAGGACGCGATGGACCTGGCGCTGCTCGAGCGGGTCGCGGTCGACTGGTCGGCGCTCGGGACCGTCGCCGACCTCGGTTGCGGGACCGGGCGCACCGGGGCTTGGCTCAAGGCGCGGGGCGTGGGGGAGATCGACGGCGTCGACCTCTCGCCGGCGATGCTCGAGGCGGCACGCCGGCGCACCGTCCAGCGCTCGCCGGGGGAGGCCGAGATGGGCGACGGCGTCCGGAGCGTCTACCGCTCGCTCGCCGAGGCCGAGGTCGGCGCAACCGGGCTCGACGGCGGCGCCTACGACCTCGTCGTCTCCTGTCTCGTCGACGAGCACCTCGCCGACCTGGCGCCGCTCTACGCCGAGGCGGCGCGGCTCCTGCGCCCCGGCGGCCGCTTCGTCCTCGTCGGCTTCCACCCCCACTTCATCATCGCCTCCGGCATGCCGACCCACTTCGACGACGTCGAGGCGGGCGAGTCGGTGGCGATCGAGACCCACGTCCACCTGCTCAGCGATCAGGTCGCCGCGGGCCGCGGCGCCGGGCTCGACCTGGCCGAGCTGCACGAGCGGGTGGTCGACGACGAGTGGGTCGCGCTGAAGCCGAAGTGGGAGCGCTTCCGCGACCACCCGATCTCCTTCGCCTTCGTCTGGGTAGGGGGACCTTGAACTTCGAAGGAAAGGAAACCGATGGAACATCGCAAGCTTGGTGAGCAGGGGCTCGAGGTCGCCGCGATCGGCTTCGGCACGATGGGGATGACGATGGCCTACGGCGAGGGGGGCGACGAATCCAGCCACATCGCCACGCTGCGCAAGGCGCAGGAGCTGGGGGTGACGATGTTCGACACCGCCGAGCTCTACGGGCAGGGCAGCGGCGCCAACGAGCAACTGGTCGGCAAGGCGGTGCGCGGCTTCCGCAACGACATCGTGCTGGCGACCAAGTTCGGCTTCGACATGGACGACCCGACCTTCCAGGCCCGCGACAGCCGCCCTGAGCACATCCGCGAGGTCGCCGAGAACAGCCTCCGCTACCTCGACACCGACTTCATCGACGTCCTCTACCAGCACCGGGTCGACCCGGACGTGCCGATCGAGGAGGTGGCGGGCGCGGTCGGCGAGCTGATCGCGCAGGGCAAGGTGCGCTTCTTCGGCCTCAGCGAGGCCGGCCCGGAGACGATCCGCCGCGCCCACGCGACCTTCCCGGTCTCGGTCCTGCAGACCGAGTACTCGGTCTTCGAGCGCGACGTCGAGGCCTCGATCCTCCCCGTGCTGGAGGAGCTGGGGATCGGCTTCGTCGCCTACTCGCCGCTCGGCCGCGGTTTCCTCACCGGCGAGGTCAAACCCGGCTCCGAGTACCCCGACGACGACATGCGCAGCTTCGACCCGCGCTGGCAGGGGGAGGACTTCGAGCGCAACGCGGCGGCGGTCGCGGCGCTGAAGGAGCTCGCCGCCGAGAAGGAGATCACCGTCGGCCAGCTGGCGCTCGCCTGGCTGCTGGCGCAGAAGGACTACATCGTCCCGATCCCCGGCACCCGCCGCACCGAGCGCCTCGAGGAGAACGTCGGCGCCGCCGCGGTCGAGCTCAGCGCGGAGGACCTGAAGCGGATCCACGAGATCCTTCCTGACGGCTCCTATGGAGACCGCTACGCGGCCGGGATGATGCCCGAGTGGGAGTAAGCGCCCGCTGACGCGAACTCCGGGCGGCGCCCATGCCGGGGCGTCGTCCGCTATTAAGGCTCGGGTGCCCCACGTGATCGCCTGGTGTGGATTCCTCGGGGCCTGGCTGCTGGTCGCCGGGCCACTCGATCAGGCCGTCCGCGAGATCGAGGAGACCGGCTTCGAGCACGAGGCGCTCGCGGAGGCCAAAGCGCGGGTCGAGGAGCCGCCGCCGGTCTCCCGCCGCTGGCTCCTGCTGCCGCCGGTCTGGTACTTCCTGCGCTGGCGCCGCGAGAGCATCTACCGCCACCAGATCGGCGAGGTGATGGACGACGAAGCCCTGCTCGCCTTCCTCACCGTCAAAGACATCCTCAACGCCTGGCTCTACGTCGCCGTCGGCGCCTCGCTGATCGCGGTGAAGGAGACCTGGGAGCTGCACGAGAGCTACGAGTGGCCGGAATGGGCCTTCTGGCTCGGCGTGATCGGGATGGTGGTCTTCTGCGTCGGCATCACCGTCGGGCGCGCCCGGCACCGGCACCGTCGCCCGGCCGGCGAGCCCGAACGGGCGGGCGGGGCCTGAGGTGACCACGAGGGAATGGGGGGCGCGGCTCGGCGAGGTCGCCCGCGGGGTCCGCGACGGCGACGAGGCGGAGATCGCCCGCGCGGTCGAGGAACTCAGCCGCCGCCACCGGCTGCTGGGGCCGCTGGCGCTCGCGGTCGGCGGCATCGCCCTGCTCCTCGGCGGGGTCCGCATCCTGCTCTCCAACTGGCGCCTCACCCTGATCCAGATCCCGCCCGCGATGTGGGTCTGGGCGGCGATGTACGACCTCCGCGGGCACCTCCTGCACGACCGCACCTGGCACGCGATCCGCGGCCCGATCGTCACCCCGATCGTGATCGGCGTCGTCGCGGTCACGATCGGCTGCTTCTTCCTCAACGCGGTGTTCGGCTTCGCGATCAGCCAGGCGGGGCGGCCCGAGGTGCGCCCGGCGGTCGCCGAAGCGCGCCGCCACCTGCGCGCGATCGTCGTCTCCGGCGGCGTCGTCGGCCTCGCCCTCGGACTCACCGTCACCGTCGTCACCCGCGCCGACCCGCCCTGGTTCTCGCTCTGCCTGAGCGTCGTGATCGGGGTGATGATGGTCGCCTACGTCGCCGTCCCGGCGCGGCTGATCGGGGTGCGGCAGGACGGCTCGCGCCGCGACCGCCTCTCGGCCAGCATCGTCGGCAGCGCCCTCGGCGCGGTGGTCTCGACCCCCGCCTACCTGCTCGGCCGGATCGGCCTGCTGATGATCGGCTCGCCGTTCCTGCGCTTCCCCGGGTTCCTGATCTTCCTCCTCGGCTTCACCCTGCAGGCGGGGGCGACGAGCGCGGTCAAAGCGGTGAAGATGGGCGCCAAGCTGGGCCGGGTGAGCTGAACCAAGGCCTTATCCCCGACTCGACTTGGCGGCGGTCGGCGGTGAGATGATCGCCGGTCATGAACCGGATTGATCTGGGCACACGTTTGCGCAGCTTGCGCGCCGAGCGCGGGCTGTCGCTGAGCCAGCTGGAAGCGGCGACGAGCATCTCCAGCTCCTTCCTCTCCCTGGTCGAGAGCGGCAAATCCGACATCACGATCAGCCGGCTGGTGCGGCTCGCCGACTTCTTCGACGTCGAACTGAACGACCTGGTCGAGGGCAGCCGCGTCGACCGCCGCCCGCTGGAGGTGATCCGCGACGGCGACGGCAGCGTCCTCGCCTCCCGCGCCGAGGGCGTCACCGCGCGCTTCCTCGGCCACCAGCGCTGGCAGCTCTCGCCGCGGGTGAGCGAGTTCGAGCCGGGCGGCGTCTTCGACGTCGCCGAAGGTGAGCAGGCGGCGCGCGAGATGTTCCACCACCGCGAGCTCTTCATCTACGTCGTGGTCGGGACCTTCGAGATCTCCGTCCACGGAGCCGATCCGGCGGAGGTCTCCCGCGGCGACGCCGTCCTCGTCCGCGACGGCGCCGACCGGGTCGCCAACGTCGGCCGCCGCCCCGGCCGCCTGCTCGTCGTCGGCGTCGCCACCGGCGCCTAGGCAGCCTGACCGACGCCTGTCCTCACATGGAGGACAGGCGTCGAGCGTCGCTCAGGTGCTCACCTTCATGAAGGAGGCGCCGACCTGCTTGAAGGCACCCTTCGACTTGACGAACCAGGTCACCTTGACCGAGAACTTCTGCCGGATCCCGGTGATCTTGAACGGGTAGGCCTTGTAGGCGAGCGGCCCGAGCTTGACGCAGGCGTGGCCGCCGCCGAGCGGCTTCGCCCCGTAGATCCGGAAGCAGGTCTTCACCGGCACCTTGCCGACGTGGCTTTCGAAGACGAAGGTCGCGCGGAACGATCGCGGCTTCTCGTACCGGCAGTGGCGCGAGGCCTTGAACGGCTTGCCGTCTTCGCAGGAGCCGAGGATCGAGTACTTCTGCTTCGCCGGCTTGGTGGCGTGCGTGGCCGGCTTCGCGGCGTGCGTGGCGGGTGCCGCGGCGAGGGAGGCGGGCGCGAGCAGCGCCGCGAGGGCAAGGACGGGGAGGACGAGTCTGAGTCTCATGGCCGGTTTCGTACCCGGCCGACCGGGGACCAAGCTCCCATGGCCGAGTTCAAGAAGGGCGACAAGGTGAAGTGGAAGTCGCACGGCGGCGAGGCGGTCGGGCACGTCGAGCGCAAGATCACCGAGCGGACCGAGGCCGGCGGGCGGCAGGTCGACGCCTCCGAGGACGAGCCGCAGTACCTGGTCCGCAGCGAGAAGTCGGGCGGCACCGCGGTCCACAAGCCGGAGGCGCTCGAACGGGCGTAGCCGGACGGGCCGGGTCGGCGGGCGCGGACCGCTTCACGTTCCGGTGACACTAGATTTACCCCGGTGAGCTCCGCCGACCTTGCCGGGGCGGGCTCCGACACGGAGCCCGTACTCAACTTCGGCTACTGGCCGTGGGTGCGCCGCGCTGCGCTGGCGCTCTACTTCGTCGGCCTGATCGTCTGGAGCTACCACTACGGGATCCCGGTCCAGCGGGACCTGGTGATCGCCTGGGTCTGCGGGGCGCTCGCCTGCGCCTGCATCGGCCGCCACCCGCGCGAGATGCTGCAGCTGGTCATCGACTGGGCGCCGATGGTGATCGTCCTCGGCGCCTACGACATCACCCGCGGCGCCGCCGACAAACTCGGCATCGGCGTGCACGTCCACCCGATGATCGACTTCGACAAAGCCGTCTTCTTCGGCCAGACCCCGACCGAATGGCTGCAGCACCACCTCTACAACCCGCAGGTGGTGAGCGGCTGGAACGTCTTCTTCACGCTCACCTACACGAGCTACTTCCTCACCCCGTTCGTGCTCGCCGGCTGGCTCTGGGCGCACGACCGCCGCGAGTACCTGCGCTTCGCCAAGCGCCTCGTCTCGCTGGCGCTCGCCGGCGTCGCCACCTACATCCTCTTCCCGGCGGAGCCGCCCTGGATGGCCGCCGACGAAGGCCTCCTCCACAACGTCGTGCGCACCACCGGGGAAGGCTGGAAGATCATCGGTGTCGGCACCTCGGTCCTCTTCGACGAAGGGCAGGCCTCGGTCAACCTGGTCGCCGCGGTGCCCTCGCTGCACTCGGCCTTCACGATGCTCGTCGCGCTCTTCCTCTGGGACCGGGTGCCGTGGCGATGGGCCCGGCCGCTGCTGCTGCTCTATCCGGCGGCGATGGCGGTGACCCTGATGGCCACCGGCGAGCACTACTTCTTCGACGTCCTGCTCGGCTGGATCTACGCGGGCGGCGTGATGGTCGGCTGGGCGGCCTGGGAACGTCGCCGCGCGCGCAGCCCGCAAGGCACCGAGCTCCCGGACATTGCATAGTTTCTCTATATGAGTGCCTCCTCTCCGCAGCCCGACGGTTCCTCCTCGCCGGCGCGCGCCGAGGCGATCGACCTGGTCGCCTCGAACCTGCTCGGGCGGGCCAACCGGCTGATCCGCCTGCTGATGCGGAGCGGCGCGCACGACCTCTCGCGCACCGAGGCCGGGGTGCTGGCGACCCTCACCGACGGCCCCCGCCGGATCACCGAGCTGGCCGCCACCGAGGCGCTCGCCCAGCCGACCGTCACCCAGCTGGTCGACAAACTCGAAGGCCGCGGCCTCGTCAACCGCGGCCGCTCCGGTGACGACGGCCGCGTCGTCCTGGTCGAGATCACCGCGCTGGGCAGCGAGCACCTGGAGGAGCTCCGCGGCGAAATCCGCGCCAACATGCGCGAGGCGCTGGTCGATCTTCCCGACACCGAGCTGACAGAGCTGGTCCACGCCGCCGACACCCTCGGCGGCCTGATCGAGAAGCTGCAGCCGCCCCGCGACCCGTGAGCGCGGCGACGCGGACCCGGCTGATGCCGTGGGTCCTCTTGTTCGTGGTGATGGTCACCGGGATCATCTCCTCGCTCGGCGCGCCGCTGATCCCGAGCATCAGCGACGACCTCGGCGTCTCGCTCAGCTCCGCCCAGTGGTCGCTGACCGCGACGCTGCTCGTCGGCGTCATCTCCTCGCCGGTGATGGGGCGGCTCGGCGACGGCCCGCGCCGCCGCGAGGCGCTGCTCGGCGGCCTCGTCGTGGTGACCGCGGGCTGCGTGCTGGCGGCGCTGGCGCCGAGCCTCGCGGTGCTGGTCGCCGGGCGGGCGATGCAGGGGGTCGGCCTCGGCCTGGTGCCGCTGGGGATGGCGAGCGCGCGCGACGAGCTGGAGCCCGAGCGGGTCGGGCCGACGATCGGCCTGCTCTCGGTCGGCGGCGCCGCCGGGGTGGGGGCGGGCTACCCGATCTCCGGCCTGCTCGCCGGGATCGACCTCTCCGCCGCCTTCTGGTTCGGCGCCGTGGTCGCGGCGCTGGCCTTTGCGCTCTCCTGGGTCTTCGTCTCCTCGACCGCGGGCCGGCCGCCCGCCAAGCTCGACCTCCCCGGCGTCGCCACCCTGACCGTCGGCCTCAGCGCCCTGCTGATCGCGATCGCCGAGGGCAGCGGCTGGGGCTGGAGCGCGACGCAGACGCTCGTCCTCTTCGCCCTCGCCGTCGTCTTCCTGGTGTTCTGGGGCGGCCAGCAGCTGCGCGCCGCCGAACCGCTGGTCGACCTCCGCCTCGCCCGCATCCCGGCGGTGCTGAGCGCCGACGTCTGCGCCACCGTCCTCGGGATCGCGATGTACATGTACCTCTCCGGGGTGAGCGAGTTCGTCCAGGCCCCGAGCTCGCTCGGCTACGGCTTCGGCGCCTCGGTCGTCGTCGCCGGGCTCTGCCTGGTGCCCGTTCTCGGTCGTCGGCATGCTCGGGGCGAGGATGCTGCCGCTCTCGACCCGGCTGGTCGGCGCCCGCAACCTGCTCCCGGTCGGCTGCCTCACGGTGGCGGCGGGCGGCCTCGTCTTCGCCCTCTTCGACGACCACCTCTGGGGGGCGTTCGCGATGATGGCCGTGCTCGGGCTCGGCTACGGGCTCACCTACGCGGCGATCCCGGGGATCATCGTCCGCGCCGTGCCGGAATCGGAGACCGGGAGCGCGACCGGCTTCTACCAGGTGGTCCGCTACATCGGCTTCTCGATCGGCAGCGCCCTGGCGGCCTCGGTGCTCGCCTCGCAGACGCCGGCCGGCAGCCAGCTGCCGGACCTCGCCGGCTACACGACCGTGATCTGGATCGGGATCGGGATCTGCGTCGCCGCCGCAGCCCTCGCCTGGGCGATGCCGGGAGGCGCGGGCGGCGGGCGCGAGCTCGACGCGGCCGAGCGGCGGCGCGAGGAAGAGGACGCCGAGCTGGCGAGCGCCGGGCTCCCCGGCGTGCCCACCGACTGAACGCGCCGTCGTCCGCATTTACCCCTCGAGGGCGGGGGTAAATGCAGACGCCCCGAGCTGCCTGCGACGCTGGGCGGATGGGTCGGTACCGCAACGTCTTCGCCGCGCCGCGGGTGCGGCCGCTGCTCCTCGCCACGCTGCTCGCCCGCCTGCCGATCAGCATGGGCGCGGTCGGGCTGATCCTCTTCGTCCACGGCGAAACCGGCTCGTTCGGCAGCGCCGGCATCGTCACCGGCGCGTTCACGGTCGGGGTCGGGGTCACCGGGCCGCTGCTGGCGCGGCTGATCGACCGACGCGGCACCCACCGGGTGATCCTCCCGGCGGTGCTCGTCACCGCCGCGGGCCTGGTCGCCGTCGTCGTGCTCGGGCGGGAGGGGGCGGGCACCGTGCCGCTGGTCATCGCCGCGGCGCTCGCCGGGGCCGGGACGCCGCCGGTCGGCGGGGTGCTGCGCCAGCAGTGGCCGCACCTGGTCCCCGAGCGGGACCTGGAAACCGCCTACGCCCTCGACGCGGTCAGCATCGAGGTGAACTTCGTCACCGGGCCGCTACTGGTGGGGATCATCGCGGCGACCGCGGGCCCGGCGTTCGGCCTGCTGCTCGCCGCCGCCCTCGGCGTCACCGGCGTGCTCGTCTTCAACCGCCTGCTCGCGGTCCAGCCCGGCGAGGATCCCGACGCCGAGCGCCACTGGCTCGGCGCGATGCGCTCGCCGACCCTGGCCGTGCTCGTCTTCGCCGGGCTGCCGCTCGGCGCCTGCTTCGGCGCCCTCGACGTCACCCTGCCCGCCTTCGGCGCGCACTACAGCTCCTCGGCGCTGGGCGGGCCGCTGGCCGCGGCGCTGGCCGGCGGCTCGGGGCTCGGCGGGATCGCCTGGGGCGCCCGGCCCGGCATCCTCGGCCCGCCGTCGCGGGCGGTGGTCAGGCTCGGCGGGCTGATGGTCATCACCTGCCTGCCGCTGATCTTCGCCACCGCGGTGCCGGAGATGTTCGTCTTCGCCGCGTTGGCCGGGCTCTGCGTCGCGCCGCAGATCACCGTCCGCAACAACCTGGCGGCGACCAGCGTCGCCCTCGGCACCGTCACCGAGGCCTTCACCTGGCTCGCGCTCGCCTCGACGGTCGGGGCGAGCGCCGGGGCCGCCGCCGTCGGCCCGCTGGTCCAGGCGCAGGGCTGGCGGGCCGGCGCGATCGTCGCCGCGATCCTGCCCGGCGCCGCGACGCTGGTCCTCTTCCTGCGCCGCGACCTGCTCACGGTGCCGCGCGGCCGTGCCCGAGCGGGTTCGACTCTGACCGGGCCAGGTGGGGTCAAAGTCGACCGCGCTAAGCCGCCACCGGTTCGGTGGCGGTCGCTACGCCTCCACCGGTTCGGTGGCGAGGAAGTCGAGCACCCGGGTCCAGGCGTCGTTCGAGGCTTCCGCGAACTCCTCCTGCTTGCGGTCGAAGAAGGAGTGGGGGGCGCCGGGATAGGTGACGATCTCGTGGTCGACCCCGGCCCGCTCGAGCCCGGAGTCGAAGGCGGCGACGTCGACCGGCGGGATGTTCGGGTCGTCGCCGCCGAAGAGGCCCAGCACCGGCAGCTTGATCTGGTCGGCGTTCTCGACCAGGTTCGGCCGGTTGGGTTTGTCCTTGGCGTTCAGCGCGCCGTAGAAGCCGACCACCGCATCGAGCCCGAGGCCCTCGTTGGACCCGGCCCAGAACGAGTGGCCGCCGCCGAAGCAGAAGCCGACCGAGGCGAACTGGGTGGCGCCGGTGCGCTCGGCCAGCGCCTCGCGGGCGGCGGCGAGGTCGGTCTGCACGCCCTCGACCGTGGTCGCGGCGACGTGCTCTTTCCAGTCGAAGCCCTCCTCGCGCTCCGCCGCGCCGGCGGTGCGGCCGAAGTAGTCGAAGGCGATCGCGTGGTGCCCGGCGGCGGCGAAGCGCTCGGCCAGCTCGACGTAGAAGCGGTAGAGCCCGCGCACGTCGGGGAGGATCACCACGCCGGGGCCCTTCGGCTCGGGCGACTCGGCCAGGGCGGCGGCGAACTGGTTGCCGTCGGCGGCGGTCAAGGTCAGCGACTCGGCGGCGGCGCCACCGGCGATCACGGCACGCCCGTCGGGCAGCTCCGGCGGCCGGGCATCGAACTCGAAGCACATCTGGGGTCTCCTCTGATTGACAGGCGGGGACGAGGCCGCCAGGATCGGTGCGTGCCCGAGACTGTCAAAGTCGAACCGTCGGCCTCCCTGGGCGCCTCGTTCGCGGACGCCCTGGCGGCGAAGGACTTCGAGCGGATCCGCGAGCTGCTCCACCCGGAGGTCGATTTCCGCGCCCTCACCCCGCGGCGCGACTGGCAGGCGGGCGATCCCGAGGCGGTGATCGGCTCGGTGCTGCGCGAGTGGTTCGAGGACTCCGACGAGATCGAGGAGCTGCGTGCAGGTGGAGACCGACACCTTCGCCGACCGCGAACGGGTGGCCTACCGCTTCCGCGTGCGCAACCCGGAAGGCCTCTTCCTGGTCGAGCAGCAGGTCTACATCGAGGAGCGCGACGGCCGGATCGGCTGGATGCGCTCGGTCTGCTCCGGCTTCCGGCCGATCGAGGGCTGAGGCGCGGCGATGAGCGAGGTCGCGCCCGCCAACCAAGAGGCGACCGACGCCTGGAGCGGGCCGCTCTTCGACCGCTTCCTCCGCTTCCGCCCCTACGTCGCCGAAGGCCTCGGCGCCCACGGCGAGGTGGCGATGGAGGCCCACCCGCCGCGCCCCGGCGACCGCGCCCTCGACATCGGCTGCGGCTTCGGCGACACCACGCGGCGGCTGGCCGAGCTGGTCGGCGACGGCGGCGAGGCGGTCGGGATCGACGTCGCCGAGCCGTTCGTCGAGCTCGCCCGCGAGGAGGCCGCGGCGACCGGCGTCGGCAACGTCGAGTTCCGGCTCGGCGACGTGCAGGTCGCCGACCTCGGCGGCCCTTACGACTACGTCTTCTCGCGGATGGGGGTGATGTTCTTCGCCAACCCGGTGGCGGCGCTGCGCAATATCCGCGCGGCGATGCGCCCGGGCGGGCGGCTGACCGTCGTCGTCTGGCGGCGCAAGCTCGACAACCCCTGGGTGTGGGAGGCCGAGCAGGTGGTCGAGCAGTACCTCGAGCACCCGGAGGAGACCGAGGAGCCGACCTGCGGGCCGGGCCCGTTCTCGATGGCCAACGCCGACACGGTCACCGAGCAGCTGCGGATCGCCGGGTTCGAGGCGATCGAGCTGCGCCGCAGCGACCTGCCGATGCCGATGGGGACGCTCGACAACGCCGTCGACCTGACGATGGCGATCGGCCCGGCGGGCGAGGTGCTGCGCCTCTGGGGCGACCGGGCGGAGGAGATCCGGCCGCGGATCGCGAGCGAGATCGGCGCGGCGCTGAAGCAGTTCGAGACCGAGGACGGCGTGCGGGCCCCGGCCTCGACCTGGATCGTCTCGGCGCTCGCCTAGCCGGCCAGACCGTAGGCGGCGCGGAGGCCGTCGCCGAAGGCGCGGACCGCGTTCAGCTCGCTCGGGTTCTCGGCGCCGCCGACGACCCGGTGGGGGACCTCGAGTCGTTCGAGTAGGGGCCGCAGCTCGTCGCGCCGCTCCTGCCCGGCGGCGATCACGACACGGTCGGCGGAGATCGTCTCCAGGCGCCCGTCCTCGAGCTCGATCTCGATCCCCTCCGGGGTGATCCGGCGATACGAGAGCCCCGTCTGCGTCTGGACCCCAGCGTGCTTCAGCGCGTCGAGCCACACCCAGCGCGTAGTGATCCCGATCCCGCTCCCGACCCGCCCCGAACGCCGCAGAAGCGTGACGTTCGCCCCATTGGTCAGCCCTTTGCCGTGGAGAGAAGCTCTCGCTATGCGGGAGTAATCCTCCACGGCCTCGGTCTCGACCCCGTACCGCTCGTAAAAATCTGCGGCGGCGTAGTTGGCATCGCCCGAATCGTGGGTGAGGAGATGTGCGAGGTCGACGCCGATGCCGCCCGCGCCGACGATCGCGACCGACTCGGCGTCGCCGAGGCCCGACTCGAACGCGGTGGCGTAGTCGACGACGTGGGGGAGGTCGGAGCCGGGGATGTCGACGGCACGGGGGTGGACACCGGTGGCGAGGACGACGCCGACGCAATCGGCGATGAGGTCGGCGTCGTCCTCGCCCAGCTCGTGGCCGAGGTGGAGGTGGACGCCGAGGCGCCGCAGCTCGGAGTCGAAGTAGGAGATCGTCGCCCCGTAGTCCTCCTTGCCGGGGACGAGCCGCGCCCAGCGGAACTGCCCCCCGAGCTCCTCCCGCGCCTCATAGAGGTGCACCTCGCCGCCGAGCGTCGCAAGAACCCGCGCCGCCTCAAGCCCAGCCGGCCCCCCACCGACCACCACGTACCGGCCTAGCTTGTTGATGGGCCGAAAAGGCCTCTATATCAGCGATTTTTCGGCCCATCAACAGCGGGGAACTCGATCTCGTAGCCCGATCGCGGGTTGACCAGGCACGACACATGGCCGCCGACCAGCGACCGATCGATGCACGCTTGGTCGCAGCTGATGCAGACGTTGACCGCGCCGCCCCTCCGTCCCTTCTCCACGATCCGAGGGTCCGCCAGGAACGGCCGCGACATCGAAACCAAGTCGACGCCACCCCGGGCAAGGATCGCCTCCGCGTCCTCGAGCCGATTGATCCTGTTCCCAGCGATCACCGGCACCGCCGCCATAGCCGCCGTAGTGGCGGCGGTGCCGGTGATCGCCGATTCATCCCCTCCGTCCCTCGCCACCCCATTGACGGCCCTTCGAATCCCTTCCGCCCAAGGCACGAACGCCCCCGCGGGCACCACTCCCTGCACCGTCGGCACCGGCGATTCGTGCCAGCCGACGCCGATGTTCAGCGCGTCGACCCCGGCGCCCACGAGCCCCTGCGCGAACGCCTCGACCTCCTCCCAGGGCCGCGACTCGGGCATCAGCTCGGCTCCGGTCATCCGGAAGAGCACCGGGAAGCCGTCCCCGACCGCCTCGCGCACGGCGCTCGCGACCTCGATCCCGAACCGCATCCGCCCCTCGGCGTCGCCGCCCCAGGAGTCCTCCCGCAGGTTCGTCACGGGGGAGAGGAACTGGTCGACGAGGTAGCCCTCCGAGCCCATCACCTCGACCGCCGCGAACCCGGCCTCCCGCGCCAGCCGCGCCCCGGCGGCGAACTGCGCGACGACGTCCCAGACCTCGTCCTCGCCGAGCGCCCGCGGCGTCACCCGTGACACCCGGCTCGCCACCGCCGACGGCGCCACGACCTCACCGGGCGAGTCGGCCAGCGCGTAGCGCCCGGCGTGGAACAGCTGCAGCGCGATCCGCGCCTCGGTCCCTTCGGTCGAGCCCGCGATCTGCTCCAGCGCGGTCGTCCTAAGGGGCGCTCCGCCGCCCGCGGTCGTCCTTAGAGGCGCTATAGGTGCGTTAGGTCGACCGCGCCCGGGTGGCGGTGCGTTAGGTCGACCGCGCCCGGGGGGCTCGCCGAGGATTCCGTAGCTCGCGTCCGCCGCGCCGTCCGCCGACACCGCCCAGCCGCCGGTGACGATCAGGCCGGCGCCGCCGAGGGCGCGCTCGCGGTAGAACGCCGCCAGCCGCTCGCCCGCGTCGGGCAGCCCCTCCAGCCCCAGGTGCATCGACCCCATGACGATCCGGTGGGGGAGCGTCAGGCCGCCGATCGCGACCGGCGTGAAGACGTGGCTCAGCGCCTGCGGCGCCGTCGGCTTCGCCGGGCTCAGGCATCGGACGCGGCGCCCGCGTCCTCTGGCTGCGGCATCCCGCGCGGGCAGCCGCAGCGCCTCGCCCGCGTCGTCGAAGAACGGCGGCGCGATCACGGTCAGCCCGCCGTCGACGACCAGGCTCTGCCCGGTGATGTACTCGGAGCGCGGTTCGAGCAGGAACTCGACCGTGTCGGAGACCTCCTTCACCGTGCCCATCCGCCCCTTCGGGATCTTCGGCAGCACGACATCGAGCCCCGGCATCCCGTCGACGCCGTAGAAGTAGGCCGAGGAGTCGCTCTCGATGATGCCGCCGTTGACCGCGTTGACGTTGATCCCGAGCGGCGCGAACTCAACCGCCATGTACCGAACGTAGGCCTCCAGCGCGGCCTTCGCGGCGCCGAGGTTGGCGTAGGTCGGGTAGGCGCGGATCGAGCCGTAGCTCGACAGCGTCACGATCCGTCCGCCGTCGGCCATCAGGTCCACCGCCCGCTGCGCGCCGAGCACGAAGGAGCGGATGTTCATCGCGTAGGTGCGGTCGAGGTGGTGCAGCTTCAGGTCCTTGATCAGCTTGAAAGCCGCCGCCGCCGCGTTGTCGACGTAGTAGTCGAGCCGCCCGAACTCCTCGCGCGCCGCGTCGAAGAGGCGGTCGATGTCCTCCGGCGACTCCATGTCCGCCTGCACCGCGATCGCCCGGCCGCCGCGCTCGGTCACCCCGGCGACGACCTCGTTCGCCAGGTCCTCGTTGACCTTGTAGTTGACGACCACCGAGCCGCCCTGGTCGGCGAGCGAGAGTGCCAGCGTGCGCCCGATCCCGCGCGAGCTGCCGGTGATCAGCGCGACCTTGTCGGCCGCCCAGCCCGGCTCGACCGCCATCAGCCGACCTGCCGCTCGGCGATCGTCGCGTGCACCGGAGCGAAGACCTCGCGGGCGATGATCGTCTTCTGGATCTCGTTGGTGCCCTCCTCGAAGCGCTGCGCGCGCGCGTCGCGGTAGACCCGCTCGATCGGCGAGGAGGCCCAGAAGCCGATCCCGCCGTGCGCCTGCAGCGCCTTGTCGGTGACCCGGCCGAGCATGTCGACCGCGGTCAGCTTCGCCATCGAGGAGAGGACCGAGGCGTCGGCCGCGCCCGCCTCCCAGCGCCGCGCCGCGTGCAGCACCAGCTGGCGCGAGGCTTCGATGTCGGCGGCGTTCTCGGCCAGCGCGAAGGAGATCGCCTGCCGCTGGGAGAGCGGTTTGCCGAAGGTGACGCGCTGCGCCGCGTGCTCGGCCGCCAGCTCCTGCGCCCGCCGGGCGAGCCCGACGCAGGTCATCGCGACCGCGATCCGGCTCGGCGTGAGGAAGCCGCCGAAGGCGACCTGCAGCCCCGCGCCCTCCTCGCCGAGCGTGTCGGCGACCGGCACCGGGGCGCGGTCGAAGACCAGCCGCGCGTGGTCGGTCCCGCGCACGCCGAGCGACTCGCCCATGTCCTCGACCTGCACGTTCGGCGTCTCGCGGTCGACCAGCAGCGCCACCGTGCCCTCGGCGCCCATCGTCCCCGCCAGCCGGGCGAAGAGCAGCCAGCGGTCGCAGCTGACGCCGAAGGTGATCAGGTGCTTTTCGCCGGAGAGGTAGTAGGTGTCCCCGTCGCGCTCGACCTCGCAGCGCAGGTCGGCGCCGGTCCCGGCGGTCGGCTCGGTCAGCGTGAAGGCGACGGTGAGGTCGCCGGTCACCGCGGGCATCACGTAGTCGCGCCGCTGCTCCTCGGTGGCGAACTGGTCGACCGAGCGCCACACCCCGTTGGCGACGTGGACGATCATCCGCAGCGAGGCGTGCGACATCGCGAAGAGCTCCAGCAGCTCCAGGTAGCGGGAGAAGGGGATGCCGCGCCCGCCGTACTCGGCCGGCCCGGCGAGCGAGAGGTAGCCGCGCTCCTTCAGCTCGACCCGCAGCTCCGGCGGCACCGCCCGCTCGGCCTCGATCCGCCGCGTCCACTCCTCGCCCTCGTCGGCGACGTAGGCGGCGATCTCCGCCTTCAGCTCCTCGAAGCCCGACTCGTCGAAAGTCTCGGGCAGGGGGATCTGGGCTTGCGGGGTCATCGCACGGGCTCCTTGTCGGTCTCGGTCGGTTTCGGCTCCTCCGGCCGGAGCCCCTTCGCCTGCTCGCGCAGGACGAACTTCTGGATCTTTCCACTCGGCGTGCGGGGCATCTCGCCGAGGGTCTCGACTCGCTCGGGCCAATAGTGCTTCGACATCTCCTGGGCGTCGAGCCACTCGCGCACCTCGGCGAGGCCGAACTCCCCGGCGAAGTCGGGATCGCGGACGACGAAGGCGCAGGCGCGCTCGCCGAGCCGCTCGTCGGGCATCGCCACGATCGCCACCTCGGCGACCGCCGGGTGCTCGTGCAGCAGCTGCTCGATCTCGGCGACCGGGATCTTCTCGCCGCCCCGGTTGATGATGTCCTTGACCCGCCCGGTCAGCCGCAGGTAGCCGTCGCCGTCGATCGTCGCCAGGTCGCCGGTCCGGTACCAGCCGTCGGCGGTCATCGCCGCGGCGGTCAGGTCGGGACGGTCGAGGTACTCCTCGAAGAGGCAGCGCGAGGTCACCTGGAAGTTGCCCTCCTCGCCGGGGCCGAGCACCCGGTCGGAGTCGTCGACGATCCGGATCCGGGTGCCGGCGAGGGCGCGGCCGTCGGTGCCCCAGACCTTGGTCGGGTCGTCGCCGGGGGCGGCAAGGGCGCCGAGGCAGGACTCGGTCGAGCCCCAGGCGCCGCAGACCGAGGCGGAGAGGACGGAGGTCGCCCGCTCGGCCAGCGCCCGCGGCACGGCGGCGCCGGTGACGACGAAGATCCGCAGCGCCGGCGGCGCCGGCTCTTCGCCCGCTTCGACCACCCGCACGAGGTCGGCGAGGAACGGCGTCGCCGCCTGCACGAAGGTGCCGTCCCACTCGCGCAGCGCCGCGGCGCCGCGGCGCGCGTCCCAGACGTCCTGGATCACCTGGGTCGAGCCGAGCGCGAAGCTCAGCCACATCCCGTAGAGGAGCCCGGTCTGGTGGGCGAGCGGGGTGGGGATGAAGATCGTGTCGTCGCGGCCGAGCCCGAGGTGCTCGACCTCCATCATCGCCGCGCGGGTGAGGGCGTCGTAGCGGTGGAGGACGCCTTTCGGCTCCCCGGTCGAGCCGGAGGTGAAGAAGAGCTGCGAGAGGGCGGTCGGCGCCGGTTTGCGGGCCGCGATCGCGGCCGCGTCGGGCTCCTGTCCGGCGACCGCGGCGGCGAAGTCGTGCCAGCGCGCGCCCTCGGATTTCGGCAGCGCGGGCGCGCCATCGGCGCCGACGACGAGGACGTGCTCGACCGCGAGCGCGCCGTCTGCGGACGCGCCGTCACCGTTGGAGGCGGCACTGTCGCCGACCGCCGTGCCTGCGCCGTCCGCCGTTGCTCCGTCCGCCGTTCCCGCCGCGCCGCCCGACGCCGCGCCGACCAGCATCGCCGCGACCTCCGCGGCGTGCTCCCGTCCCCGGAACTCGTCCGCCACCACCAGCACTCGCGCCCGCGACCGCCGCAGGGCGAAGCCGATCTCACGCTCGCGGAAGATCGGCATCAGCGCGCAGCAGACCGCCCCGATCTTCATGCAGGCCAGGGTGAGGATCACGAACTCGCCCCAGTTCGGCAGCTGGTAGGCGACCGTCTCGCCCGGCTCGACCCCCAGCTCCAGGAGCAGCGCCGCGGCCTTGTCGGCCTCCTGGTCGAGCTCCTCCCAGGTCCAGACCCGGGTGCCGCCCGCCCGCACGTCGACCACCGCGTTCTCGGCGGGCCGCTCGCGCGCCCAGCGCCCGACCCAGTCGACGATCGGGATCTCCGCCGCCTGGTCGACCGCGATCGACTGCTCGGCCCGCTGCCCGCCCTCGGCCGCGCCCGCCCCGACCGGCACCCCGGCGCCGGAGCGCTGGCGGTCGTCCTCGATCGAGAGGTCGAGCCCGATCGCCGTCATGTCGTCGAGGAAGCCGGGATAGGAGATCCGGAAGGCGTTCGGGTAGGTCAGCGAGCTCTCGCCGCGCGCCCGCGACGCCGCCACCGCCAGCGACATGTGCACGCGGTGGTCGTTGAAGCTCGAGAGGGGGGAGCCGGTGAGGTCGCCGGCGATCCCGCGCACGACCAGCTCGTCGCCCTGCTCTTCGACGTCGCCGCCCATCCGGTTCAGCTGCAGCATCGAGACGACCCGGTCGGACTCCTTCAGCCGCACGTGGGCGACGTTGGAGAAGCGGGTCTCGCCCTCGGCGAACTGGCCCATCGTGGAGAGCACCGGCAGCATGTCGGGCATCGGGCTGCAGTCGATCTCGACCCCGCGCAGCCGCACGCCGTCGTGGCGCACCCGCATCCCGCCCGCGGCCGGGTCGAGCTCCATCGGCAGCCCCATCTCGGTGACCACGTCGAGGAAGTGGGCCTCGGGGTGGTCGACGCGGGAGCCGTCGATCTCGGTGACCCCGTGGAAGAAGACGTCGGACGGGTGGATCGAGGTGGCGGCGAGGCCGAAGGCGAGCGAGCCGATGTCCGGCGGCAGGGTGATCTCGGCGGGGCGGGCGGACTGGTTGCCCTCGATCTCGAAGCGGCGCCAGTCATCGGAGACGCCGACCTCGAGCCCGAACTCCCGCATCATGTTCACGGTCAGCTCGACGTAGGGCTGCTCGTTCAGGGTGCCCTCGACCTCGATCGTTGTCGGGCCGGAGGCGAAGGGGGCGACGATCAGGAGGCCGGAGATCCACTGCGAGAGCGTCCCGGCGATCGACACCCGGCCGCCGCGCGGGCGCTTCGGCGCGACCGTGATCGGCGGCGTCGCGTTGGCGGACTCGAGCTCGATCCCGATCGACGTGAGCGCCTCCAGGAGCGGCCCGACCGGGCGCCGCTGGAAGTACTTCTGGCCGGTGATCGTGACCGCCGCGTCGGCCAGCGAGGCGAGCCCGATCATGAAGTAGAGCGTGGTCCCCGAGGAGCCGACCGAGACGGTGTCGCGAAGCGGCCGGTAGGGGAGCCCGCCGCGCACCAGGAAGCCGTCGGCGGTCTGCTCGATCTCGGTGCCGAGGCCGGTCAGCACCTCGATCGTCGACTGGACGTGTTTGGCCGCCACGCCGCCCTTGATGCGACTCTCGCCCTCCGCCAGCGACGCCAGCATCAGCGCCCGGTGGGCGTGGTACTTGGACGCGGGGACCGAGATCTCACCTTCGAGCCGGCCCGAGGTATCCCGAACGTAAAGATGCACTGCAGAGACCGTATATGGGGGGCCAGTCGCGAGGCGGCGCGCGTACCCCGTCCGGGCGGTCCGCAGGGCGGCCTCGGCCACCAAACAGCGATAATCGGATTTGCATGAACGGCCGGTGCCTTCCGCAGTGAATCCAGCAGGGGACCCAGTCGTCACCGGGCTCGGCGCGCTCACCCCGGTCGGCCTCGATGCGCCGTCGACCTGGAAAGCGCTCGTCGCCGGGCAATCGGGGATCGGCCCGATCACCCATTTCGACGCCTCGGGGCTGGCGACGCGGATCGCCGGCGAGGTCTCAGGCTTCGACGCGGTCGAGGCGCTGGGGGCGAAGCGGGCCCACCGCAGCGCCCGCTTCTCGCAGCTGGCGATCGTGGCTGCGCGCGAGGCGGTCGCCGACGCGGGGCTCGACGTGGCGGCGGCCGCGGACCGGGTCGGCGTCGCGATCGGCAGCGCCGTCGCCGGGACGCCGGAGACCGAGCGCAACGTGCGGGCGCTGATCGAGGAGGGGCCGCGCGCGGTCAGCCCCTTCTACGTCGCCTCGACGATCCTGAACATGGCCTCCTGCGAGGTGGCGATCGACCTCGGCGTCCACGGCCCGGTGACCGCCAGCTCGCTCGCCTGCGCGACCGGCACCTACTCGATCCTCGAGGCGCGCCGGCTGATCCTGAGCGGCGAGGCCGACGTGGTGATCGCCGGTGGGGCGGACGCCGGGATCAACGAGGCGGTCTTCGCCGGGCTCTCCAACATGGGCCCGCTCTCGGAGAACAACGAGGACCCGACCGGGGCCAGCCGCCCCTTCGACTCCGACCGCGACGGCTTCGTCTTCGGCGAGGGGGCGGTGGTGATGGTGATCGAGTCGGCCGCGCACGCGGAGGCCCGCGGGGCGAAGAGCTACGGCCGGGTCGCCGGCGGCGCGCTGACCAGCGACGCCTTCCACATGAGCGCGCCCGAGCCGAGCGGCGACTACGCCTCCGGGGCGATCCGCCTCGCCCTCGAGCGGGCCGGGATCGCGCCCGAGGAGCTCGGCTACATCTGCGCCCACGGCACCGCCACCCGCGCCAACGACGCCTCCGAGAGCCGCGCGATCCGCGCCGCCCTCGGCGACGCGACCGACGACATCCCGGTCAGCTCGCCGAAGTCGATGGTCGGCCACCTGATCGCCGCGGCCGGCGCCCTCGCCGGCATGGTCTGCCTGCTGTCGATGCGCGACGGCGTCGTCCCGCCGACGATCAACCTCACCAACCCGGACCCCGAGTGCGACCTCGACCACGTCGCCCTCACCGCCCGCCAGGCCACCCCGACCGCCACGATCGCCAACGCCTTCGGCTTCGGCGGCCAGAACTGCGTCGTCGCCTTCCGCCGCTAAGGGCGGCTCGAACTGAACCGCGGCAGCTCCGGCGGAGTCGGAGACGAAGAATTCCCCGCCGACCCCGCCCGGCTCGAAGGCGATCCCCTCGAGCAGGGTCAGAGCGGCACCTCCAGCGCCGCGGCCAGCCTGATCAAGGTCTCCAGCATCGGCTGGCGCCGCCCGGTCTCGAGCATGCTGATCTGCGTGCGGTGGATCCCGGCGCGTTCCGCGAGGTTCTCCTGGCTCAGTCGTCTGGCCTGCCTCACGCGCAGGAGGTTCGCCCCGAACCGCTCCAAAACGTCCATCTCTGCAGGCTTTCTGCTGGATCGATGCAATCAACAGCAGGGGGGCTGACAATCGACTCAGAAGTAGACAAAACGTTCCGGACGTTCTATGCTCACCGAACCCGATGCCGACTCTGAGCCGCCGCGCCGCGATCCATCCGAAAGCCCACTTCTGTCACAAAGTCGTGAGACTTTTTACGAGATATTTGACGTGAGATCAATGCCTGACGCCGCTATCCTTGACCCTATGTCGCTCGATTTCAGGGGCCCCTACGACGAGCTCACCGAGCTCCGTTCGCTCCTGACCACGCAGGAGATCGCCGAGCTCACCGGCCTCCGTCGCGAGACCATCTCCCGCGCCCGCCCCGACAGCCATTTTCAGCGGCGGACCGAGAAAGCCCTCCGCGACCTCTATGTGGTGGTCGAGCGGATGCGAGCCGTGGGCGGCGGGGACGTGATGCAGCTGGGTGCCGTCCTGCGGCGTCCCCAGGGCGCCCTCGGCGACCGCTCGATCGCCGACCTCCTGCGCGAGGGGAAGGCCGATGTCGTGCTCGAGCAGCTGGCCGCACCGGAGCCCGCCGGTCTCGCCCCTGCCGAGCCCGCCGCCGCCCCGCAACCGCCCGTGGCGAAGCCCCGCCGGGGCCGGTCGCGGGAGGACGCCGTCGAAGCCTTCCTCGCCGCCGACCCCGAGGTCGCCGCGCTCCTGCCGGAGATCGAAGCGAAGGTGCGCAAGCACTTCGCCCCGGCCCAGTGGGTCGAGCGGGGGTCATCGTGGAATACGAGGGCGAGGCGGACGACATCTTTCGGTGCGGGCCCACAACGACCTGTCCTTCGACCAGAACGTCGACCGGCTGATGGCGTTCCTGGAGCAGGAGCGGATCTCCTGCGCCCGGTCCGGTCACGACTGAACGTCGGCTTCCTGTGATCTGGCCGGGATACGTGATCCTCGCCGACGATCTGGCCGGTCTCGGCTCGGAGGCGGCCCTGCGAAGCGCGGTCAGCCGCGCCTACTACGGCGCCTTCAACCCCGCCCGGCTCTGGCTCGAAGCAAACGTCGGGCCGCTCGGCAACCGCGCCGTCCACAGACGGGTATGGGAGCCTTCAGCGCCCCCGACCAGGCCAGCGAGGACAGCCGGGTCAAATGGGAAGCCGTAGGCCGGATCGGCGAAGAACTCCGCGACTTCCGCAACCAGGCCGACTACGACGAGGAGATGCCCGCCCTCGACCTCCGCGCACCCGAAGCGGTGATCCGCGCCGAACGAATCCTCACGCTTCTCTCCGAGCTCGAGCTCGCCGGCTAACCGCAGGAGCGGGGCATGGGCCGAGGGGACCGGCGATGCACGCGGAAATCGTCGTCCGCGTCTAGGCCTTGAACCTGCGGGCGTCCCGAATCAGCCGATAGGCGGCGAGCGCCGCGGGTCCATCGCGCCTCGGCGTGAGCGCCTCTCTTTCAGCCCTCGACTCCCAATGGATTCAGGTTCATCAAGCAACCTGATGATGCAATTGGCGGCGCCGATGAAAAAAACCCCGGAGATCACCCTCGGGGATGACGGGTCATCGGTGAGCAAGAAGAGGTAGGTGTAGATAGGGATCAGGAAGACATCGACCGATGGCCCCGCGAGCACTGCCCAGAGCCACTCCCGAGGACTTGCCTGGCCCACGTTCCAGATGCAGTGGGCTTCGAAGACGATTCCTCGCGACGGGATCGGGCTCCACCAGATCGCCAGCCTCTCGGAAACGATGCCGATCGCAGCCGACCGGCGGCCGACGACCACCGTGACCTTGTCCTGCGAAGACCTCAGTGCGACCATCGCGTGGCCGAGCTCGTGTGCGAGTATCGAAAGTGGGGTGAGGACGAACTCCCCCAAGACTGCCGCCAAGAGGAAGGTCCCGAGGCTCATGTGTGAGGGTGGCCGCCCACCGAAGGTTCTATCGGCGTACAGAGTTGTTCCCTGAAGGCCTCGGCGGCGCTCACTGGATCAGAGAACGAACTCGGGACCGTTACATCGCGAGCGCGCATTCGTAGACGCGGTACTTCTTCGCCACGCGGCCGTTCATCGCAAGACGCCTGGCTCTCATCCTTCGACATCGCGCGACTTTCTGGCAGATCAGTGTCGACGCATGGCCCGATACGCGGCGAGGGCCTGCGGGCCGTCGCGTCTGATCGTGGAGGCATCTTTCTCGACCTTGGTCTGACGGGGGTCCAGGTTCCACAGGCAACTGACGAAGCACGAGAAGGCGGCGCAGGCGAAAGTCGCGGGGATCAGCCCCGGGGAGGACCGCGCGGTCAGGAACGTGGCGTAGACGTAGATCGGGATCAAGAGCGCGGTGACCGTGGGTCCCGCCAGCAGCAGGCACAGCCGGGCGCGTGGAGTCGCCTGTCGCAGGTCGCAAAGGCAGATGCCCGCGAAGCTGACGCCTCTTGCCGGGATCGGGCTCCACCAGATCGTTAACCGCTCGAAGACGATGCCCAACGCGGCCGACTGGCGTCCGACAACCACCGTGACCTTGCCGGGGATGGACCGCAGCGCGACGACCGCATGGCCAAGCTCGTGGACGAGGGTCGAAAGCGGGGCAAGGATGAATTGGGCCAGCAGGAACGCCAGGGCTAGTTCGCCCGGGCTGAGGTGGAGGCGTCCCATCATCGACGGATCTATCGGCGTACGGATCCGTTCCCTGGAGGGTGGAAACGCGCGCTACGTCTACAGGGAGCGTTCGTAGACGCGGTACTTCTTCACCACGCGGCCGTTCATCGCTTCGAGGCCGGAGTTCATTGCGTGGTTGGTCTCGAGGATGAAGCCGGCCTCGCCGTGTTTGAGGTTGGTGCGGGCGGCGGCTTCGAAGTGTTCGACGTAGAGGAGGGCGGCGACGCCGGTGTGCTGCCACTCGGGCTTGACGCCGAGGAAGCCGACGCGGAGCTGGTCGGTGGTGCGGTTGCGCATGCAGGAAGTCCCACCAGCCGTGGGGGAGGAGCTTGCCGCCCATCCGCTTCTGGAGCTGGTTGGCGTCCATCACGGTGATCGCCATCGCGATCGTCTCGCCGTCCTTTTCGGCGACCATGAACCATTCCGGCGAGTAGACGATCTGGAGGTCGAGGGCGTAGGCGTCGAGATCCTGCTTCGAGTAGGGGACGAATCCCCAGTTCTCAGACCAGGCCGAGTTGTAGACCTCGGCGAACTTGTCGAGGTCCTTGCGCAGGCCGCGCCGGGTCATTTTCCGCACCGTGACCCCGTACTTCTCGCGGCAGCGCACCGCGAGTTTCTCGATGATCGGCTTCATCGAGGCGCGGTCGTCGATCGAGAGCTTCCAGGAGAGCAGGTCCATCGCCTTCGCCAGCCCCGCCTCCTCACAGCGCTGCTGGTAGTAGGGCGGGTGCCAGTTCTGGCGGATCAGGGGCGCCAGGTCGAAGCCCTCGATCAGGATTCCCGGCGTCCTCGTTGAGGGAGAAGTCCATCGGCCCGAGCATCTGGTCACAGCCCCGCGCCCGCAGCCAGGCCTCCGCGGTCGCCAGCAGCGCCCGCAGGATCTCCGGGTCGTCCTCGAACTCGAGGAAGCCGAACATCCCGGTCCGCCCGCCGTGGAACCGGTTGTAGGCGAAGTCGATCTGGGCGGTGATCCGGCCGACCACCCGTCCCTCGCTCCGCGCCAGGAAGTACTCGGCTTCGCCGTGCGTGAAGTAGGCGTTCAGCTTGCGGGTGAGGAACTGGCGGCGCTCCAGTTTGAGCGGCGTGATCCACGGCGTGCCCGCGTGGAGGCGGAACGGCAGGTCGATGAATTCGCCGAGCGCCCGGCGGCCCTTCACGCTGGTGATCTCGACCGCCACGGGGGCGAAACCTACTGCGCAGCCGCTCCCTCAGGGCGATTCAGGTGAACTTCGCTTCGATTTCTGCGAGGAAGGCGTCGAAGAGCCGTTCGAAGGCGTCGCCGTCGAGGATGATTTCCTCGCCCTCGGCGAAGCCCAGCACCGAGGTCTCCGGATCGAGCTTGATCCCCCGCGGGATCGCCATCACCGAGCCGTGCTCGGTCACCGAGGCGGCCAGCACCCGCACCTCGTTCAGCGGGTTGCCGTCGCGCCCTTCGACCTTCGGGTTGCGCAGCTCGAACCAGCGGTCGAGCGCCGGCAGCAGCTGCGCCCAGGCCGCCGACCCCGCCCCGACCCGGCGCAGCTCCTCGACCGCCGCCCCGACCGACTCGCGGCAGGCGGCGACGTAGTGGCGGTCGTATCCGGTGCGGACCAGCATCGGCCGCACGCTATCGCTCCACGGGGCGCCGTCACAGTTCCACAACGGCGCGCGAGCCGAGCGTTCACTTGACCCGGCTATAGGCGGGTCAGGTTTACACAGGGCGAATTGACCGGGCTTCGTGAGCGGGAGAAGGGGGACCCCTGAACGAACCTCCCGCAGTTCGTGAGAGAAGGGTCCCCTTCTCCCGTCCCGGCAGGCCGCCCGTCGCTCGCCGGCCCGTCCGGCTAGTTGAACTCGATCACGCTGCGGATGCCGTCCTGGGCCTCCATCAGCTCGAAGCCGCGGTTCACTTCGTCGAGGGTGATCTTGTGGGAGATGAAAGGGGCGACGTCGATCTCGCCGGCCAGCGCGCGGTCGACCAGCTCGGGGACCTGATCGCGGCCCTTGACGCCGCCGAAGGAGGAGCCGGCGAGGCGGCGGCCGGTGATCAGGAGGCGGGGGATGACGTCGAGCGTCTCGCCCTTGCCCGCCACCCCGGCCACCGTGCAGAGCCCCCAGGCCATGCGGGTCGCCTCCAGCGCCTGCTCCATCACCGCGACCAGGCCGGTCGCCTCGAAGGTGTAGTCGGCGCCATACTCGCCGTCGGTCATCGCCAGGATCTCCGCCACCGCGTCGGGGCCGCCGATCATCGTGTCGGTGGCGCCCTGGCCGCGGGCGAGCTCCAGCCGGTCCTCCGACATGTCGACGCAGATGATCCGTTCGGCACCCTGCAGGCGGCAGCCGGCGACCGCGCCGAGGCCGACCATCCCGGCGCCGAAGACGACGCAGGTCGTCCCCGCCTCGACTTTGGCGGTGTTGATCGCCGCGCCGAGCCCGGTCGAGAGCCCGCAGGCGAAGAGCGCGACGTGCTCGAAGGGCGCCTCCGGGTTGACCTTGGCGAGGGCGATCTCCGGCATCACCGTGTACTCGGCGAAGGTCGAGCAGCCCATGAAGTGGCGGATGTCCTCACCGTCGCGATGAAGGCGCACGGAGCCGTCGGGGAGGTGGCCGAGGTTCTGCTCGGCGCGGATCGCCATGCAGAGGTTCGTGCGCGGGTCGACGCAGTGGACGCACTCGCGGCATTGCGGCGAGAAGAGCGTCACCACGTGGTCGCCGACCTTCACCGAGCCGACTCCCTCGCCGACCTTCTCGACCACCCCGGCGCCCTCGTGCCCGAGCACCGCCGGCGCGTAGCCGGACGGGTCCGCCCCGGAGGCCGTGTACATGTCGGTGTGGCAGACCCCGCAGGCTTCGAGCCGGACCAGCACCTCTCCCGCGCGCGGCTCGGCCAGGTCGACCTCCTGGACGGCGAGCGGCTGCCCGAACTCCTCCAGGACCGCGGCACGGATCTTCACTTGGCTCTCCTTCTGTAGGCGGCTCGGCAGGGGCGTTCGACCGCGCCCGATCCTAATGTCCGGCCGCCGACCAACATCCGTCTAGCCTCTTAATTGCTTTTAAGTAACCGGGGACGGATGCCGAAATGCAGAAGATGCCCGCCCTCACGCACCCCAGAATTCCCGCCCGCCTCGCCTTCGCGCTGCTTGCCCCACTGGCCGCGCTGGCCGCCTACTTCGCCTTCGGGGTGACCGGGGCGCAAGGTGCGCCGAGCTGCCAGGGGAAGCCGGCGACGATCGTCTCCAACGCATCGGTGATCACCGGCACCAAGGCCCCCGACGTGATCGTCGCCGGCCCCGGTGACAACACGATCCACGGCGAGGGCGGCAACGACCTGATCTGCGGCGGCGAAGGCGACGACACGATCGACGGTGAACGCGGCGTCGACAAAATCTACGGCGAAGGTGGCGACGACACGATCGAAGGCGAACGTGGCTCCGACACCCTCGACGGCGGCGCCGGCAACGACAAGATCCTCGGCGGCCGCGGCTCCGACCACATCGAAGGCGGCGAAGGCTCCGACGTGGTCGAGGGCGAACAGGGCAACGACGAAGTGAACGGCGGCGCCGGCGACCACGACCTGGTCGAGGGCAACCAGGGCGACGACACGCTCGAAGGCGGCGCCGGCAACGAAGACGTGATCATCGGCAGCACCGGCAACGACAAAATCGGCGGCGGCCCCGGCGAACACGACATCGCCGACTACGCGGGCACCGGCGGCGGCGTCACCATCGACCTCGCCACGCAGACCGTCAGCGGCGCCGAGAACGAGCACATGAGCGGCATCGAGGACGCGATCGGCGGCTCCGGCAACGACACCCTGATGGGGTCCCCGGAAGCGAACCGACTCGACGGCGGCCCCGGCAACGACCACCTCGAGGCGACCGGCGGCGGCGACGCGGCCTTCGGCGGCCCCGGCACCGACCAGTGCACCGGCGGCTTCAGCGAAGAAACCTCCTGCGGCCAGGCGGCCGGCGCCGACGGGCTGGCGGTCGAAATCTACGAGTCGATCGACGGCACCTCGACCCTGATCCTCACCGGCAGCCCGAGCAACGACCAGGGCGCGGTCAACTACTCCGGCGGCAAGTACGTGATCAGCGGCTCCGACGTCACCAACGGCGATCCGACCAACCCCGACTGCACCGGCAGCGGCACGGTCACCTGCACCGGCAGGGTCGATGCGATCGAAGCGGTGCTCGGCGCCGGCGACGACGAACTGACGATCGGCCAGAGCGTCCCGCACGCGGTCAGCTCGACCCTGGAAGGCGGCACCGGCTCCGACAAACTGGTCGGCGGCCCGGCCAACGACGTCCTCTACGCGGGCGAAGACTCGAGCCCCGACACGCTCGAAGGGGGCGGCGGTAACGACGTCCTCTACGGGGTCAACATCTTCCACCCGAAAAAAGACTCGGGCCCGGCGACGATGAACGGCGGCCCCGGCTCGGACCTGATGATCGGCGGCCAGCCGTGTGACGGCGACACCTTCAACGGTGGCCCCGGCGCCAACGACAGCGCCTCCTTCGCCCGCGTCCACAACTCGGGCGTGGCGGTCGAGGCGACGATCGGCGGCACGGTCATCGACCCCGACGTCGGCAGCTGCAACGCCGGCCACATCGACTCCTCGACCGAGAAGATCGAGGGCTCGCCCGGCAACGACATCCTCACCGGCGACAACGGTCCCAACACGCTGCTCGGCCGCGGCGGGAACGACAAGCTGGACGGCAAGGGCGGCTTCGACGACTGCGACGGCGGCGGCGGCAACAACACCGCCGTCAACTGCGAGAAGACGGCCCAGATCCCCTAGCGCGCGACGGTCCCGGCTCGCCTGGCGTCCGCGCTAGGCGAGCCGGCGTTCGAAGCTGGTCTCGAGCGTCTGCTCGTCATCGTCGCCGGGGCTGGTCTTGTCGAGGCGCATCGTCGCCGCGCGGCCGTCGAGGTGAAGGGTCGCGACCTGGTTGTCGAAGCAGGGGCCGCCCCGGAGCTGCCAGCGGATCCCCGGGTCCTCGGCACCGGCGGCCTTCGCCAGCGCCGCCGCCACCTGGGTGAAGGGCTTCGTGAACCCGGCTTTGATCACCAGCTGCTCTTTGCTCGAGAGCGGGTTGCGGTACGGCGAGCAGACGGCCTGGTAGATCGGCGCCTTGCCGTCCGCCTCACCCGCGGGCCAGCCGACCTCGCAGAGGTAGGCGTGGTGGACGTCCCCGGCCAGGACCACCACCGAGCCCGGCTTGGCCCCGCGGCGGCCGGCGGCGACGTCGCCGAGCAGGTCGCGCAGATCCCGGAAGGAGCGTGAGAAGCAGCCCCAGTGGTCGAAGTCGACGGCCCGTCGCAGCCTCTCCGCCTGCCGCGCCGCCAGCTTCCCGTGGGCGCCGTCGCAGACCTTCTCGTTCCAGGCCTCGAGCCGGTCGAGCCCGGGGGAGAGGAGCCAGGGCACCGTGGTCGCGATCAGCAGGTGATCGAAGTCGCCCTCGGTCTGGGCGACGATCCACTCCCACTCCTCCGCGTCGACCATCTGCCGGTTGCCTTCCTCGAGCACCCGGCCGGCGCGCGAGTCGACGAAGACGGCGCGGGTCCCGTTGAGGTCCCGGCAGAAGCTCCAGCGCGCCCCGGAGCCGGTCGATTCGATCCGCTCGGCCCACTCGAAGAGCACCTCCTCGGCGTGCTGGTTGCCGCGCACCGCCTTGTAGATGTCGTCCTCGTCCAGCGCTTGGGGGGAGAGGTTGCCGAGGTGCTGGTAGATCCAGTAGCTGGCGATGCAGCCGATCGCGCGGCGGTGCCACCAGGCGCGTTCGCGCATCTCTTCGACCCAGGACTCGGAGATGTTCCAGTCGTCGGACATGTCGTGGTCGTCCCAGAGCATCGAGGTCGAGACGTTCGAGAAGAGCCAGCGGATCAGCGGCTCGCGCCAGCTCTCGTGGTAGAGCCAGGTGTACTCCTGGAAGTCGGTGACCTCGTTCTGGGGAGCGGTTTTGGTGCCCCGCTTGCGCTCGATCTTGTCGCGCGTCTCCGGGCTTCCCTCGTCGACGTAGATCTGGTCGCCGAGCAGGAAGAGGAGGTCGGGGCGGCGGCCCTCGTCGCGGCTGATTTCCTGGGCCAGGACCCAGAGCGCGTCGACCTCGTGGCCCCGTTCGTCCTCGTCTTTGGACTTCGTGTACGGCTCCTCGTGGGGGACGGCGACGCGGCAGGAGCCGAAGGCCACGTCGAGCGGGCCCTCGCCACCGAGCGTGCGCAGCGAGGACGGCGGCAGCGCCGAATCGGGCTCCGGCCAGCGCACCTCGCCGTCGAGCCGCACGTCGTAGGGGTGGTCGGTGGCGGGCTTCAGCCCTTCGACCCGGACCAGCGCGTAGTGATGCCCCTCGACCCGGAAGGTGGGCTCGACCGCGCCGAGGATCGAGACCTCGCACTGCTCGTCGGTCTCGACGAAGAGCGTCGCCTCGGTCTCCGAGACGTAGCGCAGCAGGGGGCCGAGGACGAGATCGGGCATCGGCTAAGCATGCCCTATCCGGCCAGGGACGAAACCGCCGAGGGACGAAGGATGGGCCCGGGCGCGGATGACTTGCCGATCCGTCCCGGGCACGTTCGCCGGACCGGGCTAGATCGCGGTTAGTTGGGCGAGCTCGTCGTCGCTCAGGTCGAGCGCGACCGACGCGAGCAGGGGAGCCAGCTGGTCGACGTTGCGGGCGCTGGCGATTGGGGAGAGGACCGTCGGCTGCTCGCGGAGCCAGGCGATCGCGACGGCGGCCGGGGCGACGTCGTGGGCGGCGGCGATCTCGTCGAGCGCTCCCAGCATCCGTTCGCCGCGCTCGTCCAGGTACTGGGCGGCACCTTCGGCGCGGGGGCTGTCGATCGCCTCGCCCCCGGGGCGGTACTTGCCGGTGAGGAAGCCCATCGCGAGCGAGAAGAAGGGGAAGACCGGCACGTCCTCGCGCTCGCAGACCGGGCGCTGATCGGTCTCGAAGTCACGCTCCATCAGGTTGTATTCGGGCTGGAGGGCGACGTAGCGGGGGAGCCCGTCGCGCTCGGCGATCTCCAGCGCCTCCGCGAGGCGCGCCCCGGAGTAGTTGGAGGCGGCGATGTGGCGGACCTTGCCCGCCTCGATCAGCTCGGCGAACCCGCCCAGCGTCTCCGCCAGCGGCGTGTCGGTGTCGTCGAAGTGGGCGTAGTAGAGGTCGATCGTCTCGACCCCGAGCCGCTGCAGCGAGTTCTCGGCCGCCGCCTTGATCGTCTCCGGGCGCAGGTCCGTGTAGCCCTCGAGTTTCCCCACCTTGGTGGCGATCACGAAGTTGTCGGGCCTGCCACGGGCGGCCAGCCATTCGCCGATGATCGTCTCCGACTCGCCGCCTTCGTTGCCCGGCGCGGCGGCCATGTAGACGTCGGCGGTGTCGAGGAAGTTGCCGCCCGCCGCGGTGTAGGCGTCGAGCACGGCGAAGGACTCCTCCCGGCTCGCGGTCCAGCCGAAGACGTTGCAGCCGAGGTTGAGGCCGAAGACATCGAGATCAGTGCGGGGGATAAGTGGCATCGGCCGAGTGTAGGGACCTCCTAACCCCTACATCCGGCTGTGCAAACGTTCGCCGACCAACGCGACTCGATAGGTTTCCGATGCGCATGAAAATGCGCGGCGCGCATGCGCCAACAGCGGTTTTTAGGAGCGTCAAGAGCGTTAAGGGAATTCGGAAAGGTTGAATCGGTGAAAGAGAAAGAACTGGGGCTCAAATTCTGGGCAGCAGTGGCAGTAAGCGCGATCGGGATGGGCGTCGTGATCGCGTTCGTGGCCGGCTTCTTCCTCGGTCACTTCACCGGGCACCACAGCACCACCACCGTGGCCGCCTCCGGCCAGACGATGGAACAGGCGACCTCCGAATCCTCCGAAGAAGGCGAAGCGGTCACCGCCGCCAACGGGATCAAGCTCGCCCCCAAGTTCACGTCCGAAGAACTCTACGAAACGCCCGGTGACAACTGGATCACCAACGGCGGCGGCACCACCAACGCCCGCTTCTCGAGCCTCGACGAAATCAACACCGAAAACGTCAAGGAACTCAAAGGCGACTGGATGAGCAAGATCGGTCAGAACGCCACCTCGGCGAAGTTCTCCGCCGAGGGGCAGGCGCTCGAGTACGAAGGCACGATCTACATCTCCGACGGTGCCGACGATGTCTTCGCCCTCGACGCCTCGACCGGCGAAACCCTCTGGACCTACGAACCGCACCTGCCGCCCGACCCGCTCGGCGAAGTCGTCTGCTGCGGCTGGGACAACCGCGGCGTCGCGCTCGGCGACGGCATGGTCTTCGTCTCGCAGCTGAATGGTGCCCAGGTCGCGCTCGACCAGGAAACCGGCAAGGTCAAATGGTCGACCTCGGTGGTCAAGCCGCGCTCCGGCTTCTCGATCACCAGCGCGCCGCTCTACTACAACGGCAAGGTCTACGTCGGCGGTTCCGGCGGCGAGTACGGCGTCCGCGGTCGACTGACCGCGCTGGACGCCGAAACCGGGAAATTCCTCTGGCACTTCTGGACGACGCCGGGTCCCGGCGAAGTCGGCCACAACACCTGGCCCAAAGGGACCGACGCCTACAAGCACGGCGGCGCCTCGATCTGGAATACGCCGACCGTCAACCCGGAAACGAACACGATCTACTTCTCGACCTCGAACGCCTCGCCCTGGGTCGGGGATGCACGTGCGGGCGACAACCTGTTCACCGCTTCGATCGTTGCCCTCGACGCCGAAACCGGCAAATACAAGTGGCACTACCAGCAGGTGCACCACGACCTCTGGGACTTCGATTCGCCGTCGCCCACCGTCCTCTTCAAAGGCGAAATGAACGGCGAAACGCGCGAAGCCGTGGGCGAGCCCTCGAAGACCGGCTGGGTCTACCTCCTCGACCAGAAGACGGGCAAGCCGATCTACCCGATCCCCGAGGTGAAGGTCCCGCAGGACCCGACGCAGAAAACTTCTCCCACGCAGCCGGAGCCGACGATGGAACCCTTCGTCCCGGAGGAAGCCACGCCCGAAGCGGTCGAAAAGGCCGAAGAAGCGGTTTCCGGTGATAACCCGAAACCGAAGGTGGTCGGCAGTAAGAACTTCACCCCGCAGAGTTCCGACCCGAGCCAGATCAACCTCGTCGCGAACTCGGCGGTCGGTGGTGACAACTGGCAGCCCTCGAGCTACGACCCGGAAAAGAACATGTACTTCGTCTGCGCGCAGGCAGGCGCACTGGGCCTGATCGTGCCCAAGGAACCGCAGAAATACGTCGAAGGCGAAACGTACATCGGGTCGGACACGATCGTGTCGTCCGGGTTCGACACCGTCGGTTACCTGACCGCCTATGACATGTCGACCGGGAAGATCGCCTGGCAGAAAAAGTTCGCCAACGAATCCTGCTACTCGGGAGCGGTGACCACCGCGGGCGGGCTCCTCTTCGTCGGTCACAACGATGGTCAGTTGGTCGCCTACGACGCCGAATCCGGCGAAGAACTCTGGCACTTCCAGACCGGCGCCGGCGCCAACACCACGGTGACCCCGTTCGAAGATGAAGGCGAAGAGAAAATCGCGATCTACTCCGGCGGCAACTCGCTGGCCGCCACCGCCCACGGCGAAAACTTCTGGGTGTTCTCGCTGACGGGAACCATGGAAGAAGCCAAAGGTCTGGAAGCCGAAGAAGAAGGCACCACGCATGCCGGTGAGGAATCCGCCGAAGAAACCGAAGGTGGCGAAGAAGCCGGCGGTGGAGAAGTCGAAGGCGGCGAACCGGTCGAAGGCGAAGAATCGGCTGAAGGCGGAGAACCGGCCGAAGGCGAAGAATCGGCCGAAGGGGCCGAAAGCGCCGCCCTCGATCCCGAAGCCGGTAAAGAAGTCTTCGCCGAAAACTGCTCGGTCTGCCACGGCGCCGACGGCCTCGGCGGCAGCGGCGGGCCGGACCTGACCACGATGCCGCTGGCCAAAGAACAGGCCGGCGCCGAAATGCAGGTGACCAACGGCGGCGGCGGGATGCCGGCGTTCAAAGGCACCCTCTCGGAAGAAGAAATCAAAAACGTTGCCGCCTACGTGGTCGAAGACATCGTCGGCGGCAAATAAGACTCTGATGCGGGTATAGGAGTGCCGTGAGGATGAAGTCGAGATCGGTTGTCGCTCTGCTTCTCCTCGCGGTACTCGGTACCGGGCTGATCGCCGGTTGCGGCGGCGGAGGCAGCTCGAGCTCCTCGACCGGTGAAGGTGGCGGAGGAAGTGCCTCCTCCGGCGAATTCGCCTCCACCGCCGAAGCTGCCTGCACCAAGGCCGACAAGGAAATCGCTGCGCTCGGCACGCCGCAGCAGGCCGAAGTCTCCGAATACATGGAACAGACCGAAACCGTGATCGAAGAACTGCACGAGCAGGTCCAGGCGGCCGCCGGTGAAGGCGCCGCCGAAGCCGCCTACGTCGAAGGCCTCGCAGAAGCAGTGCCACTCCTGAACCAGATGACCAACGCGGCCCGCAACGAAAACTTCGACGCGGTGCGCGAACTCTCCGACGGCCTGGTCGAACTGAACCTCGGCGAACTGGCGGAAGCCGCGGAACTCAAAGCCTGCGCGGAAGTCCCGGTGAGCGAATCGTGAACCGGCTGAAGCTGGTGATCGCCCTCGGCGCCGTCCTCGCGCTGCTCGGCTCGGTCGGCGTCGCGATGGCGACGACGGGAGCCACCACCGGCTATCCGCAGCCGAAGGTCGTCGTCCCCTCGTCCGTCTCGAACCCCTTCGAAAACCGCTACGTGCTGACCGCGGTCGGCAGCGGCGCCGGCATCCGGTCGGGGGAGATGAAGTTCGAATTCGAGGAGGGCTCCTCGCCGCAGTTCCTGGTCGGCATCTCGCAGTTCTACGTCTACAGCCCGACCGGGGAAATCGAAACCGCCCTCTTCACCTTCTACCCCTTCACCGAACTGCCGGGCGGCAAGGGCCTGAAAGCGACGGCCCTGAAAGTCGGCGCGGCTGCCTCCTACGGCCAGGTCACGCCGGACGGTGAACTCCGCCTGGAAAATCCGGTCGGCGACACGGTCAAAGGCGAGATCCGCCTCCACGGCGGCGGCCCCTGGCCGGTCGAATTCCGCATCCTCGGCGAGGACGAGAGCACCCACGGCCATCCGCCGCAGGCAAAGCAACTGCGCGAAGCCGAACCGACCAACCCGGGCTGGGGCGCGCAGGCCTCCGAATACGAAGGCGAATACGAACTGACGAACGCCGCCGAAGATCCGACCGCCAAAGCGGGCACGCTCGGCGCGGTGATCGGCGTCGCCCAGGGCCTCGGCGTGAACGGCGCGGTGATCAGCGCCGGCACGATGAGCGTCTCCGGCAACCCGGCAGTCGCCGAAGTGGAACTGGAGACCGGCGCCCAGAAACGCCACCTCACCCTCACCGATCTCGCCTGGGAGGGTGACAAGCGCACCGCCCAGGTCCACAACGAAGGGGCCGACAGCCCGCCGGTCGGCCGCTTCGAAGGCACCGGTGGCAAAGGCGTGGTCAAAGGCTCCCTGGTCTCCGGCCACACTCTTTACAAGGTGGAATTCAAGCTCAAATAGCGGTGGGTGCGTCCTACGGTTGGCCGCCCACGGAAGTGCCTCCTGTAAGAACTGGAGCTGCGCCGACATTCCCTCGGTGTGAATGCGGTCGAGACTGGACAGGTTGACGTCGATCAACCGGAGGTGCAGCCCCTACTGGGTCAGCGCTTGAAGGTACTGAGGGCGAGCCGCGGCCTGTCACTGAAGAAGGTCGCCGACGTGACCGGCCTGTCCGCCTCGTTCCTCTCGATGGTGGAGACCGGTCAGACCGAACTCACGGTCGGGAGGCTGCGGGCCCTGGCCGATTTCTACGAGGTCGCGATGACCGACCTCGTCCCCGGACGGGAGAAGGATGGCCCGGTCGTCCTGCGCCGCGACAGCCGATCGACGACCGAATCGCCCGACCGAAAGGTGAGGACCGAATCGCTCTCCACCTGGAATTACGGCGATTTGACCGGTGGCTTCATCCATCTCGAAGTCGACGGCCAGTTGAGCGGGCTCTCCTCACAGGCGGGGTCGATGTTCGTACTCGTCCTTGCCGGGGAGCTCGCCATCCAGTTCGGGGACGACACCTCGGTCGCGCTCGGCGAGGGCGATGCGGTCTGGTTCGAGGCCAGCAGGCGCCACCGCTACCTGAACACCGGCGGCACCGCCTCCCGTCTGATCACGTTCAAGAGCGCGGGCAGTTCCTGAGGTCGCGCCAAGCGCCGCGGTCACCTTGGTGGTGTCTACAAAGGTGAGGCGTACCGCCTGCTGACCGGCGCAAAAATGTCACTGTTTGACACTCTTTTGTTCAGCATATGCAACACAGTTCAATATCCCATTCATCCGTAGACCATATTGAACGTACTTCAAGAAACTGACGGAAATATCCACTTTCACAGTGTGTGCTTGTGCTAGCGTCCGGCATCCTGAATCTTTGCGTAACGGTATGTACGTGAGCGGCTCTCTCCGCCCTCACGTTGGGAAAGGGTGGATGCATTGAGAGGTCTAAGTAATTGGCGCGAGGGCTACCGGCCGGTGATCGCGATCGCGCTGCTGGCGCTCGTCACCGCATTGGTCCTGGCTGCCTGTGGCGGAAGCGGCGGCACCACGACCAGTAGCTCCACGGCGCCGGCGGAATCGGAAACCGAACCCGCCGAAACCTCCGAAGAAGGCGGCATCGCGATGGCGCCGGAATTCACCTCCGAAGAACTCTACGAACACGCCGGCGACAACTGGATCTCCAACGGCGGCGGCACCACCAACGACCGCTTCTCGAGCCTCGACGAAGTCAACACCGAAAACGTCAAGGAACTCAAAGGCGACTGGATGACCAAGATCGGTCAGAACGCCACCGCCGCGAAGTTCTCCGCCGAGGGCCAGGCCGTCGAGTACGAAGGCACGATCTACATCTCCGACGGTGCCGACGACATCTTCGCGCTTGACGCCTCGACCGGCGAAAAACTCTGGACCTACGAACCGCATCTGCCCCCGGACCCGCTCGGCGAAGTCATCTGCTGCGGTTGGGACAACCGCGGCGTCGCGATCGGCGACGGCATGGTGTTCGACTCGCAGCTGAACGGCCAGCAGGTCGCGCTCGACCAGGAAACCGGCAAGGTCGTCTGGGCGACCAACATCGAAAAAGCGCAGGCAGGCTTCTCGATTACCTCCGCTCCGCTCTATTACAACGGCAAGGTCTACGTCGGCGGCTCCGGCGGCGAGTACGGCATCCGCGGGCGCCTGACCGCGCTGGACGCGAAAACCGGCAAGATCGAGTGGCGCTTCTGGACCACTCCTGGCCCCGGCGAAATAGGTCACAACACCTGGCCGAAAGGCACCGATGCCTGGAAGCACGGCGGTGCCTCGATCTGGAACACGCCGACCGTGAACCCGGAAACCGGGATCCTCTACTTCTCGACCTCCAACGCATCCCCGTGGGTCGGCGACGCGCGTGAAGGCGAAAACCTGTTCACCGCCTCGATCGTCGCGCTCGACGCCGAAACCGGCAAATACAAATGGCACTACCAGATGGTCCACCACGACCTCTGGGACTTCGACGCCCCCTCGCCGACCGTCCTCTTCAAAGGCGAAATGAACGGCGAAGAAGTCGAAGCAGTGGGCGAGCCGGAGAAGACCGGTTGGGTCTACCTGCTCGACCAGAAGACCGGCAAGCCGATCTACCCGATCCCCGAGGTGAAGGTCCCGCAGGATCCGTCGCAGAAAACGTGGCCGACCCAGCCGGAGCCGACGATGCCTCCGTTCAGCCCGACCACGGCCTCGCCGGAAGCGATCGCAAACGCCGAAGCGGCGGTCGCCTCGAGCAAGCCGCGGCCGAAGATCGTCGGCAGCAAGGTGTTCACGCCGCAGAGCTCGGACCCGACCGTGATCAACCTCGGGGCCAACTCGGCGACGGGCGGCAACAACTGGCCGCCGTCCTCCTACAACCCGGAAGAAAACATCTACGTCGTCTGCTCGCTTTCCGGCGCGCTCGGGCTTGTCGTCCCGCCCAAGCCGCAGGCCTACAAAGAAGGCGAAAACTACATCGGCTCCGACACCGTGGTCGCGTCCGGCTTCAACGTCGAAGGCTTCGTCACCGCCTACGACATGTCGACCGGCAAAATCGCCTGGCAGAACCACCTGAAGGGTGAATCCTGCTACTCCGGCGCGGTGACCACCGCCGGTGGCCTCGTGTTCGTCGGCCACAACGACGGCGACCTGGTCGCCTACGACATCAAGACCGGCAAAGAACTCTGGAGCTTCCAGACCGGAGCCGGCGCCAACACCACGGTGACCCCGTTCGAAGACGAAGGCGAAGAGAAAATCGCCATCTACGCGGGCGGCAACTCGCTGGCGGCCACGGCCCACGGCGAAAACTTCTGGGTGTTCTCGCTGAAGGGCACGATGGAAGAGGTCAAAGGCCTGGAAGCCGAAGAAGAAGGCACCGAGCACGCCGGCGAGGAATCCGCCGAAGAAACCGAAGGCGGCGAAGAAGCCGGGAACGCCGGCGAAAACGAAGGCAACGAAGGCAACAAGGTGGAACCGGAAGCGGGCGCCAAGGCGGAAGCGGGCGGTACCGCTGACGCGGCGGCCGGCAAAGAAGTCTTTGCCGAACAGTGCTCCGTCTGCCACGGGGCCGACGGCCTCGGCGGCAGCGGCGGACCGGACCTGACCACGATGCCGCTGGCCAAAGAACAGGCCGGTGCCGAAAAACAGGTGACCAACGGCGGCGGCGGGATGCCGGCGTTCAAAGGCACCCTGTCCGAAGAAGAAATCAGCAACGTCGCCGCCTACGTGGTGGAAGACATAGTCGGCGGTAAGTAGAGCGCCGAATCTGGGCAAGGGGGTCGCCGAGGGGCGGCCCCCTTTTTTTGTGCCCGGCCGGAGCGCTCAGGCCTGGCGGCGCCAGGCTCGCCAGTAGGCGCGCAGGCGGCGGCCGAACGCCTTCGGCTTCTCCGCGTAGACGCGCTCGCCGATGGCGCGAGCCTCGCCCAGGAGCTCGTCCTGGCGGGCCTCGATCAGCTTCTTCAGGATCTCTCGATGGGCCGCGTCGACCTCGGGCCGCTCGGCCAGGTCTTCGGCGAGGACGGCAAGGTCATGGTGGTCGCCGAGCAGGTCGGTGAAGTCGTGGATCTCCTCTGCCGTCGCCTCCAGCACCGGCTCCCAGGCGTCGCGCAGGAGGCGCACCTGGTACCAGAGGTCCTTGCCGCGTTTGCGCAGGTCGTGGACGGCGTCGAAGCCGGGCGAGTCGCCGAGCGCCGCGAACGCCTCGCGCCCTTCGCCGTAGGCGGTGTCGAGGCCGGGGGCGACCAGCTTCCAGCCCGCGTGCCGGATCCGCCACGCGGGCGCCCGGGCGGCGACCTCCTCGACCGCCGCCACCGCCGCGGCGGTCTGTTCGCCTTCGGCGTCGGCGATGCGGTCGCGGTCGGCCTCCAGCGCGTCGCGCCAGAGCGCGGTTGCCCCGGGAGGTGCGTCGCCTGCCCCCTCGACCAGGGCGTCGAGCGTCGCCAGCTTCACCTCGGCGTCGCGGCTGGCGGAGAGGAGCCGGGCGGCGTCGCGCAGCGCGCGGTTCTCCCGCCTGAAGGTCTGCTCGCCGAGCTCGTCGCGGATCAGCCGCAGCGCCGCCCGCGCCTTCTTCAGGTCTTTGCGGGCGCCGTGGATCGCCTCGGCCAGCGCGTCTCCCTCCTCGCCGGCCTCGCGCAGGCGCTCGGTCGCCTTGTCGAGCCGGCCGATGATCACCCGGCGCATCCCGGCGGCGGCGTCCTCGTCGCCGAGCAGGCGGTAGGTGCGGCTGGGCTCGGGAGCGGCGTCGGCCCCCTCGGCGTCCTTCTCGGTCGCAGTGCTCGAGTCGGGGGCGTTCTCCATCGTCGTATCGTCGCGCTTTCCGTTCGTCGCCGGCAATCCGCGGGTCGCCAACGATTGGTTGGCGTAGCGCTCGTTCCCGGTCAGCTCCTCTCCTAACCAGGGCGGCGGGCGGAAGCTCTCGGCCTGCGCGACCGACTCGAACTCGATCTCCGCCGTGAGCAGCCCGTCGAGGGCGCCGGCGTAGACGTCGACCTCGGCCCGCAGCCCTTCGCGCAGCGGCACGTAGTGGCGGATCTTGCGCACCCGCCGGCCCGCGGTCAGCGGCCAGAGCGCCTCGAAGGCGCGCGGCTCGATCGGCACCTCGACCTCCTCGCGCACCTCGCCGTGGCCGGTCTTCGCGGTCAGCAGCAGCTCGCCGCCCAGCCGCCGCAGCCGCACCTCGGCATGCTCGTCGAGCGCCAGGTAGCCCTGCTCGATCACGTTCTTGCCGCTCTCCGCCCGGGGCATCTCCTCGACCAGGAACTTGCGCTCGATCTCCGCCACCCAGGAATCGTAGGCGGCGAGTCGAAAGGGCGGGGATGAACCCCGCAGGCAGGCTCAGCGTCGGTGACGTCCTCAACCGCGTGTTCGCGCTCTACAAAGAGCACTTCGGGGTCCTGATCCCCGCCGCCTTCTGGCTCTTCCTCGTGGTCTCGATCCTCGGTGGGATCGTCGGCCAGCACAGCGTCGGCCTGCTGCTGCTCGTCGCCGTGGTTACCTTCGCCGTCGCGATCCTCTACCAGGGGATGGTGGTCAGCCTCGTCCACGACGTCCAGGACGGGCGGCGCGACTCCTCGGTCGGCGAGCTGTTCAACTCGGTTGGCCCGGTGCTCGGGCCGCTGATCGGGGCCAGCATCCTCTACGGCTTCGCGGTAGGCATCGGGTTCTTCCTGTTGATCGTGCCGGGCTGCATCCTGCTGACGATCTGGGCCGTGATCGCGCCGGTGATCGTGATCGAGAAAAGGGGGGTCACCGCTTCCTTCGGTCGTTCGCGTGAGCTCGTCAAGGGCTTCGGCTGGCCGGTCTTCGGCACCGTCATCGTCGCCACCCTGATCACCGCGATCGCCAGCTTCATCCTCACCGGTATCGCCGAGTCGATCGCCGGTGGCCCGATCCTGCGGATCGTCTTTAGCGCCCTCGCCGCGACCATCACTGCCCCGGTCGGCGCCCTGGTGGCGGCCGTCCTTTATTACCGCCTGCTCGAACTGAAGGGCAGCGCCGCCCCGCCGCCCCATCCGAACGACCGGTTCGTGGGCGACGAGCCGACGTCCTCGCCTCCGCCGCCGCCGCCCGGCCCCGCCGTCTAGCCCGAGAATCCCGCGATCAGCTCGGCCGCCTCGGTCGGGTGGTCGAGCTGCGGGCAGTGCCCGGCGCCCTCGATCTCGACCCACTCGGCCTGCGGGACCCACTCCTCGCGGAAGCGCCTCGCGGCGCCCGGCAGTTTCAGCAGCTGATCGTCGCTCCCCCAGACGAGGCGCACCGGGCAACCGATCCGCTCCGCGTCGAGCCGCCAGCCCTCGCGCTCGGCGAAGGCGAGGAGCGGCTCGGGGTTGCAGGCGGCGGCGCCGCGTATGAGGTGGGCGATCAGGTCGGGGGAGAGGTGCTCGGGGCTGCTCGCGTAGGCGGCGGTCGCCCGCACGCGGCCCTCCGGCGTCGAGGCGATCAGGTCCGCCCGCGGGGCCGCCTCCCGCACCAGGTCCGCCATCGTGCGGAAGTAGCCGATCGTCGCGGCGATCTCCGGGTCCTCGAGCGCCCAGCCGCCGGCGGGCGCCAGCGCCACCACCGAGCGGGCCCGCCCGCGCTCCGCCAGGCGCAGCGCGGCGTAGCCGCCGAGCGAGTTGCCGGCGATCGCGGGCGCCTCCCAGTCCAGCTCGTCGAGCATCGTCTCGAGCGCGTCGACGAGGAAGGCGTCGCTAGCCCCGCCCTCGGGGAACGGCGGCCCGCCCGCGTGCCCGGCAAGGGTCGGGGCGAACACCTCGAAGCGCCGTTCGAGCGCCGGCAGGACGAGCTCCCAAGTCCGCCAGGTGTCAGTGAACCCATGAAGCAGCAGCAACGGCGGCCCTTCACCACCACGGTGCGCCGCGGTGAAACTCACGCCGCCACCGCACCCAGGTTGATGGGCCGAAAACTCAAGTCATGGTGGAGTTTTCGGCCCATCAACCTGGTCAGTGCTCTAGGAGGCCGGCTACCGCCAGGGCGAGGCGTTCGCCGCGGCCGGTCAGGGCGTACTCGGCGTGGGGGGGACGGCCGGCGACCAGGCGCCGCTCGACGATCCCCGCCGACTCGAGCTGCTCCAGCCGCTCCGAGAGCGTCGTCGGCGACACCCCCGGCAGCGACTGGCGGAACTCGTTGAAGCGGTGAGCGCCGCTGGAGCAGGCGTAGATCGTCGCCATCGTCCAGCGGCGCTCGAGGAGCCCCGCGGCGGCGCGGAGCTCCTGTGGCACGGGTTGGCAGCTACGACACCGAGGCGACATCAGCTCCTGCCTCCGCGGGCTCGAGCGCCAGCCCGAGCACCTCGTCGATGCTCATCACCGGGTGGAATGACATCTGCTCGCGCACCTCCTCGGGAACCTCGTCGAGGTCGCCGCGGTTGCGCTCGGGCAGGATCACCTCGGTCAGCCCCGCCGCGTGGGCGGCCAGCACCTTCTGCTTCAGGCCGCCGATCGGCAGCACCCGTCCTTGCAGGGTCACCTCTCCGGTCATCCCGACAGTGTGCTTGACGGGGCGGCCGCTGAGCAGGCTGACCAACGCGGTGGTCATCGCGGTGCCCGCGCTGGGGCCATCCTTGGGGATCGCTCCGGCCGGCACGTGGACGTGGAACTCCTGCTGGAACTTCTCCGCCGGGATGCCCAGGTCCTCACGGTGCGAGCGGACGTAGGAGAGGGCGATCCGCGCCGACTCCTTCATCACGTCGCCGAGCTGGCCGGTCAGGACCAGGCCCTTGTCACCGTCCATGGCGGTCGCCTCGATGAAGAGGATGTCGCCGCCGGTGCCGGTGACCGCGAGCCCCGTAGAGACGCCCGGGATCGCCGTGCGCTCCACCGACTCCTGGAACACCTTCTGCCGGCCGAGGGCCTCGCGGAGCGCCTCGATGTCGAGCACGATCGGCGAATCCTGGTCCGAGCCGGAGGCGATCTTCGTCGCCGCCCCGCGGAGCAGCTTGCCGATCTCCCGCTCCAGCTGACGCACGCCCGCCTCGCGGGTGTACTCGGCGATCACCGCGCGGAGGACGTCGTCCTCGACCGTGATCTCCTCCGGCCGGAGGCCGTTGCGCTTCAGCTGCCGCGGCACCAGGTAGCCCTTGGCGATCGCCAGCTTCTCCTCGGTCGTGTATCCGTCGAAGGAGATGATCTCCATGCGGTCGAGCAGCGGTGCCGGGATCGTGTCGAGCAGGTTGGCGGTGGCGATGAAGACGACCTCGGAGAGATCGACCTCGACGTCCAGGTAGTGGTCGCGGAACGAGTGGTTCTGCGCCGGGTCGAGGACCTCGAGCAGCGCCGCCGACGGGTCGCCGCGCCAGTCGGCGCCGACCTTGTCGACCTCGTCCAGGAGGATCACCGGGTTCATCGTCTCGGCGTCGCGCAGGGCACGGACGATCCGTCCCGGCAGGGCGCCGATGTAGGTGCGGCGATGGCCGCGGATCTCCGCCTCGTCGTGCAGGCCGCCGAGGCTGATGCGGACGAACTCGCGTCCGAGGCTGCGGGCGATCGACTCGCCGATCGAGGTCTTGCCGGTGCCGGGAGGCCCGACCAGGGTGAGGATCGTGCCGTTGGCACGGCTGTCCTCCTCGATCTCATCGGCGCGCTCCTCGCGCAGCTTGCGCACGGCGACGAACTCGGTGATCCGTTTCTTCACGTCATCGAGCCCGGCGTGGTCGGCGTCGAGCACCTCACGGGTGTGGTTCGGGTCGAGCTTGTCCTCGGAGCGCTTGCTCCAGGGGACGGCGATCAGCCAGTCGAGGTAGCTGCGGATCATCGAGCTCTCCGGCGACTGCTCGCCTTGGCGCTCCAGTCGGCGCAGCTCCTTGCGGGCCTGCTCGTCGACCGCCTCGGGCATGCCGGCCTCGTCGATCTTCGTTTCGTACTCGGCGATCACGTCGGTATCGTCCTCGCCCAGCTCCTTGCGGATCGACTCCATCTGTTTGCGCAGGAAATACTCGCGCTGCTGTTTCTGGGCGCCCGACTCGACGTCGTCGCGGATCTTCGAGCGCACCTGCAGCTCGGCGAGCCGCTCGCGCTGCAGGCCGACGGCGATCTCCAGCCGCTCGGTGACGTCGATCGTCTCGAGCAGGCGGAGCTTGCCCTCGTTGGGGACGTCGGGGGCGAGGCCGGTGGTGTCGGCCAGCGCGCCGGGCTCCTCGATCGAGCGCAGGAAGTTCGCGATACGGCCGTCGTCGCCGCGCAGCTCGAGGATCTCCTCGACCACGGCGCGGTACTCACGGGCGATCTCGACCGTGTGCTCGTCGTCGGGGTGGCCGTCGTGGATCTCCTGCACCTCGACGTGGAGGGTGCCGTCGTCATCCATGTTGGTGGCGGCGCCGGCGATGCCGCGATGGAGCCCGACCACGGTCGCGACGGGGACGCCGCGGCGCGAACGGCCGTGCTCGACGACCTCGGCGATCACGCCGACGCGGCCGAACTCGCCATCGCGGCGAGGGATCAAAAAGACGCGCTCATCCTCGCCGACGTCGATCGGCAGGGTGGCCGTGACAGTCGGGAAGACGATCGCGTCGTCGAGAGGAACGAGTCTGTAAGTCATTACCAGGTCCACTTTCTGTAGTTAGTGCTCTATCAGGATAGCGCTACAGCTTTCGGACCTCAACCCCTGGGGTGTCCGGACCTCAACCCCCAGGGAGTTAGGGTGGGGAGACATGGACGACTCACGCGCGAAAGAGCTATTGGCCGCCGAGCGGAAACAGGTCGAGGCGGATCTCACCGCGGCCCGCGGCGAAGGCCGCGAGGGCAGCGACGCCCAGGACCCGGCCGGGGACTTCAACAACGAGGGGCTCTACGAAGACGAGCTGACCGCCGGCCGCGAGCAGGACCTGCAGCGCCGGCTCGACGCGATCGAGCGCGCCGAGGAGCGCCTTGCCGCCGGCACCTACGGCCTCTCGATCCGCTCCGGCGAGCCGATCCCCGATGGCCGGCTCGAGGCCGAGCCGACCGCCGAGCTGACCGTCGACGAGGCCCACGGCGGGGCTAAACAGGGCTGAGCCGAGCGATGCCCAAGGTCAAGGCTCAGATCACGGCCTCGCTTGATGGCTACATGGCCGGGCCGAACCAGAGCGAGCAGAACCCGATGGGTGAAGACGCCATGGGCCTGCACGAGTGGGCGTTCAAACTGCAGACGTTCAACGCCGAGCATGACGGCGAGGGTGGTGAAGGCGACGAGAACCCGAGCAACGCCGTCCTCGCCGCGGCGCAGGCGAACGTCGGCGCCGTTGTGATGGGTCGCAACATGTTCGGCCCGGTCCGCGGCGCCTGGCCCGACGAGGACTGGCAGGGCTGGTGGGGAGACGACCCGCCGTTCCACTGCCCGGTCTACGTCCTCACCCACCACCCGCGCGACCCCTTCGAGCTAGGTGGCGGCAACAGCTTCCACTTCGTCACCGAGGGGATCGAGAAGGCGGTGGCCGAAGCCAAGGAGGCGGCCGACGACCAGGATGTCTCGATCGGCGGCGGCGCCTCGACTATCCAGCAGGCGATCGCCGCCGGCCTCCTCGACGAGATCATGGTCAACCAGGTCCCGCTCATCCTCGGGGCAGGCGAGCGCCTCTTCGACAACCTCGCCGCCGGGGCCGCCAAGCCTGAGCTGACCTCCGTGGTCGAGGGCCCCGACGCCCTCCACCTCACGTACCGCCTCACCTGAGCGCCGACACCGCCGTACTGCAAAGCCGCGGCCGGATCGGAATTTTAAAGCGCGGCCGGCCCGTCGCCGATAGGTTCGGACCCATGGCGAAACATGACGCTCCCTCCACCGAAGAGGCCCGCTTCTACGGGACCAGGTTCCTGACCGAGGACGCTCCCGCCGGGCCGTTCCCGGAGAAAGGGATGTCGGCGCTCGACTCGCAGCGGCTGGTCGAAGAGGAACTGCAGCTGGAGGGGGATCCGAACCGCAACCTGGCCACCTTCGTCACCACCTGGATGGAGCCGGAGGCGGAGCGGCTGATCGCCGAGAACAACTACCGGAACTTCATCGACCACGCCGAGTATCCGATCTCGGCGGAGATCGAGCAGCGCTGCATCCGCATGCTCGCCGACCTCTTCAACGCCCCCGGCGAGACCACCGGCGCCCGCTGCCAGGGCTCCTCCGAGGCGATCATGCTCGGCGCCCTCTCGCTGAAGTGGAAGTGGAAAGAGCGTCGCGAAGCGGCGGGGAAACCGGTCGACAAACCGAACCTCGTCTTCGGCGGCGACGTCCACGTCGTCTGGGAAAAGTTCTGTAAATACTTCGATGTCGAACAGCGGGTCGTGCCCCTCCAGGAGGGCAAGTACACGATCGGCGCGGACGACGTGGCGCCCCAGGTCGACGAGAACACGATCGGCGTCGCCGCCGTCCTCGGCACCACCTTCACCGGCCACGCCGACGACATCCGGGGGATCAACGACTACCTGGTGAAGCTGAAGCAGGACGAGGGGCACGACGTGCCGATCCACGTCGACGGCGCCAGCGGCGGCTTCGTCTGGCCCTTCCTCTACCCGCACTCGGAGTGGGACTTCCGGCTCGAGCAGGTGCGCTCGATCAACGTCTCCGGGCACAAGTTCGGGCTCGTCTACCCCGGCATCGGCTGGCTCGTCTTCCGCACCAAGGAGGACCTGGCCGAGAAGCTCGTCTTTTACGAGAACTACCTCGGCGAGGTCGACGCGACCTTCACGCTCAACTTCTCCACCGGCGCCTCGATGGTGCTGGCGCAGTACTTCAACTTCGTCCGCCTCGGCCGCGAGGGCTACGGCGACGTGATGAAGGCGATGCAGTCGAACGCCGAAGTGCTGGTCGAAAAGCTGGATAAATGCGGGCACTTCGAGCTGATCGGCGAGAAGGAGGAGCAACTGCCGTTGGTCGCCTTCAAGCTGCTGCCGGGCAAGGAATACGACGAGTTCGACGTCTCGTGGCAGCTCTCCGCCGAGCGCGGCTGGATGCTGCCCGCCTACACGATGCCGCCGAACGCGCAGGAGGTGAAAGTGCTGCGGGCGCTGGTCAAGCACACCCTGAGCCGCTCGCAGATCGACCGCCTCGCCAACGACATCGAACACGCCTGCGACACGCTGGAGAAGAAGGGCGCCGCCCACAAACACGAGCGCAAAAAGATCAAGCGCACCCCGAACTACTAGGGCCCGCGCCGGGCCCTGGCAGGGGCGCCGCGGGCCCGGGCGCCGGGACCCACTCGCCGCGCCGGCCACCAGGCGCGGTCGCCGAGCCGGTAGGTGATCGCCGGGATCAGCAGCGCGCGGACGATGAAGGTGTCGAGGAGGACGCCGATCGCGACCGTGGCGCCGATCTGGATCAGCTCCTCCAGCGGCAGCAGCGTCAGCGTGGCGAAGGTGCCGGCGAGGATCAGCCCGGCCCCGGTGACGACGCCGCCGGTGGCGATCAGCGCCCGCAGCGTCCCCGCCTCGGTCCCGTGGCGGGCCGCCTCCTCGCGCACCCGGGTCATCAGGAAGATGTTGTAGTCGACCCCCAGCGCGACCAGGAAGAGGAAGGCGAGCAGGGTGAGGTCGAAGGTGATCCCTTCGCCGCCGAACTGAGAGAAGAGGAAGGTCGAGAGCCCGAGCGTGCCGGCGAAGGAGAGGACCACGGTGGCGATCAGGTAGAGCGGCGCCGCGATCGCCCGCAGCACCGCCGCCAGGATCAGCCCGACCACGAGCAGCACCAGCGGCACGATCAGGCGGGTGTCGTGGCCGTTGGTCTGCTCGACGTCCCAGTTCTCCGCCGGGAGGCCACCGAGGAGCGCCGTCGGCGAGACCTCGTGCAGGCGTTCGCGGATCTTCTCGACCGCCTCCGCCGCTTCGCCCGAGTACGGGTCGCCGGTGAGGACGAGCAGCACCGCCGCCGATCGGAAGCCGTTGTCCGCCGGCACCGGGATCGCCAGCCGCACCGAGGCGAGGTGCTTCATCGCGGCGGTGACTTCCGCCGCTTCGGCGGGCGGCACGACCGCGGTCAGCGGCGAGGCGAGGCCGGGCGGGAAGTGTTCGTTCAGCACCGCGGTGCCTTCGCTCGAGTTGGTCGGCTTGGTCTCGCCCTGGCCGAAGCCGATCGTGCCGTGGTGGAGGACGTTGCCGAGCGCGAGGACGACGAGGCCGCCGGTGACCAGCAGGCAGATCGGCCGCGAGCGGCGCTCGACCAGGCTCGCGATCCGCTCCCAGATCCCCGGCCGCGTCCGCCGCGGCGCGCCTGCCGCAGGCCAGAAGGCGCGCTCGCCGAGCACCGCGAGCAGGGCGGGGAGGAGGGTGAAGGCGGAGCAGACCATCACCGCGATCCCGATCGCCAGGATCGGCCCGAGCCAGTGGGTCGACTGCAGGTCGGCGACCAGCAGCACCAGCATCGCCGCGATCACCGTGCCGCCGGAGGCACCGACCGCCGGGATCGTCTCGCGCAGGGCGAGCGGCAGCGCCTCGGACGCCGGGCGGCCCCCCTGGATCTCTTCGCGGTAGCGATGGACGAGCAGCAGCGAGTAGTCGGTGCCGGCGCCGAACACCAGCACCAGGAGCAGGAACGTGCCCTCGGTGTTGACGACGATCCAGCCGCCCTTGATCAGCAGGTAGGCGATGCCGATCGCGACCATGTAGGCGGCGCCGACCGCGATCAGCGGCAGGAGGGCGAGGAGCGGCGCCCGGTAGACGAGCAGCAGCAGCACGAGGACGAGGCCGAGGGTGGCGAGCAGCAGCGTCTCGCCCGCTTCGTTGGCGACCGTGTCGAGGTCGGCGGCGATCCCGGCCGGGCCGGTGACGTAGGCGGAGAGCCCGGGGACCGGGTGGGCGCCGAGGTAGGCGCGGATTTCGGCGACCCCGTCGCGGATCGCCCCGTGGTCGTCGGCGTTCAGCGCCAGCACCACCAGCGCCGCTTCGCCGTCCTCGGAGATCGGGCCGATCCCCCGACCGAGCTTGGCGACGTCGCCGAGCGATTGGCGGGAGGTCGCGGAGAAGGGGTCGACGATCGGCGTCGCGCCGGTGATCTTCAGCGCGTTCAGGCCGCGGCCGATCTTGCCGATCGCGTTCAGGTCGTTTTCGGTGAGGCCGCCCTGGCGATCGAAGACGACCACCGCCGGGACCTCTTCGCGGCCTTCGCCGCCGGCGTTGGGGGAGGAGCTCGAGGAACCGTCCAGCACTTCCAGCGCGTGGATCGATTCGGCGCCCTTGGGCAGGAAGCTCGACTGGCCGGCGGCGGATACCGAGCTTAGGTGCGAGCGACCGACGTAGCCGCCGATCCCGAGCGCCAGCCAGACGGCGATCGTCACCCAGCGGCCGCGCGGGCCCGTCACCGCTGCCGCGAGGGCGGCGATCACCGGCGGTGGCGGTCGGTGTCCGGCATCGCGGGCAGCCTAGCCGGCCGGGAGGGCGCTCCGCCGTTCTTTTCGGCGCTCAGGGCGCCAAAAGGAGCAGGGTGGGTACCTTCATCCCATGCCGACCTGGATCGCCAAATACGCCGTGCCCTGGATCTGGAGAAAAGTCCCCTGGAAAACCGTGTGGACGATCACCCTCTGGCTGGCCCAGAAGGGCCGCGACCGGGTCAAGAACAACCTCACCGAGACCGAGCAGGCCGACTTCTGGGCCCTGATGAAAAAGTCGCGCGGCAAACCGGGGAACCTGACCGCGCGCGATCAGGCGCGGATGAAAGACATCGTCGGCAAGGCGATCCGCGGCTAGCGCGGGCTGGGCCGGGCGCCGTTCAACGGGGCGCCGGCGAGCGGAAGTGCAGCATCTGCATCTTGGCGTGGATGGTCGGCTCGGCGCCACTCTCCTCGCGGCGCTCCGTCACCCGTTCCTCGATCTCGAACAACTCCTGGGTAGCGCGACCCACGAGGGCGGTGATTTCGTCCCAGCCCTCGGGATCGACCTTCATCGGTGAGCGGGTGATGTTGGCGTTGTACTTATCGAAGAAGGTGCCCTGGGTCATCGCCGTGGCGAGGTCTTTGGAGATCAGCCGCAGGATCGACCAGGTCAGCCCCAGTCGCTCGCCCGGGCTCAGGACCTCCCAGGCGTCGTCGTCGAAGTAGGCGCGCTGGCTGGCGCGGTAAAAGCGTTCGATCACGCGGCCGCCGGCCCTTCGCTCGGTGTGATCGAGCTCGATGCAACCGAGGTCGCGCAGCTGCTTGACGTGGTAGGTGACGTTGTTCAGCGGCTCGTCGAGTGCCTCGGCCAGCTGGCGCGGGGAGGCCGGCCCCTCGACCAGAGTGCTCATCACCCCTACTCGGGTCGGGTGGGCGAGCGCCGCTGCCAACTGCGGGCTGACGAAGTCGACCTTCGGCTCCTGCGGCGCCGACTGCGGCGCGGTGGCATCGGGTTTGACGGCTGCCTCCAACGTCCCTCCAAAAATATTTGAGTTAGCGACCCGTCTGCATTAAATCGGATTCCGACACCAAAGTCGCTGACTGGGCCGAAAAACATACGGTGACGCCAACTGAACGATCAGATCTCTTCAAACTTTCCGACCGGGCCCCCGCGCGAAGTGACGACCGAGGAGGAGGTGACGAGATGAAGATCCAGCAAACGGCAGCCATTATTCCCGCCGAGAGCATCATGAAGGGCGGCTGAGCCGGCGACTCGGGTGGCGCGCCGCCGGGCCATGGGCGGCGCGCCGTCTGCGATTACCACGGGCGTTCCTATTGGTGTAATCGCGTCACTCAAACGAGCGATTCTTGGTTACACGGACGTCCAACTGCGCAAAACTGCCCGATCAATGAACCAGAGCCGACCTAATCGCATCGATCAGCGCCTCGTCCGGGCCTTGGGCCATCCACTACGGGTAAAGATCCTCGAAGTCGTCCAACTTCGCAACGCCAGCCCGAGCGAGTTGACCGAGTTGCTCTCGGCGCCGCTCGGCAACGTCGCCTACCACGTGCGCGTGCTGGAGAAATGCGGCTGCATCGAGCAGGTCGCGACCGCGCGTCGCCGGGGAGCGGTGGAGCACTACTTCCGCGCCCGGCCGCGCTCCTACATCGGCCACCAGGACTGGCGCAAGGTGCCGAAAAGCCTCCGCGACGCGGTCACCGGCTCGGCCCTCGGCAGCTTCTTCGACCGCGCCGCCGACGCGCTCGAGGCGGGCACGATGGACTCCCACGACGACACCACGCTGAACTGGATGCCGATGGCCGTTGACGAGGCGGGCTGGGAGGAAGTCGCCGCCGTCTTCGAGGCCGCCGCCAACCGGCTGGAGGCGATCCACTCGCTCTGCCGCCGGCGGATCGAGAAAAGCGGCGGCGAGGCGACACCGATGGTGGTCGGCATGGCGGCCTTCGAACCCGCCCCCGACGGCTGGGTCCCCGACCCGGCGATGGAGGTCGGCGGAGCGGCGACGAACGGCGCCGGGCCGAAGGTCGACGAGGTCGGCGAGGGCGAAGGCGCCGCCGGCGCTTAGGCCCTGCCGCTGAGGGGTTGGCGGCAGATCCCCTCTAGGATCCGGCGCGATGCCGGATCCCGTCACCGTGTCGGTCGAGGTAGCGCGCCCTCGACAGGAGGTCTTCGAATTCGTCGACGTGCTCGCCAACCACGAGCGCTGGATGAAACGCCTCTACAAAGACTGGAGCTTCGAGGGGCCGCGCCGCGGCGTCGGGGCGATCGCCAGGGCGCAGGTCGACGCGCCCTCGGCGCGCGAGCGGGTCAGCTTCGAGGTGGTCGAGTCGACCGCGCCGGAGCGGATCGTCGAGGCGGGCGAGAGCGCCCACGGCAAGCGCGAGACCCGGGGCACCTACAGCTTCACCGAGCTCAAGGGCGGCGGCACGCGGATCGACTTCGAGTTCGTCTGGTTGGCGGCGCCGCGCACCGAACGGTTCATCCCCTTCCTCTCCCGCGCCTTCATGGGACGTGCGCTCGGCAAATCCATGAAGACCCTGGCGGCACTGCTCGAAGAGGGCTGAGGTGGACCTCGACGAGCTGCTGGCCCGTCGGGCGCTGACCGAGGACGCGGCGCGGCCGGAGGCGGTGGCCCGGCGCCACGCGGCGGGCGCGCGGACGGCGCGCGAGAACCTTGCCGACCTGGTCGACCCGGAGAGCTTCGTCGAGTACGGCCGCTTCGCGATCGCCGCCCAGCGGGGGCGGCGCGAGCTCGAGGACCTGATCGCCCGCACCCCCGCCGACGGCTTCGTCGGCGGCACCGCGACCGTCAACGCGGAGCACTTCGGCGACCAGGCCGGGTGCGCGGTCCTCTCCTACGACTACACCGTGCTGGCGGGGACGCAGGGGGCGCTCGGCCACCTGAAGAAGGACCGGCTGTTCGAGCTGATCGAGCGGATGCGGCTGCCCACCGTGCTCTTCGCCGAGGGCGGCGGCGGCCGTCCCGGGGACACCGACTACCCGGTGGTGTCGGCGCTCGACACCCGCGCGTTCGCCCTCTGGGCGCGGCTCTCGGGGCTGGTGCCGCGGATCGCGATCGTCGCCGGCCGCTGCTTCGCGGGCAACGCGGTGCTGGCCGGCTGCTCGGACCTGATCATCGCCACCGAGGGCTCCTCGCTGGGGATGGGCGGGCCGGCGATGATCGAGGGCGGCGGGCTCGGCAAGGTCGACCCCGACGACGTCGGTCCGCTGGAGACGCAGGCGCGCAACGGGGTCGTCGACGTGATCGCCGCCGACGAGGCCGACGCGACGGCGAAGGCGAAGCGGCTGCTCGGCTACTTCCAGGGGGCGACGGCGCCGGGGGAGGAGCCCGACCAGACGGCGCTGCGGGAGATGGTCCCGGAGCGGGCGCGGCGCGCCTTCGCCGTCGGGCCGCTGATCGAGACGCTCGCCGACGCCGGCTCGGTCACCTTCCTGCGCGAGCGTTTCGCCCCGGAGCTGGTCACCGCGCTGGCGCGGATCGAGGGCCGGCCGCTCGGCTTCATCGCCAACGACTCGCGCCACATGGCGGGGGCGCTGACCAGCGACGCGTCTGACAAGGCGGCGCGCTTCCTCGGGCTCTGCGACGCCTTCGGCCTGCCGGTGGTCTCCTTGCTCGACACGCCGGGGTTCATGGTCGGGCCGGACGCCGAGGCGACCGGGCTGGTGCGCCACGCCTCGCGGCTCCTGGTCGGCGGCGCGGCGCTGCGGGTGCCGCTGATCGCGGTGGTGCTGCGGCGCGGCTACGGGCTCGGGGCGCAGGCGATGGCCGGCGGCAGCCTGCACGAGCCGCTGCTGACGGTCGCCTGGCCGGGGGCGCACCTCGGGCCGATGGGGCTGGAAGGGGCGGTGCGCCTGGCGCTGCGCAAGGAGCTGGCGGAGATCGCCGACGACGCCGAGCGCGAGGCGCGGGTGCGCGAGCTGACCGCGGCGGCGGAAGAGAACGCGAAGGCGCTGAACGCGGCGACGGTCTTCGAGGTCGACGACGTGATCGACCCGGCGGAGACGCGCGGCGCTCATCGCCAAGACCTTGCGCGCCGCCGGCAACGTCGCGCCGGCCGATCGCCCCCGCCCGGTCGACACTTGGTGAGGGCCGACCACCGGCGAGTGTTCAGTTGACCCGCCTATAGCCGGTCTAAGTGAACACTCGGCAGCCGGCGTCACCAGAGCGCGGTGTGGGACTCCATGACGCCGCGGCCCTCGGCGAGCTCGAGCCCGTCGAGGGCTCCGCGGAAGGTGCCGAAGCGGTGGCGGTAGGTGGAGCGGATGAGGAGGAAGTTGTCGTCGCGCGTCCGCTCGGCCTCGCCGGTGAAGGTAAGGCGGGAGGAGTCGGCGAAGCGCACCGCGTCGAGGCCCTCGAAGGCGACCGGGGCCGGCTCGTGCGGGATGCCGTCGACCCAGACGGCGCGCTCGCTCTTCCGCGGCGGGTCGTTGATGCCCTCGACCAGGTTCCAGGCGACCGGGCGCCCGTCGCCCGCGGTGCCGACCCCGGCCGACCAGAGCCAGCTGGTGTGGCGGGCCTGGTAGCCGGCCGATTCGTCGTCGACGCCGAGGCCTTCGACCGCGAGGCGCCGTCCCGGCACCTCGACCGTCCCCTCGATCGGCACCCCGGCGCGCTTGCGGGTCCAGCCCCAGCCGGTCTCCCCGGGGCAGATCGATTCGATCGGCTCGGCCGCGCCGAGGAGCAGGTCGGCGTGCAGGCCGGGGGAGTCGATCAGGAGGCGAGGCCCGTCGAGGACGACCTCGCGAGAGCCGGGGCGCAGGGTGGTGCGGGCGAGCTCGCGGTTTCGCTCGCGGTCCCAGAGGACCCAGAAGGAGGTGCCGGTCGGGCCGACCTCGGCGCGCGCCGCGCAGAGCATCAGCCGCTCGCCGTAGACGCCGACGTAGCGCCAGCGCTTGCGCAGGTTGCCGTCGCGGCGCAGCGGCATCGGGCCGGGGGGCAGGGGCAGATCGGGGCGTCCGCCGCCCGGGCCGCGCCAGGGATTGCCGCCGATCGCCATCGGGTCAACCTATCCGGCCGGCCCGTTTCAGCTTCGCGCTCTACAGTCGGGCCATGGCCCAGGTCATCCAGATCATCGGCGCGCTGATCATCCTCAGCGCCTTCGCCGCCAGCCAGCTCGGCGAGCTGACCACCGATTCGCGGCTCTACCTGCTGCTGAACCTGGTCGGCTCGATCGTGCTCTGCATCCTCGCGGTGATCGAAGGCCAGCTCGGCTTCATCCTGCTCGAGGGCGTCTGGGCGGCGGTCTCCGGCTGGAGCCTCTTCGTCATCCTCGGCGAAGAAGCCGGGCCGCAGCCTTAGGGCGCGCCGCCCGCTCGGCGACCGGAGGACGGCGAGGGCTACTTCGCGCCGGCTTCGATCAGCCGCTCGGCGAGTTTCCGCATCCCCAGTTCGAGCGCCGCTTTCGCCGCGCCTTCCCAGTCGGTCGCCCGGTCCGCCGGCGGCTCGACCCCGGCGTCACGCAAGGTCGCGATGTCCTTGAAGGCCAGCAAGTCCTCGCGCCCTTCGAGCAGCGCCGCCCGCAGTTTCGGCCGCCGCTCGCGCACGGCGGCGTCGAGGATCGCCTCCAGCGAGCCGTGCTCCTTCAGCAGCTCGGCCGCCGTCTTCGGCCCGACGCCCTTCGCCCCCGGCAGCCCGTCGGCCGGGTCGCCGCGCAGGGCGATGAAGTCGGGGACCAGCTCGGGGTCGATGCCGTAGCGCTCGCGCACCCCGTCGGGGTCGACCTCTTCGGCCCCTTTGCCGCCGGTCCGCACGTAGAGGACGGTCACCCCCGGCGCCGCGCACTGGTACATGTCGCGGTCCCCGGTCAGGATCAGCGCCTCGCCGCCCGCCTCGGCCTCGCGCCGCGCGTAGGTCCCGAGCAGGTCGTCGGCCTCGAGGTCGGCGCTCGTCGCCACCGTCCACCCGAAGGCCTCGAAGAACGGCCCGCTGGCGGTGAACTGGTCGGGCAGCTCGTCCGGCATCGCCTCGTCGCGCTCGGCGTGGTAGGCGGGGTAGAGCTCGGTCCGGTAGGCGGCCGCGTCGGGCCCGAAGCACATGACCACGGCCCGCGGCTGGTGCAGCTCGACCTCCCGCAGCACCAGGTTCGCCGTCCCCAGCAGCGCGTTGACCGGCTGGTCGTCGGGTCCGGTGATCGTCTTCGGCAGCGCGTAGAAGGCGCGGAAGAGCATCGAGGGCGCGTCGACGACGAGGAGCGGGCCTGCCACACCGGCAGCCTAGTGCGGTCCCGGCCGCGAATGCCTGGCGCCGCGAGCGCGCCGCGGGGGGCCGAGGGCGGCGGCTCAATATCGTGGTCCCGGTATGGCCTCGTCCGAGAAAGCACTGGAGATCGTCGACCTGCAAAAACGCTACCCCAACGGGGTGGAGGCGCTGCGCGGGGTGTCGATCACGATCGAGCCGGGCGATTTCTACGGCCTCCTGGGGCCGAACGGGGCGGGCAAGTCGACCCTGATCCACTGCACGACCGGGCTGGCGCAGCCGACCGGCGGTGAGATCCACGTCTTCGGCCACGACGCGATCTCCGACTACGGCGAGGCGCGTGCGGCGGTCGGGCTCGCGCCGCAGGAGGTCAACCTCGACCAGTTCCTCACCTGCGAGGAGACCCTGGAGTTCCACGGCGGCTACTTCGGCATGCGCAAGCAGGACCGCAAGGAACGGACCGAGGAGCTGCTCGAGACCTTCTCCCTGACCGCGAAAGCGCGGGAGCGCACCCGCGCCCTCTCCGGCGGGATGAAACGACGGCTGATCCTGGCGCGGGCGCTGATGCACCGGCCGCGCCTGCTGATCCTCGACGAGCCGACCGCCGGCGTCGACATCGAGCTGCGGCTCGAGCTCTGGCACTACGTGCAGAAAATCAACGGCGAAGGGGTGACGATCCTGCTCACCACGCATTACCTCGAGGAGGCCGATCAGCTCTGCGGGAAGATCGCCTTCATCGCCGACGGCCAGATCGCCGCGCAGGGGACGAGCGAGGACCTCGCCGCGCGCTACGACGTCGCCAACCTCGAGGACGCCTACCTGGCCCTGGTCGGGCGGCGCGAGCTGTCGCGGTCGCTGGTCGACGCCGACGTCGTCGCCTGATGCCGGAGAACGACCGCCGATGACGACTGCGCAGATTCGTTTTCTCAGCCTCTGGCGGCGCGAGATCTCGCGCTTCATGAAGATCAAGAAACAGACCCTCGGCGGGCCGTTGCTGGAAACGTTCCTCTACGTCTCGGTCTTCGGCGCCGCGCTCGGCTCGCGGATCAAGACCCTGCACGGGATCGAATACATCGTCTTCGTCATCCCCGGCCTGATCATGATGGCCTTCGCCACCAACGCCTTCACCAACAACTCGTCCTCGATCCTGCAGCAGAAGTTCATGGGGGCGATCCACGACCAGCTCTCCTCGCCCGCCTCGCCGCGCGAGCTGCTGCTCGCCTTCTGCCTCGGCGGCTTCGTCCGTGGGCTGATCGTGGCGACGCTGACCTTCCTGGTCGCGATCGTCTTCACCAACCTCGGCGTCGCCCACCTCCTGGTGCTGATCCCCTCGCTCGTCCTGGTCGGCTTCTTCTTCGCCAACCTCGGCGTGCTGATCGGGGTGCGGGCGGAGCAGTTCGACGACGTCGCCTTCGCCCAGACCTTCATCCTGACGCCGCTGATCTTCCTCGGCGGCGTCTTCTACTCGGCCTCGCTGCTGCCGCAGCCGTTCGAGACGCTGACCAAGTTCGACCCGGTCTACTACATGATCTCCCTGGTCCGCTACGGCTTCGTCGGCTTCACCGAAGTCAACATCCCGCTGGCGCTGGGGGCGCTGACGGGGGCGACCGCGGCGATCTTCCTGGTCAACCTGAGGCTGTTCCAACGCGGGTACAAGCTGCGCTCCTAGGCCTGGGCGTTCGCTGCCAAGCGGTCCATCTTTAGGAGACCGGATGGTTCGCCTCTCTAAAATCGCGGGCCGATGGCGACTCGTATCCGCAGGCGGCGCCGCAAGCCGCACCATACGCGCTGGCACAGGGTCGTTCTCCCGATCCTGGTCGTGCTCGGCCTGATCGCCGCCGCGGGGGGCGTGGCGGCCGCCTGGGCGCTGAACGTCTACAACGAAGCGCCGCCGCTGAAGGACCTGAAACCGGTGCAGAAGGGCCGCACCTCGGCGATCTACAGCGCCGACGGCGCGCTGATCGGCTACATCCACTCGGAAAACGTGCGCCAGCCGATCAGCGGCGGCGAAATTCCCAAAGTCTTGAAGAACGCCACGGTCTCGATCGAGGACAAGAACTTCTGGGAACACGGCGCGCTCGACGCCGCCGGGATCGCCCGCGCCGCCTGGAAGGACCTGCTGGCGGGCGGCAAGCCGGTCCAGGGCGCCTCGACGATCACCCAGCAGCTGGTCCGCAACCTCTACATCCGCCACCCGGAAGACACGCTGAAGCGCAAGATCAAGGAAGCGCATCTGGCGGAAGAGCTCTTCGAAGCGCACAGCCGCCGCTGGATCCTCAACACCTACCTGAACACGGCGCCGTACGGGACCAACGAAGGGCAGACGGCGCTCGGGGTGGAAGCGGCGGCGCAGACCTACTTCAACAAACCGGCGGGCGAACTGAACCTGATCGAGGCGGCGCTGATCGCCGGCCTGCCGCAGGCGCCTTCCGAATACAACCCGTTCCTCGATCCCAAAGCGGCGCTGCAGCGGCGCAACGAGGTGCTGGGGACGATGTACGAACAGGGCTACATCACCCGCGACCGTTACCTGAAGGCGCGGACCAGCGGGCTCGGCCTGCACGAGGGCCACCGCTACTCGACCGTCCACGACCCGTTCCTCTTCCGCCTGGTCGAACAGGAACTGATCGAACGGTACGGGATCAACACGGTCCGCAACGGCGGTCTCAAGGCGTACACGACTATCAGTCCCGAACTGCAGGAAGACGCCGAAGCGGCGGTCGCCAGCTGCTCGGAAACGGGGGTCTGTTACGGCGGCGGCGGGCCGGTCACCGGGCTCGCCTCGGTCGACCCCAACACGGGCGCGATCCTCGCCCTCGCCTCGACCCCCGGCGAAGAAGGCGAAGAAGAATTCAACTACGCCTGGCAGGCCCACCGGCAGCCGGGCTCGTCGTTCAAGACCTACGTGCTGGCGACGGCGATCAAGCAGGGCATCGATCCCTCGGACACCTACTACAGCGGCACCTCGCCGATGACGCTGGAAATCCCCGGCGGCGGCACCTGGACCGTCAACAACGACGAGTCCGGCGGCGGCGTGATGTCGCTGGAAGAAGCGACCTGGAACTCGATCAACGTCGTCTACGCCCAGCTCGACCTCGACGTCGGCTCGGAAGCGGTCACCGAAACGGCGGAAGAAATGGGGATCGAAGCGCCGCTGCAGTCGGTCCCGGCGGAGGCGATCGGCGGCCTCGCCTACGGCGTCACGCCGCTCGAACAGGCCGACGGCTACGCGACCCTCGCCAACGGCGGCACCCATCACGACCCGACCGCGATCAGCAAAGTCGAATTCCCCGACGGCAAGGTCGATGAAATCGAAAGCGAAGAAGGCGAACGCGTCCTCACCTCCGGCCAGGCCTCCGACGTGACCAACGTCCTCAAAGGCGTCATCACCCACGGCACGGCGACCGGCTTCGCCAACCTCTCCTACTGCTCGGAAGTGGCGGGCAAGACCGGGACCTCGGAGGAAGAATCCGACGCCTGGTTCGTCGGCTACACGCCGGAATTCTCGACCGCGGTCTGGGTCGGCCATCCGAAATCGCGTGAAACCACGGGCTTCGGCGGCCCGACCGCCGGCCCGATCTGGCGCGACTACATGGAAGCCGCCACCGCCGGCGAATGCCCCGCCTTCGAAACCCCCACCAGCCTGCCCGAACTCTCGGCGCTGACCGGCGGCCACACCGCGGCCGGCGGCTACCACTCGGCCCACTTCGGCGAAGAAGAAGAATTCGGCGAAGAAGAAGAAGGCGAAGAAACCGAAGAAGAAGAAGGCGCGGAAGAAGAAACCGAAGAAGCGCCGGTCGAAGAAGCGCCGGAAGAAACGACCGTCGCCCCCGCCGGTGGCGGCGTCAGCCCAGGCTGATCCCCGGAAGGGACCGGCCTTCGCCGTCACGGTTGCGGCGTCACGCCTCCTCCACTCCTCGACGCCGGTGCGCTTAGCACCGCTATAGGGGGGTCAAACGCACCGGCGTCAAAATCGGCGTTGTGGAAGTGCGACGCCGCGCCTCGGGACGCCGGTAATCCAACGACTGGCTCGCCTCGGTCGAGAAGGCTCGCGCGAACTCAAACTTCCGTATCCCGACCCTCCGCCAGACCGAAAAAAGCGACGGCGCCTATTCGGTTCGGTTGCCGCGCTCGACCAGCCGATCCGGTAACAGTCGAGGCCGCGGCGCTCGCTCAACCACGTCTGCCCCTCACCGGGAACGCGCTCAGGAGCGCGTCGAGATCGCGCACGGTCCGGGCGAGGTAGGACTGGTCCGTTTTGCAGTCGCGAACCCGTAGCTCGGATCCGATGTGCTCGCCGACGAACGCCGTCAGGTCACCTTTCCCATCGTCCAGCGTGACCTTGCAGCCCAGCTGTCTCTCCATATGACGCAGCGTCGCATCGCCCGTCAGCGACTGGACCAGTGGAGCGAGTTCATCACGGAATTCGGCCAGCTCGTCCGCTCTGAGCGTGACGCGGTGCGAGGCCGTGAACGACCCGGTGAACCCGGAGTTCAGCTCAACTTCGCCTATCAGCCAGTTGGCGTCATCGAAGTCGACCGCGTCCGGGAACTCGTAGGCGCTGACGCGGATTACGAGGCGACACTCATCCCCGCCGACAGTGGCTTCCACCATGCTGGCTACTCCGTCAGGTTGCCGCGCTCTACTAACTCCAAGCGGTAGCCATCGGGATCGCGGACGAAGGCTATGCGGCTGCCGGTGGTGCGGCCGCCGGGGCGATAGGGCGGCTTCTCCGGCTCGATCCCGGACTCGGCCAGGGCGGCGAGGGTGGCGTCGAGGTCGGCGACCGCGAGGGCGATGTGGTTGTAGCCGGTGCCGAGGTCGTAGTCGGTGACCCCGTGGTTGTAGGTCAGCTCGAGGATCGGGTCGCCGTCGGGGAGGGCCATGAAGACGTTGATCGCCTCGTCGCCGATCGGCATCCGCCGCGCCTCGGCGAAGCCGAGCTTCTCGTAGAAGGCGACCGAGGAGTCGATGTCGCCGATCCGGTAACAGGTGTGGAGGAAGGTGTTAGGCATGGCCTGAGCTTAGTCGCCGCCCCGCACCGCTCCGCGGTCCCTAATCGTCGAATTCGACCGCGAACAGCGGGCTGCCCGCGACCCATGCCTCGAGGTCGCGAGGGGTGCTGCTGACGTTCCCCAGATCGTCGAGGAGCGCGGTCAGGATCCGGCGCCGCTCGGCCGCGTCGGCAACCTCCGTGGCGCGGGCCGGGAGGTCCGCCTGGAGCCCGTTCTTCAGGTGGAAGGTGAAGGCCGGTTCGGCCTCGAGGTTCGCGGCCCAGCCCCGGCGCCCGGGCATGCCGCTCAGGTAGACGACCCCGTCGACCCGGTAGAACCAGGTCTCGATCCGCCGCTCCGCGCCCGAGCGCCGGCCGGTCGTGGTGATGTCGACGGTGCGCTCGCGCGCCCCGGAGTCGCGGTCGATCGCAAGCGCGTTGGCTACGTTCGCATCCATCCGCCCTAAGTTTCGCAGGCTGACTTTATGCTCCGTGCGATGCGCTCCCCGCTCCTTGCGATCTTCGGCACGGTGGCCTTCCTCCTCCTCGCCTTCAGCGCCGAGGCCGCCGGTCCGACGACCCCCGAACCGACCGGCACGACGGTGACGATCAGGGTGGTCGAAGCGGGAGGGAGGCTGAAGTTCGCCGGCCCGCCCACGGTGGCCGAAGGCGACACGTTGGAAATCGTCAACCAGACGAACCCGCTGCTGGTCGGCCCGGTGACCTTCTCCCTGGTCCGCCCCGGCCACCTGCCGAAAACCAGGACGGCGCAGGCGCGGTGCTTCACCCCCGGGCACATCTGCTGGTCGATCGCGGAATGGCAGGGGGTCGGTGGCGACGGGCTGCCGACGATCAACCCGGCCGAAGCGGGCCTGCCCGGTTGGGACACCGAGGGCACCGTCACCAGCCCCGGCGACTCCTGGTTCTCGGGTATGAAGCCCGGCGCTGCCTTCGCCCAGGAAGTGACCGCGAGGGCTCCTACCCGCCTCTGGTTCATGGACGCGATCCACCCGTTCCTACGCGGCACGATCAAGGTCGTCAGGCCCTGAACGCGCGGCCTGGACCGGGCCGTCGGGATATAGATCAAACGTCCGAAATAAGGCGTGTCATCCCTAAAGTAAACGCGAGGTTTGTCGATGCATACGGTGCATTGACTCCCCCCGTCGCCCACAAAGACGAGATCCGCGCGCCCGGGCGTTCCGAGGCCCGCGCCACCGGCGCGCTGCTGATGGCGGGCGCCGGCCTGGTGGCCCTTTCGCTGGCCCTGCCGCACCCCGCCGGGGGCCACTTCATCGCCCTGGTCGCGACCGCCTGCGGGATGGCCGTGGTCGGCCTCGCCTGCTGGCTCGCCGCCTCGCGGGTGCCGCTGCCGCTCACCCACTTTCTCCTCGCCGGCACCGCGCTGACCACCGCCGTGCTGGTCTGGGAGTCCGGGCTCGCGGTCGGCCAGTACGGGACGATCTTCATCTGGGCGACCCTGATCTCCGCCTACTTCTTCCCCCGCCGGCAGGCGGCGCTGCACCTCGGTTGGCTGCTGCTGGTCTACGCCGGGGCGCTCGCCCTGGTCGAAAGCACGGGCGGCTACTCGCCGGTCACCCGCTGGATCTTCAGCGCCGTCTCGTTGACCGTGGTGATGCTCTTCATCAACAACCTTGCCGACCGCCGCGACCGCGCCGACACCCGCGCCCGCCACTTCTTCGACCTCTCCCAGGACATGCTCTGCACGATGGACAAACACGGGCGGTGCATCGAGGTCAACGCCGCCTGGGAGCGCAACCTGGGCTTCCGTCCGGAGCAGATCCGCGGCAAACGGCTGCTCGACTTCACCCACCGCGACGATCACGAGAAAGCCACCCTGGAGGCGTTGAAGGTCTTCGGCGGCGGCGTCTCCGACGGGCTCGAGACGCGGGTCGAGGCGAAGGACGGCAGCTGGCACTGGCTGCGGACCAGCTCGGTCTTCGAGCCGGAAGAGGAACTGGTCTACGCCCGCTCCGTCGACGTCACCGATCGCAAACGGATCGCCCAGGAACGCGAGGATCTGATCGCCGAGGTGCAGAGCCTGGCCCGCTCAGACGCGCTCACCGGGCTGCCCAACCGGCGGGCGATCGACGAGGTGCTGCCGCGCGAGATGTCGCGGGCCCTGCGCACCGACTCGCCGCTCTGCCTGGCGATCGTCGACATCGATCACTTCAAGACCTACAACGACACCTACGGCCACCTCGCCGGCGACCGGGTCCTGCGCGAGTGCGCCGCCGCCTGGGACTCGCAGCTGCGCGGCGCCGACACGATCGTGCGCTTCGGCGGCGAGGAGTTCCTCGTCATCCTGCCGGAGTGCGAGGCCTTCGACGCGGCCGAGATCGTCGAGCGGCTGCGCGCCGCCACCCCCGAGGAGCAGACCTGCTCCGCCGGGCTGGCGGTGTGGAAGCCGGGGGAGAGCGTCGACGATCTCGTCGGGCGGGCGGACAAGGCTTTGTATGAGGCCAAGGAGAGCGGGCGCGACCGGCTCGTCAGCTCTGCCGTCTGAGAGCGACGGCCTGAGTGTGTCGTCGGGGCGACCCCTTCCCTCACAGAAGGGGAGGTTCGTCCAGGGGTCGCCCCGACGACACCCACGCACGCCTGAGACGATGCTGGCGATGGCTGATGAAGAGCTACGGCGGAGGTTTCGCTCGGCCCGCCGGGATCCTGAGCTGACGGTGCTCGAAGGGTTCCACGCGCTCAAGCATGCGTTGCGCTTTGGGGCTGAGGTGACCGAGGCTGTCGCGACCGACCCGGCGGAACTCGAGGAGCTGGCGGGGGACCTGGCGCCGGATCTGGCCGGGCGCTTTGCGGGGATCCTCACCACGGTCGATGCCGAGACGCTTGCCGGGCTGGTGCCGCAGGCGCCGCGGACGGGGGTGGTTGCGATCGCCCGTCGCAAGGCTGCCGACGTGGACGCGGCGCTCGCCGATCCGCGGGAGGCGCCCGTCGTCTTGCTCGAGCAGCCGCGCAACATGGGGAACCTCGGCGCCTGCGTGCGGGTCGCGGCGGCTGCCGGCGCGGCGGCGCTGCTGACGATCGGCGAGAACGATCCCTGGCACCCGGACGCGGTGCGCGGTGCCGCCGGCCTCCACTACGCGCTGCCCGCCGTCGCCGCGGTCGAGCGGGCCCCGAGCGGGGTGGAGGGCCGGCCGTTGCTGGCGCTCGACCCGGAGGGGGAGGAGCTCGACCCGGCGGCGCTGCCGCCCCGCGCCGTCCTCGCCTTCGGCACCGAGCGCCACGGACTCAGCGACGAGCTGCTCGCCGCCGCCGACGGCCGCGTCGCCCTGCCGATGCGCGCGGGGGTCTCCAGCCTCAACCTCGCCACCTCGGTCGCGGCGGTCATGTACGCATTCGTACTGCAGCGTCCGCGCATTTAGGTAAAGCTCTACTAAGCAACTGCCGACACCTGGGTTGCCACCACCCACTGGAAAGGAAGCAAAGTGCCACTCGCAGACGTCAGCTTCGGCGAACTACTCCTCGTAGTCGCCGAGATCTTCTTTTTCGTGGTCTGGATCTGGATCCTCTTCACGATCATCTCCGACCTCTTCCGCGACCATGAAATGTCCGGTTGGGCGAAGGCGCTGTGGATCCTCTTTCTCGTCTTCATCCCCTTCCTGACCGGGCTCGTGTACCTCATCGTGCGCGGCTCCGGGATGCGGGATCGAGCGATCAAAGCCCAGACCGACGCGAAAAAACACTTCGACGAATACGTGCGGGAGCAGGCCCACACCTCGCCCGCGGATGAACTCCACAAACTCAACGAACTCCGTGAAAAAGGCGCGCTCAGCCAGGAGGAGTTCGACCAGGCGAAGACCAAACTGCTCGCCTAGGGGAGAGAAGTTGCGGGGCCGCGGGGCGCGAAAGGGGCGCCTCGCGGCCTCTGTGTAGGCATCGAAAGTCCTGCAAAGCTGGAGTTTTGCAAGGTCGCTTGCAAATTATCGGCAACCGGGGGGGCCGACGGGGTGGCTCCGCTAGCCTGCGCGACCGCGGCCCAGTTCCTGTGTTTCACACGGACAGGCCCCGATTTCGATGCGGACTCCCTTCACCCACACCGACCCTCTGCGCGCGCACCGTCGCCGCGCCTTCAGCTTCGCCGCCGTCCTGGTGGCCGTGCTGTGCACCCTCGCGCTGCTGCTCTCGGCGACCGCTCCGGCGGCCAGCCTGGAAGAAAAACGCGACGCCGCGCAGTCGAAACTGAACGAAGTCGAAGCGAGCTCCAGCGCGCTGGCGGCGACGATCGCCTCCCAGAACGCCGAAATCGACTCGATGATCGGCGAAGTGTCGGCGCTGCGCCAGGAAGAGGCCGCGGTCCGCGCCCAGCTCGTCGCCAAGGAAGAAGAACTCGAAGCCGCCACGGTCGCGCTCGAAAAGGAAAAGGAACACCTGGTCGAAGTCCGTGCCCAGCTGGCCCGATCGCTCGGGGCGCTGCGCGAACGACTCGTCTCGATCTACGAGGCCGGCTCGCCGGACGTCCTCAACGCGATCCTCGAATCCGAAGACTGGTCGCAGATGGCGGCGCAGACCGAATACCTGAACCGGATCCAGAGCTACGACAACGCTGTCGTCAGCCGGGTGAAGTCGCTGCGCAACGAAGTCCAGACCTCGGTCGGCAAACTGACCGCCACGCAGGGCCGGATCGAAGACGCCCGCGACTCGATCGCCGCCACCGAGGCGGAAGTCGCCGCCGCCAAAGAAGCCGCCGAGGCGCGCTTCGCCGAACTGCAGACCGCGCAGGCCGAACGGCGCGAAACGATGAACGCGCTGGAGTCCAAAGAACAGGCACTGAGCGACAACCTCTCCTCGATCTCCGAACAGATCGCCACCCAGCACGCCGAAGAAGCGGCCGCCACCGCCGAAGCCTCCGGCATCGTCACCGAAGCGGCGGGCGAATTCCCGGCGCCGCTGAACGCGGGCGAAAGCGTCGGCTTCATCTCCGAATCGGAAGCGAGCGCCCCCGAAGCGGCGCCCGAACAGGTGAAGGGCGCGGTCGCCGCCGCCAACGCGATCGCGATGACCCCGTACATCTGGGGCGGCGGCCACGGCTCCTTCGAATCCTCCGGCTACGACTGCTCCGGCGCCGTCTCCTACGCGCTGCACGGCGGCGGGCTGCTGGAAAGCCCGCTCGACTCGACCGGCCTCGAGACCTGGGGCGAAGCGGGCCCGGGCAAGTGGATCACGGTCTACGCCAACGCCGAGCACGCTTGGATGATCATCGGCGGCCTCGCCTTCGACACCGTCGGCGGCCCCGGCCCGCGCTGGCACTCCTCGCCGGTCGATTCGCCGGAAGGTTTCATCGTCCGGCACCCGCCCGGGCTCTAACCGGCTCCACATATAGGCTCGCCGAGCCTTGGAACCGATCTCTTATCTCCAGGCAATCATCCTGGGCGCTCTGCAGGGGATCTCGGAGCCGTTCCCGATCTCCAGCCTCGGCCACGCGGTGCTGCTGCCGCACCTGTTCGGCTGGAACATCCACCAGAACGACGACTACTTCCTCTCCTTCCTCGTCGCCACCCACTGCGCCACGGCGCTGGTGCTCTTCCTCTTCTTCCTCGACGACTGGAAACGGATCTGGCACGGCTTCGTCCGCTCGGTGCGGGGGAGGGCGACGCCGCGCGACCTCGATGCCCGGCTCGCCTGGCTGATCATCGTCGGCACGGTGCCGGCCGGGATCCTCGGCGTCGCGCTCGAGCACAAGCTGCGCTCGCTGTTCGCCTCGCCGACCTCGGCGGCGATCTTCCTCACCCTCAACGGGGTGCTGCTGCTGGCGGTCGAGCGCTTTCGCCGCCGGCCGCCGCAGCCCGGCGACGGGGAGGGGGACGGCGACGAGCGCATCGCCGGCATGGGCTTCCGCCAGGCGCTCGGCATCGGCGCCGCCCAGGCCCTGGCGCTGATCCCCGGCATCTCGCGCTCCGGCGTGACGATGGGCGGCGGCCTCCTCGCCGGGCTCTCCAACGAGGACGCCGCCCGCTATGCGTTCCTGCTGGCGACGCCGGTGATCGGCGCCGCCGGGGTGCTGAAGGTGCCCTCGCTGCTCGGCTCCGCCGGGGACGGCGTCCGCGGGCAGGCGCTGGTCGGGGCGATCGCCGCCGCGCTCACGACCTGGGCCGCGGTGAAGTTCCTCCTCCGCTACTTCGAGACCAGCCGCCTCACCCCGTTCGGCTTCTACTGCATCGGCGCGGGCATCTTCTGCCTGATCGTCTTCTCGATCTGAGAGGCCGCGCCGCGACCCGCCCGTTTGTGGGATCGGGCGCAATAAATTGGCATGTAGGGATTGCAACTTTCCCCTTTTGGGTACGGACGACCTGGATCTAGGGAAGGGTCCGCACCTCTGGGAAAGGAGCAGCACCATGGAGTCATCATCTGTGCCCGGGTCACGTCCGCCCCTTGCCGAAGAACCGGCGGAGGCCAGTCGCGGTGGGTGGAAACCCGCCGATCCGGGACCGCTCGGGTTGGCCGGATTCGCCCTCACCACGTTTGTCCTCAGCATGTTCAACTCGGGCCTGGTCAGCAAAGCCGGCGAGCCGGTGGTGCTGGGATTGGCGCTCGCCTACGGCGGCATCGCCCAGTTCGCCGCGGGGATGTGGGAGTTCCGCACCGGCAACACCTTCGGGGCCGTGGCCTTCACCTCTTACGGCGCCTTCTGGGTGTCGTTCTGGGCGTTGGTGACGTTCTTCGCCGCCGACATCCCGGCCGAACACGTGGGCTCGGCAATCGGGCTCTACCTGATCGCCTGGGGCATCTTCACCCTTTATATGTTCGTCGCCAGCCTGCGTACGACCGGCGCCATCGCGCTCGTCTTCATCCTGCTGACGATCACCTTCGCGCTGCTCGGCATCGGCAACGCGGGCGAACACGAAGGACTGGTCGAAGCCGGTGGCTTCTTCGGTCTGGCGACGGCAGCTGCCGCCTGGTATGCGTCTTTCGCCGCGGTGGTCAACTCGACCTTCGGCAGGACGGTGCTGCCCGTGATGCCCTTGGGTGAGTGAGATGGCCGGCGAGGACGTGTCGCTCGAGCACGAGCTCGAGCAGATGCTGGAGATCGAGAAGTTCGAGCCGCCGGCGGAGTTCCGCGACGGGGCGCTCTGGAGCGACCCGAAGATCTACGAGGAGGCGGCCGCCGACCCGGTCGCCTGGTGGACGGCGCGCTCGAAGGAGCTGCTCGACTGGGACGTCGAGCCGACCGAAGGGTTGAACGACTCCGATCCGCCCTTCTACAAATGGTTCGAGGACGGGCGGATCAACGCCTCCGCCCAGTGCCTCGACCGCCACGTGGAGGCCGGCAACGGCGACCGCGTCGCCTACCACTGGCGCGGCGAGGAGGGGGAGGAACGTGACGTCACCTACGCCGACCTCCACCGCGACGTGCAGCGACTGGCCAACGCGCTGAAGGACCTCGGGGTGGAGAAGGGGGACGTGGTCGGGATCTACCTGCCGATGATCCCCGAGGTCGCGGTGGCGATGCTGGCCTGCGCGCGGATCGGCGCCCCGCACAACGTCGTCTTCGGCGGCTTCAGCGCCGAGTCGGTGCGCGAGCGGATGGAATTCAGCGAGGCGAAGGCGTTGATCACGGTCGACGGGGCGCGGCGCAAAGGCAAGACCGCGCCGATCAAGGAGCAGGTCGACGAGCAGATGGGCGAGGTCGCCTCGCTGCAGACGATCGTCGTGGTGCGCTCGACCGGGATCGAGTGCCCGATGACCGAGGGGCGCGACGTCTTCTACGACGAGGTCTGCGATGCCGCCGACCCGGAGTGCCCGGCGGAGCCGATGGAGGCCGAGCACCCGCTGTTCATCCTCTACACCTCCGGGTCAACGGCGAAGCCGAAGGGGATCCTCCACACGACCGGCGGCTACATGACCGGTGTCACCACGACCCATAAGTACGTCTTCGACCTGAAGCCGGAGTCAGATGTGTACTGGTGCGCAGCCGACGTCGGCTGGGTGACCGGCCACTCCTACATCGTCTACGGCCCGCTCTCCAACGGGGCCACCTCGGTGATGTGGGAGGGAGCCCCGGACTACCCGCACCAGGGCATCTGGTGGGAGATCGCCGAGCGCTACAAGGCGACGATCCTCTACGCCGCGCCGACGGCGATCCGCACCTTCATCAAGTGGGGGGCGCAGATCCCGGAGAAGTTCGACCTGACCTCGCTGCGACTGCTCGGTTCGGTCGGGGAGCCGATCAATCCGAAGGCGTGGCTCTGGTACCACCGGGTCATCGGTGGCGAACGCTGCCCGATCGTCGACACCTGGTGGCAGACCGAGACCGGCGCGATCATGATCACGCCGCTGCCGGGCATCACCGCGACCAAGCCCGGCTCGGCGACCAAGGCGTTCCCCGGCGTCGAGGCGCAGGTGGTCGGCGAGTCCGACGGCGAGCCGGTGGAGGAAGGGCAGGGGCTGCTGATGCTGGAGCAGCCGTGGCCCTCGATGCTGCGCACCCTCTACAAGGAGGACGACCGCTTCATCGAGACCTACTTCTCGAAATTCGGCAAGGACCGCTACCTGGTCGGCGACGCGGCGCGCCGCGACAAGGACGGCTATTTCTGGGTGATCGGGCGGATCGACGACGTGGTCAACGTCTCCGGCCACCGGCTCTCGACCGCCGAAGTCGAGTCGGCGATCGTCGCCCACTCCGACGTCGCCGAGGCGGCGGTGATCGGCCAGTCCGACGAGGACACCGGCCAGGCGATCTGCGCCTTCGTCACCTTGCGCGGCGGCACCGAGCCCTCCGACGCGGTGGTCGAGGGCATCCGGGACACCGTCGCGACGCGAATCGGCAAATTCGCCCGACCGAAAAGGATCGTCTGGGCTGACGACCTGCCGAAGACCCGCAGCGGCAAGATCATGCGCCGTCTGCTGCGCGATATCGCCGAGGGCCGGGCGCTCGGCGACGTGACGACCTTGAGGGACCCGGACGTGATGAAGGAACTGGAGGCTAAGATCGCGGAGGAGTCCGACGACGAAAGCTAGCTAGCGCCTTGTCCAAGCGCCGCCGATGCAGATAATCAGCCGCACCGTCTCGATCCTCGAGGAGGTGGCCCGGCGGCCTGACGGCGGCGGGCTGGTCGAGATCGCCAACGCCTGCTCGCTGCCCGCGGCGACCTGCCACCGGCTGCTGGCGGCGCTGGCCGAAGACGAGCTGGTCCAGCGCGACCCGCTGACCCGCCGCTACAGCGTCGGGCCGGGGCTGGTGCAGTTGTCCGGGATGGTCACCCAGATCGGCCGCGGGGCCTCGATCGAAGCCGGGATGACGGCGCTGCGCGACCGCTGGCGGGAGTGCTTCTTCCTCGCCTCGGTGGTCGACGACGCGATCATCTGCGTGCGCTCGCTGCCGACCATCGATCCCAACCGGATGACGGTGACGGTGCCGCTGGGGCAGCCGATGGCGCCGAACGTGGCGGGGTCGGGCAAGGCGATCCTGGCGCACGTCCCGACCGACCAGCGCGAGCGGCTGATCGAGGCGGGCGGCGGGATGGCCCGCTTCACCGAGAAGTCGATCGTCGACGCCGAGGACTTCGAGTCGGAGATGAAGCGGATCCGCGAGCGGGGTTACGCGATCTGCGACGAGGAGTCGGAGATCGGCGCCGCCACCGTCGCCGTGCCGATCCTCCTGCCGGAGGGGACGGTGCGGAGCGCCCTGGGGACGATCGGGCCGCGCGACCGGATCGTCAGGCTGGCCGAAGAGGGGCTGGTCGAGGACATGGAGCGCACCGCGGCGGTGATCGCCGGGCTCGAGCAGGGGACGATCGTCGACGCGCTCGTCCCCGGCCTCTAGCGGGTGGCCTGCCGCTAGGCGGTGGTGGCGGCCCGCGCCGCCTCGAAGGCTTCGCGTTCGCGGGCGAGTTTCTCGACGGCCAGCTGCAGGGCCTGGAGCTGCTCCTGGACGCTGGCCAGTTCGCGCAGGGCGACTTCCTCGGGGCGCAGTTCTTCCGCCCGCAGCTCGCCCTCGAGCTCGCTCAGTTCGGGGGCGAGGAAGCGCTGGGCGAAGCCGCCGGTGAGGAGGGCGACGAAGCCGATCCCGATCAGGAGGATCGCGGTGGAGACGATCTGGCCGCCGAGGGTGGTCGGGTAGATGTTCGACCCGAGCGTGGTCATCGTGGTGATCGCCCAGTAGGTGTCCTGCCAGAAGCTGAGGTGCTGGGAGTGCTTCTCGAAGGCGCCGAAGACGGCACCGCCGCCGACGATCGTCAGCAGGGCGAGGAGCGCCGAGTAGCGCAGGCCCTGGAGGGAGAAGACTTCGCGCGAGAGCTGGGCCAGGCGCAGCAGCCGCAGCAGGCGGAGGAGACGCAGCGCCCGCAGGCCCTGCAGGCCGGCGGGGAGGACGGGCGGGGTGAAGACGACGAGGAAGAGGTCGAGCGGGTTGTGCTTCAGCCACTTCCAGCGGTCCGGGACCACCACGAGCATCACCACCAGCTCGGTCAGGAAGGCGGTCCAGGTGATCCAGTTGAGCGCCGCGGCGATCGTCTGCAGCGCCCCGCCCGGATGCGACTCCGACAGCGCCACGCTGGGCAGCACCAAGGCGGCGGCGATCAGCATCGGCGTCGAGAGGATTTCGGCGACCCGAGTGCTGCGCGCGTCCATCCCCGGCGCGTAGCGCACCGGCTCCCCACCGGCGGTCGGTCGCGAAGCTTTCGAGTCGCCAGAGCTCACCGAAACCCATTCGACAAGTGCCACCTGACCCCCTCTGCGTGCCAACTTTGTGACAACGCTTGAAGCGAGGCCTTTTGTCTGTCTATGGTGGTGGAGCGATGGCGAGCGGGAGCGGAGAAACGAAGGCCGAGGCGAAGCGACCGACGGCACCGGTCGGCCCGAGCGGAGTCGACGAAGGCAACCGTCCTGGTCGTGGGAAATACGCGCTTCCAGGACCGTGGACCCAGGCCGAGGAGGAGATGGTTCGAATGGACATGGCGGAGAGTTCGGTGGCGGCGTGCCGGGCGAAATCCTGATCTGTGACACGAGCTTCGTCAGTCACCTGTGGCGACGATCTGCAGCACTCCCGCGCGCTACGGGCACTGGGACAGGGCCACCGTCGAATCGCGTGGAGGCGGCGCTGCTGGCGATCAGCGTCGTGACCGTGGCCGAGCTTCGCGCCGGATACCTGCTCGCGAATTGGGGCAGTCGAGGATCGCGCAGGCGGAGCGAACGTCTCGCGGCGCTTCTCGCCGGTCACCGGTCGAAGACGCCGCTATCGTGAGCGAGTGGGCCCGGCTGCGGGTCGCGGCGCGCGGAGCGACGGGATCGCGATCAGCGACAACGACCTCTGGATCGCGGCGACGGCGAGCACCTCGAGGAGCCCGCTGGTCACCTGCGACCGCGACCACGTGCGGATCGCGCCGGAACTCGGGGTCGAGGTGCTGTTTTCCGCCGCCACCGCCCGGTCTGACGACTGGTACCTGCCGGGCTAGCCCTTGCGGGCGGCGGCTACCAAGGCGGCGGATGGCTTGATCACCTTTAGCGGGGTGAAGGTCTTGCCGGCGCGGGAGATGGTGATCGGGCCGATGCTGGGGTCGCCGCTCGGCAGGATGTCGAAGCTGCCGGTGATGCCGTTCTTCACCTTGGCGTCGGCGACGCCGGAGATCACCGCGGCGCGGGAGCCGGAGTTGCCGGCCAGGGCGGCGAGGACGAGTTCGGCGGCCTGGCCCGCATAGGGCGCGTACAGTTCGACCGGGCCGCTCACCTGCTTCTTCAGCGCGGCGACGAGCTGTTTGCCGGGGCCCGGAAGTTCCTGCGGGACGAGGCCGGGAACGCTGGCGAACATGCCCTTCGAGGCGGAGCCGGCGAGGTCGATCGTCGACTGCTGGGCGAAACCGTCGGGGGCGAGCAGCTTGACCGCGCCGCTGTTCGGGCCCATCACGGCGACCTTGTCCTTGATCAGGCGGGCGCCGTTCTCCTCGGTCAGCCCGGCGAGCAGGATCGCCTCGGGTTCGTTTTCGGCAGCCGCTTCCATCAAGGCCGTGTAGTTCTTCGCCTTCGGGTTCCAGGCGGCGAAGCCGACCACCTTGATCCCGGCCTTCTTGGCCGCGCCCTGGAAGGTGTGCGCCTGGCCGAGGCTGGTCGGGTCGTTCCCGGCGTAGAGGACGTAGGCGCTCTTGATCCCCTCGGACTTGGCGAAGCTCGCCAGCCCGGCCCCTTGGTAGGCGTCGTTGGGCACCACGCGGGCGTAGTTGTGGGCCTTCGGATAGAGGCTCTTCGGCGTGCCGCCGGCGCATTCGGGGCTCGACTCGGTGAGGCAGATCGCCGTGTTGCCGGGCGAGACCATCGCCACGCCACCGCCGGGCGCCTTGCCGAGGATCGGGATCTCGACTTCGGCGCAACCCGAGTTGTAGGTGCCGATCACGGCGAGGACGCTCGGGTCGGCGGCGTAGGCCTGCGCGTTCTCGCGGCAGATCGCCTTGGTCCAGAGGCCCGTCTTCGGGCTCGAGTCATCGCAGGACTGGAAGCCGACGGTGGTCGACCCGGCGGCCCAGCCGGCGCCCTTCAGCACCAGTTCGATCGCGTCGTTCATCTGCAGGGAGCGCTGCCGCGAGTCGCCGTCGAGGGGAAGGTCGGAGACGATCAGCGCTTCCGGCGCGCCTTTCCCCTCGTACTGGACCGGGCCGCATGCCTTGAGCGAGACCGCGCTCGCCCCGGCCGCGCCGCCCGCGGCGCCCGCGCCGCCCGCGCCGAGCACGGCGACGACGGCGAGCAGGGAGATCAGGAGCGCGGAGAGAACGAGGCGGCTTCGCATGGCCGCGAACCATCCCCCGGCCGTCGGACGGATCGGTTCGGAAAGTCGATCCGTTCACGTGGCCGCGTCGCGCGGTCGCGCGCCCTACTCAGCTGCCGCCGGAGCCTCGTGGTCGAGTTCGACGTGGGCGCGGCTGTCGGAGGTGCGGACCAGGGTCAGCGTCGCGATCAGGCCGACGACCGCGAACCCGGCGCCGACCGCGAAGGCGGCCTGGAACCCTTCGATCAGCTTGTCCGGCGTTTCGGACGAGCCGATCACCGAGTTGGCGACCGCGGCGAGGATCGCCAGGCCGAGCGCCCCGCCGACCTGCTGGGAGGTGTTGATCAGCCCCGAGGCGAGCCCCTGCTCGCGGTCTTCGATCCCCGACACGGCGGCGATCGTCACCGGGACGAAGGCGAAGCCGAGCCCGAGGGCGGCGAGGATCGAGGGCCCGAGGATGTCGGCGAGGAAGGTGCCGTGGACGCTGATCTGGGTGAACCAGACCAGCCCGATGGCGATGCAGGCCATGCCGACCGCGAGGATCGGCTTGAAGCCGACTTTGGTCACCAGGGCGGAGGCGATCCCGGCGGCGAGGATGATCGTCACCGCCAGCGGCAGGTAGGAGATCCCCGCCTTGATCGCGCTGTAGCCGAGGACCTGCTGCATGTAGAGCGAGATGAAATAGAACATCGAGAAGAGCGAGGCGCCGACCAGGATGCCGACCACGTTGGCCCCGGTGACGGTGCGCACGCGGAAGATCGAGAAGGGGACGAGCGGCGCCCGCGAGCGCAGCTCGATCGCGACGAAGCTCCCCAGCAAGATGCAGCGAGGCGACGATCGTGCCGATCGTCTGGGCCGAGCCCCAGCCGGCGGATTCGGCGTCGAGCAGGGCGAAGACGAAGGCCGAGAGGCCGAGCGTGATCGTCAGCGCGCCGGCGACGTCGAAGTGGCGCGTCTCGGCTTCCGATTTGGTCTCGAGGATCAGCCTCGGGGCGATCGCCGCGGCGATGATCCCGATCGGCACGTTCACCCAGAGCACCCATTCCCAGCCGATGTATTCGGTGAGGACGCCGCCGAGCAGGACGCCCGCCGCACCGCCGGAGCCGGCCACCGCGCCCCAGACCCCGAGCGCTTTGTTGCGCTCGGCGCCGTCTTTGAAGGTGGTGGCGACGATCGAGAGGGCGGCGGGGGAGAGGATCGCCGCGCCCAGCCCCTGCACCGCGCGGGCGGCGATCAGCTGGCCCGGGTTGGCGGCGAGGCCGCCCGCCAGCGAGGCCAGCGCGAAGAGGATCAGCCCGCCCATGAAGAGGCGCCGGCGGCCGAGCAGGTCGGCGAGCCGCCCGCCGAGCAGGAGGAAGCCGCCGAAGGTCAGCACGTAGGCGTTGACGACCCAGGGCAGGCTGTCCTCGGAGAAGTTCGAGCGCTTCTTTGATCGTCGGCAGCGCGACGTTGACGATCGAGGCGTCGAGGACGACGACGAACTGGGCGACGCAGAGGAGGGCGAGCGCGATCCAGCGTTTGTCGCGGGCGTCGGCGACGTCGGTCACGAGGCGTCCCCGGAGAATTTGGTCCGCGGCTGCTCCACCGCGACGCCGTCGAGGAAGGTGTCGACTTTCTCGTCGTAGAAGGCGACCAGCCCGGCGATCTGCAGCACCTGCGGCGAGGGGTAGGCGTAGGACCAGGCGATGTCCTTGTGGACGGAGTCGCCGATCCGCGCCGACCAATAGTCGCTGGTCGTCCCCTTGTAAGGGCAGTAGGTGGTGGTGTCGGTGCGCTCGAGCGCGGTGAAGTCGATGTCGGTGCGCTGGATGTAGTGGCGGGTCGGCAGGCCGGTCTCGAAGAGCAGCACCGGGGCGCTCGACTCGGCGAGGACGACGCCGTCGATCTCGACCCGGATCAGCCGCGAGGAGCGGATCGCGTCGACCCGGGCGTAGGGGCTCCGCGGGTGGCCGCCGAAGACCTCTTCGTCCTCCTCGAACCAGGCGTCGACCGAGTCCCAGGCGACGTGGGCGAGGCCCGCGAACGGCCCGCTCTCGAAGGTCTCGGTGCTCGGCAGCGCCAGCACGGAGTCGGCGACGTCCTCGACCGGCAGGTAGTAGGCGGGGTAGTACGGCACCTCCCAGACGTAGCAGGCGCGCAACGTGTCGAGGACGATCTCGCCGCCGCGCCGGGCGCGGATCCGCCGCGGGCAGGGCTGCATGAAGCCTGCCTCGGAGAGGTGCGGCGGGTATCGGGACGAGTCGACCGCGCGGGCCTCCGCGGGATTCACGCCGCCCACCTTATTCAACCCGGCCCTCCGACTTGCGGGATCCGCGGGCGTGGCGCCCCCGCGGACCTGCCGAGGCCGCGGGCCGATGAAGATAGTTTGCTAGGCTAATTAGCAGCACTAATCTTCATATGCCGACCAAGACCTCCGACACCTCGCTCACCGACACCGCCTCGCACCTGCGCGACGCGATCGTCCGCACCTCCCGCGCCCTGCGCCAGGAGGCCGCCGCCGAGACCGGGCTCAGCCCGAGCGCGACCGCCGCCCTGGCGACGATCAACCGCTCCGGCCCGCTCACCCCCTCGGAGCTGGCGGAGTTGGAGCGGGTGAAACGCCCCTCGATGACCCGCACGCTCGCCTGCCTCGAGCGCGAAGGGCTGATCGAACGCACCCCCGACCCGGCCGACGGCCGCAGCTTCCTGGTCGCGATCAACGACGCCGGCCACGATCGCCTCGCCCGCCTGCGCCGCCGCAAGAGCGCCTACCTGGCCCGCCGTCTGCGCAAGCTCGACCCGGACGAGGTCGAGACCCTGGCCCGCGCCGCCGAGCTGCTCGAACGCATCCGGGAGGATGAGCGGGGTTGAGCGCCGCCCTGCGCCACTCGTTCAACTCGCTCGAGGTCCCCAACTACCGACGCTACTTCGTCGGCCAGGTGATCTCCCTCTCCGGCAACTGGATGCAGAACGTCACCGCGCTGTGGCTGATCCTGACCCTGACCAACTCCGGCTTCGCGGTCGGCCTGACCACCGCCCTGCAGTTCCTGCCGATGCTCCTCTTCGGCGCCTACGGCGGCCTGCTCGCCGACCGGATGCCGAAGCGACGCCTACTGCTGATCACCCAGTCGCTGATGACGATCCCCGCCGCCGGGCTCTTCCTCGTCACCTTCCTCGGCGTCGAGCAGCCGTGGATGATCTTCATCGCGGTCTTCCTCTTCGGCGCCGTCAACTGCGTCGACAACCCGACCCGGCAGAGCTTCGTGATCGAGATGGTCGGCCCCGACCGCCTCGTCAACGCGGTCAGCCTGAACAGCGTGATCATCGAGACCGCGCGCATCATCGGCCCCGCCTTCGCCGGGCTGCTCATCGCCGGCTTCGGCGTCGTCCCCTGCTTCGCGATCAACCTCCTCACCTTCGTCGCGATGCTGGTAGCGCTTTGGTCGATGGACCCGCGGGCGCTGGAGGCGGCGCCGCCGGCGGTGCGCAAGCCGGGGGCGATCCGCGAGGGCCTGCGCCACGTGCGCCAGACCCCGGAGCTGGCGGTGCCGCTGGCCCTGATGGCGCTGGTCGGCACGCTCGGCTTCAACTTCCAGGTCGTCCTGCCGCTGTTGGCGAGGTTCAGCTTCGGCGGCGGCGCGGGCGCCTACGCGCTACTGGTCTCGGCGATGGGGGTCGGCTCGATCGTCGCCGCGCTGGTCAACGGCAATCGCGGTGAGACCGGCGGCAAGGTGATCGCCGCCGCCGCGCTCGCCTTCGGCGTCGCCAGCCTCGCCGCCGCGGCGATGCCGGACCTGATCGCCGAGGCCGTCGTCCTCGCCGCCCTCGGCGCCGCCGCGGTGATCTTCGTCTCCTCGGTCAATACGACGATCCAACTCGCCGTCTCGGCCGAGATGCGGGGCAGGGTGATGGCCCTCTTCTCGATCGTCTTCCTCGGCTCGACCCCGATCGGCGGGCCGCTCGCCGGCTGGCTGGCGGAAGCGTACGACCCCCGCGTGGCCCTGGTGCTGGCCGGGATCTCCGGCCTCAGCGCCGCCTGGGCGGCACGGGTGATCTCCACCCGCACCGCCCGGCGACAGCTCAGCTATTCGACGTAACCGGCCGCTTCCAGGTAGGCGGCGGCGGCTTCCTTCGGGGTCTCTTTTTCGAGTTCGACCCGGGCGTCCAGCTCCTGCATCACTTCGAGAGTGAGGCCCTTCTGGACGTTCAGGATCGTCTTTTCGTAATCGGGACCGGCTTTTTCGGCGACCTTTTTGGAGGTCACGAAAATGATGTTTCCGGCCGGGAAGACTTTCTTGTCGTCTTCCAGGATCACGAATTTTCCGCTCTCCGCGGCAAGCTGCGGATCGGTGGTGAAGAGGATCGAGAGATCCGCCTGACCCTGTTCCAGCACCTTGTAGCGGAGGCTGATGTCGACGGGTTTGAATTCCTTGAATTTCAACCCGTACAGTTTTTCGAGCCCGGCCAGGCAGTCGATCCGCTGGCGGCACTCGGGCGACCCGTAGAGGCTCAGTTTTTCACTGACGCCTTCGAGGTCGCTGATCGTTTTCAGGCCGTACTTTTCTGCCGTGGTCTTCAGCAGGCCGACCGCGTTGGCGCTGGCGAACGGGGTGGGTTCGAACGCCTCGAGGCCGTCTTTTGCGAATTCGGTGTTGGCTTTTTCCCAGGCTTCGGTGGCGTCGGACGGGACTTCTTCCGGTTCCAGGCCGAAGAACGAGGTCAGCGCGGTCGAGGCGTACTCCGGGTAGCCGGAGATCTGTCCCGCTTTGAGCGTCTTCAGCGCCACGGTTTCGGAGCCGAGGCTGAGTTCACTCTTCGCCTTATAGCCGGCCGCTGCCAGGGCCTGCGTATAAATTTCGCCGAGGATTTCCTGTTCGGGGAAATTCTTCGAGCCGATCGTCAGGCTGACCTTGGCGTTTTCGGGGTTGGAGCTGATCGCTTCCGCGCCGCCTTCGGCTTCTTCGCCTTCTTCGCTTTCTTCGCCTTCGGCCGGTTCTTCTTTGCCCGCGCCTTCGCCTTCTTCGGTGCCGGGCGCTTCGGTCGATTCGGCTTCCGTCGATTCCGACGAGGAGCTGCTCGAGCCGCCGCCGCAGGCCGAGATGCCGACCGCCAGCGCCAGCGCCGCGATGAGCATGACCAATGCCATCAGCGGCTTCTTATGGTTGAACCTCACTACATGCCTCCTTGTGTGTTTGGAACGAGTCATTGGGCCTGCTGCAACCGCAGGCCCTTGGAAGTGAGTCGCCGTTGCAGACCTGCCAGGGCGAACTCGAAAACGAGGGCGAGGACCGCGACCACGATCGCGCCGGCGAGGACGCCGTCGGCGCCGTAGATGCTTTCGCCGAGGATGTAGTCGCCGACGGTCACCACGCCGATCAGCGGTGCGATCGTCGCGGTGGCGACGATGTTCACGGTGGCACCGCGGATCCCGGTCATGATGCCTTCGACCGCCAGCGGCACCTCGACCTTGCGCAGGACTTCGAACTCGCTCATGCCGACGCCGCGGGCGGCGTCGATCGTGGCGCGGTCGACCTGCCGGATGCCGACGAAGGTGTTGGTGAGGATCGGCGGGATCCCGAGCACCGCCAGGGCGATGGTCAGGGTGGGGACGCCGACCCCGATCACGGTCGCGACCAGGGCGATCACCACCAGCTCGGGGACCGCCCGACCCGCGTTGCCGATCCCCACCGCGATCAGTTCGCCCTTGCCCCGGTGGCCGAAGTAGAGCGCGACCGGGATCGCGATCACGATCGCCAGCAGCAGCGCCAGCGCGCTGACGTAGATCTGGGTCCAGATCAGTTCGAGGGTCCGGTCGAAGCCGCCGACCTTGTTGCCGCCGGTGACGTTCGAGCTCTGCTTGTGGAGGATGAATTCGACGGCACCGCCGAAGCCGCCGAAGACGTGGGGGAGGACGGCCACGTTCATGCCGCCGCGGCCTCCTTCGCGGCCCGTCGCCACGGGGTCGCGAGCCGCTGGATGGTCAGCAGCACGACGTCGAAGGCCAGCGCCATCAAGACGACGATGACGAAGGCGATCACCAGCGCGGTCGGGAATTTGAGGTTCGCTTCGTTCAGGACGTTGTTGCCGAGCCCGCCGCCGCCTGCGAAGACGGCGAGGGTCGCGAGCGCCACCGTGCTGACCGTGGCGATCCGCAGGCCGCCGATGATCTCCGGGACGGCCAGGGGGATCTCCACCTTCCAGAGCACCTGCCGCTCGGTGAGGCCCATGCCGCGGGCGGCGTCCTTCGCCGACTCGGGCACGTTCTTCAGCCCGGTCATCACGTTGCGGTAGAGGATCTGCAGCGTGTAGGCGCTCAGGGCGATGATCGCGGTCTCCCGACCGCGGCCGGTGATCGGCGACAGCAGCAGGAAGAAGGAGATGCTGGGGATCGCGAAGAGGATGCCGGTCCCCGCCAGCAGGGGTGCCTGGAACAGGCGGTACCGGTGCGCGACGAGGGCGAGGGCGAAGGCGATCACGAAGCCGATCAGCACCGAGAAGACGACGAGCTCGACCTGCTGCAGGGTCGGCGTGCCGTAGCGGTCGAGGTTGTCCTTCGCCCAGTCCCAGCAGAAGAGGTGCGTTTCGCTGGCCTGGCAGCCGAGCGAGGATTCGGTCCGTTTTTTCAGGAACCCTTCGCCGACTTCACCGACCGCGGCAAGCGGCATCGCGATGAGCGGGTTATTCATCGGCGGCGATCTCGCTTGCCCGGTCGGCGCCCAGCGGCCGTTCGACGGCGCCGCGCTCGTCGATCTTCGCGTCCGCGGAGGCGAGGTACTCGGAGATGATCTCGATCGAGAGGATGCCGACGATGCGGCCGTCGTGGTCGACCACCGCCGCGTACATCGACTCGCCCTGCAGCAGGTCGGCGAGCGCGTCGCGCATCACGTCGCCGGTTTCCAGCACCGGCCCGAGCGGCGCGTCGGCGGTGGCGGGGACGGTGTCGCCGCCGAGGTCGCGCTGGGTCAGCCAGCCCTGCGGCCGATCGTCGGCGTCGACCAGCAGCGCGTAGGGGACTTCGACGTCGGGGTGGTCGAGCTGTGCCCGCACCTCGGCGGTCGACTGGCCGGGGCGCGCGTTGGGCGCCCGCCAGAGGTCGATGTCGCCGACCCGCAGCAGCGAGAGGCGCTTCAGCGCCCGGTCGGCGCCGACGAAGTCCTCGACGAACTCGTTGGCGGGCGCCATCAGGATCTCGGCCGGGGTCGCGTACTGCTCGACCCGCCCGTGCTGCTTCATGATCGCGATCTTGTCGCCCATCTTGATCGCCTCGTCGATGTCGTGGGTGACGAAGAGGATCGTCTTGCGGATTTCCGCCTGCAGGCGGAGGAACTCGTTCTGCAGCCGCTCGCGGTTGATCGGGTCGACCGCCCCGAAGGGCTCGTCCATCAGCATCACCGGCGGGTCGACGGCGAGCGCCCGCGCCACCCCGATCCGCTGCTGCTGGCCGCCGGACAGCTGCACCGGATAACGGTCGCCGAGCTCCGGGTCGATCCCGACCAGGTCGAGCAGCTCCGCCGTCCGCGCCCGGATCCGCTCCTTGTCCCAGCCGAGCAGCTGCGGCACGGTGGCGATGTTCTGGGCGATCGTGCGGTGGGGGAAGAGGCCGATCTGCTGGATCACGTAGCCGATCTCGCGCCGCAGCTTCGCCGCGTCGCGCTTTTTCACCGACTCGCCGCCGATCAGGATGTCGCCGTCGCTCAGCTCGATCATCCGGTTGACCATCCGCATCGAGGTCGTCTTGCCGCAGCCGGAGGGGCCGACCAGCACACAGATCTCCCCGGCTTCTACCTCGAGGTCGAGATGGTCGACGGCGGGGGCCGACGAGTCGCCATAGCGCTTGGTAGCGCCCTGGTAGCTGACGGAGCTGGCTCCGCCTCGGGACTGTTCGGACGCCTGGGCGGCGGGCACTGAGCGGACCCTATACCCCGCTCGGGGCGGAATCACCCGTCAGGTGATCGGACTGTTTTGTCAGGTGATCGGATTGTGAGTGTGAAGTCTGGTGATGCTCACAGTGTGAGCTTGCCGAGCCGCGGCGGGAGATCCAGAACAGGGTGAGGAAGATCGCCGTCGCGATCACGTTCAGCACCAGCTTGTAGTCGAGGCCGACCGAGCCGAAGACGTCCGTGCGGGAGGGGCGCGGGCCGGTCGGGACGAGGCCCACGAGGCCGAAGAGGCCGTCGACGATCAGCGCCGCGACGATGATCGTGACCAGCATCAGCGCCGTGATCCGCAGCGCGAAACGGGTGCCGTAGTACTTGCGGTAGGCGAGCACGATCGGCAGCACGATCAGGTCGGCGAAGAGGAAGGCGACGACGCCGCCGAAGCCGATCCCACCCGACCACAGCACCGCCGCGAGGGGCACGTTGCCGACCGAGCAGACGAAGCTGAGGACGGCGATCAGCGGGCCGACGACCACGTTCTCCAGGGTGCGCAGGAGGGGCGGGGCGTCGGTGATGAAGAGGACGTTGAAGAAGTCGTCGCCGAGCAGGCCGATGAAGCCGGCGAGCAGGAAGCCGAGCGCGATCTCCTTCCACAGCATCGACCAGTCCATGCGGAAGTTGGCGGCGACCTCGCGCCAGGAGTCGGCGGAGCGGACGGCCTCGCGGAAGGGGAGGGGGTCCTCGGGGGCGGCGCCGTGATCGTGGCCGCCGTGGTCATGCCCGCCTTCGCCCGCCGCCCCTTGAGCGTGGGCCCGCGCCTCCTCCTCCAGCCTCGGCGAGACGAAGCGGCGCAGGAGCACCGCCATCAGCGCGATCAGGATGAAGCCGCCGACGAACTCGGCGAGCGTGAACTGCCAGCCGATCAGCACCCAGAGGACCAGCCCGAGCTCCCAGACCAGGTTGGTCGAGGCGAACTGGAAGGACAGCGCGGTGATCGCCGAGGCGCCCTTGGCGAACAGCGAGCGGGCGATCGCGATCGCCGCGTAGGAGCAGGAGGAGGAGGCGGCACCGAGCCCGGTCGCCTTGGCGATCGGGCCGATGCCGGTGCCGGCGAGGGCGCCTTCGATCCGCGCCCGCGGCACCCAGGCCTGGACGATGCCGGAGATCGCGAAGCCGATCACCAGCGCCCACCAGACCTCGTAGGCCATCAGGAACGACTGTTCCAGCCCTTCCCAGATCTTTTCCAGGACCGCCATCGGTCAGCTGCCCTCGGCTCCGCGCCTCAGCGGCCGACGAAGCGGCCCAGCGCGGCGACCAGCTCGTCGACTTTCTCGGACTGCTCGCCGCCCTCGGCGTTGATCACGCAGTGGCGGGTGTGTTCGTCGATCAGCCCGAGCGCGACCTTGTCGAGCGCCGCCTCGATCGCCCCGATCTGGGTGAGCACGTCGATGCAGTACCGCTCCTCCTCGACCATCCGCGAGACCCCGCGGACCTGCCCCTCGATGCGGGCGAGGCGTTTGAGCAACGCGTCCTTGTCAGTCGAGTAGCCGACGGCCATGAGACGACCGTAGCAAATACCCCCAGGGGGTATAGGTCGTAGACCTTTGTAACCCAGAGGGTGACAAAGGTCTACGGGCTGCTCAGAGGCCGAGGCGGGCGGCGCGCTCGGCGGCCTTGGCGACGACTTCGTCGCGCTCCGGCTGCTCGCCGCCGCGCATCAGCACGTGGCCGCCGACGACGACGGTGTCGACCGCGGTCCGGTCGGCGGCGTAGACGAGGTCGGCGGTCAGGTCGCCGATCGCCAGCTCCGGCGCGGCCGGGTCGAGCAGGAGGAAGTCGGCGGGCTCGCCGACCGCGAGCGGGGTAGCGCCGAGCAGCGGCGCCTTGGCCCCGGTGGCGATCGCCCAGGCGTCGTCGACGGCGATCGCGGTCGCGTCGGCGGCGGCGTGGCGCTGGGCGAGCGCGAAGAGCTTCAGGTCGGCGAGCAGGTCGAGCGAGTCGTTGGACCCGGCGCCGTCGGTACCGAGCCCGACCCGCACCCCGGCCGCCCGCGCCGCGGGCCAGTCGAAGACCTTGCCGACGGCCAGTTTCATGTTCGCCGCCGGGTTGGAGACGACGGTCGCGCCGCGGGCCGCGATCAGGTCGAGCTCCGCCTCGTCGAGCCAGACGCCGTGGGCGAGCAGGGTGCGCTCGGTCAGGAGGCCGAGGTCGTCGAGGTAGGCGGCGGGGCGGCGGCCGTGCGCGGCGACGCAGTCGTCGACCTCGGGCTCGGTCTCCGACAGGTGGATCTGGACCGGGGCGCCGCTCGCGGCCGAGAGCTCGGCGAGGAAGGCGAGCGACTCCTCGCTGACCATGTAGACCGAGTGGGGGGCGAGGGCGGCGGTGACCCGGCCGCCGATCGCGGCCAGCGTCTCGAGGTTCTCGCGCGCCTCCGCCTGCGCCGCCTTCGGGTCGCGCACCTTTGTCGAACATCGGCGCGCCGATCGAGGCCCGCACCCCGGCGTCGGCGACCGCCCGCGCGATCGCCTCCGGCTGCCAGTACATGTCCCAGAAGCGGGTGGTGCCGGAGCGGATCATCTCCAGGCAGGCGAGCCGCGTGCCCCAGTAGACGTCCTCGGCCTCGAGCTTCGCCTCGACCGGCCAGATCCGCTCTTCCAGCCACGGCATCAGCGGCAGGTCGCCGCCCGAGCCGCGGAAGAGCGTCATCGCCGCGTGGGTGTGGCCGTTGACCAGCGGCGGCACCAGGATCGCCCCGGCCGCGTCGAGCGTCTCCTCGCCGGGGGCGGCGACGACTGCCGGGCCGAGCGCGGTGATCGTCCCGTCCTCGTCGCAGCGCAGGCCGACCGTCTCGCCGGCGAGCGTCCGCGCGTCGGTGACGAGGAGCGCGCTCACCGGCCGACCGCGCCGAGGCGCGGCAGCACCGCGGCGAGCCCGTCGCGCAACCGGGTCGCGTTGATCAGCCGGTCGGCTTCCATCTCGTCGACCGAGAGCTTGCCCTCGGCGAGCCCGTTGGCGAGGTTGTCGACCACGCAGATCGCCGCGTACTCGAGCCCCAGCTCGCCCGCGATGACGCACTCGGAGGCGATCGTCATCCCGACCAGGTCGGCGTGCGGGGCGATCATCCGGATCTCCGCCGGGGTCTCGAAGCGGGGGCCGATCGTCTGCCAGTAGACGCCGCCGTCGACCGCCCGCTCACCGTCTTCGGCGCCCCAGGCCTCGACCACTTCGCGGCGCCAGCGCGGGGCGAATGCGGGGGCGGTGTGGCCGCGCGCGTCGTCGTATATCGAGACGCCCAGGTGGAGGGCGATGAAGTCGTCCGGGCAGACGAAGGTGCCGACCGGCAGGTCGGTGCGCAGGCTGCCGACCGAGGCGATCGCCAGCACCCGGTCGCAACCCTGCTCGACCAGCGGCCGCAGGTTGGCGATGTGGTCGATCTCGTGCGGGAGGGCGAAGGCTTCGGGGGTGCCGTGGCGCTGCACCACCGCGGGGCCGTGCTCGGACGTCGTCGCGACGATCTCGCCGCCGCCGGGGCCGAGCGCGTTGGAGCCGAGGATGACGGCGAGGCGTCCCATCGAGAGATCCTACGCCCGCAGTTCAGCCTTCGCGGCGGGCGCGGAACTCGGCGACCGCGTCGTCGTGGTCGACGATCGGCTCCGGGTAGTCGAGATCGGCGAAGCCTTCCATCAGCCAGGGCCGGAAGATCGCCTTGCCGCGCACCCCGGCCAGCTCCGGCACCCAGCGGCGCACGTAGATCCCGTCGGGGTCGAACCGTTCCGCCTGGCGCACGGGGCTCAAGACCCGGTTCGGCCGGGTGTCGTTGCCGGTCCCGGCGATCCACTGCCAGTTGCCGGAGTTGTTGGCGATCTCACCGTCGGTGAGCAGGTCCCAGAAGTGCCAGGCGCCCTTGCGCCAGTCGACGTAGAGGTCCTTGGTGAGGAAGGAGCCGACGGTCATCCGGGCGCGGTTGTGCATGTAGCCCTCGGCGGCCAGCTGGCGCATCCCGGCGTCGACCAGCGGGTAGCCGGTGCGGCCTTCGCGCCAGGCCTCGAAGACCTCCTCCGAGCGGGACCAGCGGTCGCCGCGCCCGCGGTAGTCGCGGCGCGGCAGGGAGGGGAAGGCGGCCAGCACCTGGTGGTGGAAATCACGCCAGCAGAGCTGCCGCACGAAGGGGCCGCCGCCGCGCGCCTCGCGCGCCTTGACCGCGACCTCGAGCGGGCTGACGCAGCCCCAGCGGAGGTCGGCGCTGAGGTGCGAGGTGCCTTTGCTCACCAGGTCGTCGTGGCCGTCTTCGTAATTGGCGACGCGGTCGCGGAGGAAGGCCCCCATGCGCTTGCGCGCCTCGGTCTCGCCGCCCGGCTGGCGGTCGGGGGAGACGTCGCCGTCCGTCAGCTGGTCGAGGGCAGGCAGCTCGCCCGCGGCGAGGGCCGACGGAACGCTGAGCTTGCGCGGCGCGCCGAGGACCTCGCGCCAGGGCGCCGCGCTCCAGGCGCGGTGGAAGGGGCTGAAGACCTTGAAGTGGTCGCCGCCGGTGGGGGTGACCGCGCCGGGGTCGAGGATCGTCACCCCGGGATGGGCAGTGAACTCGATCCCCGCCTCCTCGCAGGCGTCGCGCAGGCCCTGCTCGCGGCGCCGCGCGTAGGCGCTCCAGTCGGCGGCGATGTGGAACTCGTCGGCACCGCACTCGCGCGCCACCTTCATCGCCTCCTCGACCACCTGCCCGCGGCGCAGGAACAGACGCCCGTCCATCGCCTTCAGCCGGCCGTCGAGGTCGATCAGCGCCTCGCGCATGTAGGCGACCCGGTTCGGCGCCGCGAAGCGCGAGCCAAGGATCTTCTCGTCGAGCACGAACAGCGGTACCGTCCGCTCCGCCCGCGAGGCGGCCCAGAGCGCCGGGTTGTCGGTGACCCGCAGGTCCCGGGTGAAGAGCACGACCGCCGTCTTGCCTGCCATGTGGAACTTCTACCCCAGATTCAGGTTGACCTACGCGCAGGTTTCGGCTTCGTGCTCGAGTTCCTTGTATTCGGCGATCGCTTCTTCGTACGGGCGCGGAAGCGAACGCTGCATCTCCGGCGTGAGGTTCTTGTCGACGTCGGCGCTGAAGGTGGCCATCCCGTCGACCCCCCTCCAGCCCTTTTCCTCGACCGCTTCGCAGCCGGCCGGCGGGTGCAATTCCCGGATCAGGTTCCCCTTGAACTCGAGCGGCGGCGCGAGTTCGAAGGTCGTCCTGAACAGCTCGTCCTGGGGGGAGTCCGGCTGAATTTCCCCCAGGTTCGCCTCTATCGCGGCGGTCGCGCCTTCGAGGCGAGCGTCGAATTCCCCGCGCCAGGAGTGGTCGGCTCCCGCGCAGCCCACCATCAGGGCGATCGCGCCGACCGCGAGCAGCATTGCCGCCGCCCTTTTCAACCCCGCCCTGCCGGACATATGGTCACCGTATGCCCGATCGGGACCATCAGATAAACGCCGCCGGCGACGAGGGTCGCGACTCGGAGGGGCGGCCGTCGGGGCGCGACGAGACCGAAGACGAACGCCTCGATCGCAACCTCGGCGAGCTGCTGCAGGAGCTGCGGGTGGCGCTGCCCGGCGTGCAGGTGTTGTTCGCCTTCCTGCTCGCGGTGCCGTTCCAGCAGCACTTCACCTCGATCAGCGAATTCGACAAGAAGGCCTACTTCGCCACGCTGTTGTTGACGGCGCTCTCGGCGGCGCTGCTGATCGCGCCCTCGGCCTACCACCGGCTGACCTTCCGCTACCAGCAGAAGGGGCGACTCGTCTTCGTCGCCAACCGGCTGGCGATCGCCGGCCTCGCCACCCTGGCGCTGGCGATGACCTGCGCGGTGATGCTGATCACCAACGTCCTCTTCGGCACCGTCGCCACCACGGTGGTGACCACGGCGCTGGTGCTGACGATGTTCCTCGTGCTCTGGGCGGTGCTGCCGCTGAAGCGCCGGCTCAGGTACAGGGACGAGGGTCTGCCGCTCTTAGATCCGCCCCGAGACGGCTGATCACGGCATCGAGCGGGTCGAGCAGCGGCAGCTCGGGCGCCCCGTGTCGAAGCATCGCGGCGTCGGCTTCCCAGACTTCGAGCTTCAGCCCGATCGGCACCTCGTACTCGTCGGCGACCCGCATCCCTTCGGCCTTGATCGCCGCGTCGAGCGTGGTCATGTTGGTCAGCTTGTCGGCGGCGTAGATCGCGGCAGCGTCGCCGTCGACCGCCGCCACGCGGCCGCGGTGCTCGTCCTTGCGGTCGCGGTAGGACTCGATCGACTCGTCGTCGGAGAGGGTGGCGACGAGGTCGGCGATCGTGTCGCCGAATTCGCCGCGCAGGTCCTCGACCGTGGTGTCGGAGTCCTCGACCACGTCGTGGAGGAGCGCCGCGGCGAGCGTCTCCTCGGCGTAGCCGCGGGCCGCGAGTGTGGCGGCGACCATGCGCGGGTGCTCGATGTAGGGGAGCCCGCCGCTGCCGTTGCGGATCTGGCCGGCGTGGGCGGCGGTCGCCTTGGCGAGGGCCCGGGCGATCAGCGCCGAGCGCGCCGCCGCGGCGTCGATCGGGGCGGTGTCGATCGGGCTCACGCGCTCGCCGCCACCGGCTCGGCGGCAAGGGCGAATTCGCCGGTCGCCGGGTCGACCTCGTACCGGGTCCCCTCGCGGGCCAGCTCGACCGTGTCGACGGCCCCGCCGCGCCCCACCCACTCGGTCGCGGCGCGGGCGGCGTGCCGGTCGAGCCACTGGTCGGAGTGCAGCGGGTCGTGGTGGAAGAGGACGGTGCGCCGCGCCTCGGCCCGCTGGGCGAAGGTGAGCGAGTGGGAGAGGGAAGAGTGCCCCCAGCCGAGGTGGTCGGGGTACTCGTCGTCGGCGTACTGGCCGTCGTGGATCAGCAGGTCGGCGCCTTGGGCGAGGCCGAAGCCGGAGATCCACTCCGGCTCGAGCGTCTCCAGGTCGGCGCCCAGCGCCGGCTCGTGGTCGGGGATGTAGGCGAGCGCGGCGCCCGCGTCTTCGATCCGGTAGCCGAGCGTCGGCCCGCGGTGGGCGACCGAGGCGGCGGTGATCCGGGCGGAGCCGATCTCGAGCTCCTCCGGGCAGGCGCGGAAGGTGACGTCGCAGGGCAGCTCGCGCACCTCGACCGGGGAGAGCGGCGCCGAGATGTAGCGGGCGATCCGGTCGCGCAGGCTGGCCTCGGGCGAGGCCGGGCCCCAGACCACGATCTCCGCCTGCGAGCGGAAGAGCGGCTCGAAGAAGACGAGGCCCTGGATGTGGTCGAGGTGCAGGTGGGTGAGCAGGATGTGGAGCCGGGTGATGTCGGTCGGCAGGGCCAGGCCGAGGTTGCGGATCCCGGTGCCGGCGTCGAGGGCGAGCAGCGAGCCGTCGGACAGGGTGACGCCGACGCAGCTCGTGTTGCCGCCGTAGCGGATCGTCTCCGGGCCGGGGGAGGGGACCGAGCCGCGCGCTCCCCAGAGGTCGACCTTCACGCGGCCGCCCCGCTGGCGTTGACGCTGGCGTCGGTCCCGGTGGCGCCGGCCGCGGCGGCGACCGCCTCTGTCGGCAGGCCCTCCTCGACCGGCCAGAAGATCGCGATCGCCCCCTGCGAGCCGTGCGCGGTGAGGATCGGGAAGGCCGAGCATTCGACCGCGTGCACCCGGCCGTCGAAGGCGCGGATGCCGAAGCTGGCGTGGGCGGGGCGGCCGGCGCGCACCGCGCGGACCACCGGCAGCTCCTCGTAAGGGATCGTCTCGCCCGCCGCGTCGTAGGGACCGAAGAGGCCGCCCCACTCGCTGCGGGCCGACGTGGCCGACCTCGTCGAAGCCCTTGCCGAGCAGGGTCCCGGCGGCCTCGTTGAAGAACACCAGCAGGCCGCCCTCGTCGACCAGGAAGGCCGGCGTGGAGAGCGCCGACATCAGGTTCCTGGCAAGGATCAGCTCAAGCGGTTTTTGCGACACAGAGGACACTCTAATGCGAAATTTGCCCCGTCTTTGCGGGTTTTAGGACTACGGAGATTGCGTATCTCTTCATGCGCTACCCCGGGCGGAGCGGCCCTACTCATCGGCCGGCGTGGGCCGCCTGCCGCCAGGCCCGACCTGTGCATCACGGGACGCGGAAGCGGACCAGCTCGGCCTTGCTGTGGCGGTCGCCGTAGTTGTCCGCGCCGGCGACGACGACCCGGCCGCCTGGCTGCGCGATCGCGGTGAGCGGCGTGAAGTAAGGCTGCTTGCGACCGGCGCTGCCGTAGATCTCGACGCCACCGTCGCCGAAGCGGCGGTCGACGGCCCCGTTCGACAGGAAGGCCCGCAGTTCGACCCCGTGGCGGTCGGCGTTGTCTTCGGATCTGGGGACGGTGACGAGGACGATCCGCCGGCCGGTGACGACCACGGCGAGTGGCCGGTATTCGGTGCCCACCCGGACCGCGCCGCGGTGGCCGAATCCGCCCGCCGGGTTGCCGCGCCGGTCGAGTCGGGTCAGCAGCACCATCTTGTCGTGCTTTTTGTCCTCCCGGGTCCCGGCGATAACCGTGCCGCCGCCCGGCCAGGGTGCGATGTGTTCGCCGATGCTTTCGGGGCCGAGCAGCCCGCCCGCCACCCCGCGCCTGCCGAAGGAGCGGTCCAGCTTGCCGTCCGGCAGCAGGCGAGCGGCGACGGCCTCGGTGCCGGCCCAGCCGCTGACTATCGTGTCGCCGTCGGCTTCGACCAGTGCGTCGTAGCCGACCGTGTAGTTGCCGCGGAAGGCGAAGGCGAGCCCGTCGTGGCCGAAGCCCGGCAGCGGTCTGCCGTCGGGGCCGATCCGGTAGATCGCCATCGCCCGCCGCCTGCTCGCGCCGACCATCACGGCGCCTCCGCCGGGCGCCGACTCGATCGCGTAGGGGACGAACTTCGGCGGCAGCGCCACCACTCCGTCGGTCCCGAATCCCGTCAGCGGCGCGCCGTCGAATCCGATCGCGTGGATGACGCGGTCGTTCCTCGCTTCTTCTTCGTTCCAGACTAGGAATCCCCCGGCGACGCGGACGAGCGCCCCGTGGAAGCCGGTCTTCACCGCCGGCGCCCCGTCCGCGTAAGGCAGTTGCTTACCATCGCGGCCGAAGGTGAGCAGTTGCCCGAAGATGAAGCCGGGAGCGTCGGCGCGCAGGTTCATCACCGCGAGGCGACCGTGCGGTCCCAAAGCAAGCCCGGTCGGCCCCAGCTGGGTCGGTTTTTCGAAGTGCTCGGACAGCGTTCCGGTGCCGCCGAGCGCCGGGTCGGGGGCGCCCGCGGCGGTCTGGGCGGTGAGGAGGGCACCTCCTTCGCCTCCTTCTTCCTGGTTGTTGCCGGCGACCAGCGTCGAGCCGTCCGGGCCGACCAGGAGCGCATCCAGCCCGCGCGGGCTCGTGCTGCTCGCCGACGTCGTGCCGATCGTTGCGGTGCCGCCGTTGCCGTAGGTCGGATCGAGTTGCCCGGTCGCCGTCAACCGGGCGAGGAAGGGGGCCACGTAGCATGGCTGCGCGCAGGGGCGCGGGAACGGTTCGCGCGAGCCGACGATCAGCCCGCCCGCGGGCGCCGCGGCGGCGACGAGTTCGTATGGCGAGAGGCCCGACGGCCTGGGGATGCGCGCCGTGCCACCTTCGCCGAAGCTCGTTTCAACATTCCCCCGCGGCCCAAGCTTGGTGACGAAAAGGGCATCTTCCGAGGCGGTGGAGACGAGGTCGATGCTGCCGTCGGGCTGCACCACCACCGGCCCGGCGTCGTGGCCGGGAATCGACACCAGTCCGCCGGTGCCGAAGCCGGGGTCGAGCGCGCCGCTCGGATCGAGGCGGAGGACGGTGGCATCGAGGCTGGTGGCGGAGCTGATCACCACGCCGCCGTCGGCGGTCGGGGCGAGGCCTTCCAGCTGGTCGTAACCGCCGAACTCCGGGGCTTCCAGGTGGAGATCGGAAGTGGAGGCGACCAGGCCGCGCCCGCCGAAGCTGCGGTCGAGGGAACCGCCGGGAAGCAGGCGGGCGACGATGCTCTGCGACCTGGGAGGTACGTCCTTGCCGCAGGGGTCGCAGTATTCGGTCGTGCCGCCGATCAGGATGTCGCCTGCCGGGTCGACCGCGAGGTGGCGGGTACCAAAGCCCGTGTAGGCGGAGCATCCGTTGCGGCCGAAGCTCGAGACTGGGGCCCCCTCGGGCCCGAGCTTCATCACCGAGCCGGTTTGACCATCGCACTTTTCGACCCCGATCACGATGCTGCCGTCGCCGAGCGCGAGGAGGCCCTCACCAGGGTGGACGGCGCGTCGTCCGCCTTCGCCAAAGGAGGGGTCGAGTTCGCCGTTCGGTCGGCGCAGCTCCAGTTCGCGAGCCGTCCCGCCGAGCGCTTCGCGCTGGAGGTCGAGCAAGACCTCGCCGTTCGGCTCGCGTGCCGCCGCCGCGAACACCGAGGGTTCGGTTTCCTGCGGCGGCACGGCGAGTACCCGGCCGTGCCGGCCGAAGGTCGGGTCGAGGGCCGTGCGGTGGCGATGGGCGGCGGCGCTCGCCGGCGAGGCCGGCACGACGGCAACCGTCAAGGCGAGGGCGAGCAGCGCAAGCAACCCGACCAAGCCCCGGCTTCTCGATTCCCCCATGCCCGGATCAACACCCATGCCACTCCAAGTTCCGGTTGCCGCGGACGTGCCTCCAACCAATACGCTGCGCTCCCGATGCGCGAGCCGACCCGCACCTACCGCTTTGCGATGGCCGTAAACCTGCCGGTCGCCCGCTGGGGGCGGCTCGAGGTGAGCGGAGTCGAGACGCTGCCCGCCAGCGGCCCGCTGCTCCTGATCGGCAACCACGACAGCCACTGGGACCCGGTGATGATCGGCCACGCGGCGCGTAAGCGGCGGATGGTCCGGGCGCTGGCCAAATCGACGCTCTGGGACGTGCGCGGACTGAACAAGGTGCTCGACGGGATGGGGCAGATACCGATCGTGCGCGGGGCGGGCGATGCCAAGGCGCTCGCCAACGCGGTGGCGGCGCTGCGCGAAGGTTCCTGCGTCGGCGTCTTCCCCGAGGGGACGCGCTCCAAAGGCCGGGTGATGAGGGCGCGCAGCGGCGTCGGCCGGCTGGCGCTGGAAGTGCCCGAGGCGCACGTCACCCTCGTCGCCGTCACCGGCACCGCCGACCTCACCGGCTTCCCCCGCCGACCGCGCCTCAAGGTCCACTTCTTCGATCCGGCCGGTGGGCAGCCGCGCGCCGACGAGGATCCCGCCGAGCTCTCCGCCCGTCTATTGGCGGAGATCCGCGCGATTGCCCCGCCGACGCTCGCCTACCGCAAGCGCGGCAAGCTCACGCCCGAAGACGCCTAGGCGGAGGCCGGGGGACGGGGAAGGGACGCGGCCATCTCGGAGGCGGCCCGGGCAGGCTGAGGCCGCCTCCGAGATGGCCGGGTCTGCGGGAGGAGGTGAGGGTGCGGGTTCCGTACGGGTATCGCCGCAATGCGCGCAGAGAAGTGCGGGGGGTGCCACGAACTCCACGCTTCTTCATGGGACGTCACATCTGCCCCATTGCTCAGCCCTTTGCTGTGGAGAGAAACTTGCTCTATGCGAAAGAAAAGCTCCACAGTGCGCCCTGGACCCACGGACGCGCTGCCTGAAGCGTGACGCCTCGGTGACGTTCGCGGAGTCTCTGCATCGCGTCTCTCCGGAACGTGCCGATCCTGTGACGTCTCCCCGCAGGAACAACGTCCCGGCGCAAGTCCTCCCCCGAAAACCTCCCAACCCGGGCGTCTCGGAGGCGGCCTCAGCCTGCCCGGGTCGACTCCGAGACGCCCGGGCCCTCGCCGTCCCTGGGCGCTGGGGCCTGGTCGACGGGCTAGCTCGCCGGGGCGCCGGAGCCCTTGAGGGCGGTCCAGGTGCCACCGAAGGCGGCGGAGCCGTTGCCGTTCGCCTCGCCCGGGCTCTTGTCGCCGCCGAAGCTGTAGAGCGGATGGCCGGCGTAGGTGACCTGGCGGCTGCCGTCGGCGCGGGTGACGGTGCCGAGGCGGGCGGCGCTGGCGCCGTTGGAGGGCTGCGGTTCGCCGGATTCGACCAGCAGCGGCGACCAGGCTTTCGCGCAGGCCCCTTCGCAGGTCGCCGCCGTTTCGCTGTCGCCGCTGAAGGCGTAAAGGGTGTGGCCTTCAGAGTCGACCAGCACCTGGCCGAGCCCGGCGGCGCTGCCGAGGGAGACGAAGACCGTCCCTTCTTCGGCGTTCGGCGGCGGTTTTGCGACCGGGGGAAGGGCGGTGGTGGTGGTCGACTTGGTCGTGGAGCTGCCGGTAGCCGGGCTACTGCTCGAAGAGCCGCCGCCGCAGCCGGCAACGCCTGCCGCGACCAGCACCGCCGCCGCAATTGCGGTCGCAACTCTCCGCGCGATCCACGGATAGCAGCGGACGCGCGGACGCGCGCCGGTCCGCCTCACGTCGGATCGGTGTCCGCCCCACTCACCAGTGCGGTCGCCGAGCTCACCGGCGCCACGAAGGTGCGACCGCCGGCGTGGACACCGATCGTCTTCGCCTGGGAGAGATCGAGCGCCGAGGACAGCTCGGCCTCCGAGTCGTCTCCCCAGCGGTAACGGAAGCTGCCCGCCGAGTAGGTCCGCCCGTTCTCGTCGCGCAGGAAGACGCGGCAGAGGGTGCCGGAGCGGATGCCCTTCACGTACATGTGGATCTCGGTGCCGAAGGCGTGGGGTTCGAGGGTTGCGTCGATGCTCACCCCATTCGGCACGGAGGCGAAACTAACCTCCTGGGCGGGCGAATTTTCCCCGCCTCCGAGCGGCAGCACGATCAGCGCCAGGACGGCGGCGACCGCGGCGGTGGCGGCGGCCCCGCCCACCCAGAGGCGGAAGCGACGGCGCCGTCGCACGCGCCCCTCGCGGGAAGATTCGGCGGCGATCTGGGCCTCGATCCGGGCACCGAGGTCGGCCGGCGGGCGCACCGCCGGCTGCTCGATCCGGGCCGGGTCGGCGAGCGGCAGGAGCGCCGCCACGCCTTCCAGCTCGCGCAGCTCGGCGCGGCACTCGGCGCAGCCCTCGAGGTGGGCGGAGATCGAGGCGCGTTCGTCGGCGGCCAGGTCGCCGAGCGCGTAGGCGCCGAGCGAGAGCTTCCAGTCGCGGTGGTCGTCAGTCCTCATAGCCCATCTCCTCCAGCGCCACCCGCAATGCCTTCAGGCCGTAGTAGACGCGGCTCTTGATCGTTCCCTCCGGGACGCCGAGTTCCTCGGCCACCTCGGAGTAAGGGCGGGCGCGGAAGTGGGTCTCCAGCAGCACCCGGCGATGGTCGTCGCCGATCCGCCGCATCGCCTCCTCCACCTGCCAGGCGAGCAACGCCTGCTCCAGCGGTTCGACCGACGGCTCGACCCCACCCTCGGCGACCCGCGGCCGCGAGTTGCGGGCGCGCCCGAGGTCGATCACCACGTTGCGCAGGATCGCGAACAGCCAGGTGCGCAGGCTGCCAATTTCCGGGTCGAAGCGCTCGCCCGCTTTCCAGGCCCGGAGGAAGGTCTCCTGCACGGCCTCTTCGGCGAGCCCCGCGTCGCCGAGCGAGCGCATCGCGAAGCCGTAGAGCTCGCCCGAGTGGGCGGCGTAGGCCTCCCGCACGTCGCGCTCGCGGGTCAGGCCGGGCAAGGGGTTCTCGCATCGGGTCGACTGATCACCGACCGTCCTACGGAGGGCGGGGCGGCCAGGTTCACCGCCCCGCCGAAGCCTTAGGCCTCGAGTTTGCCGATCTTGAAGATTTTCGTCCCGCAGTCCGGGCAGACGCCCTGGATCGCCGGACGACCGTTCTTCATCGTCACCTGTTTGGCGTCTTTGATCTCGACCTTCTTACGCTCTTTCACGCAGTAGCCCTCAGGCATGTCGAGGCCTCCTTTCCGTGCCGCCGAGGCGGCGTCTTCCCGCATTCCCCGGCGGGCTGGATCTGCCGAATGTACCCCAGATCGGCGACGCCGACGCCTGAGAGGTGACAAATGTCACAATAGATTGACCGACCAGTCAATCAGCCCGACCCCGAGTTCGACTACGCTGCCCGTCGGTTCAAGACACCGCTGTCATACGCCCAAGGAGGCGCCAGAGATGCCCGAAGCAGTAATCGTCGACACCATCCGCACGCCGATCGGCCGCGCCTTCAAGGGCTCGCTGGCCTCGCTGCGTCCCGAGGAGATGGGCGCCTTCGTGGTCGACCAGCTGCTCGAGCGCAACCCCGACGTCGACCCGGCCCTGATCGAGGACGTCTTCTGCGGCGTCGGCATGCCGCAGGGCCTGCAGGCCTTCAACATGGGCCGGATCATCTCGCTGCTCTCGGAGCGGCTGCCGCAGTCCGTCAACGGCGTCACCGTCTCCCGCTACTGCTCCTCCAGTCTCGACGCGATCCGCCACGCCGGCAACGCGATCAAGGCGGGCGAGGGCGACGCCTACCTGGCGGTCGGGGTGGAGTGGGTCAGCCGCTTCAACGAAGCCTCCGAGCCGGTCCGCGTCGACGACCGTGACCAGAACCTGATCGGCGAGAACGGCCAGCCGAACGCCTACATCGACATGGGCATCACCGCCGTCAACGTCGCCAACAAGTACGGCGTCAAGCGCGAGGACATGGACAAGTTCGCTCAGCGCTCGCAGGAACTGGCGGTCAAATCGCAGGAGGACGGCTACTTCGACCGCGAGATCGTCCCGGTCACCCTGGCCGACGGCACCGTCGTCGCCAAAGACGACGGCCCGCGCGCTTCCTCGACCCTGGAGAAGCTGGCCGAACTGCCGGAGGCCTTCGGCGGCGGCGGGGTCACCGCCGGCAACTCCTGCCCGCTGAACGACGGCGCCGCCGCGGTGCTGCTGATGAGCGACACCAAGGCCAAGGAGCTGGGCCTGAAGCCGCGCGCCCGGATCATCACCGCCGCCACCTACGGCAACGAGCCGGAGCTGATGGGCGTCGCCCCGATCGGCGCGGTCAAAAAGGTGCTCGATCGCGCCGGGATGTCGATCGGCGACGTCGACAAGGTCGAGTTGAACGAGGCCTTCGCCGCCCAGGTGATCCCGATCATGGAGGAATGCGGGATCGACGAAGACAAGCTGAACACGCACGGCGGCGCGATCGCCCTCGGCCACCCGTTCGGGATGACCGGCGCCCGCATCATGGGGACGCTGCTGAACGGTCTCGAGACCGACGACAAGCAGGTCGGCCTGGAGACGATGTGCGTCGCCGGCGGCCAGGGCAAGGCGATGCTCGTCGAACGCGTCTGAGCGTTCGGCGCCGGTCGGGAGTCCGTCCGGTAATCGAGGACTGTGTGACGAAGTGGCCACCGCGAGGTGGCCACTTCTTGTTACATACCGACCGATGGCCGATCTTTCACAGGTCAAGCCGGAGGACATCCGCGAGTTCGCGGTGGGCTCCTTTCCCGCCGATCTCGGCATCGAGCCGCTCGAGATCGAGGACGAGCACGCCCGCGGGCGGATCATCGTCGAGAGCCGCCACCTCCATCCCGGCGGCTTCGTCCACGGCGGCGTCTGGACCGCCCTCGGCGACACCGTCGCCGCCTGGGCCACCTTCCGCGCGATCCCGCCCGGCTTCGACTTCACCACGATCGAGCTGAAGCTGAACGTCTTCGGCGCCGGCCGCCTCGGTGACGAGATCGTCGCCGACGCCCGCCCCCTCCACGCCGGCCGCAGCACCGCGGTAATCGAGGTCCGGATCGACCGGATCCGCGACGGCGTCTCCAAACTCTGCGCGAACCTGGTCGTCAGCCAGTTCGTGATCCAGCCGGCCGACTTCGGCGCGCTGGACATCTAGCGGCGAGGGTCCGGGTCCCCTGCGGCCGGGGACGGCAAAGGGCCCGAGCCCGGGCGGCCGAGGACGGCAAAAGGCGACCCGGGCGTCTCCGTGGCGGCTCGGGCAGGCTGAGAGGCCGCCACGGAGACGCCCGGGTCGTGGGCGGTTTTCGGGGGGGACTGCGCAGGGTCGTGACGCTTCTGACGGGAAGCGCGGAGGGATCGTGACACTTCCGACCGCAGGACGGGTGCACTTGTCACGAAGACGTGGCCCGTCCTGCCGCGCTGCAGCGATTTGTGTCGCCCTGGCGACAGATAAGGCTGCAGCGCTGTCGGACTCCGCTCCGGCGAGGCCGAAGATCCGCGCTGTCGACATTTTCCACCCTCCAGGGTGGAAAATCCCGGTCACGCGTTTGCGACCGGGTGGATCCGCGACGTTCCGCCCGTCTTCGAGACGAACGTGCCGTCCTTCTGACGCCTTCCGGCGGTCGCCCGCACGCCTTCCGCGCGTCCGGCGCGCGGCTCCCGGCGTCCCTCGACCTCTCCCCGCACTCCCGGCCGTCTCGGCCACGGCCACAGCCTGCCCGGGCCGTGGCCGAGACGGTCCGTCCCTTCCCTCGGGCGCCAGCTTCACGGGGCACCGAGCGACGCCGGCCCAGAGGACTGGGCGCCAGCTTCCTCGGCCCGCGTCTCTTACTGGCGGGCGCCGACCCGCGGGCCGGCTAGGCGCCGGCCAAGAAGTCGTCCGCCAGCACAGCCACCACGCGGGGCAAGGAGCCGAGGCTTCGGCTCAACTCCAGCTGACGGCGGGCGCCGGTTCGCTCGGCCAGGCGGGCTACGGAGTCGAGCTCGGTGGCGCAGCCGAGGTCTTCGGCGTGCGGGCGGCAGAGGACCAGCAGGTCTTCGAGGAGGGCGCGGGCCGGCAGGCGCTGGTCGAGCTCGTGGGCGATCAGCTCGGCGTCCATGCCGTCGCGGGCGGCGAGGAAGCGGTTCTCGTTGAGGACCTCGGGCGGGATGCCGCAGTCGTAGGTCTTCGATCCTTCCTCGACCTCAAGGCGCACGATCGACTGGACGAGGGCGGCGATCCCGGCGGTGTCGGCGAGGGTGGTCTGGGCGTCCATGATCCGCACCTCGATCGTGCCGAAGCGCGGCTGCGGCCGCACGTCCCACCAGAGGAAGGTCGGCTCCGGCACCGCGTCGGAGCGGATCAGCACGTCGACCGACTCGACGTACTCCTCGTAGCTGTGGAAGGCCCGCGGCACTCCCACCCGGGGGAAGGCCTGGAAGAGCGGCGTCCGCGCCGAGGCGAGGCCGGTGTCCCGCCCCTGCCAGAAGGGCGAGTTGACCGAGAGCGCGAGCAGGAGCGGCAGCTCGGTGCGCAGGCGGTTGCAGGCGTGGATCGCCTGTTCGGGATCGGGCACGCCGACGTGGACGTGGAGGCCGAAGGTCGGCTCGCGGCGGGCCAGCTCGCGCATCGAGCCGTAGACGAACTGGTAGCGCTCGCCCGCCGAGATGACGATCTCCTGCCAGACCGCGAAGGGGTGGGTGCCGGCGCTGGCCGCCCGCATCGAGAGCGGTTTCAGGGTTTCGTCGAGCTCGCGCCGCAGCGCCCCGAGTTCCTCCACCGCCGAGTCGATCGCGCCGTGCACGCCGGTCTGGATCTCGAGCGCCGAGCCGTGCGTCTCGGCGGTGAAGCTCGAGGTGCGGCCGTGGGGGAGGCGGGGCAGGACCGAGTCGATCCGGTGGGCGAGCGCCCAGGTCAACTGGTCGAGGAGCATCACCTCCTCCTCGATCCCGACCGTGTACGCGCCCTGCTCGTTCGGCTCGGCCCAGGTCGCCCAGGCCGGTGCCGTCGTCCCGGAGGACTCCGTGGTCACGCGACCTCGCGCCGCGCCGCGGCCCGCTCGTACTCGTTCGAATCGGCGCGGCAGGCCTCGACGAAGCGTCGGAAGAGCTCCGCCTCTGCCAGCCGGTGGACCAGCGTCTCGGCGTGCCACTGGACGCCGATCAGGAAGCGGCGGCTCGGGTCCTCGATCGCCTCGATCGTCCCGTCCGGCGCCCGGGCGCTGACCCGCAGGCCGGCGCCGAGGCGGTCGATCGCCTGGTGGTGGAAGGAGTTGACGTCGTCGATCTCCAGCTCGTCGCCGCCGAGCACCGCGGCCAGCTGCGAGTCGGGATCGACCGCGACCGGATGGCTCGGCTCGGTGCCGGGGTTGGACTGCCGGTGGGCGAGCTCGGTGGAGAGGTCGGGAAGGTGCTGGTGGAGCGCCCCGCCGCGGACGATGTTGAGCGCCTGGGTGCCGCGGCAGATCGCCAGGATCGGCATCTCACGGGCGTCGGCACGGGCGGCGACGGCGAGCTCGAAGCGGTCGAGGTCGGGCTCGGTCGGGCCCAGCTCCGGGTGCGGCTCGGCGGAGTAGAGCGCCGGGTCGAGGTCGGGTCCGCCGGAGAGGCAGATCCCGTCGAGCCGGTCGAGCAGCGGCTCGATCGCGTCGCTGCCCAGCGGCGGCATCACCATCGGCAGCCCGCCCGCCTCCTCGATCGCCTTCAGGTAGGTGATCCCGAGCGCCATCTCTTTGCCGGTCGGGTCGCCCTCGGGGACGGGCTCGACCCGCTCTTTCGGGCGCACCTCCGAAGTGGTGACCCCGATCAGAGGACGATGTTCGAGAGATGCCAAGGAGCGTCGCTTCATACCAGGTCCGTAGGAGGGCCAAGGACCCAGGTGTCCTTGCTGCCGCCGCCCTGCGAGCTGTTGACGACCATCTCGTCGGCGGCCTTCGCGTAGCGGGTGAGGCCGCCCTGCATCACCGACGGCGCGCCGCTGGCGGGGCTGAGCACGTAGGGCCGCAGGTCGACCCGGCGCGGGGCGATCCCGGCGCCGACCACGGTCGGGTGGGTGGAGAGCGGCACCAGCTCCTGGGCGACGAAGCGCTCCGGCCGGCGCCGGACCAGGCCGATCGTCTTGCGCCGGTCGCCCTCGGTGGCGAGCGGCATGATCGTCACCCCATGGCCGCCGAAGCCGTCGCGCGGCTTGATCACCAGCTCGTCGAGCCGGCCCATCACCTCGTCGCGCGCATCGGGATCGGAGAGGTCGTAGCTGGGGACCGACTTCAGCAGCGGCTCCTCGCCGAGGTAGAAGCGGATCATCTCCCCGACGTAGGCGTGGGCCAGCTTGTCGTCGGCGAGCCCGGTGCCGATCGCGTTGACGCAGCGCAGGCGTCCTGACTGCAGGGCCGGCGCGAGCAGCTTGCCGAGGTCGGTGAGGGTGCCGCCGCGGTCGCTCAGGCGGTCCTCGTCGAGCCGGCGGTAGATGACGTCGAGCTGCACCTGGCGACGGCCGATCTGGGCGTGCAGGCGGCCGCGGGTGGAGCTGAGCTGGGAGGGCGTGACGACCGGCAGCGAGAGTTCGCGGCCGAGCCGCTCATGCTCGTAGTAGGCGCCGCTTTCGGGGCCGTCGGAGAGGATCGCGGCCATCGGTTCCGCCGCGTGCTGGGAGGGGGCGGCGGCGCGGATCGCCTCGCCGAGCCGCTCGACGTAGCCGTCGGGGCGGCGCAGCCCGGCGGTCGCCTCGGGCCCGAACTCCGGCCCGACCGCTTCGCGCACGGCGATCGCGTAGGTCGCGCCGGAGGGCATCCGCAGATTGTCCTCGAGGACCATGAGCTCACCCTCAGCGTCGCGGATCAGGTCCATTCCCGCAACCGTCGCGGGCGGCACGGTCGGGTCGAGCAGTCCCCGCATGAGCGGCTCGTACCCTTGCGAGGTCTCCAGCAACCGCCGCGGGACGACCCCGTCCTCGAAGATCCGTTGGTCCCCGTAGGCGTCGAGCAGGAAGGCGTTCAGCGCCCGCGCCCGCTGCAGCAGGCCCGCTTCGAGCTTCTCCCACTCGGCCGCGTCGATCACCCGCGGGACCGGGTCGACCACCATCGGGTTCCCCGGGCCGAAGGAGAGCCCGATCTCCTCGATGTTCGACCGGACGCGCTCGCGCAGCTCCACCAGGTCATGCCGCGCGAGCGCGTCGATCACCGTCACGTAGGGAGGGCGTGCGGTGCCGGTCTTGGCGAACGCCTCGTCGAAGTGCCCCGAATCGAGCGGGTACACGCCGGCGCCGGGAAAGGGACGGGCCGGATTCAAGGTCGTCGCCATGCTCGCACGCTAAGGATCCCTACCCGCTCCGGGCATGGCCCAAAGTCTGAAAAACCGGCTCGTCGACTATCCGGATTGGAGGGCCTCTGTCCTTTGTAGCCCTGTGGGCGACAAAGGACAGAGGTCAGGCGGGTTTGGGGGACTCCTCCATCGGGCTGCGCGGCTCCTGCGGTTCGTCGATCTCGGCTTCCCAGCGCTCGATCAGCGGCAGTTTCCAGATCACGCTGGCGATCGTCAGGCCGATCGCCGCCGCCAGCAGCGAGAGGAACCACTGCGCCGCGGTGAGCAGCTCGAGTTCGAAGAATTCACGCACCGGGACGACCGCCAGGATCCCGGCGTAGAGGCCAGCGAGCCCGATGACCATCGCCAGCATGTTGCTCTGGACCGAGTTGCCCTCCCGCCCGGGGCCGCGCTCCAGCAGCAGGATGAAGGCGAGGCCGAGGGCGATCAGGGTCGTCGTCGCGGCGGTCCGGCCCGCTTCGGTACCGGCTCCGGAGACGGTGCCGACGAGGAAGAAGGAGATGATCGAGGCGATCCCGGTCGCCACCCCGGAGGGGATCGCGAAGGCGGCGAGGGCGCGGATCAGCCGGCCGCGGTAGAGCGGCCCGTCGGAGGGCAGCAGGGCGAGGACGAAGGACGGGATGCCGATCGTCAGGAAGGCGGCCATCGTCAGGTGGCGGGGGAGGAAGGGGAAGGTGAAGCCGGGGACGGCGACGAGCACGATCAAGGTCGCCGCGTAGACCGACTTGGTCATGTAGAGCCGGCCGAGGCGGTGGATGTTGCGGGCGATCCTCCGGCCCTCGCCGACCGCCTCGGGCAGGCGCGAGAACTGGTCTTTGAGCAGGACGACGTCGGCGACGCCCTTGGTCACCTGCGTGCCCGAGCCCATCGCCACCGCCATCCGCGCCCGCTTCAGCGCGGGCACGTCGTTGACACCGTCGCCGATCATCGCCACGTAGCGCCCGGCCGCGACCAGCGCGTCGACCAGCGCTTTCTTCTGCTCCGGCTTGATCCGGCAGAAGATCGTGTTGGCGAGCGCCACCTGCTGCAGCGCGTCGGGGTCGTCCGGCAGGTCGGGTCCCTCGACCACGCCCGCGTCGCGCGGCACCCCGACCGCGTAGGCGACCGCGGTCACCGTCGCCCTGGCGTCGCCGGAGATCAGCTTCAGGTCGACTTCCTGGTCGCGCATGAAGGCGATCGTCTCGGCGGCGTCCTCGCGCAGCGTCTCCTCCAGCACGATCAGGGCGACGGGGCGCAGGCGCGGCGCCGGGCTCACCGCGGCGTCGGCGGGCAGCTCCTCGCCGCTCTGCCCGAAGGCGACGACGCGCCGCCCGGCGGCGGTTTCCTCGGCCAGCTTCGCCGCCATCCCCGGCGGCAGCGCCAGCGCGCCCGCCTCTTCGAGGATGTCCGGGGCGCCGAGCACGAAGGTCCCGGCCCCGGCGCCGTTGCCGTCGATCGAGAGGCCCGACCACTTCCACTCCGAGGAGAAGGGGACCTCGGCGGCGACCGAGCCGGCGTCGCCCGGGTAGCGCTCGGCGATCGTCTCCAGGGTCTGGTTGCGGTTGCCGGCGCTGGCGGCGAAGCGCCCGAGGACCGCGGCGCCGACCGCCGGGTCGACGTCGTCGGCGAACTCGACCGTCGCCAGCCGCAGTTTGCCTTCGGTCAGCGTGCCGGTCTTGTCGACGCAGATCGTGTCGACCGAGGCGAGGCTCTCGGTCGCGCTCATCTGCTGGATCAGCGTGTCGCGCCGGGCCAGCCGCACGGCGGCGAAGGCGAAGGTGACGCTCATCAGCAGCACCAGGCCCTCGGGGATCAGCGTGACCAGGCCGGCGGTGGCGGTCTCGGCGGCGCTCTGCAGTCCGACGCTGCGGATCTTCAGGCTCGCCAGCAGGAGGATCGCCAGCGGGATCATCGCGTAGGTGGAGACGACGATCACCCGGTTCACCTCCTGCTGCAGCGGCGAGAGCGGGTGGCGGAAGGCTTTCGCCTCGCCGGCGAGGCGTCCCGCGTAGCTCTCCTCGCGCACCGCCTCGAGCTCGTAATGGCCGGAGCCGGAGATGACGAAGGAGCCCGACAGCATCTCGTCGCCGGTCCCCTTGCGGATGCCGTCGGCCTCGCCGGTCAGCATCGACTCGTCGACGGTGAGCCCGCGGCTGGCGACGACGCGGCCGTCGGCAACGAGCTGGTCGCCCGGGCCGAGCGCAACCAGGTCGCCGGGGACGACCTCCTCGGCCAGCAGCTCCTCGGCCTGGCCGTCACGCAGCACCTGCGCCCGCGGCGCCACCAGCACCGCGACTTCGTCCAGCGTCTTCTTCGCGTTCAGCTCCTGGCGGATGCCGATCGAGGAGTTGATGATCGCGATCAGGCCGAAGAGCGAGTCGGCGTAGAGGCCGAGGGCCAGGTCGAGCACGAAGAAGACCGCGATGATCGCGTTGAAGAGGGTGAAGACGTTGCCCGCGATGATGCTTGAGGTCGACCGCGAGGAGGTCTCCGGCGGCGGGCCCAGCTTGCGCAGGCGGGCCGCGGCCTCCTTCTTCGAGAGGCCGCCGGCCGAAGTCGATTCGTGGGACGACACAGGTCTATTCAATACAGTGGCGACGGGATGGCGCTGAAGCTGGGGGTGAATCTGGGCTATTGGGGGATCGGGCCTGCCGGCGACGATGCCCTGGAGGCCGTGCTGGCGGCCGAATCTCTGGGCTATGAGTCGATCTGGGTGGCGGAGTCCTACGGCTCCGACGTGGTCAGCGTCCTAGCCTGGTTGGCGGGGCAGACGAAGACAGTCAACCTCGGCGCCGCGATCCTGCAGGTACCCGCTCGGCCGCCCGCCGCCGCGGCGATGGCTGGCGCGACGATCGACAAACTCTCCGGCGGGCGCTTCCTCTTCGGCTTCGGCCCGTCCGGCCCGCAGGTCTCCGAAGGCTGGTACGGCGTGCCCTACGCGAAGCCCTGGGGACGGACCCGGGAGTACATCGAGGTGGTGCGGGAGATCATCGCCCGCGAAGGCCCGGTCGAGCACCACGGCACCCACTACGACCTGCCGCTGCCGGGCGGCGAGGGCAAGGCGCTGAAGCTGAACTTCCACCCGCTCCGCAACGAGATCCCGGTCTTCGTCGGCGCGATCGGGCGCAAATCGGTGCAGATGACCGCCGAAGTCGCCGACGGTTGGATCCCGATCTTCTTCTCCGTCGACCACTTCGAGGAGAGCTGGGGGGAGCACCTCGAGGCGGGGTTCGCCGCCAGCGGGCGGACGCGCGCCGACCTCGAGGTCTCGCCGTCCCTCTCCTGCGCGATCGACGGCGACCTGGAGGCGGCGCGGAACCTGGTCAAAGCGAGCCTCCTGCTTTACCTGGGGGGCATGGGGTCGCGGAAGACCAACTTCTACGTCGACCTCGCCCATCGCTTCGGCTTCGGCGACGTCGCCGACGAGGTGCAGCGGCGCTTCGGAGCCGGCGACCGCGGCGGCGCCTTCGAGGCGATCCCGGACGAGCTCGTGCACACCACTTCCCTGGTCGGGACCGAGGCCGAAGTAGCCGAACGGGTGGGTCGTTTCGTCGCCGCCGGGGTCGACCGTCTGATCGTCTCACCGGCCCATGTAGAGCGGGATCAGCAGCTCCATACGTTGGAACGTCTAAGCGCGATCGCCGGCGTCAAATCGTCTGAGTGACAGATCGCATAAGGTTCCGCGCCGCTGTGAAGATCGGAGTGCCGAAAGAGACCGCCGAGGGGGAGCGCCGGGTCGCGCTCGTGCCTGACGTCGTCCGCTCGTTGAAGAAAAAAAACGAGGGGGTCGACGTGCTGATCGAGTCCGGGGCCGGCGAGGCCGCCGGGCACCCCGACGCGCACTACACCGACGCGGGCGCCGAGATCGCCGGCGCCGATGCGATCTGGGGCGCCGACGTCGTCCTCAAGGTCGCGATCCCGAGCGCCGAGGACGTCGGCCGGCTCAGCTCGAACCAGATCTACGTCTCGCACCTGAACCCGTGGGTCGCCGCCGACACCAACAAAGGCCTGGCCGCCTCCGGCGTCACCGCCTTCGCGATGGAGGCGATCCCGCGCACGACCCGCGCCCAGGCGATGGACGCGCTCTCCTCGCAGGCCGCCGCCGCGGGGTACGCCGCGATGCTGATCGCCGCGCGTGAGTCGGGCCGCTTCTTCGGCATGATGACCACCGCCGCGGGCACCGTGCCGCCGGCCAAAGTCCTCGTCCTCGGCGCCGGCGTCGCCGGGCTGCAGGCGGTCGCCACGGCGAAGCGCCTCGGCGCGATCGTCACCGGCTTCGACATCCGCCGCGCCGCCTGGGAGCAGATCGCCTCGCTCGGCGGGCGCCCGCTGGAACTCGACTTCATCCCCGACGCGGAGGGCGAGGGCGGCTACGCCCGCCCGCTCACCGAGGAGGAGAACGCGCAGGTGCGCGACGCGCTCGCCGAGAACGCGAAAAAACAGGACATCATCGTCACCACCGCCGCGATCCCGGGCCGCCCGGCGCCGCTGCTGATCACCGCCGACGCGGTGCGCGGCATGCAGCCGGGCTCGGTGATCGTCGACCTGGCGGCCGAGACCGGCGGCAACTGCGAGCTCACCAAAGCGGGGGAGACGGTGGTCGAGAACGGCGTCAAAGTGATCGGCCCGCGCAACCTGCCGAGCCTGATGCCGGTCCCCGCCTCGCAGCTCTACGCGAAAAACCTGGAGAACCTGCTCGGCCTGCTGATCACCGAGGAGGGCACCGTGAACGTCAACCTCGAGGACGACATCCTCGCCGCCGCGCTGATCACCCAGGGCGGGGAGATCAAAAACGAGAGGGCTGCGAAATGAATCTGGCCACCGAGTTCGCGATCCTCGTCCTCGCTGCTTTCGTCGGCTTCGAGGTCATCTCGAAGGTGCCGACCACCCTGCACACGCCGCTGATGTCGCAGACCAACGCGATCCACGGCATCGTCATGCTCGGCGGCCTGATCGTGCTCGGCTACGCCGACGACGGGCTCGAGTACGTGATCGGCACGATCGCCGTCGCCTTCGGCGCGATCAACATCGTCGGCGGCTTCATGGTCACCGACCGGATGCTCGGGATGTTCGCGAAAAAACCGAAACCAAAGGCTGACGCGAAAGCCGGGGACGGTAAAGGCGGCGCCGCGAAATGACCCCGCTGGCAGTCTTCGAGCCGGGTGGCGACGCCGCCACGGCGTTCTACATCGTCGCCTTCTCGCTCTTCATCATCGGGCTCAAACGCGGAACCCATCCGTCGACGGCGAAGCAGGGCAACCTGATCGCCGCTGCCGGCATGGCGGTCGCGGTGGTGACCACGCTGCTGCTCGACGGGATGGGCAACTGGGGCCTGATCATCATCGGCCTCGCCGCTGGCTCGGCGATCGGGGCGATCGCATCGACCCGGGTGAAGATGACCGAGATGCCGCAGATGGTGGCGCTCTACAACGGCGTCGGCGGCGGTGCGGTGGCCCTGATCGCCTGGTCGGAGATCCGCCACGGAATCAACTTCGGCGAAATGCCGCTGGAAGAGCTGATCCCCACCCTGTTCGCGGCGATCGTCGGCTCGGTTTCCTTCTGGGGGTCGAACATCGCCTTCGCCAAGCTCCAGGACCTGATCCCGACCAAGCCGCTCTCGGTCCCGGGCCAGCAGTTCATCAACGCGATCCTCGGGGTCGGCGTGATCGTCCTCGCGATCATCATCGCGATCAACAACGATCCGCCGTCGCAGGGCCTCTTCATCCTGATCCTGATCGCCGCGGCGATCCTCGGCAACCTGGTCGTGCTGCCGATCGGCGGCGCCGACATGCCGGTCGTGATCTCGCTGCTGAACGCCTTCACCGGGCTGAGTGCGGCGGCCGCCGGCTTCGCCCTGGACAACGTCGCGCTGATCGTCGCCGGGACCCTGGTCGGCTCCTCGGGCACCCTGCTGACCCTGGAGATGGCGACGGCGATGAACCGCTCCGTCCCCAACATCCTCTTTGCCGGCTTCGGCGGCGCCCCCGCGGTGACCGCCAGCAGTGGCGAGCAGCGCCCGGTCACCTCGATCGGCGCTCAGGACGCGGCGATCAAGCTGGCCTATGCCGACAGCGTCGTGATCGTCCCCGGGTACGGCCTCGCGGTCGCCCAGGCGCAGCACGCGGTCAAGGAGATGGCCAACCAGCTGGAGTCGCGCGGGGTGACGGTCAACTACGCGATCCACCCGGTGGCGGGGCGGATGCCGGGGCACATGAACGTCCTCCTGGCCGAGGCCGACGTGCCCTACGAGAACTTGAAAGAGATGGACGAGATCAACCCGGAGATGCCGCGCGTCGACGTCGCCGTGGTGATCGGGGCGAACGACGTCACCAACCCGGCGGCGAAAAACGATCCCAACTCGCCGATCGCCGGGATGCCGATCATCGAGGTCAGTCAGGCCAACGAGGTGATCGTGATCAAGCGCTCCCTCTCCACCGGGTTCGCCGGCATCGACAACGACCTCTTCTACGAACCGAACACCTCGATGCTCTTCTCCGACGCGAAAGCGGCGGCTTCCGAAGTCGCCGCCGAGATCGAGCAGCTCTAGAACCTTCCCGAGCGCTTTGCTGTACTTGCGGCGATGTACGTCGCGCTCTACGGCATCGGGGTCGTCTACCTTCTGGCGCTGGTCCCGGCGGCGGTGATCTGCCTGCGCAAGGGCCAGTTCGCGATCCTCTTCGCCGGTTGCCTCACCCTCGGCCTGGTCTGGATCATCGGGGCGACGGCCGGGGAGTCCCGCCGCACGCTCGGAATCGTGGCACTCGTCGCCGTGGGCGCGGCGATCGTCCTCGGTGCCTTCGGCGCCCGCCCGGCACCGGTGCTGGGCGTGAACGGCGAAGCGCTGGCGAGCTCGTTCGGCAGCGGGAGCTTTTTCGGCGGCCCGAAGTCATGCGGGCACCGGGCCGGGGTCTGGACGTGCGGCCGCTGGGACAGTCAGCTGAGTGGCACCGTCAGCTACCGGGTGCACGTCAACGGGCTGGGCTGCTGGCACGCCGAGCGGGTCGGCCCGCCGGGCGAGGGCAGCCCGGCCCGCCTCAGCGGCTGCGTCCACCTCGGCAACTACTTCTTCTAGAGGACGCCGAATTCGGCGGCGAGGGCGACCGGTTCGCCGCTGTCGAGGACGGTGCCGGCCAGGTTCAGTTTGTAGAGGCCGGGCTTCGCGTTGGGCGGCACCAGGGCGCCGATCCGTTCCGCATCGCCCGGCCCGAGGGCACGCCGGATCGTCGTCTGCGCGGGCGCGTACTGGGGCCCGACCGGGACGGCGACCGGGCGCCAGGTGCCGTTTTCGAGGTGTTCGAGGCTGCTGGCGGTCGGTGCGATCGACGCGCTGCCGTGGTTTTCGAAGCAGCTTTCGACGTAGGCGCCGGGGACGACGTTGTCGTAGGCGGCCAGTTTGATCGCGGCGGTGACGGTGCGGTTGACCACGCGCAGGTACTCGCCGTAGCGGCCGAGCAGCCGGCCGCGGTGGTTCTGGATCGTGATTTCGAGCGAGTAGATCCCCGGCGCCGAGGTGAGCGGGAAGGTGAGGCCGCGGTGCTTGCCTGCGGGCAGCTGCTTGAGGTCGATCCGTTTGAGCCCGGCCGGTTCGATCTTGGTGCCGTCGGAAGAGAAGCGGATCAGCCGCTCGAGCACGACCCAATCGAGCGGCTTGGTCACGGCCGCGGTCGCCGCGTTGGTGAGGCGCAGTCCGACGCTGGTCGAGCCGCCGACCAGGATCCCCTGTGGCCCGGTGATGCCGAGCGTCAGGCCCGCCGGGGCGAACCGCAGCAGCCCGCCTTCCGGCACCGCCGGGATCGGCTTCAGCTTTTCCAGCGGCGCCCGATAGTTGTCGACCACGGGCGGGCAGAAGACCGAGCTCGTCGCCGCCTTCTTCGGCTTGGCCTTCTTCTTCGCCGCCCCGGCGGTCGAGAGGCCGGCGCCACGGCCAATAGGACGGTGAGCAGCGCGACCACCGCGACCCTTCCCGCCCGAAGCCTCCGCTCCGACCGAAATTTTCCCCGCCGCCGACCGCTCACCCGGGGGAGTATGGACGCCGCTCAGGACTTAGGCCTGCGTGGGGACGAGCGCGGACAGGGGACGGTCGAGTGGGTCGGGCTGGTGTGCGTGGTCGCGCTGGTGCTGGTCGGGGTCCTGGCCGCCGGGGTGCGGGTGCCGGGGACCGACCTGGCGCGCGCCGTCGCCCAGCGGGTCCTCTGCGCGGCCGGAGCTCGCCGACGGCTGCGGCGACGAGCCGACCCTGATCGCCACCTATGGCGACGAAATCGGGCGGCTGGTGCGCCGGCACATGCCGACGATCGCCTTCGAGGACGGCTCCCACGCGGTCCCGGTCGACTACCGCCGCTGCCGCGAAACCGACTGCGGTGACGCCCCCGACGACGGCCTCGTCCACCGCACCGACGAACACCTGCCGGTCACCGCCTTCGTCCACGTGATCGACTGCCGGGCGGCCGTGAGGGAGGCGACCGAAGCTGCGGGCATCGACTGCTCGGACGAACGGGCCGGGCGGCTCTATCTCCAGTACTGGCTCTACTACGCGAACTCGGCGACCCTGCGTGGCGTGCCGATCGTCGGCGACTCGGGGGAACATGACGACGACTGGGAATCGGTGCAAGTCCGCATCAACCCCGACGGCTCGGTGGACGAGCGCGCCTCCGCCCACGACGGCTACGACTACTCGTTGCAGGATTTCGACTGGGGCTCCGACATCGGCTTCGACCCCCTTCGGGAACTGGCCGAAACCCTCGACGACCGCCACCCCAACGGCTGGGGCCCGGAGACCGGCCTCCTCCTCGTCTCCGGCGGCAGCCACGCCGGCAACGTCGCCGGCGCCCCGCGCGGCAGCCGCTTCACGCCCGGCCGCCGCGTTCACCTGGTCCCCCTGGAGCCGATCGCCGCCGACTCGCACGCGACCTTCGTCGTCGTCCCGCCCTGGCTGAAGGAAGTCTGGCGCGACCCCGAGGCCTCCGGCACCGGCTGACCCGTTGGTCGACGAGCCGAAAGATAGGACCGCCGGGGTCGAGCGCCTCGCCGTCCGCCTCGTCGTTCCCGTCCTGCTCCTGGCCTCCACCGCCGGGGCGCTGATGGTGTCGGTGCACACCAAGAAATCGGCGATCCCGAGCCTCGCTTTCGGCAGCCACGTAGTCCTCGCCATCCAGGTTGCGCTGCTGTTCTTCTACGGATCGTTGCTTCTTCTCGTCCCGTTGGCGCGGGCCGTCTTCGACGGCGACCTGCCGGTCGAGTTAAGCCTCAGAGGAGCCAGGTGGAAGGAGGAGGTCGATGATCTCGGCGACGAGATCGCCGACCGGCTGACGGAAGTCGAGCAGAAGGCGCTTGCCGCCGATCAGGAACTCAAGCAGGACATCGAGGAGCACACGGAAATGCTGTGGGAAGTCAGCAAAGCTCACGATAGGGCCATCAATGAGGCCGTCGGGCGCATCGCCGCCTTGGAGAGGCGATTCGAAAACGAGAGACGAGAGGGCTAGGATTTCGAAGATGGCGACGGATCAGGAGAACACGAGGGGCGAACCGAGCTATATCCCGATCGAGATCGTCAGGATCCGCGAAGAGCGGGACCGGCGGATTGCCGAAATTCACGCCCGCAAGAGGGAGATCAAGGTCGAGCCGAACCCTGGTCTGAAAGAACTGGTCGACAGCCAGGATGAATTCCGGAAACGCATCAAGGAAATCACCCGGCGGATCGCCCGCGGTTGACGACTGACGAGTTGTGGCCGTCCCGGCGACCCTAAGTCGCCAAGTGGCCGGCTCAGCCGGTGGGGATCTGGACTCGCTTGTGGATCGTGCGGGAGTTGCCGGCGCGGTCGGTCAGCTTCAGGCGTAATTGGGCGGGGCCCGCCGGGGTGGCGTCGGAGATCGGGATCGCGAGGTTGCGCTTGCCGGGGGCGAGGGCGCCGATCTTCTTGTGGGCGACCGCCTTGCCGCCGCGCATCAGCTTCGCTTCCGCCGCGATCCGCTCGCCGGCCTTCAGTCCGAGCAGTAGCTCGCGCCGGTCGCCGGCGTGGATGAAGCGGCGCGAGACCAAGGTGGCGTCCACGGCGGTGTCGGTTGCCGAGGACGAGCCGTTCGAGCCGGAGGACGACGAGCCCGACGCCGGCAGGCCGCTCAACCCGATCCCGACCGTGCCCGAGTAGCCGGCCGATGGGCTGCCGGAGAGAGTGGGCATGAGGACGTTCCCGGCCCGCACCTCCTGCTGGTAGATCATGTCCGCTTCGTTGGTGGTGTCGCGGCCGCTGCGCGAGTTGTAGGGGCTGGTGGCGAAGACGGCGGCCGAGTTTTCTTCGGCGAAGAAGATCTGGGTGGTGAAGTTGTAGGTGGTCGAGGAGCCGCTGAAGGTGCGCACGCGGATGTGGATATGGACGGTGCGGCCGCTGTACCAGCCGGGGTAGATCGTGGTGAAGCGGACGTGCCCTTGGGCGTCGGTTTCCTGGTAGCCGCGCAGCCAGGTCGACCCGCTGGTCCCGTTGGCCGCCTCGTCGGAGTAGAGGCCGGAGGCGTTGCAGTGCCAGATGTCTACGACCGCACCCGGCTCCGGTCCGCAGCTGTCGTCGGAGCGATAGACGTAGAGGTCGAGGGTGAGCGGCGCGCCCGCCTGGCCGGCGACGACATCGGAGCGCTTTTCGCGCACGTCAACCCAATAGGGCCCTTCGGTCACTTCCGGGGCGAGCACGCAGCTCGCCGCCTCGGCCTCCTGCGGCCCCGCCGCGTCGCCGCCGACGCCGAACGGCCGCAGCGGCCCGGCCACGTAGGCGGCGCCCGCCACCCCGGCCAGCCCGAGGGCCCGCCGCCGAGTCATCCCGCCGCGCCCGGCTCGGCCCCGCTCGCTCCCGCCGCTCTTGTTCCCGTCACCGATCATCTCGCGCTCCTCCGGTCGTTGGTCTGAGTCGACGGTAGGCCCGCAATCTCCACGCTTCCTGGGAAGCGGCCGAGGCGTTCCTGGGTACTGGCGGAGTACCGGCAGGGCCGGCTCGCTAGGGTTCCTCAATCGCGACCGAGGTGACGACCAGTCCGACCCGGCAGTCGATCGCGGCCCTCCTCGCCGAGGCGCGCCAGCGCACGCTTGCCCTGATCCGGCCGGTCGGCGACGAGCTGCTGAACCGGACCTACTCGGAGCTGCTCAGCCCGCTCGCCTGGGACCTCGGCCACATCGCCAACTTCGAGGAGCTCTGGCTGGTGCAGACGGTCGGCGGCCGGGCGCCGCTGCACGGGAACCTCGGCCAGTACTACGACGCGATCGAGAACCCACGCCGCGAACGCGGTGAGCTGCCGATCCTCCACGACGAGGAGCTGCAGGCCTACATGGGCGAGGTCCGGGAGCGGACGCTGGAGGTGCTGGACGAGGTCGAGATCGGCGCCGACGCCGAGGACCCGTTGCTGCGGGAAGGCTTCGTCTACGAGATGCTCGTCGCCCACGAGCTGCAGCACCAGGAGACGATGCTGCAGCTCCTGCAGATGCTCGACGCGCCCTACCGGCTGGCGGAGGCCGACCGCGAGCGCTTCGAGCCCGACCGGATCGACGGCCCCCGCGGCACGGTCCGGATCGAGGCCGGGGCGTACGAGATCGGCGCCCCCGCCCGCGGCTTCGCCTACGACAACGAGCGGCCCCGGCACACGGTCGAGCTGGCCGCCTTCGAGATCGATCGAACCCCGGTGACCAACGGCTCGTACGTCGAGTACATGGGGGAGACCGGGGCGGAGCCGCCGATGTACTGGGAGCGCGAGGGCGAGGGCTGGGCGCGCACCGCGATGGGCGTCCGCGCGCCCGTCGACCCCGACCGTCCCGTCGTCCACGTCTCCTGGGACGAGGCCGAGGCCTACGCCCGCTGGGCGGGCAAGCGGCTGCCGACCGAGTTCGAGTGGGAGGCGGCGAGCCCGCGGCTGCAGGGCGTCGGCGGCGCCTGGGAGTGGACCTCCTCCGAGTTCCGCGCCTACCCCGGCTTCGCCGCCTTCCCCTACGAGGAGTACTCGCAGGTCTTCTTCGGCGACGAGCACAAGGTCCTGCGGGGCGCCTCCTGGGCGACCCACCCGCACGTCGCCCGGCCGAGCTTCCGCAACTGGGACCTGCCGCAGCGCCGCCAGATCTTCGCCGGCCTGCGCCTCGCCGAGGACGCCCGATGACGATCGCGATCGACGTCCACCTGCCCGCCGACCAGGCCGCGGCGATGAAGCGCGACGTCCGCAAGGGCCTCGCCCGGACGCCGAAGGAGCTCTCGCCGAAGTACTTCTACGACGAGCGCGGCTCGCAGCTCTTCGAGGCGATCACCGAGCTCGAGGAGTACTACCCGACCCGTCGCGAGCGCCAGATCCTGGTCGAACGCTCGGCCGAGATCGTCGCCGCCGCGGGCAACCCGGCGACCCTGATCGAGCTCGGCTCCGGCTCGGCCTCGAAGACCCGCCACCTGCTCGACGCGATGCGCGACGCCGGCAGCCTGCAGACCTACGTCCCGGTCGACATCTCCGAGGAGATCACCCGCGAAACCGCGGCGGCGCTGGTCGACGAGTACCCGGGCCTCGACGTCCACGGGCTGGTCTGCGACTTCGAGGCGCACCTCGAGCGCACCCCCACCACGAGCGAGGCCGGCCCGCGCCTGATCGCCTTCCTCGGCGGCACGGTCGGCAACCTCTACCCGGACGAGCGGGCCGCCTTCCTCGGCCGCATCGCCGGCCTCCTCGATCCCGACGACCACCTGCTGCTCGGCACCGACCTGGTCAAGGACGTGGCCCGGCTGGAGCTCGCCTACGACGACCCGGCCGGGGTGACCGCGGAATTCAACAAGAACGTCCTCAACGTGCTGAACCGCGAGCTGGGCGGGGACTTCGATCTCGACGCCTTCGCCCACGTCGCCCGCTTCGACACCGAGCATGAGTGGATCGACATCGGCCTGCGCTCGCTGGTCGAGCAGGACGTCCGCCTCGACGCCCTCGACCTGACCACCCACTTCGCCGCCGGCGAGGTGATGCGGACCGAGATCTCGACCAAGTTCACCCGTCCCCGCCTGGAGGAGTCATACGCGGGCACCGGCCTGAAGATGGCCAGCTGGTTCACCGACCCGGCCGAGGATTACGCCCTCAGCCTGGCGAAGCTCGCCTAGCGCGCGAGGCCGTCGATCATCCCGGCGAGCTGGTCGGGAGGGCAGACCATGGTGAGGATCGGGCAGGTGATGCCGCCCGCGACGAACGCCTCGAGGCGCTCCTTCATCTCCTCCGGCGAGCCGAAGATGAACATCTGCTCGATCGCCTCCCAGGGTGCCTCGGCCGCCGCCTTCTGGCGATCGCCGGCGGCTCCAGGCGTCGAGCATCGGCTGGATCCGCTCGCCCCAGCCGAGCCATTTGTAGAACTCGGTGTAGACCGGCACCGTGATGTAGGTGGAGAACATGTAGCGGGCGACCGGCTCGACCTCCTCGCGGGTCCCCGGCAGGCAGAAGAAGCGGCAGAGGAGCTCGAAGTCGTCGGGCGCCTCGGCGAGCGGGGCGACCACCTGGGGCAGCCCGTCGAGCGGCAGGAAGTTGGTGAAGGCGCCGTCCGCCTGCTCGACCGCCAGCTGCAGCATCTTGCCGCGCAGCGCCGCCAGCACGATCGGGATCTCGTAGGCCGGTTTCGTTTCCAGCTTGAAGCGGGTCTCGGTGCGCTCCCCGGCCAGCGCGACCCGGAGGAATTCCAGCGTTTCGCGGACCTTGGAGAGCGGCTTCTCGAAGGGGATCTGGTTCCAGCCTTCGATGATCCGGTCCGAGGAGGAGCCGATGCCGAGGACGAAGCGCCCTTCCGAGGCATCCGAGAGCGCCGCCGCCTCCTGGGCGAGCAGCGCCGGGCCGCGCTGGAAGACGCCGACGATCCCGGTCCCGAGCCGCATCCGCTCGGTCCAGGCGGCGCTCAGGGTGAGCGGCGTGAAGCCGTCCGGGACCCGCCGTCTCGCCGCTCCAGAGATCGGTGTATCCAGCCGCCTCGGCGCGCTTCACGTACTCCCCGTGCTGCGCCAGCGGCACACCCGTCAGCGGCAACGTCAGACCCCAGCGTCCTTCCACGTTGGCGAATCTATACGCTGCGCGCTCCGATGCCTTCGCCGACCCCGGCAAAGCCGGATCGCAACCTCGCCCTCGAGCTCGTCCGCGTCACCGAGGCGGCCGCTCTCGCTGCCGCCCGCTGGGTCGGCCGTGGCGACAAGCTCGCCGCCGACGGGGCCGCCGTCGACGCGATGCGCTTCGTGCTCGACTCGGTCTCGATGGACGGCGTCGTGGTGATCGGCGAGGGGGAGAAGGACGAAGCCCCGATGCTCTTCAACGGCGAGAACATCGGCGACGGCAGCCCGCCCCAGGTCGACATCGCGGTCGACCCGCTGGAGGGCACGCGCCTCTGCGCCCTCGGCATGCCGAGCGCCCTGGCGGTGATCGCGCTGGCCGAGCGCGGCTCGATGTTCGACCCCGGCCCCTGCGTCTACATGGAAAAGCTGGCGGGCGGCGAAGACATCGCCGACCTGCTCGACCTCGACCGGCCGCTGGTGGAGACCTGCAAGCTGGTCGCCGAGCGTCGCGGCGGCTCGATCGGCGACGTGATCGTCGTCGTCCTCGACCGGCCGCGCCACGAGGAGCAGATCAAGGCGATCCGCGAGGCCGGCGCCCGCATCCGCCTGATCACCGACGGCGACGTCTCGGCGGCGCTCCTGGCGGTCTCCGAACGCTCCCCGGTCGACCTCCTCTGGGGGATCGGCGGCACCCCCGAGGGCGTGCTCTCGGCGGCGGCGCTGAAGTCGATGGGCGGCCAGCTGCTCGGCCGCCTCTGGCCCCGCAACGACGAGGAGCGCACCGCCGCGATCGACGCGGGCTACGACCTCGACAAGATCCTCACCGCCGACGACCTCTGCTCCGGCGAGGACGTCTTCTTCTCCGCCACCGGCGTCACCGACGGCGACGTCCTCCAGGGCGTCCGCTACCGCGGCAAAGGCGCGACCACCGAATCGCTGGTGATGCGCTCCCGCTCCGGCACCGTGCGCCGCGTCCAGGCGACCCACGATCGCTCGAAGTTGCGGGAGATCGTGGGAACGGAAACTTACGGCTGAGCCGACTTCAGGCTTGAATTTCTCGTTCAGGGGAACCTGGACGTTGTGATTGCCGTCGTCGGAGCCACCGGATACATCGGCGGCCTACTTGCCCGCCACCTTGCCGAAGGCGGGGAGGAGGTCGCGGCGCTCGCCCGTCATCCGGAGCGGGCCGAGGATCTCGCCGCGGTGGGATGCGAGCTGCGCACCGCCGACGTGCTCGAGCCCGACACCCTCGGCCCGGCTCTTGAGGGCGTCGAGGTCGCCTACTTCCTGGTCCACGCGATGGGCCGCGGCGGCGACGCCGACTTCGCCCAGCGCGAGCAGGACGGCGCCCGCAACTTCTCCCGCGCGGCGGCCACCGCCGGGGTCAAACGGATCGTCTACATGGGCGGGCTCGGCTCCGGCTCCGAACACCTGAACAGCCGCCACGCCACCGCGGTCACCCTGCGCGCGGGCGCGGTGCCGGTCGCCTACTACCGTGCCGCCGCAGTGATCGGCGCCGGCTCGGAGTCGTTCCGCACGGTCTACTACCTGGTCCGCCGGCTGCCCGCGATGGTGACGCCGAAGTGGACGACCGTCCGCACCCAGCCGATCGCGGTCAAAGACGTGATCACCGATCTCGCCGCCGCCACCGACCTCTCACTGCCGCTCGACCGCGAAATCCAGCTCGGCGGCCCCGACATCACCACCTACGGCGGCATGATCGACGAGCTGGCGAAGGCGATGGACCGCCGGCCACCCCTCCGAGTCACGGTGCCGGTGCTGACCCCGCACCTCTCCTCGCTCTGGGTCGGCCTCGTCACCCCGGTCGACACCGGCGTCGCCCGCCCCCTGATCGAGGGCCTCTCGCACGAGACCGTGGTCGCCGACCCAAGCGGGATGGAGGCACTGCCTGCACGGGACCGCATCCCGCTCGACCAATCCTTGCGCGAAGCGGTCGTGGAGATCGACGCGGAGAAGTAAGGGTCCGGGGGCCTGCGGCCGGGACGGGCAAGGGCCCGGTTCCTGCGCCGGGGACGGGCGAGGGCTCGACTGCTTGCGGCCGGGGACGGCGGGGCCGGGCGTCTCGGAGGCGACCCGGGCAGGCTGAGGCCGCCTCCGAGACGCCCGGGTCGGGAGGTTTTCGGGGGACTGGCGCAGGGTCGGGGGGCCCTGCGGGGGAACTGGCGCAGGGACGGCGTCCCTGCGGGGAGACGTCACTGGGACGGCACGTTCCGCGGAGAAGCGGCGCGGAGATGCCGCGAACGTCACCTGGTCGTCACGCTTCAGGTGGCGCGTCCGTGTCTCCAGGGCGCGCTGTGGAGCATTACTCCTGCATAGAGAGAGTTTCTCTCCACAGCAAAGGGCTGACCAATGGGGCAGGTGTGACGTCTCATGAGGAGCCGTGGAGTTCCGCACTCTCCCGCCCGTCACGGTGACGTTCCCGGCGTCTCCGTCACGAACCTCACCGCCCGGACGCGGTCGTGGCGCCTAACCGTCGAATAGCGACGATAAAGCGCCACAGGCGACTCCTCGGCGCCCCCGCCGTAGGCCCGAACCCTCACCTCTCCCGTAGACCCGGCCATCTCGGAGGCGGCCTCAGCCTGCCCGGGTCGCCTCCGAGATGGCCGGGTCCCGTCCCCCGCAGCCGCCTAGCTCGCCTGCGGGACCTTCGCGAACGCCGCCGCTCGCGCCTCCTCTTCGCCCAGGAAGGGGACGAGGACCTCGTAGGTGAGGCTGGGGGCCAGCGCCGTCAGGTCCTCTGCCCGCCCGGCGGCGACCTCGCCGTAGACGCGCGAGATCGCGGCGCCTACCGCCAGGCTGGTCGTCGGCAGCAGCTCCGGCTCGGCCAGCTCCGGGTCGAGGCCCGAGTCGATCACCGCGACGAAGCGGTCGAAGCCCGCCTCGAAGCGCTCGTGGAACTCGGGTCCGACCGCGGCCAGCTCGACCAGCAGGAAGCGTCCGGTGAGCGGGTTGGCGGCGAACCAGTCGAGCAGGGTGCGGATCGTCGCCCGACAGCGTTCGACCCACTCGCCCGGCCCGGCGTAGGCGACCCGGACCTGCTCGATCAGGTCGTCGAGCAGCACCTGGTGGGCCTCCAGCACGCAGGCGCGCCGGTCCTCGAAGAGTTCGTAGAAGGTCTCCCGCCCGACCCCCGCCTCGGTGAGGATCGTCGCCACCGTGGTCGCGTCGTAGCCGCGCTCGGCGCAGACCTTGGCGGCGGCGGTGAGCAGGCGGTCCCGCTGCGAGCGAACCACCTCCTCCCGCGGCAGGCCGTGCCGGCCGCGCGGCAGCGGGCTGGGGCCGCCGGTCGTCCGCATCACGCCACCTCGAGCGCCGCTTCGTCCTTGGCCAGCCGGGCCTGGCGCAGCGCCTCCTCGTGCCCGGCGAACGGGGCGATCGCCAGGTAGACGATGTTCGGCGCCAGCTGCGGCAGGCGCTCGGCGCGGCCGGCGGTGACCTCGTGGAAGACCAGCAGCTGGGCGCGGCCGAAGGCGAGGCCGGGGGAGGAGTGCTTGCGCGGAGGGTCGCCCGCCTGCGCCCAGAGCCGCTCCAGGGCCGGCACGATCATGCGGCTGTAGCGGTCGACCAGGGTCGGATCGACCCCGACCACGTCGCCCGCCATCACCAGCGTCAGCTGCGGCTCGGCGGCCAGCAGCGCGAGCCCGGCGGCGGTCGCCCGTCGGGTCGCCTCGGCGGGCGAGTCACCCGCGCCGGCCGCCGCGGCCAGTGTCGCCGCGAACCGTTCGATGCAGAGCGTCACCGCGGCGTCGAAGCAGTCGCGCTTGTCGGTGAAGAGCTTGTAGAAGGTGGTGCGGGAGACGCTGCCGCGGCCGACCAGGTCGGCGATCGTGGTCCCGGCGTAGGTCTTCTCGGCGCAGCAGGCGATCATCGCGTCGAGGATGCGTCGGCGCTGCGACGGAGGCGTCGGGCCGGCGAAGCTGGAGCTACGGGAGGGTGAGGCGATTCCGGAACCCGAACGTTTCTCCACCGTTCAATCTTGTCAGTCGCGGTGGGAGCGTGCAGCTATCGCCCGTTGGCGCTCTGCCTCGGTGAGGCCGGCGCAGGGATTCGGCGGCGGCGCGGCGCCGTTCGCGTAGGGCATCTCGCCGGTCTCCTGGTACTCGAAGCGCAGCGAGTTGATCACCGCGCCGGCCATGATCCCGAGGCTCAGCAGGTAGAACCAGAGCAGGGCGATGAGGATGAAGCCGAGGGTCGAGCCGAAGCGGGAGAGGCTCGAGACGTTGGTCAGGTAGAGCGGGAAGAGCCAGTTGGCGAGGCCGGCGCCGATCGTGACGAAGAGCGCCCCGGGCCAGATCGAGCGCCACGGCACCGGCGCTTTCGGCACCGCCCAATAGATCACCGCGCAGATCCCGAAGGTGATCAGGAGCGCCGCGCCGAGCAGCAGGATCGTGTCGATCGCCTGGATCCCGGAGAGGCCGAAGGGGAGCCGGTCGGTGCTGGAGACGAGCGTGCTCTCCATCGTCGGGACGAAGATCGAGAGGGCGATGAAGACGAGGACGACGCCCAGCATCGCGAAGGAGAAGCGCTTCTGCTCGACCCAGCCGCGGCAGGGCACGTGGTAGATCCGGCAGAAGGCGGTGTCCATCGCGCCCCAGAAGGAGGCGCCGATCCAGAGCGAGCCGACGAAGGCGGCGATCCCGATCGTCGCCGAGTTGTTCTCGACCCGTTCGAGCACGTCGCTCAGGGTGTGCGACTCGGTGTTCGGGAAGAGCCGCTGGAGGTCGGTCAGGACGCTCGTTTCGACCCCGTGGATCTTCAGCACCTGGCCGCCGATGAAGAGCACCAGCAGGGTGAACGGGAAGACCGCCAGCATCAGGTTGTAGGCGACCATCGCGGCCAGGCCGGTAACGTTCTCGGTGTAGGCGCGGCGCCAAAAAGCGGCCAGCCAGGTGCGTGATTTGTGGGGTCTTTCGGGCATTGACTTTACAAACTGAAGCGACTACAATTTCGGCAAGCGTTTGACATCTGTTTCAACGCTCGCCCAACGGGGCATTCGGCACATAAGCCTTTGATTCACTATTCGCGGACCAGTCGCCCGGTCCGCTTTTTCATCGCCGGAGCGCTACTTGCCGCTTTCTAAGGCATTTATACGCCCAGCGATTACCCATCAAGCGCTAGGGAAAGAAGTAGATACACGATGCTGGTAGCTGAGCTTCAGGAGTTGGAGGAGGTCAAAAACCTCATGAACCGTGGTCAGCAGCTTGGCGTGCTGACCTTCGGCGACATCGCTTCGGCGGTGTCTGAGGTCGATCTTGACGAGTCTGACGTCGAGGATCTTTACGGCCACCTTGAGAAATCGGGCATCGAGCTCGTCGAGGACATGGATCCCGCCCAGAAAGCGGCCGCGGAAGCCATGCCCGTGGACACCGGGAAAAAAGGCCGGCGCCGTCAAAAAACGACGCTTGATCTGAAACCGGACATGACGACGGATTCTTTGCAGCTGTTCCTAAAGGACATCGGCAAAGTCCGCCTGCTGACCGCGGCAGAGGAGGTCGAACTCGCCAAGCGCATCGAGCGCGGCGATCTCGACGCCAAGCAGAAAATGGTCGAGTCGAACCTCCGTCTGGTCGTCTCGATCGCGAAAAATTATCGGAACCAGGGCCTGCCCTTCCTCGATCTGATCCAGGAGGGAACCCTCGGGCTCGTCCGTGCGGCGGAGAAGTTCGACTACCGCAAGGGGTTCAAGTTCTCCACCTACGCGACCTGGTGGATCCGCCAGGCGATCGCCCGTGCGCTCGCCGACAAGGCGCGGACCATCCGCATCCCGGTCCACGTGGTCGAGAAGCTGAACAAGATCGGCCGCGCCGAGCGCAAGCTGGTCACCGAGCTGGGCCGTGAGCCCACCCCGGAGGAGATCGCCGAGGTAACCGGCATCGATCCCGAGGAGGTCGACTCGATCAAGCGCTCCGCGCAGGCCCCGGTCTCGCTGGAGAAGCCGGTCGGCGACGAGGAGGAGTCCGAGTTCGGGCAGTTCATCGCCGACGAGAAGGCCGAGTCCCCGTTCGACCGGGCGGCCGACCTGCTCACCAAAGAGGCGCTGAAGGAAGCCCTCGAGAACCTCTCCTACCGCGAGCGCCGCGTGCTCGAGCTCCGTTACGGGCTCGGCGGCGAGCACCCGCGGACCCTGGACGAGGTCGGCAGGACGTTCAACGTCACCCGCGAGCGGATCCGCCAGATCGAGAACCAGAGCCTCAAAAAGCTCCAGTCCCTCGGCGAGGCGCAGAAACTGCGCGAGGTCGCGTAGCAAGCGGGATTTTTCCGTCACGCTGACCCGGCATTTTTGGGTCGCGTTTTAAAGCGATAGGGCATCCCGGTCGATAGAGGCCGGGATGTTCGACATCGCCACCGCACTGCGTACCCTCGTCGAGCGCGAGGGCTCAGATCTCCACGTCAAGGTCGCCTCGCCTCCGGTCGCCCGGATGCACGGCGAACTGATCCCGTTGGAGGGCTTCGGGCCGCTCACGCCCGAGGACACCAGGCGCGCCTTCGAGGACATCGCCGAACCGCGGTCGGTGGCCGAGTTCGAGGCCGACGGCGAGGCCGACTTCTCCTACGCCCTGCCGAACGTCTCGCGCTTCCGCATCAACGTCTTCAAGCAGCGCGGGACGATCTCGATCGTCTGCCGCGCGATCCCCTTCCAGATCCGCTCGATCGACGACCTCGGCCTGCCCCAGGTGGTGCGCGATCTGGCCGAGGAGCCGCGCGGGATCGTCCTCGTCACCGGCACCACCGGCTCCGGCAAGAGCACCACGCTGGCGGCGATGATCGACCACATCAACGAGACCCGGGCGCGGCACATCATCACGCTCGAGGACCCGATCGAGTACCTGCACGCCGACAAACGCTCGATCGTCAACCAGCGCGAAGTCGGCTCCGACACGGTCGGCTTCGGCCGCGCCATGCGCCGGGTGCTGCGCCAGGACCCCGACGTCATCCTGATCGGCGAGATGCGCGACGAGGAGACCGTGAAAACGGCGCTCTCCGCCGCCGAGACCGGCCACCTCGTGCTCTCCACCGTCCACACCCTGGACGCGACCGAGACGATCAACCGGATCATCGACTTCTTCCCCCCGCACCAGCAGCAGCAGGCGCGGGTGATGCTGGCGGCGACCCTGCGCGGCGCGATCGCCCAGCGGCTGGTCCCCGACGTGACCGGCGAGGGGCGGGTGCCCGCCTCCGAGGTGATGGTGGTCACCGGGCGGGTCCAGGACCTGATCCTGAACCCGGAGGAAACCGGCAAGATCACCGAGGTCATCTCGGAAGGCGACTACTACGGGATGCGGACCTTCGACCAGGCGCTGCTCGCCTACGCGCGCGCCGGGCAGGTGAGCCAGGAGGTGGCGATGGAGTACGCCTCCAACCCGCACGACCTGAAGCTGATGCTCGCCGCCGGAGGCCAGCGCGCCAGCGGCATCGAGCAGCTGAACGGGGCGCCCGCCTGATGAGGGAGAAGCTGAACGAAAGCAAGGCGGCCCAGGTCGGCCTGTTGCTCGTGCTCGTGGCCGTCGCCGCCTTCATGCTGCTCGGCAAAGGCAGCTCCTCCTCGGGCGCGGAAGTCGAAACGGCGGAAATCCCGACCACCGAAACCACCGGCGAAACGGCGATCGTGGCCGAAACCGCCGCCGGGGCGGGCGAACTGCCCACCTCGGTGCCGCCGCAGCCCCTGCCGCAGCCCTTCACCGCCGCCTACGACGCCGACAAGACCGTCGCCCTGCTGGTCGTCCACGACGGTGGGATCGACGACAAGTACACGAAGCGGGCGCTGCAGGAGGCGGCCACGGTCGAAGGCGTCGCGGTGATCGTCGTTCCCGCCAAGCAGATCTACCGCTACGCCTCGGTGACCGTCGGCCTCAACGTCAGCCAGCTGCCGGCGCTGATCGTGACGCGGCCGAAGTCGCTCAGCCACGGCGTCCCCCAGGCGACCGTCTCCTATGGCTACCAGACCGAGGACAGCATCGGGCAGATGCTCCGCGACGCTGCCTACAAAGGCCCCGAAGACACGACCTACCACCCCGGATGAGCGAGATGGAACCCGACTACCCGACCCACCTGAAACCGGTCCCGAGCCCCGACGGCGCGGCCACGGCCACCGCCGCGCCGGTCCCGGAGCCGGAGCCCGAGGAGGTCCCCGGCCTGACGGCACCGCGCCACCGCGGCCACTCGCGCGGCTTCATCACCGACGTCCTGGTGGAACTCGGCTACTGCTCCGAGGAAACGGTGCAGATGGCGGTGGAGGCGGCGCGGGCGGCCGGGCGCACCCCCGAGTCGCTGTTGCTGAACCAGGGCTCGATCACCGAGGAGCAGCTCACCCGGGCGACGGCCGAGCGCTACGGCCTCGACTACGTCGACCTTGCCGCCTACCACGTCGATTTCGCCGCCGCGGCGCTGTTCCCGGTGCCGATGGCGCGTCGCTATTCGGCGGTGCCGGTCGGCTACGTCGATTCCAGGACCCTGCTCGTCGCCGCCGCCGATCCGGCCAACGTCCTGGCGGTCGATGACATCCAGATCGCCACCGGGCTCGAGTGCCGGATCGCGGTGGCCACGCCGAGCGACGTCGAGGCCCTCCTCTCGCGGCTGGGGACCCTGCAGAGCGCCGCCGCCAACGCGATCCTCTCCGAACCGGAAGAGGGCGAATCGGATCTCGCCCCGGTCTCCGACATGCAGGCCGGGCCCGAGGACGCGCCGGTGATCAAACTCGTCTACAGCATCCTCGCCCAGGCGGTCGGCGACGGCGCCTCCGACGTCCACCTCGAGCCGGAGGAGGACGAGATGCGGATCCGCTTCCGCGTCGACGGGGTGCTGAAGGAGGCCGCGCAGGTGCCGCGGCGGATGACCGGCGCGGTGATCTCTCGGATCAAGATCATGAGCGAGCTCGACATCGCCGAGAAGCGGATGCCGCAGGACGGCAGGGTCAGCGTCGCGGTCGACGGCCGACGCGTCGACCTGCGCGTGACGACGCTGCCGACCCAGCGCGGCGAGGGCGCCACGATCCGCATCCTCGACGAAAGCAACTCGCAGCGGAGCCTCGACGACCTCGGCATGGACGGCACCGCCCGGTCCCGCTTCGAAGGGGCCTTCCGCAGCTCCTACGGCGCCGTGCTGGTGACCGGGCCGACCGGCTCGGGCAAGAGCACGACCCTCTACGCGGCGCTCGCCGAGCTGAACGACGTGGCGAAAAAGATCATCACGATCGAGGACCCGGTCGAGTACCGGATCCCGGGGATCAACCAGATCAACGTCAACCGCAAATCCGGCCTCGACTTCGCCACCGGGCTGCGCTCGATCCTGCGCGCCGACCCGGACATCGTGATGGTGGGCGAGATCCGCGACTCCGAGACCGCCCGGATCGCGATCGAGGCGGCGCTGACCGGCCACATGATGCTGTCCACCCTGCACACCAACGATGCCCCGGGGGCGATACCGCGCCTCAACGAGATGGGCATCGAGAGCTTCCTCACCGCCTCGGCGGTGGACTGCGTGATCGCCCAGCGGCTGGCCCGCAAACTCTGCTCCAACTGCAAGGCGCGGACGATGATCTCGGTCGAGGGGCTGGCCGCGGCGGGGATCCGGTCGACGACCGAGCTCGAAGCCTATGAACCCGTCGGTTGCCCGCGCTGCGCGCACGGCGGCTATCGCGGGCGGGTCGGGATCTACTCGGCGATGGTGATGAGCCCGGCGATCCGCGAGCTGACCGTGCGCCACGCTTCGGAGCAGGAGATCGTGTCCGTCGCCCGCCGCGAGGGCATGCTCACCTTGCGCGAGGACGGGATGGCCAAAGTCCGAGCCGGCGTGACCAGCCTCGAGGAGGTACTCCGTGTCACCGCCTGAATTCGACTTCTCCGAGGTGCTTCGACAGATGGTGGAGTCGAACGCCTCCGACGTCCACATCACGCCGCATTTCCCGCCCGCGATCCGCGACAAGGGGCGGATCCGGCCGATGGAGGGGTTCCCGATGCTGAACGCGCAGCAGACGCGCGAGGTCGTCTACGGGATCCTCAACGACGACCAGCGCAAACGCTTCGAGGTCGAACAGCAGCTCGATTTCGCCTACGCGATCCCGGGCGTCGCCCGCTTCCGCGTCAACTGCTTCTTCCAGCGCGGCGCGGTGAGCGCCGCCTTCCGCTCGATCCCCCGCGACGTCCCGGCGCTCAGCTCGCTCGGCGTGCCGCCGATCCTGCACGAGATGACGAAAAAACCGCGTGGATTCGTCCTCGTCACCGGCCCGACCGGCTCGGGCAAGAGCACCACGCTGGCGGCGATGATCGACGCGATCAACTCCGAGCGCGAGGATCACATCCTCACGATCGAGGACCCGATCGAGTTCCTGCACCGGCACAAAAAATCGATCGTCAACCAGCGTGAGATCGGCTCCGACGCGCCCGACTTCGCCCGCGGGCTGCGCGCGGCGCTGCGCCAGGACCCCGACGTGATCCTGGTCGGCGAGATGCGCGATCTGGAGACGGTCTCCACCGCGCTGACCGCGGCCGAGACCGGCCACCTCGTCTTCGCCACCCTCCACACCCAGTCGACCGCGCAGACCGTCGACCGGATCATCGACGTCTTCCCGCCCGAGCAGCAGGCGCAGGTGCGCACGCAGCTCTCGATCGCCCTGCAGGGGATCATCACCCAGCAGCTGCTGCCGACCTCGGACGGACAGGGGCGTACGGTCGCGACGCGAGGTCCTGATCCCGACCCCGGCGATCCGCAACCTGATCCGCGAGGGCAAGACGCATCAGATCTACGCCGCCCTGCAGACCTCCGGCGCGATCGGGATGCAGACCATGGACGCCGACCTGGTGCGGCTGGTGCGGGCGGGCAAGATCGGCCGTTCGCTGGCCGAACAGCGTGCTTCCGTGCCGGAGGAGCTGAACCGGCTGCTCGGCGGCGCCACCATGCAGCCGCCGGCGATGGCGGCGCACGCCGTCAACGGGGGCTAGCCGGCGATGGCGGCGAGCACCTACGAGTACCGGGCGATCGACCTCTCCGGGTCGACCTCGAGCGGCGAGCTGCTGGCCGAATCGAAGGCGGCGGTCGGCGAGCAGCTACGCCAGCGCGGCCTGATCGTCCTCGACGTCGCGGAAAAGAAAAGCCCGGTCAACATCGAGGACATCTTCAAGCGTTGGCGCGGCGTCGACATGCGCGAACTGGCGATCTTCTCGCGTCAGTTCGCCACCCTGATCGCCTCCGGCATGCCGATGCTGCGCAGCCTCGAAACGCTGGAACAGCAGACCAAAGACGAACTCCTTCAGGAAGCGTCCGCCGGCGTCCGCTCCGACGTCGAAGCCGGCAGCTCGCTGGAGCAGGCGATGGGCCGCTACCCGCGGGTCTTCGATCGGCTCTACCGGGCGATGATCCGCTCGGGCGAGGAATCGGGGCGCCTCGAGGAGGGGATGGACCGGATCGCCTACCAGGTCGAGAAAGCCGACCAGCTGAGGCGCGAGGTCAAATCGGCGATGATGTACCCGTCCCTGATCTTCGGGTTTGCCGCGGTCGTGCTGGTGGCGATCGTCGCCTTCGTCATCCCGGTCTTCGCCAACATCTTCAAAGAATTGGCCGAAGAACATCCGGAAGAAGCGGCCGGCCTGCCGGCGCCGACGCAGCTCTGCGTCAGCGCCTCCAACGCGATCACCGGCTACTGGTTCATCCTCATCCCCGGCTTCATCTTCCTGGTCTGGGCCTTCTTCAAATGGAAGAAAACCGAAGCCGGCCACCGGGCGTGGGACCGGTTCACCCTGAAGCTGCCGATGAAAATCGGCGACGTCGTGCTGAAGGTCGCCCTGGCGCGGTGGTCACGGACGTTCTCCGGCGCCATCGCCTCCGGCGTGCCGATGCTGCAGGCGATCAAACTGACCGGCGAGACCGCCGGCAACGTGGTGATCGAGGAAGCCATGGACGACGTCTACAACTCGGTTAAACGAGGCGGGTCGATCGCCGCGCCGGTCTCCGCCAATCCTGTCTTCCCGCCGATGGTGGGGCACATGATCGCGGTCGGCGAGGAAACGGGTCAGCTCGATCCGATGCTGGCCAAAATCGCGGACTTCTACGAGGCCGAGGTCGACGCCAAGGTCAAAGCCCTCACCTCGCTGCTCGAGCCGGTGATGATCGTCTTCGTCGGCGGCATGGTCGGGTTCATCGTGATCTCGATGTACCTGCCGATGTTCTCGATCTACGAACACATCCGCTGAGCTCCGCAGTATCTGGACGTCTATATGTTCCAACCGTGGGCGATAAGAGCGCGCCTGCGGCCTTCGCCGGCCTCGACGGGTGTTGCGTCATCGATTTTCGGCTCTGGAAGCGGGGATTACTGCTCTTTTTTGCATGGCCGATTGTACGAGCTAAAGAGTCGGCGAAGTTTGTCGATGACCACGGAGTAATGAACCAGCCAGCGCCTTGGTACCAGAAGCACACCCACCTTGAGGTGGAAGCGGAAAGCCGCCATGACTCTCACCTGGGAGTGGGCGTGCTGACCACCGGGGTCAACGGACACCGTGGCACTCACGCGACGGCGCCTGGCGCAAACGATAGGGCCATAGGAGGTACCTATATGTTTCTCCAGAAACTCCGGGCGCGACTAGGTGCCCGGCTCAATGGCGACAGCGAGGCCGGCTTCACGCTGATCGAGCTGCTCGTCGTCATGCTCATCCTCGGCATCCTCGCCGCGATCGCTCTGCCCGCCTTCTTCAACCAGAAGGAAAAGGCCGGCGACGCGAAGGCGAAGGAGACCGACCACACCGCTCAGGTCGCGATGGAGACCTGCGCCACCGAAAACGGCGGGAAATACACCTCCTGCGATGCGACCGCGCTGATCGCGATCGAGCCGACCCTGAAGGGTCAGGGTGTCGTCACCTCCGGGCTCGGAGAAAAGGCGTACACGGTGACGGCGACCGGAAGCAGCGGCACGTTCAGCATCGAACGCCTCACCACGGGCGAACTGAAATACACCTGTTCGAAAGAAAAAACGGGTGGATGCCCGGCGCTCGGCAATTGGAAAGAAGGCTGATCGGCTCAGAACGTCTGAGCCAGTCAGACACCGTCTGAACATGCAGCATCGAATCATCCGCATTGTCGAGAGGCGGGCCTTCGGGGCCCGCCTCTTGGCGTGTGTGGTCTCTCTCTTCGCGCTGTCAGTGTTCGCTAGCGCGGCGTCCGCCGCGGTGGACGTGCCGCAGCTCGTGACGACGAGCCCGCCCTCCTCGGCGTCCGCTCCGGCCGCCTCGCTGACGCCGACGATCATCGGCGAAGCCGAACCGGAAGACGGAGTCATCGAGGTCGTTCCGTTCACGGTCGATCCGCTGTCGGCCGCGACCCCTCGCACGGTCGAACACGGGACCGAACACCCGGAGTTCGAAATCAAGATCTTCGAAGGCGCCCACTGCAAAGGAGCCGAAGTAGCCGAAGGCACCGCGGAAACCTTTGAGGAAGCGGGCATCCAGGTGACCGTGGGGGCGGACTCCGAAACCACCTTCTCGGCCCGCCAGGTCGACCCCGAACATCCCACTGAACCATCCGGATGCTCCACCTCGTTGACCTACTGGCAGGGAACCGTCACCAGCAGTCCGGGATCGGGGTCAGGCGGTTCCGGGGGGTCGGGCGGTTCCGAAACCGGGGGAGGGGGCCAGGCTCCCGGCACCACCGCCCCCGGCGGCGGCGCTGTGGCCCCGGCGACGCCGGCAGGCGCAAAGCCACGGGCCCCGCAGATCCACACCAATCCTTCCGGGGTGGCTCGCAGCCTGACCCCGCTCGTCGTCGGCAGCGCCCCGGGAGCCGACACGGTGGCCGTCTACGCCGGCGCAAACTGCGGCGGTGAGCCGATTGCGAAGGGCACCGCGGCGGAGCTCGCCTCCGGGTTCCAGGTATCGGTGGCCGCAAACTCTGAAACGACCTTCTCGGCGGTCGCGATCGGCGCCCAGCACTCCGCCTGCTCGGAACCGGTGACCTACACCGAGGACTCGACCGTGCCGCGCACCAGGGTCACCATGGGGCCGGGGGTGAAGACCCGCAAGCGGACGGCGATCTTCCGCTTCAAGGACGTGACCGCGGACCCGCCCGGCACCGCCTTCGTCTGCAAGGTGGACAAGGAGAAGTGGAAGCACTGCGCCTCTCCCTTCCACCTGAAGCACCTGAAGCTCGGGCACCACCTCCTCCAGATCCGGGCCACCGACCTGGCCGGCAACGTTGAACCGCATCCGGTCAAGCGCAGCTTCCGCGTCATCCGCAAGAGCTAGCCCGGCGCCGGCCGGATGACCGGATAGAACTCCGCCCGTGGCAGGCGTGGCGATCATCGCGTTCTTGGCGGGCCTCGCCGTCGGCAGCTTCGCGACCGCCGTCGCCTATCGGCTGCCGCGGGGGATGGCGATCGGGCTCGAGCGCTCCCAGTGCCCCCACTGCGGCGCCCAGATCGGCGCCCGCGACAACATCCCGGTCGTCTCCTGGCTCCTCCTGAGAGGCAGAGCGCGCTGCTGCGGGGCCCCGATCTCGCCCCGGTATCCGCTGACCGAGCTCGCCGTCGGCGCCCTCTACGCGGCCACGGTGATCGTCTACCGGCACGACGCCGCCGAAGCGGTGATCGGCCTCGTCTTCATCGCGATGCTCGCGGTGATCACCCTGACCGATCTAGAGCGGCGGATCATCCCCAACAAGGCACTGATCGCCGGCGCCGTGCTCTGCCTTGCGATCGCGATCCCGACCGACCCGGGTGGTGTGCCCGAGCGCCTGATCGCCGCCGCGGCGGGCGGCGGCGTCTTCTTCCTGATCGTCCTCGCCGCGCCCCGGGGCATGGGCCTCGGCGACGCCAAGCTGGTGGCGACGATGGGCCTCTTCCTCGGCCGCGCCCTCGCCCCCGCGGTGCTCGCCGGCCTCCTCGCGGGCACCATCGTCGGCCTCGCCCTGATCGCCTCCCAGGGCGCCGCGGCCCGCAAGATGGCGATCCCCTTCGGCCCCTTCCTCGCCCTCGGCGGCATCGTCGGCCTCCTCGCCGGCCACCACCTGGTCGACATCTACCTCAACTGACCCGACTGTCCGGCGGCCGCGGATACGGCAAAGGGGGACTGCGCAAGCCGCAGAGAGCTTCAGCCACCCTCCCGGATGTGCATAAGTAGGTCGCCGATGATCTGAGATCCCAGGGTTCTGCCTCGCGGTCTCTCGGCGTCAAAGAGGCTCGGGTTGCCACGGAAGGAAAACTTGCTGGTCCCCTCCTTGCCATTCTGGGGATTGACGGTGTCCACTTCGAATCCCCAGTGGGGATAGGCATCGCCAACCAGGCGCACGTCCTTGATGCTTCGACGCCCTACGTTTCCCAGTCGCTCTTCCTCGGCAGCTGAGCCGCGAATTACCTCCAATAGGTATCGCTCGTAAGCTTCGCCCTCGATTTGGTCGTATCTCGCGGGGTCGGTCTCGACGATTTCGGGAGTCATCTCGCGACGTTGTAGGAGGTCACGATGCCTCTTGGGGCGGGGTCTTCTTCAAAGCCTTTTTCAAATTGAACCACGACGCGCCTTTCGCATTCGGCCCCGCCTACCCCACTCGCGATTGCATCGGTGGAATAGACCCAGTTCGTGCCTATGCCTTTGACAGGTTTCTGAGGGGTGAGCAAGGCGAGGGCGGTCTCTTCCCGGTCCAGCGCGTTCCAGCCATGTTTGGCCTGGATATGGCGATAACCCCATCCGCCCCACAGATCCATGAATTGTGGTTCTTCGAGTGCTTCGCCAAGCCAGGAGGTTTCTCCCCAGCGAAGGTATACCGGCGACGGCGATTCGATCCCTTCTGGGAGGTCCGTGACGGTGAACGCGGGGGGTTCCTTCACTTCGAAAGGCGTCGGACCGTTGTTCCCGTCCAGGTTGTAGAAGGTCGGCCCCGAGCCGCGATCACAGCGCCGTTCTTCATCGTCCACCTTTTTTTTGGTCGCGGTCGGAGCGGGGAGCGATTCGCTTCGCGTTGCAGGTTCAAAGGTTGAACCCAGCCAAGCCTGTAGTCCTTCGCTCTGGTCGAGGGCTTCTTCGGCAGCTTCATAGACGACGGTGAAGCCGGGATCTTCGGGTGCTTTAACCCGCCATTCGGGTTCGGGTTCGGTCAGCGGGTTGAAGTGATGAAACCTTTTCAGCGACAGGACCTGCTGTTTCGTGATGTATGGATAGACCATTTCGACCGGGGCGGATTCGCTGCCGGTCCAGCAGTGGGCTTCCGTGGACGGGTCCAATCCCAGATTCGCGTAGGGGGGCGGAGAGAAATCGCTGGACGGGCAGGGCGGTTCGAACCAGCGGACTTGTCCGAAGTACCCATACCGTTCCCCGTAGTGATAGGCCGTCCCGCTGTAGGTGTATGCGCCTGGTTTCTGCTGGATCGTGCCACCGTAATAGATGTCGTATCCATAAGGGTGCCACTGAAGTTCGCCTTCACAATTATGGGAGTAACAGAATTCGAATCCTTCGGCCCCGAGGAATTTTTCTTCGGGAGCCGATCCGAATGGCAGTCCGACTTCGCCGATGATGGCGTGTATGCCCGTTCCGATGAGGTAGCCGGTCACGAAGGCACCGCCTCCCGTCGCGATGATCTCAGGGACGCCTAGCTCCACGGCAGGAGCCAATTTGGCGTCCTCGACCAGCGTGTTCACACCGCCGACGATGTACGCAAAGACGGGCTTCTGCTGTTCGGGTAATTCTTCGTAGCTTTCCAATAGAGCCTCCGACCCTTCGACGGCGGCTTCTTCGGTATAGGGAACCGTGGCCTGGGGCGACTGTTCGTAGAGGAAGTTGACGACTGCCTTCTGGTTGACGGCGGTCAGTTCTTCGTAGAAGTTGGGGTTGACTTCGGCCGATGCCGAAGTGGCGAAAGGCAGGAGCCCCCCACCGCGACCAGTAGTCCGGCGGCCAGCCGCCCCCGAGTCCGCCACCTCGCGAAGCTACGTCGTTCTCCCATCTTCTCCCCCGCTCCTCATCATCTGGATCGTCCGGTGGGGCAGAGCGCCCATTTGGAGAAGACCTTGTACCGAAAGGATCGGGCGGAAGTCCTGTTCAAAGCTTGCCCGGATCTCGGTGATATCCGACGAACTGCCAGGCGCGTTGCGAAGCGCCGACTCTATCCGCGTCCAGCGGGTTCCTTGCCGGTCGTTTCGCCGCCACCGGTCCCGACGCTGCCGCTCTTGCCGTTGCCTCCGCTCGAGTGCTTCTTGTTCTTGCCGGCGCCCAGGGTGGCGCGGCGGGGCTTGGCGGAGTAGGTCTGGTCGATCTTCAGCAGCTCGATCCGGTAGGTGCGTTCCTGGGGGCCGTAGATGAAGGTCTCCGGCAGGTTCGGTTCGAGGGCGAGCAACTGGCAGGTCTGGGAGCCGATCACGCAGGTGCCTTCGCCGAAGATCGAGAGGACGTCGGAGGAGACCAGGAAGAGGGCCTTCTTGCCGTCGTTGCTGATCCCCATGAAGGTCGCCGCAGGGGCGCTGCGGGCGGGGAGCATCGTCAGTTCGGGCAGGTCGCGGCGAACTTCGAGCCTCGGCTTCGACTTCTTTGCCTTCTGTTCGGTCGAGCTGGGGGGGAGGGTGACGACGCGGACGTCGATCGAGGCGTTGGCGAAGCGGGTCTGGGTCTTGACGGATTCGCTGCCGGAGGAGGACGATTCTTCGCTACCGGTCGAGGCCCCGCCGGTTTCGGGGAAGCTCGTTTCTTCGCCGCCGATCACGGTCGCTTCTTCCGGTGCGACCGGCGTCGCCGTTGCTTCTTCGGTGCTGACTTCGGTTTCGGTGTTTGCTTCACCGGTCTCGCCCTTGAACGGGTCGAGGGGCTGATCCGCTCTCAGCCGTCGGCGATAGTCGCGCAGGCCCGGGGTCGAGCGGGCGACGACGATGCTGTCGCCACCCGTGGCGGCCGCGGATCCGGTGGCGATGGTCGGCGTCGCCACCGGTTCGGATTCCGAATCGTTCTTGTTCTTGAAGTAGATCGGCGCGCCGATGATCGCCACGATTAGCAGCGCGACCAGCGGCAGCAAATGGCGGTCCTTCAGGTCGTACCAGAGGTCCTCGAGGAAGCCCGGGACGCGCAGCTCGGAGAATTTCAGCTCCGGCCCTTTCTTCAGCCAGTTCATTCCGCCGCCACCGTCTCCGACGAGGCTTCGGCCGGGCTGCTCGGCGAGGCGCCGGCGGTGATGCCCTGGCCTGGGGGGGTCAGGTAGGTGGTGACCGAGAACGTGGCCGTCAATTTGGCCGAGCCGCCTGCACCCGATGCTTCACCTTCTTCTTCTCCGGCATCGGTGGAGAGCGAGAAGCCACCGATCGTGACCAGGCGCCCGTTGATCGTCATCGCGTCCGCCTTGCCCGATTCGACCAGCCCGTCGACCTTGCCGATGAACTTCGCGATCCCGAAGAAGGTGCCGTTGAAGGTGAGCGAGTAAGGCATCACGGCGAGGCCGGCGGTGCCGATCGAGGATCCGAGCGGGAGCAGCGCGGCTTCGACCTCGGTTGCCGGGATGACTTCGGACGCGGGGACCGCGGTCGAGCTGCCGACTTCCGGCGCCGCGGCTATTTCCGGGACGGTCGCGGCCACTTCTTCGCCGCTCGCTTCCAGCAGGATGCTTTCGAACTTGACTCCCGACTGGTCGGCGAGGGTTTCGAGTTCGACCAGGAGCGAGGGCGTTTCATCCGTCGCCGGCACCGCCTGGCCCATCTCGACCAGCTGGTGGTAGGCAGTCGGGAAGGAGTGCTTGGCGGCGGTCGCCCGGGCGAGTTCGCCGTGCGCCGCGTCGACGCTCGACTGGAGGGTCTCCACCTGGCTGTTGAGTTTGTCGTCTTCCTTACGCGCCGGGCTCAGGGCGAGCGTCCAGAAGGCGATCGCGGCGGCGGCGACGAGGACGGCGGCGACGATCGTGCGGACCGAGGAGCTCATCACTGCGTCCCGCCTTCTGCCGACGGCGTTTCTTCAGAAGTGGTTTCGGACGATTCCGAGGATTCGGTTTCGGTGCTGGCTTCGGTCGATTCGGCAGTCGCTTCCGGGGCCTCTTCGACGCCTTCGGCCGCTTCGACCGGCGCCGCGTCGAACGCCACGACCATCTGGAACTGCGCCGCGTCCTTGACGCCGCAGGTCGAGGCAGTGGTCGCATTGCCGCCACTCGATTCGCTGCTGGTGGTCGACCCCTGGACACCGACACGGGTGACCCCGTCGATGTCCTTGAGTGCCTCGATCAGTCCGGCGACGCCGGACTGGCGCCTAGCGCAGCCGACCAATTCCAGGGCCGGCCCGGCGACCGGGGTCCGCAACCCGATGCCGGCGCCGTTCTTCGCTGCCTCCACGGGGGAGCCGCTGCCGGCGAGGGCGGTGAGCTGGACGTCGGTGGGGATAACCAGCGACAGTTCGTGCAGGACGCGTGACCAATCGAAGCGGCTGTTTGCGAGGCTGGTCAGGGTGGCGAGGCGCTGTTCGCGGACGGTGGCGAATTCGGTGTAGGCGCTGAGGGACTGTGCCTTGGCGGTGAGGCTCACCTGTTCCGCTTCCAGCTGGGCGACTTCGGTCTTACCGTCGGAGACGTTGCCTTCGGTCACGACGAGCGCCGTGATCGCGATCAAGGCCGCCGCCAGGGCGCCGATGAGGATGTAGGCGAGCGGTCCCGCGCGCAGCGGCTTGTGGCCTCCGGGACGCTCCTCCTTGGGGATCAGGTTGACGGGGCGCATCAGGCGTCCAGGGCCAGTCCGAGGGGCAAGGTCAAGCGCGCCGCCGTGGCCGCGTCGTAGCCGGCGAGTGCGGCAGGGGTGCCGACCGTGATCGGCAGGTCGATCCCCGATTCGATCTCCGTGGCGAGCTCCGGGATGGCGCTGCCGGTGCCACAGAGGACGATCCGTTCGACCGTTGCCGCGGTCTCCTGGGCGGCGTAGAAGTCGAGGCTCAGCCGCAGCTCGTCGACCAGCGAGGCGACGCCGTGCTCGAGCGCCCGGCGCGTCCGTGCGACCGTCGACGCGTCGCCCTCGATCTCCTCGACCGGCCGCCGCAGGCCGACGTGGTTCAGCCACATCGTCGCGTGCTGGTGGCTCAGGCCGGTGGCCGAGACGAGGCCGCCGGCGATGTCCTCGAGGCCGACGGCGGAGATCCGGGTGAACAGGCAGGAGCGGCCGCGCGCGACGGCGAGGTTGGTGGTGTCGCCGAAGTTGCAGTAGAGGGTCGCGGGCGCCGCCGTGGCCGGGTCTCCTGCGATCGTCGGCTCGACCGGGCCGGCGAAATCGGCGACGGCACGGACCATGCCGAAGGCGGAGAGATCGACTCCGACCGGTTCGAGGCCGGCGTCGCGGAGCGGCTGTAGCGAGGCGAGGATCATCTCGCGCCGCGCGGCCACCACCATCACGTCGATTCGGGCCGGGGATTCCGCGGTGGCGGGGACGCCGGCGACCACGCGGTGCTCGATCACCGCTTCGTCGAGCGGCATCGCGATCTGCTCCTGGGCGCTGAAGCGGACCGCCGAGTCCAGCTCGCTCGGATTCTCGATCGCCGGCAGGCGCAGGGTCCGCACCACGAGGCGCTGGTTGGCGATGCCGAGGCGAACCTGACGGCTGAAGCCGTGTTCGTCAAAGAGGGCGCGCAGCGCTGCCGCCACGGCGTCGGGCTCGGCGACCTCGCCGTCGCGGAAGGCCTCCGGCTGCATCGATCGGATGCCCGCCTTGCTGATCTGGACGGTGCCGCCGCCGCTCACTTCGACCGCGGCGACGCTGCCCGCCTCGATCTCCAGGCCGACGACGGCGCCACCTTTGGGGGCTCCGTGGTGAAGGCGGGGCATCGAGATCGTCGGTCCGCCGAGGGTCGGCCGCGAGCCGCCTCCCCGGCGCAATTCCGGGACCCGCAGTTCCGGGCGCCGTAGTTCGGGACGCCGCAGTTCCGGGCGCCGGAATTCGGGTCGCCGGGGGCGGGGAATGCTGATGTCTTTGGTGAAGATCGAGCTCATAGGCGTGAAGGGAACCGGCGGCCGGCCGACGCCCTATTAATCGACCGGGCCGGCCGATTCCTTGAACAAGACTCAGGCGTTGCAGACCCCGAAAGGACGGGAATCGCTTACCTATTCGGTGGTCTCGCGCCCGATCACCCAGTCGGATTTGATCGGCTCGATGAAGCTCGGCGGCTCGGTGGTTTTGAGGCGGTCGTCATATTCGTATTCCTTGACGTAGCCGCTGTTGCCGGTGGTGCCGACCGCGCCGCGGAATTTCTGCGCGATCGCACCTACGACCTTCAACGAGCCGAGCTGGTTTCCGCACTTGTAGTTGTCGACGATGAAGGAGTGCTGGAGCGCCAGGAGGGCGGCTTCGATCTTCAGGTTTTCCAGCGAGCCGGTCACGTTGCCTTCGCATTCGGTGATGTTCACGTTTTCGGTGCAGACTTTGTTCCTCCCGCTGCCAGTGCATTCTTTTGGATGCACCAGTTCCACCGGGTGGTAGACGCGGATGAAGTTCGTCGCGATCAGCCCGAGCATGCCTTCTTCGTTCGTTTTTTCGACGTTGCTTTTGATCAGCACGTTGTTGGCAGCTGCGATCGTCAACGGCTTCGCGTACTTGCCTTCGACGATGTTGACGTTGCCACAGGTGTTGGTGCCGGTCGTTTCGTAGGCGACGTTGAAGGGCGTGTATTCGGTTTTGCATTCGTTATTCTTGTTGCTGACGTAGATCACCCCGTTGGGCGGGAACGCGATCTTGGTCGTGCCACACGATTTGCCCGCGCCGACCCTCATCGTCGAGCCTTCGAGGCAGATGCTGACTTCGCCGGAGAATTTGTAGCCGGTTTCGGCGATTTTCGACAGTTCGGAGTTCGATTCGGGCGGGATCAGCGCCGGCGAGTTGATCTGGAAGGTGCCCTTCACGTTGGCGTTGCTGCCCGAGCAACCGCCGGAGGTTTCACGCGGCAGCTTCTTGGTCTGGAACCAGCCGGGTGCGACCGGATAGCTGACCTCGATCGGGTCTTCGGCCTTTCGTCCCAGCGTCGGGCTGCCGCAGTAGACGAAGGCGTCGTTGGTGTGCATCGGGCCCTTGACGTTGTCGGCGCTGACGAACGAGATCACGTCGCAGAATTCGGCGTTCGATTCCTTCGTGGTGACCTGGCCTTCTTCGTTCAGGAATTCGCCCTTTTCGTTCTCCAGCGGGATCGCGTAGCGGCCTTCGTAGATCGTCTTGACGCACTGGCGCTGGGCGGCCTTGATCAGTTCTGGGTTGCCGTAGGTGACCGGGTCGGAGGTCTCCAGCTGGGTGAAGTAGACGTAGTCGAGGAAGCTGGCGGGCTTGAAGGTGCCGGTGACTTTCACCTGGACGCTGCCGGAGAAGCCGGTGGCGCGGACGCGGAAAGTCCCCTTCAGCGGTTCCAGGCCCTCGAGCATGCTGGCGGTCGCGGTTTCGATGCTGGCCGGGTTGCAGCTCGTGTAACCCGTCGCCGGCATGAGTTCGAGCGCATAGGTGGCACCGCTGCCGCCGGGGACCGGCCGCCGGTTGGTGGTCGAGCCCTTCTGATTCAGCGCCGATTTTTCGGTGCTCGGCACGGCTTCCGTGCACTTCGCCCAGTAGGAGCTGTTCGCGTGCAGGTGGTACGCGTATTCGTTGAGACCGGCCAGCGCCGCCTCGTAAGCCTGCTTGCGCAGAAGGTCACGGCCGGCGCTCTGAGTGCTGCCGTTGACCGCGGTGACGGCAACCGTCGCGAGCAACACGACGAGGGTGATCCCGATCACCGTCATGATCATCGTAAAACCCCGCTCGTCCTTGGCTTTCACTGGCATGGCAGCGCGCTCGCTTCGCTGTTGAACGAGGGAGGCGTCAGGCGCAGCGTCGCGCCATCCTCGATCGTGGCCGCCGAGCTTTTGTCGGCTACCGGCGCGTTGCGCGGGCTCGCGGTGAGCGCGAGGTTCACGCGGATCACGATTTCCGGCACCGTGGTGAGTTCGGTCGCCGTCATCGGAATCTGTTTGCCTTTTTCGAATTTTTCGTAGCTGAAGATCGAGCTGGTTTCGGGGGGAGCCGCGACGTTGCTCAGCAGGATCGTTTTGTTGCCCCCGGTTTCGGGTTCGAATTCCCACAGCTTCGGGCTGTTGCCCGCCGTCTTCGCGTAGTTGTACTCAGTGAGCGTGGCGCCGCTGAGCACGATTTTCGATTTCACCGGGGTCGGCTGGACGGCCGATGCTTCGCCCGGTGCGGCGTGCCAGAAGATCAGCGTGGTGCCGGTGCTGCCTTTCTGTATCGGGGCGATCTGCGGTGAGACGCAGGCGGAATGAAGCTGTTCCATGATCCCCGCGACGGTGATACGGGCGTTGTCGGTGGCCTCGACCCGGGCGTCGACCCGGGCGGTCCCGTGGAGGACGTTGACGAGCGTCAAGGTCAGGCCGACCAACACGATCATCCCCATCGAGATGCCGACCAGGAGTTCGACGATCGTCGTCCCGCTCTCGTCCTTGAGGTCCGAGCGCGTCACGTGCATTCGCCCTTTTCGCTGAACGCGACGGTTTTCGAGACCGCGGTGGTCAGGTTGTTGACGGCGACCCCGGTGACCGAGCCCCGTCGAGTTTCGGTCGTGGTGCCGTTCTTGACCGACGCGGAGGCGCAGATCGTGTAGGTACCGAACGGCAGGCCCACGGCTTCGGTCGTCGATTCAAGTTCCGCGGAGGTGCCGCTGTTGACGATGTGGCCGAGTTTGTTGGTGGTGTATTCCCGCTTTACGTTCGAGCCGTTGTACTTGCAGTTGGCGTCGGTGACGATCACCTTGGCCCCTTTGACCACGGCGCTGTTGTAGGTCACGGTCAGGTTCAGGGCCGGAATCTGGATCGTCGGCGTCGAGGTACCGCCGCCGGTGACCGCCACGCTGGCGATCGCCGCCGCGTTGATGCTCTTGCTTTCGGGGTCCGGGTTGTTCGTCGTGCAGGAGCCCGCGTAGACCGCGTATTTCGTCTTGAACGGGAAGACGGCTTTGTCTTCCAGGGTCGAGGAGCGAGTGGTCAGATTGGGCGTGCCGAAGGTGAGCGTCTTCGCTTCGTTTTCGCTGTCGTAGAGCTCCATCGAATCGACGAAGGCGGCCGGGAGCGGAGTCGTTTTCGTCGGCTCCTTGTAGACGAAACTCGGCTTGACCGTCCCCGGGGTGTCGAAGCGGAGGGACACCTGCTGGGTGCTGCTGGCCGGTGCCCCGACCTGTTCTTTTTCCCAGGTAGTGGTCCCTTCCGGGGTGACCAGGCCGTTCGCCGTCGCGGTCACTTTGTAATTGCCGGCGGGCAGGTCGGCGAAGACCGCGCAGCCGCTGGATTCGGTGGTGCCGGTGAAGTTGCCGGTGCCGCTGCCGGTGATCGACACCCCGGAGACGCCCGTGCCGAGGGCGTTGTTGACCTGGAAGGAGATCGTCCCGTGGCTCGGGTCGAGCGAGCCGGAGGACGGCGAGATGATGCTCTGCAGCGAGACCGGGTTGAGCAGCGTGGGGGCGGTCACGGTCGAGGTGATCTGCACGTAGTCCGCCGAGGCATTCGATTCGGTGCAGGAGACCGTGCCGGTCGAGTTGTTGACGAAGGTGCCGGTCGATTCGATCGTGTAGGTCGTCCCGCCGATCGTCTCTTCGTTTTCCGTTTCATCCAGCCCGTTGAGGGTGGAGATGCGCAACGCGCGCAGCCGCGCCTGGTCTTCCTGGGCGAGGCCATAGGCCGTCGAGTGGGTGCGCCCGGAGGCGGCCGACCGGGTGGTGGCCGAGATCAGCGTCAGCACCGCGCCGGCGACGATCGCCAGGATCACGGCGCTGACGAGCACCTCGATGATGATGAAGCCGTCCTCGCCAGAGGCCGGTTTGCGCGCGCGCGATGGCATTACGTAGTCCCATCGGCATTTCCGGTCGCTCCTTTAGGGACTGAGGGGGACTCCGGAGGCAGATCCCATCGGATATCCGCCAAAGCTTCAGTAGTTGAAGCTATGTAGCTACACTTTATGAAGCAGCAACGAACGTCCCCTTTCTCTGATGAGTGCTCAAACCAACTCGGAATGCCCCGTCTGCAAGACCGCCGAGGTCGTCTGCGGCAAGTGGACGCTCCTGGTGATCCGGGACCTGGCCGAAGGCAATCGCCGGTTCTGCGAACTCGAACGCTCGCTCGAGGGGATCAGCCCACGCACCCTCTCGCTGCGGCTGCGGGCGCTGGAGGAGGAGGGGATCGTCGAGCGGCACACCTATCCGGAGGTCCCGCCGCGGGTCGAGTACGCGCTCACCGGCAAAGGCGAGGCGCTGGCGCCGCTGATCGAAGACATGCGCACCTACGGCACCCGTTGGCTGCTCGGCGAACCGGCCGAGACCGCCCTCGCCTAGGCGCCCTTCCCCCAGATAAGGGAGTCCTCGGTAGGGGAGCCGCCGGCGCTTGCAAGGCGTCGTGCAGGCGCAGGAGGCCGGGGCGGCGGGCGAAAGATGGCCGCGTGCGTGACTTCCTGCTGAACGAAAGCTTCCGCCGCCTCGCCACCGAGGCCGCGACCCGTTTCAACGCGATGGTGGCCGAAGGCGAGCAGATCCCCTTCGACGTCGCCACCGACACCGCCGAGGACTCGCCCTTCTACAGCTACGTCCCGCAGACCGGCCGCTACGTGGCCGAGCGGACCGCCGAGCTGCACGGGCTGCCCGGCTGGAACGCGGCGCGCGAGGCCGTGGTCGAGGCCGGGGTGGCCTCCACCTACCTGGAGGCCCGCGGCGAGCTCGTCCCGGCCGAACCGGGGACCCGCGCCGAGCGCATGCTGGAGGTCTTCTTCATCGGACTTTGGGATGGAAGCACCGGGTTCGCGCTCGACCGCGAGCGGCTCGAGGAGCAGATCGCGACCCTGGACGCCGAAGCGCGCAGCGCCGACGACGCCGACGTCCTGATCGTGCCGATCGTCGGGCTGCGGATGTCGATGAACCGGCTGCAGCTGCCGAACGGCGTCCGGATCGTCCGCGCCGACCAGGTTGCCGCGCCGGTCGAGGCGATGCGCAGCGAAGGCATGGGCCGCGCCGCCTGGGAGCCGCAGTTCCTCGCCGTCGCCGAACAAGGGCGGAGACCACGGCGCCGACGAGGCCCTCAACCAGCTGCGCGAGCTGATCAGCGTGATGCGGATGTACAAGGTCGGCGGCATCGGCCTCGGCCCGTTCGCGTTCGCCCCGACCGGCGAGGACACCTGGCGCCGGATCACCACCGGCGCGCCCGCGACCCGCCCCGGCGGCTACCGCCTCTCCGAGGAGGAGGGCGCCGCACTCGCCGACTTCGCCGCGCTCCTGGAGCAGCTCCCCGATCCCGACAGCGCCCTGTCCTGGGCGGTCGGCCGCTTCGAGATGGGCTGCGAGCGCGAGAGCGCGATGGAAGGCCTCTCCGACCACCTTTTGGCTCTGCGAGCCGTTTTGGAGGGCCACGGCCCGGTCGGCGCCTCGCTGCCGCTGCGCGCCTCCGCCCTGATCGCCGACGAGAATTTCACCCGCATCGAGGCCCGCGAGCGGGTCGAGGAAGTGCTCGAGCTGGAGCGCGCGCTGATGAACGGCCGCATCCTCGACGGGGCGATCGAGCTGGCGACCTGGATCGAGGACGGCGTCCGCCGCCTCCTGCGCCAGGCCGCCCTGGGCGAGCTGGGCAGCGACCTTTCGGCGACCGCCGACGAGACCCTGATCGCGACCGGTCTGGAAGCGGGCGACGCCGAGATCACGGTCTACGCGGAAGAAGATGAAGAGCAGGCCGAGGAGGTCGACGTGTACGAGGAGCCCGCCGCCGCCACGCCCGGACGCGAAGCGGAGAACGTGCCGCTTGACGAGTTCCGCATCGTCGAGGCGCCCGAGCCCACTCTCGAGGCCGAGGCCGCGCCGGCCGAGGAGATCTTCGACGGCATGGCCGCCGACATCCGCGAAGCCGAGGAGTACCTCGGCGACCCGCTCGCGGGCGCGGTCGAGCTGGGCGGCGAGGAGCCCGAGGAGGACGACCACACGGAAACCCGCATCCTCGAGCCGATCCCCGGCCCCGGCGAGATCAAGGTCACCGCGACCCACTGGCTCGACGAGGTCGACCAGGAGACTTCCTCCGGGCACTCGCTCGAGTGGCCCGCCGCCGAAGAGCGCGACTTACAGCACCGCGAGCGGATCAACACCCCGCGCGTCCGCCACCTCTTCCCGGTCCCGGATTCGGACTGGGAAGTCTCGCACCTAGAGTTCGAGCACTTCGGCAAGCGCGGGGCGAGCTGACGGCTTCCGACAGGCGGCTACCGGTCGCCTGTGCCGGCGCGGCGATAGTCGCGTCTTTCGTATATCTCGTCGCCAACGGGACGCGGTACAGCTTCATCTACGACGAGTGGGAGCTGCTGATCCGGCGTCCCGGATGGTCCCCGTCAGCCTTCTTCGATCCCTTCCACGAGCACCTGATCGCCGCGCCCGCGCTGATCTACAAGGTTCTGCAGGCGACGTTCGGGATGACCTCCGCGGTGCCCTTCTACGTCGTCGCGATGCTCGTCTTCGCGATCGCGGCCGCGCTGATCTTCGCTTACCTGCGGGTGCGGGTGGGGGAGTGGCTCGCCTTCGCCTCGATCCTGCCGATCCTGTTCCTCGGTGCCGCCTCCGAAGACCTGCTCTGGGCGTTCCAGGTGGGGTTCTTCGGCAGCGTCGCCGCCGGGGTGGGGGCGCTCGTCGCACTCGACCGGGGCGACCGGCGCGGCGACTGGATCGCCACCGTCCTCATCGTGGTCGCGCTCGCGTTCGGCAGCGTCGGCATCCCTTTCGCCGTCGCCGCCGTGGTCGACGTCCTGCTCGGCCCGCGACCACGTCGCGACCGTGCCTTCGTCGCCGTCGTCCCGATCGCCGTCTACGCGCTTTGGTGGATCGGCTGGGGGCATCAGGCCCACCACCACGTCGCCGTCCACAACATCGTCCACCTGCCGTCCTACGTGTTCGACGCGGCCGGCGCCGGCTTCGCCGCGCTCTTCGGCCAGGACGTCAACAGCGTCTCGGATCCGGGGCATCCTCCGGTGATCTTCCTGGTCATCGCGGCTCTCGCGGCGGTCGCGCTCGCCGTCAAGATCGCCCGCGCGGGCCGCGTATCCCGAGGGCTCGCGGTCGCGCTGGCCATCGTCTTTGCACTTTGGATCCTGGCCGGGCTCGATCGCACCTTCGATCGCCCGCCGATCTCCAGCCGCTTCCAATATCCGAGCGCCGTCTTCATCCTGCTCGTCGCCGGCGAGGCGATGCGCGACGTGCGGCTTCCGCGAGTCGCCACGATCGCGGTGACGGCCGTCGCCGTGGTGGCGATGCTGGGGGGTATCTCGATTCTGCATCGCGAACGAACGACGTGGCTCGGGTTCACCGAGGCGACGCGATCGGTGCTCGCCGCGGTCCAGCTGGCCGGGTCCGCGGCACATCCGGGCTACTTCATCGAGGTCGAACGTGTGGACGCAACGGTCGCCCAGTACCGAGACGCCGTCGGTCGATTCGGGTCGCCCGCCTACGGGGAACGTGAACTGCTCGAACACGCGAGCCTCTTCGGGGTCCTGGCCGATGAAACCCTGATCGGTGCGCTCGGGGTGGAACTCGCACCCGCGTCCGGCCGCCCTCGTGCGTGCCACCCGATCGACCCCGAGACGCCGCTTGGCATCCCGGCCGACGTCGGCTCGATCGATCTCGTCAATCGCTCTTCGGCGCCGATCGAAATCGCGCTGGGACGTTTTGCGGAATCGCCGAATTTCGGCTTGGGGGTCCTTCGCCCGGCGGCCGAGGCCGGCCTCCGACTGCCGCGCGGGGATTCGCCACGGCCATGGCAGGTCGCCGCCGAAGGCGCCGGCGTCGAGGCGTGCGGGATCGGCTAGCCGGCTTCCAGGACCTGGGCGGAACGGCTCTGCCGCGCCGAGGTGGCGCGACGGCCGAAGGCGCGCGAGGCGATCAGGCCGCCCGCGCCGACGATGATGGCGAGATAGGCGAGGTTGAATGCGTCGAGGTCGCCGAGGTTGTTCGACCAGCGCCAGAAGAACAGGACGAACGCGGTCCCGCAGAGCCCCCGCAGGGGGAGGCGACCGAGGGGTCGAACGGCGTCCCAGGCCAGCAGCGAGAGCAGCAGGGGAGCGTGGTAGTAGAGGTTGTCGACCGGGTCGAGCGCGCAACGCAGCAGCGCGAGCAGGGCCAGCAGGGCGATCGCCCGCTCCGGGTCGAGCCCGAACTTGCCGCGCCAGGCCCAGACGGCGAGCGGCACGATCAGGAAGGTGGCGACGACAAGGGGGTGGGTCAGCGGCTGCAGGGCCGTCGGTATCCGATGAAGCGTGATGCTGCCGCCGACGACGTGGTGGACCGTGGCGGGAGAGATCGGATACCAGGCGCTCCAGATCGTCGCGTTCCCGCCACCTGACGCGGCGTTCCCTTGCGCGTGGAAGAAGGCCTCCGGGGACGCGATCAGGTCGGGGAGGGTCAGCACGGCGAGGATCCCGAGGCCGATCGCGGCGGCACGGCGTCGGCCGGAGGGGAGGGCCATGAGGACGGGGAGGATCGCCAGCACGGCCCACTGCTTGGTGGCGACGGCGAGCCCGAGCAAGAGCCCCGCGCGGACGCTGTGACCCTGGCCGGCGACGACGACGGCGCCGATCGCGAGCGCGGCGGTCAGAAGCTCCTCCGGGTGGCCGGCCTGGAACGCGTCGACGGTGATCGGGTTGAGCACGCAGAGGACGGCGATCAGCGTCGCTCCAAGGTCCGTTGCGCCGTGCTCCCGGGCTAGGCCGAACAGCAGCCGACCGAGCGCGACGAGGGCTAGGGCGCAGCCGAACGAGGCCCAGTGGTAGGCGGCCAATTCGCCCTGGCCCAGGAGCGCGAAGGGCGCCTCGAAGAGGGTGGCGAAGGGACCCATCACCGGGTGCGAGGAGAGATAGGCGCCGACGTGGCCGTGGTCGAGAGCCGAGATCGCCGGTCCGGCGTCGCTCGAATAGTCGCCCGTGTCGGTGGTGGCGAACGCCAGCCAGGCGCCGATGGCGACCAGGCCCCCGGGCAGGATCAGGTTGCGGTACGCGCGGTCCACACGAGAACTATCGGCCGCCCGGCCCCCTCGATTGAGCGACGCTAGGCGCGGCCCGCGGCCATCGCGACGCGCTCCTCGCCGGTGGCGAAGAGGTACCGGTTGATCTGCGCCAGGCCGGCCAGATCGTGGACGTCCTCGTCGAGGTAGGGGACGCGGATCACGCCGGTCGCCCGCATCTCCCGGGCCAGGTGCTCGATGTTGCGAGCGTCGCGCTCGGCCAGGGCCTGGTAGTCGGAGAAGTTCGCCGCCACGCGCTTGGCGAGATCCTCGTCGCCGAGCCTCTCGGCCAGGGTCGCGGGCAGGTCCTCGGACTCGCCACGCAGATTCTCGGCCGGGTAGTGGACCTTGTTCACGATCACGCCGCCGAAGGGCAGTTTCGCCTCGACCAGTTTGCGGTGGAAGTAGACGGCCTCGTCGATCGGCTCGCCCTGGGGACCGCAGACGACGAGGAAGCAGGTGGTCGGCGCGGCAAGGAGTTTGTTGACCCGTTTGGCGCGCGCCTGGAAGCCGTCGACCATGCCGCTGAAGGCGTTGAAGAACTCGGCCAGGTCGGCGAGCAGGTCGAAGCCGACGATCTTCTTCATCACGCTGAGGGCGACCGTCGCGCCTTTTCCCGCGACCTTCGCCGCGAACCCGGTCGGCTTCATGAAGACCTTCAGCGATTTGCCTTCGATGAACTGGGTGAGGCGGCGCGGGGCCTCGAGGAAGTCGAGGGCGTTGCGGCTCGGCGGCGTGTCGAGGACGAGCACGTCGTACTCGCCTTCGGTGTGCAGCTCGAACAGCTTCTCCATCGCCATGTACTCCTGCGAGCCCGCCAGGGCGCCGGAGATTTGCTGGTAGATCGGGTTTTCAAGGACCCGGTCGCGCGACTCCTCGTCGGGGGCCTGGCGGGCGATCAGGTCGTCGAAGGTCGCTTTCGGGTCGAGCATCATCGCCCACAGCTCGCCCTTCATCTCGACCCCCTGCTCCTCGAAGAGCTTCGGGTCGACCCGGCGGGCGTCGTTGCCGAGCTCCGCCAGCCCGAGCGAGTCGGCCAGCCGTTTCGCCGGGTCGATCGTCAGCACGCAGACCTTCATCCCGCGTTCGGCCAGCCCGGTCGCGATCGCCGCCGAGGTGGTCGTCTTGCCGACCCCGCCGGAGCCCGCGCAGATGACCACCTCCTTGCCCTCGAGGGCGTCGGTGAGGCGGGGGCCCTTGGCGCTCATCCGAGCCTCTTCGAGAGGAGCCGCGCCGCCTCCGGCCCGAGGTCGGGCTCGAACAGGAAGGGCAGGGTCTTGACCGGCGCCTCGGCGCGGCGCCGCAGCCTCGCGAGCTGCGCCCGCTGCGAACGCGCCCGGCCGAACTCCGACAGCGCCGCCCGCGCCGCCGCCTTCGCCGCCCCGTCCTCGCCCGTCGCCAGGGCGTTCAGCTGCTCCGCCTCCGCTTTCGAGAAGCGCTCCGGGTAGAGCCCGTTGAGGTAGACGCGGTCGACCGCGACGCCGACCTCGGTGACCAGGTCGTGCTCCAGCGCCGCCGTCTCGTTGACCGGCATCTCCTCCGGCAGGGCGACGATCGCCACCCCGGTCGCGTCGTGGTCGGTGATGAAGTTGTCGAGGGTCTGGGCCTGCGAGTGGATCGGACCGACCCGGGCGATGTTGGCGAAGGTGCGCGGCGTCTGCAGGAAGCCGATGCCGTGGCCGGTGGCGGGGGCGTCGACGATCACGGTGTCGTATTTGCGCCCCGACTTCACCTTGCGGTCGAGCTGGGCGAGCTCCCAGATCTTGCCGATCGTGACCAGCTCCTTCAGCCCCGGCGTCGCCGCCGTGAGGTAGTTGAAGATGCGGCTGCGGAAGAGCATGTCGCGCATCGCCCGCACCTTCAGCTGCAGCAGGACGTACTCGCGCATCGACTCGTCGGGGTCGATCGAGATCGCCCAGAGGTTCTTTTCGAGTTCGACCTCGTGGAAGCCGACGGTGGTGTGCTCGAACATCCGCGAGGCGTTCTCCTGGGAGCTGACCTCGCAGACGATCGTCCGCTTGCCTTCGGCCGCAGCCCGCATTCCGAGGGCCACCGAGACCGTCGTCTTGCCGACGCCGCCCTTGCCGGTGACGATGACCAACCGCTTGTCGAGAAGTTCGGGTATCGGGCAATTCCTAGCAATTTCGTCTTACGGCAGGAAAAAGACGTTCGCATCCGAATATCCGCGCAATGGGATTTCTAAGCCGCAAGAAGAAGAATCCGGAGCCCGTCGTGACTGAGGACACGCATCCGCTCGAAGAAGAGCTGGCGCGGATGGAAGAGGCCGTCCCCGAGCGGCCGGTACCCGGCTACGAGCCAGAATACGACGACGCGCCGGAATACGAGGACGAATACGACGAAGAGCCCGCGCCCGCCGCGCCGGAGCCCGTCGCCGCGGCTCCTGCTCCTGCTCCTGTAGAGCCTGAGCCCATCGCCGCAGCGTCCGCTCCCGCCCCCGTAGAGCCGCAGCCCGTCGCCGCAGCGCCCGCGCCTCCTCTCGCCCCGCCGGTGGTCGAGCCGACCCCTGCGCCGGTCCCGGTGGAGGACGAGATCGACGAGCGGCCGATCAACGACTCCAACGACGACGACGAGCCGGGCGACGGGCGGATGAAGGCGATCGACCTGATCGCGCCGACCCGCCTCGACTTCCTCAAGCCCGCCGAGCCGGAGCCGACCGAGCCGGTGACGCAGCCGGACATCATCGCCTTCGCCAACCAGAAGGGCGGCGTCGCCAAGACGACCACCACCCTGAACCTGGCCGTCGCCTTCGCCGAGTCCGGCTACCGCGTCCTCTGCATCGACCTCGATCCGCAGGGCAACCTGACGATGTCCCAGGGCATCGATCCGGACAAGGTCGAACACAGCCTCTACGACGTGCTGGTCAACGACATGCCGATCTCCGAGATCATCGTCAAGCGGGAGATCGACATCGCCGTCGCCTCGATCGACCTGGCCGCCGCCGAGATCGCGATGAGCACCAAGATCGGCCGCGAGCGCACGCTGCAGAAAGCGCTCAAGGAGGTCGCGGGCGACTACGACTACGTCTGCATCGATACGCCGCCGAGCCTCGGCCTGCTGACGATCAACGCGCTGACGGCCGCCAACAAGGTGATCGTCCCCGTTCAGTGCGAGTATCTGTCGATGCGCGGTCTGGTCCAGCTGCAGAACACGCTCCGGATGATCCAGGAGAACCTCAATCCCGACGTCCGCATCGAGGGCATCCTGCCGACGATGCTGGACACGCGGACGATCCACGCCAAGGAGGCGGTCGAAATCCTCGAGGAGAACTTCGGCGACCTCGTCTTCAAATCCCGGATCCGCAAGGCGATCAAATTCGCCGAGGCCCCGGTGAAGGGCGCCAGCGTGCTCAAGTACGATTCCGAGAGCAGCGCGGCAAGCTACTACCGGGATTTGGCGAAGGAGGTCCTGGCGAATGGCTCGGCGTAACAAACGGGCAAGCATGCGCGAGGGTCCCCTCGCAGATCTCTTCCGTTCGACCGGGGCCGACGCCCCGGCGGATCCGCCCGAGGCACCGGGCACCTTCTTCGACCAGGAGGAGACGGAGGCCCAGCGCGCTCCCGAGCCGCCCTCGCCCGCCCGCGAGGAGCCGGTCGTCAGCCACGAGGAGCCCGCCGCGCGCGAGCCGCGGCCCGATCCCGGCCGCGAGGCCCCCGTCGCCGGTGAGCCGGAGGCCGAGCCGCCCGCGCCCGAGCCGCGCCGCGAGGACCCGCCGGAGTCCGACGAGCCCGCCTCGGACCGCCTGAAACGGGTGTTCGCCGAGGAGCCGCGCCCGCGCCAGACCAGCGAGGAATTCATGCAGACGCCGCGCTACGGCCGCGAGGAGCCCGCCTACGAGGCGCCCGGCTCCGGTGAACCGCACCAGCCGGTGATCAAGGTCGTCGGCGTCGGCGGGGCCGGGGTCAACGCGGTCAACCGGATGGTCGACGCCCGCATCCCCGGGGTCGAGTTCATGGCCGTCAACACCGACCTTCAGTCGCTCCAGCTCTGCGTCGCCGACGTCACCGTGCACATCGGCGACGAGCAGACGCGTGGGCTCGGCGCCGGCGCCGACGCCGCCGTCGGTCACCGCTCCGCCTTCCTCGAGCAGGACAAAATCAAGCGCCTGCTGAAGGGGTCCGACATGGTCTTCGTCGCCGCCGGCGCCGGCGGCGGCACGGGGACCGGCGCCGCCCCGGTGGTCGCCCGCCTGGCCCGCGAGGTCGGCGCGCTGACCGTCGGCATCGTCACCAAGCCGTTCACCTTCGAGGGCAACAAACGCGGCTCGCAGGCCGCCAAAGGCATCGAGGAACTGGCCAACGAGGTCGACACCCTGATCGTCGTCCCCAACGACCGGCTGCTCGAGGTGCTCGACCAGCAGACCTCGATGGTCGAGGCTTTCCAGGTCGCCGACGACGTGCTGCGCCAGGGCGTCCAGGGGATCTCCGACCTGGTCACGCTGCCCGCCGTCATCAACCTCGACTTCGCCGACGTGCGGACGATCATGTCCGACGCCGGCCGGGCGCTGCTCGGGATCGGCATGGCGCACGGCGAAGGCCGCGCGATCCTGGCCGCTGAAAAAGCGATCTCCTCGCCGCTGCTCGAGACCTCGATGGACGGCGCCCGCGCGATCCTGCTCTCGATCACCGGCGGCTCCGACCTCTCGCTGGTCGAGGTCTCCGAGGCGGCCAAGGTGGTCGGCGAGGCGGCCCACCCGGACGCCAACATCATCTTCGGCGCCAACGTCGACGAGGAGCTCTCCGACCAGATCTGGGTCACCGTCGTCGCCACCCGCTTCGACGGCCGCGGCGCCCCGCGCCGCTCCTCCGCCCAGGTCGAAGCCGAACCGACGATCCGCCGGACCAAAGAAATGGGCCGCGGCCGACCGCCGCAGACGCAGCGCGGCGGCGGCGACACGCTGGGGATCGACGTCCCCGAGTTCCTCCCCGGCTGAGCGCGCCGCGCGGCCCCGACGCTTGGACGCGGATGGCGGCAAAGCGTCGAGATCGACCTGACTGATGCCCGGCGTCGTCGCGGCAGGGCATCCGGAGAGCGCCGAGGCCGGTGCCGCGGTCCTGCGTGCCGGTGGCAACGCGATCGACGCGGCGGTCGGGGCGGTGCTCGCCTCGTTCGCGGTCGAGAGCCCGCTGACCGGGCTCGGCGCGGGCGGCTTCATGGCCGTCCACGATCGCGGCGAGACGACGCTGCTCGACTTCTTCGTTGCCGTCCCCGGGTTGGACGGGACGCCGCGGACGGGTGAGCTGGAGCCGATCGACGTCGTCTTCGACGCCGAGACGACGCAGACGTTCTTCGTCGGCCCGGTCTCCTGCGGAGTGCCGGGAACGCCGGCGGGGCTGGTCGAGGCGCTCCACCGCTTCGGCTCGATGCCGTTGGAGGAGCTGGTCAAGCCGGCAATCCGGCTCGCCCGCGAGGGCGCCCCGGTCAACCACGAGCAGGCCTACATCCTCGAGATCCTGGCGCCGATCCAGGAGCGGCTGGCGGGGACGCGGGAGCTCTACGCGCCGCACGGGCGGACCCTGCGCGAGGGGGAGACCTTCCGCTTCGAGGAGCTCGCGGTGGCGCTCGAACGGTTCGCCGCCGAGGGCGTGGCGCCGTTCTACCGCGGCGAGGTGGCGGCGACGCTGTCGGACTTCGTGGTCGAGCACGGCGGCACCCTCGGGCGCGGCGACCTGGCCGCCTACGCGGCGATCGAGCGCACCCCGGTGCGGGCCGAGTTCCGCGGCACCGAGGTGCTGACCAACCCGCGACCGTCCTCGGGCGGGACGTTGATCGCCCACTCGCTCGACGTGCTCGAGCGGCTCGGCCCGACCAGCGGCCCGGAGCAGCTGGTCGAGGCGATGGATGCCGCCAACCGCCACCGCGCCGACCTGCTCGGCTCGACCACCCACATCTCGGTGATCGACGCGGAGGGGATGTGCGCGGCGGTCACCTGCTCGAACGGCTCCGGCTCGGGCGTGCTGGTGCCGGGGACCGGGGTGATCCTCAACAACATGCTGGGTGAGGAGGACCTCAACCCGTTCGGGTTCCACCAGGGCAAGCCGGGCTCCCGGGTGACCTCGATGATGGCGCCGACCGTCGTCCTGCGCGACGGCGAGGTGATCCTCGCGGTCGGCAGCGCGGGCTCCAACCGGATCCGCTCGGCGATCTTGCAGACCGTGATCCGGGTGGTCGAGCAGGGGATGGGCCCGGCCGAGGCGATCGCCGCGCCGCGCCTCCACTTCGAGGGCGGCGTGGTGCAGGCGGAGCCGGGGATCGACGCCGAGGCGCTGGCCCGGCTGGAGGCTCGCGGCATCACCGTCGCCCGGCGCCCCGAGATCAACCTCTTCTTCGGCGGCGTCCAGGCGGTCGCCCGCGATCCCGCGACCGGCGAGCTCCGCGGCGGCGGCGATCCGCGGCGCGGCGGGGCCGTCGCCTACGCCTGACGGCGGGTGTGACGAACCACTCGGGAAAAGTCGAGCGCGCTGCGTAAGAATGGGTTCCGATGGCGGGCGGGACCCAGATCGACTTCGCCGCAGAGGGCCTTCTCGATGACCTCGAGGGAGGCGCGCGCGAGGCCCGGCTCGGGTTGCTCGAGAAGCTCGCCGGAGAAGGGGTGTCCCTGGAGGAGTTGCGCGACGCGGTCGCCTCCAGTCACCTCACCCTGCTCCCGGTCGAGCGGGCCATCGCCGGCGACGGCCCCCGCTTCAGTGCTCGCGAGATCGCCGCGGAGACGGGGATCGACCTTGAGCTGCTGCTTGCCTTCCGGGCCGCGCTCGGCATTCCGTACGGCGACGACCTCGACGAGCGGGTCGCGGGCGAAGCCGACCTGGACACCGCCCAGCGGATCAAGGTGATGCTCGACGCCGGGTTCCCGACCGAGGATCTGCTCCGTAACGCGCGCACCGTGGGGATGGCCACGGCACGGGTGGCGGAGGCGAACCGCGAGCTGGTCGTCCGCAACCTCACCACGCCCGGCGACAGCGAGCGCGACATCGCCGACCGCCTTGTGGAGACCGTCGAGTTCCTGCTGCCGCTGGGTAGCGAGTTCCTCGTCTACGCCTTTCAGGCCAACCTGCTCGAGCAGGTAAAACGCGACGTGATCGGGGCCGCCGACCTCGAGGCCGGGGAGATCGGCGGCGTGGTCGAGCGCAGTATCTGCTTCGCCGACCTGGTCGAGTTCACCAGCCTCGGTGAGGAGATCGCGCCGGAGGAACTGGGTGAGGTCGCGGGCCGGCTCGAGGAGCTCGCCACCGGCATCGCCGCCGGGCCGGTGCGCCTGGTGAAGTCGATCGGCGACGCGGTGATGCTTGTCTCTCCGCAAGCCGAGCCGCTGGTCGAGGCGGCGCTCGGCCTGGTGGCCGCGGCGGCCGCCGAAGGCGACCAGTTCCCGGTCCTGCGCGCCGGGATCGCGACCGGGCCGACGCTGCCCCAGTCGGGCGACTACTACGGCCGCTCGGTCAACCTGGCCAGCCGGATCACCGGCATCGCCCGTCCCGGCAGCGTTCTGATCGACACCCCGACCCGCGAGGCGCTCGGCGAGGACCCCTTCTCCTACTCCTTCGCAGGCGAGCGCAAGCTGAAGGGCATCGACGCCCGCCAAAAACTCTTCCGCGTCCGCGGCAACGGCGAAAAGCGCCCCGGCAAAGTCGCGCCCGCAACCCGATAGCGCGCCGCGGGAGGGGGCGACTTCACCCGCTGCAGCCTTTATGTCGCTATGGCGACAAAAACGCTGCAGCGCGAAGGCCGCAGCGTGGAGACTGGCGCGGCGGCAGCATGGTGTGCTGACGCGGACGGATCTGCTCGCCCTCGGATTCACCCCCGGCGCGATCGTCCACCGGCTCACGACGGGACGCCTGCACCGCGTCAGGCAAGGCGTCTACGCGGTCGGCCGTCCGGTGCTGACGCGCGAGGGAGGTTGGATGGCGGCGGCCCTGGCCTGTGGCGGCGACGCGGTGCTCAGTCACGGCAGCGCCGCCGCCCTCTGGGGCGTCGGACCCGAGTGGCGAGTGATCGAGGTCAGCGTGCGGCGCCGCAGTAGGCGCGGGCTCGATGGCGTCAAGGTCCGCAGTCGCCGCCGGTTGCCCGCCGTCGACGTCACCGTCCATCGCGGCATCCCGGTGACGACTCCAGCGCGCACGATCCTCGACCAGGCGGCGACGCCGATCTCCGATGCCTCGCTCGAGCGCCTCGTGAACGAAGCCGACGCCGCCCGCGGAATCGACCTCGACGCCGTTTCCCTGCGTCGTTACTGTGGCCTGCGTCCTGGTGAGCCCGGAGTGAAGCGCCTGCGCGCGCTGCTCGATCCCGAAACCTTCCGCCTCTCGGACTCCGAGCTCGAGCGTCTCTTCCGCCCGCTTGCCGTCGCCGCCGGCCTCCCCCAGCCGCTCACGAAAGTCATCGTCAACGGCTACGAAGTCGACTTCTATTGGCCGGACCTGGGTCTGGTCGTCGAGGCCGACTCACTGCGCTACCACCGCAACGCGATCAAGCAGGCTCGCGACCTCCGCCGCGACCAGGTGCACACCGCCACCGGCCTGACCACGCTGCGCTTCACCCATTGGCAGGTCGCCCACGAACCGCGCCACGTCAAGGCGATCCTCGCTTCGACCTACGCGGGCTTGCGGGCGCTGACGAGCAGGTTGTAGAAGAGCTCGGCGGGGAGGTGGGGCTCGAGCAGGCCGGTGTCCACCTTCTGCAGGGCGATGTAGCTGCGGAAGGCGAAGCGGCGCCAGCGGAAGGGGACGCTTTCGGGCTCGGCGCTCGACTCGACCGTGCGCAGGCCCCAGCCCCAGGCGTTGGCGAGCAGCTCCTCGCCGCCGACGCGGCGGTCCTCGAAGCCGGCCCGCTCGATCAGCCGGCGCAGGTCGGCGGGGGCGAAGGCATGGACGTCGACCTCGCCCTCCAGCGAGTGCCCGTCGGACTGTTCGGCTTCGGCGACGGCGCGCACCCGCGCCCCGACGACGCGGCGCCAGGCGGGCGCGACGAGGACGCCGGTCCGCTTCGGCACCGCCGCGAGGCGGTCGCCGTAGCGGGAGGGCTCGCCGGCGAAGACGATGTAGCCGCCCGGCCGCAGCACCCGGCGGAACTCGGCGAAGGCGCGATCGAGGTCGGGGATGTGATGGAGGACGGCGTGGCCGAGGACGAGGTCGAAGCTGGCGTCCTCGAACGGCAGCGTCTCCGCCTCGGTGACCACGGTGGTGACGTTGTCGAGCCGCAGCGTCGCCGCGGTGCTGGCCAGCTGGGTCAGCATTCCCGGCGAGATGTCGGTCGCGGTCAGCCTGCCGATCAGCCCCTGCTGCACCAGGTTGAGCGAGAAGTAGCCGGTGCCCGAGCCGATCTCCAGCGCGTCGCCGAAGGTCCGCCCGTCGAGGCCGCCGAGCGCCTTCTCCAGCTTCGCCCGCACCTGGTCCTGGCCGATCGCGCCGAAGTCGATCCCCCACTTGGAGTCGTACTCGCGCGCCGCCGCGTCGTGGTAGCGGGTGTTGACGTCCTTGATGTGCTCCGGCGTGGCAGTCGGGGAAGCGGGCATCGGCGCGGGACTCTAACGGTGACCTGTGGGTCCGCTGCAATACGGTCCGGCCCGTGACCGAGGAGATCCTGCAGGCAAACCAGCCCGAAGGGGTGCCGCCGCTGCCGCTGACCGGGGAGCGGACGCTGCCCGACGTGCCCGCCGAGAACTACTGGTTCCGGCGCCACCTGGCGGTCTACGAGTGGATCGCGGCGCGGGTGGGGGGGATGCGGGTGATCGACATGGCCTGCGGCGAGGGCTACGGCGCCGACCTGCTGGCCCGGACCGGGGCGGCGAGCGTGATCGGCGTCGACGCCAACCCCGAGGCGCACGAGCACGCGCGGCTCCGCTACGTGCGGCCGAACCTGAGCTTCGAGCGCGACGCGATCGAACACTTCTCCCGGCCGTGCGACGCGATCACCTTCCTGCAGACGATCGAGCACGTGCAGGATCCCGGCGCGGTGCTGGAGCACTTCAAGTCGATGGTCGGCCCCGACGGCACCGTCTACGTCACCACCCCGAACCTGCTGACGCTGGCGCCGGAGGGGGCGGAGAAGTCCGACAACCCCTGGCACATCAAGGAGTACCGGGCGGCGGAGTTCCGCGCCCTCTGCGAGGGCCACTTCGGCCGGGTCGAGCTGCTCGGCCTCTTCCACGCCCGCAAGCTGCGGGTCCACGGCTGGGCGCTGAAGGCCGGCTGGGACACCGTCCACCAGCGCCTCGGCCTGACCAAGCCTTTCTACGACCGCTTCACGCCGGCGATCGCCGCCTCCGACTTCCGCCTCGGGAGCGGCGACCTCGACCGCGCGCTCGACTTCCTTGCCGTCTGCCGGCCCTAGCGTCGCCAGTTCGGCTGGCGATCTGGCGATCGTCCTCCACTCGCACATGCCCTACGTCGAGGGCTTCGGGACCTACCCGTTCGGCGAGGAGTGGCTGTTCGACGCGGTGATCCGCTCCTACCTGCCGGTGCTGGAGGTGGCCCGCGACCTGACCATGACGGTGACCCCGGTGCTCGCCGACCAGCTCGAGGACGCCGGGGCGGCGCAGCGGCTGCGGCAGTTCCTGGTCGACTTCCGGATCGGCTCGGCGGCGGCCGACCTCGCCGACGTCTCGCCGGACCTGCAGCCCGCCTGCGCGGCGGAGCGCGACCGCTACGAAAGGGCGCTGGAGCTTCTCGACGCCGCCGGCGGCGACCCGCTGGCCCCGTTCCAGCGGGCGGCGGCGGAGGGGCGGGTGGCGCTGGCCGCCTCCTCGGCGACCCACGCGCTGCTGCCGCTGCTGGCGAGCGACGCCGGCCTGCGCCTGCAGCTCGACGCCGGGATCCGCTCGCACCGCCGCCGCTTCGGCTGGGACGGCGGCTTCTGGCTGCCCGAGTGCGCCTATGAGCCGGGGCTCGAGTGGGGCCTCGGGCGGGCCGGGGTCGAGTGGTTCTGCGTCGACCAGAGCCGCCACGAGGAGCCGCTCGCGGCGCTCCGCCCGGTGGCGACCGCGGCGGGCCCGGTGGCGCTGCCGATCGACTGGGAGGCGATCTCCTGGCTCTGGGCGCTCGACGGCTACCCCTCCGATCCCGCCTACGCCCAGTTCGACGGCAAATCGCTGCGCGGCATCCGGCTCTGGCGGATCGGCGGCGGCGCCTACGACCCGGGGGCCGCGGCGGCGGCGGCGCGGCGCCAGGCCGGCGAGTTCCTCGCTCGGGTCGCCGCCCGCCTGCGCGACTACCGCGCCGAGCACGGGCGGCGCGGCCTGATCACCTTCGCGATCGACACCGAGCTGCTCGGCCACTGGTGGTCGGAGGGGCCGCTCTGGCTCGCCGCGGTGCTGGCGGGGGCGGAGGAGGCCGGGGTGCGGCTGCTGACCGTCCCGCGGGCGCTCGAAGACCACGAGCCGGAGCGCCGCCCCCTGCGCCGCTCCAGCTGGGGCGAGGACAAGGACTTCTCGACCTGGGACTCGCCGCCGGTCGCCGACCTCGCCTGGGCGACGCGGCGGCTGGAGCTGCGCCTGCGCGAGCGCCGTGCGGGCGGGGCTGCGAGGGCCGCGGGCGGAGCGGGCGGCGCGCGAGCTGCTCGGCGCCCAGGCCAGCGACTGGGCCTTCCTCGACCGCCGCGGCCAGGCGGGCGACTACGCCTGGCAGCGGGCCACCGATCACTCGCAGGCGCTCTACGAAGCCATAGGATCGGACCGTGACATCGATCCGCGTATGCGTTCGCTGGCCCCCGACCTCAGCCTGACGCCTCTGCTGGAACCCTGAGCAGTCCCCCCGAGAACAGCCCGTGACCCGCGTCCTGATCCTTTCCTGGGAGTACCCGCCCCTGATCGAGGGCGGCCTGGCGCGCCACGTCCGCAAGCTCTCCGAGGCGCTGGTGGAGCTCGGCGATCGAGGTCCACGTCCTCACCCGCGGCGGCGAGGACTCGCCCGCCGAGGAAGAGGCCAACGGTGTCGCCGTCCACCGGATCCGCGAGCCGAGCTTCCCCACCGACCTGGGCGAGTTCGTCGCCTGGGTCGAGCGGATGAACTCCGACATGCTGGCGGCCGGGGTGGAGCTCGGCGACCGCTTCGACTTCGACCTCGTCCACGGCCACGACTGGCTCGTCGCCGCCGCCTGCGACCACCTCGCGCGGCGCTTCGAGGCGCCGTTGGTGACGACGATCCACGCCACCGAGTACGGCCGCCACCAAGGCTGGGTCAAAGACCACCCGCAGTCCTACATCCACGGGGTCGAGCGCTGGATCACCAACCGCTCGCAGCGGGTGATCACCTGCTCGGCCTTCATGCGCGACCAGGTCGCCGACATCTTCGGCGTCCCCCCGAAGCTGATCACGGCGATCCCCAACGGGATCGACCCGGCCGATCTGCCCCGTCCCGACCCGGCCGCCCTGGCGCGCCTGCGCGCCGAGTTCGCCGCCCCGGCCGAGCGCCTCGTCCTGCTGATCGGCCGGCTCGTCTACGAGAAGGGCTTCCAGCTGGCGCTGGAGGCGATGCCGGAAGTGATCGAGGCGGTCCCCGGCACGCGCTTCCTGGTGGCGGGATCGGGCACCCACGAGGAGGAGCTGAAGCAGCAGGCCGAGGAGCTCGGGCTGATGGAGCACGGCATCTTCCTCGGCTGGATCGGCGACGACGTGCTGCACACCCTCTACGCGATCGCCGACCTCACCGTGGTGCCCTCGATCTACGAGCCGTTCGGGCTGGTGGCGCTGGAGGCGATGGCCTCCGGCTGCCCCTGCATCGTCGCCGACACCGGCGGCCTGCGCGAGGTCGTCCCGCACGAGGAAGCCGGCCTGCGCTTCGCCGCCAGTGACCCCGAGGCCCTCGCCGAGGTGGCGATCCGCGTCCTCTCCGACCCCGAGCTCGAGGCCCGCCTGATCGCCGAAGCCAAGGAGCACGTGCTGAGCTTCGACTGGGCCGGCGTCGCCGCCCAGACCGCCGAGGTCTACGAAGGGCTGGTCGGCGACAAAGTCGGGCCGCGACCTCGGTAACCTCCGCGACGTGCCCTCCTTGAAGCGCAAGCCCGGCCGCAATCCGCTGCAACGACTGAGCGACCAGCGTCGTAGCCTGGCGCTCGCCGGGCTCGCCGTCGGGGCGGTCCTCAGCGCCGCGATCTTCCGCCGCAAGCGGCGTGGGGGAGAGTCGGAGTTCGGGCAGCCGGTTTCGCCTTCCGCGCCGCCCGCCACGCAGGCCGAGTCGGGGCCGCCGGCCGCCGTCCCGGTGCCTGCCCCGGCCTCGATCGAGCCCGAGCCGCCCGCCGCACCGCCGGTTGCCCCCGAGCCGCCGGCCGATCCCGCGCCTACCGCCAAATCGTCGATCGCGACCGAGCTTTCTGCCGAGCCCGACGCGGAGCCGCCGACCGAGGCTGCGTCCTCGGCCACGGTCGACCCCGCGACCGGCGAACTGAGTGCCGAGGAGGCCTCGATCCTCGCCGTCCTCGCCCAGCACGGGCGCAGCGACGACGACCGCACCGTGATCGCCATCGCCACCTCGCTCGAACGCGAAACCGCCGACGTCACCAACGTGCTGCGCAAACTGAGCGCCGAAGGGGTCGTCGCCGGCGACCTCTACACCGCCACCGGCGACAAGATCTGGGCGGTCACCGACCGCGGCGTCCGCCGGCTCGGCGCCCAGCACTGAGCCGCTTCCCCCCGCCGCGCTCAGACCGCCCGCTGGTAGGTGCGGAACGCGCGCACGGCGAAGGTGCCGCAGAGGCAGAGGAAGGCGACCAGGAGCCCGGTCTTGCCGGCGATCGCGCCCCAGGAGGGGTCCGGGTTGACCGCGCTGCGGCCCGCTTCCACCGCCCAGTTCAGCGGGTTGAACTTGGAGACCGTCTGCATCCAGCCGGGCATCAGGTTCTTCTGCATGAAGGTCACCGAGACGAAGGACAGCGGCAGGAGCAGGAACTGGACCGTCGCGATCAGCGTCTCCTCGCGCCGCACCAGCAGCGCCAGGCCGATCGAGAGGCAGCCGAAGGCCGACCCGAGCAGCACCGAGACGACGATCAGCACCACCACGCCGGGGACGCTGTTGGAGAACGAGGCGCCGACGATCAGCGCCAGGACGACGATGATCAGCGACTGGATCGCGGTCGTCAGCGCACTGGACGCGAGCCGTCCCGAGATCAGCGAGCCGCGCCGCACCGGGCTGACCAGGAAGCGGTCGATGACGCCGCGGTTGATGTCGTCGATCACCGGCATGCCGGTCCAGCCGGCGCCGAAGAAGGCGGTCATCACGACCACCCCGGGGGCGAGGAACTGGATGTAGTTGGTCGAGCCGAAGCCGGGGATGTCGGTCACCGACTTGAACAGCGCCCCGAAGAGGAGCAGCCAGATCACCGGCTGGACCAGCGAGACGGCGATCCACCAGGGCTGGCGCCAGAGCGCCATCAGGTGGCGGACGGTCATGTGCTGGGTGTCGCGCAGGGCCTTCATCAGTGGTGCGCTCCTTTCCGGTGGGTGGGTCGCTCTCGGTCATCTGCCTCGGCGGCGCCGAAGGTGCGGCCGGCGAAGCGCAGGTAGACGTCGTCGAGGGAGGGGCGGGCGACGGTGACCGAGCCGACCTCCAGCGCGGCCTCGTCGAGCGCCGCCAGCACGGCGGGCACGGTGCGGGCGCCGTCCTCGGCGCGGGCGTGGACGACGCGCTCGTCCATCAGCACCTCGCTGACCCCGTCGATCCGCTCCAGCGCCGCCCGCACCGCGGACTCCTCGGCGTCGGCGTCGAGCTCGACGTGGATCGCGTCGCCGCGCAGCTCCCGCTTCAGCTCGTCGGGGGAGCCCTCGGCGACGACCCGGCCCTTGTCGACGATCGCCAGCTGCGCCGCCAGCCGGTCGGCCTCCTCGAGGTAGTGGGTGGTGAGGAGGACGGTCAGGCCCTCGCCCGCGAGCCGGGCGATCTCGTCCCACATCTCCGCCCGCACCTCCGGGTCGAGGCCGGTCGTCGGCTCGTCGAGGAAGAGCACCTGCGGCTTGTGGACGAGCGCCTGGGCGACGTCGAGCCGGCGCCGCATCCCGCCCGAGTACTCGCGCACCAGCCGGTCGCCGGCGTCGGCCAGGCCGAACTGGCCGAGCAGCTCGTCGATCCGCCCCTCCAGCCCCTTGCCGCCCATGCCGAAGACCTGGCCCTGGAGGCGCAGGTTCTCGCGCCCGGTCGCCTCCTGGTCGAGCCCGCCGGCCTGGGAGACGACGCCGATCGCCTCGCGCACCCGCGCCGGTTCGCCGAGCACGTCGAAGCCCGCCACCCGGGCCGAGCCGCCGTCGGGGTGGGCGAGGGTGGTGAGCACCTTCACCGTCGTCGACTTGCCCGCCCCGTTCGGGCCGAGCAGCCCGAAGACGGTCCCCGCCGGGACCGCGAAGCTGAGGCCGTCGAGCGCCTGCACGTCCTCGCCGTAGGCCTTCCTCAGATCAACCGCCTCGATCGCGTTCGCACCGCTCACCCGGACCTCCTGTGGTCGGTAGTAGACTTCTCTCGATTCCCAAGTATCTTGAAAATCAAGATAACACAGGATCGGGACGGATGAGATGACCCGGAAGACGAAGCCCGAATTGATCGTGGAACTGCTCGCCGCGGTGCGCGCGAACCAGAACGCGACCGACCAGATGGACGACGCCGCGGCGCGGGGGTTCGGGGTCAACCGGACCGACGCGCGCTGCCTCGACATCGTCGAGCAGTTCGGACCGGTCACTGCCGGGCACCTGGCCGAGGCGGCGGGCCTGACCACCGGCGCGGTCACCGCGGTGATCGACCGCCTCGTCGCCAAGGGCTACCTGCGCCGGGTCGCCGATCCGGGCGATCGGCGCCGGGTGATGGTCGAGCTCACCGACGAGCTCGAGGAGCTGGCGGGCCGCTACTACGGCCCCCTCGCCCAGCAGGCCTTCCCGTTCCTCTCCGGCTACACGAACTCCGAGCTCGAGCTGATCGCCGACTTCATGCGGACGAGCACCGAGATCGTCGAGAAGCGGGCGCGTGAGATCCGCGCCGAAGTCGATTAGGCGAGCGGTTCCTCTGCCGGGGTGACCGGTTCGTCGGGAGCGGGCGGCTGCAGCGTCGTCGCCGCCTCCGGATCCGGCTCGACCGGTCGCTCCCAGCGCAGCCGCGCCGGCGCCTCGCGCATGCGCAGGATCCGCGCCGGGATCCCGCCGACGACCGCGTTGGCGGGCACGTCCTTGGTCACCACCGAGTTGGTGCCGACGATCGCGTTGTCGCCGACCCGGACGCCGCGCAGGATGCAGGCGCCGTAGCCGATCCAGACGTTGTTGCCGACCTCGACGTCGCGCTTGTAGATGCCCTGCGCGCGGATCGGGCGCTCCACCTCGACCACGCCGTGGTCGAAGTCGATGAACATCGCTTTGTCGGCGATCACGCACTGCTGGCCGATGCGGATGTGCTGGTAGGCGGTGATCGTGCATTCCTGCCCCATCACCGTCTTCGCGCCGATCTCGACCCGGCCCTCGTGGCAGCGGACCTTGGTCCGGTCGCCGATCCAGACGAAGCGGCCGAAGTCGACCCGCCCGGTGGCGCCGATCTCGATTTCCAGCGCGCGGCCGAAGAAGACGAAGCCGTCGGTGCGCCAGCGGCGCCCCGAGGCGGTCAGCAGGCGGCGCCAGCAGTAGCGCCAGGCAAGCCGCCCGTAGCGCCAGTTCAGCATCCGATTGCGGGCGAGGAAACGGAGCACGCGGGCGCAACTCTAGTGCCGGGCTGGCCGACACCGGACCCAGCACTAGACTGGCGACCCCGTGCCCGACGTTGCGAAAGACGCTCCGCTCGCCGAGCGGCTGATCGCCGGCGACAAACGCGCCCTGGCGCGGGCGATCACGCTGATCGAGTCCGATGACCCGGCGGGCTGGGATCTCGTCCGCGAGGTCTACCCGCGCACCGGCAAAGCGCGGATCATCGGCTTCACCGGGCCGCCCGGGGTGGGGAAGTCGACCCTGATCGGCGCCCTCACCGGCGAGATGCGCAAAGCCGACCGCGAGGTCGCGGTGCTCTCGATCGACCCCTCCAGCCCGTTCACCCGCGGCGCCTTGCTCGGCGACCGGATCCGCCTCTCCGAGCACTTCCTCGACCCCGGCGTCTTCATCCGCTCGATGGCCTCCCGCGGCGCCCTCGGCGGCCTCTCCGAGGCGGCCCTGCAGGTGGCCCTGGTGATGGACGCGGCGGGCAAAGACGACGTCCTGATCGAGACCGTCGGCGTCGGCCAGGCGGAGATCGACATCGTCGACCACGCCGACACGATCATCCTCGCCCTGATGCCGGGCTCCGGCGACTCGATCCAGGCGCTGAAGGCCGGGGTGATGGAGATCCCCGACATCATCGTCATCAACAAGGCCGACCACCCGATGACCGACACGATGGTGCGCGAGGTGCGCGGCGTCCTCTCGCTGTCGCACGAACCGGGCCGCTGGAAGGTGCCGATCCTGCGCACCGAGGCGACCCGCGGCGAGGGGGTCGCCGAGCTGGCCGTGCAGATCGACGAGCACCGCGCCTTCATCGAAGCGCAGGGCACGCTGGCCGAGCGCCGCGACCGCAACCTGCGCAGCGAGGTCATCGGCATCGCCACCTCGCGGATGCGGCGCCAGCTCGAGGCCTGGGCGGCCGAGGACCCGGGGACGGCGGAGCTGCTGGAGCAGGTGGTGCGCCGGGAGCTCGACCCCGCCACCGCGGCCGGACGACTGCTGGAGCGGCACACCGATGCCTGAGCGGCTCGCCCTCGCCGAGGCGATCGGCTGGGTCGGCGCGCCGCTGGCCGACGTCGACGGCGAGGCCCTGGGCGAGGTGCAGAGCGTCTACATCGACTCGACCGACCACCACCCCGCCTGGCTGGTGGCGAAACTGACCGGCGGCCGGCGCGGCCGCGGGGCGCGCATCGTCGCGGTGCCGGCCGACCTCTGCGCCGGGGCGGCCGGGGTGGGCGTCTGGACGGCGATCGACGGCGGCCAGCTGCGCGGCGCGCCGGTGGTCGACCCGACCCGGCCGCTGCTGCGCGAGCACGAGCTGACGATCTGCGAGCACTTCGGGATCACCGGCGACAGCGGCCGCGCGGGCACCGTGACGGCCCTCGCCGAGGGCGCGATCACGGCGATCCCGCCGCGCAGCTGAGGAGCCGCTCCCAGCGACCGGCCCGGGCCCCGTGAGCCGCGGGCGTTACGGATTCGTAAGAAAGTGTTGAAAGGCTTTCTGACGCATGGCTCTCCTCCTCATCTTCGGCTTCGTCGCCGGCGCCGCCACCGCGGTGTCGCCCTGCGTCGTGCCGGTCCTGCCGATCGTGCTCTCCGCCGGGGTCACCGGCGGGCGACGCAAACCGCTCGGCGTGGTCGCCGGGCTGGTCGTCTCCTTCACCTTCGCGCTCTTCGCCCTGGTCTACGTGATCGACGCGCTGGGGCTGCCCAACGACCTCCTGCGGAACGTCGCGATCGTCGTCCTCGCCGGCTTCGGCATCGTCCTCCTGATCCCGCCGCTGTCGGCCCGGGTCGAGGGCTACGCCTCGCGCTTCACCAGCCGGGTCGGGGTCAAGACCGACGGCGGCGACGGCTTCTGGCCGGGGTTCGGCCTCGGCCTCAGCCTCGGCGTCCTCTACGCGCCCTGCGCCGGGCCGATCCTCGCCGGCGTCCTCACCTTCTCCGCCTCGCAGCCGTTCAACGCCGAACGCCTCGCCGTCGTCCTCGCCTACGCGATCGGCTCGGGGATCGTCCTCTACGCGCTGATGCTCGGCGGCCGCAAGCTGTCGGCGCCGCTCGCCCGCCGCAGCGGCGCCTTCCAGATGGCGATGGGCGCGATCATGGTGCTGGTCGCCTTCGCGATGTGGCAGGGCTACGACACCAAGTTCCAGTCGAACGTCGTCGCCGACCTGCCGAGCTTCCTGCGCAATCCGGCGGAAGGGATCGAAAAGAGCGGCTCCGCCCAGGAAGCGCTGGCCCGGATCCGCAGCGAAGGCAGCCACGGGATCGGCCTGAAGGCGCAGGAAATCGAATCGGAAGGCGACGCGGCGGGCGGCGGCGAAAACGAAAAGGGCGTGCCGATCCGCGAAGGCCGGCCGACCGGCACCGGCAACTCGAAGCTCGCCCCGGCCGAATCGAAGCTGACCGCCGAAGAGGAAGAAACGGTGCCGCTGAACGACATCGGCGTGGCCCCGGAATTCACCGACACGCAGGACTGGTTCAACACCCCCGGCGACAAGCCGCTGACGATGAAGGGCCTGCGCGGCAAGGTCGTCCTGATCGACTTCTGGACCTACAGCTGCATCAACTGCATCCGCACGCTGCCCTACCTGAACGCCTGGAACGAACGCTACGCCAAGGACGGCCTGGTGATCGTCGGCGTCCACACGCCCGAGTTCCCCTTCGAGCGCGAAGCGTCGAACGTCGAAGAAGCGATCAAGACCGAAGGGATCAAGTATCCCGTCGTCCAGGACAACGAAAGCGGGACCTGGAACGCCTACGGCAACCTCTACTGGCCGGCCGAGTACTTCGTCGACGCCCACGGGCACGTCCGCTACGCCCACTTCGGCGAGGGCGAATACGGCGAGAAAGAACAGGTGATCCGCGAGCTCCTGACCGAAGCCGGGCACCCGCCGGGCAAGGAACGCTCGGGCGCCCACGGGATCGCCGCCGAACCGACGGTGTCGACGCCGGAGTCCTACCTCGGCTCGGGCCGGGCGGAGAACTTCACCAACGGGCTGATCTCCAAAGGCACCCACGACTTCACGCTGAACCCGCCGGGGGAGAACCAGCTCTCCTACGGCGGCGAATGGGAAATCACCGAACAGCCGGTGACGGCGAAGAAGGGCGCCCGCCTGGCGCTGAACTTCGGCGCCCGCCGCGTCTACCTGGTGCTCGGCTCGCCCGGCAAGCCCCGCCGGGTGAAGGTCCTCCTCGACGGCAAGCCGATCGCCCCCGCCGACGACGGCGCCGACGTCCACAATGGGTACGTCAAAGTGACCGACGAACGCCTCTACAACCTGGTCGAACTGCCACGGGTGGAACACCACGTGCTCGAACTCGTCCCGGAAGAAGGCGTGCAGGGATATGCCTTCACCTTCGGATAAGAACCCCTCGGGCGCGCCCGCCAAGACGGCGACCGTGCTGGTCGTCGACGACGAGCCGACGATCGTCGAGATCGTCGGTCGCTACATGGAGCGGGCGGGCTTCGAGACCTACACCGCGCCCGACGGCTACAAGGCGCTCGACGCGGCGACCGAGCACCGGCCCGACCTGGTCGTGCTCGACGTGATGCTGCCCGGGATCGACGGGGTCGAAGTGATGGAACGGCTGCAGGAGCGCTCCGGCCCGCCGATCGCGGTGATCCTGCTGACCGCGCGCGGGGAGGAGTCGGACCGCCTGGTCGGCCTTCGCCACGGCGCCGACGACTACGTGGTGAAGCCGTTCTCGCCCGCCGAGCTGGTCGCCCGGGTCGAGGCGGTCCTGCGCCGCACCGCGCCGCCGCGACCCGAGGATCAGCCGCCGATCGTGCACGGCCCGCTGCGGATCGAGCCCGCCGGCCGGCGCGTCTTCCTCGACGACGAGGAGCTGATGCTGACGATGCGGGAGTTCGACCTGCTCGCCTTCTTCGCCGAGAACCCGGGCCGCGTCTTCTCCCGCGACCAGCTGATGGAGGCGGTCTGGGGCGAGCCCTTCTTCGACGACACCTCGACCGTGACCGTCCACGTCCGCCGGCTGCGCGCCAAGCTCGAGGAGGACCCGGCCGAGCCGCGCTTCATCGAGACGGTGTGGGGCGTCGGCTACAGGTTCCGGCCATGAGGGGTGCCTCGTGAGCCGGGGGATGACGCGCGCCGCGCTGATCGCGGCCGCCGCCTTCCTGGCGGGCGCTGCGGCGGTCGCGATCCCCAACCAGATGGGCTTCACCCAGCTGGTGGCGGTGGTGGTCGCGGTGATCGCCGCGGCGGTCGCCACCGGCCTCGCGGTGCGGCAGACGATGGAAGAGCGGATGCGCCGCCAGGTCGAGGACGCCCGCCGCGGGCTGGTCGCCGCCGCCTCGCACGACCTGCGCACGCCGCTGGCCTCGCTGCGCCTGCTGGTCGAGGCGATCGACGACGGCGTCGCGGGCGAGGATCGCGATCGCTACCTGGGCGAGATCCGCACCCACGTCGCCGTCCTCAGCGACCTGATCGACGACCTCTTCGAGCTCTCCCGGATCGAGGCCGGCGACATCTCCTGGACGATGCGCCAGGTCGAGCTCGGCGACCTGATCGGCGACACCGTCGCCGCCTTCCGCACCTCGGCCGAGGAGCGCGGCGTCCACCTCGCCGCCGAGCTGCCGGCCGGGAAGGTGGTCGCCGAGGCCGACGCGGAGAAGGTGCAGCGGGTCCTCTTCAACCTGATCCAGAACGCGATCCGCCACACCCCCGCCGACGGCAGCGTCACCGTGCGCGCCAAGGGCGGCCCGGGCGGGGTGGAGGTGGAGGTCGCCGACTCCGGCGAGGGGATCCCGGCGGGGGAGGGGGAGCGCGTCTTCGAGGCCTTCTACCGCGGCGAGCGCTCCCGCAACGAGGAAGGCGCCGGCCTCGGCCTGGCGATCTCCCGCGCGATCGTCGAGGCCCACGGCGGCCGCATCTGGCTGGAAGACGGGCACCCGGGCACCCGGGTGCGCTTCACGTTGCCGGCCTAGCGCGGTGCCTTTCTTCGGCCTGGCCGAAGTTTCGAACCGCGCTAGAGCTGCAGGCTCTTCACCTGGAGGAACTCCTCCAAGCCGAAGCGGCCGTTCTCGCGGCCGTGGCCGGACTGGCCGTAGCCGCCGAACGGGGCGATCGGGTTGAAGGCGCCGCCGTTGATCTCCACCTGGCCGGTGCGCAGCTGCCGCGCCACGTCGATCGCGTGCTCCTCGTCGCCCGACCAGACGCCGCCGGCGAGCCCGTACTCGGTCGCGTTGGCGATCCGCACCGCGTCGGCCTCGTCGTCGTAGGGCTGGATCGCCAGCACCGGGCCGAAGATCTCCTCGCGGGCGATCGTCATCTCCGGGGTCACCTCGGAGAAGACCGTGGGGCGGACGAAGTAGCCGCGGTCGAGGCCCTCGGGCGCCTCGGCGCCGCCGGTCAGCAGCTTGGCGCCCTCGCCCTCGCCCTTCTCGATGAAGCCGCGGACGCGCTCGCGCTGGGTCGCGGAGGAGAGCGGGCCGAGCTTCGTCCCGGCGTCGAACGGGTCGCCGGGGGTGAAGGCCTCGGCGGCGGCGACGGCCAGCTCCTCGACCTCGGCCAGGCGCTCGCGCGGGACCAGCATCCGGGTCAGCGCGCTGCAGGTCTGGCCCGAGTTGAGGAAGCACTTGGCGACGCCGTCGGGGACCGCGCGGGAGAAGTCGGCGTCCTCGAGGATCACGTTCGGCGACTTGCCGCCGAGCTCCATCGCCACCGGCTTCACCGTTTTCGCGGCGAGCTCGGAGACGCGCCGGCCGGCCCGGGTCGAGCCGGTGAAGGAGATCATGTCGACGTCGGGATGGGCGGCGATCGCCTCGCCGACCACCGGGCCGACCCCGGTGACCATGTTGAAGACGCCGGGCGGCAGGCCGACCGACTCGATCACCTCGGCGAGGATGAAGGCGTTCAGCGGCACGATCTCGCTCGGCTTCAGTACCACCGTGCAGCCGGCCGCGAGGGCGGGGGCGATCTTGGCGGTGATCTGGTGCAGGGGGTAGTTCCAGGGGGTGATCGCGCCGACCACGCCGACCGCCTCGCGCAGCACCCGCGAGTTGCCGATCGTCTCTTCCCAGCGGACCTCCTCGATCGCCTGAGCCATCGAGGCAAGGTCGTTGATCGCCAGGCCGACCTGGATCATCTGGGTCAGCTTCACCGGCATCCCCAGCTCCTGGGTGATCGTCGCGGTCAGCTCCTCGGAGCGCTCGCCGAGCCCGGCGGCGACCGCGCTCAGCGCTTCCGCCCGCTCCCCGCGCGGCGTCGTCGACCAGCCCGGGAACGCCTCGCGCGCGGCGGCGACCGCGAGATCGACCTCGACCGGCGTGCAGCCGGGGATCGTCGCGATGACCTCCTCGGTGGTCGAGTTGACCACCGGCAGCGGATCGGCGCCCGCCGGCGTCACCCACTCGCCGCCGATGAAGATCTGCTCCCGCGCCCCGATTCCAGCCGTCGTCGCCATGTCCCACTCCTCCGTCGAAAGTCGTCCCGACGAAAGCTACCTTGTGGGCGGATATAGCGGATAAGTGATTATCGCGGATCCGCTATATTCATGCTCATGCCAGATCCAGATGCGAAGCCGATCGAGCCTGCTCCGCTGGAAGAGCGGACGCCGGGGGAACTGCTGCGTCAGGCCCGCGTCCGCCATGAGCTGAGCCAAGAGCAGCTGGCGATCCGTTCAGGGACGACCCAGTCGGCGATCGCCAGGATCGAGCGCGACCGGACCTCACCGTCGATCAAGACGATGACCGAGCTCTTCCAGGCGATGGAGGAGGACTTCGTCTTCGGCGCCCGGCCGCGGGACTGGGGGGTCGATCTGACGCTGAACGACCAAACCCTTGAGCTATCTGCCGACCGAGAGACTTGAGCGCGGCCTCGGATTTTCCGAGGTAGTCCGCGAAATCCAGGGGGAGACTTCAGGCAAGGAGGCGGCTTAGTCAGATGGCTACCACCTCCAACCCCGGCTCCTCGTTGCAACTTCGCGCCTCTACTCGAGCTACTCAACCGCCACCACGTCGACTTCCTTGTGATCGGCGGCATCGCGGGCATCGTCCATGGGTCCGCCTACCCAACCTTCGACTTCGACGTCGTCTACGCCCGCGATGAGCAGAACCTCGAGCGGATGGCCGCTGCGCTCGCCGAGTTGAAGGTGACCTTGCGAGGCGCCCCCGCTGATCTGCCTTTCCAGGTGGACGCCCGCACCCTCGCCGCGGGCTGCAACTTCACTTTCGTCAGCGAGTACGGCAGCTTCGACATCCTCGGCGACGCAGCCGGGATGCGGACGTACGAGGCCATGTGCGCCGACTCGCGAAGGGAAACGCTCTGGGGTGTTCCGGTCCGCGTCGCCTCGATCGATGACCTGATCCGGATGAAGCGCGCAGCCGGTCGGCCCAAGGACACGGCGATGGCGGAAGAGCTGATCGCGATTGCCGAAGGTCAGCGGCGGGCGGCGAAGGGGGAGAAGGGGGCGCCCTCGTAGACGGCGGCGCCGGGGCCGGGGACGGCCTTCGCGTCGTGGGCGGTGAGGACGTCGCCGCAGTCTTCGCAGATGCCGCGGTCGGAGACGAAGCCGCCGCAGCCCTTGTGGACGACGCGCAGCGGCGGGCCGGCGGGGTTGCCGGAGTGGCGGTCGCCCCAGCCCATCAGGGCGATCAGGGCGGGCCAGAGGTCGAGGCCCTTCTCGGTGAGGAAGTATTCGTGGCGGGGCGGGCTTTCCTGGTAGGCGCGGCGCTCGAGGATGTCCTCGTCGATGAGGCGCTGGAGGCGCGCCGAGAGGACGTTCTTGGCGATCCCCAGGGAGCCCTGGATGCCGGAGAAGCGGCGGTTGCCGTTCATCACGTCGCGGACGATCAGGAGCGACCAGCGCTCGCCGATCACTTCCAGCGAATGGGCGAGCGAGCAGGCCTGGCCCGGATAGTCGTGGTTAAGCACCGTGTGATCTTCGCACACATGGGTTGCATCACAAAACCGAGTCGGTTAGGGTCGGACGCAGTACCAAGTTGCATGAAGAAACCAACGCCTCCGCCCTTCTTTTCGGCGCCCTGAGCGCCAGGGGGAACGGCTGAACGGAGCGACGATGAAGTTGACGCCTAGAAACAAGAGACGGACGCACTCGCGTGGCCCGCGGATCGCGATCGGCATGGACGAGATCACCGCCGACCTCAACTACCGCGGCGGCGAGCCGCGTCGCGCCGGCGCTCCCGCGCCCGCCCGGAGCGGCCGCCGGTGAGCAGCACTCCCGAGGCCACTCGTTCGCGGACGATCGAGTGGGCCGACCCGGTGGCGACCGCCGCCGCCGGGGCCGAGATGGCGGGGCTCGACTACATGCGGGCGCTGACCGCCGGTGAGCTGCCCCCGGCCCCGATCGCGGTGACGATGAACATGCGCCCGACCGAGCTGGAGGAGGGCCGCGTCGTCTTCGTCGGCGAGCCGGGGGAGGAGCACTACAACCCGATCGGCGTCGTCCACGGCGGTTACGCCGCGACGATCCTCGACTCGGTGCTCGGCTGCGCCGTCCACACGACCCTGCCGGTCGGCGTCGCCTACACCTCGCTCGGGCTCGAGGTGAAGTACGTGCGCCCGATCAGCCGCGACACCGGCCGGGTCCGCGCCGAGGGCACCGTCGTCCACCGCGGCCGCCGCCAGGCAACCGCCGAGGCCCGCCTCACCGCCGAGGACACGGGCAAGCTGCTCGCCACCGGCACCTCAACCCTGATGATCTTCGGCGGCTGAGCCGGCGCGTCTGCGTTTCACTCGGCCCACGGCCGGTCAAGTGCAGAGCTCAGGCGACTGCGTCGCGGACGAGCTGCACCAGAGCCGGACGCCGTAGCCGCTGCCGCCCTTGCCGGTGTAGGCGCGGTTGACGTCCCAGGCGGTGCCGGCGATGTCGATGTGGGCCCAGGGGGTCCCGTCGACGAACTCCTCGAGGAAGGAGGCCGCGGTGATCGTCCCCGCCTCGCGCTTCGAGCCGAGGTTGGAGAGGTCGGCGACCGTGCCCTTCATCATCGCCTTGTACTCGGGGTGGAGGGGGAGGCGCCAGACCAGCTCGCCGCTCTCCTCGCCCGCCGCGGAGATCTCGCCCGCCAGCGCGTCGTCGTTGGAGATCACCGCCGCGTAGGTCGAGCCGAGCGCGACCACCACCGCGCCGGTCAGCGTCGCCAGGTCGATCACCCGCTCCGCCCCCTGCTCGATCGCCCAGGCGAGCGCGTCGGCGAGGATCAGCCGGCCCTCGGCGTCGGTGTTGTTCACCTCGACCGTCTTGCCGTTGTATTGGGTGATCACGTCGCCAGGCTTGACCGCGGTGCCCGAAGGCATGTTCTCGGTCGAGGGGACGACGGTGAGCAGGTCGACCGGCAGGCCGAGCTCGACGATCGCGGCGAAGGCCTCGAGCACCGCGGCGGCGCCCGACATGTCGAACTTCATGTCCTGCATCCCGGCGCCCGGCTTCAGCGAGATGCCGCCGGTGTCGAAGGTCACTCCCTTGCCGACGAAGGCGAGGGTCGGGCCGCTGCCGCCGCCGGAGTAGCGCAGCGTGATCAGGCGCGGGTCGACCGGGCCGCCCTGGCTGACCGCGGCGAGGCCGCCCATCCCCTTGGCGGCGATCGCCTCGCCGTCGAAGACCTCGACCGTGACCTTGTCGGAGCCGGCGGCGATCTCCTCGGCGCGCGCGGCGAGGTCCTCGGGCCGGGCGAAGTTGGCGGGCGTCTCCTGCAGGTCGCGGGCGCGGTTGGCCGCCTCGGAGTAGACGCGGGCGGTCTCGACGGCGCCGGCGAGCTCGGCGGGCCCGAGCACGGTCAGCGTCTCCAGGCGCGGCCCCGGCTCGTCGTCCTCCGCGCCGCCCTTGAAGCGGTCGAAGCGGTAGGAGCCGAGGATCGTGCCGGTGACGATCGCCTCGGCGGCCGCCGCCTCGTCCTCGGCCGCGGGCAGCGCCCAGGCCAGCGAGGTCGCCTCGAGCGTCGCCGCCTCGCCGGCGACCAGCGCCGCGAGGACGCGCAGCTTCTCGGCCTCGAAGTCGTCGCGCTCGCCCAATCCGACCACCAAGAGGCGCTCCGGGCCGCCCGGGTAGAGCCGGGTCAGGGTCTTGAAGGAGCCCTTCGCGTCGGCCGCGCCGGGGGCGTCGGCGACCGCGTCGGGCAGCGAGTCGCCCGCGTAGAGGCCGACCGCGACGAGCGCCGCGTCGGCGTCCTGCAGTGAGCTTTGTCTCACATCGACCTTCATGCGGAGGCGAGTCTAAAGAGGCGGGGCGCGCGGCCGGTGCCGCTATCGTCCCGCAGGCGAGGCGCCCGCACCGCGGGCCCGCATCAAAAGGAGAGGAAAGGCCTGCAGATGTCCAGCTCAGTGATCCTTGGTACCGCGCGCACCCCGGTCGGCAAGATGGGCGGCGCCCTCGCATCCCTGGAAGCGCCAGAGCTCGGCGGCATCGCGATCGAGGCGGCGCTGGAGCGCTCCGGCGTCGGCGCCGAGCAGGTGCAGCAGGTGATCTTCGGCCAGGTGCTGCAGGCCGGCCAGGGTCAGATCCCCTCGCGCCAGGCCCAGATCAAGGGCGGCATCCCGAAGGAGGTCCCCTCGGAGACGATCAACAAGGTCTGCGCCTCGGGCATGCGCACGCTCGGCCTCGCCGACCAGGGGATCCGCGCCGGCGACCTCGAGATCGCCGTCACCGGCGGCATGGAGTCGATGAGCAAGGCCCCCTACCTGCTGCCGAACGCGCGCTTCGGCTTCCGGATGGGCGACGTGCAGGCGCTCGACGCGATGACCCACGACGGCCTCACCAACGCCTTCACCGGCAAGCAGATGATCAACGAGGCCTCCGAGGTCTCCAACGAGCTCGAGATCACCCGCGCCGACATGGACAAATTCGCCGTCCGCTCGCAGACGCTGGCGGGCGAGGCGACCGAGGCGGGGCGGATCGCCGACGAGATCGTCGCGGTGACGATCAAGGGCCGCAAGGGCGACACCACGGTCGAGGTCGACGAGGCGCCGCGCCCGGGGACGACCCTGGAGGCGCTGGCGGGCCTGAAGGCGATCGGCGGCGAGGGCGCGACCCACACCGCCGGCAACGCGCCCGGGGTCAACGACGGGGCCGGCGCGATCGTCGTCGCCTCCGAGGACTGGGCCGAGAAGGAAGGCCGCAAGCCGCTCGCCAGGGTCCTCTCCTACGCGATGGTCGCCGACGACTTCGCCTACCTCGCCCGCACCCCCGGCAACGCGGCGCTGAAAGCGCTGGAGAAGATCGGCATGCAGCCCGGCGACGTCGACCTCTGGGAGATCAACGAGGCCTTCGCCTCGGTCGCGATCGGCTCGATGCGGATCCTCGGCATCGACGAGACCAACGTCAACGTCAACGGCGGGGCGATCGCCTTCGGCCACCCGATCGGCGCCTCGCGGCGCCCGCATCGTCGGCGCGCTCGTCCACGAGCTCGGTCGCCGCGGCGGCGGGCTCGGCGTGGCGGCGATCTGCTCCGGCGGTGGCCAGGGCGACGCGATCGTGCTCGAGGTCGCGGCGGCGTAAGCCGCGCGCCGGGGTTCCGGCGCGAGGTCCCGATGAGCAGAGCCGCGGCCTTTTTCGATCTCGACAAGACCCTGATGGCGGGGTCGAGCGGCATGCAGTTCGCCCGCGTCGCGGCGCGCGGCGGCGTGGTCAGCCGCCGCCAGCTCTGGGGCTGGGGGGTCGAGCACCTGCGCTACCGCCTGCGCGGGACCACCGACGAGCGCACCAACGAGGTGCTGAAGGTCGCCCGCGACCTGATCACCGGGGTGCCCGGCGACGACGATCGAGCGGATGGGCCCGGAGGTGATGGCGGCGATCCTGCCGCGCGTCTACCCGCAGATGCTGGAGGAGGTCCACGCCCACCAGGACGCGGGCCGGCCGACCTTCATCGTCAGCGCCGCCGGCAACGACGTGGTCGAGACGCTGGCGACGGTGCTCGGCATGGAGGGCGGCATCGGCACCCGCTACGAGGTCGACGCCGAGGGCAACTTCACCGGCCGCCTCGACGGCCCCTTCGTCTACGGCCCCGGCAAGGTGACGGCGATGGAGAACTTCGCCCGCGCCCACGACATCGACCTCGCCGCCTCCTACGCCTACTCCGACTCGGAGTCCGACCTGCCGATGCTGCGCGCGGTCGGCAACCCGGTCGCGGTCAACCCCGACCCGCCGCTGGCGGCGATCGCCAAAGCCGAGGGCTGGCAGACGCTGCGCTTCGAGCAGCTCGGCCGCCGGCTCACCGCGATCGCGGTGACGATCCTCGCCACGGTCGCCGGCTTCGGCGCCTCGCGCGTCGCCGCCAACCGTCGGCCCGCGCCGCGCCGCTTCCGCCGCCCGCGCGGATGAGCCGGCGCGCCTGGGGCGCCTTCGCCGCCGTCTCGGTCCTCTGGGGCCTGCCCTACCTCTTCATCAAGATCGCCGACGACGGCGGGATGTCGCCGCTCGACCTCGCCTGGCTGCGGGTGGCGCTCGGCGCCGCGGTGCTGCTCGCGGTCGCCTGGCGGGCGGGGACGCTGCCGTCGCTGCGCGGCCGCGGGCGCTGGCTGCTCGCCTTCGCGGTCGCCGAGATCGCGATCCCGTTCCCGATGATCGCGGCGGGGGAGAAGCAGGTCGCCTCCTCGACCGCGGCGATCCTGATCGCCACCACGCCGCTCCTGATCGCGCTGCTCAGCCTGCGCTTCGAACCCTCGGAACGGGTGACCGGCCGGCGCCTGGTCGGGCTGCTCGTCGGCCTCGCCGGGGTGGCGGCCCTGGTCGGCGTCGACGTCTCCGGCGACGGTGGCGAACTGCTCGGCGTCGGCGCCGTGCTGATCGCCGCCTGCGGCTACGCGACCGGCCCGCTGATCCTGCGACGGAAGCTCGGCGACCTCGACCCGACCGCGATGATGGGCGCCTGCCTGGCCCTCGCCACCGTGGTCCTGACCCCGTTCGCGATCCTCGACCTGCCGAGCGCCGTGCCGACCGCCGGCGCCTTCGCCTCGGTCGTCGTCCTCGGCCTCCTCTGCACCGCGCTCGCGCTCGTCCTGATGGCGATCCTGATCGGCGAGGCCGGTCCCGCGCGGGCGTCGGTCATCACCTACATCAACCCGGTGATCGCCCTCGCCCTCGGCGTCGTCTTCCTCAGCGAGGAACCGGGCGCCGGCGCCCTCGTCGGCCTCGCCCTGATCTTGGTCGGCTCCTTTCTCTCCACTCGGAAAGAGGCGCCGAAAGACGCCCGCGCCGATATCCTCCGCGGCGTGAGCCCGTCCACCGCCACCGCGCGCAAGATCCGGGTCGTCGTCGCCAAGCCCGGCCTCGACGGCCACGACCGCGGGGCGAAGATCATCGCCCGGGCGCTGCGCGACGCCGGCATGGAGGTCATCTACACCGGCCTCCACCAGACGCCGGAGCAGATCGCCGAGACGGTGATCCAGGAGGACGCCGACGCGGTCGGCCTCTCGATCCTCTCCGGCGCCCACATGACGCTGGTGCCGAAAGTGGTCGCGCTGTTGAAGGCGCAGGGGGTCGACGACGTGCTGGTCACGGTGGGTGGGACGATCCCCGCCGACGACATCCCCGAGCTGAAGCGACTTGGCGTCGCCGAAGTATTCACGCCGGGAGCGGGTACCGACGACATCGTCGAGTTCATCCGCGAGGGCGCCGCCGAGCGCCACGCCGCCGGCGCCTAGCCGGTACGCGGAACACCTCCTAACTCCGCTACACGGATCGGTGTAACCGTCCGCGCGAAGCGGGTATAGTCCTGATTGACTGGTCAGTCAACGCGTAATCCCGATAACATTCCGGGCCGCGACGGGGCTTCGTGAGCGCAATCTCAGCCCCTCTCGCAGACCGAGAATCGTTCCCCAAGGAGGCTTGAACTTGAAGATCTGCGTCCTGGTCAAGGAGGTACCGGACGCTGCGGTCCAGAAGCGCATCGACCCGAGCACGATGCGACTCGACCGTAGCGGCGAGAAAAACCTCAATCCCTTCGACACGCACGCCCTCGAGGCGGCCATGCAGATCAAGGAGGGTGGCGCGATCCCGGTCGAGGAGGTCGTCGCGGTGACCATGGGTCCCGCATCCGCCGTCCGTGCCCTGCACAAGGCCGTCGCCCTCGGCGCCGACCGCTCGGTGCAGCTGACCGACGACGCCCTGGCGGGCTCCGACGCCTGCGCCACCGGCTACGCCCTGGCGAAGGTGCTCGAGGCGGAGAGCCCCGACCTGGTCCTGCTGGGCCAGCAGTCCGACGACGGCGAGTGCTACACGATGGGCGCGATCGTCGCCGATCACCTGCAGATGCCCTCGCTGACCCAGGTGATCAAGATCGACGTCAACGACGGCAAGCTCCGCTGCGAGCGCCAGGCCGAGTACGGCTACGACACCGTCGAGATCGAGCTGCCGGCCGTGATCAGCGTCGGTGACGCGATCAACGAGCCGCGCTACCCGTCGCTGAAAGCGATCATGGGCGCGAAAAAGAAACCGCTCGACAACAAGGGCACCGGCGACGTCGGGATCGAAGCGGGCCAGGTCGGCGAGGCCGGCTCGAAGACGAAAGTCCTCGCGCTGAACCCGCCCCCGGCCAAGGAAGCCGGCGAGATCATCGAGGACGAGGACACCAACGAGACGGTCGAAAAGATCGTCGCCTGGCTGGACGAGAGGAAACTGATCTAGATGGCAGGCATCCTGGTTTACGCCCTCCACGACGACGAGGGCAACTTCAACAAAAACAGCCTCGGAGCGATCTCCGAGGCCGCCAAGCTGGCCGGTGAAATCGGCGGCGAGGCGTCCGCGCTGATCGTCGGCGACATCGCCGACGACGCCGCTGCCTCGCTCGGCAAATGGGGCGCCGCCAAGGTCTACCGGGCCAAGAGCGTGCCGGAGGGCCTCGCCCAGCCGATCGTCGACGCGATGGCGAAGGTGATCACCGACAACGGGATCAGCTACGCGCTGTTCGGCGGCGGTCTGCTCGGCTTCGAGATCGGGGCCGGCCTCACCGCCCGCCTCGGCGCCGGCGTGACGATGGAGGTCACCGCGGTCAAAGTCCAGGACGGCAAGCTCGTGGTCGAGCGTCCGATCCTGCAGGACTCCGAGATCGCCGACGTCGGTTACGTGAGCGAGCCGGGGATCATCATCGGCCGCCTCAACGCCTTCGACGCCAAAGAGTCCGGTGGCACCGCCACGGTCGAGGACGTCGAGGTCGAGCTCTCGGCCTGGTCGACCAAGGCGACCCTGGTGCAGCGCGGCGAGCAGCGCGGCGCCGACGTGAACATCGAGGACGCCGACATCCTCGTCGGTGGCGGTCGTGGCCTCGGTGCCGCGGACGGCTTCAAGCTCGCCGAGGAACTCGCCGGCTCGATGGGCGGCGCCGTCGCCGCGACCCGTGCGGTCGTCGACGCCGGTTGGTACCCCTACGCGGCGCAGATCGGCCAGACCGGTAAGACGGTGGCGCCGAAGCTGTACCTCGCGGCGGGCATCTCCGGCGCGATCCAGCACAAGGTCGGAATGCAGAACTCGGAGAACATCCTGGCGATCAACAAGGATCCGAACGCTCCGATCTTCGAGTTCTCGGACCTCGGCGTGGTCGGCGATCTCCACAAGATCGTCCCCAAGCTGACCGAGGCGATCAAAGCCAAGAAGGGCGGCTGAGCTTCGGCTCAGCTGTCCCTACCTCGCCCCTGAGGAGGAGCCCCAGATGCCGGCAGTGCCACCCAGTGAGTTCCCGCCGCCCTTCGACCCGAGGTCCGTCATCGGTCCGCCGACCGACGCACCCGAGGATCGGATCGAGGTCGGCGTCGCGATCGTCGGCGGTGGCCCCGCCGGCCTCGCCTGCGCCAACAAACTCATGCAACTGCTCGAGCACGAGCCGGAGCTGACCGAGAAGCTCGGTGAAGTCCCGGTCGCCGTGATCGAGAAGGGCAAAGTGGCCGGGGCCCACCTCCTCTCGGGGGCGAACATGAAGCCCTCGGCGATGGAAGAGCTCTTCCCCGACCTGCCGAAGGAGGACTGGCCGGTCTACCAGGAGGTGACGAAGGACGCCGTCTACGTCCTCACGCCGAAGAAACACTTCCCGCTGAAACCGGTGCCGCCCGGATTCCGCAACGAGGGGAACTACGTCACCTCGGTGGCGAAACTGGGCCGCTTCCTGGCCGACAAAGCCGAAGAGGCCGGCGTCTACATCCTCAGCGAGACGGCCGCGACCAAGCTCCTGGTCGAGGACCGGGTCGTCAAGGGCGTGCGCTCCGGCGACCGCGGGCGTGGCAAGGACGGCGGGGAGCTGGCGAACTTCGAGCCCGGCTCCGACGTGATCGCCAAGGCGACCGTCCTCGCCGAGGGCACCGTCGGCCACCTCACCTACGCCGCGTACGACTACTTCGACCTGCACGGGTCCGACCCGATGCGTTGGGAGCTCGGGGTGAAAGAGGTCTGGGAGGTGCAGAAGCCGCTCGACCGGGTGATCCACACGATGGGCTGGCCACTGCGCACCGGTGCCCGCTTCAACGAGTTCGGCGGCAGCTTCATCTATCCGATGGGCGAGAACAAGATCAGCATCGGCATCGTCGCCGGCCTCGACTACACCGACGCCACCTTCAGCGTCCACGACGCGCTGCAGCAGCTGAAGACGCACCCCTTCATCAAGAAGCTGCTCGAGGGCGGCAAACGGACCGCCTGGGGGGCGAAGACGATTCCCTCCGGCGGCTACTTCGCGATGCCGAAGCGGCTCGCGGTGCCGGGCCTGATGGTCGCGGGCGACGCGGCCAGCATGGTCAACATCCCGACCCTGAAGGGCGTCCACTACGCGATGCACGCCGGCATCTACGCGGCGGAAACGATCGTCGAGACGCTGAAGGCGGACATCGACTCGGTCAACTTCGAGGCCTACGACGATCGGGTCAGCAAGTCGATGATCGAGAAGGACCTCAAAGAATCGCGCAACGTGCGCCAGCCGTTCTCGAAAGGCTTCTTCGTCGGCGGCGCGATCGCCTCCGCGATGACCGTCACCAAAGGCTATTTCCCCGGCGGTCACTGGAAGCAGGAGGACGATGCCGAGAACGCGATGACGATCGGCAAGGCCGGCTCCAAGTACCCGAAGCCGGACGGGGAGCTGACCTTCGACAAGCTCGGCTCGGTGTTCCTCTCCGGCAACGCAACCCGCGACGACGCGCCGAACCACGTCCGGGTCCAGACCCACGTGCCGCGCGAGGTCGCCCAGACCTGGGTCTCGATGTGCCCGGCCCAGGTCTACGAGATCCCCGACGATCAGCTGGACAACGGCGCCGCCGAAGTCGACGTCCACGTCACCGCCTCCAACTGCGTCCAGTGCGGCGCGATCACCGCCAAGGGCGGCCGCCTCACCCTCCCCGAGGGCGGCGACGGCCCGCTGTACCAAGAGACCTGACGCTCTAGCGACAGAGTTGGCGCGTTCTGCGCGCCACGCGTGCGTAGTTGGCGGGCAGCATCCGAGCGGTGCTGCCCGTCCTCTTTCTGTTCACCCGCGACGAAGTTCTCTCGATCGCCGGCGGGATCGCCGCGGCGATCGCGGTCGGGGCCTTCGGAGGCCAGGCGGTCGCGGTCCTGTTTTCCTCGTCCGAGCGAAGTCGACGCAGGCAGACTGCTGTCGGCGGCTTGATCGGTCTGCTCACGATCATCGGACTCATCCTTCTGTCTGAAAATGCGAGCTAACCTCGACTGGTGACCCCGAACCGCGCCTTTGTCCTCTCCATTCCCGTCGTCCTCGCGGTCGAGGCCGGGATCTTTTACGGGCTCGCCGGCCTGGGGGCCGGCGGGCGGTCGGTCGTGGCCGTGGAGATGCTCTGGCTCGTCGTCGCCGTCTTCCTCACCTGCCTGTTCATGCATCGCTACGAACACGAGGGGAGCGACGACTCCGGCGACTAACCTCGCCGGGTGCTTGCTCTGGGGATCATCTGCGCGATCGGGGCCTCGGCGCTGTACAACACCTCGGTCGCGCTGCAGGCGCTCGAGGCGCGCGATGTGGGGCAGGAGTACGCGCTGCGGGTCTCGCTGATCGGGCGGTTGGTGCGGAACCCGCGCTGGCTGATCGCGACGCTGATCGGCCTGCTCGGCTGGCCGCTGGAGATCGTCGCGCTGCTGCTGGCGCCGCTGACGGTGGTGCAGCCGTGCCTCGCCAGCGGGCTGGTGCTGCTGCTCTGGCTCGGCGTGACCAGGCTGGGGGAGAGGCCGGGGCGGCGCGAGTACGGCTCGGTGGCGCTGATCGTGCTCGGCGTCGCGGGCGTCGCCTTCGCAGCGCCGGCCCGGACTACCGACAACGCCGGCACGGTGCCGATCGCGATCGCCCTCGTCCTGGTGACGATCCCGGTGGTCCTCCCATACGTGGTGCGCGGGCGGGCGAGTGCCGCCGGGACGCTCGCGGTGATCGCCGCCGGCTTCGGCTACGCCTGGACCGCGATCGCCTCGAAGCTCCTCACCGACGAACTCTCCGACGGCTCGCTGCTCGTCGCCGCGGCCTGGCTCGCCACCGCCGCCGCCTCCGAGGCGGTCGCGCTGCTGAGCGAGATGAGTGCCCTCGGGCGCCGCCCGGCCACCCAGGTGACGCCGGTGATGTTCGCCGTCCAGGTCGTCGTGCCGGTGATCCTGGCGCCGCTGATCTTCGAAGAGTCCTGGTCCGGCACCCCGGGCGGCGGCGCCGTTCTCGTCTTCTCCGTCCTGCTCGCGATCGGCGGCGTCGTACTGTTGGCGGGCTCGCGCGCGGTCGGTGCCGTGATCGAGACCGCGCACGCCGAGGAGATCGAGGCGGCGCAGGCGGCTGGGACCGATTCCGCCGCGGCGAAGCCGTGAATCCGTCTATCTAAAGGTTCCCTTCCGATTTCGCTGCTAGCCTTGCGCCGCCTTCGGCGACCACCCCATCCAATTCCCGCCGAACCCCCTTTTCGCACCACTCCAGCACCACTCAAGAAGGAGCCAGCCGTAGGCGCCGCCGAGACATCCCTGCCCGACGTGACCAAGTTCGCGATCGGATTCGACCACCGCGATCGTCCCCGGCTCTTCGAGCTGTGGACCGAGGTGCTCGATTCCGAGCAGTGGTCGGAGGGCAAGAAGCTGGCCGCCTTCGAGAAGAGCCTGGGAGGGCGTGGAACGGGCTTGCCAGCCGTCGGCCTCTCAAGCTGGGCGGGCGGCGCGCTGGCGGCGCTCGAGTTCGCCGGCGTCAAGGGCGAGACCGTGCTCTGCCCGTCGAACACCTTCATGGCGACCCCGCTGGCGGCGATCGGCGCCGGCGCCACGGTCGAGTTCGTCGACTGCCGCAAAGACGACCTCTGCATGTCCTTCGAGGACTTCGAGCGCGCCGCCGAGCAGCACAAGCCGAAGGCCGCGATCCTCGTCCACGTCGGCGGCCACCTCGCCTTCGACACCGAGCAGATCGCCGCCTACTGCCAGGCGAACGGCATCTTCCTGCTCGAGGACTGCGCCCACGCCCACGGCGCCGACTGGAACGGCTCCCGCCCGGGCAGCTTCGGCGACGCCGGCGTCTACTCGCTCTACGCGACCAAGACGGTCTCCAGCGGCGAGGGCGGCGTGCTCGTCTCCGGCAACGAGGAGCTGCTCGAGTACGCGCGCAAGTTCCGCAACTACGGCAAGTTCGATCACCAGGTCGACGGCCTCAACTTCCGCATGAACGAGTTCACCGCCGCCGTCGCGCTGGTTCAGGCCGAGCGGATGCAGGAGATCGTCGACTGGAAGAACGACTACGCGCGGGAGCACCTCGACCCCGTCCACCCGGCCCGCCTGGAGCTCCCCGAGGGGATGACCTCCGGCCTCTACAAGTACATCGTCTTCGAGGAGATCGAGAAGAGCACCGGCAAGGTCTACGACCAGCCTTGCCACCGGATCATGGGCCGCTCCGACGAGCTGCCGAACACCGACTGGGTGGCCGAGAACCATTGGTGCGTGCCGCTCTACTACCGACCGGAGAGCCGCGACGCGGCTCTGGCCGGCGAGGAGGATAGGGGATGAGGGTCCTGGTCACGGGAGGCGGGGGCTTCATCGGCTCCCACGTCGTCGACAAGCTGATGGCGAAGGGGATGACGCCGCGGATCTTCGATCTGAGCGCCTCGCCCTACCACTCGCCGCTCGAGGTCGAGACCTTCACCGGCTCGATCACCGACCCCGGCAACCTCGACCTCGCGATGCGCGACTGCGACGCGGTGATCCACCTCGCCGCGGTCGCCGACGTCGGCCACGTGCTGGCCGACCCGGTGCTCGCCGAGGAGGTCAACACCCGCGGCACCCTGCAGGTGCTGGAGGCGGCCTGCCGGGCGAAAGTCGGCCGCGTCGTCTACGGCTCGACCACCTGGGTCTACAGCGACTGCCCGGAGCAGGAGGTCGACGAGGAAACCGCGATCCCGGCCCCGCGCCACCTCTACACCTCGACCAAGCTCGCCGGCGAGACCTACTGCGCCAGCTACTCGGAGCTGTACGACCTCGACTTCACGATCCTGCGCTTCGGCATCCCCTACGGCCCCCGTGCCCGGGCCGCCGGCGTGGTCGCCAAATTCACCGACCTCTCCTTCGAAGGCAAGGCGCTGACGATCGCCGGTGACGGCAGCACCACCCGCAGCTTCATCTACGTCGAGGACCTCGCCGACGGGATCGTCGCCTCGCTCGCCCCGCAGGCGGCGGGCCGCACCTACAACCTCTCCGGCGACGAGATCACCACGATCCTCGAAATCGCCGAGCGGGTGCAGGAAAACGTCGACACCTGCGAGATCACCCACACGCCGCCGCGCCCCGGCGACTTCCCGGGCAAGACGATCTCCAACGAGCGCGCCCTCGCCGAGCTCGGCTGGAAAGCGGAGACGCCGTTCAAGGAAGGCGTCCGCCAGTACGTCGAGTGGGTCAAGTGCACGACCCGCCCGCCGGACCCGATCCCCGGCACGAAGCCCTCGATGAACGGCAACGAACGGGCCGCCGGGGCGCTGCTCGCGGGGGCCTCCGCGCTCCGAGTGAGCGCGCGCGACCCGCGGGTCCTCATCCTCACCGCCGACATCGGCGAGGGGCACGACCTGCCCGCGCGGATGATCGCCGCCGACCTCGAAAAGGAGGTCCCCGGCTCCGAGGTGACGATCGACAACGGCCTCGAGGCGATGGGCAAGCTGACCGGCGACGGTGGTGCGCGGCGGCTCGAAAGCTTCACCTTCCGCCGCGCCCCCTGGCTCTTCGACGTCCAGTACTGGCTGTTCGCCAAGTTCGCGCCGACCCGTTGGCTCGTCGATGCACCTCGGCTACCTGATCGGCGCCCGCGGCCTGCTGCAGCTGATCGACGAGCGCCACGACCCGACGTCGATCATCTCGACCTACCCGGGCGTGACCGTCGATGCTCGGGATGCTGCGTGAGAAGCGCCGCCTCGAGATTCCTGTGCAGTCGGCGATCACCGACCTTGCCGGGCTCCGCTACTGGGCCCACCCTGGCGTCGACATCCACTACGTCACCCACCCCGAGTCGATCGAGGAAGTCGAGCGGCTGGTCGGGCCGGGCACCGCCGTCTGGGCGCGCCCGCCGATCTCGCCCGAGTTCCTCATGCCGCGCACCCGCCGCGACGCCCGCGAGGCGCTCGGCGTCGCCCCGCACGCGCGCATGATCCTGGTCTCCGGCGGCGGCTGGGGAGTCGGCGACCTGGAGCGGGCGATCGAGCTGGCGCTGTCGGACGGCGAGACCGAGGTGGTCTGCATCGCGGGCCGCAACGAGGACGCTCGCAAGCGGCTCGAGGCGCGCTTCGCCGACAACGCGCGGGTCCGCGTGCTCGGCTTCACCGATCAGATGAGCGACTGGATGGCGGCCGCCGACGCGATGGTCCACGCGACCGCCGGGCTGACCGTGCTCGAGGCCCACATCCGCGGCTGCCCGGTGATCTCCTACGGCTTCTCGGCCGGCCACCTGCGCGCCAACAACGCCGCCTTCGAACGGTTCGGGATCGCCGAGGTGGCGCGCTCCGACCACGAGCTCGAGACGACCCTGCGGCACGTCGCCGGCGAGCGCCGCTCGCCCGACTCCTCGTTCGCCTCGCTGCCCTCGATCGCCTCGCGGGCGCTCTCGGTGCGGCCGCGCGTCCGCCAGGAGCCGGTCTGGCGTCTGCGCACGGCGCGCGCGATCGCGGTCGCCGGCCTCGCGGTGATCGCCCTGGTGCTGGTGCTCGCCGCGGTCCATCGCGAGAGCCCGCTGAAGCCGCTGCACCCGGTCACCAGCCGGATCCACATCGGCACCGATAACGACCCGACGCCGCAGGCGACGCAGGCGGCCAAGCATCTCGGCCCGGCCGCCAGCTCGCGCGAAGTATCGACCGCGACCGCCGAAGCCGAAACCGCTCCTTGAGCGAAGGGTCCCTGCGTTCGCGGCCGGGCGGCGCGGTTACGGCGCGCCGGGTCGCGGGGGCAGGTGCCTTCGCGTTTGCCGTCGCGGTGCCCCACGCGGGCCCGGCGCTGGCGCCGATCGTGCCCGCGGTCGGCCGGCGGTTGCCGGTGGTGCTGCGCGAGGAGGGGGCGCAGGGCGTGGCCCTCACCTTCGACGACGGTCCCCACCCGCAGGGCACCCCGAAGGTGCTGGAGATCCTCCGCGCGGCGGACGCGAAAGCCACCTTCTTCCTCGCCGGCGAGCAGGTCGTCGAGCGCCCGGCGCTGGCGGCCGAGATCGTCGCCGCCGGCCATCGGGTCGAGCTCCACTGCCACCGCCATCGCAACCAGCTGCGGCTGACGCCGAAGATGCTGCTCGACGACGCCGAGCGGGGGAGGGCGGCGATCGAGGAGGCGAGCGGCCAGGCGATCGCCGATTATCGGCCGCCCTACGGGATCTTCAGCGGGGCCGGCCTGGTGGCGATCCGGTCGCGCGGCTGGCGGCCGGTGCTCTGGTCGCGGTGGGGTCGGGACTGGACGCGGCGGGCCACCGCGGAGTCGATCACGCGCAAGGCGACCGACGGGATCCGCCCCGGGGACATCGTCCTATTGCACGACGCTGACTTCTACAGCGCGCGGAACTCTTGGGAGCGCACCGCGTCAGCCCTGCCGAGGATTCTCGACGAGCTGGGGATGCGAGGCCTGAAGTCGAGCGTGCTTCGCCGCTGAACCGGCGGGGCGATCGTCCACTCGTCGCAGCCGGCGAAGGCTTCGTCGAGCATCCGGGCCATCGTGCTCCGCGGCCGGTCCTGGTCGAAGATTTGCTTGGACATTGGCTCTCCGTCCTAAATAGGGGGGTTTCATAAAGGTTCACCTCCCAGTCGGACGAAAAAGTGCCACTTTGCGGATTTTGCGAACGGTTGTTCGCAGCCGGGTCAGTGTGAAGGCGCAAACTCGGCAATCGCGGCGGCAAGCCGCTCGGGCTGATCGAACGGTACGAAGGTCGCCGAGTCGGGTATCCGGACCAGTTTCGCGCCGCCGACTTCTGCGGCGAGGCGTTCGGCGTAGCTGATCGGGAAGAAGCGGTCGCCGGGCGCCCAGGTCAGCAGGAGGGGGAATTCGGAGCCGCGCAGGGCCTCGGCCGCGGCGAGCGTGTGGCGCTTGTTCATCCCCCGGGTGACCTTGCCGAGGTCGCGTCGAACCGCCTTGTCGGTGGTCCCCGGCCGGGCCCAGGAGGCAACCAGCTCGGCCGACGGCTGCCGCTTGGCGAAGGGGCGGAAGGCGGTGCGCACGATCGCCGGGACGCGGAAGGGGAGGGCCAGCATCGTCACCCCGCCCGGCAGCTTGGCCAGCGGCGGCAGCGCCTTGAAGATCCCCGGCGGGAAGTTCTCATGGGTGTCGCAGTTGGTGAGGACGAGGCGACCGACCCGGGCGGGGCGGCGGGCGACCAGCACCTGGCACATCGCGCCGCCGGAGTCGTTGCCGACCAGGGTCACGTCGTCGAGGTCGAGCGCCTCGAGGAAGCTTTCGATGATCGTCGCCACCCCCGGCGGGGTGAGGTCGGCGTCGGGCTCCATCGCCACCTGCTGGGCGCCCATCGGCCAGTTCGGGGCGATGCAGCGGAAGCGGTCGGAGAGCGCGTCGACCACGCCGTCCCAGAGCCGCCCGTCGACCAGGTAGCCGTGGACGAAGACGATCGCCGGCCCCGATCCCGCCTCGCGATAACGGATAGTTCCCTGCGGTAGTCGCACTTCAGCCATCACGCGCCTCCTGGTCGTGGGTAGGCCATTAAGATACATACAGCATGAATGAAAAACAACATCAAGGAAAAAGGGACTGACGAGGCGGGGTCTCGACGCGTCGCGGCAGTCGGGGCCCCGTGCGCAGCGCCGGACGCAGGCGGAACGAGCGGAGGCGACCCGCGGGGCGCTGGTCGCCGCCGGCCGCGAGCTCTTTGCCGCCCGCGGTTACGACGAGGTCGGTGCCGAGGAGATCGTCCGGGCGGCCGGACTCACCCGCGGGGCGCTCTACCACCACTTTCCGAGCGGCAAGGCGGGCCTGCTGGAGGCGATCTACGAACGCCTCGAGGCGGAGTCGACCGAGCGGGTCGCCCACGTCGTCCTCGACTCGAAGATGGACAGCCCGCTGGCGGCGATGAAGGCCGGGGTGGCCGCCTTCCTCGACGACTGCGCCGAGCCCGGCTTCCAGCAGATCGTCCTCCACGACGCCCCGGCGGTGCTCGGCTGGGAGCGCTGGCGGGAGATCGCCGCCGCCAACGGCCTCGGCCTGATCGAGGCCAGCCTGATCGCCGCGATCGAGGCGGGGGAGATCCGGCCGCTGCCGGTGAAACCGACCGCTCACCTCCTGCTCGGCGCGCTCGACGAGGCGGCGATGCTGCTCGCCCGCTCCAGCGATCCCGCGGGCAGAGCCGAGATCACCTCGGTGCTGCTGATGCTGATCGACAGCTTCGCCGCGCCGCTGCCGAGCTAGGGCGGGCCTTCGGCGGGACGGGGGAGGGACGGTCCATCTCGGCGGGGCGCCAGAGGGTCGCCGCGCCGGCGGCTGACGCAAGGCCGGGCGGCGGACGGCAAAGGGACGCGGCCATCTCGGAGGCGGCCCGGGCAGGCTGAGGCCGCCTCCGAGATGGCCGGGTCTGTGAGCAGAGCCAGGGTTCGGGCGAGCGGCGGGGACGCCAAGGTTGCCTGTGGCGCTTTACCGTCGCTATACGACGGTTAGGCGCCACGGCCGCGTCCGGGCGGAGGAGGGCGGCGAGGTTCGTGGCGGGGACGCCGGGAACGTCACCGTGACGAGCGCGGGTCGTGCGGAACTCCACGTCTCTTCATGAGACGTCACATCCGCCCCATCGGTCAGCGGTTTGCTGTGGAGAGAAACTCTCTCTATGCGGGAGTAATGCTCCACAGGGCGCCCTGGAGCCACGGACGCGCCACCTGAGGCGTGACGACCCGGTGACGTTCGAGGCATCTCCGTGCCGCCTCTCCCTAAGACGTGCCGTCCCTGTGACGTCTCCCCGCAGGGACGCCGTCCCGGCGCCAGTCCCCCCGCAAACCTCCCGATCCGGGCGTCTCGGAGGCGGCCTCAGCCTGCCCGGGTCGCCTCCGAGACGCCCGGCCCCGCCGTCCCCGGCCGCAATGAACCGGACCCTCACCCGTCCTGGGCCGCAGAGAACCGGGCCCTTACCCGTCCCCGGCCAGCCCCGCCGGAGCCCACTTGCGCATTGCTCTAAACTCCTAAGAGTGAAAGCTTCAATCCACCCCGATTACGCCCTCGCCAACGTGCACTGCTCGTGCGGCAACCAGTTCTACACGCGGTCGACGAAAGACGACCTGCATGTGGAGCTTTGCTCCGAGTGCCACCCGTTCTACACCGGCAAGCAAAAGCTGGTTGACACCGGTGGTCGCGTCGAGCGGTTCCAGCGTCGCGCCGCCAAACACCGGGCCGGCAGGCGGTAGGAAACCGTGAGCCCGCTCACGGGCTCTGCACAACAGGCGTCACAAACGACCCCCTCTAACAGCAGTAACGGAGGGGACCCGCTGCGCATGCCCGACGGCAGGCTGGTCGCCAAGCGCGACGCACCTGTCGGCGGGCAAGCAGTACTTGAGGGAGTGATGATGCGCGGCGTCTCGACCTGGGCCGTCGCCGTCCGCACGCCCGAGGGCCAGATCGAGATCGAGTCGGAAGCGCTCACCCCGTGGGCGAAGCGCAAAGCGCTCTATCGGCTGCCCATCATCCGTGGCGTCGTCGCCCTCGCCGAATCGATGAAGATCGGCTTCCGCGCCTTGGCGATCTCCGCCAACGCCCAGATCGAGGACGAGGAGGGCGAGCCGGAGGAGATCGGCGGCTGGGTCTGGGGCCTGACGATCGCCTTCTCGCTGGTTTTTGCGATCGGCCTCTTCTTCGTCGTCCCGGTCGGGCTGACCAGCCTGATCAAGGGGCAGCTCGGCTCGTCGGTCCTCTTCTGGCTGGTCGAGGGCGTGCTCCGCACCGCGATCTTCCTCGCCTACATCTGGGCGATCTCGAAAATGTCGGACCTGCGGCGCACCTTCGAGTACCACGGCGCCGAGCACAAGACGATCTCCTGTTACGAGGCCGAAGACGAACTGGTCCCGGAGCGGGCGACAGCTCTACTCGCGCCTCCACCCGCGTTGCGGCACCAGCTTCCTGCTGATCGTCATGGTGCTCTCGATCTTCATCTTCGCCCCGCTTGGCCTGCCTGCCTGGTACTGGTTGGTGATCTCGCGGATCGTCGGCATCCCGGTGGTCGCCGGGCTCTCCTACGAGGTGATCAAGTGGGCGGGCAAAAACCGCCGCAAAGCCTGGGTCCGCGCGGTGATGTGGCCGGGCCTGATGCTGCAGAACCTGACTACCCGTGAGCCGGATCTCGAGCAGCTCGCCGTGGCGATCGCCTCGCTCAACGCGGTCCTCTCGCGCGAGAAGCCAGAGGACCTGCGCTCCGAACAGACGATCGAGATCGTCGCCTAGCGCGACGCTCGTAAACTCGCTCACATGATCGAGCAGTTGGTGGAACAGATCCGTGCGCGCTTTGCCGAGCTCGAGGCGCTGATGTCGGACCCGGCGGTGATCGCGGACCGCGAGCGCTACGCGGAGGTCGGGCGCGAGTACCAGCAGCTGAAAGCCGCCCGGGATCTGGCTGAGGAATACGTGACGCTCAAGGACGACCTCGAAGGCGCGCGCGAGCTGCTCGCCGAGGGCGAGGACGCGGAAATGCGCGCCGTGGTCGACGAGGCCCCGGCCCGGCTCGAGGCGCTGGAAGAGGAGATCCGCCTGGCGATGGTCGAGCGGGACCCGAACGACGAGAAAAACGTGCTGGTCGAGATCCGCGCCGGGACCGGCGGCGACGAGGCGGCCCTCTTCGCCGGCGACCTCTACAAAATGCTGACCCGCTACGCCGAGCTGCGCGGCTTCTCCACCGACGTCCTCTCCCAGTCCGGCTCCGAGGCGGGCGGCTTCAAGGAGATCACCTTCGAAGTGCGCGGCGAGGGCGCCTACTCGGTCTTCAAGTTCGAGGGCGGCACCCACCGCGTCCAGCGCGTGCCGGAAACCGAGAGCCAGGGCCGCATCCACACCTCGACCGCGACGATCGCGGTGCTGCCGGAGGCGGAGGAGGTCGACGTCCAGGTCGACCCAAACGACCTCCAGGTCGACGTCTACCGCTCTTCCGGGCCGGGCGGCCAGTCGGTCAACACGACCGACTCCGCCGTGCGGATCACCCATAAACCGACCGGGATCGTGGTCTCGATGCAGGACGAGAAGTCCCAGCTGCAGAACCGCGACAAGGCGATGCGGGTGCTGCGCGCGCGCCTGCTGGAGAAGCAGATCGCCGAACAGCAGGAACAGATCGCCTCCGAGCGCAAGGCCCAGGTCGGCAGCGGCACCAGGGCCGAGAAGGTCCGCACCTACAACTTCCCCCAGGGCCGGGTCACCGACCACCGGATCAAGTACACCTCCCACAACCTCGAAGGCGTCCTCGGCGGCGAGCTCGACGAATTCACCAACGCGCTCTCGGGCGAGGAGAAGCGCCGCCGCCTCGAGGCCGCCGCCGAAGGGTGAGCGCGCCGCCCGACACCGCCATCGGCTCGGCCCGCGTCGGCGAAGCGCTGATGTCGGCCACCGAGGCGCTGGCCGCCGCGGGCGTCGGCGAGGCCCGCCTCGACGCCGAGCTCCTGCTGTCCCACGTCAGCGGCCGCTCGCGCGCGACCCTGATCGCCGACCCCGCCGCGACGATCGCGTCTGCAGAAGCCCGTCGCTACGGCGAGTTGGTGCGGAGGCGGCTGCGGCGCGAGCCGGTCGCCTACATCCTCGGGACGAAAGGGTTCCGGCGGATCGAGCTCGGCCGTCGACCGCCGGGTGCTGGTGCCGCGGCCGGAGACCGAGCTGCTGGTCGAAATCGCGCTGGAGCGCCGGCCGGCGCGGGTCCTCGACGTCGGCACCGGCTCGGGGGCGATCGCCCTCGCGGTCGCCGACGAGCTGCCCGCGGCCGAGGTCGTCGCCACCGACACCTCGCCCGGCGCGCTCGAGGTGGCGCGCGCCAACGCGGCGCGCCTCGGCCTCGCCGACCGGGTCCGCTTCGAGGCCGGGACCGTCCCCGCGGGCGAGCGCTTCGACCTCGTCCTCGCCAACCTTCCCTACGTCGCCGAACGCGAATGGGCCGCGCTCGAGCCGGAGGTGACCCAGTGGGAGCCGCGCGAGGCGCTGCTCGCCGGCGAGGACGGGCTCGACGCTTACCGCGCGCTGCTGGCGCCGCTGGACGAGGGCCCGGCGGAGTGCCTGCGGCCGACCTTCTCCGACCAGGAGACGCCGCTCGGGCAGGCCGCGGCGATCGCGGTCGAGATCGGCCTGGGCCAGGCGGTCGAGGTGGCCGAACTCCTGCGTGACGCGGGCTTCGGCGAGATCGAGGTGCGGGAGGATCTGGCCGGCATCGAGCGGGTACTTGTGGGGGAACGATGAGCACCAAATCTCCCCAGCTCGTGCCGCTCGAGAGCGGCGGCGCCGCGGCGGCCCGCACCGCGCTCGAGCGCACGATCGCCACCGGCGGCGTCGCCGTCTTCCCTTCCGACGGGGTCTACGGCCTCGCCTGCGATCCCCTCGACCCGGCGGCGATCGCCCGCATCCACCGGATGAAGGGGCGCGACGACGGCAAACCGGCCGCGGTCATGTACTTCTCGCCGCTGGCGATGCGGGAGCTGGTCGCCGAGCTCGGCCCGCGCGCCGCCGCCGCGGTCTCGGCGCTCCTGCCCGGCCCGGTGACGTTGGTGGTCAAGAACCGCGGCCACCGTTATCCGCTCGCCTGCCGCGAGGACGTCGAGCGGCTCGGCGTCCGCCTCCTCGGCGGGCCGCTGGCGGGGGCGATGTGCCCGGTCTTCCAGACCTCGGCCAACCTCAGCGGCAAACCGGCGCCGTCGCGCTTCGACCAGGTGCCCGACTCGATCCTCGCCGCGGCCGACCTGGCGATCGACGGCGGCCAGCTCGGCGGCCTGCCCTCGACCGTGGTCGACATCGCCGCGATCGACGAGGGCGGCGGCTGGGAGATCCTCCGCCAGGGCGCGATCTCCGAAGGCGACCTGGCCAGCCGGCTCGCCCGCGTCGGCCTCGACTAACAGCTCGCGCCGGTGAACGGCAGTCGCACCCGCCGGTGCGACGAGTTGTCGTGCTCGTTCGACTCGAACAGGTGGTGCTTCGGGTCGACCGTCATCGTGAAGGCGAAGCAGCCGCGCAGCCCGCTGACGTTGATGTACTGCTTGTCGTAGTCGGACGGGTAGATGTCCGACCAGCCGACCGAGGTGCCGAGCCGGTCGCGCTCGATCCCCGGGTCCTGATTGCAGCCGGGATAGAAGGCGTGGGTGGGGGAGTGCTTGCCCGGCCGGGTCCGCTCCAGGTCCCGCAGGCAGTAGTTCAGCTTCGGGCTCGTGCGCACGACTTCGCCGAGGCTCCCGCCGGGGAGCACCGGGCGGAGCTCGAAGCGCGCCAGCTGGTGGACCTTCCAGTAGGAGCCGCCGAAGTAGGCGCCGACGTCGGTGAAGTGGAGGCTGGCGCCGGTGCGCACGGTGATGTGGCCGCCGCCGACCTTGTAGATCCACTGCGTCACCTTCATCGACTTGCGGCCGTCCCGCTGCCCGTGCAGCTCCATCGGCCCGCGGCCGCGGCTGCGCACGTCGGAGGTCGCGTGCAGGAGCACCTTGCCGTCGTAGGAGGAGACGTACATTTCGCTCGGCGGGCCGATCCGCAGATCGGGGCAGAGGAGGTGCTTCGCCCGCTGCCCTTCGCAGGGGTTCTGCCGTGGTGGCTGCCAACCCGCGCCGGCCGTCGTCGGGAGGATCAGCGCTGCCGCGAGCAGGGCGAGAGCGGTCAGCCGGATCTTCACGCGCGGGAGCCTATCCCGGTATCCCGACCCGTTGCTATCGTCGGTTGAAGCGATGGCAGACCTCCCCGAGAACTTCCAGACCGCGCCGCTGAGCGAGGTCGATCCCGAGATCGCGACCGTCCTCGAGCGCGAGCTCCACCGCCAGCAGCGGACCCTGGAGATGATCGCCTCGGAGAACTTCGTGCCCCAGGCGGTGCTCGACGCGGCGGGCTCGGTGCTGACCAACAAGTACGCCGAGGGCTACCCGGGCCGCCGCTACTACGGCGGCTGCGAGGAGGTCGACGTCGCCGAGGAACTGGCGATCGACCGCGCCAAGGAGCTCTTCGGCGCCGACCACGTCAACGTCCAGCCGCACGCCGGCGCCCAGGCCAACAACGCCGTCTACTTCGGGCTGCTCGAACCGGGGGACACGATCCTCGGCCTCGCCCTCGACCACGGCGGTCACCTCAGCCACGGGATGAAAATCAACGTCTCGGGCAAGTTCTACAGCCCGGTCGCCTACCACGTGCGACGCGAGGACTTCTACGTCGACATGGACGAGGTCGCGAGCCTCGCCGCCGAGCACAAGCCGAAGATGATCGTCGCCGGCTGGTCCGCCTACCCGCGCCAGCTCGACTTCCCGAGGTTCCGCGAGATCGCCGACTCGGTCGGTGCCCTGCTGATGGTCGACATGGCCCACTTCGCCGGCCTCGTCGCCGCCAACGAGCACCCCAGCCCGGTGCCTTACGCCGACGTCGTCACCACCACCGTCCACAAGACGCTGGCGGGCCCGCGCAGCGGCATGATCCTCTGCAAAGAGGAGTACGCGAAAGCGATCGACAAAGCGATCTTCCCCGGCCAGCAGGGCGGCCCGCTGATGCACACGATCGCCGCCAAGGCGGTGGCGATGAAGATCGCCGCCTCCGAGCCCTTCGCCGAGCGCCAGCGGCAGACGATCGCCAACGCCCGCGCCCTCGCGGCCGGGCTCGAAGCGGGCGGCATCCCGGTCCTCACCGGCGGCACCGACGTGCACCTGGTGCTGGTCGACCTGACCCCGACCGGGCTCGACGGGCAGACCGCCGAGGACCGCCTCGAGGCGGTCGGCATCACCGTCAACCGCAACGCGATCCCCTTCGACGAGCGTCCGCCGATGAACCCCTCCGGCCTGCGGATCGGCACCCCGGCGTTGACCACGCGAGGGATGAAGGAGGACGAGATGGAGGAGATCGCCGCGGTGATCGCCGCCGCCCTCGGCCCCGACTTCGAGTCCGAGAAGGCGTCCCTCTCCGAGCGCACCGGCGCCCTGATGGACCGCCACCCGCTGTACCCGCAGCTTTCGCCGACCACGGTCTGAGGCCGGGCGGCCGGGTCGGGAGATTTTGCGGGGGGACCTGGCGCCGGGACCGGGGGTCCCTGCGAGGAGACGCCACAGGGACGGCACCTTCCGGAGAGAGACGGCGCGTAGATGCCGCGAACAGTCACCTGGTCGTCACGCTTCAGGTGGTGCGTCCTTGGCTCCAGGGCTTGCCGTGGAGCTTTACTCCCGCATAGAGAGAGTTTCTCTCCACAGCAAAGGGCTGACCAATGGGACGGACGTGACGTCTCATGGAGAACGGCATCCTGCTCCAGGCTCCCGTCGAGGGTACTCATGCGTAGACGAGACGCTCTGCACAGAAAAAGGGTTGACCGATAGGGATGGATGACGTCTCATGCGGAGACGTGAAGTTCCACCCATCTCCCGCACGTCACGGTGACGGCCCCGGCTGCTTCGTCACGATCCCTGCCGCCGTCGTCTGGCGAGCCTGTGGAGCTTTTCTTTCGCATGGAGTAAGAAAGGCTCCACGGCGGAGGCGGCATCCACGGCAACCGGTGGCCAAATCGCGGTTTCGCTGGGGGCGCCGTTCTGGTTCGACGCGCTGGGCAAACTCTCGAACCTGCGCTCGGCTGGCAAGAACCGGAAGAAAAGCCCGCTGGGGCGAAATAAATTCCTCCGCCCGCCCGCCTCGCTAGGGTCGCGCGCGATGAAAGTTTGGGTCGATTGCACCGCCGCCGCGCACCCCCTGGTGCTGCGGCCGATCATCGAGCGGCTCGAGGCGCGGGGGGACGAGGTCTTCATCACCGCCCGCGAGTACGGGCAGACGGTCGGCATCCTCGACCGGCTGGGCATGCACTACACGGTGGTCGGCGAGCACGGCGGCGCCTCGCGCATCGGCAAGGCGCGGGCGCTCGAGTCGCGCTCCCGCGCGCTGACCAAGGTGGTCTGGGGGCACCAGCCGGAACTGGCGCTCGCCCACGGCTCGGTCGACCTCGCGGTCGTCAGCTGGCTGCTGCGGATCAGCTCGGTGCAGATGCAGGACTACGAGTTCGCCAACCTGCAGCGCCAGATCGCCTTCCGGGCCGCCCGCCGGGTGCTGATGCCGGAGTCGATCCCGGTCGACCGGCTGCGCAAGATCGGCGCGAAGAAAAGCAAGCTGGTCCGCTTCCCCGGCCTGAAGGAGGACTACTACCTCGCCGACTTCGTCCCCGACGAAGGGATCATCGAGGACCTCGGGCTCGACCGGAGCAAAGTGATCGTCGTGCGTGCGGCCGCCGCCCGAGACCTCCGAGTACCACGCTCCCAACGACGTCTACGCGCCACACGATCAAGCGCCTGGCCGAGGCCGACGGCGAGGTGCAGGCGGTGATCATCCCGCGCACCCCCGAGCAGGGCGAGGCGGCCCGCGCCCTCGGCGCCCCCAACCTGCTGATCCCCGACCGGGCGATCGACGCCCAGAGCCTGATCGCCTGCGCCGACCTGGTGGTCAGCGCGGGGGGGACGATGAACCGCGAGGCCGTCGCCCTCGGCACCCCCGTCTACACCACCTTCAGCGGCAAGATGGGCGGGGTCGACGAGGTGCTGATCCACGATGGCCGGCTGCGGGTGCTGGAGGACCCGGCGACGCTCCCATTGGTCAAGCGGACCGATCCGATCGGCGTGCGCAATCCGCGCGACCCCGACTTCCTCGTCGAAGCGGTGCTCGGCGCCGTCGCCTTCAACCACGTAACCTGATCCGGTCCGGGCGCCCGGACGCCCTCGCACCTCGACCTGACGCGGGACTCCAGAACATGGCCGCGACCACCGACGCCGCACTCGCCTTCATCGCCGCCGCGGCCATCGCCTGGCTGCTGGTGCCCTATGTCGAGCGGCTCGCCTTCCGGGTCGGGGCGATCGACTACCCGGTGGCGCGCAGCCTGCACGACAAACCGATGCCGCGCCTCTCCGGCCTGGCGATCCTGGTCGCGGTCGAGGCGGCGGGCTGGATCTGGCTGCCGGGCGACACGCAGAGCCGCTGGATCCTGATCGGCGCGCGTGGCGATCGCCGCGGTCGGCGTGCTCGACGACATCTACGACCTGCCGGCGCTGCCGAAGCTCCTCGGCCAGATCGCCGCGGCGCTGATCCCGGTGCTGGCCGGGGTGCGGGTGGAGAACCTCACCCTGCCGTTCATCGGCGGCTTCGAACTGCACGGCTGGGCCTACCCGCTGACCGTGCTCGGGATCGTCGCCGTGGTCAACGTGATCAATTTCCTCGACGGGGTCGACGGGCTCGCCGCCGGGGTCTGCGTGATCGCCGCGGTCACCCTGGCGACGATCGCGCTCTCGCTCGAACGCAACTCGGCGGGCGTGCTGGCGGCGCTGACCGCGGGCGCCGCGCTCGGCTTCCTCCGCCACGGCTTCCCGCCCGCCTCCAGCTTCATGGGGGACACCGGCTCCAACCTGCTCGGCTACCTGCTCGCCACCGCCTCGGTGCAGGGAGCGCTGAAGACGAACGCCGTGATCGCCCTCGCCTTCCCGCTGATCGTGCTCGCGGTGCCGATCCTCGACACCGGCTTCGTCGTCGCCAAACGGCTCAAATACCGGCAGCCGATCTACCAGGCCGACAGCTGGCACTTCCATCACCGGATGGCGAACATCGGCTTCAGCCAGCGGCGCACGGTCGCCTACCTCTACGCCTGGACGATCGTGATGGCGGCGCTGGCCCTGGCCCTGCGCTTCGTCCCCTACAGCGACAACCACGGCCATTTCAACGCGCTCTGGACGGCGGTGATGCTGGTCCTGATCGCGGCCGCGCTGGCCTACAGCGTCTACCTCGTCTACGTGCTCGAGATCCTGAAGCTGCGCCGCGCCAAGATCAATCCGGAAACGGGCGAGTTCGAAGCTCTTGAACTGGCGATTCAGGTCTGCCGGAGCCCAAACCGACCTCAGGTAGTGGCAAGGGGCACTAACCCGCATCAGAAAGCCATTTGTCGGCGCGTTTGGTTATAGTCGCGCCTGCGCTCGCCCCGCAGAGGCGAGCGTGTCTATGTCTCCTCCTAAGCATGTCGACCTACTGGTGCTGGCCGCAGCCGCGGTTGTGTTCGTCCTGGCGGATTTCCCGCTTTTGGGCTACGCAGCGGCTGCCGCCGTCTGGCTCGCTCAGCGCGGGATCCAGTGGCTCGCCCAGCGCCGCTCCAACGAAGCGCTGAAGAACGGCAACCGCCAGCGCGCGATGGGGATCATCGCCGCCACCGACGCTCGGCCGGGTCTGGCTGATGGCGACCGTGGTCCTGCTCGTCGGCATCGCCCAGCGCACCGCCGGGCTCTCCTCGGCGATCCTCCTGGCGGCCCTCTTCACGATCTCGATGGGCTCCTCCGGCCTCGCCTACCTGCTCGCGCCGGAAGGCCAGAGGGTGCAGCCGCGATGAGACGAGGCGACGAGCCGGATGAAGACGAAAACCAAAGTCCTGATCGGCCTCGGCATCTACCTGGCGATCGCGATCGCCCTGCTCCTGATCTTCGGCAACGAAGGCAAGAACGAAGACTTCAAACCGCAGAACGAGTTCAAGCTGCCGGCCTGGGTCCACCTGAAGGTCGGCCCGCTCGACCTCTCGATCAACCGCGCGGTCTTCTACCTCGCTCTGGCCAGCGTGCTGACGATCATGACGATGACCTACATCGCCAAACGGATGACGCAGAAGCCGAACCGGGTCCAGACCGGGGTCGAGCTCTCCTACGAACTGGTGAAAAACAACATCCTCGGCGACAACCTCGGCAAGCGACGTCGCCAAACGCTGGTTCCCCTTCATCGCCACCCTCTTCTTCTTCATCTGGTTCTCGAACATGATCGGCTTCATCCCGCTGCCGACCAACACCGAGGAGACTTCAACGTCTTCGGCCTCGAAATCCCGTCCTTCGCGATCTACGCGGCGACGGCCAACATCTCGATCCCGATCGTGCTCACCCTGGTCGTCTGGGTCAGCTACCACGTCGAAGGGATCCGGGCCAAGGGCTTCCTGCCCTACCTGAAGAGCTGGCTGCCGCCGGGCCTCGAGAACATGAGCCCGATCGGCCGCGCGCGCGATCTTCGTGATCGAGGTGATCTCCCACTTCGTCCGGCTGATCAGCCTCTCCGTCCGACTTTTCGCCAACATCCTCGCCGGCCACCTGCTGCTGCTCTTCATGGGCGGCGGGCTGGCGGTGCTGCTGGGGATCGCCGCGCTCGGCGCGGTGACCTTCCCGCTCGCCTTCGTCTTCTTCATCTTCGAGGTCGGGCTTGTCGCCACCTTGCAGGCATTCATCTTCTCGACCCTCAGCGCTATCTACATCGGCGGAGCCACCTCCGCCAGTCACTGAACAACGAAAAGGAGCACTGTCCTCAAATGGATCTGTCCACCCATCCTCGGCGGCCGTCGAAGCTCGGCGAAGACGTCAAAGACGGCGGTAAAGCGATCGCCCTCGGCGTCGGCGCCGGCCTCGGTTCGATCGGCGCCGGTATCGGCGTCGGCTTCATCTTCGGTAAGGAGATCGAGTCGGTCGCCCGTCAGCCCGAGATGAAATCGGAGCTCGAATCGATCCGTTGGCTCGGGTTCGCGCTCACCGAGGCCGTGGCCTTCTACACGTTCATCTTCGGCCTGATCGCCTTCTTCCTCTCGTAGAGATGGCGCTCGCCGGCCAAATAGCCGCGATCCCGGTCGCGGCGAGCGAAGGCAGCTTCCTGGTCTCGCCCAGTGTCGGGCTGATGATCTGGACGATCGTGCTGTTCCTGATCACCATGTGGGTGCTCAGCAAGGTCGCCTTCCCGAAAATCCAGGAGGCCCTGGACAAACGGGCGAAGACGATCGCCGAGTCGATCGACGCCGCCGAACGGCAGCGCAAAGAGTCCGACGAACTGCTCGAGGAGTACCGCAGCCGGCTCGCCGAGGCGCGCGAGCAGGCCGACGAGATCATGGCCCGCGCCCGCAAAGCCGCGGACACGGCCGAGAACGAGGCGACCGCCGCGGGTCGCGAGAAACGCGACGAGCTCGTCGCCCAGGCGCAGCGCGACATCGAGGCCGAGACCCGGCGCTCGCTCGAGTGCGATCCGCAAAGAGGTCGCCGACCTCACCGTCCTGGCAACCGAGAAAGTCACCCGCAAAACGCTCACCGAGGCGGACCAGAAACGGCTCGTCGAGGAGGCGCTCGGCGAGGTCGACTTCTCGGCCCTCTCGGGCTCGGAGAACTAGGGGTACCTGGAGCAGATGGCCGACGCCGCCCGCGTCTACGCCGAGGCCCTCTTCGAGGCGGGAGAGGACAAAGGCAACCTCGACGCGCTGCAGGAGCAGCTCGGGCAGTTCGCCGACGCCGTCGACGGCAACCGCGAGCTGCAGGTGTTCCTGTTCAGCCCGTACCTCAGCTCGAACGACAAGAAGGAGGGCCTGCGGACGCGCCGTGACGGGCGCCGAGCCGGAGTTCTCCAACTTCCTCGAGCTGCTGGTCGAGAAAGGCCGGATGCCGGAGATCTTCCGCATCCGCCGCGAGTTCGACGAGCTCTGGAAAAAAGCCCACCAGCCGCCTCGACGTCACCGTCACCAGCGCGATCGAGCTCGACCCCAGCGTGGTCGGGAAAATCGGCGAGGAGGTCGAACGGCAGACCGGCGAGAAGGTCGAGCTGTCGAGCGAGGTAGACGGCGAGATCCTCGGCGGCATCGTGCTGCGGGTCGGCAACATGGTCCTTGACGCGAGCATCCGCACCCGCCTGGAGAAACTGCGAAAAAGCGTCGCGAGCGCGGCGTAAGGAGGAGTAGAGCATCGCGATGGAGATCAAGCCCGACGAGATCGCAAGCATCCTGCGAGAGCGGATCGAGGGACTGGAGACCGACTCCGCCGACCTGACCGAGGTCGGCACCGTCCTCTCGGTGGCCGACGGCATCGCCCGCGTCCACGGCCTCGACAACTGCATGGCGCTGGAGATGCTGGAGCTGCCCCACGGGGTGACCGGCCTGGCGCTGAACCTCGAGTCCGACAACGTCGGCGTCGTGCTGTTCGGCGAGTGGGACAAGATCGTCGAGGGCGACACGGTCAAACGGACCGGCCACCTGCTCGAGATCCCGGTCGGCGAGGAGCTGCTCGGCCGCATGGTCGACCCGCTCGGCCGCCCGCTCGACAACCGCGGTGAGATCGCCACCACCGAGACCCGCCCGGCCGAGTTCAAAGCGCCCGGCGTGGTCGAGCGCCAGCCGGTCGAGGAACCGGTGCAGACCGGCCTGATGGCGATCGACGGGATGATCCCGATCGGCCGCGGCCAGCGAGAGCTGATCATCGGCGACCGCCAGACCGGTAAGACGGCGATCGCGATCGACACGATCATCAACAACAAGGACAAGGACCTGATCTGCATCTACGTCGCGATCGGGCAGCGGATGTCCACCGTCGTCCAGCTGAAAGAGACGCTGGAGGAAAACGGCGCGATGGAGAACACGATCATCGTCGCCGCGCCGGCCGACGAGGCGGCGCCGATCAAGTACATCGCCCCCTACGCCGGTTGCGCGATGGGCGAGCACTTCCTCTACAACGGCAAAGCCGCCCTCTGCGTCTACGACGACCTCACCAAACACGCTTCCGCCTACCGCCAGATGTCGCTGCTGCTGCGGCGCCCGCCGGGTCGCGAGGCGTACCCGGGTGACGTCTTCTACCTGCACTCGCGCCTGCTCGAGCGGGCGGTGAAACTGAACGACGAGCTCGGCGGCGGCTCGCTGACGGCGCTGCCGATCATCGAGACCCAGGCCTCCGACGTGTCGGCCTACATCCCGACCAACGTCATCTCGATCACCGACGGCCAGATCTTCCTCGAGTCCGACCTGTTCTTCTCCGGCGTCCGCCCGGCGATCAACGTCGGCATCTCGGTCTCCCGGGTCGGCGGTAACGCGCAGACCAAGGCGATGAAGAAAGTCGCCGGAAAACTGCGCCTCGACCTCTCGCAGTACCGCGACCTCGAGGCCTTCGCCCAGTTCGGCTCCGAGCTCGACGCGGAGACGCAGAAAGCGCTGACCCGCGGCGAACGCCTGGTCGAGCTGCTGAAACAGAAAGAGCGCGAGCCGCTCGGCGTCGCCGACCAGGTCGCCTCGATCTACTCCGGCACCGGCGGCTACCTCGACCGGATCAAAGTCGAGCGCGTCGGCGAGTTCCTCGGCGACCTGCGGGTCCGCCTGCACTCCGAACACGCCGATCTGCTCGACCGGATCGAGTCGACCGGCAAGCTGGAGGACGCCGACGAGGAGGCGCTCGGCAAGGCGATCGGCGCCTTCGTCGACGACTTCGGTGCCGACTTCGACGAGCACGGCGACCCGATCGAGGCCGGCGAACTCGGCAGCGCCACGCCGAAAGCGAAAGCGAAATCCGATTCGAAAGCCGACGAGTCGGCCGACGAGCAGCCGGAATCCGAGGCTTCGGAGACCGAGACCCAGGACGAGACCGCGGAGGCAACCGCCGCGTCCTAGTCGACCCGGAGCAGAGCCATGGCCAGTCAGAAGGAAGTCAAGAGTCGCATTGCGTCGATCGCGAACATCCAGAAGATCACGCGGGCGATGGAGATGGTCGCCGCGGCGCGCCTGCGCCGCTCCGAACAGCGGATCGCGGACCTGCGTCCCTACTCGGAGGGGATGCGGAAACTGACCCGGATCGCCTCCGCCCACACCACCGGGACGCCGCGCGATCCCGGTGCTGGTCGAGCGCGAGAACGTCAAACGGGTCGGCATCGTCCTCGTCACCGGCGACCGCGGCCTGGCCGGCGCCTTCAACTCGAACATCATCCGCGAGGGCATGCGCGCCGCGGCCCGCGTCCGCGACGAAGGGGCCGAGCCGGTCTTCTCCGTCGTCGGCCGCAAGGGCGTCTCGGCGCTGACCTTCCGCAAACAGGAGCTGGCGGGCGAATACGTCGGCTTCACCGATCGGCCCGCCTTCTCCGACGCCCGTGAGATCGGCGAGGCGCTGACCGCGCAGTACGTCGACGAGGACGTCGACCGGGTCGAGATGATCTACAACCGCTTCGTCTCACCGCTCACCCAGCACGTCTGGCGCCAGACCCTGCTGCCCCTGCAGCAGGCCGAGGTCGTCGGCGAGGGGGCCGAGGAGGAGGAGAACGAAGAGGAGCCCGAGTCGAGCGACTCCGGCGTGGATCAGACCCGCTCGGAGTGGGTGTTCGAGCCCGATGCCGAGGAGCTGCTCGGCCGGCTGATCCCGGAGTACGTGACGATCTCGGTCTACCGGGCGCTGCTCGAGTCCGCCGCCTCGGAGCTCGGGGCGCGGATGACGGCGATGCGCAACGCGGCCGAGAACGCGGAATCGATCAATGACGAACTGACCCTGGAGATGAACCGCGCCCGCCAGGCGGAAATCACCCAGGAGATCCTCGAGGTCGTCGGCGGCGCCGAGGCGCTGAGCTAGACCCCACAGACCCGCAAACTTTGAAGACCAGGAAAAAGGACGCAGATCAAATTGGCTGAGAACGGCAACGGAGCAGGACAGAACGTAGGGCGCGTCGAGCAGGTCACCGGCGTGGTGATCGACGCGGTCTTCCCCGACGGTCTGCCGGAGATCTACTCGGCGATCGTGATCGAGAGCCGCGGCAACGACGAGGGCGACAACACCGATCTGGTCTGCGAGGTCCAGCAGCACCTCGGTGACGACCGCCTCCGCGCGGTCGCGATGGACGCCACCGACGGCGTGCAGCGCGGCGACAAAGTCATCGACACCGGCGGCCCGATCACGGTCCCGGTCGGCGACGTCACCCTGGGCCGGATCTTCAACCTGCTCGGCGACCCGATCGACAACGGCGAGCCCCTCCCCGACGACGTCGAGCGCTGGCCGATCCACCGCCCGGCCCCGAAGGCCTCCGACCTGACCCCGACCCAGGAGGTCCTGGAGACCGGGATCAAGGTCATCGACCTGCTCGCCCCGTACGCCAAAGGCGGCAAGGTCGGGCTGTTCGGCGGTGCCGGCGTCGGCAAGACCGTGCTGATCCAGGAGCTCATCCGCAACATCGCCGAGGAGCACGAGGGCCTGTCCGCCTTCGTCGGCGTCGGCGAGCGCTCGCGCGAGGGCAACGACCTCTGGCTCGAGATGAAAGAAAGCGGCGTCATCGACAAAACGATGCTCGTCTTCGGCCAGATGAACGAGCCGCCCGGAGCCCGCCTCCGCGTCGCCCTCTCCGGCCTGACGATGGCCGAGTACTACCGCGAGCAGGGCGGCCAGGACGTGCTGCTCTTCATCGACAACATCTTCCGCTTCGTCCAGGCGGGCTCCGAGGTCTCGGCGCTGCTCGGGCGCATGCCTTCGGCGGTCGGCTACCAGCCGACGCTGGAGACCGAGATGGGCGGCCTGCAGGAGCGGATCACCTCGACCGACCGCGGCTCGGTGACCTCGATCCAGGCCGTCTACGTGCCTGCCGACGACTACACCGACCCGGCCCCGGCCTCGGTGTTCGCCCACCTGAACGCGACCACCGCGCTTTCCCGGTCGATCTCCGAGAAAGGCATCTACCCGGCGGTCGACCCGCTCGACTCGACCTCGACGATCCTCAAGCCCCTCGTCGTCGGCGAGGAGCACTACCGCACCGCGACCGAGGTGCAGGAGGTCCTGCAGCGCTACAAAGAGCTCCAGGACATCATCGCCATCCTCGGCATCGACGAGCTCTCCGACGAGGACCGGCAGACGGTGTCGCGCGCCCGCAAGATCGAGCGCTTCCTCTCGCAGCCGTTCTTCGTCGCCGAACAGTTCACCGGCCGCACCGGCGAGTACGTGCCGGTCTCCGAGACGGTGCGCGGCTTCCGCGAGATCCTCGACGGCGAGCACGACGAGCTCTCCGAGGGCGCCTTCTACATGCAGGGCGGCATCGACCAGGTCACCGAGAACGCCGCCGCGAAAGCCTAGGTAGACGGTGGCCGAGGAGCACATGCTGGACGTCGAGGTCCTCACCCCGGAGGGGGAGGTCTTCAGCGGCGAAGTCCGCCAGCTCTCGACCCGCACCGAGGTCGGCGAAATCGGCATCCTCGCCAACCACGCCCCGGTGCTCGGCGCCCTGCAGCCGACCACGCTGCGCCTCCACGTCTCCGACTCGGAGACCAAACGGTGGGCGCAGTCGCACGGCTGGCTGCAGGTCTACGACAACACCGCCCGGGTGCTGGTCGAGGAAGCGGTCGAGGTCGACGACCTCGACGCCGGCGCCCTCAAAGAAGAACTCTCCGACGCCGAACGCCGCTTCTCGGAGTCCGAGGAGGACTCGGCCGAGCAGGCCCGCGCGCTGAAAGACAAACAGCGAGCCGAAGCGTTCCTGCGCATCGCCGAGGGATGAGCCGAGCCCCGGGGGGCCGTCGGACGGGGGCATCGAGTCGGCGGGGCTGCCGGACTCGCCTCGGCGGAATTGACGGCGCGCACCCTGCGGGTGCTGCCCGGGATAGCTGAGCGCGCCTATGGCGCGCCGATATCGGATTGCATTTCCGCCGCTTCGCGACATTCCGGCGAGTCGAGGTCCGGCATCCCCGCTGGTCCGGGGCCTCGTGCGGGTGACGCCGAGGCTCGGCGCCACGTCAAGTGTTTCGGTTCAGAGCTGTCAGCTTCGGAAGCGAGAGAATGCTCCGCGACCCGCCCGTCGCAGCGATTGCGCTTCGCTACCTGTCGTGAGTCGGGAGTGCGACGATCCATCGGGCTGCGCCCGAGAAGGGGCCCGGTCGTCTCGTGGAGGAATGTCGCGAAGCGGCGGAAATGCAATCCGGTCATTGCGCGCCATAGGCGCGCTCAAATATCCCGAGCAGCACCCGAAGGGTGCGCTCGTCAATTCCGGAACGAGATGACCGGGCCCCTTCCCTCGCCAACCCCATGAACCCTCCCCAAACCGAGCTCCTCAGCCTGGCCAAGCGCCTGATCGCCTACGAAACCTGCGACGAGCGCAGCATTCACGAGTGCGCCGGGTTTGTGGAAGCATGGCTGGAGGCGCGAGAGATCGAGGTGACCCGGGAAATCGTCCGCGGGCTGCCGGTGGTGAAGGCCGAAGTCGGGCCCGCCGACGCGCCGACGATCGTGCTCGAGGGGCATATCGACGTGGTCCCGGCGCACCCCGAGCAGTTCGAGCCGCGGCTCGAGGAGGATCGGCTCTACGGGCGCGGCGCCTACGACATGAAGGGCGCGATCGCGGCGATGATGGTCGTCACCGCGGCGCTCCGCGACTCCGACCGGGTGCGGGTGCGGCTGGGGATCGTCGGCGACGAGGAGTCCGAGGAGGGCGAGGACCGGGGCTGCGACCGGCTGGTCGACAGCGGCTTCACCGGGGACTTCGCGATCACCGGCGAGCCGACCGATCTGCACATCGGGATCGAGGCCAAGGGGGTGCTCGCCCTGCGGCTCGAGGTGGGGGGCACGGCGGCCCACGGCGCGACCCCGTGGCTGGGCGACAACGCCGTCCTCAACGCGATCGACGTTTTCCGGAGTATCGAGTCGCTACCGTTCGCGAGACAGAGTTCGGAGTTGTTCGACCGCCCTTCGATAAACCTGGGGCGGATTTGGGGCGGCGACGCTCTGAACAAGGTGCCCGACCGATGCGTGATCGACGTCGACATCCGCTACCTGCCCGGCCAGGATCCCGACGCCCTCCTGGCGGCGGTGCGAGCCCTGCCCGTGGTCACGGTGACGCCGCTGCTGGTGCGGCCGCCGGCGACCGTCGATCGCCAGTCGCCCTTTGTCCTCGGCCTGCGCGAGGCGGCGGCGACGTTCGGCGAGGGCGAGCCGATGAGCGTCGGGCGCGACGGTGCCTCCGACGCGGTCTCCTTCTTGCGGGTGGGTGTGCCGGCGGTCGAGTTCGGCCCGGTCGGCGCCGGCCATCACGGCCCGGCCGAGTGGGTCTCGATCTCCTCGCTGGAGGGCTACCGGCAGGCGCTCGAGTCCTTCCTGCTGACGCTCCCGGAGCGACTCGGTGAATAGCGTCCCGCCGCCCCCCGGCCGCGACTGGAACGCGCGCAAGCCCGGCCCCGACGGGGACGGCACCGAACCGCCGAAGAAGAAGCGCTACTGGTGGCGCTTCAGCCTCGCCGGCCTGATCATCGTCGCGGTGAGCGCCGCGGCCACCTCCTCGGCCGTCCTCCTCTACATCGACTCGATCGCCCACGCGCTCGGGCACAACCAGCACGTCAAGCACGAAGTCGAAGAAGAACTGGAACTCGAAGTCGACGGCGGCGAACCGGAGACGATCTTGATCCTCGGGTCCGACAAACGCCCCGAATTCGGCGAAGAATTCGGCCGCTCTGACACGACCATCCTGCTGCGGCTGGATCCGGAAAAGGGCTTGATCTCGGTGATGTCGATCCCGCGCGATCTGGAGACCGAAATCCCCGAACACGGGACCGAAAAATTCAACGCCGCCTACGCCTACGGCGGACCGAAACTGGCGCTGAAAGTGGTCAAGGAACTGACCGGGTTGAAAATCAACCACGTGGTCAACATCGACTTCCTCGGCTTCGTCCGCGCGGTCGACGCGATCGGCTGCGTCTACACCGACGTCGATCGCCGCTACTACCACTCGAACGCCGAAGTGGCGCCGGAAGAAGAATATGCCGAAATCAACATCAAGCCGGGCTACCAGAAACTCTGCGGAGTCAAAGCGCTGGAGTACGTGCGCTACCGCCACACCGACACCGACATCGTCCGCTCGGCCCGCCAGCAGAACTTCCTCAGCCAGGCCCGCCACCAGGTCGCGCCGACCGATCTGATCACCGACAACAACAACCTGGTCGACATCCTCACCGAATACACGACCTCCGACATCACCAAGGGCACGACGCTGATCACGCTGCTCGACCTGCTCTACGAATCGCGCGGCTCGGAAGTGAACCAGGTCCATTTCCCGGCGATCCTGACCCCGACCACCGTCACCGCGAACCCCGAAGAAGTCCAGCACGCGGTGAAGGAATTCCTCGGCGAAGTCGGCTACGACTCGCACCCCCACGACTTCCCGGAAGAAAAGCCGCAGAAGAAGAAGAAGGCGGGCAAGAAGGCGAAGAAGAGCGCCAAGGGCAAGAAGAAGCACAAGAAGAAGAAGCACACGCCGCCCGGCGGCGACGAACTGGTGCCCGCCGCCGAAACGGGGCAGGAGATGGGCGAAAAGGTGGCCCGCCAGGTCGGCCCCGGCTTCCCGGTCTTCTACCCGACCCGCCTGCCCGAAGGCGCCTACTACCAGGAAACCAACACTTACGAACACGTCGTCAACCCGTCCGTCTACCACCTGAAGGACAAGGACAAGGAACGCCACGGCGCCTACCGGATGGTCGGCATCTACCGGCCCGAATACGAAGAAACGTATTTCGGCGTGCAGGGGATACGAGGCTGGGAAGACCCGCCGATCCTCGACGACCCGACCGAAACCAAGACCGTCAACGGACGGGAATACTCGATCTACACCGACAGCGGCAAGATCAAGCTGGTCGCCTGGCACCGCGGCGAAAGCAGCTATTGGATCTCCAACAGCCTGCAGCAGTCGTTGACCAACGAGCAGATGATGGGGATCGCCGAGTCGTGCCACATGATCGAGCCGCAGAAGAAAACCGCCAAGAAGGGGAGCGAACGGGAATGAGTGAACGCGAAGCAGTCGGAGTGATCGGGGCCGGCTGGGTCGGGCTGGTGACGGCGGCCTGCTTCGCCGAGCTCGGCTACCGGGTGATCGCCCGCGACATCCTGCCGGAGAAGGTCGAGGCGCTCTCGCGCGGCGAGGTGGCGATCCACGAGCCCGGCCTCACCGAGATGCTGCAGCGGAACGCCGAGCGGATCACCTTCACCACCGACATGAAGCTGCTGCTGGACGGCGCCCGCCTGCTCTTCACCTGCGTCGACACGCCGCCGACCTACTCCGGCGACGCCGACCTCTCGCGGGTGCGTGCGGTGGTCGCCGATCTGCCCGAGGACTCCGACCACGTGCTGGTGATGAAGAGCACCGTGCCCGCCGGCACCGGCGTCTCGATCCGCCGCGACATGCCCGGCCTCTCCTACGTCTCCTGCCCCGAGTTCCTGAAGGAGGGGACCGCGGTCGCCGACTTCATGCACCCCGACCGGGTCGTGGTCGGCGCCGATCCCGGTGACGAGGAGGCCGCCGACGCGGTCGCCGCGCTGTACGAGCCGCTCGGCGCCGAGGGCGAGATCCTGCGCACCGACGTCGCCAGCGCCGAGATGATCAAGCTCGCCTCGAACGCCTTCCTGGCGACCAAGATCTCCTTCATCAACGAGATCGCCAACGTCTGCGAGGAAGTCGGCGCCGACGTCGCCGAGGTCGCCCGCGGGATGGGCGCCGACACGCGGATCGGCTCCTCCTTCCTGCGCGCCGGGATCGGCTACGGCGGCTCCTGCTTCCCCAAGGACGTCTCGGCGCTGAAGATGCTGGCCGGCAACACCGGCTACCACTTCCAGCTCCTGACCTCGGTGATCGAGGTGAACGAGCTGCAGAAGCGGCGGGTGGTGGGCAAGCTGGAGAAGCACCTCGGCTCGCTGATCGGCAAACGGGTGGCGCTGCTCGGCCTCGCCTTCAAGCCGGACACCGACGACATGCGCGAAGCCTCCAGCCTGGTGCTGGCGGCGCGCCTCCAGGGCGAGGGCGCCGACGTGGTCGCCTACGACCCGGTGGCCTCCGAGCGCGCCGGCGAGATGCTGACCTCGGTCGAGATGGCCGATTCGGCGATGGCGGCGCTGGAGGGCGTCGACGCCGCCGTCCTGGTCACCGAGTGGGCGGAGTTCCGCGAGCTCGACTGGGCCGCCGTGGCCGCCGCGATGAACCGCCCGCTGATCGTCGACGGCCGCAACTTCCTCGACCCGGCGACGCTCGCCGCGGCGGGCTTCGAATACGAGGGCATCGGCCGCCAGGTGAAAGCCGCGACCCAGGTGTCGTAGTCTGCACGCCTCGTGCAGGCGATTGTCTTAGTCGGAGGAGAGGGGACGCGGCTGCGGCCGCTGACCGACGAGGTGCCGAAGCCGGCGTTGATGCTGGTCGATCGGCCTTTCCTCGCCTACATGATCGAGTGGCTCGGCGCCCACGGGGTGACCGAGGCGGTGCTCGCCTGCGGCTTCCTCCCCGATCAGCTGCGCGAAGCCCTCGGCGACGGCGAACACGGCGGGGTCAAGCTCACCTACGTGACCGAGCCGGAGCGGCGCGGCACGGCGGGGGCGATCCGCTTCGCCGCCGAAGCGCTCGGCGACCGGCTCGACGACCGCTTCCTGGCCCTGAACGGCGACGTCCTCACCGACCTCGACCTGACCGCGCTGCTGCGCTCGCACGCCGAGCGCGCCGCGCGGGCGACGATCGGCCTCTACGGGGTCGAGGACTCCTCCGCCTTCGGCCTGGTCGAGTGCGACGCGGCGGGCGTGGTCCAGGACTTCCGCGAGAAGACCGGCGAGGCGGTGCCGGGGGCGATCAACGCGGGCGCCTACGTGCTGGAGCGCGACGTCCTCGACCTGATCCCGCCGGGGCGCGAGTTCTCGATCGAGCGCGAGGTCTTCCCGCGGCTGATCGGCGAGGGGCTCTGCGCGCTGCCGCTGAGTGGGTACTGGATGGACATCGGCGTCCCGGAGCGATATCTGCAGGCCACCTGGGACATCCTCGAGGGGAGGGTGGACACGGCAGTGCGCGCGACCGCGCCGGGGCTCTTCGTCGGCGCCGGCTGCACGATCGACGGGTCGGCGCGGATCGGTCCGCGGGCGGTCGTCTCGAGCGGCTGCACGGTCGGGGCCGAGGCGACGATCGCCGGCTCGGTCCTGCTCGAGGGGTGCACGATCGGCGCGGGCGCGGTGATCGGCGACTCGATCCTCGCCGAGGACACGACGGTCGACCCCGGCGCCCGGGTCGAAGGCACGATGGTCGGCGCGCATGAGAGAGTTGGCGCCGAGTGATGATCGACGACGTCCTCGGTATCCCCGACCAACTTCGCGACGCGCTCTGGCGGATCGAATCGGCGCGCCTGGAGCCGGCGCCCGCGGCGGGGCTCTTCGTCTGCGGGATGGGCGGCTCGGCGATCGGCGGCGACCTCGCCGCGGCGGCGCTCGGCGACCGGCTGACCGGGCCGATGCTGACCGTGCGCGGCTACGCCCTGCCGAGCTGGGCGACGCCGGACTGGACCGTCCTCTGCTCCAGCTACTCGGGCTCGACCGAGGAGACCCTGGCCTGCTTCGAGGCGGCCGAGGCGCTCGGCGCGCGCCGTCTGGTGGCGAGCACCGGCGGGGCCCTGGTCGACCAGGCGCGGGAGGCCGGGGTGCCGGTGGTCGGCCTGCCGGGGATCTTCCAGCCGCGCGCCGCGGTCGCCTACATGGTGGTGGTCGCCGCCGAGGCCGCCTCGCTGGCGGGGATCGGCCCGGGGGTGCACACCGAGGTCGACGCCGCGGCCGCCTTCCTCGGCGAGCAGAGCGAGTCGCTGCAGCAGCAGGCGCGCGAGATCGCCGCGCTGGTCGCCGGCGCCGTGCCGGTCATCTACGGCTCCGACCTGACCGCCCCGGTGGCGCGCCGCTGGAAGACGCAGGTCAACGAGAACGCCAAGTTCCCCGCCTACTGGAGCGAGCTGCCGGAGGCCGACCACAACGAGATCCTCGGCTGGGCGGGGGCGGCGGGCGACGAGCGCGCGGCGGCGATCTTCCTCGATGATCGCGATCACCACCCGCGCGTGGCCCGCCGCTTCGAGCTCACCGCGCAGGCGATCGGGGCGGACGCGGCGGCGGTGGCGCGGGTCGAGACGATGGGGGAGACCCGCCTCGAGCGGCTCCTCTGGGCGGTGATGCTCGGCGACCTGGTCTCGCTCGAGCTGGCCCGGCAGCGTGGCGTGGACCCCTTGCCAGTCGAGGCGATCGAGCGATTCAAGGAGGAGATGGGATGAGGGCGATGGTGCTGGCGGCCGGTCTCGGCACGCGGTTGCGGCCGATCACCTTCGACATGCCGAAGCCGATGGTGCCGGTGCTGAACCGGCCGGTGATGGAGCACATCCTGCGGCTGCTGGCCAAGCACGGCTTCACCGAGACGATCGCCAACCTGCACTGGTTCCCGGAGCTGATCGAGGAGCACTTCGGCGACGGCTCGTCCTGCGGCGTGTCCCTGAGCTACTCGCGGGAGGAGCAGCTGCTCGGCACCTCGGGCGGGGTGCGGAACGTGGCCGACTTCCTCGGCGACGAGTTCCTGATCATCTCCGGCGACGCGCTCACCGACCTCGACCTGGCGGCGATGCGCGAGTTCCACCAGGGCCACGACGGGATCGCCACCCTGGCGACGAAGCGGGTCACCGACACCAGCCAGTTCGGCGTCGCGATCACCGACTCGGAGGGGCGGATCAGCGGCTTCCAGGAGAAGCCGGACCCGAGCGAAGCGCTCTCGGACCTCGCCAACTGCGGCATCTACATGTTCCGCAAGGAGATCTTCGACTTCTTCCCCGCGCCGGGGACCAGCAAGGCGGCCAAGGAGGGCGACCCGGAGGGGTTCGCCGACTGGGCGATGGACGTCTTCCCGCGCCTGCTGGAGTCGGACGTGCCCTTCTACTCGCATGAGATCGACGCCTACTGGAACGACATCGGCAACCTGGCGGAGCTGCGCGAAAGCACCGTCGACGCGCTGACCGGGGCGGTCCAGGTCGAGCAGGTCGGCGAGCTGGTCGACGGTTACCGCAGCGGTGAGCCGGAGGGCGACGAGGGCAAGCTCGCCGGCCCGGTGCTGCTCGGGCCCGACTGCGAGATCGGCGACGACGTGCGGATCGACGGCCCCGCGGTGATCGGCGACGGGGCCAGGATCGGCGCCGGGAGCCGGTTGCGCGACGTGATCGTGCTGCCGGGCGCGGAGCTGCCGGAGGGCTCGGTGCTGATCGGCGCGATCTTGGGCGCTCGCGGCTGACGGTTCGGGCGCAGGGATTTGACGATGTGCGCGCCACGTGTGCGTGGTTTCTCGCTTGGGTCGCGGAGTGGACTGCTTCACGTCGCTGCCGGGCTCATCGCGCCACCGCTCTGCGCCGCTTGCGGGCGCTCCTGCCGGGCGGAGGCGGTGCTCTGCACGCGGTGTTCGCGGGGACTGGCGGCGGCGAGGCCGATCTCGGCCGGCGGGCCGCAGGGGGTCGACCGGGTCTGGTCCTCGGCGTCGCATGACGGGGTCGCCCGGGCGCTGGTCGCGGCGCTGAAGTTCCGCCGGCTGCTGCCGGTCGCGGGGGTGATGGCGGAGCGGATGGAGTGGCTGGTGCCGGCCCACCTGCTGGGCGGCGCGGTGGTCGCGGTCCCGCCCGCGCAGGGGCGGCGAAGGCGCCGCGGCTTCGATCCGGCCGGCGAGTTGGCGGCGGCCCTGGCGGCGCGGCTCGAGGTCGAGGTCGTCCCCTGTCTCGCCCGGCGGGGCGGAGGCCATCAGGTGGGCCGCCGCCGCGCCGAACGGATCCGGCACCCACCGAGGATCGAGTCGATCGCCCCGTCCCCGCGCAGCGTCCTCCTGGTCGACGACGTGCTGACGACCGGCGCGACGCTCACCGCCTGCGCCCAGGCCCTCCGCGCGAGCGGCGCCAAGCGAGTCGTCGCGCTGACCTTCACCCGCCGGCTGTAGCGCGCCGGTGCGCTTATGCACACCCTGGTGTGCCCAACTGCACCGGCGCCGGCCGGGCGTGCAGTTGACCCGCCTCTGGCCGGGTCAGTCGCACCGGCGTGGATCTAGAGCGAGGGATGGCCGCGACCCTCCGGCGTCCTGCCGAACGGCCGCGGCCCTACCCGCCCGCGCCTCTACATCGCCGGGCGGTCTCGCATCTGTCCCAGCACCCGCCGCGTCACCTTGCGCTTTCGCAGCATTTCGCGGTGTTTCTTAACCTGCCGCTGCACGTCCTCGTAGAGCTTGTGGATGCTCAGGGCCATCTCAGGCGAGGCCTCGCGCGCGTGCAGGGTCGTCCCTTTCAGGCGCACCGTCGCCTCTGCCACCTGGCAGTCGGCGATCGACGGGTTGCGCTCTTCGTGGAGCACCACCTCCAACGTCGCTAAGCCCGATACCTGTTTCCCCAAGCGGTTGAACCTTTTGTTCACCAACTCACGCAGGTCGTCCGTCATCTCGACGTTCCGTCCCCGAATCTCAATCCGCATGAGCTACCTCCTTGTGGGTATCGAGCACCGATCGTACGCCGCTCGCCGGCCGGCATCAAGGGGTGGACCGCTACTCTTGAGCAATGCCCGCAATGGACTTGGTCACCAAGGCCCTGCGCGCGGGAGAGGGGCGCAAATTCAAGGCGTACCAGAAGCGCGCGGAGGCCATCAACCGATTTGAGCCGGAGATGGAAGCCCTCTCCGAGGAGGAGATCCGCGCCGAGGCGGACGAACTGCGGCAGCGCGCCCGCGACGGCGCCCCGCTCGACGACCTGCTTGCGGAGGCGTTCGCCCTCTGCCGCGAGGCGTCACGTCGCACGACCGGCCAGCGCCACTACGACGTCCAGCTGATCGGCGGCATGGTGCTCCACGACGGCGCGATCGCGGAGATGAAAACCGGCGAGGGCAAGACGCTCACCGCGACCCTGCCGGTCTTCCTCAACTCCTTGAAGGGCGACAGCGTCCACGTCGTCACCGTCAACGACTACCTCGCCCGCCGCGACTCGGAATGGCTGACGCCGATCTTCGAGGCGCTCGGGGTCACCGTGGCCGCCCTGCAGGACGGCGACGACCCGGCGACCCGGCGGGTCAAATACGCCTGCGACGTCGTCTACGGCACCAACTCCGAGTTCGGCTTCGACTACCTGCGCGACAACATGTCGCAGTCGCTGGAGGAATGCGTCCAGCGCAAGCACGACTTCGCGATCGTGGACGAGGTCGACAACATCCTCATCGACGAGGCGCGGACGCCGCTGATCATCTCCGGCCGTCCCGAAGAAGCGGCGCAGACCTATTACACCTTCGCCCGCCTGGCGAAACAGATGGTCGGCGTCCCGCACAAAGAAAAGCTGAAAAGCCTCGGCGAATCGAAAGACACCTCCGACGCCGAGTACGACTACGAGTACGACGAGAAACACAAGACCGTCGCGCCGACCGAGGCCGGGGTCAAAAAAGCCGAGGAATTTCTCGAAATCGACCACCTCTACCTCGGCGAGCACGGCAGCCTCGTCAACCATCTCGTCCAGTCGCTGAAGGCCGAGGCGCTCTACAAAAAAGACGACGACTACGCGGTGATCGACGGCGAGGTGATGATCATCGACGAGTTCACCGGCCGCATCCTCGAGGGGCGGCGCTGGTCGGAGGGCCTCCACCAGGCGGTCGAGGCGAAGGAAGGCGTGGCGATCCGCGAGGAGAACCAGACGCTCGCCACGATCACCCTGCAGAACTACTTCCGCCTCTACGACAAGCTCTCCGGGATGACCGGTACCGCCCTCACCGAGGCGACCGAGTTCATGAAGATCTACGAGATGCCGGTGGTCGAGATCCCGACCAACCAGCCGATGGTCCGCCTCGATCAGAACGACCAGATCTTCAAAACCAAAGATGGCAAGTGGCAGGCGGTGGTCGACGAAATCGTCAGCCGCCACGAGAAGGGCCAGCCGGTGCTGGTCGGGACCGTCTCGGTGGAGGTCTCGGAGATGATCTCCGCGGCGCTGAAACGCGACGGCATCCAACACGCGGTGCTGAACGCGAAACCCGAGCATGCCGAACGAGAGGGCGAGCTGATCGCCCAGGCGGGCCGCAAGAACGCGGTGATGATCGCCACCAACATGGCGGGCCGCGGCGTCGACATCAAGCTCGGCGGCGACCCCGAACACCTGGCTATCACCGACCTCAAACGCCAGGGCATCACCCACGGCGACGAGGGCTACGAGGAGGCGCTGGCCGAGCGCACCGAGGAGCTGAAGCCGCAGTGCAAGGACGAGGCGGACGAGGTCCGCGAACTCGGCGGCCTCTTCATCTGCGGCACCGAGCGGCACGAGTCGCGCCGCATCGACAACCAGCTGCGTGGCCGTTCCGGCCGCCAGGGCGACCCCGGTGAGTCGCGCTTCTTCCTCTCCGCCGAAGACGACGTGATCCGCCTCTTCGCCGGCGACCGGATCTTCAAAATCCTCGACCGCCTCGGGCCGGTCGACGAGGACGGCTCGGAAATGCCGCTCGAGGCGAAAATGCTGACGAAAACCGTCGAGAACGCGCAGAAGAAGGTCGAGGAACAGAACTACCTGATCCGCAAACGCGTGCTCGAGTACGACGACGTGATGAACGAGCAGCGCCGCGTCGTCTACCGCTACCGCCGCGAGATCCTCGAAGGCCGCGACATCTCCGAGAACGCCCGCGAAGAGCTCGAAGGCGTGATCGAGCGCCTGGTCGAGGAGTACACCGCCAGCGACCTGCTGGAGGAGTGGGACCTGGACGAGCTGGAGACGCAGCTGCGCCAGATCTGGCCGATCAGCGTCGACGTCGCCCAGCTGGCGCCGGAGGCGGTCGATCGCGAGCGCCTCAAAGACGACCTCGACGAGGACGCGATGGCGGCTTACGACGAGCGCGAAGACAAACTTGGCGAGGAGCTGATGCGCCACCTCGAGCGCTCGATCCTGCTGCAGGTGATCGACAACCGCTGGCGCGAACACCTCTTCGACATGGACTACCTGCGCGAGGGCATCCACCTCCGCGGCTTCGCCCAGATCGACCCGCTGGTCGCCTACAAAAACGAGGGCTTCTCGATGTTCGAAGACCTCATGCACTCGATCTGGGAGGAGTTCTCGAAACTCGTCTTCCACGCCGAGATCGAATACACCGAGGCGCCGGGCGGCAACGGGCGCCAGCCGTACGAGGGCGGTGGCTTCGAAGCCGGCACCGGCCGGCCGCGCGCTCGACTACTCGGGCGGCACCGCGGAGGCCCAGCCCTCGGCGCTCGAACAGATGGCGGCGGGGGTCGAAACCGGCACCCGGAGCTCCGGCGGCGCGGTCGACATGGCCGCCTCGCAGCAGCTCGGGGCCGAACGGCGACAACGTGGTCGAGACCGTGGTCAACGACGAGCACGAGAACATCGGCCGCAATGACCCTTGCTGGTGTGGGGCGGGCAAGAAGTACAAGAAGTGCCACGGCGCCTGAGGGCGCATGACCGCCGATCCGGTTCGGGAGTTCATCCGCGCTTTCAATGAGCGCGACCTCGACGCGCTCTGTGCCGTGCTCGACCCCGAGGTCGAACTGCACTCGATGAAGGGTCTCCTCAGGGGGATCGACGCGGCGCGGCTTTGGGCCACGCGCAAGCGCGGCGGGGTGCAGCAGACGATCGACCTCGAGCAGCTCCACGAGTACGGCGCGGCCGGCGGCGGCGGCCGGGCGGTGGCGCTGATCATGCGCCGCTGGCATTGGGACGACGACGAAGGCGAGTTCGCGGGCGAGGACGAGATGGCCTGGGCCTTCGAGCTGCGCGGCGGGCGGATCCGCTCCTGGCGGCCGTTCATGGACCGCGCCGAGGCCCTCCGGGTGGCCGGGTTCTCGCCCAGCTAGCGCGGTCGTCCCTACGCACCCATAGCGCCGCTTAGGTCGACCGCGGTCGACGGGTGGCCGCCCCCGGTAGTCTTGAGCCATGGCCGATGCCGCGCAAAGAGAGTCCGTAGCGCCGCGCATCGCCGCTGTCCGCGAGCAGCTGTCCCTGCTCTCGGACTACCTTTGACCCGGCTGGCCTAGAGCGGGAATCGACCGAGCTCGAGGAGGCGATGGGCGCCCCCGGCTTCTGGGACGACCAGGAGGGCGCGGCCCGCACCTCCGCCGCCCACGCTCGCGCCCAGCGGCGCCTGGAGATGTTCCGGGGCCTCGAGACCGACGTCGGCGAACTCGGTGACCTGGCCGAGCTGGCCGAGGAAGACGAGGAGATCGAGGCCGAACTGGAGGGGCAGCTGGCGACGATCGAGTCGCGGCTGGCCGAGCTCGAAGAGGCGCGCCTCTTCAGCGGCGAGTACGACGCGGGCGACGCGGTCGTCACCGTGCACGCCGGCGCCGGCGGCACCGACTCCCAGGACTGGGCCGAGATCCTCCTGCGCATGTACCTGCGCTGGGCCGAACGGCGCGGCTTCGACGTCGAGATGGCGGAGGCCTCGCCGGGGGAGGAGGCGGGGCTGAAGTCGGCCACCTTCATCGCCCGCGGCGAGAACGCCTACGGCCTCTTCGCCGCCGAGCGCGGCGTCCACCGCCTGGTCCGGATCAGCCCCTTCGACTCCTCCGGCCGCCGCCACACCAGCTTCGCCCAGGTCGACGTCGGGCCGCTGGTCGAGGGCAACGTCGAGGTCGACATCGACGACTCCGACCTGCGCATCGACACCTACCGCGCCTCCGGCGCCGGCGGCCAGCACGTCAACAAGACCGACTCCGCGGTGCGGATCACCCACCTGCCGACCAACACCGTCGTCCAGTGTCAGAACGAGCGCTCGCAGACCCAGAACAAGGCGGTCGCGATGCAGCTGCTGAAATCGAAGCTGATCGAGCTGGAGGAGCGCAAACGCTCGGAAACGCTGGCGAAGGCGCGCGGCGAGGTCAAAGACGTCGCCTGGGGCTCGCAGATCCGCTCCTACGTCCTCCACCCGTACACGATGGTCAAGGACCACCGCACCGAACACGAGGTCGGCGACGTCAACCGCGTCCTCGACGGCGACCTCGACGGCTTCGTCCGCGACTACCTCGAGAAAACCGCCGCCTCGTCGGCGAGCTAGGGCGAAGGGGACCGACCGAGTGGCGCCGCTGGTCACCGTCGAACGACCCGCGGCAGGCGACCCCGACGGACTGCTGGTGCTCCACCACGGGCGGGGCACCGACGAGAACGACCTGCTCGGCCTCGCCGACGCGCTCGACCCGGAGCGGCGGCTGCAGGTCGTCTCGGCGCGCGGGCCGCTCACCGTGCCCGGCTGGCCCGGGTACCACTGGTACGTCGTGCCGAAAGTCGGCTATCCGGACCGGGCGAGCTTCGACGCCGCCCGCGAGGCGCTGGCCGAGCTCCACGACGGGCTCTGGGAGGAGACCGGGATCGGGCCCGAGCGGACCGTGCTCGGCGGCTTCTCGATGGGCGCGGTGATGAGCCACACGATGGCCTGGAGCGAGGATCGCCCGGCGGTCGCCGGGGTGCTCGCCTTCAGCGGCTTCGTCGCCACCGTGCCGGGCTGGCGGCCGAGCTTCGAGGACCGCCAGGCCACCCGCGCCTTCATCGCCCACGGCGACGCCGACCCGGTGATCGAGGTCGGCTTCGGTCGCGCCGCCCGCGACCTCCTCGTCGCGGGCGGGATCGATGTGACCTATCGCGAGTCGAGCGTGGTCCACACGATCGACCCGGCGACGGTGTCGGTCGCCGCCGATTGGCTGGCGGCGACCGTCCCGTCCTAGGCCTGCAGCCTCAGCCGTTGACGCGCTGCGTGTAGACGCGGGCGCTGCCGACCGGGTGCTTGGCGCGGAGCTGCTGTTCGAGCATGCTGCCGCAGTAGCCGGGGGTTTTCGGGGCGCGTAGGGCGACGCTGAATTCCTTCGCCTTGGCGGCTCGGTCCATCACCGCGTCGGAGACTTTCGTGGTGAGGTGGAGGACGCCTTTCTTGCCCAGGTGCTTGGTGGTGTCTTCGATCTTCAGGCTGCCTTTGCCGTCTTTCAGCTTCAGGCCGAGGGAGACCGTGGAGGGCTTGTAGGTCAGGTAACGGACCGTCAGCTCGACGCGGTCGGAGTTCGGCAGCGTGGTGATCGAGGATTCGGCCTCGCGCACCCGGCAGACTTCGGGGGCGGTCACCGCACCTGCCTTCTTCTTCTGCACTTCTTCACATTCTTCGACTTCTTCTTCGAATTCTTCTTCTTCGGCTTCTTCGCTTTCGAATTCTTCTTCTTCGAATTCGAAGGCGCCTTCGCCGGCTTCACATTCTTCGATTTCGATTTCTTCGGCTTCGGATTCTTCTTCTTCGGATTCTTCTTCCGCGGCGGATTCGCGCGGGGCGAGGTGGGGGACGGTCGGCTTCGCCGGCGACGTCGCGGCCGAGGGGGCGGCCTGGGCGATCATCGGGAGGGCGAACAGGACGATGAGCAGGGTCAGTAGGGGGAGGGGGAGGAAACGCTTCATGCCCTCTGGATCGACGTTTTGTAGGAAGCGGTTTACTTAAGTAGACGCTTGATCGATTGACTTCGCTCATTTTTGGACGGCCCAGGCACGGGCGTCCAGATTCCGCTCCCGATCAGGGATCCCGCTCCAGTGTGGAAGCTCCCCGTCAGGGAGTCCGCTCCATCTTCAGGAGCTCCTCCTTCATCGCGAGGCCGCCCGCGTAGCCGCCGAGGCTGCCGTCGCTGCGCAGGACCCGGTGGCAGGGGACGACCAGCGGGATCGGGTTCCGCGAGCAGGCCGAGCCCGCCGCGCGGACCGCCCGCTCGTTGCCGGCGCCGCGGGCGAGGTCGGTGTAGGTGCGGGTCTCGCCGTAGGGGATCGCGGCGATGCCCTGGCGGGCGCGGAGGAGGAAGCCGTGGCTGAGCTGCCAGTCGATCGGCAGGTCGAAGTCGTGCCGGCGGCCGGCGAAGTAGTCGTCCAGCTCGCGCCGCTCCTGGTCGAGCCCGGCGGGGGCCTCGAGGACCCGCGGCGAGATCCGCCCGGCCAGGTCGGCGAGCAGCGCGTCGGGATCCTCGCCGGGCAGGCCGAGCCGCACCAGCCCCTGCGGGGTCCTCGCCAGCAGCAGGGTGCCGAAGGGGCTGTCGGCGGTCGCGTAGGCGACGTCGAGGAGGCCCTCGGCGGCGGCCCGCTCGCGCAGCGCCTCGAGGTTCTTCTTCAGGGCCGGGCTTTTCGTGGTCGTCGTCATGCCATCTCCATTCGCAGTCGTTTGAGTCCCTCGTGCAGGCTGCGGCGCGCCGCCTCCGGCGAGCAGCCGAGCGCGTCGGCGATCTCCTCGTGCGGGAGGTCGGAGGCGAATCGCAGCGTCACCGCCGCCCGCTGTTTCGGCGGCAGCCCCGCCACCGCGTCCCAGACCGCGCCGTCGGCGGGGTCGGGATCGAAGACCGGCTCCTCGCGCACCGCGGCGACCGGCACCGGCGCCCGGCCGCGGGCCCGGTGGTGGTCGATCGCCTTGCGGTGGGCGATGGTGACGAGCCAGCCGCGCAGGTTGCGCGCGTCGCGCAGTCCCGGGTAGGCGCGCAGGGCGGCGAGGAAGGTCTCCTGGAAGGCGTCCTCGGCCCCCTCGCTGCCGACCGCGCCGCGCAGCACCGCCATCACCGCGGCGGCGTGCTCGTCGATCAGCGTCTGGAACGGGGGTAGCTCTGCCATCTCTTCAATCCAACGCCCTAAGTCTCGCCGACGTGAGATTCGCCCCCTCGCACTCCAATAGGGTGGCCTTGTGTCCGCAATTACCGCCGAGGAGATGCGCGAGCTGGTGGCCCGGGCGCTGGCCGAGGATCTCGGCGACGGCGACGTGACCGGCGAGGCGACGGTCCCGGCCGAGCGGACCGCGACCGCGCGGATCGTGCAGAAAGCCCCCGGGGTCGTCTTCGGGCTCGACCTGGTGGCCGAGACGATGGCCCAGACCGGGGTGGAGGAGGTCGAGACGCTGGTCGCCGAGGGCGAGTGGTTCCAGGACGTCCCGGTCGAGGTGCTGAGCGCCCGCGGCAGCGCCCGCTCGATCCTCGCCGCCGAGCGCACCGCGCTGAACTTCCTCGGCCACCTCTCCGGGGTGGCGACGCTGACCGCCCGCTACGTCGAGGCGATCGCCGGCACCAAGTCCCGGATCCTCGACACCCGCAAGACGACGCCGGGGCTGCGCAAGCTGGAGAAGGCGGCGGTCGCGGCGGGCGGCGGGACCAACCACCGGATGGGCCTCTTCGACGCCTTCCTGATCAAGGAGAACCACATCGCCGCCGCCGGGAGCATCCCGCGGGCGGTCTACGCGGCGCGCAAGGCGCACCCGGAGCTGCCGGTCGAGGTGGAGGTGCGGAACCTCGACGAGACCGCCTACGCGCTCGGCACCGGCGCCGACCAGCTGCTGCTCGACAACATGGACCCGCCGATGTTGCGCGCCGCGGTCGAACTGCGCGACGCCAACTCCCATTCCGGCGGCAAGCCCTCCCTGGAGGCCTCCGGCAACGTCAACCTGGAGACGGTCCGCGCCGCCGCCGAGAGCGGCGTCGACTTCATCAGCGTCGGCGCCCTGACCCATTCCGCCCCGGTTCTCGACTTTTCACTGCTGCTTAGCGCCGACTGACGCACGACTTCGTAAATTCTCCCGCGCAAGCGGGGGAGGCGCGTGATGCGCGCGCTAGCTTCGCCCGATGGCCGAAGCGCCGAACCCCGAAGCGATCGCCTGGTACCTGAAGCGGTCGGAAGCTCTGCTGGGCGACATGCGCGGGCAAGTCCAGTCCCTGCACGCACGGGGAGCGCAGGTCGCCGGCTTCTCGGGGGCTGTGCTGGCGCTTGCCGGCGCCAATGTCGGCTCGGTTCTGGCGACTCTCCAAGGCACCCTCCGCGACTGCGCCGGGCTCGCATTGTTGGTCGGGATCGCCCTGCTGGTCGCGGCCCTGGTGACTGCCCTGCGGGGCACCAAGCTCTTCCTCGACGTATCGATCGGAGAGATCGCCAACTACACCTCCGAACGATTCATCTGTGAGCCCGATCTCTGGCGTGTCCAGGTGCGGACGATCCACGGCCTCCTCGATGCGATCGAGTCGATCGTGTTCCAGGCCGACAGGACGGCGCGAGCGCTGAGAAAGGCCGAGTACTCATTTATTGCCGGGCTCTTTTCAGCGGGAACCGCCCTCGCTATCTTGATCGTGGAGGTGACGTTATGAACTTCAAGCTCTTCAGGAAGAACAAGAAGAAGGCACCCGTGGGGTCGATCAAGCCGGATCCGCCGCCCTGGGACGTTCCCCTGGATCAGACCAAGCCGCCGATGGTCGAAAGGGACCTCAGAACGCTCTGAGCGTCAGCGGGGGGCGTTACTTCAGGAGTTTGGAGAGGCGGCGGTCTTTGAGGACGCGGCCGCCGGTCTGCTCTTTCGGGCAGTAGTTCATCTGGTGTTCGGAGAAGAAGACGGCCTCGATCGTGGTGCCGCAGCGGGGGCAGGGCTCGCCCTCGCGCTTGTGGACCTTCAGCGGCATCGGGACCTTGTCCGGCAGCTCGGCGCCGATCGTCTCCTCGTAGTAGTCGATCGCGTCGCCCAGCACGCGCAGGCCGGCGTGCAGCTGGGCGACCTCGGCCTCGTCCAGTTCGGTGCCTTTCTTGAACGGCGAGAGGCGCGCCTCCCAGAGGATCTCGTCGACCCAGGAGCGGCCGATGCCGCTGATGTCTTTCTGGTGGCGCAGGAGGGGGTGGAGGTGGCGCGGCTTGTCGATCGCCGCGGCGAACTCCTCCAGCGGCGGCGCCGGCCACGCTTCCGGCCCCAGCGTCGCCACCATCTCGTCCTCGGCGACCGCGTCGGTCGGCAGCAATTTCGCCCAGGCGCGCTGCTTGGTGCCGAACTCGCGCAGGCGCAACTCGCGCCCGTCGTCGAGCCGGATCAGCACCCGCGAGGCGCGGTCTTTCAGCGAGGCGCGTTTGTCGAAGACGCGCAGCCGCCCCGCCGACATCAGGTGGATCAGCAGCGAGAGGTCGCCGAATTCGACCACCGGCATCTTCGAGATCCTCCGCACGCCGGTGATCTCGCGACCGACCAACGCTTCCAGCGGCGGATCGAACGTCTTCATCACGTTCATCCCCGGCGCCAGCACCGATTCGACGGTGGCGCCGCGCACCGCCGCGTCGAGGCGACGGGCGGTGATCTCGACCTCGGGCAACTCGGGCATCCATAAAGGATGGCGCCTCGCCATCCTCGGCCGGCCAGGCAGCGCCGGGCCGGGCGGCGTCGCCCACCCGGTAAACTGCGCCTACGTTCATTCGACCTGGTTCGACCGAGAGGTCTGCCGGCGAACAGAGGAAAGGAAGGGCTCATGCAGGAGCTCCCGACGATCCAACCCGGTTTGGCCCCGGAGCTTTCTCCGGTGGAGATCGCTGCGCTCAGCGAGGAAGTCCGCGCGCTCGCGGCCGAGCGGAACGCGGTCATCCTCGCCCACAACTACCAGCTGCCCGAGATCCAGGACGTCGCCGACCACCTCGGCGACAGCCTCGGCCTCTCCCGCGCCGCCGCCGCCACCGACGCCGAGGCGATCGTCTTCTGCGGCGTCCACTTCATGGCCGAGACGGCCTCGATCCTCTCGCCCGAGAAGACCGTGCTGATCCCCGACCTCGACGCCGGCTGCTCGCTCGCCGACTCGATCACCGCCGATCAGCTGCGCGCCTGGAAGGCGCAGCACCCGGGCGCGATGGTGGTCATGTACGTGAACACCTCGGCGGCGGTGAAGGCGGAGACCGACTACTGCGTCACCTCCTCGAACGCGGTCTCGGTGGTCGAGCACATCTGGCGCGAGCACGGCGACGACACCGAGATCCTCTTCGGCCCGGACATGTGGCTGGGCGCCTTCGTCGAGCGCGAGACCGGCCTGGTCGACGCAGCCCGAGCGCCGCGCCCGCTTCCACATCTGGGACGGCGAGTGCCACGTCCACGCCGGGATCCGCCCCGAGGACATCGCCCGCACCCGCGCCGAACATCCCGAGGCCGAGTTCCTGATCCACCCCGAGTGCGGCTGTTCGACCCAGGCGATGGAGTACGTCGCCGCCGGCGACATCGATCCGGCCGGGGTCCACATGCTCTCCACCTCGGGGATGCAGACCTACGTCGAAGCGCACCCGGAGGGCGAGTTCATCGTCGCCACCGAGAACGGCATGCTCTACCCGCTGCAGCAGGCGGCGCCGCAGGCGAACCTGATCGAGGCCAACCGGATGGCCTTCTGCAAATACATGAAGATGATCACCCTGCCGAAAGTTCGCGACGCGCTGGCGGAGATGAAGTTCGAGGTCAGCGTCGAGCCGGCGATCGCCGAGCGGGCGAAGCTCCCGATCGAACGCATGGTCGCGATCGGCTCCCTGCGCTGAGCTCCGTCTCCGCGAGTTGAGTGCGTGCCGAAAACCCGTCAGATAGACCGGTTGTTCAGCTCCTCCCAGAAGTTCGCGGGATTGGTTGGCGTTTCTTAGGCAACTCTCAGACTGCTTTGGCTGGGCGTTTACGCCCAGGGTGAAGGCTGGGGCCATCCGCTGACGAATAGGAGGCACCAGATGCAGACCGTGAACGAAAAGCGCAACGTGTTGGTGATCGTGGGACGGGAGGCCGACCCCCCGGTGGTGGTCGACGCCCTGCGCCCGCGCGCCGCGGGCACCGGCTTCACCCTGCTGGTCCCGGCGACGCCGCTCAGCGGCCCCGACTCGGCCGCCGACTGGGCCGACGCGATGCTGCGCGCCGAGCGGGCGACGGAGGAGATCCGCGCCGCCGGGCTCGAGGTGGTGGAGACGATCGTCGGCGACGCCGATTTCGCCGCCGCCGCCGGGGACGTGCTGCACTCGCGTGAGATCGACGACGTCGTCGTCCTGGTCGACCCGGAGATGGCGATCGCCACCCGGCCGAGCCTCCTCACCGTCTAGTCCCGCCGCGCCGAACCTAAAAACTCGCTCCTTGCGAGTGAATCGCAGAGCCAAACGGCCGTTTTCTGGGCGCGAAATTTCGCCACCGATACTCCGCAGGAGTCATCTTGTTCTCGCAGAAGCACTCTGCACCTATGGCCCGCCTCCGAAGGAACAAGAACGATCGCCCCGAGCCCGTGCGCTCGCGTGGTCGCCGTGCCCCGATCATCGAGCTGTCCGACGTGACCAAGGTCTACCCGGGCGGCCACATGGCGCTCGACCGCGTCTCGCTCTCGATCGGCCGCGGTGAGTTCGTCTTCCTCGTCGGCCCCACCGGCTGCGGCAAGTCGACCCTGATCAAGACCCTGATCCGGGAGCTCGACGTCACCGAAGGCAACGTGCGGATCGCCGGCCGCGACATCGCGACGATGCCGGACAAGAAGATCCCGCAGCTGCGGCGCAACATCGGCACGGTCTTCCAGGACTTCAAGCTGCTCCCCAACCGGACCGTCTACGACAACGTCGCCTACGCGCTGCAGGTGATTGGCGCCAGCCGCCACGAAATCCGCGAGCAGGTTCCGGCGACGCTGCGCCTGGTCGGCCTCTCGACCAAGTTGCACAACTTCCCCGACCAGCTCTCGGGCGGTGAGCAGCAGCGCGTCGCGGTCGCCCGCGCCTTCGTCAACCACCCGCCGCTGATGCTGGCCGACGAGCCCTCCGGCAACCTCGACCCGGTCACCTCGATCGGGATCATGCAGCTGCTCTACCGGATCAACAAGACCGGCACGACCGTCGTCGTCGTCACCCACGACCGCGAGATGGTCGACAACATGCGCCGCCGCGTGGTCGAGCTCTACGAGGGCCGCGTCGTCCGCGACGAGGTCTCCGGCGGCTACACCGAGGAGTCGACCACCGAATTCGGCATGCGGATGCAGGCCGAGATGGGCGTCGGCGCCGCAGGCGAGCGCAAGACCAACGGCCACGGCCACTCGCTCGCCCGCTGATGTCGCGCATCCTCTTCTTCTTCTCGGAGGCGTTCCGCGCCCTGCGCCGTAACGGCGCCCCGACCCTTGCCGCCGTCGTCACCACCGTGGTCACCCTGGTGCTGCTCGGCGTGCTGATCCCGATCTTCCAGACCGCGCAGGCGAAGTCGAACGAAGTGCGCGACGAGCTGAACGTGCAGTTCGCGCTCTACCCCGACACGACCAACGCCGAAATCGCCGCCGCGAAATCGAAGGTCGAAGGCATCGCCGGGGTCGACTCGGTCGCCTTCATCTCCAAGCAGCAGGCCCTGGCGACGCTGAAGGGCGAACTGAAGGACAAATCGATCGTCGAAGAGCTGCACACCAACCCGCTTCCCGCCAGCCTCCAGGTGAAGGCCGACGACGCCTCCGACCTGCCGGCGATCGAAAGGGAAGTGATGGGGAAGACCGCCGGCGGCCAGGCGAACCCGATCAGCCCGGCGATCTCCAACCCCTTCAGCCGCCAGCAGTCGACGGCCAAGATCGAGAAGGTGACGAGCGCCCTGAAGATCGTCCTCACGGTGCTGATGGCGCTGCTCGTGGTCGCCTCGGTGATGCTGGTCGGCAACACGATCCGGCTGTCGATCTTCACCCGCCGGCGCGAGGTCGAGGTGATGCGCCTGGTCGGCGCCACCCGCTGGTTCATCCGCTGGCCGTTCCTGATCGAGGGGGTCGTCGTCGGCTTCCTGGGTGGCGCGGTCGCCATACTTATCCTGTGGATCGGCAAGACCACGATCGTCGACCCCCTGAGCGACACCAACTCCTTCGCGGCGGCCCAGCACGACGCCACCCTCGCCTTCCCGGTGCTGGCGGCGGTGCTCTTCGGTGCCGCGATCGTCGTCTCGACGCTCGGATCGGGCGTCACGCTGCGCCGCTTCCTGCGGGTCTGAGGGCCGCGTGAGCTACCGCGCCGCGGTGGCCTTCGGCGTCGCCCTGATCGTCTTCCTCGCCGCCGGGATCTACCTCGGCGGGCATCCCGTCCAAGCTGCCGAGCTGGGCTCGGGAAACGTTCACCGAAGAACCGACCAGCCTGGTCGGCGAAGCCTCGGAAATCATCAAGGACAACTACTTCCGCAAGGTCGGCAACACCGAGCTCGGCAACGCCTCGCTGCAGGGGATGGTCCGCGAGCTGCGCAAACGCCACAAAGACCGCTTCTCCGACTACTTCTCGCCGGAAAGCCTGGAAGGGTTCAACCAGCAGATCGAAGGCCGCTTCTCCGGGATCGGGTTGAGCATCGTCTCGACCAAAAAGGGCCTCCACGTGGTCAAGGTGTTCCACGGCTCGCCCGCCGAAGGGGCGGGAATCGAAGCGGGGGACACGATCGTCTCGGTCGAAGGCGAATCGATCGCCGGGCTCGACTCGACCGAAGCCACGAACAAGATCAAGGGGCCGGAAGGCAGCGAAGTGACGGTCGGGGTGCTCGACGGCAAGACCAAGAAGACGAGCGAAAAGTCGCTGGTGCGGGCGGAGGTCGAGCTGCCCAACGTCTCGGCCCGCGTCTTCACCACCGACGGCAAGAAGATCGGCTACGTGCGGCTCTTCTCCTTCAGCCAGGAAGCCAGCCGGCAGCTGGCGCACGGGATCGAAAAAGTAAAGGGGGAAGGCGCCGAAGGGCTGGTGCTGGACCTGCGCGAGAACCCCGGCGGGCTGCTCGAAGAGGCGGTCGACACGGCCTCGCTGTTCCTGCCTCCCGGCGAAGTCGTGGTGACGACGAAATCGCGCACCAAGGGGGACGCGACCAGGGAGAGCGGTGACGGGCGGATCGTCGAAGTGCCGTTCGACGTGCTGATCGACCGGGGGACGGCGAGCGCCGCCGAGATCCTCACCGCGGCGCTGCAGGACGACGGCGAAGCGACCGTGGTCGGCGAACGCTCCTACGGCAAGGGCGTCTTCCAGGAAGAGCACGGGTTGGCTAACGGCGGCGCGCTGAAGCTGACCACCGGCGAATACTTCACCCCGAACGGGGAAAACCTGGCGCGGACCGGCGGCATCCATCCTTCGGTGAAAGCCGTCGACAACCCGAAGACCGGGGTCGACGAGGCGCGGCAGAAAGCTCTGGAAACGGTCGCCGCGCAGGTCACGGGTTGAGCCCGGCGCGCGGCGGTGCCGGGCGCGGCAGGCGGCGGGGGGCGGCGCCGCGGTCCGGCGGCGGAAAAGGCGCCGATGCGGGGGCCGGCGGGCGCAGCGGCGGCGCTCGCAGTGGGGGAGGGACGCGGCCGCAGCGCGGCGCCGGGTCACGGGGCGGGACGCTGTCGCGGCACGAGCGGTACGAGCGGCCGACCAGTGCCCGCGACGCGGTCGCCGACCTGCTCTCCGAGCGCCTCGGCCTGCGCGGCTTCTCCGGCCTGGTCGAGGCCGAAGCGGCGCGGGCGGCGGAGGAGGCCGAGGCCCGCGACGTCTCGCGCCGCGACCTGACCGAGCTCGCCACCTTCACCGTCGACCCGGCCACCGCGCGCGATTTCGACGACGCAGTCTCGGCCCAGCGCGAAGGCGACGGCTGGCGCGTCTGGGTCCACATCGCCGACGTCGCCGCCCACGTGCGGCCCGGCTCGCCGCTCGACATGGAGGCGCTCCGCCGCGCCAACTCGACCTACGTGCCGGGGACGGTCGAGCCGATGCTGCCGCACGTGCTCTCGAGCGGCGCCTGCAGCCTCTCACCGGGGGTCGAGCGGCTCGCCGTCACCACCGAGATCGAGCTCGACGCGGAGGCCCGCCCGACCCGCACCCGCTTCTACCGCAGCCGCATCCGCTCCGACGCGCGGCTCGACTACGACCAGCTCGACCGCGTCTTCGACGGCCGCGAGGAGCCGCCCGCGAAGGCGGCCGAACCGCTGGCCGCGGCGCGCGACGTGGCGGCGGCGCTGGGCGAGCACCGCGGCGCCACCTCGCTCGACGTCGAATCGGCCGAGCCGGACTTCGAGTTCGACGCCGAGGGCGACGTGGTCGCCGCCCACCGGGTGCCGCAGACCGAGGCCCACCGGCTGATCGAGCGGCTGATGATCCTCACCAACGAGCGGGTGGCGGAGTTCCTCGTCGACCGCCGCGTCCCGGCCGTCTACCGCGTCCACGCCCAGCCCGACCCGCCGCGGATCGAACGGCTGCTGGAGCAGCTGGGGGCGCTCGGCGTGCCGACGCCGCCGCTCGGGCAGGGGCTCTCGCCGCGCTCGGCGGGGGAGATGGCGGCGGCGGCGAGCCGGCTGGTCACTCGGGAGGCCGCGCGGCGCGGGCACGGGCGGGACGCATATACCTCCCTTGTGCTCAGGTCGCTGAAACAGGCGCAGTACAGCGAGACGAACTCCGGCCACGCCGGGCTCGGCAGCGACGCCTACCTCCACTTCACCTCGCCGATCCGGCGCTACCCCGACCTGCTGGTGCACCGGGCGCTGCTGGCGGCGCTGGGGGAGGGGGAGGAGGCGCCGAGCCACGGCGAGGCGCGCGAGGTCGCCGCCCACAGCTCCGCCCAGGAGCGCGAGTCGGCGAAGATCGAGCGCGATGCCGACGACGTCTGCGCCGCATATCTGCTGGAACGGGAGCTCGGCGAGCGCGGTCTCGACGCCGAATTCGACGGCGAGGTGTCGGGCGTGATCCGGGCGGGCGCGTTCGTCGCCTTCGGCGGTGAGCTCGGCGACGTCTACGAGGGGATGCTGCCGTCGCGGACGCTGCCCGGCGGTCGCTACGAGCTCGACCGAGCCGAGGTCTCGCTGATCGGGAGCGGCGACGGCGCCACGGCGCTCCGCCTGGGCGATCCGGTCCGTGTGCGGGTCACGGGGGTCGACGGCGAGCGCGGCCGGGTCGATCTGGAGCTGACCGGTGGCGGCGGCAAACCGGGCGACCGCAAAGGCCGCAAAGGCGCCGGCGGGCCTGAGGGCGCGGCGAAACCCAAAGGTCGCAAAGGCGGCGGGAGGGCGCGCTGATGGCGAAGAAGTCGAAAAAGCGAGGGGCAGCCTCCGGCGATGTCGTCACCAACCGCCGCGCGCGTCACAAATTCGAATTTGTCGAAACGATGGAGGCGGGGATCGTCCTGACCGGCTCCGAGGTCAAGAGCCTGCGCAGCGGGCAGGCCCAGATGACCGATTCCTATGCCGTGGTCGACGAAGGCGAGGTCTGGCTGCGCAAACTCCACATCCCGCCTTACGAGCACGCCGAGGTCGACGCCCACACTCCCGACCGGCCGCGCAAACTGCTGCTTCACCGCGAGGAGATCGAGCGCCTGGTCGGCAAAACGGCGGAGAAAGGGCTCACGCTGGTGCCGGTACGGATCTATTTCAAAGGGCCGCGGGCGAAGGTCGAGCTGGCCTTGGCGAGTGGCAAGGAGGGCCGCGATCGACGGCGGGAGATCGCCGACCGCGACGTGCGCCGCGAAGTCGAACGCGACTTCAAAAGCCGGATGCGCTGAGCGTGAATGTCCCGTACCAAGGGGACGCTTGGACGGTTGACGGCAGGGGATCCTTTGCAAGGATGAATCGATGCTCGTCGCGAACGTCAGCGATTACATCTCCAGCCACACCGGGTGGTTCATTGCCGCCCTCGCCGCCGCCATCCTGTTGCTGCTGCTTGTGGTCATGATGACGCAGCGTCGCAACAAAGAAGCCGAAGACAAAGCCAAAGCCGCAGCAGGGGGAGCCGTGAGTACGCCGCCTGAAGATACGAACGCGTTCGGAATCCCGACCCCGCCCCCGGGTGCCGCCGGCACCCCCGCGGTGGGAGCACCCCCAGGGAGCGCCGGAACGCCGCCGCCAGGCGCGCCAGGCGCGGTCCCCGGTGGCCAGGGCAGCCCAGGAGCGCCGCCTGCGCCGGGCGCGACCCCACCGGGCGTCGTGCCGGTCGGCCCTGTTGTCCCATCGGGCGGCCCGGCCGGACCCCCGGCCGAGGAGTCCCGCAAGGAGCGCCGCGAGCGAATCAGCCGGGAGAAACGGGAAGCCCGCGAGCAGATGCGCCAGCAGCGTCGCGAAACGACGGACAAGCGCAAGCAGGAACGGGCCGCAAAACGCGGCGGCGCCGCTCCGCCCGCCCCGTCGACTCCGCCCCCCGCGCCGCCAGGCGCCGCCCCTTCGGTTCCCGGTGTGCCGCCCGCCGGCGCCCCGCCGGCTCCCGGCCCGATCGCGGGCCAGGCTCCTTCCGCAACGCCATCCGCGGCACCGTCGCCCACCGCGGCGGCGCCACTCGCCGGCAGCCCCGGCGTGACCGGTGCTCCCGCAGCGGGATCCGGCGAGGAGCCGAAGAAAGGCTTCTTCGAGATGTCCCTGTTCGGGATCAAGCTGGGCGGTGGCGGCGGCAAGAAGAAGAAGGAACAAGCTGCCGCCGAGGCGCGCGTGGCCGCCGCCCGCGCCGCCAACGAAAAAGCGATCGCCGACGCCCGCGCGGCCGCCCAGGCCGCTGCGCCGCCCGCCCCGGACACCGGCGCCCCGACCCTGCCGCCCGCGGCAGCGCTCGACGGCGTCCCCGCTGCCCCGCCCGTTCCGGCGCAGGACCCGCCGCCCCCGGTGCAGAAACTCTCCGACCTGGCCGCGGCCGGGGAGATCGAGGGCCTCCGCGCGAGCGACGCGCCCGAGCCGCCGAGCCTCGCCGAGCCGCCCACCATCACGCCTTTCCCGAGCACGCCGGCGCCTCCGGCGCCGCCGACCGATTCCGACGCGGCCGCCGCCGAACAGCGGGTCCGCGAAAAAGTCGCCCAGGTGCGCGTCGAGGAGCAGCGGATCAGGGCCGAGGCAGACCGGCGGATGCAGGAGGCGGAGCGCCTCCAGGACGAGGCGGCGCCGCCGCTGAACTCCTTCGGTGAACCGCCCGCGCCCGCGCCCTCAGAGGCTGCGGCGACCGTGCCGCCTTCCTTCTCGTCAACCCCGACACCGTCGACGGCGGCGCCATCCCCGGCGGATGCCGGCGCGCCCGTCCCGGCCGCCGACTTCTCCTTCGCCGAGCAGCGTCTGCAGGAGGGCCGGGAAGCGCGCGAGCGCTCGATGCAGGAAGCCGAGCGCCGGCTGCAGGAGATCGACGAGCGGACCCGGGCGGCGGAAGAGCGCGCCACGGCCGTGAAACGACTGGAGAGCGTCCGCGCCGAAGAAGAAGCCCAGCAGCGACGGCTCGAGGACATGCAGCGTGCGGTCGAGGAGGCCGAGCAGCGCGCCCGGGCCGCCGAGCAGCAGGCCCGCGAGGCCGAAGAAGCGGTGGTCCGCTCGCTCACCGCGATCAGCTCCAGCCCGGCGCCGCCCGCTCCCTCGACTCCGCCTCCCGCGCCGATCGCCGAGGAACCGACCCCGCCGCCCGCTCCGGCTGAGCCCGCCTTCGAGGCGCCGCCCGCCCCGCCTGAGCCCGCCTTCCAGGCGCCTCCGGCCCCGGCCCCGCCCGTGGTCGAGGAGCAGCCCTCGCCGCCGGCCCCGTTCGCGCCGGCGGTCGAGGAATCCACGCCTCCGCCGCCTCCCGCGCCGATCACCGAGCAGCCGACCCCGCCGCCGCCATCGGCCCCACCGTTCGTCGAGGAACGGACCCCGCCGCCGGCGCCGCAGTCGCCGCAGCCGTTCGCGCCGGGGCCGCCCGAGCCTGGCCTTCCGGTCGCCGACGCCACCCCGCCGTCGACGACGGGGGAGACGATCAACCTCAACTCGGTGACCTTCGAGCAGCTGCGCTCGCAGAACCTCTCGGTGACCCAGGCGACCCGGCTGCTCGCCCACCGCGAGCGGCTCGGCGGCTTCAACTCGATCGACGACCTCGACCAGGTGGCGGGCTTCCCCGCCGACGTGCTCGCGGACCTGAAGGCCCGCGCGACGGTCTAGCTAGCGCTCTCCCACTTCTCGAGCAGCTTCAGCCAGACCTCGCTGCGGGTGGGGTAGGGGGCGACCGCGTGGCGCAGGCGCGCCCGCGGCACCTCGGCGACGATCGCGATCGTCGCTGCCTGCAGGAAGTCGGCGGTCTCGAAGCCGGTGAAGGTGGCGCCGACGATCGTCTCCTTGGCCACGTCGACCACCAGGCGCGATTTGCCGCCGGTGCCCTTGCCCTGGAAGCTGGCGCCGGGGGAGCCGTCGGTGGGGACCTCGACCGCACGGGCGTCGATCCCCACTTCTTCGGCCTGGGCCAGCGTCTTGCCGACCGCCGCCACCTGCGGGTCGGTGAAGGTGACGCGGGGCGAGCCGAGGCCTTCTGCCTCGACCTCCACGTCGCGCCCGAGCAGGTTCTCGGCGACGACCCACGCCTGGTACTTGCCGACGTGGGTGAAGAGGCCGCGGCCGTTGACGTCGCCGATCGCGTAGAGCGCCGGGTCGCCGCCGACCCGCATCCGGTCGTCGACGTCGAGGAAGCCGCGTTCGTCGGGCTCGACCCCGAGCGCCTCGAGGCCGATGCCGTCGGTGTGGGGCTTGCGGCCGACCGCGACGAGGATCTCCTCGCCCTCGACCGCGCCGCCCTCCTCCAGCTCGGCGATCACCCCGGCGCCGCCTGGGCGCACCGACGTGACCTTGTCGCCGACCCGCACGTCGACGCCGAAGCGCCCGCGCAGCGCCGCCGCCACTTCCTCGCCGGCGAAGGGCTCCTCGCGGCCGAGCAGATGGGGGCCACCCTCTATCAGCGTCACCTTCGTCCCCAGCGAGGCCCACGCCTGGGCGAGCTCGCTGCCGACCGGGCCGCCGCCGAGCACGATCATGCTCGCCGGGACCCGCTTCGCCGTGGTCGCGTCGCGGTTGTTCCAGGCGCGGACCGAGTCGAGGCCGTCGATCGGCGGCATCAGGGCGCCGGAGCCGGTGGCGACGATCACCGCCCGCGAGGCGGTGAGCTCGTCCTCGCCGACCGTAACTCGACCGGGGCCGACGAAGCGCCCGGCGCCGCGGAAGAGGTCGATTTCCCGTTCTTCGAGCCAAGGCAGCTGGCCCGAGTCGTCCTCGCCGTGGGTCGCCTCGTCCCGGCGCTTCAGGATCGCGGCCGGGTCGAGCCGGTCGTCCTCGCCGACCGGCACGCCGGGGATCCGCCGCGCCTCGGCCAGCACGTCGGCGGGTCGCAGCAATGCCTTCGAGGGCATGCAGGCGTAGTAGGAGCATTCGCCGCCGACCAGGTCTTTCTCGACGATCGCCAGCTTCCAGCCGGCATCCGCCAGCCGTCCGGCCACCACCTCGCCGGCCGGGCCGGCGCCGAGGACGATCGCGTCGTAGGTCTTGTCGCTCAACGGGGGTTGCTCATCGGGGTTGGCTCATCTGCGCTCGGTCAGTCTGCTCTCGCGCCCGCCGTACCCGCGCGCTTGTCCCCTGAATACGCGGGGCGTACACTTTCAGATGCATCCAGCACGGGGGCGACAGGCTTCGACGTGGTCGATTCGTGCGAAAGGTTGCAGGTCGAGGTTGCCGGAGGCCTCGTTAAACCCCGGCACAAACCAATACGTGCGGACCATGAGTTCGCCCTTGCCGCTTAGTTCATAGCTAGGCCGTAAGAGTCGGTCCTCCCTCGCCCGAGGGGAGGGGCACCGGCTTCAAAATCGGGCTCACCTGGGCGGTTTGCCTCGTCCAACCGGGGAAATTCAAGGGGCTTTGTCTTCCGTAGTGCCTGTCGGCGCGGACCCCGGGAGACGAGATCAAAGCGCCGGCTAAACCTGTAGACACCCTCGCATTGCGTCCGCGGATCCGAGTTCGAATCTCGGCGCCTCCATCAACGGAAGCCCGCTCTCAGAGCGGGCTTCCGTCGTTCGGGAGACATCTCAGTTCGTTCTGAAAGAGACGCCGAACAGCGTCGCGCTTTTGCTGTCGAACGCCCGCACCACGCCGCTCGGCAAGACCAGCAGCTCACTCGCTTTCGTATCCCCCACGGTCGTTTGGAGGATCTCGGTCGCGGGCCTGAAACCCGGCGGCAGCACGAACGCATCGCTGTCTTCGGCGGTGCAGAAGGTCGACCCGACCAGGTGCACTTCCCCGAACGCGTCCTTGTAGAAGCCGACCGGTCCGAGGGTTCCGGTCGCGGTGGCGCTGCAGCCCGGTTCGAAGTTGGTGACCACGTGCAGAGCTTCGGGTGCCGGGACAGCTTCCGCGCGTTCGGCAGTGGCCGCTCTCGTGGCGGTGTCGGCGCTGCTCGCGTGGGCGGCGTTGGTCGCCTGGGCCGCGCTGGGGACCGTCCCGATCGAGGACAGGTTCAGCGCCGGGCCTCCGACCGACCGGGGGGCGATCTTTCCACCGGTGATGGCGCCGGTGGCGATCTTGGCCCCGGTGATCGACTTGTTCTTGATCTGTTTCGTGCCGACCGAGTTCTTGGGCAGCTTCACCGCGGCGTAGCTCGCTCCACCAAGGGCGATGAACAAGGCGATGGTCGCCATCACGTTGGCGTAGGTCAGTTTTCCGCGGAGGCGGTGCATGGAGGTCCTTCCGGAAGCTTGGGCAGGAGGGGCGGGGTTCCGGGAATCTCCCAGGAGTCGGGCCGCGTGCCTATTGAGAAAACTGGGGTTTCCGGGCCGAGCGGGGCGCGACGATCAGCTCGCCGCGCGCGCTAGTTGGCGCCACGGGCCGATGTCCCAGAAGCCGCGGGCAGCGCCGGAGGTCGAGGGCAGCACCCAGACGCTGGCGCCGCCGATCGTCTCCGGCTGTGCCCCGTAGACCACCGGCCGGCCGAGTGCGGCCCGCGCCGCGTTCTTGCCGTTGAAGGCGAGGTGGCGGGGGGCGACGGCAGCGACCGCCGCGGTGAGGCGCTTGCGGTCGAAGCCGCTGCTGCCGACCTCCGCGTCGGACCCTGAGGCCGTCTTGCTGACGTCGGTGAGGCCTATCCCGAAATCGGCCAGCCGGGCGAATTCGGGCGGGGCCAGGAGGATCGGCGTCAGGCCGACCTCGGGCAGCGTCGCCCAGAACCGATTGCCGGGCCCGGCGTAGTAGGCGCCCGCCCGCGCCGAGGCGGCCCCGGGGGCGGTGCCGCAGAAGACGACGCGCATTCCCGGCGCGAGGAGATCGGGGAGGACCGGGTCGATGGCTGGACGACTCAGCGCGCGCCGAGCCAGGCGAGGACGTCGGCGGCGTCACGGTCGGGCGGGAACACGGGGTAGAAGGCTTTCACGATCTCGCCCTCTTCGGCGACGAAGGTGAGGCGCTTGTAGAGGGTCACGTCCTCGCCGTCGATCTCGACTTCGAAGGTGGGAAGGCGGAGGGCGGCGGCGAGGCCGAGCCCCGGGTCGGCGAGCAGCGGATAGGGGATGTGCTCGCGGGAGGCGAACTCGTCCTGTTCTGCCTCGTTCTGGGCGCTGATCCCGACCAGGCGCGCACCGAACCGCTCGAAGGCGGCGAGGCTGTCGCGGTAGGAGCAGCTCTGCGGGGTGCAGCCGCGGGCGCCGGGGATGTCGTCCCAGCCGTCCGGCAGCGGCTCGCCGGGGACGCCGGTCCGCGGGTAGACGTAGGCGACCAGGAGTCCCGCCGCGAGCTCCGCCAGGTCGACCTCGCCGCCGCTGGTCGCCGGCAGCGCGATGCGCGGGACGGCGGTGCCCGGGAGGTGATCGGCGGCGCCGTCGTCGACGGGCGCCGGCAGATCGGCCGGGAGGGACGAGTAATCGCTCACGCGCTCATCGTTGCGGATAGGTCAGCGCGCGGCAGCGCCGCCAGCTCGACCTCGCTGCTGACCGCGGCGATCTCCTCCGGCAGACGGGCCAGCTCGGCGGCGGTGACGAACTCCAGCTCTTGGCCGAGCGGGCGGAAGAAATTGTCGTAGTGGGTGGGGACAACGGCGCGCGGTTCGAGCAGCGGCAGGATCCGCTGCCAGTAGCGCTCGGTGAAGGAGCGGCCGGCGACGCCGGCGAGGAAGACGTCAACGCCGCGCTCGCGGACCGCCTCGTCGACCAGGTTGGCGCTCCCCTGATGGTAGAAGCGGACCCCGGCGACGGCGATCGAGATCCCCCATACCTGGCCGCAGCGGTAGGCGGCGGGGGAGAGCGAGTCGAGGTGCTCGCAGGTCAGTTCGCCGTCGTAGGGGACGGCGAGGCCGAGCAGCAGCTTCGAGTGCACGCTGGGGGTGAAGCTGACCTCGAACGGCCCCAGCTCATACACGCGGTAGGGCTCGACCTCGACCGCCCGCTCGGGCATGCCGTGAAGCGCCATCAGGTTGAGCAGCGAGGCCGAGCCGTACGCCTTACAGTCGAGCCGGCGGGCGAGCTCCGGGGCGTCGACCGCGTGATCGAAGTGGGTGTGGCCGACGAGCACGCCGACGGTCTTCCCCGGTGCCCGCACGAAGCGCTCCACCGCCGCCGGATCGGGCAGAGCCCGCCGTCGCAGCAGCAGGTCGCGCAGCGGCACGCGGGAGAGGTAGGGGTCGATGAAGAGCGTGTGCCCCTCGTGGGTGAGCCGGTAGCCGGAGACGCCGAGCCATTCGACCTCCAACCCGGCCGGGAGCCCCAGCGGGCGCGCCTCCAGCTCGCTCAGCGCCTCGCCATCGGCGCGCGCGGTGGCGTGCTTGCCGACCTGCGACCGCGCCAACTCGCCGAGATGTCGCAGTGGCCCCGCCATCGCCCCAGGTTAGGCGGCGATGGCGACGGCGAGGCCCGCTACGGTGGCGCGATGGAACGCTACGTCGCCTTCCTGCGGGGGATGAACCTCGGCAAGCGGCGGATCAAGAACCCGGAGCTGGTCGCCCATTTCGAGGCAATGGGGCTGGAGGAGGTCGCCACCTTCCGGGCGAGCGGCAACGTCGTCTTTGTCGATCCCAAGGGCGAAGCGGAGTCGAAGCTGCAGAATCGGCTCGAAAAGGAACTCGACGAGCGGCTCGGGTACGACGTCGCCGTGTTCCTCCGCAGCGCCAAGGAGGTCACCGCGATCGCCGCCCGCGATCCCTTCCCGGCCAAGGCGATCGCGGCCTCGAAGGGCAAACCGCAGGTGGTGCTCCTCGGGCGCAAGCCGAGCGCCAAGGCAAAGCGCGCGCTCAGCGACATCACCCCGGAGGGCGACCTGATGGAGGTCGAGGGCCGCGAGCTCCACTGGCTGCCGAGCGTCGGGCTCTCCGAAACCGAGCTCGACACCAAGGCGCTCGACGCCGCCCTCGGCAAGGGCACCACCCGCACGGCGGGCACGATCGAGCAGATCGCCGCCAAGTACTGCGGCTGAGCGCAGCCGACGCGCCCTCTCATTTACCTTGGACGTGTATGGCTATCGCGACCGCAACCTCCCTGGACGTCTACGTCGGCGGCAAGCTGCTGTTCGGCGACGTCTCCTTCAAGCTCGAGCCGGGCGACCGGATGACCCTCTCCGGCCGCAACGGCGCGGGCAAGTCGACCCTGCTCCGGGTGCTCTCCGGTGAGCTGACCCCGGAGGAGGGGAGCGTCTCGATCCAGCGCGGCGCCCGCGTCGCCCTCCACGACCAGCGCCCGCCGCGCGACTCCGACGCGAAGCTGGGCGACTACGTCTTCTCCGGCCGCAGCGACATGCTCGACACCGAGGTCGAGCTGGCCCGCCTCGAGGGCGAGATGGCCGGCGGTGCCTCCGACGAGACGATGGCCGCCTACGCCAAGGCCCAGGCGCGGCTCGAAGCCGGCGGCGGCTACCGCTGGCGCGACGAAGTGCTGGAAGTCCTGCGCGGCCTCGGCTTCGGTCCCGAACACGCCGACCGGGCGCTGAAAACCTTCTCCGGCGGCGAGCTGACCCGCGCCTCGCTCGCCCGCGCGCTCGCCGCGAAGCCCGACCTGCTGCTCCTCGACGAGCCTACGAACCACCTCGACATCCCCTCGCTGGAGTGGCTCGAGCGCTACCTGGTGACGATCGACTCCGCCGTCGTCCTCGTCGCCCACGATCGCTGGTTCCTCGAGGCGGTCGGCACCTCGGTGCTGGAGCTGGAGGCGCAGAAGGCGCGCTTCTTCGCCGGCCCCTGGCACGCCTGGCGCCAGGAGCAGGCCGCCCGCCAGATCGCCCTCGGCAAAGCGATCGACCGCCAGGAAGCCGAGCTCGCGCGGATGGAGAAATTCGTCGAGCGCTTCCGCTACAAGGCGTCGAAGGCCAAACAGGCCCAGTCGCGGGTCAAACAGATCGACAAAAAGAAGAAATCGGGGCCGGTCTCCGAAAAGCGCGACAAACGCCACCTGCGCTTCTCCTTCAAACCGCCGGAGCGCCCTGGCCGCATCGTCCTGAAGCTGGCCGAGGCGCGGATCGACGTGCCGGGCCGGGTGCTCCTCGATGACGCCGAGCTCGAAGTCGAACGCGGCGAACATGTCGTCCTCGTCGGCGCCAACGGCAGCGGCAAGACGACGATGATCGAGACCCTGGCCGGGCAGAAGCAGCCCGCCGCCGGGGTCGTCCGCACCGGCCACAACGTCAACCTCGGCTACCTCTCCCAACACGCCGACACCGCGGCGGGGGCGGGTACCGTGCTCGACGCGGCCCAGCGGGAGACCGGCCTCACCGGGCCGAAGGCGCGCGCCCTCCTCGGCGGCTTCCTCTTCTCCGGCGGCGACGTGGAAAAGCAGCTCTCCGACATCTCCGGCGGCGAGCAGCGGCGCCTGTCGCTGGCGATCCTCGTCTCCTCCGGCGCCAACGTCCTCGTCCTCGACGAGCCCACCAACCATCTCGACATCGAGAGCCGCGAGGCGCTCGAGGACGCGCTGACCGAGTTCGAGGGGTCGGTGGTGCTGATCTCCCACGACCGGGCGCTGCTGGAGGCGGTCGGCAGCCGCACGATCGTGCTCGAGGACGGCAAGCTGACCAGCCACCAGAGCGGCTGGGCCGAGTACCAGCGCCGCCGCGACGAACGCGAGGCCGATGGCGACGCGGCGGCCAAGGGCGCGGCGAAGAAGGTCAAGGAAGCGAGCCCGGAGGCGACCAGGCGCCGCGACGACAAGGCGGCCGAAAAGGCGGTGCGCAAGGCGGCGCGGCTGGAGGAGCGGATCGCGAAGGCCGAAGCGAACCTGAAGACGGTCGAGGAGGAGCTGGCCGACCCAGCCGCCTGGGCCAACCCCAGCCGCACCGAGCAGGCGACCGCCAAGCACGAGGAGGCGAAAGCGGAGGTCGAGAAGCTGCTGGCGCAGTGGGAGAGCGCACAGGGCGCAGCGGAGACGGCTGCCAGGTAAGTCGCGCCGCGCGTCTCATCTAGAGGCGCCTCTTAAAAGACGACGGTCCGCTCGCCGTCGATCAGCACCCGGTCCTCGAGGTGGGCGGTGACGGCGCGGGCGAGGACGATCCGCTCGACGTCGCGGCCGATCCGCACCAGGTCGGGCACCTCGTCGGCGTGGCCAACCCGGACCACGTCCTGGTCGATGATCGGCCCGGCGTCCAGTTCCGCGGTCACGTAATGGGCGGTCGCGCCGATCAGCTTCACCCCCCGCTCGTGGGCACGGGCGTAGGGGTCGGCGCCGACGAAGGCGGGCAGGAAGCTGTGGTGGATGTTGATCGCCGGCGCGCCCAGGTCGGTGAGGAAGGCGGGGGAGAGGATCTGCATGTAGCGGGCGAGGACGAGCAGGTCGACATCGCCGATCACGTTCAATGCCCCTTGCTCTGCCTCCTCCTTGTTTTCCCGGCTGACCGGCAAATGCTCGAACGGCAGCCCGACCGCCTCGACCTCCCCGCGTAGGTCCTCGTGGTTGGAGATGACGGTGACGATCTCGCCGCCGAGGTGGCCGTTGCGCCATCGCCACAGCAGGTCGGAGAGGCAGTGATCCTCGCGCGAGACCATCACCGCCACCCGCTTGCTCCGGGTCGACTCGCTGAAGCTGAAGTCCATCTCGGCGGGGGCGGCAATCTCCGCCGCGAAGCGCTCCTCCAGCGCCGTCCGCTCACCCGGCGGCGGCGAGTCGAAGACCATCCGCATGAAGAACCGCCCCGCCTCGGTGGAGTGCTGATCGACATCGACGATGTTCAGGCCGGCGTCGGCGAGGAAGCGGGAGACGGTCGCGATCAGCCCCGGCCGATCCGGGCAGGCGAGCAGTAAGCGGGTGGTGTCGGCGTCTGGAGCGATCAAGGGATCATGCCTATTCGGCGTCCAATACGCCTCCTAGGGCCAAAACGCCGCAAATCGCCCATTTCTTGTGTGATGGTGGCCACAGACACGGGCGGTGATCCACGCAACGGTTCACCGCTTGCTCATAGAACGCAAACATATTGCTCTTCTTGGAGCGGTCGCCGCGCTGGCCGTGCCCGCCGCCGCCTCGGCCGCCCAGGACGGAAACCTTCCGCCGCGGGTGCGGCTGGCCGCCGATGCGCCAGCGCCCTCCGCGAACGGCATCGGTGACGCGCAGGCGCTGACCGGGCCGCTGCTCGACCCGGTCGACCGCTACAGCGAGCTGCTCGCCCGCCGCACCGTCAAGGCCCAGCACCACCGTCAGCTGAAGGCCCGCAAGCTGCGCGAGGCACGCGAAGAACGGGAACAGTTCGAACACCTGCCCGGCGGGGTGACGATGGCGACGCTCGAATCGATCGCCTCCTGCGAGTCCGGCGGCAACCCGGAAGCGGTTTCCTCCGACGGCACCTACCGCGGCAAATATCAATTCGACGAGGGGACCTGGGAATCGGTCGGCGGCAGCGGCGACCCGGCCGCCGCCCCGGAAGCCGAACAGGACTACCGCGCCGCGCTGCTCTATTCGGAGTCCGGCTCCAGCCCCTGGCCGATCTGCGGTCAGTAACAAAGCCGGCCAGGCCCGGGACTACGATCCGGGCATGACGCCAGACGAGGTGAAAGCGGTCGACGAGGACGGCGTCCCGGCGCCCGATCCCGGCGGGCCCACCCGCAAGCCGCCGGCCGAGGCGATCGCCGAGGCGCACGTGCGGGCCCCGACCCGCGGCAACCGCCGGCTGGAGAGCTTCATCGACTCGGTCAACGCCGACGACCAGGTGCGCGGCTGGTGGTACATGGCCCAGGTCAACGCCGAGCGGCTCGGCATGTCGGACCACAGCTGGGTCCACATGCAGATCGTCCTCAACATCTCCCTGCGCCTGCTGCGCCTGCTGGTGAAAGCGGGGGTCGAGCCGGCGATGGTCACCGACCACGGGATGCGCGACCGCGACGCCGAGGTGGTGGTCGCGGGCGGCGCCCTGCTGCACGACGTCGGCATGTCGATCCACCGCAACGACCACGAGGAATACTCGCTCTTCCTCGCCCAGAGCGCCCTCGACCGCCTGCTCGCCGGCGCCTACAAACAGCCGGAGCGCACCGTGGTCGCAGCGGAGATCCTGCACGCGATCATCGGCCACCGCCGGCGCGGCGAGCCCTACACGGTCGAGGCCGGCGTGGTCCGCGTCGCCGACGCCCTCGACATGGCCCAGGGCCGGACCCGGATCCCGATCGAGTCCGGCCACGAGGGGATCCACTCGATCTCCGCCGCCGCGATCGACGAGGTGCGGATCAGCGCCGGAGACGACCACCCGGTGAAGATCGAGATCCAGCTCAACAACTCGGCGGGCATCTTCCAGGTCGACGACCTCTTGGCGACGAAGATCCGCGGCACCCCGCTGGAGGGCAAGGTCGAAGTCCTCGCCGAGATCCAGGGCGAGACCGAGAAACGCCTGCTGAGCGGCTTCCGGCTGGCCTAAGAGGGACGGCCGGCCCAAGCGTCCCGGAGGCGCCCGCGAACGTCAGGTAGACGCCGTGGACGTCACGTCCGAGGTGAAGCGTCGGCGTCGGGGTGCGCCTGGGGCGCCTTAGTCGGGAATAGGCCGACTAAGGCGCCCCAGAAAACGCTGAACCTGGTTGCGCGGAACTTCAGCTCCGCCGTGGGCGCCAGAACCCTGGGTGATGTGGGCCAGCCTCGCAAGGACGCAGGGAAATGAGCTGAGGGGAGCGCACCCAAGTGCGTGACCCGAACCGAATGACCGAGGACGCCGCGAGGCGCCCCCACATCACCCCAGGGCCGAGGACGCCGCGAGGCGCCCCCACATCACCCCAGGCGCTCGATGTCGTAGCGGCGTCGCTCCTTGCGACGCTCCAGCGCCGCCTGGATCAGCGACATGCCGATCACGAGGATCACGAAGAACGCCATCACGCCGAAGCAGAAGAAGGTGACCGTCTTGTCGTCGGCGCTGATCAGCCCTTCGCCGTTGCTGGCTAGGGCCATCGGGGCGGCGACGAGCATCGCGGTCAGGGCCAAGGCGAAGATTGCGGTGGCGCGCTTCACGCCCGGCAATCTATCGCACCGGGCAGCGTCGGAACGCCGCGCATAGGATCGCGCGATGTCGAACCTCGAGGCCCTGCTCCTGGGAGTGGTCCAGGGCCTGACCGAGTTCCTGCCGATCTCGTCCTCAGGCCATCTGATCATCGTCCCCTGGCTGCAGAACTACACGTTCCTGACCGAAAACGAAGCGTTCAACAAGACCTTCGACGTCGCCCTCCACGCGGGCACGCTGGTCGCCGCGATCGCCTTCTTCCGGGTCGAGGTGTGGCGGCTCATCGTCAGCTTCATCTCGGCCGCGCGCAGGCGGGCGATCGAGACCAGCGAGGAGCGGCTCGCGGTGGCGATCGCGATCGGCACCGTCCCGGCGATCATCGCCGGCGGCCTCGCCTCCGACTTCATCGACGAACACCTCGGCGAGCCCTGGATGATCGCCGTGCAGCTGATCTTCTTCGGCTATCTCCTCGGCCTGGCCGATCGCAAGCCCCAGGAGCGGAAGTTGGGGGAATCGAAGCTGCGCGACGGCGTCTGGATCGGCATCGCCCAGGTGCTGGCGCTCGCCCCCGGCACCTCGCGCTCGGGGATCACGATCACCGCCGCCCGCTTCCTCGGCCTCGACCGCGACGCCGCCGCCCGCTTCTCCTTCCTGCTGCTGATCCCGATCGTCGCCGGGGCGACCCTCTTCAAAGGGATCAGCGCGGTCCACGAAGGCCTGCCCTCAGGGGTGGCCGGGCCGATGGTGGTCGGGGTGCTCGCCTCGGCGATCTCCGGTTACTTCGCGATCGTCTGGCTCCTGCGCCTGGTCCGCACCGCCTCCTACCGGCCCTTCGTCCTCTACCGCTACGCCGCCGGGGTGGCGATCCTGATCGTGATCGCGACCGGCCTCCGACCGGCAACGTTCTGAGCGCCGGGCATCCCGGAACCGGCTCGTTCCGGGTCGGCTGCCCTTGAGTGACGAACCCACCTAAGTGGGGCGTCCGGTTTAAATCCGCTTGAACAAGCCCTGCGGCGCCCGTGATAGCCGCAATTTGCACCTCGAACACTTGTGAAAAACCTGTAAACGGGGGTAAAAGGCCGGCCCGCGTGCTTATGATCGGAGGCGAGTTGGCCCCCGACCCGACCACTCGACTCGCGGTGATCGACACCGATTCTGGTTTCGTCACCGTCCTTGCCAAGCGCGCTGAGGCCGCAGGGTGGCTGCTGCGTACCTCCGGCGGCGCCGTGCCCCCCGACCAGCTGGTGGCGATGAAGCTGAACGCGCTGCTGGTCGACCCGGCGGTGCTCGGCGACGAGGCGTGGCGCTATCTCGACCGGGTCTGCAGCCTGCTTCCCGACCTCGGCGTCGTCGTCTGCACCGGCCGCTCAACGGTGGCCCAGCGGGTGCGCGGCCTGCGCCTCGGGGTCGACGACTGGATCACCAAGCCCACCCACCCGGAGGAGGCGATCGCCCGGATCGAAGCGGTCACCCGGCGTCACCGCCGCGGCCGCCACGAGACCGAGTCCTCGCCCGTCCTCGCCGGTGAGCTGGAGATCCGCCCCGACCGCTTCCAGGCCTTCGTCGCCGGCGAGAGCCTCGACCTGACCCGGCGCGAGTTCGAGCTCCTGCACCTGCTCGCCGGGACCCAGGGCCAGGTGCTCGAGCGGGAGACCATCTACCAGCGGGTCTGGGGCTACGCGATGGCCCACGGCGACCGCTCGGTCGACGTCTTCATCCGCAAGCTGCGCCAGAAGCTGGAGAAGCGCAGCCCCGGCTGGGAGTACATCCACACCCACTTCGGGGTCGGTTACCGATTCGACCCGGAGCCCTCCGCGGGCGCCTTCCCGGCTACCGCGCCGGAGGCTCCCACGACGCCCTCGCAGGCGCCCGCCGGCGACCGCAGTTCACAGGTCGTTCACAAAAGCTTCACCGCGGCGTAACCGGTTAGGCCGCGCTCGGCGGCATTCTCGGCCCGATGGCGATCGGCAGTGCGTCGGATAAAACCGGGAAACTGGAGGTGCGGCCGGAGGAGCACGCGGCGCTGGTCGACGGGCGGCCGCTGAGCCTCACCGTGCGCGAGCTGCAGCTGCTGATCACCCTCTGGTCGAACCCGCAGCGGATCCTCACCCGCGAGGAGCTCCATTCCTCGGTCTGGGGCGCCCCGCCGCGCCGCGACGATCGCTCGGTCGACGTCTACGTCAGCCGCCTGCGGGCCAAGCTCGGCGCCGCGCTCCCGGACCAGAAGCTGATCTACACCCACAACGGGATCGGCTACCGGTTCTCGCCCGACGGCTGACCCCGGAGCCGTCCCGCCGGTCGGACGTTTGTAACGCGGCTTTTACATTTTTTTCACACCACCGCCACAGCCAGATAACAAGCTGGAGCTGCGGCGTTGACACGCTCGCCCGAACGGTCGCGCCACCAGGCAGTTCGCGGCCGCAATCTCGTCAACAAGACAAAGAGGAGTCTGATGTCCAGCTCTAGATGGCTTGCGGTTCTCGCCGCCGCCTGCGTGCTCGTTCTCGGTCTCGCCGCCTGCGGGGGCAGTGGGTCCAGCAGCAGCTCGAGCAGCGAAAGCAGCAGCAGCGAAAACGAAAGCGGTGGGGAAGCCCCTTCGGCTGAAGTCTCCGGCGAAGTCGCCGGCGCCGGCTCGACTGCGCAGGAAGCCGCGCAGAAAGCGTGGATCGCCGAATTCGAGAACGCCAACGGCGGCGCAACGCTCTCCTACGACGGCGTCGGCTCCGGCGGCGGTCGGGAAAAATTCATCTCCAGCGGCGTCGCCTTCGCGGGTTCCGACACGCCCCTCTCCGAATCGGAAGGCGAGCTCGCCGCGGCGGTCAAGCGCTGCGGACCCGGCGAACTGGTCGAGGTCCCGGACTACATCTCGCCGATCGCGATCATCTACAACCTCCCGGGGGTCGAAGAACTGAAACTCGACCCGGAAACGCTGGCGGAAATCTTCAACCAGGAAATCGAAAACTGGAACGACCCGAAGATCGCCAAAGAGAACCCGGAAGTCGAACTGCCGGAAACGCGGATCGTCCCGGTGAACCGCTCCGACGAGTCGGGCACCACGGAAAACTTCACCGACTACCTCTCGAAAGTCGCGCCCAGCATCTGGACGCATGAAGTGAGCGGTGACTGGCCGGTCAAGGGTGGCGAAGCCGCCTCCGGCACCTCCGGCGTGGTCGAAGCCGTATCCGCCGGCGAAGGCGCGATCGGCTACGCCGACGCCTCGCAGGCCGGCGAACTCGGCAAAGCGATGATCAAAGTCGGCAACACCTACGCCGAACCGTCCTCGGAAGCGGCCTCGAAAGTCCTCGATCTCTCCAAAGAAGATCCGGAACTGGAGAAAGGCTCGAAAAACGTCATCGCGTTCGAAATCGACCGCAAGACGGAAGCGTCGGGCGTCTATCCGATCATCCTGGTGTCCTCGCTGATCGGCTGCACCAAATACAAGTCGGCCGACGAAGCAGCCTTGGTCAAGGCCTACTTCGAATACGCGATCAGCCCGGAAGGGCAGTCGCTGGCCGAAGAACAGGCCGGTTCCGCTCCCCTCTCGGAAGAACTGACCAAAAAAGTCGAAACCGCCGTCGGCGCGATCGAATAGGTCCCTCGATCGCCTGATCCCCACCCGTGGCTCAGTTCGACACCACCACCAATGCCGGCCAGCTACTGGCGGCGGCGTCCGGAGGACGCCGCCGCCGTGGCGACCGGATCTTCAGCCGGACCGCGGTTATCGCCGCGGTCACGATCCTGGCCCTGCTCTTCGGGGTCGCCGCCTTCCTGGTCGGCGAGGGGCTGCCGGCGCTGACCGCGTCGGCCTCCGAACTGCCCGGCGGCGAAAGCTTCCTCAGCTACGCCGCGCCGCTCGCCTTCGGCACCGTCCTGGCGGGCGTGCTGGCGATGGTCCTGGCGGTGCCGCTGGCGGTCGCGGTGGCGCTCTTCATCACCCACATCGCGCCGCCGCGGATCGCGATGACGCTCGGCTATCTGGTCGACCTGCTGGCCGCGATCCCGAGCATCATCTACGGGCTCTGGGGCATCTTCGTCCTCGGCCCGGCCGCGGTGCCGGTGATGAAGTGGCTGGAAGCGAAGCTCGGCTTCCTGCCGATCTTCGAAGGGCCCGCCTCGATCACCGGCCGCACGATGCTGGTCGTCGGCCTCGTCCTCGCGGTGATGATCCTGCCGATCGTCTCGGCGATCGCCCGCGAGGCCTTCTCGCAGACGCCGCGCAAACTTCAGGAAGGCGCGCAGGCGTTCGGCGCCACCCGCTGGGAGATGATCCGCACCACCGTCCTCCCGTTCGGCAAGTCGTCGGTGATCTCCGGCTCGATGCTCGGCCTCGGCCGGGCGCTCGGCGAGACGATGGCGGTGGCGATCATCCTCTCCGTCTCCGGCGGCGTCAGCTTCAACCTGATCAGCCAGTCGAACCCCTCGACGATCGCCGCCAACATCGCCCTCAACTTCCCCGAGTCCAGCGGCCTGGCGATCAACCTGCTGATCGCCACCGGGCTCGTCCTCTTCGCGATCACCCTGGCCACCAACTTCCTCGCGCGGCTGATCATCGCCCGCTCGGAGGCCGAATGAGCCGCACGCCCGACCCCGCCCTGGCGAGCACTCCGCCGGAGCGCTCGATCTTCGCCCAGGCCGGTGACGCCGGTGGCGCCCTGCCGAGCTGGGCGCCCTACGGCGCCTTCGTCGGCGCGCTGATCTTCTGCGCCGCGGTCGAGGCGGCGCTCGGCTGGTTCACGATCGCGCTGATGCTGGTCTTCGGCGCGCTGGTCGCGATCGTCGCGATCTACGCCTGGTCGCGCGCGGTCGAGGGGCGCCGCCGGGCCAAGGACCGGGCGATCACGATGGCGATCGCCACCGCCTTCGGCCTCGCGATGGTGCCGCTGATCTCGCTCCTCTACGAAGTGATCAAACGCGGCGCCGCCGGGATCAACCTGGACTTCTTCACCACCACCAGCCGCGGCGTGGTCGGCGGCGGGGGTGCCGAGCACGCGATCGTCGGCACCCTGATCATCACCGCCTGCGCCGCGGTGATCTCGGTCCCGATCGGGATCATGGCGGCGATCTACATGAACGAGTACGGCCGCGGCCCGCTGCGCCGCGCGCTCACCTTCTTCGTCGACGTGATGACCGGCATCCCCTCGATCGTCGCCGGCCTCTTCGCCTACGCGCTGTTCGAGCTCTTCCTCGGCCCGGGCATCCAGCTGGGGATCATGGGGTCGCTGGCGCTCTCGGTGCTGATGATCCCGATCGTCATCCGCTCCGCCGAGGAGGTCCTGAAGATCGTCCCCAACCACCTGCGCGAAGCGTCCTACGCGCTCGGCACGCCGAAGTGGAAGACGATCACCAAGGTCGTCCTGCCGACCGCCTTCGCCGGCCTGGTCACCGGAGTGATGCTGGCCACCGCGCGGATCATCGGCGAGACCGCGCCGCTCCTGGTCACCACCGGCGTGGTCGATTCGCTGAACACCAATCCCTTCTCCGGCCGCATGCAGAACCTCGCGGTCTACGCTTACGACGAGTACCGGTCGCCTGGTGTGATGAAACAGGCGTCTTACGACCGAGCCTGGGCCGCCGCCTTGACGCTGATCGCGATCGTCATGATCCTCAACGTCATCGCCCGCCTGGTCTACCGCCGCTACAAAACGGAGATTCGCTAGCGATGGAGGGAAGGAAACTCAAAAGCATGTTCGGCTCCCAGGCCAAACCCCAGGCCGAGGAGGGCCGCGCAACGATGTCGCCAACCGGTCCAGTGACGCAGACCACGAGCCAGGCCACGGGGGGCGCGCCCGCCCGCCGGGCGAAGACGCTCGAGGCCAAGGAAGTCAACCTCTTCTACGGCGACTTCCACGCGGTCGAAGGGGTGAACATGACGATCGAGCCGAACAAGGTGACGGCGCTGATCGGCTCCTCGGGCTGCGGCAAGACGACCTTCCTGCGCTCGCTCAACCGGATGCACGAGCTGACCCCGGGGGCGAGCGTGAAAGGCGACATCGCCCTCGACGGCGAGGACATCTACGCCAACGGCATCGACCCGGTCGCGGTGCGGCGGCTGATCGGGATGGTCTTCCAGCAGCCCAACCCGTTCCCGACGATGTCGATCTACGACAACGTCGCCGCCGGGCTTAACTTCAACTCGGGCCGCATCTCCAAGCCCGACAAGGACGCGGTGGTCGAGAAAAGCCTGCGCGGGGCGCACCTCTGGGACGAGGTCAAGGACCGCCTCGACAAGCCCGGCTCGGGTCTCTCCGGCGGCCAGCAGCAGCGGCTCTGCATCGCCCGCGCGATCGCGGTCAGCCCCGAGGTGCTGCTGATGGACGAGCCCTGCTCGGCGCTCGACCCGGTCGCGACGCTGGCGATCGAGGACCTGATCGGCGAGCTGAAGAAGGAATTCACGATCGCGATCGTCACCCACAACATGCAGCAGGCGTCGCGGGCCTCCGACATCACCGCCTTCTTCAACCTCGACGAATCGGGCAAGCCGGGGCACCTGGTGGAGATCGGTCCGACCACGGAAATCTTCACCAAACCGCAGAAGAAAGAGACCGAGGACTACGTCTCCGGTCGCTTCGGCTAGGCGACCGGCGGGGGCTGGGGCATGCCAGAGGTACGGGCCGAATATCAGCTGGAACTGGACACGTTGGAAGCGAGCGCGCTGGGCGGGCTCGACCTGGTCAGCTCCTCGCTCTCGCGGACGCTGGAGGCGGTCGAGCACCAGGACATCGAGCTGGCCCAGATCGTCGTCGCCGACGACGATCGGATCGACGGCCGCTACCTGGAGGTGCACCAGGCGCTGATCACGCTGCTGGCGACGCAGTCGCCGGTGGCCACCGACCTGCGGCTGATCGCGGCGCTGCTGCACGTGCTGAAGAACATCGAGCGGATGGGCGACCAGTGCGTGAACATCTGCAAGGTCATCCCGCTGACCGGCCACGAGCCCCCCGCCGACCCGGAGATGGTGAAGCTGATCCTGACGATGGGAGCGCACAGCAAGTCGCTGATCAGCCAGGCGAAGCGGGCCTTCGAGGAGCGCAACATCGAGATGGCGCAGCGACCTGGTCGTCCGCGACGACGTCGTCGATGAGCTGAACCGCGATTGCTTCCGGCTGGCGCTGGCGATCGGCGACGATGCCGACAAGCGCGAATGGGCGATGACGATGATGCTGACGGCGCGGGCGATCGAGCGGATCGCCGACAACGCGGTCGACATCGGCGAGCAGGTCGCCTTCGTCGTGACCGGACTGTTCCGCGAGTTCGAGGACGCCTCGCATCCGCACCCTGACGCGTGAGATCCGTCCGGCCTGGGAAGATGCCTCCCGAGGCTTGATGCTCTGCGCGGCAATCGATATCGGCTCCAACACGACCCGCGTCCTGGTCGCGGAGCCGATCGATGGTCAGCTCAAGAAGGTGATGGAGCAGCGCGCCTACACGCGCATCTCCAAGGCGGTCGGCGCGGACGGCGCGATCAACGCGGAGAAGATCGCCGAGGTCGGCGAGCTGGTCGCGACGCAGGTGCGGCTGGCGCGGGAGCTCGGCGCGGTCGAGATCCGCGCGGTGGCGACCGCGGCGGTGCGCGAGGCGACCAACGGCGCCGAGGTGGCGGCGGCGATCTCGGCGGCGGCCGGGGTGGAGGTCGAAGTCCTGAGCGGCGAGGAGGAGGGGCGGCTCGCCTTCATCGGCGCGACCAAATCGCTGGGCCACCCGGTGGAGGGGCCGATCGGCGTCGTCGACATCGGCGGCGGCTCGACCGAGGTGATCCTCGGCACGGTCACCGAGGGGGTCGACAAGGTGCATTCCTGGCGGATCGGCTCCGGCGTCCTCGCCGACGAGCTGATCTCCTCCGATCCGCCCTCGGCGGCGGAGATCCGCCGCGTGCGCGACCACATCGAGGACTTCTTCGACGGCGTCGAGATCCCGCGCCCCGCGCAGGCGGTGGCGGTGGGCGGCTCGGCGACCAGTCTGCGCCGCCTGGTCGGCGCGGTGCTCGAGTACGAGACGCTGGAGCGCAGCATCCGCGTCCTCTCCGCCGAACCGGCGGCCGAGGTGGCGAAGCGCTTCGAGCTCGATCCGCGCCGGGTGAAGATCCTCACCACCGGCGTGCTGCTGCTGGAGAAGGTCTCCGAGCTGCTCGGCCAGCCCCTCCAGATCGGCAAGGGCGGCCTCCGCGAGGGCATCATCCTGGACCTCTGGAACGGGGCGAGCAACGGCTCCAGCCCCGAGCGCCTCGCCGCCTGAGGCGGCGTGGGGGCGCCTCCAGCGACACGTCCTTGCGAGGCTGGCCCACGCGCCTCAGGCCGCTTAGCGCTGCGCGGTTACTTATCCACCCCTGAGGGGGATTTCTAACCACGCAAGCCTCGTCGCTTCGCTTCCCCGCTTTCCGCCGGAGGGCTGACGAGTCTTCGGCGCGTCCGAGCCCCCGCGGGGACGCCCCGCTCAGGCTCCCGATCACACGAAGTTCACTCCTCGTTTGCAGGTGGTTCACATGATTTCCCTGCAAATGGCGAAATATGGACGTGCAATGAACAGAGCCAATAAGGGAGACACCGATGACTTCCCGTGCTGACATGCACTGCCACTCGACCGCTTCGCAGCTCTCCCGCCTCGGCGTCCAGCGCAGCCTCGGCCTGCCCGAGTGCGCGACCCCGCCGCAGGAGGTCTACGAGCTCGCCAAGCGGCGCGGGATGGACTTCGTGACGATCACCGATCACGACACGATCGAGGGAGCGCTCGAGCTCGAGGGCCTTCCCGACACCTTCGTCTCCGAGGAGCTGACCGTTCGCTTTGCCGGCGAGCCTCAGGCGGTTCACGTCCTCTGTTACGGGATCACCCGCGGAGACCACGAGTGGCTGCAGGCCCACGCCGGCGATGTCGAGGCCTGTGCCGCGTACCTGCACGAGAACGGGATCGCCTGTGCCCTCGCGCATCCCTTCTTCAACGTCGCGGCGCCGCTCACCCGGCGCCACCGGCGCCGACTCGCCGAGCTCTTCCCGATCTGGGAGATCCGCAACGGGTCACGCGCCGCGGAGCTGAACATGCCCGCCGCCGTCTACGTCGACACGCGTGGCGGCACCGGCATCGGCGGCTCCGACGACCACGCCGGCGTCGACATCGGCAGGACCTGGACCGAGGTCCCCGCCGCTGCCACGCCGGAAGAGTTTCTCGCCCACATGCGCGACGGCGATGCCGAGGCGCGGGGCGAACAAGGTTCCGCCGCGAAGTGGACCCACGCCGCGATGGCGCTCGCCACGCGCGCCCTCGACGACGCCGGGATCGACGCCTCCGGCACTGCTCCCGACCCTGCCGCGGTGCTGAAGATGGCCGAACGGGTGATCGCCGAGGGCTCCGCCCGCGAGGGCAAGGTCGCCACCGACCTCGGCCCCGAGGACGCCCGCTGCCTGCTCGAGGCCTGGCTCGCCGGGGTCGGGATCGAGGCCCGCGGCCGCGACCTGCTGGAGATGCTGCAGGCCGACGGCTTCTCCCACGCCGACCTCTACCGCCGCGCCCGCCGCCGCCACGAGCGGCGCCTGCGCCTCGCCGTCGACGGCGGCCTCGTCGCCTTCCAGGCGGGCGACCTCGGCGCCGCCGCCAACGGGATCTTCGAGGCGCTCGTCCCGGCCGTCCCCTACGCGCCCTCGACCGCCTTCCTCGGCCAGGAGAAGGCGAAGCTGCGGCCCCGCGAGGACGACCGCCGCCGGGTCGCCCTGATCGCCGACGGGATCGGCTCGATGCACGGGGTCACCCACACGATCGAGCAGATCCGCGAGCGCGGCGTCCCCGGCTTCGACGTCGAGGTGATCGGCACCGATCCAGGCGTCGACCGGCGCCTCCCGGCCGCCTGCGAGCTGGAGCTGCCCTTCTACGCGGGCATGCGCCTCGGCGTCCCCGGCGTCCCCGACCTGGTCGAGGTGCTCGCCGAAGGCAACTACGACCTCGTCCACGTCACCGCCCCCGGCCCGGCCGGGATCGCGGCGACGCTGCTCGGGCGGATCACCGGCGTGCCGCTGCTCGCCAGCTACCACACCGAGCTCGCCACCTACGCCGGGCTGCGCGCCGACGGGATGCTCGAGGCGGTCGCCCGGGCGGGCCTCGGCGCCTTCTACAGCGCCCCGGAACGGGTCCTCTCGCCGAGCCCCGCCGCCGACGGCTCGCTGGCCGAGCTCGGCATCGAAGGCGCCAAGGTCGGTCGCTGGGAGCGCGGGGTGGACGTCGAGCGCTTCGACCCGGCGAAGGCCGACCGCGACGCCTACCCGGGCGCGATCAAAGTCCTCTACGCCGGGCGCCTCTCCCGCGAGAAGGGGGTCGACCTGCTGGCCGAGGCCTTCCTCCGCGCCCACGAGGCCGACCCGCGCCTGCACCTGCTGGTGGCGGGCGGCGGCCCCGAGGAAGGCGAGCTCCGCCGCAAGCTCGGCGACGCCGCCACCTTCCTCGGCTGGCTCGCCGGCGAGGAGCTGGCGGTCGCCTACGCGAGCGCCGACGTCTTCCTCTTCTGCAGCGTCACCGACACCTACGGCCAGGTGATCCTCGAGGCCGGGGCGAGCGGGCTGCCGGTGATCGCGATCGCCGAGGGCGGCCCCGCGGCGCTGGTCGAGAACCGCCACACCGGGCTCCTCTGCCGCCCCGACGCCGACCACGTCGCCGGCTCGCTGCTGCAGCTGGCCGCCTCGCCGGAGCTGCGGACGAAGCTCGGCTCGGCCGGGGTGCGCAGCGCCCGCGCCCGCTCCTGGGAGCGCTCGATGTCACAGCTCGCCGCCGGCTACCGACTGGCGCTCGACGGCGCCGCCGTCAGCTCCCGCCCTGCCGTCCCCAGACTCGTCGCCTGACGAGCTACCGGCTGCTGCCTTGAACGCTCAGTACGATGTCCCCTTGGACGAGTCGGTAGTACCCAACCTCGACGATCCCGGTCTCTACTTCAACCGGGAGATGTCCTGGCTGGAGTTCAACCGGCGGGTGCTGGAGCTGACCGAGGACCCCGAGGTCCCGCTGCTCGAGCGGCTGCGCTTCTGCGCGATCTACGCCTCCAACCTGGACGAGTTCTACATGGTGCGGGTGGCCGGCCTGTTCGACCAGATGGAGGCCGGGATCGACGCCCGCGGGCCCGACGGGCTGCGCCCCAGCGAGCAGATCGACCGCATCCAGCGGCTGGTGCTGGACCTCGACAAGCGGCTGCAGCGGGCCTTCGGCGGCGAGCTGCGGCCGGCGCTGGAGGAGGACGGGATCCGCATCCTCTCGCTCGAGGACGCCAACGAGGAGGAGCAGCGCCAGATCCACCGGCGCTTCCACGAGCAGGTCTTCCCGACGCTGACGCCGCTGGTGATCGGCCTCGGCCGGCCCTTCCCGTACATCTCGAACCTCTCGCTGAGCCTCGCGGTGCTGCTGCGCGACCCGGAGTCCGAGGTCGAGATCGTCGCCCGGGTGAAGGTGCCGAAGGAGCTGCTCGGGCGCTTCCTGCCGGTCGGCGCGGAGGGGACCTTCATGCCGCTCGAGCAGGTGATCGCGGGCAACCTCGACCACCTCTTCCCGGGCACCGAGGTGGTCGACTACGGCTTCTTCCGGGTCACCCGCGACGCCGACTTCAACGTCTCCGACGAGGCCGACGACCTGCTGCAGGCGGTCCAGGACGAGCTCCGGCGCCGGCGCTTCGGCGAGGTCGTGCGGCTGGAGATCGCCACCGGGATGAACCCGAAGCTGCGCCACGAGCTGGTCGGTGCGCTGCGGCTCGAAGACCGCGAGGTCTACGACATCGACGGGCTGCTCGACCTCGCCGACCTCAGCGAGATCGCCGACGCCCCCGGCCACGCCGAGCTGCGCTACTCGCCCTGGACGCCGGTCACCCAGCCGCGCCTGCAGGGGGACGAGGGGCAGGCCCCGGACATGTTCCGGGCGATCCGCCACGCCGACCTGCTCGTCCACCATCCCTACGACTCCTTCGCCAACTCGGTCGAACGGTTCGTCGAGCAGGCGGTCGAAGACCCCGACGTGCTGGCGATCAAGCAGACCGTGTACCGGACCAGCGACGACTCGCCGCTGGTGCCGTCGCTGATCCGCGCCTCCGAACGCGGCAAGCAGGCGGTCTGCATGGTGGAGCTGAAGGCGCGCTTCGACGAGGAGGCCAACATCCACTGGGCGAAAGCCCTGGAGGAGGCGGGGGTCCACGTCGTCTACGGGATCCCCGGGCTGAAGACGCACGTGAAGGCGATCCTGGTGGCGCGCCGCGAGGGCCAGCAGGTGCGCGAGTACGTCCACATCGGGACCGGCAACTACCACGCCAAGACGGCCCGCCTCTACACCGACTTCGGCCTCTTCACCGCCGACCCCGACATCGGCGCCGACGTCGCCGAGATGTTCAACTTCCTCACCGGTTACGGGCGGCCGGGGAGCTACCGCAAGGTGCTGGTCTCGCCGACGACGATGCGCGACCGGCTGGTCGGCGAGATCGAGGCGACGGTCGCCGCGCACCAGGCGGGGGCGGAGGCGCGGATCGCGCTGAAGATGAACTCGCTGGTCGACGCCGGCTGCATCCAGGCGCTCTACCGCGCCTCCCAGGCGGGGGTGCGGGTGGACCTGAACGTGCGCGGGATCTGCTGCCTGAAGCCGGGCGTGCCGGGGGTGTCGGAGAACATCCGCGTGGTCTCGATCGTCGGCCGCTTCCTCGAGCACTCGCGCGTCTACACCTTCACCCGCGGCGAGGAGACCCGGGTGCTGATGGGCTCCGCCGACATGATGCCGCGCAACCTCGACAACCGGGTCGAGCTGGTGACGCCGGTCGAAGACGCGGTCCTGCGCGAGGAAATGATGGAAGTGCTGGAGCGCTGCTTCGCCGACAACTCGAACTCCTGGGAGCTCGACTCGGAGGGCGATTGGACCCGGATCGTGCGTGCCGAGGGCGAGAAGCGGCGCGACGTGCAGCTCGAGATGCGCGAGCGGGCGGCGACCCGCGCGGCCGAGCAACTGACGGCGGCAGGCTGACCCCGCGACCTGAGGATGGCGACTAGGATGACCCAGGTGGCGCGCTTCTCGCTCCTACCCCACGATCAGACCTTCTTCGATCTCTTTGTGGAGGCGGGCAAAAACAGCGTGCATTCCGCGCATCTGCTCGATCAGCTGATGCGCGAGTGGCCGGATTCGGGGAACCTGCACGAGCAGATCGTCGAGGCCGAGCACCGTGGGGACAAAGTCACCCACGAAATCATCAAACGGCTGAACACGACCTTCGTCACCCCGATCGACCGCGAGGACATCTACGGGCTGGCGACCCAGCTCGACGACATCGTCGACTTCACCGAGGAGGCGGCCGACTTCCTCGGGCTCTACCAGGTCGAGGCGCCGATGGACCAGGCCTTCGCGCTGACCAGCGTGCTGGTGCGCTCCTGCGAGGCGCTTGCCGAGGGGCTGGAGAACCTGCCGTCGTTCAAGGATCTGGATCAGTACTGGATCGAGGTGCACCGACTCGAGAACGAAGGCGACCGGATCTCGCGCGACGCGGTGGCGGCTCTGTTCACGGATGCGATCGACCCGATGTTCGTGATCCGCTGGAAGGACATCTTCGCCGTGCTCGAGGAGGCGATCGACTCGACCGAGAAGGCTGCCCAGATCCTCGAGGGCATCGTGATCAAGAACAGCTGAGTGCCGCTGTTCGTCCGGTCTTCCGGGGGCGTGTAACAAAGATGTGAACGCGGGCGGTAGGTTGCCGGGCAGTGACCTCCGACGTGATCTTGGTGCTGGTCATCGGCACCGCCCTCGCCTTCGACTTCACCAACGGCTTCCACGACACGGCAAACGTCGTCGCGACCTCGATCTCGACCGGGGCGGCGCGGCCGCAGGTGGCGATCGCGGTGGCCTCGCTGCTCAACTTCGCCGGCGCCTTCATCTCGATCTCGGTGGCGGCGACGGTCGCCAACGACGTCGTCGACGCGGCCGTGATCACGCCGACGATCGTCTTCGCCGGGCTGATCGGGGCGATCGCCTGGAACCTCGTCACCTGGTACTTCGGGCTGCCCTCGAGCTCCTCCCACGCGCTGATCGGCGGCGTGGTCGGCTCGGCGGTCGCGGCGGCGGGCTTCCACGTGATCCTCGCCGAAGGGCTGCTCGGCAAGGTGCTGATCCCGGCCGTGGTCGCGCCGCTGCTGGCGTTCCTGGTCGCCGGGGCGTCGATCGGCCTCTCCTACCGGATCATCGGCAAACAGCGGCCGGGGATCGTCAGCCGCGGCTACAAGTACGGGCAGGTGATCTCCGGCGGGCTCCTGGCGCTGGCGCACGGGACGAACGACGCGCAGAAGACGATGGGCGTGATCACCCTGGCGCTGATCGCCAACGGCAGCCTCGGGGCGGGCTCCGACCCGCCGCTCTGGGTGATCGCCTCCTCGGCGCTGGCGATCGCGCTCGGCACCTACAGCGGCGGCTGGCGGATCATCAAGACGACCGGCACGCGGATCATCAAGATGGACGCCGCCCAGGGGTTCAGCTCGCAGGGGGCGGGGGCGGCGGTGATCCTCGCCTCGACCCACTTCGGCTTCCCGCTCTCGACCACGCACGTGATCAACGGCGGCGTGATGGGGGCGGGGGCGGCGAAACGGCTCTCCGCGGTGCGCTGGGGAGTGGCCGGGAACATCATCGTCGCCTGGGTGCTGACGCTGCCCGCGGCGGCGCTGATCGGGGCGGCGGCGTACGGCTTCACCAGCCTCTTCGGCAGCGGTGCGGTCGGGCCGATGGTGGTCACGGTGCTGGCGCTGGGGGCGATCGTCGGGGCCTTCGTGCGGCGGGCGGCGCGGGGCGCGCCGGTCCCGGTGCAGAGCGAAGGCGGGGCGCGGGCGTGATCTCCTTGGCGACGATCGTCGAGACGAAGGACCTGATCGAGACGGTGATCTACGCCACCGTGTCCGGGATCGGGGTGACGGCGATCTTCTCGATGGCGATCCTGGGCGTGGCGCGCTTCACCGACCTGAGCCAGGAAGAACGGCGGCTGGAGGCGGGCCTCGCCGCGGCGGGGGCGGCGCTCGCCCTGGCGGCCGTGCTGGGGGCCGTGGTCTTCGGCGTCATCGTGATGACCAGCAAGTGACTTGCGAGTACGATTCTTGAGGTGAAGGCCGCGCGCAACGTCGCGATCATCGTGCTCCTGGCGCTCGGGGTCGGGTTTCTCCCGGGCGGAGGCAACGCGGTCGAAGCCGTGTTCACCGCGATCATTATGGGTTTCCTCGCCGGGATCACCTGGATGCTCTACACGCTTAGCCGGGAAAATCAGCTGACCCTGGCGACCCTGAGCGACGGCCGGCGGGCGATCTTCTTCGGCGCCTTCGGGATGTTGGCGCTCTTGATCGCCTGGCAGGACAAGCTCTGGTCGACCGGCATGGGGACGTTGCTCTGGCTGCTGCTGCTGGCGGCCGCGGTCGTCGCGATCTGGCGCGTCTGGACCGAGGCGAACAGCTACTAGGGCGGGGCGGGCGGGGCGCGGTTGCGCTTCGAAATCCGTGTGGGGCGGGGCGCGGTTTGCGCTTCGACCTCCGTGCAGGCGGGCGCGGTGTGCGCTTCGACCTCCGTGAAGGCGGGCGCGTTTCGCTTCCGTCACACAACTGGCCCTGAATTGATCCTTTGCGCGCACCACGCGCGCGCATTTCCCGTGCAGGGTGGTTCCCGTGCCACCCCAGAGCGCTGACAACACGGGTCACGGGGAAGCGGGGACCGCCTCGGTGGAGCTGGTCGCGGCGATCCCCCTTCTGTTGCTGGCGCTCGCCGTCGCGGCCCAGATAGCGCTCGCCGGCCAGGCCCTCTGGTCGGCGAGCGTGGCCGCGCGGGCCGGCGCCCGGGCGGCGCTGGTGGGTGGCGACCCGAAAGCGGCGGCGCGGCAGGCGTTGCCGCCTTCGATGCGCGACGGCGCCGAAGTCAAGGAGGACCCCGATGACGGCGGCATCGCGGTGCAGGTGCCGGTGCCGACCCTGTTGCCCCTGCCGGAACTGAAGGTAGGCGCGCGCAGCGGTCTGGGGGACGACGGTGGCTGAGCGGGTCGCGCGGCGCGACATTCGGCCGGGGACGGCGTTCTCGCACCGCAGTGGCGCGAGTTGCCGGGTTCTGCGCGCGCGAGGACGGCCAGGCGACGGTCGAACTCGTCGCCGCCGTGCCGGCGCTCCTGCTGGCCGCCCTTGTCTCGTTGCAACTGTTGGCGGCCGGCTACGCCTTGACCCTCGCCGACGGCGCCGCCGAGGCCGGGGCGCTCGCCCTCGCCGAGGGCGGCTCGGCGACCGAAGCGGCGCGGCAGGCGTTGCCGGGCTGGGCGGAGGACGACGTCTCGGTCTCGGTCGAGGGCGAGGAGGTCTCCGTCCGCCTGCGCCCACCGTCCCCGTTCGGCTCGATCGCCGACCACCTCGCGGTGACCAGCAGCGCGAGCGCGAGGGCGGCGAAATGAGAGCCCAACCCGTCAGCTCTGCGTCGCCCGGCGCCGACTGGGCCGCGCCCGCTTCGCCTCAGCGCGAGGCAGACGAGGCGCCGACCGCGTTCGGCCCGGTGCTTCTTGGTCCGCGTCGTCGAGCGGGTCAGGACGGCGCCGCGGCCGGCGGTTCCGGCGTCTTCGACGCGCCCCGCCAGGGGAGCGTGGTGGTGGTCACCGCGGTCGGTGGGGCGGAGGGGTCGCGCGGGGCGGCCGCGGCGCTCTCCTGCGCCGGATCCGGGATCGAGACGGCCGCGCTGCTGGTCGACGTCGGCGGCCGGGTGCCGCGCCCGACCTTGATCGCCTCGGCCTCGGCGCACCGGCTCGAGGAGCGGCTCGCCGCCCGCCTGCCGAGCCTTCGACCGGCTGCCCGCGGGGAGGTCTGCCATCTCTCGGTGGGCGCCGATCCCGATGGCCTCGGCGCGGCGGGGACGGCGGTGACGGTCTCCCGCGGCGGGCTCGCCGTCGTCCACGTCGCGCCCGAGCATCTTCAGTCGCTGCTCGATGCTCCCGGGGCACCGCGTCCCGGGGCGGCGCTGCTGCGAGCCGACCTCGACGCCGATCGAGCGCTCGTCGCGCTCGCGGTCGGCGGCCTGGTCGAGCGCGGCCTGCGGGTCGCGGTGCTGAAGCACCGGCTCGGCTGGGTGACCGAGCGCCGCGCCGGCTTCGGCGCCCTCGGCAGCGACTCCGGCGGCCTGCCGGAGTCGCTCGTCCGTCGTCTCCTCGATCGAGGAACGAGATGATCAATTCCGCGACACCGCAGCGCCCTAGGGGGTGACGGCGTGCCAGACGCCGACGTCCTTGATCCCCTCGCCGTTCGCTTCGCCCTTCTTGCTGTCGCCGGAGAAGGTGTAGACCGGCGCGCCCTTGAAGGTGACCTGGGTCTTGCCTTCGGGCCGTTTGATCGTGCCCAGCGCGACCGGGCCCTTCGGGGTGGTGCCGGCGGCGACGAGCAGCGGCGGCCAGGTCCTCGTGCAGGAGCCGGTGCAGATGAACTTGCCGTTCTTCTCGCCGCTCAGCGTGTAGAGGGTGAAGCCCTTGGTGTTGGTGAGGACGGTCTTGTGGAGGCTCGGCGCGCTGGCCTCGCCGGCGACGGTCTTGCTGCCCCCGGCAAGCGCCACCGGCACCGCCACGGCGCTGATCGCGAGGACGACGGCGAGCGCGAGCGCGGTGAGGCTGCGGGCGCGGCGCGACTTGGTTCTGGTCTGGTGCATCGGTTCGACTCCTTCGTCGGGAATGGCTGTCCGGTCTACGGACGGGGCATCGCGAAGGTTCGGAGGCGGCTCGATGACGAGAGCGGCCAGGCCTTGGTCCTCGCGATCGGCGGTTGCCTCGTCCTCATCGCGACGGCCCTCGCGTTGGTCGCGATCGCGGGGGCGGTCACCGGCAAGGGACGCGCCCAGCGTGCCGCCGACCTGGCGGCGATCTCGGCGGTGCGCTCGATGCGCGATGACCTGCCGCAGCTGCTCTCGCCGCCGCGTCTGCCGAGCGGCGCGCCGAACCCTTCTCACCTCACCAAATCGACCTACCTCGCCCGCGCCCGCGATGCCGCCCTCGCCGCGGGTCGCCAGAACGAAGTCGACCCGGGGCGCTTGCGGATCGCCTTCCCCGACCGCTCCTCATTCGCTCCGCTGCGGGCGAAGGCGACCCTGGTGGCGAGGCTCGACGTCGGCTCCGGCGGGTCCGCGGTCGAAGCGAGCGCCGAAGCCGAAGCCGCCGCACCGGTCTCGACCGTCGGCGGCGAAGGCCCGGCGATCGCCAGCGGTGGCGGCTACAGCGGCCCGCTCGTCTACCGCGACGGCAAGGGGATGCGGCCCGACGTGGCAGCCGCCTACGACCAGATGGCGGCAGCCGCCGCAGCCGCCGGCATCACCCTGATCGTCGTCTCCGGCTTCCGCTCCGACGCCGAACAGGCCGAACTCTTCGCCGCCCATCCCGACCCGAAATGGGTGGCGCCGCCGGGTACCTCGCTGCACCGCTGCGCCACCGAGCTCGACCTCGGCCCCGAATCCGCCTACGCCTGGATCGACGCGAACGGGAGTCGCTTCGGCTTCGTCCGGCGGTATAGCTGGGAGGCCTGGCACATGGGCTTCGATCGGCCGCCGGCTCCCTGCTCGGAGGCCGGAAACGCGGTGGCCGGGGCGGGCCAGGACGCGGACCCACCAGGCGAGGCGACCCTGCCGAGCTTCGTCCCGCCGCGCTTCCGCGACACCCTGATCGACGCGGGGGCGAAGTGGGGTGTCTCGGCGGCGCTCCTCGCCGCGCAACTGATGGCGGAGAGCAACTTCAACCCGTTCGCCGTCTCACCTGCGGGCGCCGAGGGCATCGCGCAGTTCATGCCCGGCACCGCCGCCTCCTACGGCCTGGCCGACCCCTTCGATCCGGTCGAAGCGATCGATGCTCAGGCGCACCTGATGTCGGACCTGATCCACAAGTTCGGCTCTCCCGAGCTCGCCCTCGCCGCCTACAACGCCGGCCCGGCGCCGGTCGAAGCTTGCTCCTGCGTGCCCGCCATCCCCGAGACCAGCGCCTACGTCACCCGCATCATGGCCCTGCTCGGCGGCGCCGGCGCCCTCGCCGTCCCCGCCTTCGAAGTGAGGCTGATCGCGTGACCGAGGCGCTCTGTATCAGTGGTGATACGATGCATGACATGGCAGACGTGACGATTCGTGAATTGCGCAACGAAGGGGGCGACGTGGTCGACAGAGCCGCTCGCGGCGAGCAGATAACCATCACCCGGTCGGGGCGGCCGGTCGCTGAACTCCGCACCCTCCGAACCCCGACCTCGCAGCTCTCGGCCGACGCCCTGATCGAGCGTTGGCGTCGCCTGCCCGAGGTGGATCCGGTGGCGCTGCGAGGCGATGTCGACGAGTTCCTCGATTGGTCCGTGTGAGCGCCGAGTCTCCAAACCACGAGCGGGGGATACTTGACACCTCGACCCTGATCCTCCTCGGGCGCCTCCGCGATGCCGGTGCTCTCCCGGCCGAGCCGCTGATCACCGCGGTCACGCTCGCCGAGCTCACCGTGGGTCCTCTGGTCGCCCGGGAAAGCGAGGAGCGGGCGCGGCGCCAGGCCCACCTCCAGCAGGCCGAGGCCAATTTCGTTGCCCTGCCCTTTGACGACGCGGCCGCTCGCGCGTTCGGTTCGGTCGCGACCTCGTTGCGCAGTGGGGGCAAGAAGGTGGCATCGCGCGGCTACGACGCGCTGATCGCGGCGATCGCGATCGCCAATGATCTGCCTCTCTACACCTGCAACCCCGCCGACTTCGAGGGGATCGATCGGCTCGAGGTCGTCCCCGTCCCCGTCCCGTAGCAGTCGCGGCGCGGCCCCGACGAAGAATTCAGGCCGAGCCGGCGGCGGTGCGGCGGTCCTCGCGGAGCTTGGTCATGTGCTCGTGGACGAAGCGGACGACGGTGGCGCCCTCGCCGACCGCGGTCGCGCAGCGCTTGATCGAGCCGGCGCGGACGTCGCCCGCGGCGTAGACGCCGGGGACGCTCGTCTCCAGCAGGCCTTCGGCGCCGGCGTCGGGACCGGTGACGATGAAGCCCTTCTCGTCGCGGGCGATGCAGTCGCCGAGCCAACCGGTGCAGGGCGACGCGCCGAGGAAGAGGAAGAGGAAGTCGAGCGGCAGCTCGGTGCCGTCGGTCAGCTGGACCCCTTCGAGGTGGCCCTCGGTGCCGCGGAGCTCGCAGATTTCGCTGCGGTCGCGGACGGCGACGCCGTAGCGCTCGAGCTCCTCGATCAGGTAGGCCGACATCGTCTCGCTGAGGTCGGCGCGCCGGTGCAGCAGGGTGACGAGGGCGCCGCCGCGGGCGAGCCAGACGGCGGCCTGGGCGGCCGAGTTGCCGCCGCCGACGACGCCGACGCGCTGCGCGCCGCAGAGCTGCGCCTCGGGCGGCCCGGCGGCGTAGAAGACGCTCAGGCCCTCGTATTCCTCCAGGTGGTCGACCGGCAGTTTGCGGTATTCGGCGCCGGTCGAGAGCAGCACCGCCTGCGCCGCCACTTCGTGGCCGTCCTCCAGCTTCACGATGTGGCCGCCCTCGCCGCCCGGTTCGAGCGAGAGGGCCCGATAGGGGGTGGCGGTGCGGGCGGTGAACTTGCGCGCCTGCACGATCGCGCGGCTGATCAGTTCCGAGCCGCTGATCCCGGAGGGGAAGCCGAGGTAGTTCTCGATCCGGCGCGAGGTCCCCGCCTGCCCGCCGAGCACGTTGCTCTCGACCACCAGCGTGTTCAGGCCCTCGGAGGCGCCGTAGACCGCGGCGCCGAGCCCGGCCGGGCCACCGCCGACGATCAGCAGGTCGACCTCTTCCCGCGGTGCCAACTCGAGGCCGATCCCCAGCGCCCGCGAGAGCTCCCCTCGGCTCGGCCGGTGCAGCTCGTCGCCGCCCGGCAGGCGCACCAGCGGGATCTGCTCCGGCGCCAGCGTCGCGGTCAGCTTCGCCGCCTCGGCGTCCTCGTCGCTGTCGCGCCAGAAGTGGGGGAGACGCTGGCGGCGCGCGTACTCGACCAGCTCTCGGGTCGCCTGGTCATGCGCCGGGCCGACGATGTCGATCCCGACGCCCTCGCGGTTCTGCAGCCGTTCGCGGCGCTGGACGAAGGCGGAGAGCAGCAGGTCGGAGAGATCGCCGTCCTCGAACAGCAGCCGCCGCAGGGTTTCCCGCTCGACTTCGACGTAGCGGAGGGGCCTGCTGACCACCGCGGTGAGGAAGACGGTCTGCCCGGAGAGGAGGTTCATCTCGCCGAGGAAGCCGGACGTCTCCTGCCTGACCACCTCGTGGCCGTTGGCATCGAGGATCCTGACCTCGCCCTCGCGGATCGCGATGAACGGATAGACCTCGTCGCCGACTTCGAAGAGCACGTCGCCGACCTCCGCCGTCCGCTCCTGGCCATGCTCGGCGAGCATGTCGAGCTGCGATCGGGAGAGGACGCGACTGACAGGAGCGGACACGCCTCATAGGCTAGGGAACGCGTCAACCGGGACTCAAGCGAGGAGGAGAGGGAAATGGCCGATTACACGCACAAGAACCTGGGCGAGGTGGAAGATGCCGCGCCGGGCTTCGGCTTCGGCGAGATGGGGCAGATTCGTTTCGCGAAGGACGATCTCGACGCGGAGCGCACGGGGATCACCCACCTGAAGCTGAACCCGGGCACGCGGATGCCGTTCGGGCACAAGCACGACGAGGCGGAGGAGATCTACGTGGTGATCGCCGGCTCGGGGCTGATGAAAATGGGCGACGAGGTGGTCGAGATCGTCGAGCTCGACGCGGTCCGCATCTCACCCGAGGTCGCCCGCGGCTTCGAGGCCGGACCCGAGGGGATCTCGCTGCTCGCGGTCGGCGCCCGTCATGACGGCGACGGGGAAGTGCTGCCGAACTGGTGGACCGACTGATGGCGGGAGTCGAGATCGACGGCGTCGAGGGGATGAAGGCGGTCGTCGGCCAGGAGGTCGGCCCGAGCGACCCGCGGATCGTCACCCAGGATCTGATCGACGCCTTCGCCGAGGTCTCCGGCGACCACCAGTGGATCCATGTCGACCCGGAGCGGGCGAAGAACGAGAGCCCCTACGGCACGACGATCGCCCACGGCAACCTCACCCTGTCGCTCGCCGACAGCTTCCGCAAAAGCCTGATGCAGGCGACCGGCTTCGCCCTCGGCGTGAACTACGGCTGGAACAAAGTCCGCTTCCCGGCCCCGGTGCCGGTCGACAGCGAGATCAGCGCGACGGCAGAGCTGGTCTCCTTCGATGAGCTCGAGGGCGGTTGGTGGCAGGCGGTGACCAAGTTCACGATCACGGTCGAGGGAGCCCCGAAGCCGAGCTTCGTCGGCGAATCGGTGACCCGACTGATGGCGCCTCCGGCCTGACCACTTAGGTTGATGGGCCGAAAACCCCTCCTATAGGGCTAGTTTTCGGCCCATGAACATCGAGGCGTTGGGAGGCGCGGGTGAAAGAGGCAGAGCAGGGCAGGGTCGCGGTGGTGACCGGGGTCGGGCGGGTCGAGGGGATCGGCTTCGCGATCTCCCGGCGCCTCCTCGGTGAAGGGTGGCGCGTCCTCGTCCACTCATATGACGAGGGGGATCGGGTCGCGGGCGACGAGGGCGCAGTGGTCGCCGCGCTCGGCGGATTCTCCGATCGCCTCCGCCAGATCGAGGTCGACCTCGGCGCCCCCGAGGCTCCACGCCGGGTGATCGATGCGGCGCGCGAGGCCTTCGGCACCGTCGACGCCCTCGTCGTCAACCATGCCCACGGCTCCGACCAGTCGCTGGCGACGGTGACGGTCGAGGAGCTCGACCGGGCCTGGGCGGTCAACGCCCGCGCGGCCGTCCTCTTCGCGCAGGCGTTCTCCGCGGCTCGCGACGACGACCGACCCGACGGCCGGATCGTCCTGCTCACCTCCGGCCAGCACCTCGGCCCGATGCCGGGCGAGCTTCCTTACGTCTTGAGCAAGGGCGCCCTGCACCAGGTGACGGCAACGCTCGCCGACGAACTCGCCGAGCGCCGGATCACCGTCAACGCGGTCAACCCGGGCCCGGTCGACACCGGCTGGCCCTCGGCGGAGCTCCGCGAGCAGCTGACGCCGCGCTTCCCGGCCGGCCGCTGGGGCGGTCCTGAGGACATCGCCCCGGTCGTCGCCTGGCTCCTCTCCGCTGAGAGCGCCTGGGTGACCGGCCAGGTGATCGACGCCGAGGGAGGATTCCGCCGATGACCGACGCCGCCTCGACCATCGACCACCTCGACCCGGCCCACGCCGGGCAGGCGGTCTACACCCGCGGCTTCCTCTCGGTCTACGACGCCGTCGTCTACGGCTTCAACCGCCCGGTGCTGTGGCGCTGCCCGAAGGCGCGGGTGGTCGAGCACTACGACGCCAACGTCTCGGCCCGCCACCTCGACATCGGCGTGGGGACCGGGGCCCTGCTCGACGCCTGCCGCTTCCCGGTCGCGGCGCCGGAGCTGACCCTGATGGACCTGAACCCGAACTCGCTCGCCGCCGCCTCCGCCCGCCTCGCCCGCTACGCGCCCGCACCCACCGGGCCAACGTGCTCGAGGACTGGCGCCTCGAACCGGGCACCTACGACTCGGTGGCGATGACCCACCTGCTCCACTGCCTGCCCGGCCCGATGGTCGGCCAAGGGCGTCGCCTTCGAGCACGCCCGCCGCGCCCTCGCTCCCGGCGGCACCTTCTTCGGCGTGACGATCCTCGGCAAGGGCGTCCACCTCTCGCCGCCGGCCCGCGCCGTGCTCGCGCTCAGCAACGCCCGCGGCATCCTCGACAACCAGGCGACGGCCCCGCCGAGCTCGACGCCGCCCTCGCCGCCGTCTTCCCGACCCGCACGGTGACCATCCACGGCACCGTCGCCCTCTTCACCGCCCGCAAGCCAGGTTGATGGGCCGAAAACTGCTCTATAGGAGCGGTTTTCGGCCCATCGACATCGAGCCTCGCCCAGGCCTCGGTGGCGGCGGGCTAGCGGCCTTTGAACTCTGGCTTTTCGCCGCCGAAGAAGGCGACGACGCCGTTGCGGGCGTCCTCGGTGGCCATGCTGTCGGCGATCCCGTGGCGCTCCAGCTGCAGGTGCTCGGGGAGGGAGTTCTCGAGACTGACGCCGACCAGGCGCTTGGCCATCTTCACGTAGTGGGGGGCGAGCTTGGCGAGCTTGCCGGCGCGCTCGCGGGCGCGGTCCATCAGCTCCTCCTTGGTGACGACCTCGCTGACGATGCCCATCTCCAGCGCGTCCGCGGCGGGCAGGTTGGGGTCGTCGAGGAGCATCTGCAGCGCTTTGGCGGGTCCGAGGACGCGGGGGAGGAAGTAGGTCATGCCGCCGTCGGGGGAGGCGCCGATGCGGCCGTAGGCGGGGGCGAAGAAGGCGCCGTCGGCGGCGATCCGGAAGTCGCAGGCCAGGGCGAGGGAGAAGCCCGCTCCGGCCGCCGGGCCGTTGATCGCGGCGATCACCGGGACCTCGATCCGGCGCAGGTCGATGATGCCGGTATGCAGGGCCTCGGCGCCGCGGCGGACGTTGGCGGCGATGTCGAGGTCGGGGTCCTCCATCCCTTTGCGGAACCAGGTGATGTCGCCGCCGGCGCAGAAGGCGACGCCGGCGCCGGTGATGATCAGGGCGCGGATCGGCGCCTCGTCGGCGAGCCAGGCCATCGCCGTCGTCAGCTCCTCGATCATCTCCGGGCTCATCGCGTTGAAGGCGTCGGGCCGGTTCAGGGTGAGGGTGCCGATCTCCCCGTCGATCTCGATCTGCAGCGTGTTCAACTCCGGTGGGGTGGTCATCTGGCTCCTCCTGGTGTCCCTGTCTGGCCCGGCCTCGGAAGCCGCGCTGGGCGGCAGCCTACCCTTTGAGGTGATGCCGATCGCGAACGAGGACCGCAACGAAGACGGGGCGCTCAGCCGAGCCGAGCGGATCGCCGAGACGCGCCGCCAGCTGCCCGACCAGCCGGGCGTCTACCTGTTCTACGGCAAGGACGACGAGCTGCTCTACGTGGGCAAGGCGCGGTCGATCAAAAAACGGATCGCCTCGCACTTCTCCGGCGGCGAGCCGCGCCTCACCAGCCGCATCGATCGGATCGACACCCTGGTCACCGCGACCGAGGCCGAGGCGCTCCTTGCCGAGCAGAGCTTCATCAAGCGCCACCGGCCGCGCTTCAACATCCGCCTGCGGGACGACAAGTCCTACCCCTACGTCTGCGTCAGCCTCGACGAGGACTACCCGCGCGTCTACTTCACCCGCGAGAAACACCGCACCCACCGCGCCTACTTCGGCCCCTTCTCGAGCGCCAAGCGCCTGCGCGAGACCCTCGACCTGCTCGGCAAACTGTTCCAGTTCCGCACCTGCGAGGGCGCCGAGCCGGGCCGCCGCTCCGGCAGCCCCTGCCTCGATTACTACATCAAGCGCTGCGGGGCGCCCTGCGTCGGCCACGTCTCCCAGGAGGAGTACCGGCGGAACATCGACCAGATCATCGACTTCCTCTCCGGCCGCTACCGCCAGGTGGAAAAGCTGCAGGAAGAGAAGATGGCGGAGGCCGCGGAGGCGGAGGAGTTCGAGCGCGCGGCGATCTACCGCGACCGGCTGAAAGCGATCCGCTCGCTGTTCGAGCGCCAGCGCGTCGCCGGCGGCACGGTCGGCACGGCCGACCTGATCGGCGTCGCGGTCGAGGGGGCCGACGCAAACGCCCAGGTCTTCCAGGTCCGCGACGGCATC
>CAWBRE010000002.1:0-468754 GCA_963791095.1 uncultured Solirubrobacterales bacterium
CGATCTCCAGCACCGCGAGGAACGCCTCCTGCGGCACTTCCACCCGGCCCACGGCCTTCATCCGCTTCTTGCCCGCTTTCTGCTTCTTCAGCAGCTTGTTCTTGCGGGTCACGTCACCGCCGTAGAGCTTCGCGGTGACGTCCTTGCGCAGAGCCTTGACGGTCTCGCGGGCGAGGATGTTGGAGCCGATCGCCGCCTGCACCGGGACGTCGAACATCTGCCGCGGGATCGTTTTCCGCAGCCGCGCGACCAGGCGCTTGCCCTGGTCGTAGGCGAAGTCGCGGTGGACGATGATCGAGAGCGCGTCGACCTTGTCGCCGGCGAGCAGGATGTCGACCTTCACCAGGTCGGCGGGCTCGTTACCGATCGGTTCGTAGTCGAGCGAGGCGTAGCCGCGGGTGCGAGCTCTTCAGCAGGTCGAAGAAGTCGAGCACGATCTCGCCGAGCGGCATGTCGTAGCGCAGCTGCACCCGCTCCGGGCTCAGGTAATTCATGTCGACGTGGGTGCCGCGGCGCTGCTGGCAGAGCTCCATCACCGGTCCGACCTGCTCTTTCGGGCAGATGATCGTGGCGCGGATGTAGGGCTCTTCGATCTTCTCGATGCGGGCCGGGTCGGGCAGGTCGGTGGGGCTGTGCACCTCGCGTTCGCTGCCATCGGTGAGGTTGACGATGTAGCGCACGTTCGGCGTCGTCGCCAGCAGGTCGAGGTTGTACTCGCGCTCCAGCCGCTCCCGCACGATCTCCATGTGGAGCAGGCCGAGGAAGCCGACCCGGAAGCCGAAGCCGAGCGCCTCCGAGGTCTCCGGCTCCCAGGAGAGCGCGGCGTCGTTCAGGGAGAGCTTTTCGAGCGCGTCGCGGAGCTCTTCGAAGCGGTCGGTGTCGATCGGGAAGAGCCCGCAGAAGACCATCGGGCGGACCTCGCGGTAGCCCTCGAGCGGCTCGGTCGCGGGAACCATGTCGGCGGTCAGCGTGTCGCCGACGCGCAGCATCGTGACGTCCTTGATCCCGGTGATCAGGTAGCCGACGTCGCCCGCCTCGATGTCGCCGACCGCGGTCATCGACGGGCGGAAGAAGCCGAGGTCGTCGATGTCGGCGCGGGTCCCGTTCTGCATCGCCAGGATCCGCTCGTTCTTGCGGAAGCGGCCGTCGAACATCCGCACGTAGGCGATCACGCCGCGGTACTGGTCGAACTCGGAGTCGAAGATCAGGGCGCGGGCGGGCGCCTCGATGTCGCCGGTCGGCGGCGGGATGCGGGCGACGATCGCCTCCAGCACCTCGGGCACGCCTTTGCCGGTCTTGGCCGAGATCCAGAGCGCGTCCTCGGGCTCGGTGCCGAGCAGGTCGGCGATCTCCTGGGCGACCCGCTCCGGCTCGGCGCCGGGGAGGTCGACCTTGTTGATCACCGGGATCAGCTCGAGCCCGTTCTCGATCGCCAGGTAGGTGTTGGCGACGGTCTGCGCCTCGACCCCCTGGGCGGCGTCGACGACCAGCAGGGCGCCCTCGCAGGCGGCGAGGCTGCGGGACACCTCGTAGGAGAAGTCGACGTGGCCCGGCGTGTCGATCAGGTGCAGGTGGTACGTCTCGCCGTCGTTCGCCTTGTACTCGACCCGCACGGCCTGCGCCTTGATCGTGATCCCGCGCTCGCGCTCGAGGTCCATCGAGTCGAGCAGCTGCGCCTGCATTTTTTTCGGATCGACGGCGCCGGTGAGCTCGAGGATGCGGTCGGCGAGCGTCGACTTGCCGTGGTCGATGTGGGCGATGATCGAGAAGTTGCGAATCTTGTCCATGGGCGAGCCCCGAGTATGAACAGAGCCGCCCCCGGGCGCCCCGCACGCCCGTGCCGCGACCCGGACCACCCGCCATGCGGGGTGCCGGCGCCTAGGCTGGTCGCAGTCCCTTAAGCCCTGAGACCACCTGATCTCTCCCCCTTACGGGCAGGCGTTCGGGTCGAGCGACCCGGTGAGGTGGAAGACGACGGTCGGCTTCTTCCGCAGCACGACTTCCGCCTGCGGCCCTTCGATCCACTTCGCCTGCGGCGGGAAGGCGGGCTTGCCGGGTTCGATCCGGTCACGGGTGGCGACGACGTAGTCGTAGTCGCCTTCGTCGACGAGGCGCCGGAAGGCGCGACAGTTCGGCGCTTCCTCGAAGCCCCCGTGCGGCCGGTGGACGCCGAGGTAGGCGACCCGATTGGAGAGGTCGGTCCCGAACAGCGGGTACTGCCGCGTGCTCGTGGTGGCGATCCGGGCGCCGCTGATGCCCCGCGCCCAGGCAAAGGCGGCATCGAGCCCCGGCGTGGTGAAGCTCGGGTCGCGGTAGCGGTCGTGGAGGTAGTGCCGCTGGACCGGATAGCCGACCGCGACCGCGAGGAGCACGGCTCCCGACCACGATTCCCGCCACCCATTTCCCCGGAAGTCGGTCCTCCTCCGGGGCGCGTCTGCGTTTGACCGTCTCTGAGGCGGTCGAATGCAGACGCTCCCCGCCGACCGGCGCCGGACCGCCGGCGGCGGACGGCGCGGCGCGGTCGCCGGGCTCGACCGGGCGCTCGCCGAGCTTCGGGCCGAGCGATGCGAGGCGGGCGGCCCAGGCACGGAGCGGTGGCACCGTCGGCAGCAGCGCGAGGCCGAGGATCAGGGCCGGGGTCAGGTAGCGGAGGCCGGATTCGAACCCGCGCGGCATCCCGTCCGGCCCCGAGGCCGAGGTCGGCGACACGAGCCAGGAGAGGGCGGCGGCGAGCCCCACGAGACCGGCAAGCGCGAGCACCCCGGCGACCGCCCCCCGCGTTGATGGGCCGAAAACCTGACTATCTGACGGGTTTTCGGCCCGTCGACCGGGGGTCCGGTCGGTTCGGGGCGCGAGGCGAGATGAGACCAGCGGGACGAGGGCGAGGAGGAGGCCCGCGAGGGCGGCGGCGCCGAGGACGGGCCAGAGGATCCAGAGGCCGCCGTGCAGTCCCGGCAGGAACCAGTCCGACCACACCGAGCCATCGGTGACGTAGGAGAGGACGCTGTGGGCTTCGCGACCGCCCAGCGTCTGTTCCGGCGAGGGCAGGTCGATCGGGCCGAGGTGGTGGATCCAGGGCAACGGGTTGCCGCTGTGGATCAGGTTCCGCAGGTACCAGTAGCCGCCGCCCGCCAGCGCCATGCCCCCGGCGCAGAGCAGCGTGAACCACCGCCGCCCACTCGGCGCCAACGCGACCAGCCCGAGCACGAGCACCGCTGCGGGAAGCAGGTAGTTGAGCTTCGTCCCCGCCGCAAGCCCGATCGCGAGGCCAACCACGAGCAGGGCCCCGGTCGAAAGCCCACTCCCAGCGGCAGGGCCCGCGGATCCGTCGCCGCGCCTGCTGCTCCCTCCGGTGCCCCTCCCCCGCCGGCGCCCGAACCTCCGGGGGAATCCGCAGACCTAACTGCCTGTCCTTTAGGTCTGCGGATTCGCCCCGACGCCGCGGCGGCACCCCGTTCCTCCCGAGCCGCCGCCGCGTTCAACCCGATCGCCACCGCCGCGAGCAGGAAGAAGATCCCGACGATGTCGTTGCGCGCCTCCCCTGCCTGGTCGGCCAGGGCCGGGACGCTGAGCGCGATCGCACCCAGCGCCAGCGACCAGGGCGCCACCCGGAACGGTCGGCCGATGCACCAGCAGGCCAGCAGGCAGCCGAGCAGCCAGCCGAGGTTCAGCAGCGGCGACATCAGGTCGCGGGAGAAGGCGAGCATCCCGATCGCGTGGGCGACTTCGCCGTTCGCCGGATAGAACCAGGCGAGGAACTGGGGCGCGATGAAGTGGAGGTCGATCGTGTTGCCGGTCTGGAAGAAGCCGGCCGCGAAGGGGCCGTGGTACCAGGTCGAGTCGAAGCCGGTCATCCCCGTGCCGAGGCGCAGCCTGACGCCGCTGACGAAGTGGCCGATCGCGATCGCCGGCGATCAGCAGGGCGACCACGGTGGCGATGAGCGAGGGCCGCGCGGCCGCGGATCGTCGCTCCTCCCGGCTCCTGTCGTCCCGACCCGGTTCGTCCCCGACCGCGAACCAGAGCGCCCCTCCCACGACCGCCATCGCGATCAGGTAAGGGACGGGCTTGAAGAGCGACACCGTCCCCAGCAGCTCCGCCACCCAGATCAGCAGGGCGATCGCGACGACCGCCGTCGCCAGGAAGCCCGGCCTCGCCGCCGACCTCCGCCAGCAGCCGCCGCCGCACCCGCGCGGCGCCGAGCCAGGCGAAGCCGACGAGCCAGATCAGCTCGACCGCGCCCTGCAGGTATCGGCCCGGCCCGAGCATCTAGGCGCGGCGGCGGCGCAGCAGTCGCATGATCTGCTCGAGCTCGGCGATCCGCAGCATCCTCGCCGCGACCAGGTAGGTCACCCCTCCCAGGACCAGGCCGCTGCCCAGCGAGACGATCTGCGCCGGCGTGCTGCGGCCGAGGGCGCTGTCGAGCACGTCCCAGACCACCCAGCCCACCGCGGCCAGCGCCGCGGAGGCGATCGAGATCCGGATCGTGGTCGAGAGCAGCCGTCCCAGCTCCAGGCCGTGGAACTTGCGGCGCAGGATGAAGGCCTGGGAGAAGACCGCGGCGCTGGTCCCGATCCCCGTCCCGGCGACGATCCCGCCGACGCCGAACGGCTTGTAGAGAACCGCCGCCGCGGCCGCCGAAACGACCAGGTCGATCACCGCGAGCCCGGTCGCCTGCCAGGGTTTCTGGAGGCTGAAGAAGGTCCGCGTCTGCAGTAGGTACACGCCGTTGGTGGGCAGCGAGAAGGCGAACCAGAAGAGGGCGGTGGCGACGATCTGGGTGTCGCGCGCGTTGAATTCCCCGCGCTGGTAGACGAGCCGGATGATCGGGTGCGAGAGGGCGAGGATCACCGCCGTGGCGGGCAGGAGGACGAAGAGGATCTGCCGCATCCCATTCGCCAGCGTCGCCCGCAGGTTGACGAATTCACCTTTGTTGGCGAAGCGGGCGAGGGTCGGGAAGAGGACGGTCGCGATCGCCACCGAGAAGATTCCCTGCGGCAGCTGGTAGAGGCGGAAGGCTTTGTCGATCGCGGCAGGCGCTTCTTCGGAGACGAGGCTGCCGAAGGTGCTGTTGATCAGCGCGTTGAAGTTGATCAGGCCGAGGCTGATCGTCACCGGCAGCATCAGCAGCAGCACCCGCCGCACGCCCGGGATTGCGCCATTCGAAGCTCCAGGTGAAGTGGAACGGGGTGTTGCGCAGGTCCCAGGCCGGGATCGCCAGCTGCACCGCGGTGCCGATCAGGATCGCGATCGCGTAGGCGTAGATCGCGTCTGCCTTGGAGAACAGCGGCTTCAGGATTACGAGGGCGATGATGATCGCCACGTTCCAGAAGAACGGCGAGATCGCGAAGGCGCCGAAGCGGTCGTAGCTGTTGAGGATCCCGACGACGATGCCGCTCGCCCCGAGCAGGATCAGGATCGGGAAGAGGATCTGCGAGAGGCTGACCGTGAGGTCGAGGATGTGCCCTTCGTAGCCGGGCGCGAAGAGCGGCACGATCACCGGCGCGGCGAGGACGAAGATCGCGGTGAGTGCGCCCATCACCATCGTGATCAGGAGCAGCAGGGTCGAGGCGAGGCGGAAGGCCTCTTTGATTTCGCGTTTGCCGACCAGGTCGGTGAAGACGGGCACGAAGGCCGGCTGCAGGGCGGCGTCGGCGAAGAGGGCGCGGACCAGGTTGGGGACCTGGAAGGCGATCGTGAAGGCCGAGATCGGGCCGGCCACCCCGTAGTAGCCGGCGGCGACTACTTCGCGCGCCAGGCCGGCGATCCGCGAGAGCGCCGTGGCGGCGGAGAAGAACGCGGTGGAGCGCGCGATCCGGCCTCCCTGGCCGACGCGCGGGGTCGGCAGGACGAATTCCTCGCTCGGATAGAACGCCTCGGCCTCACCGATTGCGACGTCGGCGTTGATGGCCTCGAAGCCATGGAAAGGGGTGTCGGGTGCCTCGGATCTCTCCAAGTTGCGTTCTCAGTCGCTATAGTCGGCGACCGCCCGTGGCCAAGAAGACCTTGGTGGGCACGACGACATGGCCAACATAGCCTCACAGAAAAAGCGGATACTTCGCAGCGAGCGCGAGCGCACCGAGAATCGGTTGCTGACCAGCACCGTGAAGACGTACTTCCGGCGGCTTGAGACGGCGATCGAGGCGGGCGACTCCGACACGATCGCCAAAGAGCAGCGCGAGCTGACCTCGAAGATCGACAAGGCCGTGCAGAAAGGCGCCATGCATAAGAACACCGGCGCCCGCAAGAAGGCCAAAGCAGCCCGCATGGCTTCCGCCGCCGCCTCCGCCGCCGCTTAGGCGGCTGCAAACCGGCGCATCGCGGTGTCGTTATTCGGTCACGCACGTCCGTGCGCTCCCTCATGACTCCTTGCGCTGCTTGGTTTTCGCTCGCCTAAGCGGCGGCGGTCACAAGTTTGCTGGCCTAGTTCGGCGGGTGCCCTGGTTCGCCGTATCGGCGGCGGTGAATGTTTTCGCCCGCCCGGTTCGACGGGTGCTCTGGTTCGCCTAAGCCGCGGTGGCCATTGAACGCAAGGCCAGGGTGAAGGCGAGCTCGTCGCCGTAATCGGCGTCGCCCCGGCACCAGCGCTCCAGCTGGGCCAAGGCCTCGGTGGCCTGGCGGAGGTTCGCGACGTCCGCGTCGCGGAGGCGGGCTACCAGTTGCTTGGCGGCGTAAGGGTGCATCTTCAGCGAGCTTTCGACCTCGCGGGGTGCCTTGCCCTCCTCCAGCATCGCCGCCGCGGCGCAGGCGGACCGCAGGCGCGAGGAGAGGCCGTAGATCAGGCCGGTGACGTTCTCGCCCTGCTCGATCAGCTGCTCGCCGACCCGCAGCGCGGTGCGGGCGTCGCCCTCGACCACGGCGTCGGAGAGGGTCCAGACCGCGGCTTCGGAGGTGTCGGCGATCATCTCCTCGAGGTCGGCGGCGGTCACCTGGCCCCCTTCTCCGGCCCAGACGGCGAGGCGCTCCAGCTCGTTGCGGAGGCGCAGCGGCTCGGCGCCCATCCGTTCGACCAGGAGGCGGGCGGCGGCGGGGTCGAGCTTGAAGCCGAGGCGTTGCGCGTCGCCGACCAGGACGCGCGGCATGTCGCGCGCTTTCGGCGCCTCGAAGGCGTGGACCTCGCCTTTTGCGGCTTTCACCGCTTTCAGCAGCTTGGTCGGCGCTTTGGCGCGGGCGATCAGGACCAGGGTGAGGTCGGGCGGCAGTTCGCCACCGATCGCCGCGGCGACGGCGGCCTGCTGTTTGTCGCGCCATTTGTCGACCCCGTCGGCGAGCAGGTAGCGGCGGGTGCCCATCAGCGACATCGCCGGGATCGCGGCCAGCAGCGCCTCGTGATCGGGGGCGCCGCGCCCCTCGCTCGCCTCGAATACCTCGAGCGCGCCGTCGCCGCCCTCGCGTTCGGCGCGGGCGCGGAGCCGCGAGCGGGTCGCCTCGATTTTCGCCCCGTCGGTGCCGGAGATCAGGTAGAGCGGGCGCATCTCGTCGGGCATCGATCCGAGTCTACGGAGACGACCCCACGGAGAAGGATCGACGGCCCACGTCGATCTCGACCGTGCCGTCCTGGTCGGTGCGGAGGGTCGGGACGTGGTGCTCCGCGAGGGTCGCGAGCGTGCCCGGCGTCGGGTGGCCGTAGGGGTTGTCGGCGCCGACCGAGATCACCGCGAGGCGCGGGCGGATGCGGTCGAGGAGCGCCCCGAGCCCGGCGTCGTCGGATCCGTGGTGAGCGACCTTCAGCACGTCGATCGGCCCCGGGTCGAGCGGCGTCGATTCCGCCTCGGCGTCGGCGGTGAGCAGCATCGTGAAGCTGTGCCAGCGGGCGCGGATGACGAGCGCGAGCAGGTTCGGGTCGGTGTCCGGGGGATCTTCGGCGAGCAGCGCGGGCGGTGGCCAGAGCACTTCGAGGCGCAGCGGACCCGAGCGCAGCGTGGTCCCGGCTGCGACCGGTTCGGGGCGAGCGCCGTCGGCCCGGGCGGCAGCCAGAAAGCGGCGGTCGAGGCGCCCGTAGACGAGACGGCCGATCGGCACCCGCCCGAGTGCTTCCGCGATCCCGGCCGCATGGTCGGACTGATCGTGGGTGACGATCGCCGCCCCGAGTTCCTCCACTCCCTCGGCACGGAGCTTGGCGACGAGTTCATCGCCCGGCGGCCCACCGTCGACCAGCACCGCGGGCGCATGGCGAGGTTGCAGCAGGATCGCGTCGCCCTGGCCGATGTCGAGTACCTCGATCCGCAGCCCCGGCGCCGGCCCGGCCGGCACGCCTGCACCGCGGGGCCAGGCGACAAGCACCGCTCCGCCGGCGAGGGCCGCGAGACCGATCGCGGCCAGGACCACGCGACGCCACCGCGGGCTCGGTCGCCGCGCGGCTGGATCGCGCTGCAGCGATTTTGGTCGCTCTGGCGACCGAAACTGCTGCAGCGCGTCGGTGGCGGCCGGCCGGGAACGGGCGGCGGCGAGCCGAAGGGCTCGCGCCAGCCAGGCGCCAAACACGATCGTGCCAACCATCCCGGCATAGGTCGCCAGCATCGCCCAGACGCCGATCTGGACGTGGAGGACGGCCCAGGACGGTCGTCCGCACCAGGCGGCGACCTGGGCGATGTAGGCGAGGAGCAGAGCGTCGAGGCCGTTCAGGGGCGCCAGGGGGACGCCCGGGACCTGGGCGAGAGCGGCCGAGACCATGCCCAGCCACATCGCCGGGGCCACGGCGGGCAGGGCAAGAACGTTGGCGACCAGGCTGGTGACCGAGACTTCTTCGAAGACGTGGGCGATCAGCGGCGCGGTCGCGAGGGTGGCCGAGATCGTCACCGCGATGCCCTCCGCCAACGCCCGCCGCCACTGGCCCGGCCCGAGGCGGGCGAGGAGCCAGGCGCGGATCGGCGACGCCAGCAGGAGGATGCCGAGCACGGCGGCGAAGCTCAGCTGCCAGCCGACGTCGCCCGCCACGGCAGGATCGATCGCCAGCGTCACCACCGCGGCCAGGCCCAGGGCATAGAGGCGGGATGCACGCCGGCCCGCCAGCGTCGCCAGGAGGCCCACTGCGCCCATCACCCCTGCCCGCTGGATCGAGGGGCCGGAACCGGCCAAAGGCACGTAGATGGCGATCAGGGCGACCGTCCAGACGAGCCGCTCGCGCAGGGGGATGCCGAGGGCGGCGAGGACGGGCATCGCCAGCAGCGCGAGGAGCGTCACATTCTCGCCGCTCACCGCGAGCAGGTGACTCAGTCCGGCGCGGATGAAGTCTTCCTTGGTCTCCTCGTCCACCCCGTCGTCGTCGCCGAGGACGAAGCCGCGCGCCAGGGCAGCCTCCCGCTGAGGCATGCCCTCCCCCAGCCCGGCCTCGGCGCGTTCGCGCAGCTCGCCGGTGCGCGAGATCGCGATCGCCACCAGGACCGCGATCCCGATCAGCACCGGCAGCGAGAGGCGCGGGGTCACGGTGCCACGTCACGGCTGCAGCCGCTCGCGCAGCGATTCCATCGTCGCCGGGCCGATCCCGGAGATCTGGTCGAGCTGGTCGACCGAGGAGAGGCCACCGTGTTCTTCGCGGAACTTGATGATGTCTTCCGCGGTCACCGGGCCGATGCCGTCGATCGTGTCGAGGTCGGCGGCCGTCGCGGTGCCGAGGCTGATCGGGCCTTCTTCGGCTTCGGCCACACCGATCGCGCCGGCCGTCGGCGCCGCGCCCGCGCCGGCCGTTGCGGCCGTGACCCGTTCGGGGACCACGACCTGCTGTCCGTCGGCAAGGAGGGCGGCGAGGTTCACCGAGTCGAGCTCCGCCTTGCCCGTCTCGCCCCCGGCCCTCTTCACCGCGTCATCGACCCGGCTCCCGGCCGGCAACCGGTAGACGCCAGGATCATGCACCGCCCCGGTGACGTCGACGACCACATCGCTGCCCCCGCCCTCGACCGAGAACGATTCTTCGCCGCCGCTATCGCTATCGCTGCCTTCGTCCCCCCCTTCTTCGGACCCGTATTCATAGGAGGTCGTGTAGCCGGAGCCTTCGCTCCCGCTCTCCCCGCGCACCGCCCGCGCGCCGACGAACAGCAAGGCCGCGGCGATCGCGCCGTAGACGGCTATCTGGGTTCTGCTCAGTTCCGGCATGCCCGCCACGCTGGCGGGCAATCACGCACGCGTGGTGCGCGGAACGCAAAATCTCAGCTACGGAAGCGTCAGGGCTTCCGCACGCCTGCGCTAGTAGTCGTCCTCGTCGTCATAGCCCGCGACCTCGGCGAGCTGATCGCTGTACAGCTCTTCGGCTGCGACCGGGGGCGACTGGATCGAGAGGCAGGCGAAATCCTCGGTGCCGTCGTTGCGAACCGAGTGCTCCGTCGCCGGCGGGACGAGGATCAGATCGCCCTCCGACACCGACTGCGTGTCGCCCGCGACGGACATCGTGCCGCCGCCCCGCACCACCACGTACGCCTGCTCGGCTTCTTCGTGCGAGCGCAACGCCTGCTCGGCTCCGCCGGGCAGGACGAGCCAGGTCACCGACAGGTGACGGGCCCCGAGTTCGCCCGCGTCCATGAGGACATGGGTGCGGAGGCGATGCCACTCTTCGACCGGAGCTTCGCTGAGGCGCCTGACGAGCACGTCGCGTTTCTACCAAACCCTGGCCCTCGGAACGTGCGCGATCGGCATCCCGCACGCTCGCCGGCTAGGACTTGCGTCTACTTGACGACCAGGTTGACGAGCTTGCCGGGCACCACGATCTCCTTCACGATCTCCGCCCCGTCGAGGTATTTCGCCACGTTCTCGTTGCCTTTCGCGAGCTCCAGGAGCTCCTCCTGGGGAGCCTCGGCGGGCGCCTCGACCCGGGCGCGGACCTTGCCGTTGACCTGGACGATCAGGGTCACGGTCTCGCTGGCGAGCATCGCCTCGTCGGCGACCGGCCAGCCCTGCTCCCAGACCCGCTCGCCGGTGATCTGCTCGTATACCTCGCTGGCGAGGTGCGGCGCGAAGGGGAAGATCAGCGAGGCCGCCGTCGCGGTGGCGAAGCGCAGCGCCGCCTCGCCGGCGGAGTCGCCGTAGAGGCCGTCCTTCAGCCGGTAGGCGTCGTTGACGAGCTCCATCACCGCCGAGATCACGGTGTTGAACTGGAAGCCGCGTTCGAAATCCTTGGTCGCCTTGTCGGTCGACCAGTGCGCCTTGGCGAAGAGGGCGCGCGCGTCGCCGTCGGCCCCCGCGGCCACGGCCTCCCCATCCGGCTGACCGCCCGGCGCGCCCGGTTCGCTCCACGACCTCGTCACAGAGCCGCCACAGGCGCGAGAGGAAGCGGTTGACTCCCTCCACGCCCTCGTCGGTCCAGTCGCCGCCGCGCTCGGGCGGGCCCATGAAGCAGACGTAGGTGCGCGAGGTGTCGGCGCCGTAACGCTCGACGTACTCGGCCGGGCTCACCGTGTTGCCGCGGGACTTCGACATCTTCGCCCCGTCGCGGGTGATCATCCCCTGGGCGAAGAGGTTGGCGAACGGCTCCTGCACCTCCAGGTGCCCCAGGTCCGCCAGCGCCTTGGTCACGAACCGCGCGTACATCAGGTGGAGGATCGCGTGCTCGACCCCGCCGATGTACTGGTCGACCGGCATCCAGTGGGCGGTCGCGGCGGGGTCCCAGGCGGCTTCCGAATTGTGCGGGTCTAGGTAGCGGATGTAGTACCAGGAGGAGTCGACGAAGGTGTCCATCGTGTCGGTCTCCCGCCGCGCCGCGCCGCCGCAGGTCGGGCAGGTCGTCTGCACCCAGTCGGTCGCCGCCGCGAGCGGGCTCTGACCGTGCGGCGCGTAGTCCTCGATCTCCGGCAGTTCGACCGGCAGCTGGTCGTCGGGGACCGGGACCATCCCGCACTCGTCGCAATAGACGATCGGGATCGGCGCGCCCCAGTAACGCTGCCGTGACAGAAGCCAGTCGCGCAGGCGGTAGTTGACGGCGGTCTCCCCGCGCCCTTCCTCCTTCAGCCAGTCGACCATCGACGCGTAGGCGTCGCGGTTCCCCTGCCCGTCGAAGCGGCCCGAATTGACGATCGGCCCGTCGCCCGCGTAAGGCAGGCCCTGATCGTCACCGGGCGCGTCGGGGTCGGCCCCTTCGATCACCCGCTTGACCGGGAGGCCGAACGCCTGGGCGAAGTCGTAATCGCGCGAATCGTGACCGGGGACCGCCATGATCGCGCCGGTTCCGTACTCCATCAGCACGTAATCGGCGACGAACATCGGAATCTCCTCGCCGTTGACCGGATTGACCACGGTCCGCCCGAGCGGCACCCCGGTCTTCTCGCGATCCTCCGCCCCACGTTCCTCGGCCGACTCGCGCCCGACCCGGTCGACGTACTCGCGCACCGCGGCCTCGGCCTCGGTCCCGGCGACCAGCTTCTCCAGCTGCGGGTGCTCCGGCGCCAGGACGAAGAACGTCGCCCCGAAGAGGGTGTCGGGACGGGTGGTGAAGACGGGGAACTCGAGGTCGACTTCGGCGTTGCGGAAGACCACTTCGGCGCCCTCGGAGCGGCCGATCCAGTTGCGCTGCATCGTGATCACGTGCTCGGGCCAGGACTCGAGCCGGTCGAAGTCCTCCAGCAGCCGGTCGGCGTAATCGGTGATCTTGAAGAACCACTGCTCCAGTTTTTTCTGGATCACCTCGGTGCCGCAGCGCTCGCAGCGCCCGTCGACGACCTGCTCGTTGGCCAGCACCGTGGCGTCTTTCGGGCACCACTGGACCGCCGCCTCGGTCCGGTAGGCGAGCCCGCGCTCGTAAAGCTGCAGGAAGATCCACTGCGTCCAGCGGTAGTAGTCGGGCTTGTGGGTGGCGATCTCCCGCGACCAGTCGATCGAGATCCCCCACTCCTGGAACTGGCGGCGGAACGACTCGATCGAGCGCTCGGTCGCCACCCGCGGCGGTTCGCCGGTTTTGATCGCGTTGTTCTCGGCCGGCAGGCCGAAGGCGTCGTAGCCCATCGGGTGCACCACCTGGAAGCCCTGGCGGCGGCGGAAGTGGGCGATCGCGTCACCGACGGCGTAACACTTGAGGTGGCCGACGTGGGGCTCGCCGGAGGGGTAGGGGAGCATCTCGCAGACGTAGGCCTTCGGCTTCGTCTCGTCGAAGCCGGGCTCCCCCGGGTTCGGCACCTCCCAGGTCTGCTCCGCGGCCCACACCGCCTGCCACTTCTGCTCGATCGCCCTCGGCTCGTATCCGCTCATGAGCGGCCGATCTTATGAGGGCGGCGCGGCGGGGGCGGCGCGCCTATTCGGCGAACCAGGCGTTGAACGAGTACTGATAGGACGACATCTCGCGGAGGATGTGCGGCCAGACGTAGACCTCGATCGTCGCGGCGAGGAGCAGCATCGGCACCGCGATCGCGACGGTGACCGCGGTCGCCGCGAGCAGCTGGTTCCACTCGCCGCGGCGGCTGGCGATCAGCCAGGCGGCCAGCGGCAGGAAGAGCGCGGTGAGCTCGATCAGCGCATGCGGGAGCACGCTGAGGATCAGGTCGAAGGTGCTGAGGTGGAGCTGAAAGGCGAGCGTCGCCCCCTGCAGCCCGAGGAACAGGGCCTGGGTGCTGAGCGAGAACAGCGTCACCGCGCAGACGAAGAGGATCGCCAGCTCCCCCGCTTTGATGTGGATCCAGCGGGAGATCCCGGTCCGCTGCTCGGCCGCGAGCGGCATCGAGGCGCCGGCGATGAACCCGGCGACGCAGGCGGTGGCGTGCAGGGCCAGCACAAGTCCGTTGCGGTAGAGGATCGGCAGCAGATCCGAGGCTTCCGACGGTTCGGTGAGGCCGGGAAGGTGGATCGGGGTGACGTCGTAGGGAAGGAGGCTCGAGGCGAGCCAGGTGGCACCGAGCAGCGTCAGCGCGATCGCCAGGCTGAGCGCGAACCAGCCGCGCAGGACATGCCAGCGCCCCGCCCGCCACTCGGCGAGCGTCTCGCGCGTGTCCTCCATCCCATGGGAGAAGACGTTCGGTTCCGCCGTGCTCATCGATCATTCATCGGCACCAGGCACCGCGGGGTTGAGAACGACCGGCCCGAGGCGCGCGTAAGGACGACCGTGGCGACTGATCGCGATCTCCGCACCGCCGGCCGCGCGCTCCAGGTAATAGCCGAAGCGATTGCGGAACTCATGGGCGCCGACCGACACCAGATCTGGTGCGGCGGCGTCCTGCATGGAGCTGAGGGGGCTCGAACCCCTGACCTCCGCCATGCCATGGCGGCGCTCTTCCAGCTGAGCTACAGCCCCGGGAAACTCATAATCGGCGGCCCAGTGTACCGATGCGCGCTGGTTGTTTCGTGCCGGTCCGGTGCGCAGGTAGAGCCCCTTTCTGCCGGCGCAGTCAGCGGCCGAGCAGGAGATAGCACTTGTCGAGGTCCGGGCAGTACGCGGCGACCGCGTCGATCTCCTCCGACCCGTACGTCGTCCGGACGTAGCCGCGGGTCGGCGAGTGGTAGCAGGAGCCGAGACGGACCCTGACGACGTCGTCCCGAAGGCCGGCCCACTTGCACTGGACACGGAGAAGCTTTCCGCCGATGCCGAGCACCAGGTCGTACCGCTCGTGCTCGGTCAGCGGCTTCAGCACCGACAGTCCCAGCTTCGCCGCTTCGGCGGCGATCGCCAACTCGGCGACGTTGCCTTTGTGATTCGGATTCTCCATCGAACATATGTTCGATGGAGGTCAGGCCGATGTCAATGGCCAAACGTCAGAGTTCAGTGCCGAAAGTGAAAATCTTCGGAAACGGGGCCCGCTAGGCGGCGTGGCGCTCGGGGCCGTGGTCCTGGAGATCGAGGATCAGGTTGTCTGGCGCGGTGTGGCGGACCTTGAAGTCGAGGGCGGCCAGGGCCTCCAGTTCGCGGAGAAGGTCGACCGGCTGCTCGAGCCGCATCGAGAAGGTCGCGCGGCCCTCGGAGAAGCGTTCGACCGAGATGTCGGTGGCGCCGAGGCGGCCGACCGCGTCCTCGACCCCGACCAGCTGGGAGAAGTCCCCCAGCGGACCGATCTCGAGGCGGATCTTGCCGGAATAGAGGCCCGGCTCCCAGGAGGTGCCGGGCTCGACCGCGCCTCCGTTGCCGTTGGCGTGACCGTTGCCGTTCGTGTGCCCGTTGGCCGAGCCGTTGGCGGTCGGGGCGGCCTCGGCGGCTGCCTCCTCCGCCGCGGCTACTTCGGCGGCGATCTCCGGCTCGGGGGCCGGCGGCTCCTTCACCCCGGCTTCGATCTCCGGCTTGGCGGCGGCCGGCGGCTCCGCCACCTCGGCCTCGGTCTCCTCGACCTCGGCCAGGGCCTGCGCCTTGGTGCTCAGCTCGACCGCCTCGCGCAGCGCTTTCATCCGGATCCGGGTGGCCTGGCCGCGGGCCTGGGCCTGCAGATCTTCCAGCCGCGCCGAGACGGCGTCGAGCGAGGCGATGCTGCGGTCGTGGCAGGCGTTCGCCTCCGCCAGCCGTTCGGTCAGGTCACGGATCGTCCGTTCGCGCTCGACGACCATCCCCGAGAGCGAGGAGACGTCCGCCTCGTGGGCGGCGATCGCACGGGCCTGGATCAGGCCCTGCGCCTCGAGCGCCTGATGGTGCTGGGCCAGGGACGCGGAGTGCTGTTCGAGCCCCGCGATGTGCGAGTCCCGGGCGGCCACCGCCGCGTCCACTTCCAGGCGCCGATATCCGAACAGCGCCAACCTGAAGCTCGTCATCGGCGCGCCGGAATCGGGGAGTTCATGGGCGCGACCGTAGAGGGGCCCCCGGACGTCCCTTCGGTACGCGTCCCAGCGCAGGGCTTTTCGCCGACTGCCGCCTTGGGCTTAGGCGCCGGCGGCCGCCCAGCGTTACGCGCCGGCGGCGGCGGAGGGCGCTTCGGGCGCCTCGAACTCGATCTCCAGCCGCGGTGCCTCGTGCCAGAGGTCGTCGAGCTGGTATCGGTCGCGCGCTTCCTGCGTGAAGACGTGGAGCACCGCGTCGAGGTAATCGATCAGCGTCCACCCCGCTTCGCCACCGCCGTCCGTGCCGCTCGGCAGCAGCCCTGACTCCTGCTTCAACCGCACCCGCACCTCGTCGACGATCGCCCCCGCCTGCCGCTCGTTGCGGGCCGTGCAGATCGCCAGGAAATCGGTGTAGGCGACCAGGCCGCGCATGTCGAGCACGACGATGTCCTCTGCTTTTTTCGAATCGGCGATCTCGGCGAGCCGCCGTGCCAGGTTCTCGGACTGCATCGGATTCAAGCGTAGATCCCCTTCTCCTCGATGAATCGCGCGACCGGCTCGGGTACCAGATAGCGGAGCGGCCTGCCGGCTGCGGCACGCTCACGAACTGCGGAAGAAGACACACCGAACTGGGGCATCTCAAGCATCGTCGCCCGCCCGTCGGCGCCCAGGCTGCGCATCACCGCGGCCACCTCGGCGTCGGAGATGCCGGACCGGCGCGCCACCGCCAGCCGCGCCAACCCGACCACCCGCTCGGGCTCACGCCAACTCTCCAGCCCGACGGCGGCATCGGCCCCCATCACGAAAACGAAATCACTTTCGCCTCTTTCCTTGGCAAGCAACTCCAAAGTCTCATACGTATAGGACGGCCCGTCGCGTTCGGTCTCCAGCGCCGAGACCGAGAAGCGCGGATCGTCGGCGGCGGCCAGGCGGGTCATCGTCACCCGCAGCTCTTTGCCCGGATCGTCGGCGATCCGCTTGTGCGGCGCGACCCCGGTGGGGACGAGGATGACCTCGGCCAGGTTGAGCTGCCAGAGCGCCTCCTGGGCGAGCGCCAGGTGGCCGAGGTGCGGCGGGTTGAAGGCCGAACCGAGGACCCCGATGCCGGTGCCCGGGCGACGGTCAGCCACGCACTTGGCCGCTGCCGCGGCCGACGTACTTCGTCGTGGTCAGCTCGCGCATGCCGATCGGGCCGCGCGCGTGCAGCTTCTGGGTCGAGTTGCCGATCTCGGCGCCCATCCCGTAGAGGAAGCCGTCGGTGAACCGGGTCGAAGCGTTGACGTAGACGGCGGCGGCGTCGACTCCGGCGACGAAGGCGTCAGCAGCCTGCGCGTCTTCCGTGACGATCGCCTCCGAGTGGCCGGTCCCGTGCGCGTTCACGTGCTCGATCGCGTCCTCGACCGAGTCGACCACCGCGACGGCGATCTTCAGCTCCAGGTACTCGGTGCCCCAGTCCTCCTCGATCGCCTCGCCGACCTCGACCTCACCGGCCAGCGCCCGGGTCCGCGAATCGCCGAGCAGCTCGACCCCTTCGGCGGCCAGGGCGGCGAGGATCTCGGGCCCGAACTCCGCCGCGATCGAAGCGTCGAGCAAGAGCTTCTCCGCCGCGTTGCAGACCCCGGGGCGCTGCACCTTGGCGTTGACGACGATCGCCTTCGCCATCTCCAGGTCGGCATCGGCGTGCACGTAGACGTGGCAGTTGCCGGCCGCCGCGTACATCACCGGCACCGTCGCGACCGCCTTGATCGCCTCCTTCAGGCCCTCGCCGCCGCGCGGGATCAGCAGGTCGACGACGCCCTCCTGGGTCGCCAGCTCGGTCAGCCCGTCGCGGTCGCTCGCGTCGAGCAGGAGCACCGAGTCCTCGGGCAGCCCCGCCTCGACCAGCGCCTCGCGGACGATCCCGGCCAGCGCCGCGTTCGAGCGCTGGGCGTAGCTGGAGCCGCGCAGCACGATCGCGTTGCCGCTCTTGATCGTCAGCGCCGCGCAGTCGATCGTCACGTTCGGCCGCGCCTCGTAGATCACCCCGACCACCCCGAGCGGCACCCGCACCTTGCGCAGGTCGATCCCGCTCTCCAGCGTCCGGTGGTCGAGCTCCTCGCCGACCGGGTCGTCGAGCGCCTCCACCACCCGCACGCCCTCGGCCATCGCCGCGACCCGCTCCGGGGTCAGCGTCAGGCGGTCGCGCAGCGCGTCGGTGAGGCCGGCGGCATGCTCGTCGGCGAGGTCGGCGGCGTTCGCCTCGAGGATCGCCCCGCTCCGCTCGTCGAGCAGCCGCGCGGTCGCCGCCAGCGCCGCGTTCTTGGCAGCGGTCGGCGCGCTCCCAAGCGTCCGCGCCGCGCGCTTGGCGGCGATGCAGCTTTCACCGATGGTTCTGGTCGCTACGGCCATGTGGGAAGGGTAACTGCCCGCACCCCGCGCACCCCCGCCCGGCACAGAACTGTTTCTAAGTTGGCCCTAGAGCAGCACGAAGCGGTCGCGATGGATGACCTCCTCGGGCGTGTCGGGGAAGTGCTCGCGTATGTAGGCGCTGTTGCGGCCTTCGGTGCGCGCCACGTCCCAGGAGGAGTACTCCGAGATCCCTTTGCCGAGCGGTTCGTGCCTGGTGGCGTCGACCACGAGCACCGCGTCGCCGGCCTGGAAGGTCCCATCGCTGCCGACTATCCCGACCGCCAGAAGGCTCGACCCGCTCTCCCGCAGGCGCGCCGACGCTCCGTCGTCGACCTCCACCGTCCCGGCAGGTTGCTTCGCATATTTGAGCCACAGCTTGTAGGGCGAGAGCCTGCCCTCGACCCGGGCCGTGAACCGCGTCCCGACCTCGCCGCCGCCGGCCGCGGCAGCCAGCTCGCCGTCGCGCGTCCCGTTGCAGATCACCACCGGCACCCCCGATTCGCTGGCGATCCGGGCCGAGGTGATCTTGCTCTCCATCCCGCCGCGGCCGAGCAGCGAGGAGGCGCCGATCTCGATCTGCTCCAGCGAGGCGGCGTCGTCGATCTGCCCGACCAGCTCCGCCGCCGGGTCGGTGCGCGGGTCGGCCGTGAACACGCCGTCGGTGTTGGTCAGCAGCACCAGCAGCCGCGCGTCCAGCAGCGCCGCCACGAGGGCGGCGAGGAAGTCGTTGTCGCCGAAGGTGATCTCGTCGGTCGCCGTGGTGTCGTTCTCGTTGATCACCGGCACCAGGCCCCAGGCGAGCAGCCGCTCGAGCGCCTGCCGGGCGTTGAGGTAGTGGCTCCGTTCGGAGACGTCGGAGAGCGTCAGCAGCACCTGCGCCGCTTTCGTCCCGCCCGCCTCCAGCCGCTCGCGGTAGGCCTGGAAGAGAACTCCCTGGCCGACCGCCGAGCAGGCCTGCAGCTCGTCCATCGCCCGCGGCCGCTCGGCCAGGTCGAGCAGCCGCATGCCGCGCGCGATCGCCCCCGAGGTGACCAGCACGACCCGCTCCCCCGCCCGCTCCAGGGCGCACACCTGCGCGCACACCGAGTCGAGCACGTCGGCGCGCAACGACCCGTCGTCGGCGGCGACGACCGAGGAGCCCAGCTTTACTACCAGCGTCATGGCCGGTGAGTCTAAGAGCGGAGCGGCGCCATTCAGCCACGAGCTGCGGGTCCGGTACGGAGAGTGCGATGCGCAGGGCATCGTCTTCAACGCCAACTTCCTCGCCTACGTGGACGTCGTCCTCACCGAGATCTGGCGCGAGTCGATGGGTTCCTACGACGCGCTGCTGGCGACCGGGGTCGACACCGTGGTCGGCGAGGCCAACCTCCGCTTCCGCGCCCCGGGCCGCTTCGACGACGTGCTGACGATCGACGCCGGCTTCGACGGCCTGGGGACGACCAGCACGACGCTGAAGCTCTGGTTCCGCCGCGACGAGGAGCTCCTCTGCGACGCCGACATCCGCTACGTCTTCGTCGACGTCAAGACCTGGGAAAAGTCCCCGATCCCAGACGAGGTGCGCAAGAAGCTGGCGCCGTTCCTGCTGGCCTGAGCCGGCGGGCTAGACGTGCAGCTCGAACTCGTGGTCGCCGACCCGCACGTCGTCGCCGGCCTCGAAGCCCGCTTTGCGCAGGGCGGCGATCACGCCCATCTCGGTGAGGCGCTGCTCGAGGTAGGCGAGCGCTTCTTCGTTTTTGGTGTCGTGACGTTCGAAGAGGAGCTCGACCCCGCGGCCGCCGATCCGGAAGGCGCCGCCCTCCTCGCGTTCGACCCAGTAGCCGCCCTCGCCGGCCGGCCGGTAGACACGGTGCTCGGACTCGAACTCGGCCGCGGGCGCGCCGGTCGGGGCGGCGTCGAGCGGCTGCACGAGAGCCAGCTCGGCGAGGATCCGGCGGCGCAGGTCTTCGAGGCCCTCGCGGGTCGCCGAGGAGGCCGCGACCACGCCGAGGACCGAGTCGCCGAGGCGCTCCGCCCACTCCGCCACCGCGGCGTCGACGACGGTAGCTTCGAGCAGGTCCCGCTTCGAGAGCACCACCAGCTCGGGCAGTCGCTCAAGCCCCGCCCCGTAGGCCTCCAGCTCGGCCCGCACCAGCTCGTAATTGCCGACCGGTTCGCCTTCCAGCGGCTGCAGCTCGACCAGGTGCACGAGCATCGAGCAGCGCTCCACGTGGGCGAGGAACTCGTGCCCGAGCCCCAGCCCCGCCGCCGCGCCTTCGATCAGCCCGGGGATGTCGGCGAGCACCGCCTGGCGGTCCTCCCCTTCGATCGTCCCCAGCGCGGGCGACAAAGTCGTGAAGGGATAGTTGGCGACCTTCGGCGTCGCTCGGGTCAGGGCGGCCAGCAAAGAGCTCTTGCCCGCGTTCGGCAGCCCGACCAGGCCGACGTCGGCGAGCAGTTTCAGCCGCAGCTCGATCCAATCCTGTTCGCCTTTCGTGCCTTTCTCGGCGAAGCGGGGCGTCTGCCGGACCGAGGTGGTGAAGCGTTTGTTGCCATGGCCGCCGCGGCCGCCCTGGGCGACGACGGCGGTCTGCCCCGGCTCGACCAGGTCGATGTCGGCCCCTTCTACCGTCACCGCCTGCGTGCCCGGCGGCACCAGGATGACCCGGTCGTCGCCGCGCGCCCCGTGCCGGTTCGAGCCTTCGCCGTGGTGCCCGCGCTCGGCGCGGAAGTGCTTCGACCCCCGCAGCGCGCCGAGATCACGGCGCGAGGGATCGCAGACGAGCACGACGTCGCCGCCGTGGCCGCCGTCGCCACCGTCGGGCCCGCCCCGCGGCACGTGCGCTTCCCGTCGAAAGGAGATGCAGCCGTTACCGCCCGCACCACCTTCGACCCAGATCTTTGCCGTGTCATCCACGGCGGCGCGACCTAGTCGTCAGCGAGGACCGAGATGGTGCGGCCCTTGCGGGCCGAGTGGAAGGCGACCTTCCCCTCGCGGGTGGCGAAGATGGTGTGGTCGCGGCCGAGGCCGACGCCCTCGCCCGGCCAGAACTTGGTGCCGCGCTGGCGGACGATGATCTCGCCGCCGTACACCTGCTGGCCGGCGAAGACCTTGACGCCGAGCATGTTCGGGTTGGATTCGCGCCCGTTTCGGGACGAACCGAGACCTTTCTTATGCGCCATGTCCTAGGCCTCCTCTTTCTCAGCTTTGGCGGGGGCTTTCTCGGCGTCGGCTTTTTTGGAGCCGCCTTTCGCGCCTTTGAGGCTGGTCACCTCGAGCCTGGTCAGCTCGGAGCGATGGCCGGCACGTTTCCGGTAGCCCTTCTTCGCCTTGTATTTGAAGACTTTGATCTTTTTGCCGCGCACGTGGCCGGCAACTTTGGCCTCGACTTTGACTTTGGCCAGGTCTTTGGCCCCGACGATCAGCTCACCGTCGCGGAAGAGCACCGGACGCAGGGAGACTTTGTCGCCCTCTTTGACATCGAGCCGGTCGACGAACAGGGACGTGCCCTCCTCGACCTTGTACTGCTTTCCACCGCTCTCAATTACCGCGTACATGCTTGCTCGATCCTCTTCCGATTACTCGTCAGAACTGCCTTGTTTGGCGCGCGAACGCCCTCGACCGCCTCGACGGCCGCGACTACGTCGGCGCGAAGGAGCGTCGGATTCTAGCCCGTCGCCGTTGGAAGCGCCGTTTCGCTCGGCGGCGGCGGCATTTCCGTTGCCGACCGGGGGCTCGTTGCCGAGCAGCGAGGCGATCGCCGCCGCCCGCTCGACCTCCTCGATCCGCACCAGCTTGCGCTCCCCCACGTAGGGGCCGCCGCCGGTGACGCTGACGATGTAGGAGTCGATCCGGGCGACCGCGTCGTCGGCGTTGTACATGTGGGGCTCGTCGATCTTGACCAGCACCTCCTCGCCGACCTTGAACGGCAGGGCCCGCTCCTCGATCTCCGCCCGGGTCCCGGACTCGACCACTTCGAAGGTCTCGATCGCGTTGGCGTCGCCGCCCTCGAAGTGGAAGCGCTTGCCGGTCTCCTCCTCGAGCTCGGGGAGCCCGCTGTCGGGATCGGTGAGCGCCGCCGCGACTTTCGGGTTGACCCGGACGAGGAACGCCTCGTCGCCTTTTTCGGCGGCGATTTCGCGCATTTTCCGCAGGCCGTCGAGCGCCACCGTCTCGGCCGAGAGCACCACGCCCTCGCCATGGCAGGTCGGGCACAGCTCGGTGAGGATCTCGCGCACTCCGTCGGTGACGTTCTGGCGCGTCATCTCGACCAGGCCGAGTGGCGACACCTCCACCACGTAGCTCTTCGACTTGTCGGCGTCGAGCGCTTTGCGCATCACTTTCAAGACTTTGTCGCGGTTCGACGCGCGCGCCATGTCGATGAAATCGATCACGATGATCCCGCCGATGTCACGCAGCCGCAGCTGCCGCACCGCCTCGTCGGCGGCCTCGGTGTTGACTTTGGTGATCGTCTCCTCGAGCCCGCCTTTGCCGCGCCCGGTGAAGCTGCCGCTGTTGACGTCGATCACCGTCAGCGCCTCGGTGTAGTCGATGATCAGGTAGCCGCCGGAGGGCAGGTCGACCCGCCGGTTCAGGGTCGACTCGATCTCCTTGTCGATCCCATATTTTTCGAACAGGGATTTTTTCTGCCCTTGGTAGATTTCGACCCCGCCGACCAGCTCCGGCGCGGTGCGCTGGAAGAAGCTCGTCACCCGCTCGAACTGCTTGTCCGAGTCGATGATCGCCTTCTCGAACTCGTTGAGGAAGACGTCGCGCAGGACGCGGACCGAGAGGTCGGCCTCCTGGAAGACCATCGCCGGCGCCTTGGTCGACTCCGACCGCCGCTCGAGCACCTCGTTCAGCTTCTGCAGGTAGGAGATCTCCCGCACGAAGTCGGTTTTTTTCGCCCCGTGGGCAGCGGTGCGGACGATCAGCCCGCCCGGGCCTTTGTACGTTTTGTCGACCATTTTGCGCAGCCGGTCGCGCTCTTTGTCGGCCAGCCGCCGGCTGACGCCGACGCCGGAGCCGTGGGGCGCGTAGACCAGGTAGCGGCCGGCGATCGAGACGTTCATCGAGAGCCGCGCGCCCTTCGTCTTCAACGGGTCCTTGACCACCTGGACGAGGATCTCCTGGCCCGGCTTGATCAGCTCGTTGATCCGCGCGCCTTTGCCCGAGCCGCGACCGCGGCGCGGAGCCTGCGACCCGTCGGGGAGGACGATCTCGTCGACGTGGAGGAAGCCGTTGCGCTCGAGGCCGATGTCGACGAAGGCGGCCTCCATGCCGGGCAGGACGTTGTCGACCTTGCCCTTGTAGATGTTGCCGACGATCGAGCGACGACCGCGCCGCTCGATGTAGAGCTCGGCGACGTTGGCCTGCGAGCCTTTCGCTTTCGCCTCGAGTACGGCAACGCGCGTCTCGCCACGCTCGGCGGACACCAGGATCGTTTTTTTCATTTAGTTCAGCTCAGTTCGGATAGGTACGCGAACGAGGGGCCCTCTACAGAGGCGTCACCACGCGAACCTTCCCTGCCGGCTGAGACGCGCCTGGATGTTGATGCTCTGAAGGACTCCAATCGCCAGGAAGGTAGCGAGCACGGAGGACCCTCCGTAACTCACCATCGGCAAAGGGATGCCCGTGATGGGCATGATGCCGAGGCACATTCCGACGTTGACGAAGACCTGAAACAACAGCTCGACGGCGATGCCGCCGGCTACCAAGGTTCCGTAGGGGTTCTTTGAGAGCGTCACGATCCGCAGCGCCCGCCAGATGAGAAGGGCGTACAAGGATAGGACGAACGCGGCGCCCAAGAACCCGTAACGCTCGCCGATCACCGCGAAGATGAAGTCGGTCGAGCGCTCGGGCACGAAGTCGAGCCGCGTCTGGGTGGCTTGGTCGCCGCGCCCGGTCTTCTGACCGGCGCCGATGGCGACCATCGATTGGTCCTGCTGGTAACCCGCACCGCCTGGTTCCGCGCTCGGATGCAGGAAAGACGTGAGTCTCTGCTGCTGATATTCCTTGAGCACGGGGTGGCCGACGGCAGGCGCCACCACGAGGACTAAAGCTATTAATGCGGCGAGACCGCCGCTGATTACAGCGAAATGGGTCCATGGGACACCCCCGAAGTACATCACGGCGAGCGTTCCGACCACCAGCACCATCGAGGTACCGAGGTCAGGCTGGAGGAAGACGAGAGCGGCCGGAGCCAGTCCCAGAGCCAGATAACGGATGGTTCGGCGGATCGGTGAACCGCGTTTTGCACCGTCGATAACGAAGCCCGCGAGGGCCAAAACGAGCAGAAGCTTGCCCAACTCGGAGGGCTGGAAGGCGAAAAACGGGAGTTCGAAAGCCCGTCGCGAGCCGCGCGCGGCGAAGCCGAAGACGAACACCAGCGCGATCGAGACGCAGAGGAAGGTGTAGATCCCGACCCGCAGCTCGCGGAAGCGCGAGTAGTCGATCCGGGAGAGCACCAACATGCCGATGATCCCGGCGACCCCGTAGATCGCCTGGCGCTCGACGTAGTAGTTAGGGCTGCCGGGGATGTCGTGCACCGTCGCCTGGCCGAGGACGAGGACGCTGAAGGCGACCAGCCCGATCGCCGAGAGCGACAGCACCCAGTCCACGTGGGCGAGGCCGAGCCGCTCGCCGATCGTCGGCTGGTCGTCGAAGAGCTCGGGCCGCGCCCGCCGCGCCCGCGTCGCGTACATCATCCGACGCCGCCGGTCGCTTCTTCGCCTTCGACCGGAGCTTCTTCGCCGGTCGCTTCTTCGCCCAGCACTTCTTCTTCGCCTTCGACCGGGGCTTCCGGTTCTTCTTCGAAGACTTCTTCCCCCCCGACCGCCGCTCCTTCTTCTACTTCTTCGAAGACTTCTTCGCCGGTTTCCCCCAGTTCGCCGGTTTCGGCTTTGGTTTCTTTTTCAGATTCTTTCTTCAACTGGTTGCCGAAATACGCTTCGAGGATCTGCTTGTTGGCGGGGGCGGCCGATTCGGCGCCGAAGCCGCCTTCCTCGACCGTCACCACGGTGACGATGTTCGGGTTCGGGTACGGCGCCAGCGAGATAAACCAGGACTGGTTGTAGGGGTGGGGCGGGCGTTCCGCGGTGCCGGTCTTGCCGGCGATCGGGATCGGGAATTCAGCGAACACCGGGGTTGCCGTGCCGCCCGGCCCGGAGGTCGCGTCGTGCAGCCCTTCCATGATCAGCTGTCGCGATTCCGGGTTGATCTTGACGTGGCGCTGCGGCCCCGGCTGGATTTCGTGAAGCACCCGCCCGGCCGCGTCCATCACTTCCTTGCCCAGGTGTGGGGTGACGATCGTGCCACCGTTGCCGAGCGCCGCGTAGGCGACTGCCATCTCCAGCGGGTCGGTCTGCAGGTACCCCTGGCCGACCGCCAGCTGGATGTTCTGGCCGGGCCCCCAGGGTTCGATGAATTCGTTCCCGTTCGCGATTTCTTCTTCCGTCCACTTCTTGCTCGGCACCAAACCTTCCGAGCCTTCCCCCAGCGGCAGGTCGATCCCCGTCGGCCGGCCGATCCCGAGCTTGGCCGACCATTCCTGGAGGTAATCGGTCTTCCACATCTTGTAGCCCTGCGTATAGAAGAAGACGTCGGACGATTTTTCCAGCGCCGGAACCAAGGTGATCGGGCCGTTCACCTCGCCTTCGGAGTTTTCGAACGGCTGACCTCCGACTTCGATTTTGCCGGTGTCGTCGACGACGGTGTCGGGCGTGAAGATGCCGTTTTCGAGTCCCGCCAGCGCGGTGATGATCTTGTAGGTCGAGCCCGTCGGATATGCCGACGAGGTCGCGCGGTTGAAAAGCGGGTCGCCGGTTTCTTCAGAGGAGAGTTCTTCGTACTGCTTGTTCGACAGAGGTTTGGTCCATACCGACGGGTCATAGGTCGGCGACGATCCCATGCCGAGGATTTCGCCGGTCTTGATGTTCATCGTCACGAAAGCGCCCGCCCCCCGTTCGGCCAGCGCGGCTTCGCCGGCTTCCTGCACCGCCGGGTTGATCGTCAGCTTCAGGTTGTCCCCGGGCGCGGGCGGGGTCGAGGTCAGCTGCCCTCCCGGGGTCGGCTCGCCCAGCGCGTTCACCTGGTAGCGGGAGATGCCCGGCGTCCCGCGCAGGATCTTGTCGTAGGTGTACTCGAGCCCTTCCTTGCCGACCACTTCGCCCGGTTCGGTGTTCTCGTAGGGACCCGATTCAAGTTCTTCTTCGGAGACCTCGCCGGTGTGGCCGAGCACCTGGGCGGCGCGGTCTTGTTCCGGGTAATTACGGACGAAGACCTTTTCCACCGTGACGCCGGGGAATTTCCCCTTGTGTTCTTCGATGTAGTAAATGAGCTGGTAGCCGACGTCGCGTCGCACCGTGATCGGCGTCCCGGCGGCGACGATTTTCTCTTCTTCGGCGATCCGCTTGCGCACCTGTGGCAGTTTCATGTGCACGAGTTCGCCGATTTCCTGCAGCTCGGCGGTTTCCTCGGCTTCGTCTTCCGGCAGCTTCGAGGGGTCTACCTGGAGGGCCAGGCTGGTCCGGTTGTCTACCAGCACCTGGCCGTTACGGGCGAGGATTTTCCCCCGCGGGGCGATGATCTTGGTCGAGCGGGTGCGGTTGTTCTTCGCCTCGGCGAGGTTCGAGGAGCCGTCGATGACCTGCAGCGTCCAGAGGCGGAAGAAGAGGATCGCGAAGAGCGCCACGGCAAAGCCGCCGACCACCGCGATCCGCAGTGCCCTGCGGCTCGGCCGCGCCCGATCCTCCGGTCGCAGGTACACCGCCCTACGCTCCCAGCACCGTCGGTCGTCGGGTCCGCCGCACCGTCGCCTCATCCACCAGTGCCGGCCGCACCAGGCGCCGCAGCCCGGTGTAGATCGCCCAGCCGAGGAAGAAGGCGAAGGCGCTCTGGACGAGGATGTCGCGCAGCACCAGGATGCTGACGTCGGTGTTGATCCCGAACATCGCCTCGACCGCGCCGAAGCCGAGCTCGGCGGCGAAGGTGAGCAGCGCGCAGAGCAGCGGCACGACGAGGCGGCTGTGGATCTCGAAGCGCTCGCGGAACATCCCCGCCGCGTAGCCGACCGCGATCAGCACCAGCGAGGCGCCGCCGAGCGGCTGGATCAGCAGGCAGTCGAGCAGGAAGCCGATCGCGAAGCCGGAGACGGCGCCGGTCATCGTGCCGCCGAGCAGGCCGAGGCAGACCACCAGCGAGGGCAGCACGTCGGGGCTGACGTGGAACAGCTCGACCTGGGAGAAGAAGGTCAGCTGCAGCAGCACGCCGAGGATCCCGACGACGATCAGGCGGGCGACGATTTTCGGGGTCAGGATCAATTGCGGCTTCCTCCCGTCAGCACCTGAACCGTGCCGAGGTTGCGGAGGTCGGCGTAAGGGCGCACGTTCACCTTTTCCTGCGCCTCCTGCACGATCACCGAGGCCTTCGTCACTTCGCCGACCGGGATGTTGGGCGGGAAGCGGGCTTCGATTTCTTCGCCGCGCCAGCCCGCGGTGACCACCGACTGCCCTTTGTGGACGTTTTTGTCGGAGTTGAGGAAGTTGAGGACGAGCGTGTTCGGTTCGCCGACGGTCGGCTTGACGATCCCGAGGATCCCGGTCGGGACGACTTTCACCGCCACCGCGCTCGAGTGGTCGGAGATCAGCTTCACCTTCGAGGTGCCGCCGGTCACCGCGGTCGTTTCGCCGATCAGGCCGTTGCCGTTGACCACCGGGTCGTGCACCTTCACCCCGTCGCTGGAGCCGACGTCGATCATCACGTCGCTGAACCAGACGGTCGGCGAGAGCCCGATCACGCGGCCGGTGACCGGTTCGTAGCCGCTCGGGATCGCGCCCGATTTGTCGAGTTCCAGCAGTTCCCGCAGTTCTTCGTTTTCGGCCAGCGCGACCTTGCCGCCGACCGCCTGCCGGCGGGCGACTTCGAGTTCCCCTTCGAGCTTGTGGTTCTTGCCTCGCGCGTCGAAGGTTTCGTCGACCCAGTTGATCAGGTCGCGGGCGGGCTTCAGCGCCCGGTCGAGGATCGAGGAGGCCGGCGCGAAGACGGCAGTGACCCCCCGCTGGAGGCCGTTGGAGCCCTGCCCGTAGGTGAGCGTCAGCAGGGCGAAGGAGCCGACGATCAGGAGCGCGAGCACCGCTCTACGGCGGCGTACTTGCTTGCGGTACATGGGGAGCTACTTCCTCGGTCCGGTGCGATGGATCGTCTCGAACTCCTCCAGCGAGATGCCCGAGCCGACGGCGACGCAGGTCAACGGCGACTCTGCCAGTTGGCAGGGCATCTGGCACTCGTCGTGGAGACGTTGCTCCAGGCCTTGCAGGAGGGCGCCGCCGCCCGCCAGCGTGATGCCGCGGTCCATGATGTCACCGGCGAGCTCCGGCGGCGTCTGGTCGAGCGTCTCCTTGACCGCGGCGACGATGTGGCCGACCGGCTCCTGGAGCGCCTCGCGGATCTCCTCCGAGGTCAGTTCGATCGTCTTCGGCAGCCCGCTGACCAGGTCGCGGCCGCGGATCTCGGTGCGGATCTCGGTCGGCAGCGGCGCCGCCGACCCCGCCTCGAGCTTGACCTCCTCCGCGGTCTGCGCGCCGATCGCGAGTTTGTAGGTGTTTTTGCAGTGGGCGACGATCGCTTCGTCGAGCTCGTCGCCGCCGACCCGGATCGACTGCGAGACGACGATCCCGCCGAGGCTGATCACCGCGACCTCGGTGGTGCCGCCGCCGATGTCGACGATCATCGAGCCGGTCGGCTCGGCCACCGGCAGCCCGGCGCCGATCGCCGCCGCCATCGGCTCCTCGATCAGGTAGGCCTGGCGGGCCCCGGCCGAGAGGCAGGCCTCCTCGACCGCGCGCTTCTCGACCCCGGTGACCCCGGACGGCACGCAGACGACGACGCGCGGGTGGGCGAAGCGGTTCGAGTGCACCGACTGGATGAAGTGCCGCAGCATCTGTTCGGTGACCTCGAAGTCGGCGATCACGCCGTCCTTCAGCGGCCGGATCGCGGTGATGTTGCCGGGCGTGCGGCCGATCATCCGCTTCGCCTCGACCCCGACCGCGTGGACCTGCCCGGTTTTGGTGTCGATCGCGACCACCGAGGGCTCGGATAGGACGATGCCGCGCCCACGCACGTAGACGAGCGTGTTCGCGGTGCCGAGGTCGACCGCCATGTCGCGACCGCCGAGGCGGAAGATGCGGCTGAGCCAGCTCATATTTCGGTCCAGTTGCCGGGCAGAACGGTCCATGATTGCAAGCGTGGGAAGCCGCGACGTGACCGACCTCCGCCGCGCAGAAAATCCGTCGCTTGCAGGATTAATTGCGGCTTACGGCCTGCTAATGCGGTGCTAAGAAGCGCGCCTCAAAGGGCACTTGCTAGGCGCGCTCGAAGAGGCCCGGCGCGAGCTCGGCGAGCAGGCCTACCGGCAGGCCGACGACGTTGGAGACGCTGCCCTCGAGGCGCTCGACCAGGGTCGACCCCAGGGTCTGGATCGCGTAGCCGCCGGAGCGGCCTTCCCACTCGCCGAAGTCGACATAACGCTGCATCTCCGCCTCGCCCAGCCGCTTGAAGACGACCTCGGAGCGCTCCAGGCCGCTGCGCTCCTCGCCCTCGGCGTCGAGCACCACCAGGCCGCTCATCACCGTGTGCGCTCGCCCGGACATGCGCTCCAGGTACCGGCGCGAGTCGGCGGCGTCGGCCGGCTTGCCGAGCACCTCCCCGTCGAGGACGACGTCGGTGTCGCAGGCGATCACGATCGCCCCGGGCGGGCGCTCGACCGCGCGCGCCTTGCGACGCGCGTTCTCGATCACGAGGAATTCAGGATCGCCGGCGTCGAGCTCCTCGACCCCGGGCACCACGACCTCGAACTCGAGCCCCAGCTTGGCGAGGATCTCGCGCCGCTGGGGCGAGCCCGAAGCAAGAACGATTGGTACGGGCAGGGCCCTAGCCGAACTCTGGGAACCAGATCCCGATCTCGCGCTCGGCCGACTCGTCGGAATCGGAGCCGTGGACCATGTTGAAGGTCACCTCGAGCGCGAAGTCGCCGCGGATCGAGCCGGGCGCGGCCTCGACCGGGTTGGTGGAGCCGATCAGCTGGCGCGCCGCTTTCACCGCTTCGACGCCCTCGAAGACGATCGCGACCAGCGGGCCGCCGGTGATGAAGCTGACCAGCTCGCCGAAGAAGGGCTTCTCGGAGTGCTCGGCGTAGTGCTCGTTGGCGATCTCCTCGGTCGCGGTCAGCGACTTCACCGAGGCGATCCGCAGCCCCTTGCGCTCGAAGCGGGCGATCACCTCACCGGTCAGGGCGCGCTGGAAGGCGTCGGGCTTGACGAGGATAAGAGTGCGGCTCACGTGCGTGGGCTCCTTTGGTCTTGTTCGCTGGTCGGCGCCTCTTTGGAGGCGCTGCGGGCGGATCCCTGTTTAGGGGCGCCCGAAGATCTTGGTTTGCGCTCGACCTCGGTCGGACGATCGTCCTCGACGGCCGTCGCGGCGGGGCTGGTGCGCGGTTTGCGGCCGCGGCGTTTCGCCGGCGGCTGCGCGCCGGTCTCCTGCAGCTCGCGCTCGCGTTCTCGCTCCCGCTCCCCCTCGGGGCGGCGGCGGCGCGGCTGGCGGGAGCGCTCGCCCGAGAGCGCGGTCTCGCAGTAGGGGCAGAGGCCCCAGCGCGGGTCGACCGGTTCGCCGCAGGTCGGGCAGGGGTCCTTCAGCCGGCGCTGGCAGTTGGGGCAGCGGAGGTAGTTTTTCTCCACCGGGTATTCGCAGTTCGGGCAGCTCTGCTCGCGCAGCTGGCGCACCCGCAGCTCGGCGGCTTTGATCTCCAGCTCGCGCTCGTGGGCGTCCTCGAGGAACTCCGGCGGGCGGACGATCGTGTAGACGGCGGTGCCGATGTAGGGGAAGAACGAGGCGATCGTCGCGCAGGCGACCAGGAACGGGTCGGCGATGCGGCGACGCGCGTCGAGGAACGTGTAGACGATCAGCGCCAGCCAAAGGACGATCAGCAGGAGCAGAACGAGGGTCGCGGCCAGGTTGAGGCCGGAGTTGGTGATGCCGAAGATCGCTAGTGCCATGGGAAGTTCCCCTTCCGCGGGATGGGGGTCGCGCAGTTTATTCGCCGCGCGGACGCCTGATCCTGTTCGGTCCTCCGCCGGCGCTACCCGACTAGAGGAAAAGTCTCCCGAAGAGGTAGCCGACGCCGAAGAACACGAGGATCACGATCGCCACCACAGCGGCGACCAGGGCCATCATCGAGAGTAGTTCGGAGCACGCGCTGCGATCCATGCAGGAATCCTCGCACAGTCGGTCTCCACCGCCCTAGAGGGCGCCCAGGGCGGCCCGCGCGGGACCGATCAGGTAATGCGATCCGGTCACCACGAGGACCCCGGCGAAGGTGCCGCAGGCCAGTTCGGTGGCCCGGCGCAGGGCGAGCTCGAGGTCCGGCTCGGCGGTAGCTTCGAGGCCGTGGGCCTGGCAGAGGTCGGCGAGCTCCCGGGCGGGGCGCGAACGGGCGCCGGGCCGGCCGTGGCCGAGCAGCGCGGCCGGCGGGATCTCGGTGCAGACGGCGGCGCGCAGCACCGGGGCGAGCGCCGCGACGATCGCCGGCGCGTCCTTGTCGGCGAGCATCGCCAGGCAGGCGACGACCGGGCGGCCCGCGGCCAGGGCCGGCAGCGCCTCCGCCAGCGCCGCCGCCCCGTCGGGGTTGTGGGCGGCGTCGACGTAGGTCGGCGGGCTCTCCGCGATCAGCTCGAGCCGGCCGGGGACGATCAGCCCCGCGGCGACGGTGGCGACCCGCTCGCGGTCGACGGCGCCGAGGAAGGCCTCCGCGGCGGCCACCGCGAGGGCGAAGTTGCGGCGCTGGAAGGGGCCCGAGGCGGCCAGCTCGATCTCCGGGCCGGGGTCCTCGGGGGCGACGACCAGGCGGGCGGAGCGTTCGGCGGCGACCTGCTCGGCGAACGCCCGCACCTCCGCCGAGACCCGTCCCAGGACCAGCGTCGAGGCGTCGTGGAGGACGGCCAGCTTCTCGGCGGCGATCTCGAGCTCGGTCTCCCCCAGCCACTCGGTGTGGTCGAGGCCGACCGAGGTGAGGACGGTGACCTGGGAGGGGATCGTGTTGGTGGCGTCGAGCCGGCCGCCGAGCCCGGCCTCGATCGCCGCCGCCTTCACCCGGGCGCGGGCGAGGGCGACGAAGGTGGCCGCGGTGGCGGCCTCGAACTCGGTCACCGCCTCGCCGTCCTCGAGCGTGCGGTTGACCGCCTCGGCGGCCGCGGCGACCTGGGCGACCGCTTCGGCCCAGGCCTCGGGTGTGATCTCCTCGCCGCGGATCAGGGTGCGCTCGGTCCAGCGCGAGGTGTGCGGCGAGAGGCAGGCGCCGGAGGTGACGCCGTGCGCTTCCAGGAGCGCCGCGACCATCCGCGTCACCGAGGACTTGCCGTTGGTGCCGACCACGTGGACGGAGGCGAAACGGCGCTGCGGCAGGCCGAGCGCGGTGGTCAGCTTCCACATCCGGTCGAGGCCGAGCCGCCAGCCGACCGGTTCCAGCGAGTCCAGGTACTGCGCCCGGGTCGAAGCCGTCCGGGAGCGGTTCGGCGGGCAGCGGCACGGCTAACCGAGCTCGGCGAGTTCCGTCCGGTAGCGCTCCAGCTTGCCGCGCTCTTCCTCGACCACGGCGCCGGGGGCCTTCGAGACGAAGCCCTCGTTGGAGAGTTTGCGCTCGGCGCGCTGGATCTCCGCCGCCAGCTCCTTGCGGAGCTTGCCGAGGCGCTCCTCGACCGCGGCGGCGTCGAGCTCCTCGGAGGCGAGCACGCGCACCGGGCCGACCGAGGCGACCGGCTCGGAGCCGACCCCGTCGAAGGCGAAGCGGGAGAGGCGGCCGACGAACTCCGCCGGGGCCATCCCGTCGATCACCGCGGGCAGGACGGCTTTGGCGGGCACGCCGACCAGGTCGCGCCAGGCGCGCAGGCTGCGGGTCAGGGCGATCGCTTCGGCGACCTCCTCCTCGGCGGCGTCGTCGAAGAGGGCGGTGTCGGCGACCGGGAAGGCGTGCACGGCGAGGTGGCCGTCGCGGGCCGGGTGGAAGGACCAGAGCTCCTCGGTGACGAACGGCATCGTCGGGTGGAGCAGGCCGAGCACCCGCTCGAGCGCGTAGAGGAGCGTCGCCGAGACGTCCTCCTCGCCCTCGTAGAGGCGCGGCTTGACGATCTCCAGGTACCAGTCGCAGAGGTCGCCGTAGACGAAGGCGTAGGCCTCCTGGACCGCGTGGGAGAAGTCGAAGGCCTCGAGTTTGGCGGTCACCGAGGCGATCGTCCGCTCGAGGCGCGAGAGCAGCCAGCGGTCCTCGAGCGCGGCGGTGCGCGGGCCGGGCTCGACCTCGGCCGCGTTCAGGAGGATCAGGCGGGAGGCGTTGTAGAGCTTGTTCGCCAGGTCCGAGCCCTGCTCGACCTTGGCGTCGGAGTAGCGCACGTCCTGGGTCGAGGACATCGCCAGCAGGCCGAAGCGGAGCGCGTCGGCGCCGCGCTCGTCGATCTCCTCCAGCGGGTCGATCCCGGTCCCGAGGCTCTTCGACATCCGCCGCCCGTCGCGGGCCTGGATCACCGAGTGGACGTAGACGTCGCGGAAGGGAATCGGCGCCGGGGAACTCGAGCCCCATCATCACCATGCGGGCGACCCAGAGGAAGAGGATCTCGCGCGCCGTGGTGAGGAAGCTGGTCGGGTAGAAGGCGCGCAGCTCGGGCGTGTCGTCGGGCCAGCCGAGCGTGGCGAAGGGCCAGAGCGCCGAGCTGAACCAGGTGTCGAGGACGTCTTCCTCCTGGCGCAGCTCACCGCCGCAGGCGCCACAGCGCTCGGGTTCGACCTCGGCGACGATCGTCTCCTCGCACGCGTCGCAGTACCAGACCGGGATCTGGTGCCCCCACCAGAGCTGGCGGGAGATGCACCACGGCCGGATCTCCTCCAGCCAGTTGAGGTAGACCCGGCCCCACTGGTCCGGCTGGATCTTGACCTCGCCCTTTTCGACCGCGTCCATCGCCGGCCGCGCGAGCTCGTCCATGCGGCAGAACCATTGGAGCGAGATCAGCGGCTCGATCCGCTCCCCGGACCGGTGCGAGAAGGGCACCGAGTGGGTGTAGCTCTCCTCTTTCGCCAGGTGGCCCTGCTCGCGCAGCGCCTCGACGACGGCGCGCTGGGCCTCGGCGCCGGACATCCCCTCGTACTCGCCGGCCTCGGCGTTCATGCGCCCGTCGGGGCCGATCACGACGATCTCGGTGAGGCCGTGCTTGCGACCCATCTCGAAGTCGTTGGGGTCGTGGCCGGGGGTGATCTTCAGCGCGCCGGTGCCGAACTCCGGGTCGACGTGCTCGTCGGCGATGATCGGCAGCCGGCGCCCGACCAGCGGCAGGATGCAGTGGCTGCCGACCAGGCGGCCGTAGCGCTCGTCGTTCGGGTTCACCGCCACCGCGGTGTCGCCGAGCATCGTCTCCGGCCGCACGGTCGCGACGGTCAGCACCTCGTCGGAGTCCTCGAGCGGGTAGTCGATGTAGAAGAGCGTGTCGACCACCTCGCGGTTCTCCACCTCGAGGTCGGAGATCGCCGAGCGCGTGCCCGGGTCCCAGTTGACCATGTAGTTGTCGCGGTAGATGTAGCCCTTGTCGTAGAGCTGCTTGAAGACCTTGTAGACGGCCTTGACGTAGCCGGCGTCGAGGGTGAAGCGCTCGCGCTCGTAGTCGCAGGAGGCGCCGAGCCGCTTGTACTGCTCGACGATCCGCGAGCCGTACTCCTCTTTCCATTCCCAGACCCGCTCGACGAAGGCCTCGCGACCGAGCTCCTGGCGCGTCTTGCCTTCGGCGATCAGCCCTTTCTCCACCACCGCCTGGGTGGCGATGCCGGCGTGGTCGGTGCCGAGGATCCAGAGCGTGTTCTTGCCCCGCATCCGGTTCATCCGCACCAGCGCGTCCTGCATCGAGCCGTTCAGCGCGTGGCCCATGTGGAGGACGCCGGTGACGTTGGGCGGCGGCACCGCGACCGAGAAGTTCTCCTCCGGCGTGCCGGTCGGCTCGGGGTGGAAGTAGCCGCCCTCCATCCATTCGGCAAACACCCGCCCCTCGATCTCCCCCGGTTCGTACCGGGTGGTCTGCTCGAGCTTCTGTCGCTGCGCCGCGTCCATGCGGCCGAGTCTAAGGATGTGAGGTCGGGGGACGACGTAGCTCCGCGTGGCGTCCGACAGGTCTGCCGTGGAGCGTTGATGGCGAGAGAGCAATAGGCTCCACGGCCGCGGTTATCGTCGGCGCGATGGCGCCGGGGGCGAACTTGGAGCTGAAGGCTCGGGATCGGGACCCGGCGCGCTCGGTGGCGGTCTGCAGGGAGATCGGGGCGACGGACGAAGGGATGCTGTCGCAGCTCGACACCTACTTCGCGGTGCCCCACGGCCGACTGAAGCTGCGGGAACAGACGCCTGGCGACGCGCAGCTGATCGCCTATGAGCGGGCTGACGACCGGGGCAGCAAGGAGAGCCGCTACCGCATCGTCGCGATCCCCGACCCGGCCGAGCTGAAGGCGGCGCTCGGCGCCACGCTCGGCATCCGCGTCGAGGTGCGCAAACAGCGGCGCCTCTTCATCTACGAAGGGGTCCGCATCCACCTCGACGCCGTCGAGGGGCTCGGCAGCTTCATCGAGTTCGAGGGCGTCGCCACCGCCGAGCGCGGCACCGATTCATTCGGGTCCCTGCTGGGCGATCTCCGACGCCATCTCGGCATCGAGGACGACGACCTCCTGGCGGCGAGCTACTCCGACCTGGTCGAAGCGGCCACCGCCGACCGGCGCTAACCCGGCTAGGCGGTTTCCTCGCCCAACTGGTCCTCGGCGGGGCCGATGTCCTGCTGGGCCGCCTCGGTGACCAGGGTCGGGCGGCGGCCCTGGAGGATCGTCTCCTTGGTCACCACGCACTTGGTCACGTCGCGGCGCGAGGGGAGTTCGAACTGGACGTCGAGGAGGGTCTCCTCGAGGATCGAGCGCAGGCCTCGGGCTCCCGTCTCCCGCTCGATCGCCTTGTTGGCGATCGCCTCGAGGCTGTCCTCGGAGAAGACCAGCTCGATGTCGTCGAACTCGAAGAAGCGCTGGAACTGGCGGGTGAGCGCGTGTTTGGGCTCGGTGAGGATCGTGGTCAGGTCGTCGCGGCTCAGCTGGTGGATCGCGGTGATCACCGGCAGGCGGCCGATGAACTCGGGGATCAGGCCGTAGTCGATCAGGTCCTCGGGGAGCACCTGCTCGAACCACTCGCCGGTGTCCTCCTGGGTCTTCGAGGAGATCGCCGCGCCGAAGCCGACGCCGTGGTCGCCCACCCGCCGCTCGATGATCTTGTCGAGCTCGGCGAAGGAGCCGCCGCAGATGAAGAGGATGTTGGTGGTGTCGATCGTCAGGAACTCCTGGTGCGGGTGCTTGCGCCCGCCCTGCGGCGGCACGCTCGCGGTGGTCCCCTCGAGGATCTTCAGCAGCGCCTGCTGCACGCCTTCGCCGGAGACGTCACGGGTGATCGACGGGTTGTCGGCTTTGCGCGCGATCTTGTCGATCTCGTCGATGTAGATGATCCCCGTCTCCGCCTTCTTGACGTCGAAGTCGGCGGCCTGGATCAGCTTCAGCAGGATGTTCTCGACGTCCTCGCCGACGTAGCCGGCCTCGGTCAGCGCGGTCGCGTCGGCGATCGCGAACGGCACGTTGAGGATCCGCGCCAGGGTCTGGGCGAGCAGCGTCTTGCCGCAGCCGGTCGGTCCCAGCATCATGATGTTCGACTTGCCGAGCTCGACCTCGTTGTCGTCGGACTGGCCGATCTGCACCCGCTTGTAGTGGTTGTAGACGGCGACCGAGAGCGAGCGCTTGGCGGCATCCTGGCCGACCACGTACTCCTGCAGGACGTCGTAGATCTCGCGCGGTTTCGGCAGGTTCTCCAGCTCGAAGGTCGGCGGAGCGGTCAGCTCCTCATCGATGATCTCGTTGCAGAGGTCGATGCACTCGTCGCAGATGTAGACGCCGGGCCCGGCGATCAGCTTCTTGACCTGGCGCTGCGACTTGCCGCAGAAGCTGCAGAGAAGCTGCTCGTTGGAGTCGGTTGGACGTGCCAGTTGAATCCCCTCCTGACGGGATATCGGTCAAAGCCGCCGGGTCCTTGAAAGCTTAGACGGGACCTGCTGCCGGTTACAGGGGGTGAGATACGGCGCCCCCGCGGCGACCCCTGCGCGTGACCGACGCCTTGCAGGCCGATAGGTTCCCCGAGTGGCCCCAGGAGTCGAGATCAGCGCCGTGCGCGAGGAGGAGTTCGAGAGCCTTCTCCCCCTTATTTCCGCCTATCAGCGCTTCTACGAAGTCGACGACGTCGACCCCGACCGCAACCGCTCCTTCTTCCGCCGCTTCCTCGCCCCGAGCGAGGTGGGGCTGCTGCTGGCGGCGCGCGACGAGGCCGGGACGATCCTCGGCTACGCCTGCCTCTACTGGCACTTCTCCTCGCTGCAGGCGCTGGAGACGGTGCTGATGAACGACCTCTTCGTCACCCCCGAGGCGCGCGGCCGAGGGGTCGGAAGGGCGCTGATCGAGGCGACCGCCGAGGTGGCGCGGGAGCGCGGGGCCGCCTGGGTCGAGTGGTCGACCGCGCCGGACAACCACACCGCCCAGCGCCTCTACGACTCGCTCACCGAGGAGAAATCGACCTGGCTCTCCTACGAGCTCGAGGTCTAGGCGGCCGGCGCGTCGTCCGGCGAGGACGGCGCCGCGGCGGGGATGCCGCGCGCGAGGCGGGCGTTGAAGGTGCGGCGCAGGTACCAGTAGGCGCCGGCCGAGGTGAGGAGGTAGACGATCCCGACCAGGATCATCACGCCGCGGATGTCGGAGAGGACGACGGCGAGGATCGCGATGATCACCAGGCCGACCGCGGTCGAGAGCGCCATGAAGCGCAGCGTCGCCTCGACCTGGCGTCGCAGCGCCTCGGTCGCCGCAGGGTCGGCTTCGACCGCGACTTCGCCCTCCGCGGCGGAGTCGGCTTCCGCTACCGGATTGCCCTCGGCGTCGACTTCGTAGGGGTCGGCCACGGCGTCACCCTAGCCGCGCCGGCCGTTGCGTGGTTAGAAACTTCGGCCAGAGCGAAGTTTCGAACCACGCTAGCCGCGCCGCGCTCAGCGTTTCGGCGTCCCAGCGCTCGACTTCGGGCTTCGGGTCGATCGGCACGCCGTTGACGTGGATCTCGATGTGGAGCTGGCAGCCGACCGTCCGCGCGTTGCCGGTCTTGCCGACCTCGCCGACCCTCTCCCCCGCCCAGACCCGCTCGCCCTGGTGGACGCTCGGCGGGTTCTTCATGTGCGCGTACATGTAGGTCCGGTGTTCTCCCTGGCCGTGGATCAGCAGGTAGTTGCCGTAGAGGATCGGGTCGTAGCCGACTTCCCGCACCTTGCCGGTCACCGCGCTCACCAGTTCGGTCCCGCAGGCGGCGAGGATGTCGAAGCCTTCGTGGATCCGCCCACCGTCGCGCGGGGCGCCGAATTCGCCGACCGGGCCGCGTTCCCCGTGCGGTCCCCGGACCGGGAAGACGTGGCGGAAGAATTCGATCCCGCCGTCCTTGGCGCCGAGCGGAACGAACGCGGACGCCGACGCGGGGACGGCGAAGCAGCCAGGAGGACTACAGCGAGGAGGCGGTACCGCGTCAGTGGTGCGCGATGACGCGGTCGACGATGTTGTACTCCTTCGCCTCGTCCGCGCTCATGAAGTAGTCACGTTCGGTGTCTTTGGTGACCTTCTCGAACGACTGCCCGGTGTGCTGGGCGATGATCTCGTCGAGGCGACGCCGCACGTCGATGATCTCTTTGGCGTGGATCTCGATGTCCGTCGCCTGACCCTGGAACCCGGCCGAGACCTGGTGGATCAGGATCTTCGAGTTGGGCAGCGACATCCGCTTGCCCGCCGCGCCGCCGGCCAGCAGCAGCGCGCCCATGCTCATCGCGATCCCGACGCAGATGGTCTGCACGTCGGGTTTGATGAACTGCATCGTGTCGTAGATCGCCAGCCCCGCGTACACCGAACCGCCGGGCGAGTTGATGTAGAGGCTGATGTCCTTGTCCGGATCCTCGGACTCGAGGTGGAGAAGCTGGGCGACGATCAGGTTGGCGATGTCGTCGTTCACCGGCGTGCCGAGGAAGACGATCCGCTCGCCGAGCAGGCGCGAGTAGATGTCGAAGGCGCGCTCGCCGCGCGAGGTCTGTTCGACCACCATCGGGATCAGAGGACTCATCGTGCGGGCACTCTATAGAAGGCGTTCGGCGGACTCGCCACGCGGACGGCGCTCACTCGTCGCCCGGCGTCCAGAGTTTGCCCGCCGGTTTCTCCTCGCCCTCCGGGGCGAGGATCTGCTCCGCCGCCTCGGCTTTCTCGGCGGCGTCGTCGGCCTCCGCTTTGGGGACCGGTTTGGCGGAGTCGGCGACCAGCTCGATCGCCTTCTGGGCGACCAGGTCTTCGGCGATCACCTTGTCGCGGCCGTTCTCGCGCAGCCGCTCGAGCAGTTTCTCCGGCGTCGTCCGTTCGTGTTCGGCGGAGTGGGCGAGCGCCTCGACCATCTCCTCGTCGGAGGCCTCGAGCCCCTCGGCGGCGGCGATCGCGGTCACCACGGCCTCCCGCTTCAGCTCTTTTTCCGCGTCCGGTTTCGTTTCCTCGACCAGCTCGTCGCGCGTTTTCCCCTGCATCTGGAGGAAGACGTTGGGGTCCATCCCCTGCTGGGCGAGCTGCCGTTCCATCCGCTCCCAGCGTTCGCCGGCGCGGGCGGTGATGATCTCCTCGGGGATCTCGACCGTGGCCGCGTCGACCGCGGCGTCCACCGCGGCGATGCGGAAGTCTTCCTCGGAGCGGCTGTTCAGCGCCGTGCCGACTTTCTCGCGGATGTCGGCGCGGAGCTCCTCGACCGTCTCGAACTCGGAGGCGTCGGAGGCGAAGTCGTCGTCGAGCTCGGGGAGGATTTTCTCCCGCACCTCTTTGACCTTGACTTTGAAGACCGCGTCCTCGCCCGCCAGTTTCGGTTCCTGGTACTCGTCCGGGAAGGTGACCTCGACGTCGACCTCGTCGCCCGGTTTCGCCCCGGTCAGCTGGTCCTCGAAGTCGTCGATCAGCGAGTTCGAGCCGAGCGCCAGCAGGTAGTCGTCGGCCTTGCCGCCCTGGAAGGGCTGACCGTCGACGAAGCCCTCGAAGTCGATCAGCACCGAGTCGCCCTCCTTGGCGGCGCGGTCGACCGGCTCGAGCCGCGCGAACCCCTCGCGGATGCGGTCGACCTCGGTGTCGATGATCTCCTCCTCGACCTCTTTCTCCTCCTTGCCGACCTCGAGCCCTTTGTACTCGCCGAGCTTGGCGACCGGCCGCACGCCGACCTCGAACTTGAAGGTGAGCGGCTCGCCTTCGGACTCGGGGGTGGTGACCATGTCGATGTCCGGGTCGCCGATCGGGGTGACGCCGGCGTCGAGCAGCGCGGCTTCGTACCACTCCGGCAGCGCCTCGCGGATCGTTTCCGCGAGCACCGCGGGGAAGCCCATCCGCTGGATCACCAGCGACGGCGGCGCTTTGCCCTTGCGGAAGCCGGGCAGCCGCAGTTCGCGGGCCATCGCCCGGGCGGTGCGATTGGCGGCGCGCTGGACGTCGTCCGGCGCCACCTCCGCCTGGACTTCTACGCGTGAATCGGGAAGCTCTTTGAGAGTCGTCTGCATCGTCGGCTGACCCTAGCGGGACACCGCTGCGAGCGGCTTTTCGCGCCTGGACCCGGCGTGTTCCCGCCTGGACAGGTTCTCTGGCCTCGGCGTGCTCGCGCCTAGCTCCGGCGCGCCTTCCAGATCGTCCGCAGGCCGGCGGCGAAGTTGAGCGTGAACGCGTAGCCGCGCCCCGGCGCCCCGGTGACCAGCCAGGCGCGCGCCCTATCGAGCGGGGACAGTCTCATCGTGCCGCGACCCTTTCAGGATCTGCGCCTCCAGGGTCTTCCCGTGCCCGGCGGCGACGGCGCGCTGGGCCCGCTCCGGGGACAGCTCCACCCCGTTGGCGTAGGCGAGGTCGAGCAGCCGCTGCTTCTCGATCCCCTCGCTCGCCGCCTGGAAGAAGAACCAGGCGAGCACGCCGAGGCCGAGGAAGACCCCCTCGACCATCATCACCACGCCGGCGATCGACTGGTCGGTGAGCGCTTCGATGTGGTGCTTGAGCTCGCCCTTGGCGTAGACGTCGTAGAGGACCTGGCCGTCCCACATCAGGATGTTGCCGAGCACGGTCGCGATCAGCCGCATCACGATCACGTAGACGACCTTCCAGCCGGCGGTGAACCAGGGCGGGTTCGGCAGCGGCCCGAAGACCGGCATCCAGAGCAGGACGCCGACCGAGATGAACATCGCGTGCTCGAAGAAGTGGACCGCCGAGTTGCCGTAGGCGGCGTCGTAGAGCGGCGGCGCGTGCCAGGCGAAGATCGTGATCGCCCAGATCGCCATCGCCACGGCCGGGTGGCAGAGGACGCGCAGGCGGTCGAAGACCGGGATCGCGAGGATCGGCTGCAGCAGCGGCCCGGTCAGCCCGAGCACGATCAGCAGGCTGGCGATGTCGCCGATCAGCAGGTGCTCGATCATGTGCGCGATCACCAGTTCGTCGGCGAGGTCCGAGAGCGGCGTGATCAGCGCGCCGGCGATGCAGAGGAGGCCGGCGGCGAAGCAGAGCTGGCGCCAGAGCGGCACCGGGCGCCCGCGCGCGGCCAGGGTCGTCGCCCGCCGCGCGTAGAGCGCCGCGGCGATCAGCATCGGGACGAGCTCGAGCGGAGCGAAGATGCCGGCGAGATGGGCAACCGGGACGAGGTGCATCCCCACCCAGCGTAACGGCGGGGTCATGCGTCCGGCCGCGGGCTCCCGACCGACCTTCACTGCTAGCTTGCCGCGATGCCGAGCGCCCCGCTTCAACCCGACGGCTTCCCGCCGATCGCCGGATACGGCTTCCTCTCCGACTGCCACACCTCGGCGCTGGTCTCCTTCGGCGGCGCGGTCGAGTGGCTCTGCCTGCCGCGCTTCGACTCGCCGAGCGTCTTCGGCGCCCTGCTCGACCGCGACGCCGGCCATTTCTTCCTCCGCCCCAAGGGGGTGACGACGCCGATCAGCCGCCGCTACGTCCCCGGCACGCTGGTGATCGAGACGACCTGGGTCACCCCGACCGGCTGGATGGTCGTCACCGACGCCCTCTCGATCGCCTCCTGGACCCCGACCGCCGGCACCCCGATCGTCTCCCACCAGTCCGACGAGTCGCTGCTGCGGACCGTGCGCTGCATCGACGGCGAAGTCGAGGTGGAAATCGAGTGCCGGCCGCACTTCGACTACGGGCGCGGCGAGGCGAGCTGGACCCAGCCGGGCGGCGGCGCCGCGATCGCCAGCGGGCCCGACGGGACCGAGATCGAGATCCGCACCGACCTGGAGATGAACGTCGAGGGCGACACCCTCTACGGGTCGAGGACCCTGAAGGACGGCGAGACCGCCTACTGCGCGCTGAACTGGGGCGAGATGGAGGCGCGCGGGCCGCGCAGCGCCCCGGAGGCGCAGGAGCGGCTGGAGCTGACCGACGACTTCTGGCGCCTCTGGCTGCGCCACGGCGAATTCCCCGATCACCCCTGGCGGATCCACCTGCAGCGCTCGGCGCTGGTGCTGAAGGGGCTCACCTACAACCCGACCGGGGCGATCGTCGCCGCCGCCACCACCTCGCTGCCGGAGACCCCGGGCGGGGAACGCAACTGGGACTACCGCTACACCTGGATCCGCGACTCGACCTTCAGCCTCTGGGCGCTGCACACGCTCGGCTTCGACCAGGAGGCGCGCGACTTCATGCGCTTCATCCTCACCGTCTGCCGGGACCATCCCGAACTGCAGATCATGTACGGGATCGGGCACGAGCGCGAGCTGCCCGAGTCGACGCTCGACCACCTCTCCGGCTACGACGACGCGAAGCCGGTGCGGATCGGCAACGGCGCCTACGACCAGCGCCAGAACGACGTCTGGGGCGCCCTGCTCGACTCCGTCTACCTGCACGAAAAAGCGCTCGCCGGGTCCGGCTCGGAAGCCGACCGCGAGCTGATCCGCCACCAGGTCGAGAAAGCGATCGAGTGCTTCCCGCTGCCCGACCAGGGCATCTGGGAGTCGCGCGGGGAGCCGCAGCACTACGTCTCCTCCAAGGTCAGCATGTGGGTGGCGGTCGACCGCGGGTCGCGGATGGCGCGCGAGGCCGGCCACGACGACCTGGCCGACCGCTGGGCGGCGAAAGCCGACGAGTTCCAGGCGGAGATCTGCGAGAAGGGCTGTCGCGACGGGGTCTTCCGCCAGCACTACGACACCGACGCGCTCGACGCCTCGCTCCTCCTGATGCCGCTCTACCGCTTCCTGCCCGCCGACGATCCGCGGATCGTGGGGACGGTCGAGGCGATCGCCCGCGACCTGACCGACGAGGGGCTCGTCCTCCGCTACAAGGTCGACGAGACCGACGACGGGCTGAGCGGCGAGGAGGGCACCTTCCTGATCTGCTCGTTCTGGCTGGTCTCGGCGCTGTCGGAGATCGGCGATCGCGCCCACGCCCGCGAGCTCTGCGAACGGCTGCTCGCCGCGTCCGGCTACCTCGACCTCTACGCCGAGGAGCTGGACGCGAAATCAGGCCGCCACTTCGGCAACTTCCCCCAGGCCTTCACCCACCTGGCGCTGATCAACGCCGTCTCCCACGTGATCGCCGACGAGCAGAACCCGGCGGGCGGCGCCCAGCACGTCTTCACCGAGATGGGCGGCGTGCACGGCTAGTCGAGCGCGCGCCAGGCCTCCTACGGCCTGGGGGCCGCGCCATCCGGTAGACGACGATCCGCTCGCCGCTGCGGCCGGTGGTGGCGAAGTCGAACTTCATCCCCAGTGTGCGGGCGACCCCGAGCGAGGCCTCGTTCTGCGGCTGGATCCGGGCGATGATGCTGGGCATCCCGAGCACCTCGAAGGCCTCGTCGCGGAGCGCCGCGGCGCCCTCGGAGCCGAGCCCCCTCCCCCACGCGCCGGGCTCGAGCCACCAGCCGATCTCCCGCTCTCCGGGGTCGAGCCCGGCGGTGCCCTCGCCCGCGTAGTTCAGCGAGACGAGGCCGATCCCGCGCCCGTCGGCCTTCTCGACCGTCGCCCGCCAGCCGAAGCCGTGCTCCTCCCAGTGGCGCCGCTCGGCCCGGGCGACGTCCTCGGCGAGCAGGCGCGGCCAGGGGTCGCCGGTGCCGATGAAGTGCATCACCTCGGGGATCGAGGCGAGCCGGACCAGCAGCGGCGTGTGGCGCTCGTCCCAGCGCTCGAGGCGCAGGCGCTCGGTCTCGATCACCGCGGCGGCGTCGACGGTCATCCCGGCACCCCGTCGAGGACGAGCTCGGCGAGCCGGGCGAGCGCCGCGGCGTCGGCGGTGTCGGGGGCGACCGAGTAGACGATCAGCCGCAGGTCGGCGCCCTGCACCTTCAAGATGTCGCAGTCGACCGTGACCGGGCCGACCTCGGGGTGGTCGATCGTCTTGCGGTCCGAGCCGCGGGCCGCGACCGGGCGCTCCCTCCACATCTCCTCGAAGCGGGGGCTGGCGGCGCGCAGCTCGGCGATCAGGCCGGCGAGCCGCTCGTCCTCGGGGTAGGCGGTCGCGGCGGCATGGAGGTCGGCGACCAGTTCGGCCTCGCGCTTCGCGGTCTGCTCCGGCTCGCTGCGGAAGCGCGAGTGGTCGCCGGTGAACTGGCGCCAGGCGAGGTTGCGGGAGCGGCCGCTGAACTCGCTCATGTCGCCGACCAGGGCGGTGCCGAGCGGGTTCATCGCGACCAGGTCCCAGCCCGCGTCGTAGACGAGGACCGGCAGCTCCTCCAGCCGGTCGATCATGCGCTGCACGCCGGGGGTGATGCGGCGGTCGATCGTGCCCGCGCCGGGCGCCGCCTGGCCGGCGACGAGGTAGAGGTGGCGGCGCTCTTCGTCGGTCAGCCGGAGCGCCCGGGCGAGCGCCGCCAGCACCTGCGGCGAGGGGTTGGTGGCGCGGCCCTGCTCGAGCCGCGAGAGGTAGTCGACGGAGAGGCCGGCGAGGCTCGCCAGCTCCTCGCGGCGCAGGCCGGGGGCGCGGCGTCGGGTACCGCCGCGAGTCCCGCCGCGGCCGGGTCGAGCCGGTCGCGCCAGGCCCTGATGCAGTGGCCGAGCTCGTCGCTTCGCACGTCCCCGATTATGGCGGGGACGGCACCTCGCCCGGCGAGCAAGGTGGCACTGACAGTCCCAGGGACCGGCCGACCTCTTGTGGCGCCGGGGCGCGGGGCGCAGAGTGAAGGGCATGAGCGAACAGAGCAACTCCCCCACTTCCCCGGACCCTTCGAGCAGCGCGAGCGGGGGCGACGTCGACACCGGCGCCCCGCGACGCATCCTGATCACCGGCGCCAACCGCAGCCTCGGTCGCGAGGCGGCGCGGGCGCTGGCCCGGGCCGGCCACACCGTCTGGATCGGCGCCCGCGACGCCGAGCGCGGTGAGGCGGCGGCGGCCGACCTCGGCGGCCGCTTCGTCCAGATCGACGTCACCGACGATGCCTCGGTGGCGGCCGCCCGCGACACGATCGCCGCCGCCGGCGGGCTCGACGTCCTCGTCAACAACGCCGGGGTCCTCGGCTCGACCGACCCGATCGCCGAGACCACGGCCGACGACCTGCGCGAGGTCTACGAGACCAACGTCTTCGGCGTCGTCCGCGTCTCGCAGGCGTTCCTGCCGCTGCTGGCCGAGAGCGAGGCGCCGGTCGTCGTCAACGTCTCCTCCGGGATGGGGAGCCTCGGCCGGACGACCGACCCGGAGCGGATCGAATCGACGATCGTCGGCCTTCCGTACCCGAGCTCGAAGGCGGCGCTGAACATGGTGACCAGCCAGTACGCGAAGGCCTACCCGGGGATGCGGATCAACGCCGTCGACCCCGGCTACACCGCCACCGACTTCAACGGGCATTCGGGACCGCAGTCGGTCGAGGAGGGCGCCGAGATCATCGTCCGCGCCGCCCAGTTCGGGCCCGACGGGCCGACCGGCGCCTACCTCGACCGCGAGGGCACCCTGCCCTGGTGAGCTACTCCATGCGGAAGCCGAGCTTGACGGTCACCTGGTAGTGGGCCACGGTGCCGTCGTCGTCGAGGTGGCCGCGGATCTCGGTCACCTCGAACCAGTCGAGGTTGCGAAGGGTCTGCCGGGCACGATCGAGTGCGTTCTCGACCGCCGCCTCGACCCCCTCCTTCGAGGTACCGACGATCTCGCTCACCGAGTAGACGTTGTCGCTGTCGCTCATGCCGCTCCTTTCGTTCTCGCCGCGTGCGGCGGCGATCTCCCTTGTCGGCCCCCGCTACCCGGGCGGCGTGGCGCTAAGCGGTCGGCAGCCAGGCCCAGAAGCGGCGGGCCTGCTCGTGCGGGTGGCCGGCGCCGCGGCGGATCGCGACCAGCGAGCGCTCGATCTCGAGGCCTTTCAGCGGCACCGTGACGAGCCGCCCGGCGCCGCGGTCGGGCTCCAGCGCCAGTTCCGAGATCAAGCGCGAAGCCGCCCGCCGCGAGCGAGCGCTTCACGCCCTCGAGGCTGGCGAGCGAGAGGTCCGGCTCGAGCTCGACCCCGACCTCGGCCAGGGCCGCGGTGGCGACGGCGCGCGTCCCCGAGCCCGACTCGCGGGAGATCCAGCGGCCGCCCGCCAGCTCCCGCGGGTTGACCGCGCGGCGGTTCGCCCAGCGGTGCCCGGCGGCGACGACGAGGACGATCCGGTCGCGGGCGACGACCTTGGCCTCGAGGCCGTCGAGCGGGTCGAGGCCCTCGACGAAGCCGACGTCGGCGCGCTCCTCGTGCACCGCGGCGATCACCGCCTGCGAGTTCGTCACGTCGACCTGCGGGTGGACGCCGGGCAGCTCGGCGCGGAAGGCGGTCAGCCAGGTGGGCAGGAGCGCCTCGCCGACCGTGTGGCTGGCGGCGATCCGCAGCGGCCGCGCCGCGCGATGGCCGGCGACGGCCTGCTCGGCCAGCGCCAGGGCGTCGAGCCCGCGGCGCGCCTCCGGGTAGAGCGCCATGCCCTCGTCGGTCGGGCGGACCCCGTGGCGGCCGCGAACCAGGAGGCTGACGCCGAGGCGCCGCTCGAGCGCCTGGATCCGCTTCGTCGTCGCCGACTGGGTCAGGTCGAGGGCTTCCGAGGCGCCCTGGACCGAGCCGGTCTCGACTGCGGCCAGGAAGGCGGCGATCTCACGGGAGGAGAGCGGATCGGGCATCGGGTTATTCCAGCACGGAATCTGACGGGCGCGATGATCTCCGATTCGTGGAATACCTCAAGCCGGATAAGACTGGTTCGCGGGCGGTTCGGGGCGCAAGCTTGGGGACGTGAGCACCGACGCGCTTTCCCCCGATGCGGTTGTCCGCGCTCCCGATGCGGTCGTCCGCGCTCCCCATCGGGAACGGGCGTTTTTGCGGGAGCTGGAGCGGCCCTCTTATCTCTTTCGGGACTTCGGGCCTAACTGGTTCGCGGCGGTCATGGGGACTGGGATCGTTGCCAATGCCGCGGCGCTGTTGCCGTTTGGGTGGCCGGGGTTGAAGGAGCTTGCGATCGGGCCTTGGGCGCTGGCGGTGGTTCTGCTCGTCGTCATCTCCGCGGCCACCGTCGTCCATTGGGTGCGCCACCCGGAGCGGGCTCGGGCGCACATCTCCAATCCGGCGATGGCGCCGTTCTACGGCTGCCCGCCGATGGCGCTGATGACGGTCGGCGCCGGGACGCTGCTGGTGGCGGCGCCGCTGATCGGTGCGCACGCGACGGTCGTCGTCGACTCGGTCCTCTGGGGCGTCGGCACGGCGCTCGGCCTCGTCGTCGCGGTCGTCGTCCCCACCCTGATGATCCGCCGCGGCGACCTCGACCCCCACCGCGCCTTTGCCACCTGGCTCCTGCCGGTGGTGCCGCCGATGGTCTCCGCCTCGACCGGCGCGGCGCTGATCTCCCACCTGCCGACCCCGGCGCTCCAGCAAGGGCTGCTGTTCGGCTGCTACGCGATGTTCGGGCTCAGCCTGATGCTCTCGCTGCTGATGATCGGGCTGCTCTGCTTCCGCCTGATCCACGTCGACGGCGGCCCGCCACGGATGGTGCCGACGCTCTGGATCGTGCTCGGCCCGCTCGGCCAGTCGGTGACCGCCGTCGGCCTGCTCGGCCCGCACGCCGGCGAACTGCTGAAGGCTCCCAACGGCGCCGGCCTGGAAGCGTTCGGCGTCGTCTACGGGCTGCCGGTCCTGGGCTTCGCCCTCGCCTGGATGGCGATCGTCGCGCTGATCACGCTGCGGGCGCTGCGCCGCGGGCTGCCCTTCTCGCTCACCTGGTGGAGCTTCACCTTCCCGGTCGGCACCGTGGTCACCGGCACCGCCGAGCTGGCGATGCAGACCGGAGCCAGGGAGTTCGCCTGGCTCGCGGCCTGCCTGTTCGCCATGCTCCTGGCCGCCTGGGGCGTGGCGTTCGCCAACACCCTGCGGACGGCCTGGACGGGCGCCGCGTTCCTGCCGGCGCCGCGCTGACCGCGGTCGACCTTTGGCCCGGATAAAAGGGCCCAAGGTCGACCGCGTCCCCGCTACTTGGTCGCGGTCTTGGCCTTCTTCACCACCACCAGCTTGACCGGGATCTTCGCCCCCGGCGCGAGCAGCGCTCCCGGCCGCGCACCCTGCTTGACGACCTTGCCGTTCTTCTTCGCCGGCGCCTTCACCTTGGTCACCTTGCCGATCCCACAGCCGGCACCGCGCAACGTCGCCTTCGCGTTGCCGAGCTTCTTGCCGACCACGTTCGGCACCGTGCAGCCGGCGTAGTAGAACGAGTCGGCCCGCACGGCCGGGCTGTCGCCCGCCAGCGTCGTCGTGGTGATGTCGACGCGGCCCACCTTGGTCTGTGCCGGCGCAACCGCGGTGATTTTTTCTTCACCCTCCACGGTGAACGTGGTCGCCGCCACTTCACCGAACATCACCGCGCTGGCACCGGCCAGGTTGGTCCCGGTGATGGTCACTTTCTGACCGCCGAGGACGGAACCGCCGTTCGGGGTCACCTTGGTGATCGCCGGCGCGGGCTGGACTTCGGCGGCGAGCTCGATCTCCTGCCCCGATTTGGACAACGCCGGAGCGTTGGTCGCACCTTCGAAGGGCGGCGAGGAGAAGATCCCGTAGCTGGCCCCGGCTACGGTCGCGACGCCGATTTCGTCGGTCGGGTTGGTGGAGTCGACGGAGATCAGATCGCCGCTGTGGATCGACAGGTTGGTCGGGAACGTTTCGATCCCGGGCCCGTTCGGTTTCGCCGGCTGGCTGGTGCCGGTGGCGGTATAGGCCCCGGCCCCGTTGGGGTGGAGTACCCGCAGGGTGAACGGGCCGCCGACGGCACCCACCACTTTCCAGCGGACGATCTCACCGTTGACCGGTGAGGCGACGCTCGCGCCGGTCTCCGGCAGCGTCGTGTTGAACTGGGAACGCACACCTTCGAACGGCGCCGAGGTGAAGGTCGGCGGCAACACGCTGCCCACCGTCACCGTCGTCGCCCCTGCCGCCACAGCCATCACCAACGCCCAGGCGGCGGCCAGTGCCATCGCCAGGATCCCGATGCGGCCGCGTCGGGCCATGCGTTTACTTACACCTCTGCGTCCGGTTGCAGACATGCTTCATCCCTCCCTGTATGGGTTGGTATTTTCGCGCCGCCTACGTCGCGGCACCGTTAGATGCCGAAAGAAACCGCGAGCGTTCGGAAGGTTGCGGCGGAGGGATGAAACTTCCTGCGGAGGAGACCGCGGACGGCCCTCGGGACGAGCGGCGGAACTACTCGGGCTTGGCCTCGAGCTCGCGTCGACGAGCCTCTTCGATCGCCCGTTCGGCGTCGGCGAGCGGGTGCCAGCCATCGGTCTCGACGGGCTTGTTTTCGAGGTTCTTGTACACGTTGAAGAAGTGCTCGATTTCTTCCTGCAGCTGCCCGGGGACGTCGTCGAGGCTCTCGATGTGGGACCAGCGCGGGTCGCGGACCGGCACGCAGATCACCTTGTCGTCGGCGCCTTTCTCGTCGCGCATCTTGAACAGCGCGACCGGCTTCACCGGGGTGACGCAGCCGGGGAAGGTCGGCTCGGAGCCGACCACGAGGCAGTCGAGCGGGTCGCCGTCCTCACCGAGGTGACCGGGCAGGAAGCCGTAGTCGGTCGGGTAGACGGTCGAGCCGGAAAGGAACCGGTCGAAGACGACGCGATCGAGGCCCTCGTCGTACTCGTACTTGTTTCGACTCCCCTTGGGGATCTCGATGAAGGCGAGTAGCTGGCTCTCTTGGACTGGCTCGTTCAATTGCGCTTCCGGGAGGAGGACGGCGGGGATCTACCGTCCGGAGGTGGGCGAACCTTAGTTAGTCGCACCGCTTAGGAACTTTCCGGTTGGGCCCGGACCCCCCGATCGTCGCTCCGCAAGTAGCTTTGAGGGGTGACCAAGGTCGAGCTCGACCACGTGCAGATCGCCGCCCCGGAGGGCTGCGAGGCGGCGGCGCGACGCTACTTCGGCGAGCTGGTGGGGCTGGCGGAGATCGAGAAGCCGGAACCGCTGCGGGCCCGCGGCGGGGCCTGGTTCGCGCTCGGCGAGCGCCAGCTGCACGTCGGCGTCGAGAGGGACTTCGAGCCCGCCCGCAAGGCCCACGTGGCGCTGCGGGTCGAGGCGGCGGAGCTCGATCCGCTGGCCGAGCGGCTCGCCGCGGCCGGGGCGCCGGTGGCCTGGGACGACGCCCTCCCCGGCGAGCGGCGCTTCTACTCCGAGGACCCGTGGGGCAACCGGATCGAGTTCCTCGCCGCGGCCGCGCGGTCGTCCTAAAGCACCTATAGCGCCACTTAGGTCGACCGCCGTAGGCTGCCTGCGTGCCCCGCCTGCCCTCCCTCGCCGTGATCGTCGCGATCGCCCTCCTGGTGGCAGGCTGCGGCGGCAGCGGCACGACGCTCGAATCGCTCGCCGGCACCCCGGCCGCGATCCACATCGTCGAAGACGTCGAAGCGATGGCCCACGCCTGCGCGAAGCCGGGCAAGAAGACCCGCGAGGCCGGCCTCAAAGGCTTCACCGACCTCGCGGGGATCACCGCGATCCACCCCTTCGCGACGTTCGGCCCCGAAGGGACCGACGTCACGATGCGCCAACTGCAACGCCGTACCGTCGAAAAGACCGGTCACTGCATCGGCGTCAGCGTCGACGCGAAGGGCAAGTTCCACACCACCGGCTAGCCGGTCACCCCGTGGATCGCGGGGTAGTAACCGTTCAGATGTCCGGCGACCTTCGGGTGGTAGCTTTCGCTCGTCGGGCTGGAGAGGCCGTTGATCCACTCCGTCGACGAACCGCCACCGCCGTCGCACACCGCGTGCCCGATGAAGGCCGGGATCACGTCGCGGAAGATGAAGTTCGTCCCCGCCCGCGTCGCCGCCGCGCTGATCGTGCTCTTCATCAGTTCGGCCGTTTCGTTCAGCCGCGACTCCTCGCTCGGGCTGAAGAAAGTCAGCGCGTTGCAGTCTTCGCCGTTGAACAGCTTCGGGTAGTCGAGCACCACCACTTTCGCGCTCGGGGCCCTTTTCTTGATTTCGTTGTTCACCGTGTCGAGTCGCCCCGGCAAGGTGTTTTTGATGATCGCCTGCGCTTCGTTGATCGCCCCGGTGCAGTTCGACGCCCACGAGGGCAGCGCGCATTCGGTGATCACGTGCGAGAACCCGGCGTCGTTGCCGCCGATCGTGTAGCTGACCCAGTTGGTGTCCGAGGTGACGCTCGACACCTGCGAGCTAAGCAGCGTCGAGGTGGTCGCCCCCGAGCAAGCCGCATCCACGAACGTCCAGGTCGGGTGCGCTTCGTGCTCCAGATACGGATACGCGTAGACCGACCGGTCGCAGGTCGGTTCGTAGAACGTCCTCGTCCCGTTCCCCGACGAATACGAGTCCCCCAACGCCACGTACTTCGTCGCCATCGCCTGCGCCGCAAAGGCCAGGCAGATCGCGACCACGGCAACCACTGCCGCAATGCGAGTGAACTTCATGATGCTCTCCTCCCACAGAGTCGGCCGGTCCCTTTTTCCCGGCCATTCTCGCCACGCTATCCCGCCGCCCGACTTATGTCGAGTAATCAGGATCGTTTCGGCAGGTATCGGCGGCTCGATAGGGAGAGCTAAGGAGCGAGCCCGAGGGCCGCGGCGGCGTCACGCACGACGGAGTCGTCGAGCCGCAGCTCGGCGACCCGGGTCAAGGCGAGCGCATCGGCGGCGCGATCGAACAGGGTCCGGTTGATCCAGCTCGACTCGATCGTCGACCACCAACGCAGGCCGACCGCGTCGTCATCCGATCGAAAAACGTCCTCGGCGATCTGCTGGGCGACCGGGCGGGCCCGGGTGGCGACCCGCGATGGCCGCAACCCGGCGGAGGCCAGGACCTTCGGGTCGTCGAGGTCGAGGACGATCGCGTCGTCCGAGAGCTCCAACTCGGCAAGGGCCAGAGGCCGCCCGAGCTGGATCAGCATCGACGCGGCGAGGGCGCCGGTGCCGCGAAAGGCGGCGAGCGGCTCGGCCACCGCGGAGACCGCGTCCTCCGCGACGTAGAGGCAGCCGTAGAGATCCGGGTTGTCGTGGCGCCCGTAGCCCTGCTGCGCGCGGGGGAACCAAAGAGGCCCACCGGGCTCCTCCGCCCCGGCCTTCCTATCGAGCGGAACGGTCCGCCAGAGCCTCACGCATAGCCACCGGCGCGCTCGTCGGAGATTGCCCCCAGCAATTCCTGGGTCCGCCCCGCCCGCACCAGATCGATCGGCCGCCGATCGCCGAGCCGCGGGTTCATCCCCAGCAGCCACCGCTCCGCGGCCTCTGCGGGATACAGCCGCAGCAGACTCGACAGCACCAGCTCGAGCAGGTCAACCCGCTCCGCATTGACCAGATCAATCCCCCCACCCTTCCGCCACCGCGTCACCTGCGCCGGACTGACTCCGAGCAACTCCGCGACCCGCCGCTGCGAGCCCAAATCCTCGCTAAGCGCGGTGATCTTGGTCGCGGTAGCCACGGGCATGCCTCCAGACTAGCGCAACACTTTTCGTTGCGCTAGCAGTGGGGGCCCTTTGGTGTCGCAACTTCGGACCAAGACCGCGTTTTTCAGAAGATGCGGCGCCTCACGTTCACCCTGCTGGCATGCCTCGCCGCGTGCGCGACCTTTGCCGCGCACGGGGGTGCCCGCACAACGATGACCTACTGCCGGACGAAGCCATACGTAGGAACCCTCGCTGCTGGTCCGGTAGTGAAAGGTCACGAACAGCTCGGCACCTTCGTCGGCAGGGCAACTGATCGGGCCCTTGGGCGCTGCTTCCAGTTCTTTGAATTCGAGCGTCAGCGATTCGACCAGATCACGATTGCCGACCACCCCTTGATCTTGCAGCTTGCCCACCCTGGCCTGGGTCTTCGGCGTCTGCTTGCCGAATTCACCGAAACCGTAGTAGCGACAGACTTGCAGCGAGGCCGCAGCCGCCAGGACGATCTTCAGAAAGCGCGCGGGTTGTGGTACAACTTCGCGTCGCCACTTCCCGCTGACGGGGCAGCCAGGCGAACGGCTGCGCTGACTGGCTGCCGTGGCCGCCGCTGCCGGAAGCGTGTTACTGAGGAGCACCGCAAGAACGAAGGCGCCGAGCTTGGCGATCCGCTGCACAGGGCTTCTTTTACCGGGCAGCGGAACCCCTCGAAATCTGGGCGGAACCTGCCGGGCTCGCCCCCGCCCGCCCTTCGCTTTGGGCTGCCCTTGTGTCTCGGCTTTGCCTTCACGCAGCGGATCTTGCCCTTGTGCCTCTCCTTACGGAAACCCACTTTGCACCGCAGCGGCTTCTTCGCCTGCCTCAGCCGCCGGTGCCGGCGTCGCGAGCGGGCTCGGGCGATGACCGCCACTCGCTCCTCATCCTCGCGAAGTTGGCGACGACTTCCGCGCCTTCCCCGAAGGTGAAGGCGCACGGCCCGGTGCCCGAGCAGGCGCCCGACCAGCCGGTGAAACCGAGCCGGAGTCGGCGACCGCAGTCAGCGTGATCGCCGTGCCTTCTTCGAAGGCGGCTGTCGCAGGAGACGCCACAGATGATCCCAGCCGGAGCGCTCGACACCGTGCCCGAGCCGCCGCCCGTCTTGGTGAAGCTGAGGGCGCCGAGCCAGGGGACGACGATTTCGTTGGAGCTGAATTCGTATTCCGCGCCGACCGAGTTGATCGCTTCGACCGCGCACGAGATCGATTCGCCCGCGTCGGCGACTGCCGAGCCGGTAGGTGCTCGATTCGGCGCCTTCGATTTCTTCTTCGCCGCGGAACCAGAAATATTCGTAGGTGAAGCTCGGCGGATTGCCGCTCCAGACGCCGTTGCTACAGCTGAGCGTTTCGCCGATCTTCCCCACCCCGCTCACGAACGGCGGCGTGACGTTCGTCGGCGCTTCTTCGACGATCGCGTGGCGTCACGCCGCTTCTTACCTGACCGCCGTGACCGTCACCGATTCGCTTCCGCTTCGGTCGCCTTGTCGTCGAAGAACTGGGTGAAGTAGCCGCCGAGGGAGAAGCGCACCTTGTATGAGCCGGGCGGGATGTGCAGGAATTCGTAGACGCCGCTGCGAGGTAGGCGTTGACGCATTCTTCGTTGGTCGCGCTCAGCGCGCAGACTTCGACTTCACCGCCGGCTTCCATAGACACCGCTCAGGGCGACCTGCCCCTTGATCGACCCGGCCTGTTCGAGCGCGGCGTCGATCCCGCCGACCGGCGCTTCGGCGACCGACACCTCGTCGCATGGTCGATATCGCCGGCACCGTCGTAGTACTGGATCACCAGCCGTCGGCTCGAACTGGACGCGGTAGGTGCCAGGCGGGATGACGACGACATACTTCCCGCCTTCTTCGGTCGTCGCGCAGTAGTTCATGTCCAGGTTCGGGAAAGGCACAGACGGTGACGTTTTCGACCGGTTCCCCGGTGCCCAGAGCGGTGACGGCACCCCTGATCCCGGGTGCCACTTTGAGGTCGGCGCTCGCGGCGGTGACCCCGCCGGCCTGGACCGAAACCGGGGTCGCCGAGAAGTATTCGGTCACACCGCCGCTGAATTCCGTCCGGTAGCCAGGGACGGTAGAACGCGAGGACGTAGGAGCCAGGAGCGAGGTTGCCGATCCGGTAGCCAGATTTATGGCTCAGGAATACGCAGGTGGAGCCGATCTCCCCTTGTCTTTAAGGCGCATACCTCGCCGCGCGAGGGAACTTCGCCTTCAGCGGTCAGCGTTCCTTCGATGCGGCCTCCGGGACCTGCGTCGCGTTCGCTTCGATCGAGCCGCCGCTGTCGATCAAAAACGTATTCCGCTTCGTTCGTAGTTCGCTTTCTCGGGCCAATAGGTGGTCGCGTATTCAGGTCCGCCTTCTGGTCCTTCGAAGTAGAGCTTGTAGCCGACATATGGCTCGATCGAGTTCATCGCGTATTCGCCTTCTTCAGTGGTTTCGGCGCAGCTCAACGGGTTCATCTCCGCCGGACTTCCGGGCGCATGCCCGCGCGTGAGGGATCGGCGCGCCGCCGACGGCCGTGACCTTGCCGACGATCGAACCCGCCAACGCGCTGGCGGGAGCGACGCAGAAGAAGAGAAGACAGGCGAGCCCGACCACCCAGAACCTCGATCTCAACAGCGCCTCCGTCGATTGCTGGAACCGCGCGAGGCGGCCGAACGGGTCCAGAATACTCAAGGCCTTCAGATCTTCACTGACCCCGCCTCCTCATTACTTGAAGTTTTGGCGGTCGGCTGCGCCGCTTGTCGTGGCGCTGCTTTCTAGTCGACGATCTCCAGCAACATCGCCTCGTGGCGTCGTTGTGCCGGAAGTCCGGAAGCTCGCCGTCCCACTTGAAATCGCGAAAGATCCCCAAGTTGACCCACCCTTGACCCAAGAACGAAAAAGACCGCCTCGGGGGCGGTCGTTTTGCTCTGCCTCTGAAGTACCGCTACGGGGATTCGAACCCCGGTTTCCGGACTGAGAATCCGGCGTCCTAGTCCCCTGGACGATAGCGGCAAGGAAGCGGCAGTTTAGCGAGGATGGCGGAAGAGGGACGTGGCGTCGGTCACGCAAGGTCAGGCGGGCTCGGGGAGGCGCGGATCGGTAGATTTGGCGGTCTTGCGGCTGTGGCGGAACTGGTAGACGCGCACGGTTCAGGTCCGTGTGGGCTAACGCCCGTGAAGGTTCGACTCCTTTCAGCCGCACTCCCGGCCCCATTCGGGGTCGGGTTGCCGGGACTTCACTCGAAGCTTGATTCCGCGGGTTTGGCCTGGCCTTCCGATCGAGGTACCTTCTCGCAGCGCGAGAGGCCGAGATGGGTCGCCACTTCCGTGCGTTCGGCCTTTTCCCTCGGTTCTTCGGCTTTGCGGCCCGCCAGCGACGTCAAGTTGACGTTGCCGAGTTCGTATGCACGGGTCTGGGCCAAATTCCATTCCATCTGCTTCACGTCGAGGACAAGGTAGCGGTGGAATTCGGCGGCGAGGGAGGGAGGCGGATCGAGCCCGGCAAGCTCATGCGTCCCGCGGCGGCTGAGCTGGAACAGCGGCTCGCCGATCGCCCGCGCGAACTTACGCACGAGTTGCCTGCCCTCTTCTGCCTGCCCCGGACCGAGTCCCTTCATCTCCCGCACCAGAGCACGGCTCCGCCGCAACAGGCCCACGCCTTCGCCCTCGACCCGGCGACAGATCACGATCGCTCGCCTGCGGAACGGAGCGGCGGCGAGTGGCTTCGCTCCCCGCGGCGGCGCCAACGGTCCAAGCGCCGAACCGTCTTCCAACCCCAGTTCGGCACGCAGCACCGGGGTGTAGTCGAACACCTGCGCCCGATTCGGTGGCTTGACGCCCGTCTGGGGCCCGAAATCGTAGAACTGCATCCGCGTTTCACTGGTCACTTCGTTGCCGTCCGTGGTCGGGATCTGCTGGGTCATGGTGATCTGCCGCACCAGGCCCTTGCCGTCGATCCAGACTTCGACCCCCATCCCCAAGGGCGTCTTTTCGGCGAGTATTTCGTAAGCCCGGGCCAGATCTGCGTCGCCTTTTTCCTTCAGCACATCCACCACCTTGGCGGGATCGATCTCACTCTTGTAGCGGGTGGTCAGGTCACCGCGGACGATCTGCCGATCCTCGCGGTCCACGCTGCCGACCGTCCCCAGCGCTTCGAGCGTGCCCTGCGCGCTGTCGTTCGAGGCGAACGCCGTCTGTTCGCTCGCCGCGAGGAGCGGTTCCACCTCGAGCCAGCGTTTCCCCGGCGGCAGTTCTCCTTCCAGGCCCGTGCCGCGGACGAACACCGTCTGCGGCGTGCTGACCACCTCCGCAAAGACGAGCGGTCCGCTCGGGACGGGCAGTGAGATGTTCACGTCGGTGCGCCCGGTATGGGCGTCGAAGACTCCCGAGCCGTTGCCGATGAGCGCCGTGGGGCTGCTCGAGCTCGAGTATTTGACTTCGATCGCGATCTTGGCCCCGGCCATATTCGCCGTCCGCTCCGCCGCTTCGGCGACCGGGTTCAGCCCTTCGGTGCCGCCGTGCGCGACGTAGTTGACGACCACCGCGATCAGCAGAACCGCCAGGATTCCGGCAAGCCGGAGACACCACTTCCCGAGCGGGGTCAGCTGCGATTGGGCCGGCACCGGACCTGTATCGGCCGGTACCGGGTCAATACTTGAGCAATCATGCCGGGCGCGGGCGTTCGGTGGAGGCGGGCGCGCCGGCGGGGCGGCGCTCGCGGGTAGCGCGGGGGGTGATCGCGGCGGCGCGGGCGCCGCGCTCGGCGCGGCCCGCGTTGGTGTGGATCGCGTTGGCGAAGGTCGGCCAGAGGTCGCGGGGCAGGTCGTGGCCCATGCCGTCGATCATCATCAGGCGGGCGCCGGGGATCGCCTTCGCGGTCGCCTTGCCACCGGAGGGTTTGACCAGGGGATCGCGGGTGCCGTGGATGACCGCGGTCGGGACCTGGACACTGTGGAGGGCCTCGGTGCGGTCGCCGGAGGCGATGATCGCGTGCAGCTGGCGCATGACGCCGGCGGCGGAGTGGCCGCGGTCGTAGGAGAGGGACGCCATCTCGCGGACCATCTCTTCTTCGAAGGGGAAGCCGGGCGAGCCGATGACCTTGAAGGTCTTGACCGCGCGGGAGATGACCTGGTCGCGCGTCTTCGGCGGGTTGCCGAGCAGGACGCCGTAGGTTTTGAGGGCCGGCTGGCCGCTGCGGCGGTTGCCGGTGGTCGACATGATCGAGACCATCGAGCGGAGCCGCTGCGGATGGTCGATCGCCATCTGCTGCACGATCATCCCGCCCATCGAGGCGCCGGCCACGTGGGCGGTGTCGATCTCCAGATGGTCGAGCAGGCCAATCGAATCCTTGGCCATGTCGCGCAGCCGATACGGGGCGGTGGAGCGCTTGCCGGTCAGCAGGTCGAGCCTGCTCGGCACCCCGGCCCGGTCGATCTTGGTCGAGCGGCCGATGTCGCGGTTGTCGAAGCGGATCACGCGGAAGCCGCGGTCGGCGAGAAGGTTGCAGAGCCCCTCCTGCCAGGCGATCATCTGGGTCGCCAGCCCCATCACCATCAGCAGCGGCTGCCCGTCGGGCTCGCCCATCTCCTGGTAGCAGAGCTCGATGCCGTTGGCAGGCGCCATCCGCTCTTCACCAAACGAATACATCCGGCGATCTTATCGGCACCTGGCCGGCCGGCCAAGAGGCCAGTCCGGTAGAAGGTCACACATGAAGACTGCGATCGTCTCCGATCTGCACCTCGGCGCTGATCAGCGGCGGCGACATGCTGCGCGACCCCGAGATCCGCGCCGTGTTGGAGGCCGAGCTGCGCGGCGCCGACCGCCTCATCCTGCTCGGCGACGCGGTCGAGCTGCGCGAGCGCCCGGTCGGCGCCGCCCTCGAGCAGGCCCGACCGGTGCTGGAAGACCTCGCCGCGGCGATCGGCGAGATCGAGGTGATCCTCGTCCCCGGCAACCACGACGCGCGCCTCGCCGAGCCGCTGCTCGACCGCCTCTCGCTCGCCGACGAGCCGCTGACCCTCGACGCCACCTCCGAGCCCGCCCCGGGCCCGACCGCCGCGATCGCCGCCGCCCTCTCCCCCGCCCGCCTGCGGATCGCCTACCCGGGGATCTGGCTGCGCGACGACGTCTACGTCACCCACGGCCATTACCTGGACGTGCACCTGCGCCTGCCGCGGGTCGAGTGCATCGCCGCCGCCGCGGTCAGCCGCCGGGCGGGCGCGCTCCCGGACCCGGCCACCCCGCAGGACTACGAGCGCATCCTCCGCCCCATATATGGGCTGGCCTTCGGCGCCGCCCAGTCGATGCCGCGGCGCCCGCGGGAGCGGGAGCTCGGCCCCTCCGAAGCGGCCTGGGAACTCCTCGCCGGGGACCGCCCGGGGCGCAGCCGCGGCCGCCAACTGAAAGCGCGTGCCGCCCGCGCCGCCTTCCCCGCCGTGATCGCCGGCGTCAACCGCCTGCTGCACGCCGAGTTCGATCCCGACATCAGCGGCGAGGCGATCTTCCGCAGCGGGGTCGAGGCGGCCACCGAGATGGCGCGCCGGCTCGGCGTCGACGGCGGCCACGTGATCACCGGCCACACCCACCGCGCCGGCCCCCTCCCCGAGGAAGGCCCCTGGGCCCTGCCCGGCGGCGGGCAGCTCCACAACACCGGCAACTGGGTCTTCTCCACCCCCCTCCACCGCCCCGGCACGCCGCCGAACGCCTACTGGCCGGGGACCGTCACCTGGGTCGAGGACTCCGGGCCGCCGCGCCGCGTGCAGCTGCTGCAGGACCGCGAGCACCACGAACTGGTCGAGCTCGCCGCCCGCAGCCGCGGAATCGAGACGCGCCCCGCCGCCCCCACCGGTTGACGGGCCGAAAACTCCTCTATATCTGGAGTTTTCGGCCCATCAACATCGGGATCTGAGCCACTCGGGTCAGGATCTGAGCCAGTCGGCGATCAGCTCGCCGATCTGCGGGCCCGCGTCCTCCTGCAGGAAGTGGGAGGCGTCGGCGATCGGCACCGGGGCCGGGAAGTTCAGCTGGGAGGCGACCCGCTCGCCGACCGAGAACGGCAGCACCGGGTCGTCCTCGGCCCACAGGACCAGGGTCGGCCGCTCGTCCTCGCGCAGCGCGTCGGCGACCCGTTTGCCCTCCGCGGCGCCGGGCGCGTCGGGCTCGGTCGGCAGGATCAGCGGGAACGCCCGCGCGCCCGCCTTCGCCGCCGCGTCTACATAAGGGGCCTCGTAGGCGGCGATCACCTCGTCGCCCGGATCGTGCTTGCAGCCGCCGCGGATCAGCATCCCGACCGGCACCTCCTCGGCGCCCCGGACGAAGTCGCGGAACGCCAGCCAGGCATCGCTCATCTTCTGGTGGCCGGTGAACGGGCCGGTCTCCATGATCACCAGGCGGTCGAACCACTCCGGATGCTCGACCGCGAGCCGCAGCCCGATCGGCCCGCCCCAGTCGTGGACGACCGCGGTGGCGCCGCGCAGCTCGAGCCGCCCGAGCAGCTCCGCCATCAGCTCGATGTGGCGGTCGTAGGTGTAGAAGCCGACGTCGGTCGGCTTGTCGGAGCGGCCGAAGCCGGCGTAGTCGGGGGCGATGCAGCGGAAGCCCGCGTCCCTGACCGGCGGGATCACCTTGCGCCAGAGGAACGACCAGGTCGGCTCGCCGTGGAAGAAGACGACCGGCGGCCCCTCCCCCTCGTCGAGATAGGCGAGCCGCAGCCCGTCGACCTCCTCGTAGCGCGACGCGAAGGGGAAATCGGGCAGCCCGATGGTCCGCTCGTCCGGCGTCCGTGAGACCCCCGCCTCCATGCCTCCGACCCTAGCCGCCGCGAGCCCGGCCGGCTAGGGATCGCGGCGCGATAGGGAAACCCTCCCGCCCGATCGCCATTCCCTACTTTGTCGCTCGGCTTTGTGCTACGGTTTTCCCCTTCCATTTACTAGTTAGTCAGTCGAAAAAGGAAGGAACAACCTAGATGCGGAACGCTCGCACCACCCGGCGGCGCGGCGTGACGGTCGGCCTTATGGCCGTCCTGACCACCCTGCTGATCGCCCTCGTCGTCACCGGTTGCGGTGGCGGTGGAAGCAGCAGCTCCGGCACCACCGGAGGCGGTACCGAAGAATCGAGCGGAGGCTCCTCGGGAGGCGCCAAGCTCAGTGTCGTCGGCTACTCCACCCCGGAATCGGTCTACACCGAAACCCTCCAGCCGGCGTTCGAAAAAACCCCGCAGGGCGAAGGGGTCAGCTTCAGCGACTCGTTCGGCGCCTCCGGTGACCAGAGCCGCGCGGTGGCCGCCGGGCAGGAAGCCTCGGTCGTCCACTTCTCCACCGGCTCCGACATGGAACGGCTGGTCGAAGAAGGCGAAATCGTCGCCAAAGACTGGAACAAACAGCCCAACGACAGGGATCGCCACGACCTCCCTCGTCGTGATGCTGGTCGAAAAAGGCAACCCGCTCGGGATCAAATCCTTCAAAGACCTGGAGGAAAACGAAGAAGCCAAGGTGGTCACGCCGAACCCGTTCAGCTCCGGCTCGGCCCGCTGGAACCTGATGGCCGTGTACGGCGCGGCGATCGAAGAAGGCGGCTCCGAAGCGCAGGGTCTGGAAGCGATCAAGAAGGTCGTCGAAAAGGCCGAAGCCCAGCCGGGCAGCGGTCGTGACGCCTTCAACGCGTTCAAGGAAGGCCAGGGCAACGTCCTGCTCACCTATGAGAACGAAGCGATCAAGGCGGAAAAGGAAGGCGAAGAAGTCGAATACGTCATCCCGCCGTACACGATCGAGATCGAAACTCCGATCGCGGTCACCAAAGAAGCTCCGGAGCCCGCGGCCGAAGACTTCCTCAAGTTCCTCTGGTCGAACGAAGGCCAGGAACTGTGGGCGGAAAACGGCTACCGGCCGGTGAACAAAAAGCTGGTCGACCCGAAAGAGTTCCCGGAACCCGAAAAAGGCCTGTTCCAGATCGCCAAATTCGGCGGCTGGTCGAAAGTCAAGGAACAGTTCTTCGAAGAAGAAGGTGGCTCGGTCACCAAGATCTACGAAGAACTCGGATACCCGACGACCTCCGGCTGATCGATGGAGGCCCATGCCGCACAAGCACCAGTCGCACCGCCCCGGGCACGGCAGTTCCGCCTGCCCGGGGTGGGCACGGGCCTCGGCCGTGGCTACGTCGTCCTCTGGCTGAGCCTGATCGTCCTGCTGCCGATCGCGGCGCTCGCCGACCAGGCGTTCAGCGAAGGCCTCGGGCACTTCTGGAGTCAGGTCACCAGCCCGGCGGCGAAGAGCTCGCTCGAGCTGATCTTCGTCTGCTCGCTGATCGTCGTCGCGATCAACGGCGTCTTCGGCACGATCGTCGCCTGGCTGCTGGTCCGGGACAACTTCCCCGGCAAGTCGATCGTCAACGCGATCATCGACCTCCCCTTCGCGCTGCCGACGATCGTCGCCAGCCTGATCCTGATCGAGCTCTGGGGCAACAAGAGCCCGGTCGGCATCGACATCGCGCTCTCGCGTACGGCGATCGTCGTCGCCCTCTGCTTCGTCACCCTCCCCTTCGTCGTCCGCGCGGTGCAGCCGCTGCTGATCGAGATGGACCGGGAGATGGAGGAGGCGGCCGCCTCGCTCGGCGCCGGTGGCGCGACGATCTTCCGCCGCGTCATCTTCCCCAACCTCCTCCCCGGCCTCGCCGCCGGCGTCGCCCTCGCCTTCGCCCGGGCGCTCGGCGAGTACGGCTCGGTGCTGATCTTCGCCGGCTTCAGCAAAAACACGATCGTCGCCTCGATCCTGATCGGTCAGCAGATCGAACAGGGGAACGAAACCGGCGCCGCCGCGATCTCCGTCGTGTTGCTGGCGCTGGCCCTCGTCGTCCTCGTCCTGATCACCGTGATCCAACGCTGGGGCAGCCGCCACGAACGCGCCCAGGGCGCCGGGGCGGGCGGCCTCACCTTGATGCCGGTCGCCGACGGCGGCGCCGAGACCCTCGAGGCGGGTGCCGACGACCTCGACACCGGCGCCCCCGGCACCCAACCGCCGCCGCGGCGAGAGGAGGACGAACGTGAATAGCGCCGTCAAAGGATCGTCCACCAGCCGCTGGGGGCTGCGCTTCCTCGGGCTCGGTTACCTCACCGTGCTCCTGGTCGCCCCGCTGGTCCTGCTCTTCTACAAAACCTTCGAAAAGGGCCTCGCGCCGCCGTGGGAAGCGATCACCTCCACCGACGGCCTGCACGCGCTGAAGCTGACCCTGATCACGGTCGTCATCGCGGTGCCACTGAATACCGTCTTCGGCATCATCTGCTCGCTGCTCCTGGTCCGCAGCAGGTGGCGCTTCAACTGGCTGATCGATTCGGTGATCAACCTGCCGTTCGCGATCAGCCCGGTCGTCATCGGCCTCTCGCTCTTCCTCCTCTACGGCAAGAACGGCTGGTTCGAACCGGGCCTCGGCGAAGCGGGGATCAAGGTCCTCTTCTCGCTCCCCGGCATGGTGATCGCCTGCATCTTCGTCTCGGTGCCCTTCGTGGTCCGGGAGACGGTGCCGGTGCTGCAGGAGGTCGGCACCGAACAGGAGCAGGCGGCGGAGACGCTCGGGGCCAGCGGCTGGCAGACCTTCTGGCGCGTGACCCTGCCGTCGATCCGCTGGGGCGTCGCCTACGGCGTCGTCCTCTGCACCGCCCGCGTGCTCGGCGAGTTCGGCGCCGTCTCGGTCGTGTCCGGTCACATCACGGGCCAGACCCAGACGTTGCCGCTCTATGTCGAGCAGCAGTACCAGAACTTCAACCTTCCGGGCGCGTTCGCCGCGGCGATCGTGCTGGCCATCCTCGCCTTGCTGGTGCTGATGGCGATGAACCTGCTCAAACGAAAGGAGGCGACCTGATGGGTATCTCAGTCGAGGGAGCTAATAAGAGCTTCGGGGACTTTCAGGCGCTTGAGGACGTATCGATCGAGGTCCCGGACGGCTCGCTGACGGCGCTGCTCGGGCCCTCCGGCAGCGGCAAGTCGACGCTCCTGCGGGCGATCGCGGGACTGGAGACGCTCGACACCGGCCGGGTGCTGATCGACGGCGAAGACGTCTCGAAGAAGCCGACCCAGAAGCGCGAAGTCGGCTTCGTCTTCCAGCACTACGCCGCCTTCAAGCACATGACCGTGTACGAGAACGTCGGCTTCGGGCTGAAGATCCGCAAGTGGAAGAAGGACGCGATCCGCGAGCGGGTCGACGAGCTGCTGAACCTGGTGCAGCTGCCCGGCCTCGCCGACCGCTACCCCTCGCAGCTCTCCGGTGGCCAGCGCCAGCGGATGGCGCTGGCCCGGGCGCTCGCCGTGCAGCCGCAGGTGCTGTTGCTCGACGAGCCGTTCGGCGCGCTCGACGCGAAGGTGCGCAAGGACCTGCGGACCTGGCTGCGCAACCTCCACGAGGAGATGAACGTGACCACGATCTTCGTCACCCATGACCAGGAGGAGGCGATGGACGTCGCCGGCCAGCTGGTGGTGATGAACCAGGGACGGGTCGAGCAGTCCGGCAGCGCCGACGACCTTTACGACAAGCCCGCCAACGAGTTCGTGATGAGCTTCGTCGGCGAGGTCAACAAGCTCGGCGACGCCTACGTGCGGCCGCACGACATCGAGGTCGTGCGCGACCGCGACGAGAACACCGAGGAGGCGATGGTCCAGCGGATCGTCGCGCTCGGGTTCGAGATCCGGGTCGAGTTCGTGCTCGGCGACGGCACCGAGGTCTGGGCGCAGCTGACCCGCGGCGAAGCGCAGCGCCTGGAGCTGCAGGAGGGCCAGATCGCCTACCTGCGCCCGGTCCGCGCCAAAAGCTTCAACGGTTCGTCCCCGTCCAACACTCCTGGGGCCTCGACTCCCCAGGAGCCCACGGACGGAGGCGATGCGGAGGTTTCCGCAGCCGCTTGAAGAGGCGACGGGCGGGGTGCGCTTTGCCGGGTGGCGCCCCGCCCAAACCGCCGTTGTCGGCCATTCTGGCACCCCGGTGATAACAAAGTCCATCGGTCGAATCTCCTCCGTACTGTTATCTTGATCTAGTCGCTCAAGAAACTACGGAAGGGAGCGCACAGAGATGGCCAAGAAGGTCTCACGCACCACCTTCACCTCGCGGGGTCGGATCGCAGGGCTCGTCCGCGACGAAGCTCCGGCGGGAACCGGCCAGAACCGGACCACCCGCTCCGCCAACCGGGACGACTCGCAGGGCAACGTCGACGACGCGATCTTCCACCGCGCCCGCCTCGTGCTCGGCGAGAACCTCCCCCGCCCCGGCCGCTAGCCGGGGACCCTAGAAGGGTCCCGCCCCAGGGGGAGGACGGGATGGCCCCCTCTCTCACGAACAGCGTGGAGGTTCGTTCGGGGGCCATCCCGTCCTCCCCCCGCACGCAAGAGGGGCCGCGCCCGACCAGAGGCGCGGCCCTTTCGGCAGCGGGGGCTACTTGCCGCCCGTGCTCTTCTTCGGCGTCGTTTCTTCTTCCGGTTCTTCTGCCTGCGGGTAGGCCTGGACCGAGAGGTTCCAGGATTTGAGCTGGAAGTTCAGCCCCGAGGCACCGGCGTACTGGATCGAGATCGTGTGCCCGCCTTTGCCCAGCACGGTCGTCTGGGAGATCGTGTGGACGAGGGCCGCCGGCGGTTTGGTCGCCGAGCCTTCCAGCGTCGCCGGGGCGAAGCTGACTTTGCCGGTGGTCGTGCCGTCGACGAGGATCTGCACCGGGCAGGCCTGGTCAGGCGTCGGCGCTTTCGTGGTCGAGCCATTGGTGCAGCTGGCGGTCCCGGAGAACGTGATCACCGCCGAGCTGACGTTGGCCTTGGTAGCGAACGAGGTGAACGCCGTCGGGATGTAGCCCGCCGTCGTCGCGTTGGCCGAGAACGGCGTGGTGCCCGCGGCGATGCCGATGACCGGCGTCAGCGGAGCCGTTTTTTTAGCCACGTAGGTGTTGGCGGCGGCTTTCTTGGTCAGGTAGTTGACCGCTTTCGCGTTGGCCTGCGCCTTGGTGACGTAGGTCTTCGCGGCTTTCTGGTTGGTGACGAACTTCTTCGATGCCGCCTGCGACGTCAAGAACGATGACGCGATCGACGGAGCCACCGTCACCGAGAGGGCGACCACGGCCGCCAGCACGATGACGGTCGCCGCTCGAGGGGTTGACAGCCTCTTCTTCAACAACTTGATTCCTCACTTTCGTGGCCGTGCCGGGCGGCCTTCTTGACAATGCTCGTCAATAAACTACTGAAAGTGATAGCTTAAGGCGACCAAGTTGGTCAAGAAACCGCTCCCTCACCCGGCAAGAGAGGAACTACCGAATGAGAATCAAGACCCTCGCCATCACGGCGCTAGCCCTCCTGGGCTTGGCTGTGCCGGCGTCGGCTGGCGCCCAGACCCTGATCGGGTCCGGCTCCGTCGCCGCGCAGCCGGTGCTGCAGGCTCTCTTCGCCACGTACACGAAGCAGGTGAACCCGAAGATCAAGTTCACCTACACGCCTGACGGCGGGAACGCCGGCATCAAAGACGTGCAGAACGGAACCAGTCAGTTCGCCGGTCAGGCCCGCACCCCGCTTCCGAGCGACGCCGGGACGACGTACATCAAGCTCTACCTCGACGGTCTGTGCATCGACGTCAACCCGAAGAACAAGCTGACCGAAATCAGCACCCAGTCGCTCCACGACATCTACCGGGGCATCCTCACCAGCTGGACCCAGGTTCCTGGCTCCGGCCTGGAAACCACGATCGACCCGGTCGGCCGCGACACCAACGGAGGGACCTACAACTTCTTCCTCCAGTCGGTGCTGAACAACGAACCGCCGGCCTCGAACGTCAACGCTCTGACCGCCGACGGCCTCGTCGTCAACGCGGTCAAACAGGACCCGAACGCGATCGGCTACGCCGGTCTCGCCTGGCAGAAAAAGGGTCTGAAGTCGGTCAAGGTGAACGGCGTCAAATGCGAAGCCAGCAAGATCAGCGTCGAACCGCTGAAGTACCCGCTGTCCCGCTACATCTTCATCGTGCTGCCGACGGCCAGCCCGTCGCCCGCGGTGCAGAAATTCGTCGACTGGGCCCGTACCAGCCCGCTCGCCGGTGAAGTCATCAACAAAGCCGGCGGCGTCGCCGCGTTCAACAAGAAGAAGTAAGGCCAGGGGTTGGAGGAGCAGTTCCAACCGGAGTACGGCCCGAAATGGTCGGACCAGCGCGTCGAGCGGATGCTCGGCGCGCTGGTCGTCTTCATCGTCTGCCTGCTGCTGGCGCTGATCGTCGTCGTCTTCATCAACGGCTGGCCGTCGTTCGCCCACAACGGCCTCTCCTGGTTCACCCCCGGGGGCAACGTCGACAACGAGCTCAGCGAAATCTCACAGTCGGCCGAAGGCGGCGCCGGCTACGTCTACACCTTCCACGCCTGGCCGCTGATCTGGTCGACGATCCTGATCTGCGGTGGCTCGGTGCTCCTCGGGCTGTTCACGGCGCTCTTCATCTCCGTCTTCCTGATCGAGTTCGCGCCCACCTGGATGAGCAACATCCTGCGCCCGGTGGTGCGGTTCCTGGCCAGCGTCCCCTCGGTGATCTACGGCCTGCTCGGGGTCCTCGTGCTGGTCCCCTTCATCGGCAACCACCTGATCGACGAGCACCAGAAGGCCTCCGTCGCGGGGATCATCTCGCTCACCGGCTACTCGCTGATGGCGGCGGTGATCATCCTCACGATCATGATCGCGCCGCTGATGGTGTCGATCTTCACCGACGCCCTGAGCTCGGTCAAAGCCGGCTGGCTCGAGGGCTCGCTCGCCCTCGGCGTGAACCGCTGGCGGACGATCTGGAAGATCGGCGTGCGGGCGGCCCGCCCGGCGATCGTCGCCGGCACCGTCCTCGCCCTCGCCCGCGCGATCGGCGAGTCGGTGATGCTGGCGATGATCTCCGGCTCGACCGCGTTCGCGCCCAATCCCGCCGACGGCCTGATCTTCATCTACGAGCCCTCGCGCCCGCTGGCGCCGACGATCGTCAAGAGCGTCGACCAGCTGAGCTCGCCGCCCGCCAAAGCGACGCTGTTCGCGATCGCCTCCTTCCTCCTCTTCTCCGGCGCGATGTTCTCGCTCGCCGGCTGGGCGACGCGCCGCGCGATGAACAAGTACGGGGCCGCGTGATGGAGGGGTCGAGCACCAAGCCGCGCACCGCGGTCGAGCAGCAGGCCGCGCTCGAGGCCGCCGTCCCCGGCGGCGTCGTCCCCCCCGGCGAGGGCAACGTGCCGCCGACCAAGGCGGTCGAGGGCACCTCCACCTGGAGCCTCCTGGACCGTCTCGGCCTCGCCTTCTGCTGGTTCCTCGGCCTGCTCTTCTGCGCGATCGCGGCGGCGATCGTGATCTACCTGCTGATCCAGGGGATCCAGTACCTGAAGCTCTCGCAGCTGACGACCCCGGCCGCCGCGGGCTTCAGCGAAGGCGAAACCGGCGGCTTCTCCGACGCCTTCATCGGCACCATCATCCTCGGCGTGATGGCGATCTCGATCGCGCTCCCGACCGGGGTCGCGATCGCGGTCTGGCTGGTCGAGTACGGCAAGCCCCGGGCGCTCGCCCGGGTGACCGAGCTGACGATCGAGGCGATCGCCGGCATCCCCTCGATCGTCCTCGCCCTCTTCGGCACGGTGATCTTCACCAGCACCGCGGTCGGCTTCCTCAGCCAGTCGAACGAAGGCGTCGTCTTCGGCCGCTCCTTCTTCGCCGCCTCCTCGATGCTGGCGCTGGAGGCGCTGCCGCTGATCGTCGCCTCGACCCGCGAGGGGCTGAACGCGATCCCCCGCCACGTCCGCGAGGCCTCCTACGGGGTCGGCAAGACGAAGGCGGCGACGACGCGGCGGATCCTGCTGCCGACCGCTCGCCCGCAGATCGCCACCGGCGGCATGCTCGGGCTCGGCCGGATCATCGGCGACACCGCGATCATCGTCGTGCTGCTCGGCGCGACGCAGAACTTCAGCCCGGTCGAAGGCGCGCCCTTCCCGCTCGACTACCTGCGCGGCGCGGGCACCTCGCTGACCAACTTCGTCTACGAGGCGTCGCCGACCGGCAACCTCAACCAACCGCAGAAAGCCTACGCGGCGGCCTTCGTCCTGCTGCTGATGGTGCTGCTGCTGAACGCGGCCACCGACGTCGTCCATCGCCGCGCCCGAAAGGTAGGAACGTGGAGTCACTGAGCCCGCCGCCGCCGATCCGTCGGCTCGACCCGCAGGACCCCGCGCCGGCCCAGCAGGCCGGCCCGGTGAGCGGGACGAACTTCGTCGCCGCCAAACGCTCGATCGCCGCACCGCAGTTCTCGATCCGGCGGATGGAGGTCGACAAGGTCTCGATCCACTACGGCGCCAAAGAGGCGGTGAAAGGCGTCTCGCTGCCGATCCGCCAAGGCGAGGTGCTGTCGCTGATCGGCCCGTCCGGCTGCGGCAAGACGACCCTGCTGCGCTCGCTCAACCGGCTCACCGAGCTGACCGCGGCGGCCAGACTGTCCGGCTCGATCCGCCTCGACGACGTCGACATCACGCTGATCGAGCCGACCCTCCTGCGGCGCCGGGTGACGATGGTCTTCCAGCAGCCGAACCCGTTCCCGATGTCGGTCTTCGACAACATCGCCTACGTCCTGCGCGAGCAGGGATCGCGGCGGATGAAGAAGAAGGTGCTGGAGCCGCAGGTGCACTCGGCGCTGCAGCGGGCGGGGCTCTTCGAGGAGGTCAAAGACAACCTCAAGCACCCGGCGCTGAAGCTCTCCGGCGGCCAGCAGCAGCGGCTCTGCATCGCCCGCGCGCTCGCCGCCGAACCGGAGGTGCTGCTGCTCGACGAGCCTTGCTCGGCGCTCGACCCACAGTCGACCGCGGTGATCGAGGACCTGATCGTGAAACTGCGCGACGACGTCGCGATCGTGATCGTCACCCACAACCTGCAGCAGGCCTACCGGATCGCCGACCACGTCGCCTTCATGTACCTCGGCGACCTGGTCGAGTACAACAGCGCCACCCGGCTCTTCAACTCGCCCGCGCAGCAGCGGACGGCGGAGTACGTCAGCGGTGCCTTCGGCTAGTCGCGATCGACCGCGCGGTTCGGTGGCGATGCGCCTGCTGGCGCTCGCGGCCTGCCTCTGCCTGCTCGGCGGCGTCGCCGCGGGCTGCTCGACGACGCAGGAAAAGGCGGCGGCCCAGAAGGTCGAATCGGAAAAGTACCTCCAGGAACGCGCCGAACGGCAGGCCGCGAAGAAGAAGGCCAGGGAGAAGGCGAAGCACCACAAGCACGACAAGCAGAAGGGGAAGAAGTGAGCGACGAGAGCCCACTGGCCAAGCCGCACGGGCTGGAGCCCTGCGAAGAGTGCGGGGCCCCGATGGATCCGCAGCAGCGCTACTGCGTCGAATGCGCGGCGCGGCGCGGCAACGGCTCCAACCCTTCCTCCCGCTACTTCGCCGCGATGAGCAAAAAAGCGCGCCGGCCGCTGACCAAATCGCAGGCCAAGGCGCCCGGCGGCGGCAGCCGTGCGGCGGCGGTCGGGTTCTTCGCCCTGCTGCCGATCGCGGTCGCGCTCGGCGTCGTCGTCGGGCGCAGCGGCGGCTCCGGCGACTCGAACGAAGAGGCGCTGCTGAAAGCTCTGCACTCAGCCGAAAAGCAGCAGGTGGCGGCGGCGCCGGTGGCCGTGGAAGCAGCGCCGACGACGACCACGACGACGAAAAAAGGCGCCAAAGGCAAAGCCAAGACCGGCGGCAAAGAATCGGCGAAACAGAAGGCGAAGAAAGCCGAAGAAGCCACCCAAGGCAAGGTGCTGAACAAGACCAAGAACGGCACCGTCCACCAGGTCACCGGCTTCAAAGCGGACAAAGAAACCGAAGAAGCGGACACGAAAATCGTCGAAGAAAACCCCGAACAGACGGGCGAAAACTACATCAAAGCCCAGCAGAATCTGCCTGACGTGACGGTGGTCGGCGGCGAAGGAACGGGGTCCGAAGAAGCGTCGACCCCGGGGGTCGAACCGTGAGCGACCAGTCGCACTCGCAGACGGCGAAACTGCCGCCCCCGCCGCCGGGAGCAGCGCCCGGCGTGCCGGTACCACCGGCGCCGCCGAGCGGAGCGCCCGGTGTTCCGGTTCCGCCGCCGCCGCCGGCCGCCCAGCCCGGCGTGCCGGTACCGCCCCCGCCGCCAGGGGTGCCCGCGCCGCCCGCCTCGAACGGGGCTTCCGCGAAACCGGTGGCTCCCCCGGTCGGCCCGCCCCGCTTCCCGATCCCCGGGCGGCGCAAGGCCGATAAGGCGCCGAAGCCGAAACAGACCGCCGAGGAGGAGGCCAAGGAAGCCGAGCAGCGCGAGGAGGAAAGCGCCGAGCTGATCACCCAGCGCGACCGCCTGCTGGAGAAGTTCACCGTCATGCAGGCCGATCTCGGCGGTGCCTTCTACGAGATGGCGATCCGTGACCACGTGCGGCTCGACGTGCTCACCCGCAAGGCGGCCGAGCTGCAGCGGGTCGACGCCGAGCTGCTCGCGGTCGAGCGGGTGCTCGAACTCGAGCGCGCCGACGCCGCCGGCCTCTGCCCCGGCTGCGGTGCCCCCTACGGCCACGCGGTCCGCTTCTGCGCCCAGTGCGGGACGCCGCTGGTCCCGACCGAGGGCGGCGTATGAGGGGCTGGGTCATGGTGCGGATCCGCGCGGCGCTCGCCGCCGCGGCGACGCTGACCGGCAAACGCTTCGGCCTCCTGGTCGCCTCCTCGGTGGTGGCCACCTCGGCGATCGTCGCCGCGGCGGCGACCAACCAGCCGGAAGCCAGCCCGCTGGCCTCGGTCCTCGGCCACAGCCTGGCCGCCGACCGCACCCCGATCGCGGCGGTCGAACCGGCCGCCGAACCGGAACCGGAACCCGCCGAAGCCGTGGGTAGCGAATCGACCCCGGCGCCGGAACCCGTGATCACCTCCGAACCCGAACCCGAACCCGAACCGGTCTTCGTCCCGGAAGAAACGGCGCCCGAACCGGCCCCGGAACCGGTGGAAGAACCGGCCGAAGAACCGGCGGAAACGCCCGAAGAAGCCGCGCCGCCGGCCAAGCCGGAAGCGGGCCGGGTCAAGCACGTCTTCGTCATCTCCCTGGTCAGCTCCGGCTACCCGGCGACCTTCGGCAAGGCGAGCGCGATGCCATACCTGAGCGGCACGCTGATGCCCCAGGGCACGCTGCTGAGCAACTACGAAGTGCTGGACCAGGCGACGACGCCGAACGGGATCGCCGCGATCAGCGGCCAGCCGCCGAACGTGGCGACCAAGGAAGGCTGCCCGATCTTCGAAGCGTTCCCCTCGAGCTCGAAGACGAGCAGCGCCGGGATCGTCACCGGCGACGGTTGCGCCTACCAGGTCGAAATCCAGAACCTCGCCACGCAGTTCGAAACGGTCCCCTTCACCTGGCACGCCTACATGGAAGGGATGGTCAGCCCGACCACCGGCGAACCGGAAAACTGCGTCTACCCGGCGACCGAACCAGAAGTGCCCGTGGTCGGCGGCTACTCGGCGCAGCTGAACCCGTTCGCCAACTTCCACTCGCTGCTCGACCTCGGCGCCTGCTCGACCAACGACGAGCCGATCACCGCGCTGAAGAAGGACCTGAAGAGCGAAAAGAACACCGCCAACTACTCCTACATCTCCCCCGACCTCTGCTCCGCCGGGGTCACCGGGCAGTGCCCGGAAGGGGCGCCGACGGGGCCCGCGGCGGCCGACGCCTGGCTCGAAGAAACGGTGCCGCTGATCGTCGAATCGCCGGCCTTCAAGAAAGACGGCCTCCTGATCGTCACCTTCAACGGCGTCAACGCGCCGGAACCGGGGGCGCCGAAGGAGAGCAAGCCGCTGAAGACCGGCGCCCTGCTGGTCTCCCAGTTCGCCGCCCCGGGGGCGACCGACCCCGCCCCCTACAACCCCTACTCGCTGCTGCGCTCGACCGAGGAACTCTTCGGGCTGGGCCAGCTGGCGAAGGCGGCCGACCCGAAGACGAAGTCCTTCGCCCAGCCGCTGCTCGGCGAAGAAGACGGCGGCGACTGAGCGCCCGTCCGGCCGGCGCCGTTCCCGGGCGGCCGACCACGCGAACTTTGTATCTGGCAACCTTCCGGAATGAGTCCAGCCAATCAGAACGCCGGTGGAGAGCCGATCACGGCCGCCGGCATCGAGGAACTGAAAGCCGAGCTGGCCGAGCTCAAAGGGCCCCGTCGCCATGAGATGGCCGACCGCATCCGCGTCGCCCGCGAGCTCGGCGACCTCAAGGAGAACGCCGAGTACCACACGGCGAAAGACGACCAGGCGATGATGGAGACGCGGATCAAGCGCCTCGATGAACGCCTCCGCAACGCGGTCGTGGTCGAGGCCTCCGAGGGCAGCGACGACGCCTTCGCCTTCGGCCGCACCGCCGAAGTCGAGGACCAGTCCAAAGGCGAGACCGTCACCTGGACCCTGGTCGGCTCGACCGAGGCCAACCTCGCCGAAGGCAAGCTCTCCGCCGAGTCGCCGATCGGCCAGGCGCTGATGGACGCCGAGGTCGGCGCCACGGTCGAGGTCCAGACCCCGCGCGGCTCGAAAAGCTTCAAGGTCCTGAAGCTGGTCAGCTAGCCGCCGCAGGCCCGCTCATGATGGGCGGGTGCTGCGGCTTCATGCATCCCTGGACGCGCGGCGGGAGCCAGCGTTCGCCGCGCTGCTGCGCGAGCTGGAGGGGGTGCGGCGGGTGGTCCGCCAGCCGGACGAATCGTGCGAGGCCGGGCGGACGGTGTTCGTCGCCGATGTCGAGCCGGCCGGCGCCGACGCGCTGATCACGGCGATCGATGAGATCGGGATCTCGGTCGACGACTACGTCTTGACGCGGGTCGACGTGGTCGCGCCGCAGCGGCTGCACCTGACCGGGCACCGGGGGGTCGACGGGCTCGCCTGGGTCGAGGTGATGGGGGCGGCGCGGGCCAACTCGTGGCCGCTGGCCCGCTACCTGGCGCTGATCAACGTGGCGGCGGTGATCGCCGCGGTCGGCGTGATCATCTCCAGCCCGATCCTGATCGTCGGCGCGATGGCGGTCAGCCCGGACCTGCTGCCGATCTGCGCCACCTGCGTCGGCATCGTCGCGGGCAAGCGGAAACTGGCGCTGCGCTCGTTCGCGACGCTGAACCTGGGCCTGGGGCTGGTCGTCGTCACCGCCGCCATCGTCTCCTGGCTGCTGAAAGTGAGCGGCATCCTCCCCGACGGCTTCCAGGTCGAGCAGTCGAGCCTCCACACCCTCGCCCACCTCGACTACTCGACCGTGCTGGTCGCATCGGCGGCGGGGATCGCGGCGATGCTGTCGTTCGAGAGCGGCGCCGCGGCCGCGGTCGGCGTGGCGATCTCGGTGACGACGATCCCCGCCTCCGCCTACCTCGGCGTGGCGATCGGCGGCGGTGGGATCGACAAGGCGCTCGGCGCGCTCGCGGTGCTGGCGGTGAACGTGGCGCTCCTGATCTGCACCGGCAGCCTCACGCTGCTGGCGCAGCGGGCCCTGCCGAACCGCTCGGGGGCGCCGGTTTAGCGGCCTCGGCCGGCGGTGGCGCGGCGCCTGCCACGGCAGCGGCGCCGAGCGGCGTCGCGAGGGGCGGCACCGCGGCGGGACCCGAGAGGGTCGACCAAGGCGCGGGCGTCGGGCGGCGCTCGTCGTAGACCACTTCGGTGTGGCCCATCCGGTCGGCCCAGCTGCGCCGCGCTTCGCCGAAGACGATGCCGAGGAAGCCGATCCCGAAGGTGATCACCGAGAGGCCCATGCCGATCAGCCGCCTGAGCGAGCGCCGCAGGGGCAGCCGCCGTTCGTTCAGCCTGATGCCGAGGAAGCGCATCCCCGGGGTCTGCCCGGCGAGCGACCAGAAGCCGACCAGGTAGGTGCCGACGACGGCGAGCCAGATGAACGAACCGGCCGCCAGGGCTCCCTCGCGGCACCCCGTCGCCGCTGCCGCCGAAGAAGGTCGCCAGCAGGGTGGCCGCCCCGGCGAGGACGGTGAAGAAGAGGTTGACGATCACCGCGTCGATCGCGAAGGCGGCGCCGCGGGTTACCACGCCCGGCCCGGTTGGTCGGCAGCGGCCGGCGGCGGCGGAAGAAGATCCGGCGCAGGAGCCGCTCGGCGGAGTCGTCGAGGTCGCGGGCGAGTTTGGCGATCGTGCGGCCGATGTCGCCGAGCAGCCCGATGCTCTGCGAGGCGATCGCGCCGCGCACCTCGGGCGCCTCGGCGATCCGCTCGACCAGCTGCTGGACCTGCTGGCCGGCCAGCAGCCGGCGCCAGACCTCGTCGACCAGCTCGCTGTCGAGCGTCTCCAGCAGCGCTTTCTTCACCACGGCGCTGTCGAGCGCCCCCTGCACCGCCTCCTCGATCACCGGCCCTTCCAGCACCCGGGCGATCGCCCGCTCCACCGCCTCGCTTTCGATCGCCGAGACGATCGCCTCCTCGGTGGCGATTTCCACGGCTTTGTCGATCCCGGTGGCGCGGCCCGACCGCGCCGGCGCCGCGCGCCCCGGCGCCCAGCAGCCGCGCCGCCAGTGGCGTTGACTCGTCGGCCATCCTGGGCCGAGTCTAACCGCGTTCGAGGTGGCCCAACAGGCGATCGAGGAACTCGCCCTGCGCGGGCAGCAGCTTGCGCCTGGCCTCCTCGAGCGCGAACCAGTCGGCCCGGTCGACCTCCGGGAACACGACCTCACGGCCGCTCCGCGGCGGCCACTCCATCTCGAATGTGTTGCTGTCGAGGGCGGCGGGGTCGAAGTCCCCCTCCGCCGCCCAGGCGTCGACTACTTTGCCCGCCCGCTGGCGGACCTGTCCGAGGTCGATCAGCGCCTCGGGGTCGAGCTCGGGGCGGGCAGGGCCGAGCTCCTCGTCGAGCTCCCGCAGCGCCGCTGTTCGCGAGTCCTCGTCCTCCTCGATGCCGCCCTTGGGGATCGACCAGGCGCCCTCGTCTTTGCGCGCCCAGTAGGGCCCGCCGGGGTGGATCAGCAGGAACTCGGTGGTGCCGTCGCGGTCGCGGTAGAGGAGGATTCCGGAGCTGCGCTTGGTCGCCACTGAGATTCAGTCTTGCAAGGCGCGGACGAGAGGGGCGAGCGCCGCCAGCACTTCCTCGCGCGGCGCCGCCGCCAGCGTCTCCAGGGTGCCGTTGGCGCGGGTCATCGCGACGCCGACCGCGAGCGCGACGAGGAGCTCGGCGCGCAGCTCGGCGTCGGCGGTGCCGCGGTCGCGCAGCTCGGCGGCGAGGCCGGTGAGGACGCGGTCGCCGACCACGGCGCTGATCCGCTCGCGCGCGCCGTCGGTCAGCGCCGGGCTCGCGAGGGCGCGGCTGATCGGGTTGTGGCCGCGTTCGTCCCAGCGCTCGAGCAGGAAGCGCAGCAGCTCCGCCGGGGCGAAGTCGATCTCCTCGTCCGCCGGCGAGCCAGCCGCGATCGCGGCGATGAAGAGGCCTTCCTTGGAGTCGAAGTAGCGCGCGATCAGGGCCGGGTCGACGCCCGCCCGGTCGCCGATCTCACGCGTCGTCGCGCGGTCGTAGCCGACCTCGTCGAAGACCTCGCGGCCGGCGTCGAGGAGGGCGCGCCGGGACGCCTCGGCGTCGTGCGGGCGGCGAGCGGCGGTCGCCTTGTCACCGGGCGGTGACACCGGCCGAGGGTAGCACCGCGCGCGTGGAATTCACCACACCATGGTGTGGTGATCACTCAGCGCGGGTCGCTCATTCGCCGAGGCTGTAGGCGACCAGGGCCGGCGACTGGCCTTCCTGCAGCGGCAGGCCGGCGGGGACGAGCAGGGTGTCGCCGTAGGCGCTCATGCCGGAGTTCGAGCCGGCCGGGAGCTGCGCCGACCACACCGCCTTGCCGGACTTGCCGTCGAGCCCGTGCAGTTTGCCGTCGAAGGTGGCGAAGAAGACCATGTCGTTGACAGCGACCGGAGCCCCGAAGGCGGCGGTTTCGTATTTCTGGTGCCACTCTTCCTTGCCGGTGGCGAGGTCGAGGGCGACCATTTCGCCGGTCATCGATTCGCTTTCGCCGATCGTGGTCCCGTTTTCGATCGTCAGCGCGTGGTTCACGACCGGGACGAAGAGGGTCGTCTTCGAGGCCGCCATCGGGGCGATCACGCCGCCCAGCGTGCCCGGGTAGACGGTCGCCTTCTTCGGCAGCTTCGAGGTTTCCCCGCGCATCGCCAGCAGGCCGTCGTCGTCGTGGCCGTTGTGCTTGCCGACCGCCGTCTGCCAGACCGGCTTGCCGGTCCCCGCGTCGACGGCGACCACCTGACCGGACTTGCCGGCGCCGATCGCCACCTTCCTGCCGCCGATCGTGGCGAGGATCGGCGGGTCCTGGAAGTCCCAGTCGTAGACGTCGTGCGGGGTCACCTGGTGGTACCAGTCGAGCTTGCCCGTCTTCGCGTTCAGCTTCACCATCGAGTCGGTGTAGAGGTCGGGGCCGGGACGGCTGGCGCCCCAGGGCAGTCCTTCGGCGCCGGGCCACGGGACCGGGTTGCCGGTCCCGATGTACATCCCCCCTTCTTCGTCGAAGGCGGGCGCGTACCAGACCCCGCCGCCGGCGTTGATCGCGTGGTGCTTCTTCGACCAGAGGCCCTTCGGAACGGTGTAGAACTTCCATTTTTTCGCCCCGGTCTTCGCGTCGAGCGCCCACAGCACCCCGGCGATGCCGCCGTTGTAGGCACTGGTCACGTCGGTCGGCACGGTCGACAGGTAGACCAGCCCGTCGTGCATCCCCGGCGACATGTCGATCGCTTCTTTCGGTTTCACCGTCAGGTTGGTTTCCCACAGCACTTCGCCGCTCGTCGCGTTCAGCGCGAACGCTTTCGTCGCCGTCGCGCCGAAGACCTTGCCTTCATCGACCGTGACCCCGTTCGGGCCCTGATCGGGTTCTTCGAGCTTCGCTTCCCAGATCACGGCGCCGGTGTTCAGGTTGACCGCGGTGACGTTGGAGTCGAGGTCCTGCATGAAGACGATCCCGGTGCTGACGACCGGCGAGGCGGCGAACGAGCCGTAGGTGCTCTGCGCTTCGCTCGGCAGTTCCCAGGCCAGTTTCAGCTTGTGCGCGGAGGAGCCGTCGATCGGCCCTTCGACGAAGCGCGAGTTGGCGAGGTCGATGCCGGGGAAGGCCGGTTCTTTGCCGACCGCGCTGGTCGCTTCTTCCTTGGGAGCAGGGGTCGAGGCGGTCGTCTTCGTTTCCTTCGCCGGCGGCTTGGCTTCTGCTTCGGTCTGCCCGGAGGAGGTCGACCCGCCGCCCGCAGCCGGCGAGCAGCGCGACCATCAGGACCGTCAGCGCCGCCATCGCGCCGCTCCTGACCGCCGCACCGCTCTTGATCCGGGTCAGCGCCGGCAGGAGCGGCGAGAGGACCCGGTTGGCGAGCAGCCCGAGGCTGCCGAGGTTGGCGAATCCCGGCCCCTGGCTCAGGCCCGCCAGGCCGGGGATGTGGAGGCGCGGCTCCAGCCCGTCGAGGGCCAGCGAGCGGTCGAAGCGCAGCTCGGTCTGCGGCTCGCGGTCCCAGATCGCGCCGACCCGCGACTCCAGTTCGGTCCGCACCGGCTCGGCGAAGAGGCCGCGCAGCTGCGCCAGCAGGTCGAAGCCGGTGCAGTTGACGACGTAGTCGTGGCGCGCCTTGCGCGGCCCGGTCGGCGTCTCCAGCGCCAGCTCGACCCCGTCCAGGGCGGCGTTCGCGTGCACGGTCCGGCCGAGCTCGAACGAGCACCGCTGCTCCCCCGCCAGGCGCGCGACCGCGCCGGCGTCGAAGACCCCGCGGTCGCAGTGCTTGATGAAGTCCCGCCGCGTCTCCAGGTCGAGCGCCGCCCAGTCGACGTCGTCGGGATCGGCGAAGACCCGGTTCTCGAGGAAGCTCTCGCCGCGGCTCAGCGGCAGGGTCGGGGTGTAGACGGTGATCCGGGCCTGCGGGCGCAGCGCCCGCAGGAAGACCAGCGCCGAGAGGGCGCTCTCGCCGCCGCCGACGATCGCCACGTCGACCTCGCCCTCGGCGGGCAGGCGGCCGAACTCGCCCCGCCGCGAGTCGCAGTGGAGGACCCGCGGCTCGGCCGCCGGGTCGTGCGGGAAGGCGCGGTGGACGCCCGGCCCGGTCAGGAGCAGCGCCCGCCCGGCGAGCCGGGTCGGCGCGCCGCCGCCGTCGCCCTCGACCTCGATCACCCACTGCTCGCGCGCCGCGTCGAGCGTCACCGCGACGACCCGGCCGGGCAGCGTGGTCACGCCCTCGGTCGCCCGCGCCAGCACCCAGCCGAGGTAGGTCCCGTAATCGCGGTGGAGGATCGACGGCGCGCCGGAGTTGACCCAGGGCGCGTACTCGCCGCGTTCGATCGAGTGGCGCTGCCAGCTCAGCGGCAGGAGCGCCGCGTCGAGCTCGTCGCCGACCTCGGGGAACTGGCGCGAGCTGCGGTAGGGGAAGCCGACGTCCTTGATCGGCGGCACGGCCAGCGGCTCTTCGCCCGAGGTCATCCCGTTCAGCCCCAGCCAGGAGGCGGCGGGCTCGGTTTTCTCGACGATCGTCACCGTCAGCTGCGCGTGCCCGAGGCGGTTCAGCGCGTCCACCTTGGCGGCGATCGCGGCGGCCTTCGCCCCGGCCCCGACGATCAGCAGATCGGATACCGGCATCTCTCCCCCACCGTCTCGGTTCATGCCACCATCACCAGCCCCTTCTCTCCCGGACTGAAGGAGATCGCCGCTTTACGGACACTCTCTTGGCGGTCGCTGACCAACTGCAGCTCGACCGAGCCGAGGACCTCGCGCATCACCTGGCGCATCTCCATCTCGGCGAAGCTCGCCGCGAGGCAGCGGCGCACGCCACCGCCGAAGGGGATCCAGGTGTAGGTGCCGGGCGGCTTCTCGAGGAAGCGCTCGGGCCGGAAGCGCAGCGGTTCGGGGTAGTGCTCGGGGTCGCGGTGGACCAGGTGGGCGCAGGGCGCGACGACCGTGCCGGCGGGGAGGTCGCGGCCGGCGACCCGCATCGGCTCGCGCAGGCGGCGGACCATCACCGGGATCGGCGTGCGCAGACGGAGGATCTCTTTGCTCACCGCTTCGATGTAGGCGTCGCCGTCGTCGTCGAGCACCTCGCGGCGGGCGCGTTCCAGGGTGTGCGGGTTGCGCAGCATGCGCTCGAAGGCCCAGGCGAGCGAGGTCGAGGTCGGGCCGTCGGTGAGCAGCGTCACCAGTTCGTCGCGCAGCTCCACCTCGCCGAGCGGCGAGCCGTCCTCGCGGCGGGCGGCGATCAGCATCGAGACGATGTCGGGCCGCGCGTGCTCGTCTTCAGCGCGCCGGCGGCGGACCTCGGCCAGCGCCTCTTCTTCGATCGGCCGGATCGTGTGCAGGTAGCCGGGGGCGCGGCGCAGCCAGCCCGGGCCGAGCAGGACCAGACCCGGCAGCACCCGCGGGTGGTTCAGCCATTCGGTCAGCTTGTTGAGGTGATCGCGGAGCCGGTCGAGCCGCGGGTCCTCGGCGCGCGGCCCGAAGACGACCCGCATCACGATCTCCTGGGAGATCGACTGCATCCGCGGCCAGAGCTGGAACGGCTCGCGCTCGGGCCAGGCTTCGATCTCGTTGCGGGCGACCTCGCGGATCATCACCGAGTCGTTGGCGAGCGCCTCGCCGTGGAACGCCGGCAGGACGATTTTGCGGCGCACCATGTGTTCGGGTTCCTCGGTCAGCATCACCGAGCGGCGCCCGAGCACCGGCGGCAGCAGCGGGTTGGCGACCGCGAAGCCGACCTTGTCGCCCGCGGTGAAGATCGTTTTGATGTCGGCGATGTCGGCGAGCACCACCCAGTCGCCCCAGTGACGGATGCGGAGGGTGAAGGTGTTGCCGTAGCGCGCCCGGCACTTCTCCAGCCAGGGCAGCGTGCGCTGCGCCCAGCCGACCGCCTGCAGCGTGCGCGGGAGCCGTGGCCCGGGCGGCAGGCTCATGCTGCCTCCTCCCCGGCGAGGCGCCCCATCAACTCGTCCTCGGCGCGGCAGGTGGCGTCGATCATCAGGTCGAAGAAGCCCGCGGTGAAGTCGGACGGCAGGTCGACCTCGGCGCCGTGCTGGAGGTAACGGGCGCGGACGATCTCGACCCGGCCTGGCTGCATCATCTCGATTCCTTTCTCTGACTTGTGGACGGCGACTTCGCGGCAGATCTGGAAGCGCTCGCCGAGCAGGTCGACCAGCTGGGCGTCGATCTCGTCGAGGCGGGCGCGGAACGGCGCCAGCCCGGCGGCGACGGCGCGCTCGGCGTCGGTCAGCGCCGCGTCGGCGGGCGCCTGCCTCGCCGAGGACACGGTGCGCTCCTCCTCGGTGGTGCTCATGCCGGGTCCTCCCCGAGCAGGCCGGCGGCGAAGGCGTGGCTGCACGGGGCCAGCGTCTCGAGCGCGTAGCCGCCCTCCTGCACGACGCAGACCGGCAGGCCGGTGGCGGCCAGCAGGCGGCCGATCCCGGCGAAGACCTCGGGGCCGAAGTGCCAGTCGCCGTGCGGGTCGCCATCGGCGGTGTCGTAGCCGAGCGAGACGACCAGCGCGGCCGAGGTCGGCCGCCAGCTCGGTGAGGGAGGCCTCGACCTCGGCCAGGTAGGCGACCGGGTCGGGGGCGGCGGCGAAGGCGTGGGCGCGTTCGCGCGGCGCCCGCGGCAGCTCGGTCCCGGCGGCGACGTTGGTGACCGGGGACGTGTGCAGCGAGTGCAGGGTCGCGTCGGCGCCCATCCGCTCGACCAGCTCCGAGGTCCCGTTCGGGTAGTGCAGGTCGAGGTCGAGGACGCCGACCGGGGTGAGGCCGCCGTCGCGCAGCGCCTGCACCGCCGCGGCGGCGTTGTTCAGGTAGCAGTAGCCGCCGATGAAGTCGCGGCCGGCGTGGTGGCCGGGCGGTCGACAGACGGCGTAGGAGTACTGGTCGCCGTCGAGGAGCCGGCCGGCGGCCGAGATCGCGGTGCGGACGGCCTCGCGGGCGGCGGCGACCAGCGCCGCGTTGACCGGGATGTCGGGCTCGAGGCCCGGCGGCGCCAGCTCCGGCATCACCGCCGCGTCCTCACCCGCCGCCGCCAGGGCCGCGAGGTGATGGTGTCCGTGCAGGGTGGCGAGCGCCCGGTCGAGCTCCTCGTCGCCCGCCGCCGCGTCGACCGCCCGCACGCCGAAGTGGCGGCGCAGCCCCAGCCGCAGGGCCATCAGCCGCGCGTCGCAGTCGTGCCCTTCCAGCCGCACGCCGCCTTCGCGGATCCAGACCGAGCTCGCGTCGTGCCCGTTGGTGCGCTGCTCGACCATCACCATCTCGCTCATGGGACGCTCCTCCGCATCCGCGGGCCGAGGCGTTCGAAGCCGTTGGCGAGGTAGAAGCGCTCGGTCGCCCGCAGGGCGGCGAAACTTTCGCGCGGCAGGCCGACCTCGACCCGGCCCGCGCCCTCGGCCGCCGCGGCGGAGGCGAGCGACTCGACCAAGGCGGCGCCGACGCCGCGGTCGCGCCACTCGCGGCGGGTCCACAGCACCTCGATCGTCAAGAGGCGGCCTGCGACCTGGATCGCCCGCGCCCAGCTCGCGGTCAGCGCGCCGACGAGTTCACCGTGCGTCGCGCCATCCGCGGAGGACCGCGAACTCGCCGTGAGGCCGGGGCCGGCCGCGGCGACGAGGACGATGCCCAGCGCCGGGTCACCGATGTGTGCGCGCGCCTCGCGCTCGATCGCCGCCCGCGGCGGTGGCGAGCCGCCCAGCTCGGCGACCAGCGTGGCGACCGCGGCCGCCACGCCGGGAGCGTCCTCCGCCCGCGCCGGGCGAATCTCCCAGCCAACGCTTCCCGGCCCCAAGGCCGGCATCTGCGTCGCCACCTCGCTCATGCCGCGCGCTCGCTCCTTGCGTCGCCATGATCGGAGGCCGCGCTCGCGCTCCCCGTGCCTCCGCGATCCGGCACTTGACGACGCCCCAGCGACACCAAGTGCCGCCGCGCGTCCGCCACCCGGCTCCAGCTCGACGGTCCAGGCCTCCTCGTCGGCCCGGCCGGTCACCGTGCGGGCGATCGCCGCCATCGGCGCCCGTGCCTTCAGGAGGATCTCGTCGAACTCCTCCTCCGGATCGGACTGCATCACGATCGCCCCGCCGGCGCCGATCGTCGTCCGGCCGGGGCGGATCACGATCGTCCGGATCACGATCGAGAGGTCGACCGCACCGTCGACGCCGAAGTAGCCGATCGCCCCCGAGTAGACCCCGCGCGCCTCGTCCTCGAGCTCGTCGATGATCTCCATCGTCCGCTCCTTCGGCGCCCCGGTCATAGAGCCGCCGGGGAAGCAGTTGCGGACGCACTCGACCGGCGTGCGCCCCGCTTCCAGCATGCCCGTCACCGTCGACACCACCTGGTGCACGGTCGCGTAGGGCTCGACCACCATCAGGTCGGGGACGCGGACCGAGTCGACCTCGCTGACCCGGCCGAGGTCGTTGCGCAGCAGGTCGACGATCATCAGGTGCTCGGCGCGGGTCTTTTCGTCGCCCGCCAGCTCGGCGCGGCGGGCGGCGTCCTCGGCCGGATCCTCGGCGCGCGAGATCGTCCCCTTGATCGGCCGCGCCTGCACCGCCCCGTCGCGGGCGACCGAGAGGAAGCGCTCCGGCGAGGAGCTGACGATCACGGTGTCGCCGAAGCGCAGGAAGGCGGCGAACGGCGAGGCGTTCGAGCGGCGGAGGCGACGGTAGAGGGCGAACGGGTCGGGGCTCGCGTCGGTCGAGATCTGGTCCGTCAGACAGACCTCGTAGGACTCCCCCGCCGCCAGTTCGGCCTGCGAGCGTTCGATGTCGGCGAGGTACTGGGCGCGCCCGCGGCCGACCCGGAAGTTGACCCGGGACCCGGGCTCGGCAGGCGGGTCGAGCGGCCGCTCGGTCGGCGGATCGCAGATCGCCGCCGCCGCCATCCGCGTCGCCTCCTCCAGCCACGCCACCTGCACCGCCCGCTCGTGCTGATGGGCCGAAAAGTCCTCCATATCAGGAGTTTTCGGCCCATCAACATCGTTGTTGACGAGGGCGAAGACGTGGGTGCGTTCGCGGGCGTGGTCGACGGCGACTACGCGGTTGGCGAACATCAGCTCCGCGTCGGGCAGGTCGGAGCTGTGCTGGTTGGTCGCGCCGCAGTCGGCCTTCAGCTCGTAGCCGAGGTAGCCGACGTAGCCGCCGATCAGGCCGCGGTCGACACCGATCGGCGCCTCCGCCTCGATCTCCTCCATCTGCTGCTCGAGCAGGTCGAAGATCGAGCCGTGGCGGACCTCGGTGCCGGCGGGCGTGCGGATGCTCGTCGCGGCGGCGTCGACGTCGTAGGTGAGGTGGCGCTCGGCCGGCCCGGCGCTGGTCCCCATGTACGAGCACTGGGCGAGCCACGTCGGCGCGTCGGCGGAGTCGAGCCAGAAGGAATCCGCGGCGCCGCCGAAGAGCCGTTCGTAGAGGTGCTCGGTCGGCGCCGCCCCCTCCAGCGTCCGCGACAGCACGGTCCAGCCGCGGCGCGCCGGCTCGACCTCGGTCGTCCTCAAGGGTTCGCGCGCCACCCCGGTGGTCGATGGGCCGGAAAGCGCTGACATAGAGCGCTTTTCGGCCCGCCGACCACCGGAGCCCTGGGAACGGCGCGCGAAGTTTTGCTGGGGCGCATCCGGCTCGGCGGAGCGCGCGGCCAGCTCGAAGAAGTTGCGGGCGATGCGGTCGCCGAACTCGGTGGCGATCGACTCGGGGTGGAACTGGACGCCCCAGATCGGCCGCGAGTCGTGCTCGACGCCCATCACCACGCCGTCGTCGGCCCAGGCGACCACGTGGCCTTCCGGGCCGACCGGCCCGGTGATCGCCAGCGAGTGGTAGCGGACCACGGAGAAGTCCTGCGGCACCCCGGTGAAGATGCCGGTGCCGCGGTGGCGCACGTGGCTGAGCCGGCCGTGCATCGGCTGCGGGGCGCTGGTCACGCCGCCCTCCAGCAGGTTGCCGATCCCCTGGTGGCCGAGGCAGATCCCCAGCACCGGCACCTCGCTGTAGCGGAGGATGTCCCGGCAGACGCCGAAGTCGTGCCAGCGTTCCGGCCGTCCCGGCCCCGGCGAGAGCACGTAGGCGTCGAACTTGGAGCGGCTCAGCACCCGCCAGCTGACCGCGTCGTTGTTGACCACGGTCGGCTCCTCCCCGGAGGCCGCCGCCAGCAGGTGGAAGACGTTGTAGGTGTAGGAGTCGTGGTTGTCGACCAGGAGGGTGCGCATCACGCCGCCTCCAGCCCGAGCCCGCGGACTCCCCGGTCGAGCAGGGTGCGGGCGACCGCGTCGACCCGGGGAGTGCGCTCCTGCGCCCCGTACCAGCGGGCGAAGTGCGAGAGGTAGCGGGCGAGCGGCACCGGGTCGAGGTCGTCGACGGCGCTGCGCAGGTGGCGGCGGAAGAGCTCCGACTGCACCACGGCGAAGCGGTAGTCGGGGTCCTCGGCGCCACCGCCGCCGGACTCCATGCCGCCGCCCGGCGCCCCGGCGCCGACCGGGACCGCCGCCCCGTGCGCCTGGGCGACGACGATGTCCCAGCCGAGGCTGCGCTCCGGCTCGAACAGCAGCTCCGGCTCGAACTCGACCCCTTTCGAGGTCGTCGTCAGCAGGAACCAGGCCATGATCACCCGCGCCGCCACCCGCTCCGGCTGCGGGTGCGCCCGCCGCACCGCGTCCAGCTCCGGGTCGGCGGCGATCTGATCGTCGAGCCACTCGACCATGTCGTCGATCAGGAGCGCCCCCTGCTTGGAGGAGCTGACCGCTTCGTTTCGCCGCGCGACCATCCCGTGGAAGACGTCGTAGGTCGGCGGCCCGCCCGCGCCGTTGCCGTTGGTGACCGGGTTGGGGCTGCCGCCGGACCTCGCCATCGCCAGCGCGTCGAGCAGCTGGCGCCGGCAGGTGACGTGGGAGACCCACTCGGTGCCGCAGACCTGCAGCGAGGTGCAGTCGTCGAGCTCCGGCGCCGCCGCCCAGTAGGCGAGCGCCCGCATGTGCTGGGTCGGCAGCCCGTCGGAGCGGACCAGCGGCATCTCCTCCAGCTCCTCGCGCTGGGTCGGGTAGAAGACCATCCCGTCGGCGCGCCGGCGCAGCGTCCCTTCGCGCAGCCCGAGGTTGGTCAGCTCGGCGACCTCGGGCAGGTAGTCGGACTCGAAGATCACCTTGTCGAAGGGGACGCCGAGGCGGGCGAGCGTCTTGCGCTGCCCGGAGATCACCGCCGCCCGCGTCTTCGACCACAGTTCGAGCGCCCCCTGGTCGCCGTCCAGCACCCGCATCATCAGCTCGTCGGCCTTGTCGTCGTAGAGCGCCGCCTCGCGGGCGACCGAATCCTCGGCGCCGTCGTCGCCCAGCGCCTCGCGCCCCGCCTTGACGTAGTCGGCGTAACAGAGGCCGACGAAGTGGTCGGACTTCTCGCCGTTGTCGCCGCCGAGCACGTCGTCGGCGCGGCCGGAGGCGACGACGCCGGCCATCGCCTCCCCCATGCTGCGGCCGACGTCGCAGATCAGGCTGCGGTTCTCGACCCTGGCGCCGCCGACCCGCAGGGCCGCGGCGATCGCGTTGCCGAGCGCCAGGTTGCGCAGGTGGCCGATGTGGAGCGCCTTGGTCGTGTTGGCGCCCCAGAAGTAGACGGCGTAGCGGGCGCCGGCGGCGAGGTCGGCATCGGCGTCCGGGTCGCCGCCCTCCTCGAGCGCCTCGCCGCGCGCCTCCACCCACTCGTCGTCGAGGCGGATGTCGACGCCCTTGGCGTGCTCGCGGGCCTCGGCGACGGCCGGGTCGGCGGCGATCCGAGCGAGCGCCTCGCGCGCCAGCTCGTCGGCGGTCCAGTCACCGCTCACCCGCGGCACCAGCATCAGGTCCCGGTCGGCTCTCCGGCCGGAAGGGCGAGCGCGCCGCCCACGCGGCCGGCCCGCTCCCCGCGGCGACCCCGTCGATGCTGTCGAAAAGATTCCCTGCCATAGCCCCGTCCCCCCGGACGCTTCCGATTGTGGAATGCACCTGCCGGGGCTCGAACCCGGATCTCCGGCTTACAAGTCCGGTCCTTTAACCGATTAAGGCACAGGTGCTGGCTATGAAAAACGAGCTCCTGGGCCTCGACCAAAACCGATGGATCGAGTTCCCTGAATGCTCGATTCGTGCGGCAGCATAACACGCCTTTTGATTTGCGCAACTCTTTTGACTAATCGCCCGCTTAGAAGGCATTTCGAGGGTCTGGTGACGGCCCTTCGGCACTTCGTTAAGTGGCCCACAGCGACCCCGATCCCGCTTATGCTCGCTCCGGGTGAGTGCCCGTGGGACGGGCCGTGTACCGTTATGGGAAGAGTTGTCATCAAGCAATGACAAAGACGTGAAGTGAGCATCTACCGCCATATCCTGGTGGCGCTCGACGGCTCGGCGGACTCGAAGACGGCGCTCCGCCACGCAGTCGCCCTGGCTCGCGATCAGAACGCGAAGCTGACCCTGCTGACGATCGTCCCCAACACCCCGACGCCGGTCGGTCCGGGAGTCGCGCCGCCGCCGGAGACCGACGAGTCCCACAACCAGATCATCAAGGAAGCCCTCGCCGAGATCCCCCACGACGTCGGCGTCACCACCCGCCTCGACCACGGCGAGATCGCCGAGACGATCCTGAAGATGGTCGCCTCGGAGTCCTACGACCTCTTGGTGATGGGCTCACACGGCCACAGCCGAGTCCACCGCGCCCTGCTCGGCTCAGTCTCCCACCGCGTCCTCCACAAGGCCGCGGTCCCGGTGCTGATGCTCCGGTCCCACTGCCAGTCGTAGCGCGGCCGGATTCCTGACGGCAAGGGTTCGGGCCCCAGCGGCCAGGGACGGGGAAGGGTCCGGGATCTCTGCGCCGCGGACGGGGAAGGGTCCGGGGTCTGCGGCCGGGGAAGGGCTCGACTGCCTGCGGCCGGGGACGGCGGGCCGGGCGTCTCGGTGGCGACCCGAGCAGGCTGAGGCCGCCTCCGAGACGCCCGGGTCGGGCCGACGTGACGATTCGGAGAGGAACCGAACGGTCAGGAATTAGCGTGGTTATTTATCCACGCCATAAGGGGATAAGTGACCGCGCAGAGTCCGGCTGCAGAAATCCCCGGCGTCTCTGTGACCTCGGCCACTCCGAAGCACCCTGTGGAGCTTTAGTGGCGCATAGGGCCACCTACAGTCCACAGCAAGGCGCTGAACGACGGGGCGGATGTGACCTCTCATGTAGAAGCTTTGAGTTCCGCGCCTCTCCCGCGCACTTACCGCAGAGACCCGCAGGGAATCCGCGCCCTCACCTCCCCCGCAGACCCGGCCCTCTCGGAGGCGGCCTCAGCCTGCCCGGGCCGCCGCCGAGATGGCGGCGTCCCTTCGGCGTCCCTAGCCCGCGCCGCCCGCACTTCCGTCGGCCGCGCGACGCTAAGCCCGCCCGGCCTTCAACAGCCGGGCGAGGAATTTTTTCGTCTCCTCTGCCTGGGGGTCGACCAGGACCTGCTCCGGTGGGCCTGACTCGACGATCCGGCCCTCGTGGAGGAAGGCGACCTCGTCGGCTACCTCGCGGGCGAAGGCCATCTCGTGGGTGGCGATCACCATCGTCATCCCCTCCGACTTGAGGTCGCGGACCGCCTCGAGGACCTCGCCGACCAGCTCCGGGTCGAGGGCGCTGGTCACCTCGTCGAGCAGGAGCGCCCGCGGCTTGCCGGCGAAGGCGCGAGCGATCGCCACCCGCTGCTGCTGACCGCCGGAGAGCTCGTCGGGACGGTCGCCCTCGCGCCCCTCGAGCCCGAAGCGGGCGAGCAGCTGCCGCCCTTCCTCCTCGGCCTCCCCCCGCCCCACCTTCTGCGCCCGCATCTGTCCCAGCACCACGTTCTGCAGCACGCTCATGTGGGGGAAGAGGTTGTAGGCCTGGAAGACGACGCCGAGCTTGCGCCGCACCGCCACCGGGGCGACCGCGGGGTCGGTGATCACCTCGCCGTCGAGGAAGATGTCGCCGTCGTCGATCTCCTCCAGCAGATCGATGCAGCGCAGGAGCGTCGACTTGCCCGAGCCCGAGGCGCCGATCAGCGCCACCGCTTCGTGCTCGGCGACGTCGAAGTCGACCCCGTGCAGGACCTCGCGCTGGCCGAAGGCCTTGGTCACCCCGCGCACCTCGATCACCGGCGCCCCCGCCATCAGCGCACACCCCCCGCCCCGCCCATGCGGTCGACCAGCCGCGCCAGCGGGATGGTGATCACCAGGTAGAGCAGCGCCGCGGCGATGATCGGCGTGTAGTTGAAGTTTTCCCCCTGGAAGATCTGGGCGACGCGGAAGGCCTCCTGCGGGCCGATGATCGAGATCAGCGCGACGTCCTTCTGCAGGGCGACAAAATCGTTGAGGAGCGGCGGGGCGACGCGGCGGATCCCCTGCGGCAGGACGACGTGGCGCATCGTCTGGGCCTGGGTCAGGCCGACCGAGAGGGCCGCGTCGGTCTGGCCGCGGTGGACCGAGTTGATCCCGGCCCGGTAGACCTCGGAGACGTAGCCGCTGTAGGAGAGGGTCAGGGCGATGCCGCCGAGCACCACCGGGCTGGTCGGCAGCCCTTCCAGTTCGAGCGCCGGGATGCCGAAGCCGACCAGGTAGACGAGCAGCACGGTCGGCACGCCGCGGAAGACGTCGACCCAGATCGTCGCCAGGAGGCGCACCGGGAAGAGCCCGGCCGAACGGTTGACACGGATCAGGGCGATCCCCAGGGCGAGGATCAGCACCGCCACCTCGACCACCATGAAGACCTTGACGTCGAGCCAGAAGCCGTCGAGGACTTCGGGGAAGGAGTTCTTGAATTCGCTCCAGCTGAAGAAGGTTTCCCGGACCGTCGGCCAGCCCGGGCTGGTCAGCACCAGCGCCGCCAGGCCGCCGATCACGATCACCGAGGAGAGCGCCGCGATCAGCGCGTTGCGGCGCGCCCGGGCGCGCTTGGCCTGCTCGCGTTCGCGCCAGCGCTCGCCCGGCGGGCGATCGGTGGGGCTGATGGCGGCGGCCTCGGTCAAGCGCCGCGGGGGCAGTTCAGTGGAGCTGCGGCGCGTCGGCGGCCTGGCTCATCCACCGCTGCGTGATCTTTTCCAGTTCGCCCGATTCGTCGAGCGCTTCGATCGCCCCCGAGACGCAGCCGGTAAGCGACGAGCCTTTGCCCAGCAGGGCGCCCCATTCTTCGCCTTCGGCCTTGCCGAACTGGCCGACGATGGTCGCGTTTTCAACCTGGGCGGCGGTCAGGTAGAGCGCCGTCGGCAGGTCGACCACTACCGCTTCGACCTGGCCGTTCTTCAGCGCCGTGACCACGTCGCCGGAGCTGTTGAAGACTTCCGGTTTGCTCGACGGTTCGATTTCTTCGTCGACCGCGGAGAGGCTGGTGGTGTTGATCTGGACGCCGATCTTGGTGCCCTTCAGGTCGGCCAGCGATTTGGCCTTCGCCGCTTCCGAGCCTTCCAGCGCGACCACGGCCTGGTTGGCCGAGTAGTACGGGACCGAGAAGTCGACCGCCTTTTCGCGGACCGGCGTGATCGAGATCTCGTTGAGGTCGAAGTCGAAGCTCTTCGGGCCCGGCGCGTAGGAGGAGTCGAAGGGCTCGACCGTCCACTTGACCTTCGCCTTCGGGTAGCCGAGCTGCTTGCCGATCGCGTAGCCGACGGCGCTCTCGAAGCCTTCCCCGTTGGCCGGTTCGTCTTCTTCGAAGTAGGGCGGGTAGGCCGGTTTGTCGGTGGCGATCGTCAGCGTGCCGGCGCGAGTGCGTCTGCATCTTCGACGGCGTGCAGGCGGCGGCGTTCGCGGTGCCACCTTCGCCTTCGCTTTCGACGGTCGAGGAGCTCGACTTCTTGCCGCCGCAACCAGCGAGCAGCGCCAGCCCGAGGGCGAGGACGGAGACGATGGCGAGGGTGGTTCTACGCATGAAGGGGGCGAGGCGACATCCGGGACCGCAAGCGGGCCATCCTATGCGATCCGCGCGGCCAGGGTTCAGGGAACCGGCGCGTACTGCCGATGTGACAGATGTGACGGCCGAGGACTGGGTCTACGACGCGGTGATGGTGGGCGCGGCGGTGGCCTGCCTGCTGCGGGCCCGCCGGGCCGACGGCGAGCGCCTCGGCTGGGGACTGCTCGGCCTCGCGCTGGCCGTCTGGGCGGCGGGCGAAATCTATTACGCCGCCGTGCTGACCGGGGACAGCTCGATCCCGATCCCCTCCCCCGCCGACGCCTGCTACCTGCTCTTCTACCCGATCGCCTACGCCGGGCTGATCGTCCTCGTCCGCCGCCGGCTCGACTCCTTCAGCACCGCCCGCTGGCTCGACGGGATCATCGTCGGCGCCGCCACCGCGGCCCTGGTCGCGGCGCTCGCCCTGAACCCGATCGTCGACGCGAGCACCAGGTCCGGCGACATGCTCGCCGTCGCCACCAACCTCGCCTACCCGATCGGCGACCTCGCCCTGCTGGCGCTGATCGCGACCGCGGCGGCGCTCGACGGCTGGCGCCTCGGCACCCGCTGGCTGGTGCTCGCCGCCGGCTTCGTCGTGATCGCCGGCTCCGACTGCGTCTACCTGCTCCAGTCGGCCAACGGCACCTACGTCGAAGGCGGCCTGATCGACGCCGCCTGGCCGATCGGCGCGGTCCTGATCGCGACCGCCGCCTGGCTGCCGTCCTCGGAGTCGGCGCCGGTCGCGACCGCGGACGGGGTCGGCGCCCGCCAGATCATCATCCCCGCGGTCGGGGCGCTGATCGCGATCGCGATCCAGGCGGCCGAACGCTTCACCACCGTGCCGCCGGTGGCAGCGGTCCTCTCGATCCTCACCTTGCTCGCCGTCGTCCTGCGCATGGCGCTCTCCTTCCGCGACAACCAGGCGACCCTCGCCGTCTCCACCCACGAGGCGCTGACCGACCCGCTGACCGGGCTCGGCAACCGCCGCCTGCTGATCGCCGACCTCGACCGGGCGGTGACCCGCGATCGCGAGCCCGGCGAGGTCTGCCTGATGGTCGTCTTCGACCTCGACGGCTTCAAGGCCTACAACGACACCTACGGCCACCCGGCCGGGGACGCGCTGCTGCGCCGGCTCGGCGACCGCCTCTCCGCCTTCGTCGTCGGGGGCCGCGGCGGCGCCTACCGGCTCGGCGGCGACGAGTTCTGCCTGCTGGCCGAGTGCAGCGCCGCCCAGGTCGACGGGCTGGTCGCCGGCGCCGCGGCCTCGCTCGGCGAGCGCGGCGACGGCTTCGTCGTCACCGCCGCCCAGGGCAGCGTCCTGATCCCGGTCGAGGCGCAGACCCGCGAGGCGGCTCTGACCCTCGCCGACCGCCGCATGTACGCGAACAAGAGCCGCGAACGGGCCTCCGCCGGCGCCCAGTCGACCGAAGTGCTCCTCACCGCGCTGCGCGAGGTCGAACCGGGCCTCCACGCGCACCTCTGCGGGGTCGCCGACCTCTCCCTCGCGGTCGCCGACCACCTCGGCCTCGGCGCCGAGGAACGCGACGAGATCTCCCGCGCCGCCGAGCTCCACGACGTCGGCAAGATGGCGATCCCCGACGCGCTCCTCACCAAACCGGGCCCGCTCGACGACGCCGAGTGGGAGTTCATGCGCAAGCACACCCTGATCGGCGAGCGGATCATCGCCGCGGCGCCGGCGCTGGTGCCGATCGCCCGCGTCGTCCGCTCGAGCCACGAGCGCTGGGACGGCGGCGGCTACCCGGACGGGCTGGCGGGCGAGGCGATCCCGCTCGGCTCGCGGATCGTCTTCTGCTGCGACGCCTACGACGCGATGACCTCGGAGCGGCCCTACAGCGTCGCGATGCGCCCGGCCCGGGCGCTGGAAGAGATCGAGCGCGGGGCCGGCTCCCAGTTCGACCCGGCGGTGGCGAAGGCGCTGCGCGAGGTCGTCGAGTGGCACAGTGGTGGCGATGGAGATCGTCCGTTACGAGCCGAGGCACCTGGACGCCCTTCTCGCGCTGTGTAGGACCGAGGGCTGGATCAGCTTCGCCGGCAACCCGGGGCGGGCGGGCCGGGCGATGACCGGGCCGGGCGTCACCGCGCTGGTCGCGGTCGAACGGGTGGCGGGCGAGGCGAGGAGCGCGCGGTCGGCTTCTCCCAGGCGGTCGGCGACGGCGCCTTCGGCGGCTACCTCTGCATGCTGCTGGTCGACCCGGCGGCGCGCGGCCGCGGGATCGGCAAGGCGCTGGTCGAGGCGACCTTGGTCGAAAGTGGCGTGCTTGCGCCTCGACCTGCTCTCCTCCGAGCGGGCGATGTCGCTCTACGAACGCTTCCCCCATAACAAGATCCCGGGCTTCCGCATCTACCCGGACGAGAGCCTCATCCCGCCCGAAGCGCGGTCGACCTAAAGCACCTATAGCGCCTCTTAGGACGACCGCGGGTGGCCGGGGTGCGTCAGGACGACCGCAAGGCGGCGATCTGGGCGGCGAAGCGTTCGGCGTCCTGGAAGAGCATGCCGTGGGCGGCGCCCGCGTAGATCGAGAGCGAGGAGCCGGGGATCTTGGCGTGGATGCGGCGCGCGTTGAGCGGCGGCACGCCGCGGTCGAGGGCGCCGTTGGTGAGCAGGGTCGGCGTCGTGATCCCGGCCAGGCCGCGCCAGGTGCCGTCGTAGCGCAGGAACGCTTCCTCGGCGGCTTCCTGGCGCTTCAGCGTGCGCGGCGAGACGGTCTCCTGGGGGACCGCCTCGTAGCCGCGGACGAAGCGCCCGGTGGCGGCGCCGCCGGCCGCGGTCGGCGGGAAGAGCAGTTCGAGGAAGACTTCGTCACCGGTCTTCGGATCGGCCAGTTGGCGGACCAGGCCGGGCGGCGGCGGCACCGTGTGGGAGCTGCCCGCGTCGCCGCCGGTGGTCACCAGCGCGCCCAGCATCGAGGGCTGCTGCTCGGCCAGCGTGAGGCCGATCTCGCCGCCCATCGACCAGCCGACCAGGGTCGGCTTCACCAGCCCCAGCGCTTCGATCAGCCCGCTGGTGTCGCGCGCCATCAGCGGCACCGTGATCGGCCGCGAGAGGTCGTCGCTGGTGTAGCCGACGCCGCGGTTGTCGAAGATCGTCACGGTGAAGTGACGCGCCAGCGGCTGCAGCAGGTAGGGCAGCCAGAGGCTCATCGGCGCGGTGTCGCCGGTGACCATCAGCAGGTCGGGCCCGCGGCCGAACTGGCGGTAGCCGATCTCGATCCCGTTCACGGCGAGCGTGCGGACCGGGCCCTCGAAGGCGCCGGCGCCGGGCAGCCTCGAGTGCGGCACCAGCTTCGGCGCCGCCTGGCCGACCACGTCGGCCGGCGCCATCGCCGAGCCCGTCGCGGTCGCCGCCGGCGCCGCTGCCACCGTCGTCGCCAGGACCGCCGTCACGAGCAGCGCCGCCAGGGCGGCGAGAAGCATGGCGAGGCCGGGCCGACGCAAAGTCATCTCGGCCGCGAAAGCTAAGCGGTCATGTCGACGGCAAAGACGTTCGTCGGCTCGATCGTCACCACGACCCGGCGGTCACCGGGCCCGTCGTGCTCCTTCAGGTCGGCGCCGCCGTACTTGGCACCGACCTTGCGGGCGAACTCGTAGTCGTCGTCGGCCTCGAACGCCGCCGTACCCCTCACGTCGAGATAACGGAACGGGTTGGCGAGGTCGAGGATGAAGAGGCTGCACTGCGGTCGCGCCCGCAGGTTCTTCGTCTTGCGCCGCGCGTCGTTCAGCGAGAGCTTCACCTTGCCGTCCTCGAAGAGGAACCAGACCTCGGTCAGCTGCGGGCCGCCGTCCTTGCCGAGCGTCGCCAGGGTGGCGAACTGCGCCTCGAGCAGGTCGTGGAAGGCCTCGGGGAATTCGGTGCTCATGCCCTGGTTTATAGCGCGGCGGGCGGCTCGGTCAAGGCGCGGAGCGGCGGGCGTTCCTCGGTGCGCAGGCGCCAGACCTCCGGCCCGGCCGCGGCTTCGGGGCGCGGGACGGAAGGCGGGGGACGAGGGACGCGGCGGACCGCCGGTGCGGCGCTCGACCGCGACCATCACCTCGCTCGCCATCGCGCTCAGGGCGCGCAGGGTCTGGTGGCGGTTCTGGCGGGCGCCGAGGTCGACCTCGGCGAGGGCGTCGAGGCCGACCAGCTCGAGCGCGTCGATCAGCATCGCGATCTCGACCCCGTAGCCGACCGGGACGGCGAGGCGGTCGAAGAGGTCGCGGCGGATCGCGATCTCACCCGCCAGCGGCTGGGTGAAGCCGGCGAGCGGCGGGAAGTGGAGGTTCAGCAGCGGCCGCGCGACCAGCTCGGTGACCCTCCCCCCCTCGCCGGCGGTGATCGCGTCGCCGACCTTCAGCGGCCGGTGGAAGGTGCCCTTCACCAGGGCGAGGGACGGGTCGAGCAGCATCGGCCCGACCAGGCCGGTGAGGAAGCCGGGGTCGAAGTCGACGGTGTCGGCGTCGAGGAAGACGAGCAGCTCGGCCTCGGTCGCCGCCGCCGCCCGCCACATCGCGTCGCCCTTGCCGCGTCCCGGCCCGAGCTCGGGCCGCAGCGCCGACTCGGCGACCGCGCGGGCGCCGTGCTCGCGGGCGATCGCCGCGGTGCCGTCGGCCGAGTCGGCGTCGACCACCAGCAGCTCGTCGACCAGGCCCGCCGCCTGCAGCGGCGCCAGGCGATCGAGGATCGGGCCGATCGTCGCCGCGCACTCGCGGGTCGGCAGGATCGCCGCGACTCGAGTCGTCTTCGCCGCGAGCAGCGCCGGGAGCGAGAAATCGGCGCCGTCGTAGCGACGCTCGGCGAGCCAACGGCCGAGCTCGAGGTCCCGCGCGAGGCCGCGCGAGGCGCGCCCCTCGGTGCGCGCCGCGGTCACCACCGACACCGGCCGCAGGCGGTGGATCTTGATCCCGGCGCCCGCCAGGCGGTCCTCCAGCTCCTGGTCCTCGAGCGCCGCCATCCAGGCCATCCCGCCGGCCTGGCGGTAGGCGCGCGGGGTGACGCCAAGGCTGGCGCCGGAGAAGTGGGCGTGCTCGGCGGGCCCGCGGGCGGCGGCGGCCAGCGTCCGCGCGGCAAGGTCGGCCTCGCGCCCGGCGAGCACCGCGGGCGGCAGCGCCGCCGCCTCGTCCGGATCGAGGATCACCTCGCCGCCGATCGCCTCCGCACCGGCCGCGACCGCCTCCAGCTGGCGCGCGATCCAGTCGGGCGCGACTGTCGAGTCGGCGTCGGTGCTGGCGAGGAGGCCGTCGCTCCGCCCCAGCGATTCGAGCCGCGCGCAACCGACGTCCATCCCGGAGGCGCGGGCAGGCCCCGCTCCCTGCCCAGGCCCGGCAACCACGTGGATCGCCAACCCCTCCGGTTGATGGGCCGAAAACTCGCCTATATGGCTAGTTTTCGGCCCATCAACACCGAGGTTGGCGCGGAAGGCGTCGACTACGGCCGCGGTGTTGTCGGTGCAGGCGTCGAGGACGAGGACGATCTCGAATTCCTCCGGCGCCACCTCGACCTGGGTGGCGAGCGCCTCGAGGCAGCGCCCGATCCGCTCCTCCTCGTCGTGGGCGGGGATGACGACCACCGCGCGCACCGCGGCGCCGGGCGGCGGCAGCGCCGCGCCGAGGCGGCCGACGGCGTCCCGGTCTGGCGTGCTCAGCTCCACGGTGCCCCTTCCTCGATCAGCTCGCGGCCCCGTTCGTAGGCCTCGTCGTCGTCGTGGGCGACCACCCCGACCAGCTTGCCGCCGCGCCCGTAGCGGCAGACGAAGGCGCCGTCGTCGCCGGCCTCGAAGCGCAGGTCGTCCCAGCCGTCGCCCCAACCGACGTACTTCAGGGTGTGTTCGCCGATCGTCGACCAGAAGCCCGGCGCGACGTCCCAGGCGGCCTCGATCCCGGCCAGCGTCTTGCCGGCGACCTCGCCCATGTTCAGCGCCTCGCCCCAGTGTTCGACGTGCAGGTGGCGACCGGCAGTCGCGTTGAAGGCGAAGGCGACGTCGCCGGCGGCAAGCACGCGCGGGTCGGCCGCGGCCATCGTCGCGTCGACCTCGATCCCGTCTTCGACCGCGATCCCGGCCCCCGCGGCGAGCCCTTCGCTGCGCTCGACCCCGAGCGCCAGAAGGACCCGGTCGGCGACGACCTCCTCGCCGCCGGCGAAGCGGGCGCGCCCGGCCGCGTCGCCGGCGCCACCGATCGACTTCAGCTCGACCTCGGCGAGGATCTCGACGTTCAGCTCCTCCAGCCAGCCCGCGATCCGGGCCGCCACCTCCTCGCCCAGACGCTTGGCCTGCGGCACCTTCTCCATCGTCGCCAGGGTCACCTCGACCCGGCGCATCGCCAACGAGGCGGCGGCCTCGCAGCCGATGAAGCCGGAGCCGACGACCAGGGCGCTGTCGCCGGCGCGGAGCCCGGCGAGGCGCTCGGAATCGCCGATCCGGCGCACGGTCTGGACGAAGTCGCGGTCGGCGCCGGGGATCGAGGGGACGACCGGCTCGGCCCCGGTCGCGAGCAGCACCCGGTCGAAGCCGAAGGCCTTGCCGGCCGCGGTCCGCACCTCGGTCGAGCCGAGGTCGAGCTCCGCCACCTCCACCCCGGTCTTCAGGTCGATCGCGTGCTCGGCGTACCAGCCGGAATCGACCAGCGGCAGCTCCTCGCGCCCCGACTCGCCGCGCAGGAAGTCCTTGGTCAGCGGCGGGCGTTCGTAGGGCGCGTCGTCCTCGCGGGCGAGGATCGTCACCGTGCCCGCCCCGCCCGCCTCGCGGTAGGAGCTCGCCGCCGCCTGGGCGGCGGGACCGCCGCCGACGATCACGATCCGCTCCCCCTCCTCGCCGCTCACGGGGCCCGCCAGCGGTCGAGCAGGTAGTCGGGCGTGGTGCAGCTCGCGTCGAGCACCAGCGAGGTCGCTTCGTCGAGGATCGCGTGGACGTTGTCGCCGATCAGTTCCCGGCGCGGGTCGGGGTGGCGCCAGTGAACCGCCAGCAGGGTGCCGCCCGGGGCCAGCGCCGCCTCCATCCGCGCCACGCCCTCCTCGACCAGCTCGGCGCTCCAGTAGTAGAGGATCTCGGCGCAGACGATCGTCTCGAACGGCCCGACCGGCATCTCCTCGGGCAACTTACGGCGCAGCAGCTCGACGTTCTCGGCGCCGGCGACGCGGCGCGCCGCCTGCTCCAGCGCGGTCGGGCTGAAGTCGACGGCGACCAGGTGCTCGCAGCGGGGCGCCAGCATCGCGGTGAAGACGCCGACCGAGCAGCCGAGCTCCAGCGTGCGGCCGGTGCGCTCGGGCAGGTACTCGAGCGTGGTGCGGTACTTGCCCTGCTCGTACTCGCTGGTCGCGTAGTCCCAGGGGTCCTCGGACTCGCGGGCGAGCCGCTCGAAGTGCTCGACCGGGGCGCGGTCGCGGGCCGGGGCACGGTCGCGGGCGGCGTCGTTCGTCATCGGCGCGCCAGCCTCTGGCTGCCGAGCCGTCCCAGCAGCGGTTCGAGCCGGTGCTGGAGGAGGAAGGTCTCGAGGTCGCGGCGGGCGCGGTCGAGCCGGCCGCCGGTGACGAAGGGATGCGAGCCGCAGGCGGCCGCGGCCACCTCGAGGATCGTTTTCGCGGCGCGGTCGATCTCCGCCCGCATCGCGATCGAGGTCGCCCGCGCGTCCGGGCCGCCGACGCTCGTCTCCCTGTCGGTGCCGAGCGTCGGGGAGTCGGGGCCGGCGATCGCGGCGTCGGCGACCGCGGCGGCGCGATCGAGCCAGGCGTCGACGGTGCCGTGGGCGGCGGCGATCCGCCCGGCCGCGACGGCGGCCAAAGGGTCCTCGGGGCGGCGCTCGGCGAGGTCATCGAGCGCCGCTTCGACCGCGGCGTCGATCATGCCCGACCACATAGCCGCGGTGCGCATCGCGTCGCGGGAGAACCACGGGTCGCGGGCCAGCTCACCGGGCTCGCCGAGCACCGCGGTGACCGGCGCGTCGGCGAAGACCACGCGGTGGCTCTCCGACGCGCGCAGGCCGGAGGCCCGGTACCAGCCGCGGTCCACCTCGACCCGCTCGCCGCACTCGACCAGGACCAGGGACGGGGGCTCGCCGCCGTCCGAGCCGACCATCACCAGCGCCGCGTCGACGCCGCCGGCGCCCGAACAGAAGGTCTTCGCGCCGCGCAGGATCAGCCCGGCGCCGCCCTCGTGCAACCGGGCGGGCTCGCCCTCGCCGGGACCGGGGTCGGCGCCCCAGACACCGAGCAGGCGCGGGCCCGCGGTGACGGCGGCCAGCTCGCGCTCCCGCGTCTCGGTGTCGGCGGCGACTTCGAGCCGCTCGATCGCGTTCTGGTGGCCGTCGAGGATCCGACCCACCGCGGCGTCGGCGGCCGCGACCCGGCGCAGCAGATCCCAGCCGGGGCGCACCGAGGCGCCGTCCTCGGCGGCCCCGACGGTCGCCGTCAGGGCGCCCGCGTCGGCCAGGTGGAAGAACGCCTCGCGCGGGAAGCAGGGGGCCCGGTCGAGCTCCGCCGCACCGCCGGCGATCGCGGCCAGGGCCTGGTCGAGGCGCGCCGTGCGCGCGGCGGAGTCGATCGCCGTACCCAGCTCCTCGGTCACGCCAGCACCCCCTCGGCGGCGGAGACGTTCGCCGCCGTCAGCTCGGCCTCGGCGGCGCTCGCCAGCAGCAGCTCGGTCAGCGCGACGGTCTCCGCGCAGGTGCCGCGGCGGGCGCCCGGGCCGATCCCGTCGTGCATCAAGATCACGTCGCCCTCGCGCAGCCCGCCCTGCACCTCGAGCGCGCCGAACATCTGCCCGGCGTCGTCGCCGCGCCAATCGTGGGTGTCGACGTTCCAGCCCCAGAGGCGCAGCCCGTGGGTGCCGGCGAGCCGCCGGGTGGCGTCGGTCTCGACCCCCCAGGGCGCCCGCCAGACCTGCGGCTCGACCCCCAGCGAGGCCAGCATGCCGACCCCGATCTCGAGGTCGGCGGTGAGGGCGTCCCAGGAGCGCTCCGAGTGGCGGACATGGTCGAGGCAGTGGAAGCCGACCTCGTGGCCGTCGGCGACCATCTGCTCGAGCAGGTCGGCGTGGGCGGCCGCCCTCCGCGCCTGCACGAAGAACGTCGCCCGGGCGCCGTGGCGCCGCAGCGCCGCCAGCACCCGCGCGGTCCAGACGCGGTCGGGCCCGTCGTCGTAGGTGAGGGCGACCGTCCCGCTCACTCGGAGTCGGGATCCTCCGCGGCGGCCAGGCGCAGCGAGGCCTCACGGACGTCGTCGAGGTGGGCCTCCTGCAGCGGCAGCGCCCAGTCGACCAGCTCGCCGACCTCTTTCTCGCCCGCCTTCTCGTTCAGTTTGCCGAGGATCGCCCAATGCCCGGCCTCGCCGGCCTCGGTCATCGTCAGGAACTCGAAGCCGTCGAGCCCGTCGGAGTCGTCGCCGAGGTAGGTCTCCATCATCTCGACGCCCTCTTTTTTCGTCTCCTCGGCCTTCTCGAAGACGCCGTCGGTGTCGCCGTCGCGCTGGTCGGCGACCTCGCGTCCGCGTTTGGAAGTTTCTTCCGACTCCTGCTTCAGCCGCTCGAGCAGGTCGGCCTGCGAGTCGGACTCCGGCAGCGAGGTGACCTTGTCGATCGTCTCCTGGGCGGCCTCGGCCAACCCGATGACCTCGCCGAGCTTCTCCTCCAAGGGGGTTACGTCGGACATTCAGTGCTCCTTTCCCATGCCCGTGAGGGGGTGACCCTCCCTGGAGGCGATGTTCGCGTGGACCCAGGAGGTACCCGATGCGACCCCGTGCATCACACGACGACCGGGGCGATCTTTCCGAGCGGTCGGCGCTCAGAGCGCGCGCAGCGCCGGGAGCAGCTCGCGCTCGGCCCAGGCGGTGAACTGCTCCTGCCGGTCGCCGCCGATCTGGAGCAGGGCGACCTCGGTGAAGCCGGCTTCGACGAAGGGCTTGATCTTCTCCACGTGCTCGGCGACATCGGGGCCGCAGGGAATCGATTCGGCGACGTCCTCGGGGGTGACGAACTGGGAGGCGCCGTCGAAGCCGTCGGGGTTCGGCAGGTCGGCGTTCACCTTCCAGCCGAGGCCGAACCAGCGGAACTGTTCGTGGGCGCGCTTGATCGCCGCGTCGCGGTCCTCGTCGTAGGAGACGGCGATCTGGCCGACCCGGCCCTTGCCGGCACCGCCCGCGGCGTCGAACATCTCCCCCAGCTCGGCTTTTGGCTCGACCGCGATCATCAGGTCGGCCTTGCGCCCGGCCAGGGCGCAGGAGGCCTCGCCGGAGACCGCGACGCCGATCGGCACCCGCCGCTCGGGCAAGTCCCAGATCCGCGCCGTCTCGACGTCGAAGAACTCGCCGTGCCAGCTGATCGATTCGTCGGTGGCGTCGAAGAGCGCCTCGATCACGTCGACCGCCTCCGAGAGCATCGAGTGGCGGGTGCCGACCGCGGGCCAGCCCTCGCCGACCACGTGCTCGTTCAGGTTCTCGCCCGAGCCGAGCCCGAGCCGGAAGCGGCCGCCGGAGAGGATCTGCATCGTCGCCGCCTTCTGGGCGACGATCGCCGGGTGGTAGCGGACGGTCGGGCAGGTGACGTAGGTCATCAGGCCGATCCGCTCGGTCACCGCGGCGGCGGCGCCGAGCACCGACCAGGCGTAGGGCGAGTGGCCCTGCTCGACCAGCCAGGGCTGGAAGTGGTCGCTGATCACGGAGAAGTCGAAGCCCGCCTCCTCGGCGCGGCGGATGTCGGCGACCAGCGCGTCGGGCGGCGACTGCTCGCACATCATCGTGTAGCCAAAGTCGGTCATGGCGTCGGGGTACCCGCCGCTACCGGGCCAAATCGAGGATCCACTCGACTCCGTGCTCGCGCAGGGCGGCGATCGAGTGGGACACCTCGACCGCGCCGACCTCGCGCAGCTCAGACTCCGAGAAGCCGCCGGTCAAGAGGCCCAGGGTCGGCACGCCGGCCGCCTCCGCCGCCTTCACGTCCCAGGTCGCGTCGCCGATCATCAGCGCCGGGCCGCCCGACCCGTACTTCTCCAGCGCGGTCTCGACGAGTTCGGGATGCGGCTTGCTGTGCTCGGCGTCGGCTGAGGTGGTCGCGCCGGCGATCCGCTCCGCCGCCCCGAGCAGCTCGACGTAGTGGTCGCACTCGTCCTGCGCGGCCGAGGAGCCGATGATCACCGTCGCCCCGGCGTCATCGAGTTCGGCGATCAGCTCGCTCGCCCCCTCGATCGCCTCGACTTCGCCGATCAGCTTCGCGAACTCCTCCGAGTGGCCGTCGCGCAGCTCGTCGCCGTCGGCGTTCTCCGCCTCCTCGCCGAGCAGCGCCTCGACGAACTGGTCCCCGCCCATGCCGACGTGGCGGTGGATCTCCCAGATCGCCGCCCGGTAGCCGTGTTGGCGGAAGGCCCGGTGCCAGGCGATCGCATGCTGGTAGTTGGAGTCGACCAGCGTCCCGTCGAGGTCGAAGACGACCGTCGGCGCGCTCACGTCTCCACCGCCTCGTCGGTGATCTCCTCGGAGATCTCCTCCAGGGAGCGGCCCTTGGTCTCCGGCAGGCGGAAGATGAAGAAGACGATCGCGGCGACGCCGAAGCCCGCGTAGAGCCAGAAGGTGCCCTCGATCGAGATCGCCCCGGTGAGGGTGAGGAAGAAGGTGCCGACGACGAAGTTGGCCGCCCAGTTGGCCACGGTCGAGACCGACATCGCCGCGCTCCGCACCTTGAGCGGGAAGATCTCGGAGATCATCAGCCAGAAGACCGGCCCGAGCCCGACCGCGAAGGAGCCGATGTAGACGATCAGGCAGACCAGGGCGATGCCCGGCGCGTCGTGCTGCAGGGTCGAGGAGGCGAAGAAGACGCCGAGCGCGATCAGGGCGATGACGCAGCCGATCGTGCCGAAGATCAGCAGCGGCCGGCGGCCGACCTTGTCGAGGATCAGGACGGCGACGATCGTGAAGATGACGTTGGTGACCCCGATCGAGAGGGCCTGGGTGATCGCGCTCGAGGTGCTGAGCCCGGTGAGTTTCAGGATCGTCGGCGCGTAGTAGATGACCGTGTTGACGCCGATCAGCTGCTGGGCGACCGCCATCACCACGCCGATCACGACCATCGCCCGCACGCCCGGCGCGAGCAGGTCGCGGAGGCTCCCCTTCGAGGACGCCTCCTCTTCGATCTCCTTCAGCTCCTCCTCGACCTCCTCGTCGGATTCGCGCGCCCGCTCGAGCACGTCGCGCGCCTCGTCGTCGCGGCCCTGCCCGACCAGCCAGCGCGGCGAGAAGGGCTGGAAGTACATGCCGATCGCCAGCGCCGCGCCGGGGATCGCCGCGAGACCGAGCATCCAGCGCCAGTTCCCGGTCGCGCCGCCGAAGGCCCAGTTGACGATGTAGGAGAGGAAGATGCCGCTCACCACCATCAGCTGGTTGAAGGAGGTGACGCCGCCGCGGATCTTTTTCGGCGCCAGCTCGGAGATGTACATCGGCCCGACGAAGGAAGCGGCGCCCACCGCGAGGCCGAGCACGAAGCGGGCCCAGATCAGCTCCCAGGAGGATTGCGACGCGGCGGAGGCAAGCGCGCCGACGACGTAGATCGCGCCGGCGATGATCGTCGTGCGCCGCCGCGAGATGGCGTCGGCCGACCAACCCGAGACCGCCGCCCCGATCACCGCGCCGACCAGCAGCGCGCCGACGAACGCCTGCGCCTCGAAGCCGCTCGGCTTGAAGGCCGGTTCGATGTAGAGCAGCGCGCCGGAGATGACGCCGGTGTCGTAGCCGAAGAGGAAGCCGCCGATCGCGGCGATCAGCGCCAGCCGCAGGACGAAGCGGTTGCCCCCTTTGAATGCCTCCCTCAGGAACTCCATGCCGAGGGCAGTGGTACCCAGGAACTCGCCCTTCTACATCGACGGTCCGCGATTCCCTGGGCGTCCGCCCGAATTGGCAGCGCGCCTTTCGCTCAGGAATGGGACAGGATGACGTTCACGATGACGCCGGCGACGATCGCGCCGAGGGTCGTCGCGAAAAAGCCGATCATCATCCGCTGGAACGAGGCGATGCTCGACCGCAGTTCGCGGACGTCACCTTCGACCCGGTCGAACCTGCTGTCGACCCGTGCGAAGCCGAGGTGCATCTCGGAACGGAGGTCGTCGATGCGCTTTTCGGTGCCGGGCTCGGTCATGGTCTCCATCGATTAGAGCGTAGGGCGGGAAAGCGCAATGGTGGTGCGCAAAAAGTTACGTTTGTCGCACCGGAATGGGAAATTTGGCGCGCATCGGCGCCCTTCGTCCCAGGTAGCGGGCGTTGGCCGGGGCGTAGCCGTTCCAGTCGTTGTTCAGGTAGACGAAGACCGGGCGGCGGGAGCGCCAGGCGGCGATCCGGCGGCGCCAGCCGTCGAGCTCGGCCTCGGAGTAGTTGCCGCCGCGGCCGCGGTGCCCGTAGTGGAGGCGTAGGTAGGCGAGCGGGCCGACCGGCGTCGCCTCCGGCAGCGGCCGACGCTTGTCGTCGCCGATCGCCAGCGAGGCGCCGCGCTCGGCGAGCAGCTCGCGGACCGGGGCGGCGAACCAGCTCGGGTGGCGGAACTCGAAGCAGTGCTCGGCCCGGGGCAGGCGGTCGAGCGCCGCCGCCAGCAGGTCATCGTCGCGGTGGAAGTTCTCCGGCAGCTGCCAGAGCACCGGGCCGAGGCGCCGCGAGGTGCGCAGGGGCTCGAGCGGCTCCCAGAATCGCGCCACCCCGTCGGCGATGTCATGGAGGCGCTTCATGTGGGTCAGGTAGCGGCTCGCCTTCACCGCGAAGCGGAAGTCACCCGGCACCTGTTCGGTCCAGTCGCGGACCGTCTTCTCCTTCGGCAGGCGGTAGAAGGTGGCGTTGATCTCGACCGTGTCGAAGACCTCGGCGTAGCGCTCCAGCCGCCGTCGCGCCGGCAGCCCGTCCGGGTAGAGGCCGCCGCGCCAGTCGTCGTAGCTCCAGCCCGAACAGCCGATCCGCACTTCCTCCATTTGCTACCCCCCGTGCCCGCGACGCGGACCGTCTCCGCTCGGACCCGTCAGCCCGCGGGCTTGGCGCGGCCCCCGGGACGGGGCGGCGTCGCCGAGGCGCGGCGCAGGTACTCCCGCACGAGATCCTCGGGAGCGCCGGAGCGCGGCGCATCGCGTCGCTCTGGCTCGCGGATCTGCGTTTCCCGCCTGCTTCGATTCAACCCCTGTAGTGCGTCCGCATCCTTAATCCCGGGGAAGGGGTACCCGGGTCCGGATTCGACGAAAACGCGAACGCCCGGCTCAGTCGCCGCCGCGCTCTTCGCCGACCTTCACGCCTTCGTCGAACCAGATCCGGCGGCCGTCGGGGTAGGTCGCGGCGGGGCCGTCGTCACGGTGCCGCAAGCCGCGGCGGTACCACTTCTCGGTCCCGTTCACGTACACGCAGGCCGGGCCTCCCTCGCGGTGGCGGACCCCGTCGACGTAGTACTTGACCGAGCCGTTGGCGTGCAGGACGGCGGGCCCGTCGTCGCGGTGGAGGCGCCCGTGGCGGAACCATTCCTCGCGGCCGCTCGGGTGAATCCGCGCCGGCCCGCCCACTCGGTGCAGGCGCCCCTCGGCGTCGCGCCACTCCACGATTCCGTCGGGTCCGACGGCCGCTCCGTTCTCCGCCACGGCCCCGACCTCAGTCGGCGAGGAAGTCCAGCAGCGCCCGGTTGAACTCCTCCGGGTGGCTGACGTTGCAGCCGTGCGGCGCCCCCGCGATCAGGACCAGCTCGCTGCCCTGGATTGCCTCGTGGGTGCGCTTGCCGGAGCCCTCGAAGGGGACGGTGCCGTCGCTGTCGCCGTGGAGCACCAGGGCGGGGACCGAGACCTTGGGCAGGTCGTCCCTGAAGTCCGTGGTGCCGAACGCCGTCATGCAGGCGAGCGCGGCGACCTTGCTCGACTGCAGGCAGAGGGCGAGAGCTTCCTGGCGCTGGGCCTCGCTCACCTTCAGCTCGCCGTCGGCGGAGAAGAATTTCGTCATGAAGTCGTCGTAGAAGGCCTCTTCGTCGGCGGTCAGGGAGGCGGTCATCTTCGCCGCTTCGGCTTTGGTCAGGGGGCCTTCGGGGTTGTCGCCCGTCTGCAGCATGTAGGGCGGCACCGCCGACGCGAAGACCACGCTGCGCAGGCGCTCGTCGCCGTACTTGGCGCAGTAGCGCGCGACCTCGCCGCCGCCCATCGAGAAGCCGACCACGGTCGCGTCCTCGAGGTCCAGCTCGACCAGCAGCGTGTGCAGATCCTCGGCGAGCGAGTCGTAGGTGTAGCCGGTCTTCGGCTTGTCGCTGCGTCCGAAGCCGCGCCGGTCGTAGGTGATGACCCGGTAGCCGGCCTCCTCGAGCGCCGGCACCTGCGCCGACCAGGACTCGCCGGAGAGCGGCCAGCCGTGGATCAGGACGACGGGCCGGCCGGAGCCGCCGCTGTCGTCGACGTGGAGCTTGGTGTCCTTGAAGAGTCCGTGGTGCGCGGTTATCTCGGTCATCGTCTTCTCCTTCGCGTGAACTGTTGAGTGCGGATCAGCGGGCTCAGTCGCCGGGCAGTGCGTCGGCGACTTTCTGGCGCAGCGACTGGGCGATCAGGCGCCCCGAGGAGGGGTCGCGACCGAGCACCGCGGAGGCGAAGTTCTTCGCCTGTTCGAGCGTGATGTGCGGCGGCATCGGCGGCACCTCGGGATCGGTGAGCACGTCGATCACCGTCGGCCGGTCGGCGGCGAACGCCTCCTCCCAGGCGCGGCCGACCCCGTCGGGCTCCTCGACCCGGATCCCCTTCAGCCCGAGCATCTCGGCGAACCGGGCGTAGTTCACGTCCGGCAGCGACTGCGAGCCCTCGAATTTCGGGTCGCCCTCCATCGCCCGCTGCTCCCAGGTCACCTGGTTCAGGTCGCGGTTGTTCAGCACCATCACGATCAGCCGCTGGTCCGGCCAGCGGTCGCGGTATTTGGCGATCGTGATCAGCTCCGCCATCCCGTTCATCTGCATCGCCCCGTCGCCGACCAGGGCGATCACCGGCGCGTGCGGGTGGGCGAACTTGGCGGCGATCGCGTAGGGCACGCCGCAGCCCATCGTCGCCAGCGTCCCCGAGAGCGAGGCGCGCATCCCCGGGCGCAGTTTCACGTCGCGGGCATACCAGTTGGCGGCCGAGCCGGAATCGGAGCTGAGGATCGCGCCGTCGGGCAGGCGCTTCGACAGCTCGCTGAAGACGAGCTGCGGGTTGATCGGATCGGCCGGCTGCGCGCGCCCGCGCGTCGATCGTCTCCCACCACGCGGCGGTGCCGGCTTCGATCTTCTCCCGCCAGGAGCGATCGCCCTTGCGCTCGAGCAGCGGCAGCAGCTCGCGCAGGGTCGCCTTCGCGTCGCCGACCAGGTTCAGCTCCATCGGGTAGCGGATGCCGAGCATGCGCCCGTCGAGGTCGATCTGCACGCCGCGGGCCTTGCCCTCTTCGGGCAGGAACTCCGAGTAGGGGAAGCTCGAGCCGACCATCAGGAGCGTGTCGCATTCCTGCATCAGGTCCCAGCTCGGCTTCGTCCCCAGCAGGCCGATCGAGCCGGTCACCCAGGGCAGGTCGTCGGCGAGCGCCGCCTTGCCGAGCAGCGCCTTGGCGACCCCGGCGCCGAGCGCGTCGGCGACCGCGGTCACCTCCTCGTGGGCGCCGATCGTGCCGGCGCCGATCAGCATCGCCACCTTCTCGCCGGCGTTGAGGATCTCCGCCGCGCGGCCCAGCTGCTCCCGCGAGGGCGTCACCTCGGGCGGCTCCCAGCCGGCGGCGGAGTGGACCGTGCCGTGCTTGTGCGGCGGCGCGTCCACGGCCTCCTCCTCCTGCAGGTCGTTGGGCAGGATCACGCAGGTGACGGTGCGCTCGGCGAGCGCGATGCGCACCGCCCGGTCGACCAGGTGGCGGATCTGCTCGGGCTCGGTCGCCATCTGCACGTACTCGCCGGCGACGTCCTTGAAGAGGCTGATCAGGTCGACCTCCTGCTGGTAGCTGCCGCCGAGGCTCGCCCGCGCCTGCTGGCCGACGAAGGCGACCACCGGCTGGTGGTCGAGCTTGGCGTCGTAGAGGCCGTTCAGCAGGTGGATCGCGCCGGGCCCGGAGGTCGCCATGCAGACGCCGACCTCGCCGGTGAACTTGGCGTGGGCGCAGGCCATCAGGGCCGCCATCTCCTCGTGGCGGACCTGGACGAACTCGGGCCGCGGCCCGTCACCTTCGAAGGCGCCCATCACCCCGTTGATCCCGTCGCCGGGATAGCCGAAGATCCGCTTCACGCCCCACTCCCCGGCCAACCGGCCGAGGAGCTGTTCGCCGATCGTCTCGCTCATCGCAACTCCTCTCGCCCGCCGGGCCTCGTCCGCGACGGGCCCTTACGGCTTGAGGACGACCTTGATCGCCCCGTCTTCCTTCTTCTGGAACATCGAGTAGGCCTCCGGCGCTTTCTCCAGCGGCCACTGGTGGGTGGTGAGGTCGTCGACACCGAGCGGGTCGTCGTCGCCTTCCAGCAGCGGCAGGATCTCGGGAGTCCACTGCTTCACGTTGGCCTGGCCCATCCGGATCTGCAGACCCTTGTCGAACATCTGCATCATCGGCAGCGGGTCGAGCTGACCGCCGTAGACGCCGACGATCGAGACGGTGCCACCGCGGCGGACGCTGTCGATGCAGGAGAGCAGCGCGGTGAGGCGGTCGACCGCCGCCTTTTCGGTGACCTTGGCGGCAAGCGCGTCGGGCAGCAGCCCGGCCGCCTTCTGGGCCAACTCGGCGAGCGGGGCGCCGGCGCCGTGGGCCTCCATGCCGACCGCGTCGATGGTGGAGTCGGGCCCGCGGCCGTCGGTCAGCTCGCGCAGGGCGTCGGAGATGTCGTCGTGGTCGGAGAAGGCGAGCGGCTCGATGCCGTTGCGCCGTGCCATCTCCAGGCGCTCGGGCACGTCGTCGATGCCGAAGACCTTCTCGGCGCCTTGGTGGCGGGCGATGCGGGCAGCCATCTGCCCGATCGGGCCGAGGCCGAAGACCGCTACCGAGCCGCCTTTCGGGATCGCCGCGTAATCGACCGCCTGCCAGGCAGTGGGCAGCACGTCGGAGAGGAACAGGTAGCGCTCGTCGGCGCCGCTCTCGGGGACCTTGATCGGCCCGAACTGCGCCTGCGGCACGCGCAGCAGCTCGGCCTGGCCGCCGGGCACCTGGCCGTACATCTTGCTGAAGCCGAAGAGCGAGGCGCCCTTTTCGTACTCGTGCACCTGGGTCGTCTCGCACTGGGAGAAGTACTTGTGGTCGCACATCCAGCAGTGGCCGCAGGAAATGTTGAACGGGATGACGACGCGGTCGCCGGCTTTGATGTTGGTGACCTCGGAGCCGACCTCCTCGACGATCCCCATCGGCTCGTGGCCGAGGATGTCGCCTTCGTCGAGGAACATGCCGAGAACGGCGAAGAGGTGCAGGTCCGAGCCACAGATCGCGGTCGAGGTGATGCGGACGATCGCGTCGGTCGGGTGCTGGATCGAGGGATCGGGAACCTCGTCGACGCGGACGTCTTCCTTGCCGTGGTAGGTCAGTGCCTTCATCTTCAGCCCTCTTTCTCTTGTCTTTTCGATGCTTTCGGGTCCAAGTTGCGCTGGCCGACGCCGCTGGCGAACTCGCCGACCCGCAAGCGGGCCGCCGGCGTGCGGGTCGAGCGGCGGGGTCGAGCCGCCGCTGCCGCGACGGATCCCGTTCAGCAGCTCGGTGAGCGCCTCGAGCGAGGCGACCCGCGGCTGCCAGCCGAGCTCGGTGCGGGCACGGGAGACGTCCATCAGCGGGACGCCGAGCGCCAGGTCGATCCAACCCGCGTCGGCCGGCTGCAGGTGGGCGCGCCAGGTCAGCGAGGCGGCGGCGCGGAGCACCCTGGCCGGCACCGGCAGCTGTCGCGCCCGCAGCAGCGAGGCCAGCTCCGGCGGCCCGATCGTCGGCTCGGCGGCGATGTTGAAGGCGCCCTCCACCTCGCGCACGACGGCCAGGCGGTAGGCCTCGCCGACGTCTTCGGAGTGGACCGCCTGGAACCGCAGGCGGGGGACGTCGGGCACGAACGGGATCAGCCGCGGCCGCACCAGCAGGTTCGGCAGCAGCGGGCCGAGGAAGAAGCGGCGGATCTCGGCGGCGGCCGCGGCCTTGAAGATCAGGCCGGGACGGAGGCGGACGACCCGCATCGCCCCGCCCGCGGCGAGCTGGTCGAGCAGGCGCTCGGCCTCCGCCTTGTGGCGGGAGTAGGCGGAGGTCGGGATCCCGTCCCTCGCCCAGGCCTCGTCGACCCGCTCGTCCTTCGGCCCGGGCGAGTAGACGCCGACCGAGGAGGCGTGGACGAGCGCCCCCACCCCGGCCTCGGCGGCGGCGGCGAAGACGCGCCGGCTGCCGTCGACGTTGACCCGCTCCATCGCCGCCTCGTCGTGGCTCGGCTGGATCGCCCATGCCAGGTGGACGACGGCGTCGGCGCCCTCGAAGATCGGCGCCAGCGGCGTCTCGGTGACGTCGGCGGCGACCCAGCGAACCTTCGGCGCCTCGACCTCGGGCAGCCGCCGGGCCAGGCCGACGATCTCGGTCACCTTGGGCTCGCGGGCGAGGGCCGCCAGCACGCTCGTGCCGACGTTGCCCGTCGCCCCCGTGACCACTACTCGCATCGCCGGCCCGTCCCTCGCCTAGCGGCTTTTTTTGGCCTGCGGCCGGGGTTTTTTGGCCCGCGAGCTTTTTTTCGCCTGCGCGACCTCGCCGGTCGGCTCTTTCGGCAGGCCCGCGGCGACCCGCAGCTTCTGCGCGATCTCCTCGATTTCACCGGCCTCCGGGCCGGGCGCGAAGACGGCGGGCTGCGGCGGCAGGTCATAGGCGAGGGCGCCCTCGGGATGGAGCTCCTCGGCGACTTCGAGCTCCTCGCCGGTTTCCGGGTGCGGCCCGTTGAACACCGCGGCCAGCTCCTTGAAGTCGTCCTGCGACCAGCGGTAGAGCTTCAGGTGTTCACCGCGTTTGATGTGCGGCTGGCACTCGGGAATTTTGTCGGTCGGGATGCGCGGGGTCGGGAAGAGCTTTTCCATCTTCGCCCCGGTCAGGTTCTCCAGCGCCCTGGCGTAGGCGACCTGGTGGACGCCGCCGCGGACCAGCAGGTAGCCGGTCAGCGCGCGGGCCGCCGGATGGTCGACCGCCTCGTAGACCTTGAGCTTGCCGTTGCGGGCGCCGGTCTCGAGGAAGAAGTTGTGGGTGAGGTCACCGATCAGGTCGCCGGTGGCGTTGACGTAGTCGCCGTTCCACGGCTTGCCCATCGAATCCTGGACCACGGCCGAGGCGCCGCCGGCGAGGAACTCCTGGCTGTTGCGGAAGCCTTTGATGGCTTTCAGCGCGCCTTTTTTGCCGGCTTTGCCGTCAGCGGCGCCGGTCAGCATCGTGTTGATCGCGGTCGAGACGAGCTCGATGTGGCCGAACTCCTCGGCGGCGATCGAGGCAACCAGGTCGTAGAACGGCCGGGCGCCCTGCCGGTTGCGGAAGTTGAACGACTGGAACGTGTAGTTCATGAAGGTCGACATCTCGCCGAACTTGCCGCCGAGCAGCTCCTGGACGATCGAGGCGCCGTTCGGGTCGGGATCTGACGGCGGCGGAAGTTCCGCCTGGAGGCGGTCGAGGCGCATGATCATCTGGGGGCTCCTAAAAGTCGATTGCTGCTGGAGTGCCGCGCTGGTCGTGCCTCGCGGCACCCGCGACCGGGGCGAAGTTGGCATCGGCGCCGACCCGTGGTCGGACCGCCATCGATGTCCTCCGTGCGCATCCGGTACCCCGGCTGAGGCGGGTCAGACAGACCCCGGACGGGCGCCGGCCGGGAACGCGGACGACGGGGCGCTGGACCGGCCCGCTTCCGGGTACCACACCCGCATGGACGCTGACCGCCACCAACACATCGGGACCTACCTCAATGATCACCTCGCCGGTTCGACCGTCGGGGTCGAGCGGGCGCGGTCGGCGCGCGACGCCAACCAGGGCACCGAGTTCGCGGCGCCGCTCGCCCGCGTCTGCGAGGAAATCGAAGGCGATCGCGACTCGCTGCTGGCGATCATCGACGAGCTCGGGGTCGGCCGCTCGAAGGTGAAGCCGGCGCTCGGCTGGATCGGCGAGCGGGTCGGCCGGCTGAAGCCGAACGGGCAGCTGCGCGGCTACTCGCCGCTCGGCCGGGTCATCGACCTCGAACTGCTGGTCCTGGGCATCTCGGGGAAGCTCAGGCTCTGGGCCGTGCTCGGCGAGGTGCTCGAGGGCGAGTCCGCGGCGGACCTCCCCGCCCTGATCGCACGCGCCGAAGGCCAGCGCTCGACGATCGAGGATCTGCAGCTCCGCGCCGCCCACCTTCTCTGAGCCGGTCAAGCGGCCCTTTCCGCTCCGCCCCCGTCCATGACAGGATGGGCGCATGAGCCCCTCCCGCCCCCGCCGCGAGGAGCGCCCGGAATACGGCTGGGTGATCTCCTACGGCTGCAAAGAGACCGGCGAACTCAAACGCCTCAAAGTCGACACCGACCCCGCCGCGGACACCAGTCCGATCGAGGTCCCCTGCTCGTGCGGCGAGACCCACCGCGTCACCGTCTCCCCGTACCGCCGGCGCCGCACGGCCGACGAAGCGTTCGACCTCGAGGTCAAATCGCTCGACGAGCTGCGCCGCTGACCTGACCGAAAGGAATCAAAGTGCCACTCGCTGACATCACCTTCGGAGACCTGCTGCTGATGGTCTTCGAGATCTTCCTTTTCGTGGTCTGGGTCTGGATCCTCTTCACGATCATCGGCGACCTCTTCCGCAACCACGAGATGGCGGGCTGGCTGAAGGGCGTCTGGATCATCCTGCTGATCTTCATCCCGTACATCACCGCGCTGGTCTACCTGATCGTCTACGGCTCCGAGATGCGCGAACGCCAACTGCGGGCAGGGGCGGAAGCCAAACACGCGGCCGACGACTACATCCGCAGCGCCGCCCACACCTCGCCCGCCGACGAACTCCACAAACTGCACGAACTGGTGGAAAAGGGCGCGCTCACCGACGCCGAGTACGACAGGGCGAAGGCGAAACTGCTGCCCACCTGAGGCGGCGGCGCCTCCTCAGTGGAGGCGCAAGGTGTCAGCGGCGGCCGGGCGCGCGAACAGGTAGCCCTGGCCGTAGGGGCAGCCGAGCAGGCGCAGGAGCCTCGCCTGCTCCTCGGTCTCGATCCCCTCGGCGACGACCTCCATCTCCATCCCGCGGGACATCGTCAGCATCGCCTGCACCAGTGAGGTGGAGGCGCGGTCCTCGCCGCAGGCCTCGACGAAGCTGCGGTCGATCTTGATCGAGTCGATCGGGAAGTGGCGCAGGTAGGAGAGGGCCGAGTAGCCGGTGCCGAAGTCGTCGAGGACGATGTAGACGCCCATCTGTTTCAACCGCCTCAGGTTCGACTGCTCGATCGCGGCGGTCTCCATCAGGCCGCCCTCGGTGATCTCGATCCCGAGCGCCTCGCCGGGGATGTCGTGGCGGGCGAGGATCGCGGCGACGTCGTCGGCGAACCCCGCCTGCTGCAGCTCCAGCGGCGAGACGTTGACCGTCACCACCAGCTTCGGGTCGACCTCGTCGCGCCAGAGGGCGATCTGGGCCGCCGCCTCTTCCATCATCCAGCGGCCGATCGGGATGATGTCGCCGGTCAGCTCGGCCAGGGGGATGAAGTCGGCGGGGCTGATCTCGCCGAGCTCGGCGCTGTCCCAGCGGGCGAGCGCCTCGAAGCCGCGCAGGGCGTTGCCCTCGAGCTCGAGGATCGGCTGGAAGACGGCGTGGATCTCGTCGCGGGCGAGGGCGACGCGGAGGGCATCGCGCATGCGCACCTGGTCGGCGGCGCGGGCGCTCCAGCCGTCGTCGGAGATCCAGACGCCGTCGCGGTGCTTCTTCGCTTCGTGCATCGCGTTGGCGGCCTCGGACATCATGTCGGCGCCGCGGGCGCCGCTGCCGCAGACCGCGATCCCGACCGTGGCGCTGACGGTGAGCGACTCGCGCCCGATCGTGACCGGGTCGGCGATCAGCGCGTCGCGCATCGCTTCCGCGATTTCACGGGCCTGGTCCTCGTCACGGATGCCGGGGGCGACGAGGGTGAAGACGTCACCGCGCAGCCGGCCGAGGATCTGGTCCGGGCCCTGGATCTCGGCGAAGCGCTCGGCGACCAGCTTCAGCACGCCGTCGGCGTCGTCGGTGCCGATCGCCTGGTTGATCTGGCTGAAGTGATCGAGCCCGGCGCACATCACCGCCACCGACTCGTCCTCGAAGCGACGCTCGAGCAGCTGGTCGGTGTAGGCGACGAGGTAGTCGCGGTTGGGCAGGCCGGTGAGGCGGTCGTGGAGGCCGCGCTGGGCGATCCCGGCGCGCAGGTCCATCACCGAGACGATCGCGGCGGCGAGGTCCTCGAGGGTCCGCAGTTCGTCGGCGCTCCATTCGCGCGGGTTCTCGTCGATCGCGCAGAGCGTCCCGACCGCGTTGCCGTCGGCGAGGATCAGCGGGATCGCGGCGTAGGCGATCACGCCGCCTTCGCGCGACGCGGCGGTGTCGCTGAGCAGCGGGTGGAGCCGCGTGTCGTCGACCACCATCGGGGCCCGCTCGATCACCGCGAACTGACAGAAGGTGTGGGTGAGCGGGGTCTGGCGGTCGATCGCCCAGTCGGAGGCGAGGCCCTGCTTGCTGATCACGAACTGGTGGTCGGCGTCGAGCAGGGAGACCAGCGAGACCGGGACCTGGAGCAGTTCGCCGGCGAGGCGGGTGAAGCGGTCGATCGTCTCGTCGGGGCCGTTGTCGATCAGGTCGAGGTCGCGCAGCGCGGCGAGGCGGGCACGGTCGCGGATCGGGTCGGGGGCGGCGGAGCGCAGGAGCGGCGGAGCGGGGGCTTCAAGGGTCGTCATCGTGTTTCCAATCAGGCTGGTCGTCTGCTCGGTGGCGGTTTCGGTGGGCAGCGGGCTTTGAACGATCGGGGTCATTGGCGAGTTCTTCGAGGGTTTTCGGACGCTGGTTCATTAATGGTTATTGGACAAACGTCCGCTATCCCTGGGCCCCCGGCGATCCGTGCCTGAGCGGCGCCTATACCTCAGGCGTTCCGTGACGGAGCGCACGGTCGACCCCGGGTCCGATGCGATCCCACGCACGGTTCCGGAGCCTCCCTCCGGTCCGGCGTGCGCACCCGCTAATCTGAATTCTTCGTAAATGGTTGGAGCGGAAAGGACTCGCGGTGCCCGGTTTCGTAGCGTCCTCACCTGAGCGCGAGCCGGACCCCTGCCTCGACCCGGAGAGGCGCCGGCGCGGCGACTGCGGCGAGGAGGCCGAGGCGGCGCTGGAGAAGACCGCCGACGGCCACACGCTCCTCGTCAACGGGCTGATCGCCGCGGGCCTCGTCGTGCTCGTCGCGGCAGCGGTGATCTGGGTCCCGTTCCTGGAGCCGATCCGCGACCGCTTCGCCCACACCGAACCCGGCTGGGTCGTCGCCTCCTTCCTCCTGCAGCTGCTCTCGGTGCTGAGCTTCGTCGTCGCCCTGCGCGGCGCCTTCGACCGCCGGCTCGGCTGGCGCGAGGCGTTCGACGTCGGCGTGGTCGAGGAGAGCGCCAACGTCTTCCTCCCCAGCGGCGGCAGCGGCGGGCTGGCGCTCGGCGCCGTGATCTTGATCCGCCACGGCATCCCGACCGCCTTCGCGGTCAGCCGCTCGGCCGTCCTCTTCCTCGTCACCAGCGGCGTCAGCCTCGGCGCCCTGATCGTCTTCGGCGCCGCCGAGGCGATCAACCTGCTGCCCGGCGACGCCTCGCTGGTCGCGACGCTGGTCCCGGCGGCGGGCGCGGCGCTGGTGATCGCGGCCGTGATCGTCCTCCCCCGGGCGATCCCCCAGATCGACGGCGAGCGCGGCGGGCGGATCCGCCACGCCGCCGCCGCGGCCCAGGAATGGCTGCGCGAGGCGGTCGACACCAGCATCGAGCTGCTCGCCTCGCGGGAAGTCCTGCTGATCGCCGGCGCGATCGGCTACTACGCCTTCGACGTCGCCTCGATGGGCGCCGCCTTCGAGGCGCTGGGCGGCGGCGGCCCGACGCTCGGGCTCTTCGTCCTCGCCTACACGATCGGCCACGGCGGGGCGATCATCCCCCTGCCCGGCAGCGCCGAGGGCGGCCTGGTCGGCGCCTTCACCCTCTACGGCTCGCCGCTCAGCCTCGCCGTCGGCGGCATCCTCCTCTACCGGACCTTCCACGCCGGGGTGCCGTTCCTCCTCGGCGCCCTCGGCCTCGCCGACATGAGCCGGCGGGGCAAGCCCGACCACGCGGGCGACGTCAGCGAGGGCGCGCCGGCAACCGGACCTACGCAGCCTGCGGGCGGGCCTGCACAGCCGCAACACGGCCTTACCGCAGCGGAGGGCGACTCCCCCTCATACGTTGGCGACGCGGTCTCGTCCAACAACTGAAGGGGCCGGCCCGGCCTTCGGGCGCGGCTCGGTCAGCCAGGCGAGCAGGGCGGTGACGGCGAAGGTGAGGCCGACCGCGCAGACCGGCAGCCAGCCGCCGGCGCTCCAGGCGATCGCCCCGGAGGCCGAGCCGATCGCCCCGCCGATGAAGTTGGAGGTGACGTAGGCGGTGGTGACGCGGCCCGCGGTCTCACGGCCGAGCGCGTAGATCGCCCCCTGGCTGAGCACGTTCTGCGCCTGGACGCCGAAGTCGAGCAGCACCAGGCCGAGCAGGATCGCCGGGACGCTGGCGCGGCCGAGGTAGAGGATCGGCCAGCTGAGCAGGATCGCGGCGAGGACGGCGCCGGTGGCGACGCGGCCGTGGCCGCGGTCGTGGAGGCGGCCCATCCGCATCGCCGCGACCGCGCCGCCGAGCCCGGCCAGGCCGAAGAGCCCGATCGTCGACTCGCCGAAGTTGAAGGGCGGGTCGGAGAGCAGGAAGGTGAGCGTCGTCCAGACCAGGCTGAAGCCGGCGTAGCCGCAGGCGCCGAAGACCATCCGCCGGCGCAGGACCGGCTCGCGCCGGATCAGCGCGCCGATGCTGGCGAGGAGGGCGCGGTAACGGAGGTCGGTCGAGGGGCGGCTCTTCGGCATCACCCGCCAGAGGGCCAGCGCCAGCACCGCCATCGCGACCGCGGCGAAGACGTAGACGGTGCGCCAGCCCGCCGCGCCGGCGACCAGCCCCGCGAGGGTGCGGGCGAGCAGGACGCCGGTGAGCAGGCCGCTCATCACCATGCCGACGACCTGGCCGCGTTCGCCCTCCGGGGCCAGGGTCGAGGCGAAGGGGACGAGGACCTGGGCGACCACCGAGGTCGCCGAGGCGACCCCGATCGCCAGCGCCAGGACGACGAACTGGGGCGCCGCGGCGGCGCCCGCCGAGGCGAGGCAGGAGATCGTCAGCAGGGCGGCGACCAGCTTGCGCCGGTCGACCAGGTCCGAGAGCGGGGCGAGGAAGACGAGCCCGAGCCCGTAGGCGATCTGGGAGACGGTGACGAGCAGGCCGGCGGTGCCGTCGGAGACGCCGAAGTGGCTGCCGATCGCCTCGAGCAGCGGCTGCGCGTAGTAGAGGTTGGCGACGGTCGCCCCGCAGCCGATCGCGAGCAGCGCGATCAGCTTGCGGTCGACGGGCCTGGCGTTGGACGGCACCCGGGGAAACTACGACGCCGGGGCCCTCGGCAACGTGCGATCACTCACCCGGCGCCGGCCGCGGCGCATGCGCAGACGACGTTCCCGCGTTCCGGGCTTCCCAACCGGCAGGATCCCTGCGGTGACCGATCTGCTCCTCGCCACCCCCACCGAGCCGGCGGCGAGCGCGCGGGCGCGGCGGCTCGGCCTGGCGGCGATCTGCTGCGGCTTCCTGATGATCACGATCGACGCCACGGCGGTGAACGTGGCGCTCGGCCCGATCGTCGCCGACCTCGGCGGCTCCCTGGCGGCGGCGCAGTGGATCGTCAGCGGCTACACCCTGGCCTTCGCCACCTTCCTCCTCAGCGGCGGGGCCTGGGCGGACCGGATCGGCTCGCGCACCGCGTTCCTGATCGGGCTCGGGGTGTTCGGCGACGGCGAGCGCCGCCTGCGCGGCGGCTCCCTCGATGGACGCGCTGATCGCGGCGCGGGCGGCGCAGGGGCTCGGCGCGGCGCTGCTGATGCCCTGCTCGCTGGCCCTGATCATCCACACCTTCCCGGCCGGGCCGCCGCGGCGCGGGGCGCTCGCCGCCTGGGGCGGGATCTCCGGGATCGGGCTCTCGATCGGGCCGGTGCTGGGCGGCGCGCTGGTCGACTCGGTCGGCTGGCGCTTCATCTTCCTGGTCAACCTGCCGCTCGCCGTGCTGGCCGGGCTGGCGATCACCGCCTACGTGACCGAGACGGCGCGCCACCGCCATCCCTTCGACGTCCCCGGCCAGGTGCTGGTGGTGGCCGCGCTCGGGCTGCCTCAGCGGCGGCTTCATCCTCGCCGGTGAGATCGGCTGGACCGCGGCGGGGACGATCGGCCTGCTGGTCGTCGGGGTGGCGGCGGCGCTCGCCCTGGCCCGGGTCGAGCGCCTCGTGCCGCTGCCGATGCTCCCGCCCGAGCTCTTCCGCAACCGCAAGTTCCGCAACATCGTCCTCGTCGCCGGGCTCTACAACTTCGGCTTCTACGGCACCCTCTTCTGCCTCTCGCTCTACCTCCACGAGCGCCTCGGGCTCTCCCCCTTCGACACCGGCCTGGCGCTCCTGCCGCTGACCGCGATCATCGGCGCGATCGCCCTCTACTCCGGCCGGCTGATCGCCCGGCTCGGCGAGTGGCGGGCGGTGCTGGTCGGGCTCGCCTTCGGCGCCGGGGGCTCGGCGCTGATGGCGGCCTTCGGCTCGGCCGGGGTGGCGGGGACGATCGTCTTCTCGATCCCCTTCGCCGGCCAGGCCCTGACCATGCAGGCGATGACCGCGCTGGCGATGGAGGACGTGCCGCGCGAGCGGATCGGCCTCGCCTCGGGGGTCCAGAACGCCGCCCGCCAGGCGGGCGGCGCGCTCGGCGTCGCCCTGCTCGGGACGCTCCTGGCGGCGGGCACCGGCCTCTCGCTGCACCTGCCGATGGCGGTCGCCAGCCTCGGCTACCTGACCTCGATCGGGCTGGCCCTGGCGGCGCGGCGGCACGCCTGAGCGGGCGGCGATGGCGGCGCCCGGGCGCCGGGCTGCCGGGCCGCCGCCCCTCGCGGCGCCCTTCTACGCGGCGCTAGCCGCCGCGAACTGCTCCTCGACGCCGGGGTAGATCAGCCGGTGGTCGTCGCTGAGGCCGGCTTTGACCTCGCGGGTCTGCTCGTCGACCAGCACCTCCGGCTCCCCCGCCTCGAGCCCGTCGAGGCCGGCGATCGCGACCGCGCTCGGGGCGATCTTCTCGACGTCGAAGGAGGCGATCAGGTCGGTGTCGACGTAGCCGACGTGGACGCCGACCAGCTCCGTGCCCTGGGTCTTCAGCTGCACCCGGGCGGCGTTCGAGTAGGACCAGGCGGCCGCCTTGGAGGCCGAGTAGGTCGCCAGCTGCGGCGAGGCCAGCCAGGAGACGATCGAGAGCATGTTGACGAAGGCGCCACCGCCGTTGGCGGCGAGGACCGGGGCGAAGGCCTCGGTCATCGAGACGACGCTCAGGTAGTTGAGCTCGAGCTCGATAGCGGGCGTCGTCGAGGCGGGCGGAGAGCGGCAGGCCCGGCAGCCCGGTGCCGGCGTTGTTGACGACCAGGTCGACGTCGGTCAGCTCGGCGGCGACCTCCCGCACGCGGGCCGCGTCGGTGACGTCGAGCCGGATCGGCACGAGGCGCGGATCGGTGACGTTGGCGACGTCGCGGACGCCGGCGTAGACCTTCGCCGCGCCACGCTCGAGCAGCTCCTCCGCGAACGCCTTGCCGATTCCGCGGTTCGCGCCGGTGACCAATGCCGTTGCTCCCTCGATCTTCATTTGCTGCCTCCGTGTCCTTGGTGAGTTGCGCCCGATCGGGCGGTTGCCCGGGGTGAAATCTGGATGATGTAGCATCATCCTAACAAGATGACGTGCGTCATCTACACTTCACACATGGGCCACTCGCAGAAGGACAAAGAGAAGAACCACGCGGAGATCGTCGCGATCGCCGCGCAGAAGATGCGCGAATCGGGCACCGAGGGCCCGGGCGTCGCCGAGATCATGAAGGCGGCCGGGCTCACCCACGGCGGCTTCTACAAGCACTTCGACTCGCGCGACGACCTCGTCGCCGAGGCGGTCGAGGCGGCGGTGGCGCAGAGCCGCGAGGGCTTCGCCGCGGTGGTCGACGGCGCCGCCGACCCGCTCGCCGCCTTCGTCGACTGGTACCTGTCCCCCGCCCATCGCGACCAGCCGGGGACGGGCTGCGCGGTCGTCGCCCTGGGTGCCGACGCGGCCCGCGCCGACGAGCGCGTCCAGGCCACCTACCGCGGCCAGGTCGAGCGCTACGTCGCCGAGATGGAAGGCCTGCTCGAGGGCGACGGCGAGGGCGAGGACGTGCGCCGGCGCGCGATCGCCGCGGTCAGCGAGATGGTCGGCGCCGTGCTGATCGCCCGCGCCGTCGGCGACGAGGACCTCTCCGAGGAGATCCTCGCCGCCGCCCGCGCCTCGATTCCCTAGCGCCCGCGGCCCAGCTCGCCGGCGCCGGCCAGCTCACCTGTGATGACTGAACAGTCCTTCAGGTATCCTGAGGAGCGTGAGCCACGGCGCGACCCCCGATCCAGGCGAGCTCCTCGACCCCCGCGCCGCGCGCCAGGTCGCCGAGACGATGCAGGCGCTGGCGACCCCGAGCCGGCTGCGGATCCTCGCCTGCCTGCACGAGGGGCCGCTCTCGGTGAGCGAGATCAGCGCCGCGGTCGGGATGGACGGCTCGGCCGTCTCCCACCAGCTGCGGATCCTCCGCCACCTCGGCCTGGTGACCGGGGAGCGCGAGGGCAGGCGGGTCAACTACTCGCTCTACGACCATCACGTCGCGCAGCTGCTCGAGCAGGCAATGTCGCACGTCGAACACCTGCGGCTGGGCCTCGCCGAAGGGGCGCGGAGCGGCGCCGCGGCATTGGCCCGTTGAGCGCGCACGGGCACACGCACGCGGCGGACGACCACGGGCACTCGCACGGATCGGGTCACTCCCACGGCAGCGATCACGGGCACAGCCACGGGCTCGTCGACGCCTCGATCAAACGCTCGCGGGCGGGGATCGAGGCGGTCCTCCTCAGCCTCCTGATCCTCGGCGCGACGGCGGCGGCGCAGATCTTCGTCTTCGTCCTCAGCGGCTCGATCGCCCTGCTCGCCGACCTGATCCACAACGTCGGCGACGCGCTCACCGCGGTGCCGCTCGCCGCCGCCTTCCTGATGCGCTCCTCCGAGGCGGAGAAGTACGCGGGCTACTTCGTCGTCGCGACGATCTTCGTCAGCGCCTGCGTCGCCTTCGGCGAGTCGGTCGACCGCCTCTTCAACCCCGAGGACCTGACCCACCTCTGGGCGCTGGCCGGGGCGGGCGCGGTCGGCTTCCTCGGCAACGAGGCCGCCGCGGTCGTCCGCCTGCGCGCCGGGCGCCGGCTCGCCAGCCCGGCCCTGGTCGCCGACGGCTACCACGCCCGCACCGACGGCCTGGTCAGCCTCGCGGTCGTCGCCAGCGCGATCTTCGTCGCCCTCGGCCTCCAGGTCGCCGACCCGCTGATCGGCATGGTCGTCACCGTCGTGATCCTGCGGATCACCTGGCAGTCCTGGCTGACCGTGCGAGCCGACCCCGGCGCGATCTCTCCCGACTCCCGTGACACTGACCCCACCCCCGATGTTGATGGGCCGAAAACAGGACATATAGGCGGGTTTTCGGCCCATCAACACCGGGCGGCCGCGGAGGTGGAGGAGATGCTGCGGCGGGCGCCCAGCCGGGTGGCGAACGCGAGTCGTAACGCGGGGGCGGGCCGGGGACGAAGGCGGCGCTGGGCGCCGGCGCGGGACGCGCTCTGGGACTTCCTCGCGCCGGTCCTCGACCAAGGCGCCCGGGTGGCGGTGGTCGGCGCCGGCAACGGTGACGACCTGCCGCTGCGCCGGATCGCGGCGCGGGCCGGCGCGGTCGCCCTGATCGACATCGACCCGCGCGCCGCCGAGGGCGCCCGCCGCCGCCTCGGCCGCCGCGAGCGCCGCAAGGTCGAGGCGATCGGCCACGACGTCACCGCGGGCGCCGCCGACCGCATCGCCGTCACCGCGCTCTGCGCCACCGATCCGTCGTCCCCGATCGACGAGCAAAGCGCGACGGGCGGCGCCGACGCCGGCCCCGCGGGCGCGGTCGTCCTAACCGGCGCTCCCTCCGGCGCGGTCGACCTAAGAGGCGCTATAGGTGCGGAAGGTCGACCGCGCTCGGAAGCGCCCGGGGATCCGCTGCCCGGCGCGCCTTACGACCTGGTGATCGGCGACCTCTTCTACTCGCAGCTCCTCTACCCGGCGCTGCGCGACCTCGGGGTCGACGGCGAGCGCATCGACGCGACGATCGCCGCCCATGCCCCGCCGCTGACCCGTGCCGCGGTGGAGCGCCTCCACGCCTCCGCCCCGCTCGTCGTCCACGTCCACGACCCGCTCGCCTGGTGGGACGGCCACGAGCAGCCGGCGTCGCTCGAGGAGATCCTCGACCTCGCCGAGGCCGATGGCCCGGAGGCCGCGCTCGCGCTCGCCGCCCAGGGCTCCGGCCCGTACGAGAGCGACCCCCGCGCCGCGCTCGCCGCCCTCGGCCTCTCCCCCGCCGCCACCGCCCTCTGGCGCTGGCCCTTCGCCGCCGGCGTCGACTACCTCGCCTGCGCCACCCGACAAACGTCCGCATCGCTTCTACCTCCGGCCCCGGTCACCCACAGTCGGTAGGTAGCGCATCACCCGCCCGTCACGTGCCGCACTCTGAGAAAGCTCCTCGCCAGCTCGTCTCCCTGCTGCGACGCTTGCGGTGATCCTCGAAGGCGCGGGCGTGCTGCTGGCCACCACCGGCATCTGCGGCGCAGCCCGCATCACCGCCGCCGTCTACGAACGCAAGTCGCCTGAGGTGACTGACCGCTGGTTCCAGATCGGCACCGCGGTTGGCTTTACGGTCGGGATACCGCTGACGATCGTTAGTTTCATCCTGTTGCAGCGGTCTCTTTGATTGGAGTGATCCGCATGGCCTACCCTCGAAAGACGATGCAGGCGAACCAACGACAATTGCCGACCCTGTCACGTCGGATCCTGTTCCAGGCTCTGCTCCTCGGAACGGTGCTAAGCATCGCGCTATTGCTCATCGACGGCCCGATCTGGCTCTGCTACGTCGCCCCGTTCATCGCCGTTCCCTTCGTCGTCCATCACCTGCGAGCGCTGGATCCGCCGCGACGGCACGGCGGCGCGGCTTCGTCCTTGACCCGAGACCGCTCAGAAGACGCTTGAGACCAGGCCGCGGGCCGCTTGGCATCCGCGAGGACCGGTATCCATCGTGCGATGACGACGTTTCGTCTCACCGGGCGCGAAGTCGGACCCACGCAGCGCGTGCTCCAGGTGCACGGTGAGCTGGGGCTCGTCGACGTCGACCGACTGCAGGAGGCGCTGGAGGAGGTTGCCGCCACGGCCCGGCTCGTCGTGGTGGGGCTCGAAGACTGCGAGTTCATCGACTCGATCGCCCTCGCCGCCCTGCTGCGCGCCCGCGATCGCCTCGCCGAAGACGGCTCCCGCCTGGTGATCGCCGGCCCGACCGGCCAGGTCCGACGCGTGATCGAGGTCAGTGGCCTCGATCTGCAGGGATTTCTCTTCGAGAGCGTCGATCAGGCACTGTCTAAATAGGCGCCTACCGAATATTCGTCCAGATCCTGGGTAAGGGAACCCCTGAGGTTTTCGTCAAATAAACGGGGAGTGTCCGCATGGCCAGGATCAGCAGTAACCACCCGATGCGCGTCACCCTCCTCGCCTGCCTCGCCACGGTTCTGGCGAGCCTCTCCCTCTTGCCGACGACCGCGCGGGCCGGACTGCTGGACCAGGTGACCGGCCAGGTCACCGAAGTCGTCAGCCCGGTCGTGCAGGCGGTGCCGACGGTGCCGCAGGTCAAAGCCACGGTCACGACCACCGCCCAGGCGGTCACCGCCAAGGTCACGCCGCCGCCCCCGGCCAAGGCCGAACCGACTTCCGAGCCCCCGTCAAAGGCCGTCGAAGACGCGCTCCACGCGGTGACCGAAGGAGCTAAGACCGCCACCGGGGCCGCCCTCCCCGCGGCGCCGGTGCAGGCATCGCCGCCCGCGTCGTCGAACCCGAAGGTCAGGTCGCCGACCCGCCGAGCGCGGCCGACTCGAGCGAACCGCCGCCACCACCCCACCGCCACGCCGACCGAACCCCCGGCCGCCGCGGCGCGGACCACCTTCGTCCCGGCGCCGGCCAAGAACGGGTCGACCGGGTCACCGCTACCGCGGTGGGTCGCCTACGTCTGGCCGGCGGTCGCCCTGACCGGGCCCGACCTGATGAGCGTGGGAGAACACCTGGGCCACGCGCTCGCGCAGCTGGTCCCGGACCTGCCCGCCGGCGGCGAAGGGGGCGTGGCCGGCGTGCACGCCTCGGGCGGCCGACCCGAGGCCGCTGCGAGCTCCTCTCCCCTCTTCGCCCGCCTCCCCTCGGAAATCGGGAGCGCGTTCTCCTCGGTGCCGACGCCCATCTTCGTCTACCTCGGCCTGCTGGCGCTCGCGGTGATCGCCGTCGCCCTCGCGGTGCGGCGGGAAATCGCCTCCGGACGACGCTCGCACAACCCCTGGTAGCAGCTACGGTTCCCGCCGATGGGCGAGATCTCCTTCACCGCGACCCTGCAGAAGCGCGGCCCGGCGGCCGCGGTCGTCCTCAGTGACGAGCAGGTCGCCGAGGTCGGCGAGGGCGCCAAGCGCTTCCCCGTGCGGGCGACCGTCGCCGGCCACAGCTGGCGCGGCAGCGTGGCGCGGATGAAAGGCGAGTTCCTGCTCGGGCTGAACCGGGAGGTGCGCGAGGCGGCCGGGGTCGAGGCGGGCGACGAGGTCGCGGTCGAACTCGCCCTCGACGCCGAGGAGCGCACGGTCGAGGTGCCGCCGGCGCTGGCCGCCGCCCTCGCCGCGGACCCCGCCGCCAAGGCGCTCTTCGACGGCCTCGCCTACACCCACCGCAAGGAGTTCGCCCGCTGGATCGCGGAGGCGAAGAAAGAGGACACGCGCGAACGGCGCGTCGCCAAGGCCCTCGAGATGCTCCACGCGGGAGCCACCCGCAGCTGAGCCCGGCCGTGCGGGGGAGCCTTGCCGACCCCTACGCGGTTTCGGCGTAGCACCGCCCCCGAACGGCCGCCGCGGCGAATAGGTTCGGCTCTCTCGTCCGACGAACAGGAGCCCCTTGTGCCGAAGCTGAAGTCGATCCTTGCCCTCGCGACGCTGGTGGCGGTCCTCGCCGCGAGTGCGCCTCTCGCCGCTGCGGCGACGATCCCGCAGCCGGTCCTCGGTGGCTGGAAGATCGGCCCCGGCGCCGGGTTCACGCTGAAGAAGAGCGGCAGCAAGGTGCTGCTGAGCGACTTCCACATCGGGGTCACCTGCGAAGGGGAAACGGTCAAGGCCACCGTGCTCGGCAGCTATCCGCTGAAGGTCTTCACCCGCGGCGGCTACAGCACCTGGGGGGTCGGCAAGAACGTCGGCGGCGAAGCCGAACCGATGGCCGTCCAGGTCAAGGCCGGGGGCAAGACCTACAAGGGCGAATTCAGCGCGATCTGGAACTACGAGGACCCGGCCCACAAACTGCTCGGCGCCAACCTCGCCTACGAAGGCTGCACCGCCTATGCCACGGGGGCGAAGCCGAAGTAGCGCTCCACGGCCGAGGCGCCCGCGCTAGAGCGTCCCCTTCGCCGCGTCGCCGAAGCTCGCCTGCTGGAGGACCGTCACCTTCGGCGGGCCGGAGAGCGTGCCGCTGCCCCCGAGGGCTTTGATGTGGTCGGTGGCGCCGTGCGCCTGCAGCGCCTCGACCGACTCCCATTTCTCGACGAAGAAGACGTGGCTCTCGTCGTCGGGGTCGAGCTGGAGGGCGTAGAGCAGGCAGCCCTCGTCCTTGGCGTGGGTCTCCTCGCAGAGGGTCTCGAGCGCCGCCAGCGCCTCCTCGCGCTTGCCCTCCGCGATCCCGATCTCGGCCACCACCACTATCTCGCTCATCGACTCTCCTCAGCTTGGTTTTCGGGGACACCATAAGCGCTGGGCCACGGGCGGCCCGGGCAGGAAGCGGCCGCGGTCGTAAGATCGGCCAATCGCTGCCACGGCCGCACAGTCACGCTCGGCCGGGCGCGCCGCCCGGCACCTGCGGCCGCGCGACGGCAGCCGCCAGGAGACGACCCCGACCGAGCTCTTCTTCGACCTCGTCTACGTCTTCGCCGTCACCCAGATCTCCCACCTGGTGATCGACTCGGAGCTCTCGCGGGCGTCGATCGCCCAGGCGGCGTTCCTGCTGCTGGTCGTCTGGTGGGCCTGGATCTACACCACCTGGATGGTCAACTGGTTCGACCCGGGCTCGACCCAGGTCCGGCTGATCCTCGCCGGCGTCACCCTCGCCAGCCTGCTGATGTCGGCGGCGATCCCGACCGCCTTCGGCAGCGAGGCGTGGCTCTTCGCCGGCGCCTACGTGGCGATCCAGGTCGGTCGCAACGCCGCCGCGATGGCGCTGCTGGAGCGCGACCACCGGCTGCGCCCGGTCTTCGGACGGCTGGTCGCCTGGAGCTGCTTCTCGGCGGTGTTCTGGATCGCCGGCGCCGTCGCCGACGAGGCAGCTCGGCCGTGGATCTGGGGAGCGGCGCTGGCGATCGACCTGGCGGCGCCGCTGGCCGGCTACGTCACCCCCGGCCTGGGACGCTCGCTGACCACCGACTGGGACGTCGAAGGCGCCCACTTCGCCGAGCGCTTCCAGTCCTTCGTGATCATCGCCCTCGGCGAGTCGATCGTGATCACCGGCGCCACCGCCAGCTCCCGCGGGCTGACCGCCGAAAGCGTCGTCGCCCTGGCGGTCGCCTTCTTCGTCTCCGGCGCCCTCTTCTGGCTCTACTTCGGCGAGGTCGCCGAACACTCGATGAGCGACATCGCCACCGCCGAGGATCCGGGCAGCCTCGCCCGCGACGCCTACACCTACCTGCACCTGCCGATCATCGCCGGGATCATCATGGTCGCCGTCGGCGATGACCTGCTCGTCTCCCACCCGGGCGACCACCTCACCGCCACCGGGGTCGTGATGGCGACGATCGGCCCGGCCGTCTACCTGCTCGGCGAGTCCTCGGTGCGGCTGCGGATGATCGGCCGGGTGAGCCCGAGGCGCCTGGCCTGCGTGGTGGCGCTGGTCGTCCTCTGCCTGATCGGCGGCCAGATTTCGGCGCTGATCCTCGCCGGCTGCGTCGGCGCCGTGCTGGCGCTCCTGGCGATGTCGGAGGCCGGCTGGCTGAACCGCGCCCGGACGGGGTAGCCGGGTCGGTGGCCCCGCCCGACCTTCGCTCGCTCACCGGCACCGACGTCCCCGAGAATCCCTGGCGACGCGGCGTGCGCCTGCTCGCCGGGGCCGTCTACGCGGGCGCCGGCACCCCCAAGTTCTTCGCCCACGGCTGGGAGGCCGGCCACTTCCGCACCTACGGCCTGCCCTTCCCCGATGCCTTCGTCTACATGATCGGCGCGATCGAGATCATCGGCGGCCTGGCGCTGATCGCCGACATCGCGGTCCGCCCCTTCGCGCTTCTGTTGGGCGCGGTGATGGTCGGCGCGATCATCACCTCGGGCATCGGCCAGGGCGAGTGGATCCCGAGCCTCACCCTGGCCCCGGCCCTGCTGGTCGCGAGCGCCTACCTCGCCTGGGCGCCGCGGGAGGCAAGCGTCTGAAAGCATCGCGCGATGGCTGCGATCGAACTTGAGGGGGTCGTCAAGCGCTTTGGTTCGATCGCGGCGGTCGACGGGCTCGACCTCGACGTCCCGGAAGGAATCTGCCTCGGACTGCTCGGCCCCAACGGGGCCGGCAAGTCGACGACGATGAGGCTGCTGACCGGCCAGGCGATCGCCGACTCCGGCTCGCTGCGGGTCCTCGGCTTCGAGCTGCCGGGCGAATCGAAGCCGGCGCGCCTGCGGATGGGCGTCGTCCCCCAGCTCGACAACCTCGACATCGACGTCACCGTCGAGGACAACCTCGCCATCTACGCCCGGCTCTACCGGGTCCGCGACGTCGGCGCCGCGGTCGACCGCGCGCTCGGAATCGCCCGCCTGACCGATCGCCGCGGTGACGCCGTCGAGAAGCTCTCGGGTGGGATGCGGCGACGGCTGCTGCTCGCCCGCGGCCTCGTCCACGAACCGAAGCTGGTGCTGCTCGACGAGCCCACCGTCGGCCTCGACCCGCAGATCCGCACCGAGCTCTGGTCGCTGATCGGCGAGCTGAAAGCGGGCGGGACGACGATCCTGATGTCGACCCACTACATCGAGGAGGCCGAACGCCTCGCCGACGAGGTCGCGGTGATGGCGGCGGGCAAGATCATCAGCCGCGGCAGCCCGGCAGACCTGATCCGCGAGCACGCCGGGCGCCAGACGGCCGAGGTCTACGCGCCGCCGCAGCGTCTGGCCGAGGTGCGGGCGCGGGCCGAGGCGGCCGGCCTGCGAGTGCGCGCCGCCGGCCCTGCCGTCGCGATCGTCGGCTCCGAGCGGGCCGAGAACGGCACCGTCCCCGAGGATGCCGTGGTCCGCGCGGCGACGCTCGAGGACGTCTTCGTCCTGCTGACCGGAGAGGCGGCCGAGTGAGCGCCACCGAGAGCGTCCCGCGCCCCGGCCAGCCCGCCGCGCCGCACCCGGACGGCATGCCGCGGAAGATGCGCCGACTCGAACCAGCGGCGATCGCCGGGGTGATGAGCCGCGAGGTGGCCAACTTCGGCACCTACTGGAAGGGCACGACCTTCTCCAGCGTCCTCGAACCGCTGGTCTACCTGCTGGCCTTCGGGCTCGGCCTCGGCGCCACCCTCGTCGACCAGGTCGAAGGCGTCCCCTACATCCAGTTCGTCGGCACCGGCATGGTGGCGACGGCGGTGATCTTCTCGAGCGCCCTGCCGGCGATGTTCGGCACCTTCGTCAAGCATCGCTTCCAGAACACCTACGACGCGATCCTGGCGGCCCCGGTCGACGTCGAGGAGCTGGTCACGGCGGAGATGCTGTGGATCGCGCTGCGCTCCGGCGTCTACGGTTGCGTGCCGCTGCTCGTCACCTTCTTCTGGGGCCTCGATCCGAGCTGGGGCATGCTGCTGGTGCCGCTCTTCGGCTTCGTCACCGCGCTCGGCTTCGCCGGCTTCGGGATCACGATGGCGGCGACCGTCGCCAAGATCGACCAGTTCAACTACGTGACCGCCCTCTTCGTCACCCCGCTCTTCCTGGTCGCCGGCACCTTCTTCCCGATCTCGGGCCTCCCCCAGTTCTTCCAGGACCTCGCCCAGGTCAACCCGCTCCACCAGCTGGTCGAACTCGTCCGCGGCGCCGCCTTCGGCTTCGACCCCTGGGACCTCGCCCGGTTCGCGTTCCTGGTCGTCTTCGCCTTTTTGACCTGGCGTATCGCCGTCTCCCGCATGCAGTCGCGCCTGATCCAGTAACGCCCCATGGGTTGAGGTCTCGGCGAGCCAGGATTCGCCCTCGGGCCGCTTTCGGACGCGACCAAGGGAGTGCAACACCCCGCCCATCGGAAGGACGCCCTCAAGTCGGAGTTCCCATACGGTCGATTCGTTCTCCTCGGACACCTAACGCGCGGAGACCCCATGAAGAAGCTGTCCCGTCCCACCTTCTCGAGCATCATCGCCGGCCTGGCGCTCTTCATCGCCCTTGGCGGCGGCGCCTACGCGGCGGTCACCGTGCCGCGCGAAAGCGTCGGCACCGGGCAGCTGCGCGAAGGGGCGGTCACCGGTTCCAAGGTCCGGGCCGGCTCGCTCACCGCCGCCAACTTCGCCGCCGGGACGCTGAAGGCCGGGCCGCGCGGTGCTGCCGGCGAACCCGGCGAACCGGGCCCCACCGGCCCGCAGGGCACGAAGGGCGCGACCGGATCCCAGGGCGCCCCTGGCCCTCAGGGCGACGACGGCCCGGTCGGTCCGCACGGACTGCCTGGGGCGGCCGGCGAACGTGGGCCGAAGGGCGTACCGGGCGACGCCGGCGAAGAAGGGCCGGTGGGCCCGCAGGGTCGCCAAGGCCACGAAGGCGACGCCGGGGTGCGCGGCGAACGCGGCCCGGTCGGATTGCAGGGGCTCGAAGGGGACCGGGGTGAACGCGGCCCGCGCGGCCCGCAGGGAGAACGGGGCGACGAAGGGCCGCAGGGCGAACCCGGGCTCGCCAAGATCGTCATCCGCTACGGCACCCCGACCACGATCGCCGCCCGCTACCGCGGCTCCTACGCCCAGTGCGGTAAGGGCGAGCAGCTCACCGGCGGCGGCTTCGACTTCCTCGAATCCCCCGGGAACGCCGTCTACGTCACCCGCGCCAACCGACCCAGCTTGGCCGAACCGATCTCCGAAGAAGAACTCTCCGAACGCGAAGAACTCCAGGAAGAATCCGAAGAAGGGGTCGAAGTCTTCGGCGAATCCGAAGAAGGCTCGCGCGAATACTTCGCCTACCCGCCGCCGAAGGAAGGCACCGCCCCGACCGGGTGGGTCGTCAGCCTGAGCACCAACGGCAAGCTGATCTCGCGGGCGCGCTACCGCGCCTACGCCGTCTGCGCGTCGTCCTGACTCGGTGTTGAACGGGATACCGCCGCGAACCTAGCCGGCGCCGCGTCCTCCTCCCAGAGGGCGAACGCCCTACGCGACGGCTCAGTCGGCCAGCGCGTCGCGGACCGCGGTCGTCGCCGCGACCCGGTTGTGGACGTCGAGCTTGGCGTAGATGCGTTCGACGTAGCGGCCCACCGTGTTCGGGCTGAGGTCGAGCTCGACCGCGATCGAGGCGTTGATGTGCCCCTGGGCGAGCAGCGCCAGAACCTCGGCCTCGCGGCGGCTGATCGGCAGCAGCCGGGCGAGGCGGTCGGGGTCGGGTGCTTCGTCGCGGCGCTCGGAGGCGAGGATCGCGTCCTCCTCGGACCCGGGAAGGAGCTGCAGGCGAAGGCTGCGATCGCCGCTCCGCTTCTCCAGCCGGGCGGGATCGGGGGAGCCGCGACGGTCGCGTCGCCAGGCCTCGACCTCGCGCGGCAGCGCCGCCAGATCCGGCGGGAGGTCGAACCAGCGCCCGAGCATCGCCCGCGCCGCCGGGCCGGCGGTCGCGACCTTGCCCTGCCGATCGACCACGACGACGACGTCGCCGCGGCTCTCGATCCCGCGTTCGAGCAACTCGAGCCGTTCGTCGCGCGCAGCCTCGCGCTCGATCCGCCGATAGGCGGCCCGCAGGTGCGGGTTGATCAGGTCGAGCAGCGCCCGATCGCGCTCGCCGAAATCGCGGTTCCCCCGCCCCAGGGCCACGCATGCCTGATGCCGCGGGCCGAAGCGGATCTGCATCGCGATCTCCCAGGGGATCCCGACCCGGCCGCCGTAGCAATCGGCGTAGAGCTCGGTCCGCCGCCAGCGCCGGTCGCTGAGGAAGTCGGAGATCTTCAAGGCCCCGCGCGCCGGTTCGGCGAAGTGCCGGGAGACCACCGGGTGCTGATGCCAGAGGCGCATGAAGGTTGCCTGGGACTCGCCGTCGAAAGATCCGGACGGCGCTTCCTCGGCGCTCAGCACCGCGGTCATCCCACTCCCGGAGCGGTCCACCTCGCCGATCAGGACGGTGTCGCTGCCGAGTAGGTCGGGCAGCTGCTGGAGGTGCCCGATCATCTCGCCGGGCCGATGGCAGGCGGCCAGGTCGCTCGCCAGGACCAGGGCGTCGCGCAGTTGGGAGGCGGTCAGCTCGGCGACAGGGTCCGACATCGATCAAGGATGACGGATCCGATCCGTTCCGGCCCGCCGCTGTAGGGCGTTCGGCCACTGGGCAGGCGACCAGCGGCCGGCTAGCCTCGCGGCGTGACGCCCACGCCGATGCCTCGTCCCGCTGGTTCTCGCGCTCGCCCTCCTGGTCGTGCCGGCGAGCGCCGGTGCCTACGTCTACTTCGGCGGAGCGGACTCGATCGGGCGGGTCGACAACGACGGCACCGGCGCCGACCCGAACTTCATCGCCGGGGCCGACCCCTTCGCGCCGCTGGCCGTCGACGCGGCTCACCTCGTCTACACGACCGACCAGGAAGGCCAGAACGCCGATCCGATCATCGGGCGCACGAACCTCGACGGCGGGGAAGCGACCACGCTGCCGGACGGGTTCCTCGCCCACAGCGGCTCCGGCATCGGGGCGGTCGACGCCGAACACGTCTACTGGGTCTCCAACGGCGGGATCGGGCGCGCCAAGCTCGACGGCAGCTCCCCCGAACTCGAATACCTGGCGCCCAGCGGTCTGATCGGCGGCATCGCCGTCTACAACGGATACATCTACTGGACGGTCTACCAAGGCGGCGCCGGCGAAGACATCGGGCGGGCGAGCCTCAGCACCAAGATCATCGAAAACGAATTCGTCGAACTGGTCGGTGAATCGGGTCCGCGGGCGATCGCCGTCGACGCCGACGGCATCTTCTGGACGTGGAGTGGTGGCGGGCCCTACGAAGGCAAGATCGGCCACGCCTCACTCGGCGGCGGCACCCCGGTGCTCGACGAGATCCCCGGGGCCGATGTGGGCACCGTTAGCGGCATCGCGATCACGGGATCCGACCTCTACTGGTTCAACTTCGAAGAAGGCTTCGGCGTCTCGCTCGCCCACGCGGACCTGCAGGGCTCCGGGTCGACCATCGATCGGCACTTCATCGATCACGTCGGCTACGGGTCGCTGGCGGCCAACTCGGCGGGGCCGCCCCCGGCCCCCGCTCCACCGCCGCCGCCGACTCCCGGCCAACCATCCGGAGGGTCCGGATCGAGCGCTCCCCCGACCCCTCCCCCGCTGAAGGAACTGCGGGCCCCGAAGGTGAGGTTGAACCGCAAGACCGGCAGCGCGACCTTGACCGTCGTCGCACCCGGCCCCGGCAAACTCGCCCTTTCCGGCGCCGGAGTCAGATCCGTCCGCAAGACGGTGAAGGCCGCGGGCGCGGTGGCCCTGACGGTCCGACCGACCGCCAAGACGGCAGCCAAGCTGAAGGACACCGGCATGGCCCGGATCGCGGTGAAGCTGACCTTCACGCCCCTTACCGGCAGCGCCGACGATCGCGTGGTGAATCTGAAGTTGAGAGAGGAAACCCGGTGAAATCTCACCGGTGCGACTCGAGTTCGTCCTCGGCGTGCTGAACAGCTGATCGGGGAGACAGGATTTGAACCTGCGACCGCTCGGCCAATCGAATTGCGGCTGTCGAATACGGGCCGCAGAACGTCCGGGTCAACGCGGTCGCTCCAGTCCGACGTTGACGCCGATGCTGGAGCCGAGGTTGGCGGTGGCCGAAGAGTTCGCCAAGCAGATTCCGCTCGGCCGGGTCGCCGACGTGCCCGAGCTGTCAGACGTCATTACGTTCCTCGCGACCCCGGCGGCCGGTTACATCAACGGCGCGGTCATCCCCGTCGACGGGGGACGCAGCGCGGCTGAGAGTAGGCGGATGCTCTCCCGCCACTCCCGGTGAAATTCGGACCCGACGTCAGTCGGCTGTTACCTCACGGTCCTGTTCGCCCGCGACCTGGCCAAGGTCGCCGGGTCGCGGGCCGGTGGCGTAGAGCGCAGCCGCGATCGACGAGCGGCGTGGGCTTTTGGCGACGCCGCGGCGAGCCTCTCGGTCCCCGTGGCGCCAGCTCCCGGTACCACCGCTGGTGCCACTCGACCAGCCGGACCTACCCCACGGAACCCTCGTTTGGCTTCCGAAGCAGCCTCGGGCAGCCGCGACCGAATGGGACGACCACTCGGTTCCTAACCGGGTGCAGCCCTAAAGCGGGGACGCGGGGACGTCCGGGACGCGCACTCGGCGACCGCGCATGAGTAAACCGAGTGCAGCCCTCCGACGGGGACGCGCGGCTGCCCCCTCGTGACCGCGTGTAGAAGACAGGGACGTGACCAGCGAGTGTCGCGCTGGAACAAGTGAGCGGCATCAGCTTGGGAGACCGCTACCAATTCCACATCTCGGGGCGAGCGCGGATGACAGTTCTGGTCACATCGGAGACGAGAGGAAGCTCGGTAGTTCTCGCAACCCGAACGATCGATTGGAGCGCGGCGGAGCAGTTGAGGCCGCGGATCGTGGCTTCGATTTGCCGGGCACTGGAGTCGTCATCGCGTTCACAAGCAGCGCCGTAAGCAGCAATGGCGATCTCAAAAGTTCTCCACGCATTCTGTCGAGCCGCCTGAAGAAGCTCTCGATTCAGTCCGAACGCCTGGATCGACTCGACGCCCTTGACCGAACCCGGAGCCGCCTCAAACCTGCCGGTGGTTGGGCTCAGAGTCAAGTGTTCGACAGGATCGTCCACGGTCGGGTCGATCAGTAAGGGCGCTCCATCGTCGTCTACTGGAAACGCGTTCCTCTTGAAGTTGCTGTTGCACACACTGCACGCGAGCAGATAGTTGCCCCAATCAAAGGTCCGACCGGGATTTCGTGCGCGGGGTTCGAAGTGGTCGATGTGCGCACCGGCGCTGTCTTCGCAATACATGCATCGCTCGAGGCCGGAGCACATTTCCTGTAACGCGTCGCGGATCGGTCCGAACCTGGTTCCGGACTTGTTCCGCCAAGCCACCTTGGCCAAGTCAGCGCGCTGCGGAGCGCCTGCGGAGACGATCTCGGCGGTCTTCCGGTCAAGATATTCAGCCGACTCAGCTGGAATCCCGACACGCTCGATTGAAACCATCCGGCTAGCTGATCTGCTGCTCGAGCACTGAGCCGCACGGTCGACTGACGTCAGACTCGATCGCGGTAGCTGAAGCTGAAGCTGGTCGTAGCTGTTCTGGTCGGCCTTGGTTGCATCTCCTCGCAGGATTTTGGCCTCAAGCACTGCAACTGAGCGGCGAAGTTCCTCCGACTGTTTTGAGTGCGTCTGCTCTAAGCCAAACAAATCAGTCAACGTCGCTTCGTCCGCAGTCCCATTGACAACTCTAAGAAAAAGCTCGGAATCGACGTGCTCGGCAACCGCCTGCTCCCCCGGCGCAGGGAGCCTGATCAATCCCTGCGCGTCGGCGGCCTGACACACGAACGGGCTATGCGTCGAGACAATGAACTGAATCTGCGGAAAGCGAGTTTTCAGCCAGAAGCCGATCACCTGCTGCCAGGAGACATGAAGGTGAGCATCGATCTCATCAATGAGAACTACGCCCGGGTACGGGAGCGATAGACCGGAATCGCTGCGATGTGACTCTAGGGTCCCGTACGCGTCACTGAGATGACGAACGATGTCCAACACAAGCGCAGCCACGGTGCGATATCCGTCGCTCAATTGGTTAAGGGGGAGCAGGACCCCTTGGTGTTCGACCCAGAGACCGTCGGAATCGACCTTTTTGACGCGGACCTCGGAGGGCAGCAGACCGTCGTCTAGGAGTTCGAGCACCAGATCCTCTAGCTCTTGAGATCCCTCCCTCTTCTCGAGGCGTCGAAGATAGATTTCCTGTAGCCAGCGGACGCTCTCCGACAAAGATGCATCCTCTCGGAACAGGCTTACTAGCCGGGAGATGTGTCCTGCGCCAAGCATGAGGCGCTGTGCGTCGCTGGCAGCACTCGATAAGCGTCTGAAAGGCCCGTAGCCAGCTACCATCCAGCCTTCGGGATTCTCGCCCCAAGGGCCGCGGCTAGCGGTTCGGGCAGACGACTTCGACGTCTCCTGATCGAACGACATCGTGGGCTCAGGTCCGCTGCTTGCTAGCTCCCACTCAAGGCCCTCCAGAACTGCTTAGGCTGTCGGCCGGTTTCCATAAATCGTCCTCTTCAGAAGGCCGGATGCGAGTTGCCACCATCCCGCTCGACCGCCATCTCTGATCCAGCCAGCCCAGCTCTCCTGCAGAGAGCGCGCCGCCTCGGTCCCCGCAACCGACAACGCAATTGCCTGAAGGAATGATGACTTGCCCGCTCCGTTTCTACCGGCGACAACGGTCCAGCCTGCATACGAACCGTCGGCTCGCTGAAGATCTAGATCGACCCGGGAACTTCCCGATCGGAAGCACTTGAGATTTTCGATCTTGACCTCTTGGACCCACATCGTCTGCATCCTACGGTCAGAGCGCGACGTTGTAGGTACCAAAGCTGGCACGAGGCCCTTCTGAACGACGGAAGGATCCGGTAGATCCTGACGCCCGCTTCCCAGGGGGCTTTCTGAAGATCGGGGAGACAGGATTTGAACCTGCGACCGCTCGGCCCCCAGCCGAGTGCGCTACCAGACTGCGCCACTCCCCGAGGAGTTGCTCCCGCATTCTGACGAATCGGGGCGCCGGCGGCTACGCTCCCCCCTGCGTGCGGCGGTAGCTCAATGGTAGAGCCTTAGCCTTCCAAGCTAATGACGCGGGTTCGACTCCCGTCCGCCGCTCTCGGGAGCCCCCGGATCAGGGATCGTGGGGGATGCGGGCGACGTCCATGTCGACCCGGTCGCCCCTGAACGGGACGCCCTCCGCCAGCAGGTGCTCGCGCTGCCTCTGCCCCACCGCGAGGCTGCCGTCGGCGCGGACGACGCGCCACCAGGGAGTGTCGTCGGGGTGCTGCCCGGTCGCCAGGATGCGGGCCGAGAGCCGCGGCGCGCCGGGTGAGACGTCGCCGTAGGTCCGCACGAAGCCCTCCGGGATCGAGCGGATCGCGTCGATGATCTCCAGGTGCCGGTCGTCGTCGATCAGGGATTTCTAGCGCGACCGGCTCCGCGTTGGGTGAGTTGACCCTGCCCTGGCAAGGTCAAGTCACTCAGCGGTCGAGGCCGCGGGCGGAGCCGAGCAACTCCTGCAGGTCGGCGATGACCATGTCGGCGCCGGCCTGGCGCAGGTCCTCCGGCGTGCCGAGGTTGCGGGCTACGCCGATCTTCAGGTCGAAGCCCGCCTCGCGGCCGGCCTGGATCCCGGCGGGGGCGACGTCGATCAGGATCGCGGCGGCGGGCTCGACCCCGAGCTCCGCCGTCGCCTCGGCGAGCGTGCCGGTGTTGCGCGGCCCGGTGACGATCGCGTCGAAGAGGTCCGCCACCCCGGCCAGCTCGAGCGCCGCCCGCGCCCGTTCGCCGCTGGCGCAGAGCGCCACCTTCTTGCCGCCGTCGCGCAGTTCGCCGAGCCAGGCGACCGCGCCGGGCAGCGGCCGCACGTCGCCGTAGCCGAGGTCCGCCGCCACCGCCTCCAGCCAGACGACCGCCGCGTCGAAGCGCTCGGCGTCGACCCGCGCCCGCAGCGCGTCGAGGACGGTCGCGATCGGCCGCGGCCTGCCGCCGTCGAAGGGGTTGTCAGGGGTCATCGCGTCAGCCTCTCATTGGGTCATCGCCCAGATGCCGAGCGCGACGGCGGCGACGAGGAGGGCACCGCAGACGACCGTCACGACGCTCCAGGAGGCGAAGCTCCCCTCGTGGTGCTCGCCGTGCTGGTCGGCGGCGCGCAGCGAGGCGCTGACGCCGATCCCGGCGACGATCAGGACGAAGAGGCCGAAGACGACCGAGGTCCAGATCGCTTCCAGGAGCGGCTTCACTTCGATGATCTCGGCGAAGGGGATCATGCGGCCACCGGCTGCTCGACCTTGGCCTTTTCGGACCCGGGGCCGAAGACGGGGTTCTCGGAGACCGTTTCCGAGGGGTCGGAGGGGCTGCGGCGGTTCGCCTGCCAGAGCAGGAAGCAGCCGATCGCCAGCAGGACGACGGCGACGATCGCGCCGAAGGCGCCGCCGCCGAGCAGTTCGATGATCGCGAAGACGAGCGCCGAGGTCGCCGCGGCGGCGGGCAGGGTGAGCAGCCAGCCGGCGACGATGTTGCGCGCCACCTTCCAGTTGACCCGGGCGCCCGGCCGTCCCACGCCCGAGCCGCAGACCGCGCCGGAGACCACCTGGGTGGTCGAGAGCGGGTAGCCGACGTGGGAGGAGGCGAGGATCACGGTCGCCGCGATCGCCTCCGAGCCGAAGCCCTGCGGCGGGCGGACCTCGACGACTTTGGTGCCGAGCGTCTTGATGATCCGCCAGCCGCCCGAGTAGGTGCCGGCGGCGATCGCGGTGGCGCAGATGATCACCACCCAGGTCGGGACGGTGAAGCCGGCGCCGCCCTGGATCGAGCCGTTGGCGATCAGGGCCAGGGAGATCACGCCCATCGTCTTCTGCGCGTCGTTGGTGCCGTGGGCGAGCGCGACCATCGAGGAGGAGGCGACCTGCAGCCAGCGGAACTCGCGTTCGGCCTTGTCCTCCTGGAAGGCGCGGATCAGCAGGTAGATGATCGCGACGCCGATCGCGGCGAGCAGCCCGGCGAGGACCGGCGAGATCGCCGCCGGGATGATCACTTTGGAGATGATCCCTTCGAACTCGACCGCGCCGCCGCCGGAGGCGACCAGGGTCGCGCCGACGACGCCGCCGATCAGCGCGTGCGAGGAGGAGGACGGGATCCCGAACCACCAGGTCGCGAGGTTCCAGCTGATCGCGCCGATCAGGCCGCCGAGGACGACGACCGGGGTGATCGCGCCGGCTTCGACGATCCCTTCGGCGACGGTGGCGGCGACCGAGAGGGAGATGAAGGCGCCGAGGAAGTTGAGCGCGGCGGCGATGCCGACGGCGACTTTCGGCGGCAGCGCCCCGGTGGCGATCGTGGTCGCCATCGCGTTGGCGGTGTCGTGGAAGCCGTTGGTGAAGTCGAAGCTGACTCCGGCGGCGACGACCAGGGCAACGATGATGTCTCCGGCTGACATGGGCCGCATTTGAGCGCCCTCGGACCGCGCGGATGTGAAAAAGGTGTGAGGACTACGCCAACCGGCGGGAGCCGGTGTGAGCCCCCGCGGGGGCGGGTATCTAGCCCTGTTGCTCGGTCGGCCGCACGAGGATCTCGTTGATCGCGACGTGCCGCGGCCGGGTGACGATGAAGGAGACGGCGTCGGCGATGTCGCTCGCCTCGAGCCGTTCGATCTCGCCGAAGCGGCCTTTGATTTCCTCCAGCACCTCGGGCCGATTGTGGGAGGAGAGCTCGGTGATCACGGCGCCCGGCTCGACCAGCGAGACGCGCACGTGACGCTCGGTGACTTCCTGGCGGAGGGCCTCGGAGAAGGCGCCGACGCCAAACTTGGTCGCGTTGTAGACGGCGCTGATCCGGCGCGCGCGCGGCGGCCGGCGACGGAGGAGACGTTGACCATGTCGGTGACCATCCGCGGCCCCTCCTCGGCGCCCGCGAGCAGGTGCGGGAGCGCCGCCTTGGCGACGTAGAGAAGGCCTTTGACGTTCAGGTCGACCATCCGCTCCCACTCCTCGATCGGCGCGTCGATGGCGGGGCCGAGCAGCATCACGCCGGCGTTGTTGACGACGGTGTCGAGCCGGCCGAGCGTCTTCACCGTGCGCTCGACCAGATCCTCGGCCTGGGCGCGATCGGTGACGTCGGACTCGATCGCGACCGCGGTGCCGCCCGCGTCGGCGATCTCGGCGACCAGCTTCTCCAGCCGGTCGAGCCGGCGGGCGCCGACCGCGACCGCGGCGCCTTCGGCGGCGAGCCGCTTCGCGGTCGCCTCGCCGATGCCGCTGGAGGCGCCGGTGACGAGGGCGACGGTGCCGTCGAGGGTCAGGTCAGGGGCCATGCCCTCACCCTAATAAACGGCGCTCGTCGGCCTGAGTGAGTTGACCCTGCCCTGGCACGGTCAACTCACTCAGCGCGCCTCAGCCCCAGCCCTTCTCCCAGGGCCCGGTGATCGCGAAGGTCCGCCCCGGATATTGGAGGTGGACGAAGAGCCACTGGCCGTCGGGGCTGTAACAGGAGCCCGAGTACTCGCTGCGGCCCATCACGCCGGGCTTGTTTTCCTCCCAGCGGTGGAGGTCGAGCGGGGTGTCGTTGCGGGCGAACGTCTCCAGCTTGCCCGCCGGGCTGAGGACCCGCAGGTAGTTGTCGCCGCCCGCTTCGTCCTCGCCGTTGCCGTCCTCGCAGATCAGCACCCCACCGCGCGGTGAGACCGTGATCGTGTCCGGTTCGTCGAGGTGCTTTTCGCTGGTCGACTCGTACAGCAGCGTCAGCACCCCGTGCGCATGGCCGCGCGGCGTGTAGCGCCAGATCTGGCCCTCTTCCTCGTCCCCGCCTTCGGAGGCGACGAAGTACACCGACCCCTTCGCCCAGTGGCAGCCCTCGACCCCCATGAACTGGGCGGCGCCCTTCGCCCGCCCCTGCCGCCACACGGCAGCCGGTTCGGTCTCCGCCTCCGGCGGGTCGGGGTCGTCGATCGTCACCCACTCGCAGTGGAGCTTGCGGCCCACGGTCTGCCCGTGGGTGGTGTCGTAGCGGCCCCGCCCCTCGACCGCGAGCATCTGCAGCGTCCCGCCCTTGTGCAGGCGCCGCGTGTCGTTCGGGAGGAAGCGGTAGAAGCCGTCGGCCGGGTCGCCGTTGTCCTCGGTCAGGTAGACGACGCCGCTGCGCGGGTCGATCGCCGCCGCCTCGTGCTCCATCCGCCCCATCGCCTTGATCGGCACCGGCTCGACCGCCCGGTTCGCCTTTCCCGGCACCTCGAACACGTAGCCGTGCGGCTTCTCGAACCCCTGCGTCGGCCCTTCGGTGTTCTCCTCGCAGGAGAGCCAGGAGCCCCACGGCGTCGGGCCGCCGTTGCAGTTTTCGTGCGTCCCGTTGAGGACGATGCCGCTCTCCAGCAGTTCCCCCTTGGCCGTGTCGAAGCGCGAGCTGGTGACGGCGCCGCGGGCGACCCGGTCGTAGGCGTTGAACCTGCCGCCGCGGGTCTTGCCCTGGCCGTAGCCCTCGTGGTTGCGGATCATCCGCACGACGTTCTTGCCCGCGGGGAAGACCGTGGTGCCGTCGTGGCACGGCGGCGTCAGGAAGCCGTCGCTCATCGGCGTGTAGGCGTCACCGAAGTGGACGTAGTGGAAGCCCTCCGGCAGCGACATCTCGCCGGTGTGGACGGTGAGCGGGCCGTAGCCCGGCTTGCCGGCGCGGCCGGCGACGTCGCGGACCCGCCGGGCGAGCGCGGTGTCGGCGCCGGTCGCCGCCATCACCTGGGCGCCGATGCTGAGCCCCGCGACCAGCTTCGCCGCCCCGGCCAGCGTCTCCCGCCGCGACATCAGGTCGCGCGCCGCGGTCAGCTCGGGATCGTGGTCGCCGGTGTTCTTCAGGTTCGCCATCTGCGCTCGCTTCTCTCGGAGGTCGGGTGCCCGGCCGGCGTGAGGAGGTCCGGTCGGGCGAGCGCATCCTGTGCAACCGCGGCCGGCCAGGTGTTGCAGCGCTGTGAACCAAGACCCCCCCGGGCGGGTAGGACTTCCCCATGCGTCGGGTGCGCATCGCGGGGTGTCTGGTCGGAGCCGTGGCGGCTCTGGCGATCGGCGGCTGTGGGTCGTCCGGATCCGGGACGACCGCGGGCTCGACCGGCGGCGGCTCGACCGGCGGCGAACGCGCCGTCCACACCCCGGTCCAGTCGCGCGGGATCAAAGGCGAAAGCCCGGCCGCCGAAGCGGCGGGCACGGCGCACCTCTCGGCCGCCGACTGCAAGGCGCTGGCGCGGCTCGCCGAAGGCCAGGCCGGCACCGCGCTGACGCTCCGCTCGACCCCCACGCCGCCGCTCTCGCGCTGCCGCCTCAGCGGCCCCGGCACGTCGGTCAACGTCTACCTCGACGCGGGCTTCGCCGCCAACCAGCGCTACCACAACCGGATCGAGGAGACGGTCCAGTTCAACGGCCAGAACCCCGACGGCCTGCCGCGGCCCGTCCCCCACGTCGGCGAAAAGGCCGCCTACAACTCGGCCGCCAGCTGGATCCCGGCGCTCGGCTCGCTGCTCGCCGTGCGCGGCAACCGCTGGCTCACCGTGACGATCTCCGTCGCCGGCCGCAGCGACGCCCAGCTCCTCGCCCAGGCCGCGGTCCTCGCCCGCGCCGGATTCAAGCTCAGCGCCAGAGGGTAGATTCCGGCTCGTGCCACGCGCGGTCCAATTCGACGAGTACGGCGGCCTCGACGTCCTCACGGTGCGGGAGATCGAACTTCCGGAGCTGGGCAAGGAAGACGTGCGCGTCGAGGTCAAGGCTGCCGGGATCAACCCCGGCGAGGCATCGATCCGCAAGGGCCTCCTCGCCGAGCGCTTCCCCTCCACCTTCCCCTCCGGCCAGGGCAGTGACCTCGCCGGCGTGGTCAAGGAGGTCGGCATCGACGTCATCGGGTTCGCCCCCGGGGACGAGGTGCTCGGCTGGAGCTGGGACCGCTCGAGCCAGGCCGAGGAGGTCGTCGTCCCGGCCGAACAGCTGATCACCAAACCGACCGACCTCTCCTGGGAGGCGGCCGGATCGCTCTACGTGGTCGGCGCGACCGCCTTCGCCGCGGTGCGCGCGGTCGACATCTCCGAGGGCGACACGGTCGTCGTCTCCGCCGCCGCGGGCGGGGTCGGCACGGTCACCGTGCAGCTGCTGAAGGTGCGCGGCGCCAACGTCGTCGGCCTCGCCTCCGCCGACCACCACGACTGGCTGCGCGAGAAGGGCGTCACCCCGGTCGCCTACGGCGAGGGCGTGATGGGGCGGATCCTCGAGGCGACCCCGGACGGGATCGACGCCTTCATCGACCTCTACGGGCCCGAGTACGTCGACCTGGCGGTCCAGCTCGACGTGCCGCCGGCGAAGATCGAGACGATCATCGCCTACGAGAAGGCGCAGGAAGTCGGCGCGAAGATGGAGGGCTCCGCCGAGGGGACCACGCCCGAGATCCTCAAAGAGATGGCCGAACTGGTGGCCGCCGGGAAGATCGAACTGCCGATCGCCGCGACCTACCCGCTGGACGAAGTGCGCGAGGCCTTCGAACAGCTCGAAGACCGCCACACGCTGGGCAAGATCGTCCTCGTCCCGTAGGACGCGGCGCCCGGCTCAGCGCGTCTGCTTCGCCTCCGGCGAGGCCTCCCAGAAGTCGTCGATCTTGGTCGCGTCCTTGTGGCCCTTCACCGAGGCGGCCCAGATCTCGACCGGCTCGTCGCCCTCGTTGCGGTGCGAGCGCGCCGTCCCCGGGGACACCCGCACGACCGCGGGGGCCGAGACCTCCTCGATGTGCTCGCCGCAGCGGAAGGTGATCGTCCCTTTGGCGACGATGTAGAGCTCCTCGATCTCCGAGTGGGAGTGCCCGGTGCTCTGTTCCATGTCGGAGTGCGGCGGCACCCGGATCAAGGTCACCGAGAGCTGCTCGGCGCCGAGCGCGTCGGTCAGTTTGCGGAACTCGCCGGGGACGTCGGAGCCCGCGTAGGCGTCCTCGACGTCGTCGGCGCGGATGATGGCGAAGCCTGGCACGCGCGTCCTATACCCACGAGCCCGCCGCTTACGCGCCGTGCCGACGCTCGAGCGGGCGGCGCGCTCGGCTCAGCGGCCGGCGGGATGCTCGTGGTCGGACTGCACGTCGGTGCGGATCTCCTTGCCGTCCTGCGGCCAGCGCACGTGGTAGGAGCCCTCGGCGTCGGTGCGCCGGTAGGTGTGGGCACCGAAGTAATCGCGCAGGCCCTGGATCAGCCCGGCCGGGCCGTGCTCGCGCCGGTACCCGTCGTAGTAGGCGAGCGAGGAGGTGAAGGCGGGCACCGCGACCCCCTGCTCGACCGCCGCGTTGATCACCCGGCGCCAGGCCTGCTCGCCGGAGGCGACCGCGTCGCGGAAGTAGGGCACGGTCAGCAGGTTGACCACCTCGCCCTCGTCGTAGGCGTCTTTGATCCGGTCGAGGAAGCGAGCGCGGATGATGCAGCCGCCGCGCCAGATCGTCGCCATCGCGCCGAGGTCGAGGTCCCACCCTTCTTTCTCCGAGGCGGCCGCCATCTGCTGGAAGCCCTGCGCGTAGGCGACCACCTTGCTCGCGTAGAGGGCGTGCTGGATGTCGTCGAGGAGGTCGGGGCGGTCGTCGGTCGCGGCGGGCTCCGGCCCGGCCAGCACCTTCGACGCCGCCTCGCGCTCGTCTTTCAGCGCCGAGAGGGTGCGGGCGAAGACGGCCTCGGTGATCGCGGTCAGCGGCACGCCCTGCTCGAGCGCGTCCTCGCTGGTCCAGCGGCCGGTGCCTTTCTGCTCGGCCTGGTCGACGATCTTGTCGATCAGCGGCCCGTCGCCCTGCGGGTCCTGCTTGGCGAGGACTTTGGCGGTGATCTCGATCAGGAACGATTCGAGGTCGCCGTCGTTCCACTCTTCGAAGGTCTTTGCGATCTCGCTGACCTCGAGCCCGGCGACGTTCCGCATCAGGTCGTAGGCCTCGGTGATCAGCTGGATGTCGGCGTACTCGATCCCGTTGTGCACCATCTTCACGTAGTGGCCGGCGCCGTCGGGGCCGACGTAGGTGCAGCACGGGGTGTCGTCGACCTGGGCGGCGATCTTGGTCAGGATCGGCTCCACCTCGGCGTAGGCCTCGCGGGCGCCGCCGGGCATGATGCTCGGCCCGAGCAGGGCGCCCTCCTCGCCGCCGCTGACCCCGATCCCGAGGAAGCGCAGCCCGCGCTCCTCGCATTCGGCGGTCCGCCGCTTGGTGTCCGGGAAGTGGGAGTTGCCGGCGTCGATCAGGATGTCGCCGTCGTCGAGCAGCGGCGCCAGGTCCTCGATCACCGCGTCCACGGGGGCGCCGGCTTTGACCAGGATGATGATCTTCCGCGGGCGCTCGAGCGCGGCGACGAACTCCTCGCTCGACTCGGTGCCGGTGAAATCCCCCTCCTCGGCGTAGTCCGCCATGAACTGACGGGTTTTCTCCGTACTGCGGTTATGGACGGCGACCGACCAGCCGTTGCGGCCGATGTTGCGGGCCAGGTTGGCCCCCATCACGGCGAGGCCGGTGACCCCGATCTGGCTCTCTGCGCTCATCGGCTGACCCTATCGAGCGCGTTGGCTTGGGCTGGCGAGGAGGGATGGGGATGACCCCTTCTCTCACAACAGCAGGGAGGTTCGTTCAGGGGTCATCCCCATCCCTTGCGAGCGCGTTAGGGGGTCGATTTGGCGAGGGTTGATTGCGGTCAATGTTGATCGGGGTCACCTCTCGCCGCAGAGTTTTCGGGGACGAGATCGACGAGAGAGGTGACGCGATGGCGAGGACTGACGAAATGCGGGGCGGGACGAGTGCGAACGGGCAAGTGAGCGACCGACGGGACGAAGTGCGGGATGGGTTGGAGGGGGTTCTGGCGTTTGCCTCGGAGATCGCCGAGCCGGATCGGGACGGTGGCGCGCTTCGGTACCGCGGGGTCGACATCGAGGATTTGGTCGGGACGCTTCCCTTCGAGGGGGTCTGGGGGCTGCTCGTCGACGACCGCCCCGACCGGCCGCTGGCGCCCGCCGGCACCCACCCGCTCGGCTACCGGACCGGCGACACCCGGGTCGACGTGCAGTCGGCGATCGCCGCGCTGGCGCCCGAGTGGGGCTTCGACCAGCTGGTCGACGTCAGCCCCGAGGTCGCCCGCGACCAGCTCGCCCGCACCGCCTCGACCACGCTCTCCTTCGTCGCCCAGTCGGCCCGCGGCGGTGGCGTCGCCCCGGTCCCCCAGTCGCGGATCGACGAGGGACGGACGCTCGCCGAGCGCTTCCTCCTGCGCTGGCGCGGCGAGGCCGACCCGGACGCGGTGGCCGCGATCGACGCCTACTGGATCACCGCCGCTGAGCACGGCATGAACGCCTCCACCTTCACCGCCCGCGTCGTCGCCTCGACCGGGGCCGACGTGGCGGCGGCGCTCTCGGCCGCGGTCGGCGCCCTCTCCGGCCCACTCCACGGCGGCGCCCCGGCCCGCGTGCAGCGGATGTTCGACGAGGTCGAAGCGGGCGGCGACGCCGACGCCTACATCCGCGCCCTGCTCGGCCGCGGCGAGCGGATCATGGGCTTCGGCCACCGCATCTACCGCGCCGAGGACCCACGCGCCCGCGTCCTGCGCGGGCTGGCCGAGCGGCTGCGCTCGCCCCGCCTCGACCTCGCCCGCGAAGTCGAGCGCGCCGCCCTCGCGCAACTGGCCGAACACAAGCCCGACCGCGTCCTCGCCACCAACGTCGAGTTCTGGTCGGCGGTGGTGCTCGAGCACGCGGGCGTCCCGCAGACGCTCTTCACGCCGCTCTTCGTCTGCGCCCGCACGGCGGGCTGGTCGGCGCACATCCTCGAGCAGAAGCGCACCGGCCGACTGATCCGCCCGGCGGCGCTCTACGTCGGCCCCGGGCCGCGTCCGCTGTCAGCATTGACCGGGTGAGCGAGACCGACCGTCCTATCGCCGCCCCGAGGCTCGGCACCGAGGAGGTCGCCCGGCGGCTCGGGGTCAAGCGGGAGACGGTCTACGCCTACGTCAGCCGCGGGCTGCTCGAGCGCCATCCGGCCAGCGGCCCGCACCACTCCGAGTTCGATCCCGAGGAGGTCGAGCGGCTGGCGGCGCGGGCGCGGCGCCCGGATGCGTCGAGCGCGCTCGAGGTGGTGGTCGAGACCGAGCTGACCCTGCTCGAGCCAGAGGGCCGGCTCTCCTACCGCGGCCGCGACGCGGTCGAGCTGGCGAAGTTCCGCAGCTTCGAGGAAGTCGTGAGCCTGCTCTGGGACGGGGCGCCGCCGACGCCATGGGGGCTGGACGACGAGCGCGCGGCGGCGATCGTGACGCTCGGCGAGGCACTCGGCCCCGATGCTCCCGACCGCGAGCGGATCGCGGCCGTGGTCGCGACGCTGGCCGCCCGCGACCCGCAGCGCGACGATCGCGACCCCGACTCCGTGCGCCGCGCCGGCGCCGAGGTGTTCGCCGCGATCCTTGCGGCGCTGGCCGACCGGCACGCACGCACCCCCTCCCACGAGCAGTTAGGAGGGGGTGCGTGCGTGCCGAGCTCGGGGCGTGGAGGGAAACCGCCGCATAGGGACGGTAAGGCTCCACAGCCGGCCTGGAACGCCGGCGGCGCCGACCCGGAGCGCCCGGCGGGTGGCGCAGAGCGCGGTCGCGACTCGACGCGCGGTGGTGGACTTGCCGCGCGGCTTTGGATCGCTCTCGCCGAGGGCGACTCGAAACCGAGGCCGGAGCAGGTCGCTGCGTTGAACGCGGCATTGGTTCTGCTCGCCGATCACGAACTGGCGGCGTCGACCTTCGCCGCCCGGGTCGCCGCCTCGGCCTGGGCGGGGCCGTACCGGGTGATCCTCGCCGGGCTCGGGCCGCTCGGCGGGTCGTTGCACGGCGGCGCTGGGCTGGAGGTGGAAGCGCTGCTCGACGAGGTCGCCGCCGGCGCCGATCCCGGCGCCGCGCTCGACGCCCGCGTCGCCTCCGGCGGCGCGCCCGGCTTCGGCCACCGCGTCTACCGCGACCGCGATCCCCGCGCCGACCACCTCCTCGAACGCCTCGACCTCCTCGACCGCGGTCGACCTGAGTTAACCCGCAGCGCACGCGGTCGACCTGAGTTAGCCATAGCTTCACTCAGGTCGACCGCGGTCGAGTCCGGTTTACGTAGGTCGACCGCGGCGGCGGCGGTGCTGGAGGCCGCGGCGGAGCGCGGATTGCCGGCGCCGAACGTCGACTTCGCGCTCGCCGCGCTGGTCAAGGCGCAGGGCCTCCGGGACGGCGCGTCGCCGACGATCTTCACCGTCGCCCGGATCGCCGGGATCGTCGCCCACGCCTTGGAGGAGTACGAGCACCGGCTCCGCTTCCGCCCGCGCGCCTCCTACGTCGGCCCGACCCCGCCCGCGCCCTAGCCCACGGACGGCGGACGCCGGTGCGATTCACCCGGCCCTGACCGGGTCAACTGCACCGGCGCGCTCGCTCCCCGGCGCCCGCTCGCTCCGCGCCCGCTACTCGCCGAGCAGGCGCCGCGCCTCGGACGCCGCCGGGGCCTCGGGCGCTTCCTCGAGCATGCCCAGCAACTGTCCCCAGCCCGCGTGGGCGTCGACCGTCCGGCGCATCAGGGGCAGGCCGCGCTCGACGTCGCCGAGCTGGATCAGCGAGAGCGCCGCCCAGAAGCCGAGCTCCTCGCACTCCGGCGCCAGCTCCCACGCCTCGATGTACTTCCTCGCCGCGCCTGCGTAGTCGCCGCGGCCCTGCAGACCGTCGCCGTCCCCGGCCCGCGCGTAGGCCGCTTTCAGCCTGACCAGCCGGCGCAGCTCGGCCAGCGGCTCGGGATGGTCCTCGACCCGCACCTCGACCACCCGCTCCCAGGGCTCGCCCGCCGCCGGGACGACGATGATCGCCGCCGACTGGCGCCCGCGGATGTCGCCACCGGCCGCCTCGCCGGCGTCGAGCGCGTCGAGCAGCCGCCCCGCCAGCGGCCCCTCGGCCGCGAGGAAGGCCGCCGACATCGCGCCCCAGACCCGGTCGGTCGCCATCAGGTTGGCCTGCGCCGAGTGATGGTGGCCGAGCTCCTGCCCGCAGAAGGACATGCAGTCGGCCCCGGTATGGGCGCCGACCCCGCCGTGGGCGTCGACCATCGCCACCTGCCGCACCCCCGCCAGCTCATCGGCGGCGACCAATTCGACCAGCGCCTGCGGCGCCGAGGCGCCCTCGCGCATGCGGGCCAGCCCGCGCGGCCCGTAGGCGGGCTCGACGTTTGCCTGGGTCGCCACCGCGCCGACCCCCGGCTCGCCCCAGGTGACGAGCGTGCCGACCGAGAACCAGTGCGACTGGACGGCGACCCCGCACTCCCCGGTGCCGGGATCGAAGGCGACGAGCGAGTAGGTCATGGTGCCGATGGTACGGCGCCCGGGGCCGGCGGATCGGGCCCGCCCGCGCCCGCCACGATCGCGCTGACGTGCGGCGTGCGCGCCAGCACCACGATCCCGACCAGCATCACCACCAAGCCGACCAGCAGCGGCACCCCTTCGAGGCTGGCGCTGCGGAAGCTCTCCTCGAGGAAGAGCGGCTCGAGCGCCACCGGCAGGAAGGTCTGCACCGCGGTGGAGATCGGGATCACGGTCGTCGCCGGCGCCCGCTGCAGCGCCGTCATCCCGGTCACCGTCGCCCCGAACCCGGCCAGCCCGGCGACCACCAGCCAGCCCACCGCCCGCGGCCAGTGGGCGTGGCCGATGTTGTCCGCCATCAGCTTCATCGCCACGTTGGTGGCGGCGAACCCACAGGCCGAGCCGAGCACCGCGGTCATCGCCGTGTCGCCGCGGCGCCCGCGCAGGGCGAAGGGGACCAGGGAGGCGAGGACGAGCCCGGCCATCACCCCGAACACCGCCGCCGTGCCGCGATGGTGATCCTGCTCGCCCGGCGCGCCCCAGGCGATCAGCCCGATCCCGGCGATGATCAGGCCGACCCCGACCAGCGCCTCGCGGCTCGGCATCTCCCCCAGCAGCCGACGCGCCACCGCCAGCAGCACCAGGAGGCCGCAGGCGAGCAGCGGCTGGACGACGACGAACGGCGCCCAGGCGAAGGCGAGGATCTCCAGCGGCACCCCGAGCCATTCGATCCCCAGCCCGGTCACCCACAGCCGGCGGTGCAGGAGGTCCCAGATCAGCGAAACGCGGAGGCCCTCCTCGCGGGGCGCGCGGCGGGCCTCGATCGCCTGCAGCGCGATGCCGAGATTGAAGAGGACGGAGGCGACGATCCCCGCGATCAAACCTGCGGCCAGCATTCTTATCGTCTACCCGCCTAAGGATCTTCAAGTTCCGTGGCGAATGGGCGATAAGTGGCTGATCAACCAGTCAACGGCGATCGCCGTCCCCTTCGAAAGGAATACGTGAAGAAATCCCTCTTGATCCTCCCCTTGGTGCTGCTCGCCTCGGCCCTTGCCCTGTCGGCGTGCGGAGGTGGTGGCTCGAGCTCGTCCGGTGGTGGTGGTGAAGAAGCGGCGATCGAAGAAGCGATCGAAACCTCCGCGACCAGTACCGACCCATCGAAGTGCACCGAAGCCCAGACCGAAGCCTTCAACGAAACCGAATCCGGGAAAACCGGCAGCGCGGCGCTGAAGGCCTGCGAAGAAGAAGTCGAAGAAGAATCGGAACCGGCCGAATCGGTGAACGTCTCCAACATCTCCGAATCGGGTGAAACGGCGACCGCGGAAGTCGAAATCGAAGGCGGCAGCCTCAACGGCCAGTCGGTCGAACTCGAAATGGCGAACGAAGAAGGTACCTGGAAGCTGAACGAAATCCTCGGCTTCACCAACTACGACGCCGCCGGGCTCGCCTCGTTCCTGGAAGAAAAACTGAACGAAGAAGAAGGCGTGGAAGCGGCGCTCGCCAAGTGCATCGCCGAAGGCGTCGAAGAAATGTCTCAGGAAGAAGCTGAAGCGTTTGTCTTCGAAAAGAACCAGGAAGGCCTCGAAGAAATCGCCACCGCCTGCAGCGAATAGTTCGGGAGGCGCCGACGCTCCAGCGGTGCGGGTTATCCGTCATCTGGCCGGATAACTCGCACCGCGGCGCGGTTACTCGCCGAAGGCGGTCGCCACCAGCGAGCGGGGGCCGCCGCGATCGCGGTGCTCGCAGAGGTAGATCCCCTGCCAGGTCCCCAGCGCCGGCCGGCCGCCGCGCAGCGGCAGGGTCAGGGACGGGCCCATCAGCGCCGCCTTCACGTGGGCGGGCATGTCGTCGTCGCCCTCCAGGGTGTGGGTCCAGTTCGCGGCCCCTTCCGGCACCGCCCGGTCGAGCCAGGTGTCGAGGTCGGCCCGCACTTCCGGCGAGGCGTTCTCGTTCAGCGTCAGCGAGGCCGAGGTGTGCTGGATCAGCAGGTGGAGGAGCCCGACCTCGAGGTCGCACAGCTCCGGCAGCGCCGCGAGCACCTCACCGGTGACCAGGTGGATGCCCCGCGGGCGCGGCTCGAAGGTGATCGTGCGCTGGAGCCACATCGGCGTGCCCTACTCGTTCTGCGGGACGCGGAACCAGAGGTGCGTCGCCACCGATTCGACCTCCACCCCGATCCGTTCCAGCTCGACCTCGCGGCCGCCGGGATGCTCGAAGAGGCGGACGCCGTCGCCGAGCATGACCGGCTCGATGAAGACCAGCACCTCGTCAAGCTCGCCCGCCTCGAGGCAGCCGCGGGCGACCTCGGCGCCGATCACGCAGACGTACCTCTCCCCCGCCGCCGCGCGCGCCTTGGCGATCGCGGGCCCGAGACTGTCGACGAACTCGACGCTCGGCAGCGACTCGTCCGGCGGGTGATGGGTGAGGACGAACTGCGGCCCGTGCCAGCCGCCGCCGAAGGCCCCTTCTTTCTCCGCGTCGCCGCGGTTGGGATCGTCGCCGTCCCAGCTGCGTCGGCCGACCAGCAGCGCGCCGACCCGCTCCGGCAGCGCCGCGGCGGCCTTGTCCTCGCCGCCCATGAACCTGGCGAGCCACTGCATGTCACCGCCGGGGCCGGCGATGAAGCCGTCGAGGGACATCGCCGCCGAGTAGAGGAGTTTCGCCATCCCGCGAAGCTACCCCGCCAGCGCGGACGGAACCGCCCACCGGAGAGCGCCGCGGGCCGCCGCGATAGGACGCTCCTCGACTGGGTAGAGGGCCGGCGAACGGTGTCGACGACAGGAGGGTTCACGATGGCCAAGCGCAGGAGTTCCGGAGTTCTCGTCCTCGGCCTCGCCCTCTTGGCGCTCCTCCTCGCCGCCCCGACCGCGGCGCTCGCGATCAAGGCCCCCGGCCTCGCCTCCTCCTCCCAGTACAAAGCCTTCGTCGAATACGTGAAGAAGCTCGACGGCCTGACGACGCAGCCGACCTCGACCGAACAGAAAAACACCTACGAGGCGAAACTGACGGCGAAGAAAACCGCCGCCGCGCACAAAGCCAACGCGCTCTTCAAGCGGGCGAGCGAAGAAGCCCAGGCGGAAGCCAACGAAGCGGCGCGGGAACAGGCGGAACGGGTGCGGGCCAAGGAAGGCGAAGCGCTGGAAGCGCTGAAGGCGGAAACGAACGGCAAAGTCGAACGCACCGAGGCCAGCTTCCACGTCAAGTTCGAACGGATCGCGACCGGCCACAAGAACCGCGAAAAGGCGCTGAAGGCCCAGATCGCCGAACTGCGGTCGAAAAAGGCCGCCGCCGCGCCGGGCACGCCGAAGACCCAGCTTCAGGAACGGATCGAAAAGGTGAGCGGCGAAATCTCCGCCAACCGCGCCGATGAAATACAGAAACGCCAGACGCTGAAGAGCGCGGTGACCAAGCAGCGCGATCAGATCCAGTCGACCGCGGAAGCCAAAGAAGCCGAAATCGGCGAAAAGGCCGAAGAAACCGTGAAGAAGATCGACAACCACTGGAACAAGCAGTACCTGGGCAAGAAAGAAGCGCTGAACAAGACGCGCGAAAGCCGGCTCGGCTACCTGGAACAGAAGCTCGAACAGGGCCGCGCCGACATCGCCGCGATGCCCGCCACCTGAGCGGCGGGCGGGCCGCACGGCCTGGCCGAGCTTCAGGCCCGGCGGTCGGGCCTAGGGCTCGACGACGACGCCGTCGGCGGCCAGCTCGAGCTCGATCCAGTCGGGGCCTTCGAGTTCGACCAGGCGGAAGACGCCGGGCAGGGCGTGCCACTCGAGCCGCGCGATCGCGATCCCGATTTCCTCCCAGGAGTCGACTTCGATCACGCCGAGGGGCTCCCAGCGGGCGACTTCGACTTCGTAGGCGACGAGAAAGGGCACGGTCATCACCTAACCCCTTTCGGGGTCGATTGCTTCGCCGGATCAGTCGAATTTCCGTCTGCAGCATCCTGACCGGGGCGACCGGGTAGCGGTGAGGAGATGGCCGAGCCCTTCACCCACCTGAACCTGGAAGAAGTCGAAGATGCCGCGCTCGCCAACGGGTTCGGCGAGCGCTGGGAGGCCCGGGTCGCCCGCGAGGGCCTCGGCGCCGAGCGCACCGGGCTCACCCACTTCCGCCTGCACCCGGGACGGCGCTCGCCGTTCTCCCACCGCCACCGCGAGGCGGAGGAGGTCTACGTGGTGCTGGCCGGCGGCGGCTTCGTCAAGCTCGGCGAGGAGGTGCGGCCGGTGCGGGTGCTGGACGCGATCCGCATCGCGCCGGAGGTGCCGCGCGCCTTCGAGGCGGGGCCGGACGGGCTCGAGCTGCTCGCCTGCGGCGCCCACCACCCGGGTGACGGCGAGCCGGTGGACGACGACTGGGTGAAGTGAGCGCGGCCTAGGCGGCGGCGCGGCGGGAGCGGGGGAATTCGCGCAGGATCTGCAGGCGGAGGATCTCCGCCCCGACCGCGAGGAGCACGGCGAGGATCAACATCCCCAGCGGTTTGCGGAAGGCGTGGACGGGAGCCCAGGCCACCAGGATCAGGAAGAGCGCCGCGGCGGCGGCGTAGGCGGAGCTGCGGTACTCGCCCACATAAGGGGCGACGAGGCGACGCAGGGCGACCGCGTACTTGGTCGGCCCGGCGAGCAGGGCGGCGAGGAAGACGAGCAGGCCGAAGGCGATCGTCGAGGAGGCGACCTCGACCAGGAGCGAGGTGCCGATGCCCCAGACCGCGGCGGCGGCGGGCCGCACGGTGTCCGACTTGACCAGGCCGTCGACCACGTAGCTGCCGCCGAGCGAGCGCAGCACCAGCGCCACCACCCCGGCGACGACGAAGCCGGCGCCGACCGAGCGCAGCGCCCGTCGCCTTCGTCCCGGCCCGGCGAGGAAGATCGCCAGGCCGTAGAGCACGAGGGCGAGCAGGGTGAGGACGACCGGCAGCCGGCGGACCAGCTTGACGATCTTCTGCGCGGTGGAGAGTTCGTCGGAGTGGAGGATCGTGATCTTCCCGGCGCCGGCGGGCAGCTTCGCCCCCAGTTCGCTCGCGCCGACCCGTTCGCCCACCTCTTCGACCAGCGGCCGCAGGTCGAGGACGACGTCGCCCCCTTCGGTGGAGACGTTTTCGCCGCCGCCGTCCAGCACCCTCAGCAGCGCTTCGTGGGCCTTGCGGTTGGCGGCGCTCCAGATCCCCAGGGTGCGCGGCGACTCCAGCACCCGTTCGGCCACCTGCGGGGCGAGCCCCTGCAGGCCGCCCGCCGCCGCCCCCGCCAGCGGCGCCAGTTTCGGCGGCAGCGCTTCTTCCAGCTTCGCCTTGACGTCGACGTTGGCGAAGACCGCTTCGGCGATGAAGGCCGACAGCCGTTCGTCGACGTGTTCGTTCGCCAGCAGGCGGTCGGAGGTGTTGACCCACTCGTCGGTGTTCAACGCCTGGCGGTTGGCCCAGATCGAGAAGACCGCGAGCAGGGTGACGATCGTGCCGAGGACGAGCAGCGCGGTCACCCAGCGTCGGTGCCCCGTGGTGGGCCTCTCCTCTCTGTCCGAGGTCTCCATCGGTCCACCCTTTCGCAGATCAGGCTCCCGGTTCGTAACCCGGATCGGGTGATATTCCCCTCTTTACAAAGGAATCTCGAACCCGTACTGAAGCCGCGCGCGGCGGGTAGGTGGGTCGCCATGGTGGACTGGAACCCGACCGAGCTCGCGGAGATCGCCGCCGCGCCGGAGATCGAGGTGTCCTCGCTGCGCGAGGACGGCGCCCTGACCAAGCCGGTGACGATCTGGGCCGTCCAGGTCGACGGCGAGCTCTACGTGCGCTCGGTCAGGGGCGGCGCGGGCCACTGGTACCGGGCCGCGGGCCGTCGCCACGAGGGCCGGATCGAGGCCGGCGATGCCGCCGTCGACGTCGCCTTCGAGGACGCCTCCCATCATCTCGACGAGGAGATCGACGCCGCCTACAAGGGAAAGTACGGCTACCCCTCGGACCCGGTCGACTCGATCACCACCGAGGAAGCCCGGGCGACGACGACCCGCGTCGTCCCCCGCTGACCACATCGCGCCGCGTCGAGCGACCGCTTCAACCACCGACAAGGAGACGATCTTGCAGATCACCAGAAATTCGCTCGAGACGGTGAAGGGGCCGGCCGACTGGTTCACCGGCGACGTCTACATAGACACGGTCGCCGTCCCGGCGCCGCCCGCCCGCACCGCCTCCGCCGCCGTCCACTTCACCCCAGGCGCCCGCACCGCCTGGCACACCCACCCCTTCGGCCAGACGATCTTCGTCACCGAGGGCTTCGGCCTCTGCCAGCGCGAGGGCGGCCCGATCGAGGAGATCCGGCCCGGCGACCGGGTCTGGTTCGAACCGGGCGAGAACCATTGGCACGGCGCCGCCGCGGACCGCTTCATGACCCACATCGCGATCCAGGAGGCGGACGAGTCGGGCAGCCCGGTCACCTGGGGCGAGCACGTGACCGACGAGGAGTACGGCGCCCCGCGGGCGTCGTAGGAAGGGAGACAGAGCGATGTCGATGGTGATCGTCGGTGCCGGTCCGAACCTGGGGCTCGCGGTGGCGCGCCGGTTCGGCCGCGAGGGGATGAGCGTCGGGCTGATCGCCCGCGACGCGGCGAAGCTCGAGGAGCTGGCCAACGTCCTGAACGAGGAGGGGATCACGGCGGACTTCGCCGCCGTCGACATCCGCGACTCCGAGGCCTTCGCCGCCGCGATCGGCTCGCTGGCCGAGCGCCTCGGCCCGGTCGAGGTGCTCGAGTACTCGCCGCTGCCGGCGAAAGAGTTCATGAAGCCGATCCTCGAGACCGGCGTCGAGGACCTCCGCGGCCCGCTCGAGTTCAGCGTCCTCGGCGCGGTCGCCGCGGCGCGGGCGGTGGTCGGGCCGATGCTCGAGGCGGGCTCGGGCTCGATCCTCTTCACCACCGGCGGCGCCGCGATCAAGCCCTACCCGGAGCGCGCCGGGGTCGGCGTCTCCTTCGCCGGCGAGGTCGCCTACGCGCGGATGCTGCACGAGGAGCTGGCCGAGCAGGGCGTCCACGTCGGCCACACCGCGATCGCCGGCACGATCGCCCCGGGTGGCGACCACGAGCCCGACGACGTCGCCGAGGCCCTCTGGCGCCACCACACCGATCGCGGCGAGTTCCAGCTCAAGCTCGGCTTCGACGACTGACGTCCGACTCAGCGCGAGTTCAGTTCGCGGGCGACGCTGACCACCGCGGTGCTGTCGTAGAAGTCGACCGCGACGATCGACCCGGCGAAGTCGCGCTCCCGCATGCAGCTGCGCACCCGGTGGCGGAGGAAGGTCGTCGTCCCGATCGCCGCGTTGCGCCGCGGGCTCGGCGGGAAGGGCGGGATCCAGTGGTTGATCAGCAGCAGCGGGCTGTCGGCCTCGCCGCGGAAGCGGGCGCAGCTGAGCTGCCCCGGACGCCGCGCCCCGAGCGGCGTGTCCTGGATGTAGGAGAAGGCGGGCATGTACCAGGTGGGCGTGCCGCCGGCCTTCTCCGAGAAGACCGCCAGCCGCTTGCCCTGGCCGAGCAGTCGGCCCAGCGTCGGCAGCGGCGCCTGCCGCGGCAAGGTCGCCGCCTGCTCGGCGAGCCCGGCGGCGCGGAAGGCGGCAGCGATCCGCGCGGCGGGGACGTAGTCCTCCATGACCAGGACGAGGAAGGTGCGCGGGTGGGATTCGAGGAAGGCGGCGATCGTCGCCAGGGCAGGCCCCAGCGGCTCGGCGCCGAGCTCGCAGAGCGTGTGGCAGAGGTAGAGCCGCGGCTCGCCCGCCGGCATCCCGGCGCCGAGCGGCCCGGCGATCCGTTCCGCCACCCGCAACGCCTCCGGCGGCAGCGCCGCGGCGACCTTGTTGGCGTCGGCGCCCTCGGCGGCGAGGTCGGTCCGCACCAGGCCGTCCGCCGCGGGCACGCCGTAGTGGACGTCGAGCAGGAGCGCGCGGATGCCATCGTCGAGCTGCCGGCCGATGCCGTACCGCTGCGGGGCGAAGTGCCAGCCGGGCTGGTCGGAGGCGGCGTAGGAGTTGTGGGTGCCGGGGAAGACGACCTGGTCAAGGCGCTTGCCGCAGAGCGCCGCCGAGCCGTTGCAGCCGGGCGTCGCGTCGTCGCCGGTCGAGCCGCCCCCTCCTCCCCCACACCCGGCGAGCACCAACACGAGGACGAGGAATGCGGTGGCGGCTCTCAAGGCCCCCCGCACGGTAGTCGGGCGGAGGTCAGGCGGCCCGGGCGGAGGTCAGGCCGGCCCGGGCGGAGGTCAGGCAGCCCGGGCGCCGGCCAGCGCCTCGGACGCGGCCACCGGGCGGCCGAGGCCGAAGCCCTGCCCGAAGCGGCAGCCGAGCAGCCGCAGCAGCTTCGCCTGCTCCTCCGTCTCGATCCCCTCGGCGACGACGTCCATGTCCATCCCGCGGGCCATCGCCAGGATCGCCTGGATCAGCGCCGCCGAGTGGCGGTCGTCGGCCAGCCGGTCGACGAAGGAGCGGTCGATCTTGATCGTGTCGATCTGAAAGTCGCGCAGGTAGCCGAAGGACGAGTAGCCGGTGCCGAAGTCGTCGAGCAGGACGCGGGCGCCGAACTCGCGCAGGGCGTTCAGGTTGGTGCGCTCGAGCGCGCCCGACTCCAGCAGCGTGCCCTCGGTGATCTCGATCCCGACCGAGGCACCGGAGAGCCCGTAGGACTCGAAGGCGTCGCGCACGCTGGCGGCGAAGTCGGGGCGGTCGAGTTGCACCGGCGAGGCGTTAAGCGTCACCCTGGTCTCCTCGCCGAGCCGCGCGAACAGGTCGGCGGCGAAGGAGGCGGCCCGGTCGATCATCAGCTCGCCGATCTCGATGATGTCGGAGGTCAGTTCGGCCAGCGGGATGAACTCGTCCGGCGGCACCGAGCCGACCGCCGTGCTGTCCCAGCGGGCGAGCGCCTCGAAGCCCGCCAGGCGCCGGCTCTCGAGGCTGTAGATCGGCTGGAAGACGGCGTGGATCTCCTCGCGCCGGCAGGCGAGGTGAAGCGACTCGCGCAGGCGCAGGTGGGCGGCGGCGTTCTCGGCGTGGCCGCGCTGGGCGACCCACACGCGCCCCTGCTGGCGCTTGGCTTCGCGCATCGCGTTGGCGGCGTCGGAGACGAGGTCGGCGCCGTTGCCGGCCGCCCCGCCGATCGCGATCCCCAGCGTCACCCCGAGCGAGAGCGGCTCGCCCTCGACGTCGAGCGGCGTCTCGGCGAGGAGCCGGTGGACCCGGGCGGCCAGTTTCAGCGCTTCGGCTTCGTCCTCGATCCCGGGCGCGACGATCGCGAAGACGTCGCCGCGCAGCCGGCCGAAGACGTCTGAATCGCGCACCGCGGTGACCAGCCGCTGGGCCACCGCGCGCAGCACCCGGTCCGCCTTCTCGGTGCCGAAGGCCTGGTTGACGACGTTGAAGTGATCGAGCCCGGCGCAGAGGACGGCGATGTTCTCGCCCTCGCCGAGGTCGTGGATGAAATCTTCGCAGGAGGCGACCAGGAGTTCGCGGTTGGGCAGCCCGGTGAGCCGGTCGTGGAGGCCGCGATGGATCAGCGCCGCGCGGCCGTTGAGGATCTCCGCCGCGGCGGCGGCGAGGTCCTCGAGGATCTCCATCTCCGCCGCGGTCCAGACGCGCGGGCTGTGGTCGATCGCGCAGATCGCCCCGGCCGCGGCGCCGTCGGCGAGCAGCAGCGGCACGCCGGCGTAGGCGACGATCCCGTGTTCCCGGATCGCCGGGTTGTCGCGGACCAGCGGCTCGACCCGGGCGTCGGGGACGATCAGCGGCCGCCCCATCGCCACCGTGTGCCGGCAGAAGGTCCGGCTGAGCGGCAGCTCGCGCCGCTCGGCGAGCTCGCCGTCGAGGCCGTACTGGCCCAGCATCGCCAGCGTCTCCTCGCCGACCAGGGTGACCAGCGCGATCGGCACTCCGAGCACGCGGGTGGCGAGGTTCGACAGTCGGTCGAGCGCCTCGGTCACGCCGTTGTCGATCAGGTCGAGATCGCGCAGCGCGGCGAGCCGGGCCGAGTCGTTGATCTGGCGGCTCGGCGCGGGCGTCGGTTGCTTCAGCGGCGGTACAAGGTGAGCCCGTTCCGGCGGCTTCATAGGAGTCTGTCGCCAACCCTGAAGGGAAACTTGAGTCCAGTTCAGGTCGGAAAAAGAACGTTAGAAAACCATACAAAGCGGTACCGGAAAGTGCGCCGGGTGTAGCGGGGCCGATCCCCCGCGAATTCGTGGCCGGGAGCCGCCGGCAGGGCTCCGGAGCGCCTAGGCCGGCTCGACCCCGTCGCCCCAGGCGGCGTCGATCAGCGCCGGCCGTCCCAACAGATATCCCTGTCCGAGGTCGACGCCCATCTCGGCCAGCGACTGCAGCGTGCCGCCGTCTTCGATGCCCTCGGCGACGGTGCGCATGCCGAAGTTGTGGGCGACGGCGATCATCGTCCGCACCACCCGCTGGTTGGTGGCGCTGTCGCGGACCTGGCTGACGAACTCGCGGTCGATCTTCAGCTCCGAGACCGGCAGCCGGTTGAGGTAGGTGAAGGTGCCGAAGCCGGTGCCGAAGTCGTCGAGGGCGATCCCGCAGCCGAGCGCGCCGAGGCGCTCGATCAGCTCGGCGGCGCGGTCGATGTCCTCGGCGGCGGCGGTCTCGGTGATCTCGAAGGTGACCCGTCCGGGGTCGACGCCGGCGCGGACGAGGCGCCGTTCGACCTCCTCGATCAGCCCGCCGCGGGCGATGCTCGCCGCCGAGAGGTTGATCGCCACCGGCGCCCGCCGCGCCAGCCGGATGCCGTGCCGGATCGCCCAGAAGTCGATTTCGACGATCTGGCCGGAGCGCTCGGCCTGCGGCAGGAAGCTGCCCGGGAGGGCGAGCTCGCCGCCCGAGCCGCGCATGCGGATCAGCAGCTCGTAGTGGTCGAGGGTGCGGGTGGTGAGGTCGACCACCGGCTGGGCGGCGAAGAGGAAGAGGTCCTCGGCCAGCGCCCGGGCGATCTCCTTGCCGTGCCCGCGCGCCTCCTGGTCGAGGCGTTCGCGTTCCTCCAGCCGGTGCCGATCGGTGACGTCGCGGGCGATCCAGACCGCCCCGGTCACCAGCGCCGGCGTCGTCGCGGACCGGCAGCAGGCGGACGAAAACCCAGATCTGGTCGCCGTTCTTGTGCAGGCGGGAGGTCTCCCGTTCGATCGCGGCGCCGCGCCGGATCGCCATCAGCCATTCGCCCGGCTCGTGGGCGCGGTCGTCGGGGATCAGCCGCGGGTCGAGGCGGGTGCCGAGCATGTCGGCGGCGCCCCAGCCGTAGAGCCGCTCGGCGGCCGCGTTCCAACTCGTCACCGTGCCGTCGGCGTCGAGCGTCGCCATCGCGTCCTCGGCCGAGTCGATGATCGTCGCCAGCTGGCGGTGGGCGAGCTCGGAGGGCTCACGGCCGCTCATGTCGCGGACCGAGAGGATGAAGTGCGGTGCCTCGGCGCCGATCCGGGTGACCCGCACGCCGACCGGGATCTCTTCGCCGCGGGCCAGCAGCGTCAGCGCCTCGAAGCTCCACTCCGCCGGGGCGCCCGCGGCGCGCAGCGCCTCCCAGTTGGCGCGGTGGCCGTCGCGGCCCGCGTCGGGGACGATCATCGTGCCGATCGAGCGGCCGATCGCCTCGCGGCGGCCGATCCCGAACATCAGGCTCGCGGCGGCGTTCCACTCGACCACCCGCGCGTTCGCGTCGATCACGATCACCGCCTCGCGGCGCCAGGCATCGGGCGGCAGCGCGGTGCCGCGACCGGCAGGGGACTCGACTGGGGACTGGTTCATGGCAGGGGCGACCTGCGCACCTATCGACGTCGCGGTCGCCCGTCTTGAGCGCCGCATAGGAACTTTTGTCCAAGGCCGGAAGGCGACGCGCCGCAAGTCATACCGACTACAAACCGGCTTGTGCTTGACAGCACAACGGGGTGGTAGGAGGATCGGCCCCGACCGGGACTCGATAGATCGTCCCGGCGGCATAGAGGAGGAGAGATGTTCCACTGCGAGCGATGTGGAATCCGCTTCAGCAGCGGCGCGTTGTCCGGTAAAAGGGACTGCCCGCGCTGCATGGCCCGTGACGGGGTCAGGGTTCCGCTCTGGTGGGAACCCGCTGTCGCCCACGTCCCGGCGGCGCTTGCCGCCGTCCGGGCGGCCCCCGCGAGACCGCGCCCAGAACCGAGGCAGCCCGCCTGACCCCCGCTGCCTCGCCCCCAAAGGCCGGGTCGGCTTCTGAGATCAGCCGGCCCGGCCTTCCTTCCGCCACACTTGAGGGGTGAGGCGCCTTTCCTCGGTAGGCATCGCGGCCGTGATCCTCGGCGCCGTCCTGGCGCTGCTGGCCCTGGCGGGCTGCGGCTCGGGCGGCTCCTCCACCGGGGAAACCATCCGCGAGCCGGAAGAGATCGAAGTCGAACCGACTCCCTCCCCTGGGACCCGGGCGACGAAGGGCCGCGAAGAGGTGACGCTGGCGGTCCCCTCCTCCCTGGCCGGCGGCACGCTCGAATCCCCGCACCAGGTCGAAGTGCCGAAGGGCTGGACGATGAGCGTCTGGGCGCGGCCGGAAGGGGCGCGGATGATGGCGGTGACCCCGGAAGGGAACCTGCTGGTGAGCGAGCCGGGCAACGGCGTCGTGCTCGAACTCGCGGGCGGGGAGGTCGCCGAAAGCGAAGACGCGGTCCTCTCCGGGCTCGAATCGCCGCAGGGGCTCGCCTTCGCCAAGCGCGACGGCAAGTGGGTCCTCTACGTCGGCGAGTCGGACCAGATCGACGCCTACCCGTGGAGCGACGGCAAGGCGGGCGCGCAGCAGGTGATCGCCCCCGACCTGCCCGACGAAGAACCCTCCGGCGACGACATCCACCGCCAGAAGGACGTCGCGGTCGCCCCTGACGGGACGATCTACTTCGACGTCGGCTCCTCCTCCAACGCCTCCCCCGACGACCGCGGCTACGACCCGCCGCGCGGGGTGATCGACTCGGTCGCCCCGACCGGCGGCGAGGTGAAGACGGTGATGCAGGGCGTCCGCAACGGCGAGGGCCTGGCGGTGGCGCCGGACGGCTCGGTCTGGACCGCGGTCAACAACCGCGACGAAATCGAGTACCCCTTCCACAAGGAAGCCGAAGGGCATAGCGACGCCTTCGGCACGGTGGTCCGCTCCTACGTCGACGACCACCCGCCCGAGGAGGTGGCGCAGGTGAAGCAGGGGCGCGACCTCGGCTGGCCGCTCTGCGATCCCGAACAGGGGAAGTCCACCCCGCCCGGCTCCTTCGCCGACGTGCCGCTGATCCCGGACGCCGAAAACAACCCGGACGGCACGGCGCTCGACTGCGCGAGCCTGCCGCCGATCGAGGTCGGCCTCCCCGCCCACTCCGCCCCGCTCGGGATGTCCTTCCTCGCCGGGACCAAGGTGCCGAAGCCGTGGTCGGGCGGCGCGGTGCTCGCCGCGCACGGATCCTGGGACCGGCAGGAACCGCGCCCGCCCGCCGTGCTCTGGCTGCCCTGGGACGCCAAGCGCCACACCCTCCTCCCCGCGCAGACGCTGGTCGGCGGCTTCCAGGAAGCCGACGGCGAACGCTGGGGCCGCCCGGTCGACGTCGTCCCCGGCCCGGCGGGCGAACTCTTCGTCAGCGACGACACCGCCGGCGCGATCTACAAGCTGACCCCGCCCCGCTGACGCGGTCGACCTAAAGCACCTATAGCGCCCGTTAGGACGACCGCGAGGCCGGATCTTGGGGGTCGCGCAAGCGCTCGCGCATGGAACGGAATATTGGTCCGTTTGACGGGCGCCGGACTTAGAGTGCCGCGCCATGAACAACCACACCATCTCCCCCCTCAAGTCCGCCGTCGCGGCGGCCGCCCTGGCCGCGGTCGCGCTGCTCGGGCTCCTCGCCCTTTCCAGCTCCTCGGCCCACGCCGCGAAGCTGAAGGAATACGAGTGCCAGCACCCGCTGGTCACCGGCCAGCTGGCGATCAACCCGAAGGGCATCAGCCCCAAGGAAGCCTGCAAGGTCGTCCGCTCGCTGGGCAAGTTCCTCAGCACGGACAAGCACATCGAAGAACTCTACGAATGCAAGGGCGCCACGCCGAAGAAGCCGGGCCGCCCCGTCCTCCTGCTCGACGAATTCGAAGGCTGGCACCTGAAGCTGGTCAACGAATACAACTTCTTCATGACCAAACCGGGCCAGTCGTTCCGCGTCGCGGGCCAGGACTTCCCCGTCAACTGCAGCTGATCTGAACCGTCGGCGCGCGTCGCTCCCGGGCGGCGCGCGCGGCGGGCCTACTCGGGCGTGGGCTCCTCGCCCGCGGTCGCCTGGTAGTCGCGGGCGTTGCCCCCGGCCACCGCCAGCGCTCCTCTGGCGACGAGGATCGCGTCATCGACGCTCCCCGCCTCGATCTTGAGGAGGTGGCGCATGATCCCGTCGCTCTCGAAGCCCGGTTCGGGTTCCTCGTAGAGGTAGAAGCCGCGGTCGCTCAGCTGGGTGATCACGCCGCGCGAGAGTTTGCCTCGGCAGGTCACGGTGTAGGTCGCCATGCGGGCAGGTTAATGGGGCGTGCGGCAGCGATCAGCCCGGGTGCCGCTGGAGCAGGTCGGCGATCTCCTCCGGCGGCCCGCCGCGCAGGAGCCAGCGGTCGCCCTCGTGCTCGACCCGGCCCGCCGCGGCGAGCGCCGCCAGCGCCGTGGTCACCGAGGGCCGGCGGGCCGCGACCAGCTCGGCGAGCAGCTCGTGGGTCAGCGGCACCTCGACGCTCGCCCCCTGCGGGCCGATCCGCCCCCAGCGGTCGGCGAGCTGCCAGAGCAGCGCGTGCAGGCGACGGTCGACGCGGGTCTGCTGGACCGCGGCCATGGTCAGGGCGAGCTGGCGGGCGCGTAGCATCGCGCGGTCGACGAGGGCGACGGCGACGCCGGGGTAGGGCGCCGCGCGGTCGACGAACTCGGCGCCGAGGACCGCGAGCTCGGCGGGCGCGACGACCCGCCAGCTCGGCTCGAAGGGCGGGCTGGCGTGGGCGCCGACCGTCTGCCAGGGTCGCAGCAGGTCGCCGGGGCCGACCACCTCGGCGCCGGTGCGTCCGCCGCGGCCGACCCGGCGGACGAGGAAGCCGGCGAGCAGGAGGAGGCCGAAGCCGTCGGCGGCGGGCGGCGCCGCGGTCGCCGGGTCCCACGGTCCGCGCGCCAGCTCGGCCCGCCCGGCGAGGCAGGCGCGGCGCGCCTCCTCGAGGCGGGCGGGCGCGATCCCGATCGCCAGGTCGGGGTCGGCGCGAAGGACTTCGACGAGGTCGGCGCGGGTCAAGGGCGCCGCCGATCGTAGCGCCGTCAGAGTTCTGACAAATTCGCCCGCTTGCAGGCGTTTTGCAGTCGGGCGCCGGCGGCGCGGCCCTATGGTCGAAGGATGGACCGCCTCGACCTCGAGCTGACCTGGGATCGCGCCCGCGCGGAGCTGCCGCTGATCGGCCTCTGCCTTGCGGTCGGCGTCGGCGCCGGGCTCGGGGCGATCGGCTTCCGCTACCTGATCGAGGGCTTCACCTGGCTCTTCGCCGGCCACTCCGACCCGAGCGCGCTCGGCCACTTCAGCAACCCCCACCTCGCCTTCCTCGGCCCCTTCGTGGTGCTGGTCGTGCCGGTGCTCGGCGGGCTCCTCTACGGGCCGCTCGTCTACCGCTTCGCCCCCGAGGCGCGCGGCCACGGCGTCCCCGAGGTGATGCTCGCGGTCCACTCCAACGAGGGCCGGATCCGCGGCCGCGTGCCGATCGTCAAGTCGCTCGCCTCGGCGATCTGCATCGGCGCCGGCGGCTCGGTCGGCCGCGAGGGCCCGATCGTCCAGATCGGCTCGGCGATCGGCTCCGCCCTCGGGCAGGCGCGGAACCTCGCCGCCGAAGACACCCGGCTGTTGGTCGCCTGCGGTGCGGCGGGCGGGATCGGCGCCACCTTCAACGCCCCGATCGCGGGCGTCTTCTTCGCCCTCGAGCTGATCCTGCGCCGCTGGGACACGCGCGCCTTCGGGCTGGTGATCCTGGCCGGCGTCGTCGCCACCGCGGTCGGCCGGGTCGCGTTCGGCGCGGAAGCGTTCCTGGCGCTGCCCGCGTTCCAGCTGGTGTCCGACTGGGAGTACGGACTCTACGCGCTGCTCGGCGTGCTCGGAGCGGTGGTCGGCGTCGCCTTCATCCGCGTCCTCTACGGGATGGAGGACCTGGCCGACCGGATCTGGCGCGGACCGGCCTGGCTGCGGCCCGCGGTCGGCGGGATCCTCCTCGGCCTGGTGCTGCTGGTGCTGCCGCAGATGTACGGGGTCGGCTACCCGGTGCTGGAAGGGGCGATCGGCGGGCAGTACGTGTTCGGCGCGCTGATCGCCTTCCTCCTCGGCAAGATCCTCGCCACCAGCCTGACGATGGCGATCGGCGGCTCCGGCGGCGTCTTCGCCCCCTCGCTCTTCATCGGCGCGATGCTCGGCAGCGCCTACGGGGTCGGCGCCCACGACCTGCTGCCGACGGCGACGGCGAGCGCCGGCGCCTACGGCCTGGTCGGGATGGCGGCCGTCTTCGCCGCCGCCGGGAGGGCGCCGATCACCGCCGTCCTGATCGTCTTCGAGCTGACCGGCGACTACGCGATCATCCTGCCGCTGATGCTGGCGGTGGTGGTCGCCACCGGGCTCAGCCACCTGCTCAGCGCCGACTCGATCTACACGCTGAAGCTGCGCCGCCGCGGCATCGACATCGAGCGCCCGGCGCACCCGGTGCCACCGCCGCCCGACCCGGAGGTCCTGCTGCCCGAAGAGGCGGTCGTCTAGGCGGCGGCGACCGCCGCGGGCGCCGAGTATGCGTCGCTGCCGAGCCGGGGTCCAAGGGATGTGGGCCTCGAAAGCTGGCGCCCGAGGGAGGGGACGCGGCCCGGGAAGCTGGCGCCCGGGGTAAGGGACGGGCCGTCTCGGCCACGGCCCGGGCAGGCTGTGGCCGTGGCCGAGACGGCCAGGGTGCGGGTAGAGGGCCAGGGACGCCGGGGAGCCGTGCGGCGGACGCGTGGAAGACGTGCGGGAGGCGCCACAGTGATGCAGGCTTCGCCACGAAGACAGCGGGATCGTCACGGGCCTTCAGGAGTTGCGGACGCGCTGCACGGATTGACCACACCAGAGTGTGGTCAATTCACTCAGCGCCAATTCCGCCCGCCCCGGAAAGGTCCGGATGACGATGCAGCTTTATCTGTCGCCAGGGCGACACAAATCGCTGCAGCGCCGTCCGGTCCCGCCCCCGGCGAGGTCGAAGATCGCGCTGTCGACCTTTTCCACCCTCCAGGGTGGAAAATCCCGGTCACGCATCCGAGACACGGGCGGATCCTTGACGTTCCGCCCGTCTTGGTGACGGACGTCCCATCCCTGTGGCTACTCCCCGCGCGTCACTCGCCCGCCTTCCGCCCGTCCCCCACACGGCTCCCCGGCGTCTCCCGCAACTCTCCCCGCACACCCGGCCGTCTTGGCCACGGCCACAGCCTGCCCGGGCCGTGGCCGAGACGGCCCGTCCCTAATCCGGGCGCCAGCTCCCAGGGCCGCATCCCTCCGCCGGGCGCCAGCTTCCAGGGCCACGTCCCTTTCCCGGGCGCCAACTTCCCAGGCGACGTCCCTTTTCCCGGGCGCCAGCTTCCCGGGCCGCATCCCGTCCCGCCGGCCGCCGGACGTCAGTACCGCCGCGCCGGTGCGCCTGGACACACCCTGGTGTGCACTAGTGCACCGGCGAGCTGGCTTAGGCGCGCTGGGCTACTGGCTCGAGCGGCAGGGCTTCGCCGGTGTCGCAGTCGAAGAGGTGGAGCTGGGTCGGGTCGATCGCCAGCTCGATCCGCTCACCGGCGCGGACCGGGGCGCGACCGGCCAACTGGGCGGTGAGGCGGGCGTTGCCCTCGTCTACCAGCAGGCGGCCGGCATCGGGGCCGCTCTCGCCGCCGATCGCCGCTTCGACCGCGTCGCCGGAGAAGGCGGGCGCGTCGACGCCGAAGAGGAGGTTGCACTCCGAGCCGAGTTCCTCGACCAGGTCGACCTCGACCGCCAGGGTCGGCCAGGCGGGGTCGATCCCCGGCCCGGCGACCTCGAAGCTGGTCGGTCGCACCCCAAGGACGACGTCGCGCCGGCCGTGCGCCGCGGCCCCCGCCAGCGCGAGCCGGGTCGAGCCGAAGGTCACCTCGCCGTCGGCCAGATCGGCCCGCACCAGGTTCATCGCCGGCGAGCCGATGAAGGCGCCGACGAAGACGTTGGCGGGACGCTCGAAGAGCTCCTGCGGCGCCGCGCACTGCTGCACCACGCCGTCGCGCAGCACCGCGACCCGGTCGCCGAGGGTCATCGCCTCGACCTGGTCGTGGGTGACGTAGACGGTGGTCGTCGGCAGCCGCTCGTGGAGGCGCGCCAGCTCGCCGCGCATGCTGGTCCGCAGCTTCGCGTCGAGGTTCGACAAAGGCTCGTCCATCAGGAAGGCGCGCGGCTCGCGCACCAGCGCCCGCCCCATCGCCACCCGCTGGCGCTGGCCGCCGGACAGCGCCGCCGGCTTGCGCTCCATCAGCTCGCCGAGGCCGAGCATCGCCCCCATCCGGTCGACCCGCTCGGCGACCTCCGCCTTCGCCACCTTGCGCCGCTGCAGCCCGAAGGCGAGGTTCTGGCGCACCGTCTTGTGCGGGTAGAGCGCGTAGCTCTGGAAGACCATCGCGATGTCGCGGTCGGGCGGCTCCAGCGTGGTGACGTCGTCCTCGCCGATCCGCACCCTGCCGGTGGTCACCTTCTCCAGCCCGGCGATCATCCGCAGGAGCGTCGACTTGCCGCAGCCGGAGGGCCCGACCAGCACCATGAACTCGCCGTCGGCGACCTCCAGCGAGACGTCGTCGACCGCCTTCACCCCGCCGCCGTAGACCTTGGTCAAGCGTTCGATGCTGATCTGCGGCATGGCTCTCCTATCCCTTGACCGCGCTCGAGGTGAGCGACTGGATGAACGTGCGCTGGGCGAGCAGGAAGGCGATCAGGACCGGCAGCGTGGTGATCACGTCGCCCGCCATGATCGCCGAGAGGTCCTGGGTGTGCTGGCCCTGGAAGGTGGTGAGGCCGAGCGGCAGCGTCGATTTGTCGTCGGAGCTGATCACGATCAGCGGCCAGAGAAGTTCGTTCCAGGTGGTGAGGAAGGTCAGCGCCGCGAGGGTCGAGAGCGCCGGGATCGCCAGCGGCAGGGCGACGTGACGGAGCACGCCGAAGCGCGAGCAGCCGTCGATCTGCGCCGCCTCCTCGACCTCGCGCGGCAGGTTGACGAAGAACTGGCGCATCAGGAAGACGCCGAGCGGGGTGACCAGCCAGGGCAGGATCAGCGCGGTCAGGGTGTTCTGGATGCCGAGCTTGTCGACGATGATGAAGGTCGGGATCATCGTGATTTCGAAGGGGATCACGAGGGTGAAGAGGATCAGCAGGAAGAGCACGGTCGAGCCGCGGAAGCGCAGCCGCGCGAAGGCGTAGCCGGCCAGCGAGCAGAAGACGAGGTTGGCGGCGACGGTGACCGCGGCGACGATCGTCGAGTTGAGGAACCAGGTCGGGAATTCGGAGTCGCCGAGGACTTTGTTCCAGCCTTCGAGGTGCAGCGAGCCGGGGATGATCGTCGGCGGGAACTGGTTGATCTGCGCGTTCGACATGAACGAGCTGAGCACCATCCAGAGCAGCGGCAGCGCGAAGACGATCGCGATCGGCGCCAGCAGCAGGTGCCAGGGGCTGAACGGCAGGCGCCAGCGCGGGTTGAGCCGGGCAGTCACGCGGCGGCGGCCCGCCGGCGGAAGGCGCTGTAGACGATCTGGACGCTGACCACGAGCAGCAGCGCCACCGCGATGACCACCGCGACCGCGGCCGCGTAGCCCGCGTGGAAGACCTGGAAGGCCTCGTGGAAGATGTAGAAGACGATCGTCACCGTCGATTCGATCGGGCCGCCGCGGGTCGTCGCGTAGACGAGTTCGAACAGCTGCAGCCCGAGCAGCGTCTGCCAGACGAGCAGGAAGAGGGTGACCGGCCAGAGCTGCGGCAGGATCACGTGCCGGAGGATCGCCAGCGGCCGCGCGCCGTCGACCGCGGCCGCGTCGACCAGCTCGGGCGGGACGTCCTGCAGCGCCGCCAGGTAGATGACGAGCGGGAAGCCGACCCCGCCCCAGATGCCGATCAGGGCGATGATGTAGATCGCCTGGCCGGGGCTGCCGAGGAAGCCCTGGGTCGAGAGGCCGAGCTTGTCGAGGATCGAGTTGGCGACCCCGAAGCGTTCGTCGAAGATGAACGAGAAGAGGACGCCCTGGGCGGCGACCGAGACGATGAAGGGCGCCAGGATCGCGGTCCGGTAGATCCCGATGAAGCGGATGTCGCGGTTCAGCGCCATCGCCAGCAGCAGCCCGAGCACGGTCGAGACCGGGACGAAGATCGCGGTGTAGATCAGCGTGTGCTTGACCGCTTCGCCGAACGCCGGATCGTGCTGCAGCAGCTGATAGTTGCGGGTGCCGACCCAGGTGGCCGGGGTGATCAGGTCCGAGGACTTGAACGAGAGCAGCACCGTCCAGACGATCGGCACCACCGAGAAGCCGAGGATGATGACGACGGCCGGCGCGATGAAGAGGAGGGCGGTCGGGTGTTCACCCAGCAGGCGCTGGGCGAGCGAACGCGGCGGCGCGCTCGCCGCCGGCCGCTCCGCCCGGGGCCTCCTCCTTCCTATCGTCGCGCCGGCCGCCATCGCCCTGGCTCAGCCGCCGAGTTCGAGTTCGTGGTCGGCTTCGGAGACCGAGCTTTCCAACGCTTCCTTCGCGTCGGCCTTCTTGTAGAGCACTTCGGCGATGCCCTTGCCGATCGCCGCCGAGATCTCCGGGTAGCTGGTCACGGTCGGCCGGGTTTTCGCGTTCTTGGTGTTTTCGATGAACGCTTCCAAGCCCGGCAGGCTTTTCTCGAACTTCGTGTAGCCCTTCGCTTCGCTGACGTTTTCGGTCAGCGGCAGCGAGCCGGACACTTCGAGCCATTTCAGCTGCTGCGTCGGTTCGCTGAACCAGTCGAGGAATTCGATCGCCGCGTGCTCGCGTTCTTCGCCGTTGTCGAAGACCGCCCAGGTATCGGGACCGGAGATCGTCGTGTGTTCCTTGGTGAAGGAAGGCAGCAACGTCACCCCGTATTCGACCCCGGCTTCGATGTATTCCGGCAGCGCCCACGGCCCGGTCACGTTCATCGCCAGCTTTTCGCTGTTGAAGAGCTGCTGCATCCGTTCCGAGCCCGCCGTCCCGTCGAGGTAGAGGGTGCCCGCTTCGGCGGCTTCCTGGACCACGGTCAGCGCCGCTTCGCCCGGTTCGCCTTCGAAGCCGACGCCGGTCCCGTCTTCGTTCAGGACTTCGCCGCCTTTCTGCCACACCAGCGGCCAGATCCGCCAGGTGGTGTCCTCGTCACCGGTGGCCGGCCAGGCCCAGCCGGCGATCCCCTTCGACGGGTTGTTCACTTCTTCGGCGATCTTGAGGAACTGTTCCCAGCTCATTTCGTTCGGCGGGAAGGGGACGCCCTCTTCTTTGAAGATTTTTTTGTTGTAGACGACGGCGAGGTTGTCGACCAACGACGGGAAGGCCCGCGGTTCGCCTTCGACGGTCGCCGCTTCCTGCGCCACCGAGACGAAGTTGTTCCAGTCGACTTCGCCGCTCTTCACCGCTTCGCTCAGGTTCGCCAGCTTTTCGCTCTGCGCGAAGCTCGCCAGGTCGGAGCCGTAGATGTAGGCGATGTCCGGATAATCGTTGGCCTGCAGCCCGGCCGTCACCTTCTGCAGCATCCGGTCGGAGTTCACCCCGCCGGCGTCCTTGGAGACGATGATGTTCGGGTGGATTGCCTCGAATTCGTCGATCATTTCGTCGAGGACTTCGGCGATCCGGCTGTTCTGGCCGTGCCACCACTCGATTTCGACCTTCTTGCCGGATTCGCCTGAGGGGGATGAGCCGCTGCCCCCGCCGCCACTGCTGCTGCCGCCGCCTCCACAGGCCGCCAACAGCAGCGCCGCCGCGAGGCAGACGATTGCCGCCGCTGCCATTCGTGCTCTCTTGCCGGACACGTTTGCTTCCTTCCGTGCTGGGTTTTCGGCCGTCTTCCGGACCCGGCCGCTCATCGGTCCCTCCTCGCATCGGTGACGGGCTCCCGCAATGCCGCCGGGAGCAGGTCCCCGTGGGCGGCGGTCAGCTCGTCGCACATCTCCCAGATCGCGTCCGGGGTCAAGGTCGAAGACGCGTTGGGGTCCAGCAGGACCGCCTGGCGCACCCGGTCCGGCCGTCCTTCGAGCGCGGCGCGCACGGTCAGGTCGGCGACGTTCAGGAAGGTCCGGTTGAGGGCCGCCAGCTGCGGCGGCAGCGAGCCGACGCGGGTCGGGTTGACCCCGGTGTCGTCGACCAGGCAGGGCACCTCGACGCAGGCGTCGGCGGGCAGGTTGTCGATCAGCCCGTCGTTGTGGACGTTGCCGTAGACGACCCGAGGCGTGCCGGTCTCGATCGAGTGGATGATCTGCGGCGCGTACTCGTTCGAGGGCTCCTCGAGGTCGAGCGGCGATCCGGTGGCGAGCGCCTCCTTGGTCGCCGCGTATTCGCCCAGGTTGTCCTCCGAGCGGGAGACGTACTCGGCGACCCAGATCCGGAAGCGCTCGATCTGCTCGGAGTCGCGCAGGAACCAGGAGAGGTACTCGGAGGAGTGCTCCGAGGACTCGGTCGGGAAGTAGCCGAGCCGCCGGTACATCTCGACCCGCACGCGGCGCCGCAGCTCCGGGTCGCGCTCGAGCGCCTCGTCGAGACGCGGGTAGAGGTCCTCGCCGTCGCGCTCGAAGCGCAGGATGAAGGCCTGGTGGTTGACCCCGGCACCGGTGAAGGTGATCTCCTCGAAGGGGACGCCGACCAGCTCGGCGAGCTCTTCGGTCGTGTTCTGGACCGAGTGGCAGAGGCCGACGATCTTCTTCAGCGGCGTGCCCATGTAGGTCGCCTGGCAGAGCATCGCCATCGGGTTCGTGTAGTTGAGGAGCCAGGCGTCCGGGCAGACCGCGGTCATGTCGGCGGCGATCCCTTCCATCACCGGGATCGTGCGCAGGGTGCGGAAGACGCCGCCGACGCCGAGCGTGTCGCCGATCGTCTGGCGCAGGCCGTACTTGGCCGGGATCTCGTGGTCGATCACCGTCGCCTTGTGGCCGCCGACCTGGATCGAGTTGATCGCGTAGTCGGCGCCGTCGAGGGCGGCGCGACGGTCGGGAAAGGCCTCGATCGTCGGGCTGGCGCCGTGCTCGGCGGCGATCGCCTTGGCGACCCCGGTGGCGGTCTCGAGGCGCTCGGCGTCGATGTCGTGAAGGGCGATCCGGCTGTCCGCCAGCTCCGGGTAGGCGAGGATGTCGCCGAGCAGCATCGCGGTGAACTCGACGCTGCCGGCGCCGATCAAGGTGATCTTGGGTCCGCTCACGCGGGGCTCCCTTCGGTAGTGGTGACGGCGGCGGCCGCGAGGGCCTCCGGCCAGGTGGGTTGCGCGGCGACGCCGCCGAGCGCGCGGGTGGAGAGCGAGCCGCAGGCGACGGCGACGCGAAGGCGCTCGTCGAGCGAGAGCCCGGCACGGCCGGCGGCGAGGAAGCCGGCGGCGAAGCTGTCGCCGGCGCCGGTGGTGTCGACGGGGGCGGCGGCGGGCGGGGCGGCGGCGCCCTGGCCGGCGAGGTCGACGGAGTCGAACGCGGGGACGGCGGCGCGTGCGCGTCCCGAGGCATCGGCGGCGATCGCACCGTCGGCGCCGAGCTTCACGACCACCGTCGGCACCCGGGCGGCGAGGGCGTCGAGCGCGGCCTCGGGATCGCCGGTGCCCGCGATCCGCGCGGCCTCGGCGGCGTTCGGGAAGAAGACGTCGACCTCCTCCAGTGCGTCGGCGAGCGCGGCGTCCCACTCCCCCGCCGGGTCCCAACCGGGATCGAGCGAGGTGCTGAGGCCGGCGGCGTGAGCGCGGGCGAAGAGGTCGGGCAGGCCGGCGCGGAGGCGCGGCTGCAGGGCGGGCGAGGTGACGTGGAGGTGCTCGGCGCCGGCGAGCATCGCATCGGTGACGTCCGCGGCGGCGAGCGCGTCCATCGCCCCGACCGCGGTGAGGATCGCGCGGTCCTCACCGCGGCTGATGACCACGGTGAGCCCGGTGGCCCTCCCCTCCTCGACCCGGCAGCCGGCGGTGTCGATGCCGCGGCGGCCGAGCTCGTCGAGCACGAAGCGCCCGCCCGCGTCGTCCCCGACCGCCCCTACGTAAGAGGTGGCGAGCCCGAGCCGCGCGCAGCCGCAGGCGAAGATCGCCCCGGAGGAGCCGATCGTCAGCGTCCCGTCCTGCGCCAGGGTCTCCACCTGCCCGAACTCGGGGGTGAGATCGGGCCCGACGACGATCGCGTCCGGGTTCAGCTCCCCGGCGACGAGGATCGCGAACGGCCGCTCGCTCATCGCGCCGCCTCCTCGGTGCGCGCGCCGACTCGACCGTGGCCGCGGATGGCGCGGACGCACTTCACGCGACGACCTCTCCCCGGAGTGCCGTCGTCTCGACCTGGGTCGCCAACGCGCGCACCCGCTCGGCGTCGATCTTTCCCGGATGCAGGTGCGCGAGCTTGTCGGTCGCTGCGGCGACACCAAGTACTGCAGCGGTGGCGAGCGAGTCCCCCTCGGCGAGCCCGGCGACCAGCCCGCCGATCAGCGCGTCGCCACAGCCGACCGCGTTGACGACGGGGCCCGCCTCCGGTCCCCGCAGCCGCACCGCCTGGTCGGCGTCGCCAGCAGGCTGCCCTCGGCGCCGAGCGAGAGCCACACCGCCCCGGCCCCCGTCTCCGATCAAACCGTCGCAGAGGCCCCAACAGCTCGTGCGTCCGGCCGACGTCGCCGAGCTGTAGCTCCAGTGTTGCCACTGCCTGGAGTTTTTGGTCCTCAACTCGAGGTCGGCCCCACGCCTCCTCGAGGTTCGGGGCCACCAGGTCCGGCTCGATCTCGAGGGCGGCGGCGAAGGCATCGACGGTCGAGCAGTCGAGGATCGCCTGGGCGCCCGCCGCCTTCGCCGCGGCGACGAGGCGCGCGTGGAGGTCGACCGGGGCGCCGGCCGGGAGGCTGCCGCAGATCGCCACGGTGTCGAAGCTCGGGGCGAGCCGCTCGACCGCCGCGACCAGCTCCTCGGCGTCGCCGGGCGCGAGCGCCTCGCCGGGCTCATGCACCTCGACCACGTCGCCCTCGCCCTCGACCACCAAGGTGTAGGTGCCGCGCATCGCCGCCGCGACCGGCACCGGCTGGATCGGCAGGCTCTCGGCGACCAGGCCCTCGACGAACTGCCTCGCCGTTGCGTCCTCCCACCGGCGCCAGCAATTCGACCTCGGCGCCCAGCTGTCGGGCCACCATCATCACGTGGGTCGCCTTGCCGCCCGGCGTCTCGAGGATCTCCCGCGCCCGCACCACCCCCGCCGCCGGCCCGCCGAGGCGCGCGACCCGGTCGAGCGCCGGGTTGGTCGCCACCGCGAGGGTCCTCGGTGCGGCCGCGCTCATCATCAGACCTCGATCACCTCGATCCCGCCGGCGCGCAGCTTCGCGACCTCCTCGGGGGGGCCGCCGTCGTCGGTGATCAGCTCGTCGATCGCCTCCAGCGGGCAGATCGCGGCGAGCGCCGAGCGGCCGATCTTGGAGGAGTCGGCGACGAGGATCGTGCGCGCCGCGCGCTCGACCATGGTGCGGTCGGTGTGGGCCTCGATCTCGTCGTGGGTGGTGAGGCCGTCGCCGTTGATCCCGTCGACGCCGAGGAAGAGCACGTCGAAGTTGAGGCCGGCGAGGGTCTGCTCGGCGAGCGGGCCGATCAGCTCGTAGGTCTGCGGGCGGGCGACGCCGGCGATGACGACGAGGCGGATCGTCTCCGAGACGACCAGCTCGGAGGCGATGTTGACCGCGTTGGTGACCACGGTGAGCGAGCGGCCGCGGACCAGGCGGGCGACCTCGGTGGTGGTCGTGCCGCCGCTGAAGCAGAGGGTCTGCGGCGTCGCCGATCCGCGCCGCCGCCGCCTCGGCGATCCGCCGCTTCTCCTCCACCTGGCGGCCGCCGCGATAACGGACCGGCAGCTCGTAGAGGGTCCCGTTGCGGACCGCGCCGCCGTGCGAGCGGGTGAGGAGGTTCTGCTCCTCGAGCAGCTCGAGGTCGCGGCGCACGGTGGCGGGCGAGGCCTCGAGCCGGTCGGTCAGCTCGGCGACCGAGACCGAGCCGGTGTCGGCGAGCGAGGCGATGATCGCGTCGAGCCGTTCGTCGCGCCTCATCGGGCCTCCTCCGGCTCGAGGTCGAGGACGACCGCGCGGGTCAGGTGCGGTGGGTTGTCGGGGTCGAGGCCGCGGCCCTCGGCGATCGCCAGCGCGAGGCGCTGGACCCCGATCAGCTCGACCAGCGGATCGCCGGCGGCCTCGATCGCGGCGGCCCCGGTGGCGGCGACCTCGGCGGCGAGCCCGTCCGGCGGCGGGTCGAGGAACCAGACCGCGGCGCCGGGGCCGGCGGTCGAGATCGGCCCGTGCCGGTACTCCATCGCCGGGTAGGACTCGGCCCAGAACTGGGCGGTCTCGCGCAGCATCAGGGCGGCGGCGTCGGCGAGGCCGACACGCGGGCCGGTGGCGAGGAAGACGGCGCGGTCGAGCGCCGCCGGGTCGAGGGCGAGCGGCGCCTCGAGCGCGTCCGCGGCGGCCGCGGGGAGCGCTGCCGTGTCCTCCCCCAGCCAGGTGCGGGCGAGGCAGAGGACGGTGGTGACGAAGCGGCTCTGGACGACCGAGCGGTCGTCGGCGAAGGAGAGGTCGACGACCTCGTCGGCGCTGGCGGCGAGCGGGCTGGCGGGGTCGCCGACGATCGCGGTCAGCGGGACCCCCTGGGCGGCCGGCGCGGCGAGCGCCTGGCGCACCTCGGTGGTGGTGCCGGAGCGCGAGATCGCGACGATCCGGTCGTAAGGGCGGGCGAGCGGCGCCTCGGAGGCGGCGAAGGCGTCGGTCTCACCGCCGCCGGCGGCCTCGCGCAGCGCGGCGATCGCCTTGGCGGCGTGCCAGGAGCTGCCGCAGCCGATCAGGGCGACCCGGCCGGGGGCGGCCAGCGGATTCGGCTCCCCGGAGCCGATCTCGACCGCCTTGCGCCAGGCGTTCGGCTGGTCGGCGATCTCCTCGGCGAGGAGCGAGGAGCGGGTGTCCGGCTCGTCCATGCCGCGGCACCTTACACATTTCGATCAGATTTGTGTAGCTTTCATGAGCGAATATGAGCGATTCAGCCCTCTTCATGCTTGCCTTCGATCACCGCAAGTCGATCCGGCCGCTGTTCGGGATCGAGGGTGAGCCGGGCCCCGAGGATCGCGAACGGATCAGCGCCGCGAAGGAGCTGGTCTACGAGGGGCTCCTGAGCGCGGCCCCCCGCCTTCCCGAAGGCGCTCGCCCGGGCCTCTTGGTCGACGAGGAGTTCGGCGCGCCGGTGCTCGAGCGGGCGCAGGGCGAGGACGTCGTCGCCGCGGTGGCGGTGGAGAAGTCGGGCCAGAGGGAGTTCCAGTTCGAGTACGAGGACTTCGGCGCCCACCTGGAGCGGTTGCGCCCCGAGCTGGCGAAGGCCCTGGTCCGCTACAACGCCGGCGGCGATCGGGCGCTGAACGATCGCCAGCTGGAGCGCCTGCGGACCCTCTCCGACTATCTGGCCGGGAGCGAGACCGACCTCCTCTTCGAGCTCCTGGTCCCGCCGACCGAGGAGCAGTTGGAGAGCGTCGACGGCGACAGCGCCCGCTTCGACGCCGACCTCCGCCCCGCCCTCGTTCGCGCCGCGATCGAGCAGATCCAGGACGCCGGCATCGAGGTGGCGATCTGGAAGATCGAGGGCATCGAGAGCACCGAGGACTGCGAGTCGATCGCCGCCACCTGCCGCCGCGGCGGCCGCAACGCCGACTGCCTGATCCTCGGACGCGGCGCGGACGAATCGAAGGTCGAGCACTGGCTCACCACCGCGGCCCCCACCCCCGGCTTCGGCGGCTTCGCCGTCGGCCGCACGATCTGGTGGGACGCGATCGCCGCCCACCTCAGCGGCACCGTCGACCGCCCCACCACCGTGGAGACGATCGCCACCCGCTACCTCCACTTCGTCGACGTCTACCTGACGGCCCGCGGCTCTGCTTATGTTGAGTAGATGGCGAGCGGTGCACTGCAGCAGGTCGACGGCGCCCTAGCCGGGGCCTGGATCAAGCCTGCGCTGGAGGGCGACTGGGGAGGCCGGGTCAAGAACCTGGTCCCGCAGATCTACGAGGCCTACGCCCGGGTCTTCCACCCCGTCACCTCCGAGGACGGCAAGCCCGTCACCTGGGAGGAGGTCGCTCGGCGCCTTGGCACCGTCGCCCACCGCGAGATGCAGTGGCACGCGATCGTCGGCTCCTGGGACTCGAGCAATTTCACCGACTCACGGTGGCCTGGCGGCCGCCCCGACATCATGGAACCGCCGGTCGCCGTCGTCGAGGCGCTCCGTCCACTCCTCGCCCGGCATACCGCGACCCCGGAAAGCGTCTACCTCGGCCTCAGCACGATTCGCGGCTACGGGAATGAGGAGCGCCCCGATCTTTCCCTCTACAGCCAGACTCATCGGGACTGGCTGGTGCTGCACGGACCGCTTTCGGCAATCGATCAGATCGAGTTTCCAGCCTCCGAGCAGTTCACTATCGCCGTGGGCTTCGGAATCCGGCAGTCGGACGGATCGGAGCCGGTCGAGGTACCGGATGAACCCGAGGCCCGCCTCTGGTACGAGACGCCGAACCTGATCTGGCCCGAGGACCGCGCCTGGTTCGTCCAGAGCGAGTACGACTTCGATTCGACCGTCCTCGGCGGCAGCCGCGCCCTGATCGACGCCCTCCTCGCGGCTCCCGATCTCGAGGTCTGGGAGGTCGACGGCGAGGTCTCCCTCACCGAAAGCGCTGACAAGCTGAATCCGGTGCCCGACCCGCCGCCCGGCTGGGGAGAGCCGCAGGATCCGGAGGTATTGACGCGGAATTTCGTCGACGAGCGCCTCGGGATGCTGGCCGGAACCGTCACCGCCGCGGCCACCGATCCCGGCGGCGTCCTGACGGTCGAGGTCGACGGCGGCCGGACCCCGGGATGGCGGCTGAGCGGCGCCCACTCGAGCTGGCCGCAGCAGGACGTCGCCTGGCTGGTCGGCAAGGTGGTGGAAGCGGTCGAGCTCGATCCCGACACCGACGCGCTGCGGTGCCGATTCGCCGACGGCGCCGAGCTCGAGGTCGTGCCGCTACCGAGCAGGGGCGAGGAGGACCCGCCGAGCTGGCAGGTCCTGACTCCGCTCGGGATGACGCTTCGGCACGGGCCCGGCCTGGGGATCGAATTCCCCCAGGAACCTTGAGCGCCGTGCCGTGCGTCGTCCCGCCCTCAGTGCAGCCCGATGGTCCCGACGCCGACCCGGCCCGAGCCGCAGCTGACCACGGCTTCGTATTCGCCCGGCGGAACCTGGATCGAGGGCGTCACCAGGCCTTCGAACGTCCCCAGCTCGTCGCTCGCGGGCAGGGTCGCGTAGGCCGGTCCGCCTTTCGGTCCGATCGCCGGCGAGGAGAGGGTGATCGAGGGCGTCCCCGGCTCCGAGCAGGAGCGGGCGATCACCGACCCGGTCGTCGGTTCGCTGCCGAAGAGGTCGAGCAGGTTCAGCGAGAATGGGCTGCCCTTGGGCGAGAGGTTGACGTCCTGGCGCACGTATTCGGTCTTCAGCGGGCCGGTGAAGAGGGTCTTCAGCGGGCCCTTGTCGTTGACCTTGCCGATGCAATTCACGGTCAGGGTCTTCGTGCCCGGCTTGGCGAGGTCGCCGACGTAGAGGATCGCCTTGAAGGGATCGGAGGGGTTGAGCGGCGGGCCGCTCAGCAGGGCGATCGGCGGTTTCTTGACGCTGAATTCGCCCTCGTCGCCTTCGTACAGGTGGGCGCCGGTCGGGAAGGCGATCCTCACTCCGCCCGCCTTCGCACACGGTGCCCAGTGGAGGACAAGCGGGCCGACCTTCGACTGCGGGAAGTCGGGGCTGTCGGTGTAGAACCAGCCGATCCGGGCCTTGAAGACGCTCGGCGGCTGCGGCGCGGCGGCGGCCGGCGCGGCGAGCACGGCAACGGACAAGGCGCAGGTGACCAGCATCGCCGGCAGGACGCCGGCCACGATCGCAAATCTCTTCAGCACTATCGTTCTCCTCCGTTGTTGCTAATAATGCAACTATCAGGGCGCTATCCGCAACAACCTACCTCAGGCAGGCGGCCTGAGGACAGATGTCCAAGACCCTGCTCCGGGGCCTCGACCTGATCGAGGAGGTCGGCCGCAACGGGCCGATGACGGTCAGCGAGCTGTCGCGCCGCACCGGCGTCCACATCACGATCGTCTCCCGCACGATCAAGGCCTGCGAACCGGAGGGCTGGCTGGTCCGGGTCGACGGCAAGGTCCTCCCCGGTCCCCGCTGCGCCCTCCTCGGACTGGCCAGCCCGGTGAGCCGCACGATCGCCGAGGCCGAGCCGTTGGTGCGGACGATCGCCGCCGTCACCGGCCTCGCCGCCTCGGCCGACGGGCTGGTCGGCGGCGAGCTGATGATGCTGGCCTCCTTCGGCACGGCAGGCGCTTCCGACCTCGCGGGCGCCCTGAGCCGCGTCCCGGTCTACGTCCTCGCGGCGGGTCGTGCGGTCGCCACCCAACTGTCGGCCGAGCGCCTCGACGCGGTGCTGCCGGCCGAGCCCTACCCCGATGCCGGTCAGCTGCTCGCCTCGATCCACGACCTCGCGCCGCTCTCCAGTTATCTGGCGAGCTTCGGGGCGGACCGAGATCCGGCCGCGGCCCTGCCCCGCACCCGCGCCGAGCTTGACGCCAACCTCGAGTCGATCAGGGCCGACGGCTTCGCCCGCGACCACGGCGCGCTCCACCCCAGCATCCATTGCATCGCCGCGCCGTGGCCGACCGACACGCTCCCCGCGGCAATGGCCTGCTTCGGGAGCCGCGAAAAGATCGAGTCCGACGCCGACCTGATCGAGGCCGCCCTGCGCGCTGCCACCAAGCCGGGCGCGACCACCCAGGATGTGATCGAAGCGGCAGCGAAGATCAAGGCCTGACCGCCCTCGTGCGCACGCGGACCCGCGGACGCCGATCCCTCTTGACTCCCGTTACGATCCGATGCCCTCTGGGGCAGTGGCCCAACTGGCTAAGGCACCGGTCTCCAAAACCGGCGATTCCAGGTTCGAGTCCTGGCTGCCCCGTCTTCGGAATCTCAGCCCTCCGGACTTTCACCGAGCAAGGAAATCGGCACTCGCGCTCCGCTTTCCGAGGGGCGGCAGCCCGAGGCGGCGATCTCGAACCTGACCGCCCCGCAACCCCGGCTGCCGATCGGCGCGGGAGTGCTTACCCGGGTTGGGGGGCCGCGCCGAGTTGTTTGAGGATGCCGAGCTCATCGCTGGCGCCCCAGCGCTCGACGATCTTGCCGCCCTCGAAGCGACCGATCTGGACGCCGCGGATCTCGATCTTCCGGTGGGTAGCCGGAATGCCCTGGAACTCGCCCTCGTGGGTGCCCGTGAGCGTGTAAGCGACGGCGACCTGGTCGTCATCGGCGACCAATGTTTGGGGCTCGATCTTCGCGTCGGGGAAGCCTGCCCTCAGCGCGGCGAAGAAGGATTCGAACCCTTTGCGCCCTGGCTCCTGGCCGGGGGCGGGATCATGGTCGACGCAATCCTTTGCGAACGATTCGACGGCGGCGGGAACATCGCCAGAGTTGACGTTCTCGGCGAGATGCTCCTGAGCGGCGATGTTGTCTTGCTTGGCGATGGTGGTCCTCTCGGTAGGGGGCGAAGGGACTCCTCCCAAGGCCTATCCGGCGGTGCTCTCGAGCACCAACCGCACGGTCTCGGCAGGCTGATCCCAGTGCGGAAAGTGACCGCAGCGGTCGAACCAGTGGAAGTTGGCACTGGGGAAGCGGGCGGCGGCGACCGCGGCCTGCCGCGGGAGGCAGACGCGGTCCTGGCGACCCCAGCCGATCACCACTGGTCCCGGGGTCTCGGCGGTGCCCGCCTGACGCGGCCCCCGCGCCAGCTCGTGCAGGGTCGACTCGAACACATCGGTCGCCAGGAAGGCACGCAGCTCGGCGAGCCCGTAGGCGCCGTCGAGGGCCCAGGGCCGGGCAGAGAACTGAGCGAGCAGGGCGGTGCGGGTGACCGGGTTGCCAGTGAGCACCGGCAGCGCCGCCTCGAGCGCACGCACCAGCTTCACCGAGGCGAGGATCGAGGTCTCGAAGTAACGCACTTCGCGCCGGTTCCAGAAGCCGCCGGGGTCGAGGGCGACGCTCGGGCCGACAGCGCCCCGCCGGGCCAACTCGAGCGCGAGGCGAGCACCCATCGAGCTGCCGACGCAGGCGACCCGGTCAAGTCGCTGCTCGGTGATGAACGCCTCAAGCGCGTCGGCATGGGCGGCGATCGTCGGCGCCCCCGCGAGCGGCGGTGTCTCGCCGAAGCCCGGCAGGTCGACGGCGATCACCTCGCGCTCGGCCGCGAGGTCATCGAGGATGGGGTCCCAGGAGTGCCAATTGCCGCCTAGGCCGTGGATCGCCAACAGCGGCGGCCCGGCGCCGCGGCGCACCGAGTGCATCGTCGACGTGGCGCCCGTCGTCCCCTCCGCCCCGTTCAGCTCATCGACCATCTGGTCCTAACTGCGTAAGTTCGGCGCCGGCGGATGACCGACGCCTCCTGCGGAAGACGAGCGGAGCCGGGAACTTGCCAACGCTGGCGCAAAGACCGCCGCGTGCGGGCAGCCGGTCGGTGCCGACGCCCCCCTCTACCGCCGCCGCAATGGTGGGAGGATGGCACGGTGAGGAAGGCCGTCATCGCGATCGTCTTGGCCGCCTCGGTCCTTGTCACCGCGCAAGGCGGCGCGGCAACCAAAGGGCTGCCGGAAGTCCTCTGTAAGAAACCCTCGGCGCCTGGGAATGTGAAGCCGACCGATCGAGGTATCTATTCGTACCGGCCGCACGTGTGCGTGCTCGAATATTTCGACGCGCCCGCGCCACAACCGGTCTTCGTACCTATCCTGGCGATGAAATGGAAGCGGTGGGAAACCTCGTCCGCTTACGGGACTGGCGAGTACTCGATCGAATGGGTCAACGTTGCCACTGGTGCCCGCGGTCACACGCGGGAGCCGATGCACGTCACGCTGAGTCATCCGCGGTCGATCTGCGGCCACGAGGTCTTCACCGCGGGGCGGCTCGTCAAACCTGACGGCATCTTCGACGAACACACCCAGCTCGATCGGGTGCCCGCCGTCGGTCGCGGTTGCGCCACCGGGTAGGCCGCTACGCAACTGTCGAACAGACGCCCGTTTCCCAAGCTGCCTTGCGAAGATTCCGGCAAATTACCGGCGCATCGCGATCAGCAGATCACTCCCGATCAGACGTGTTCGCCAGATGCTCCGCGCCAGCAGGGTGTCAAGGACGTCGGGTCCAGCCAGGTTCAGGTTCGTCACCACCAAGATTCCGCGGTCAGCCAGATGAAGCGCGAGATCGTCGAGGGTCTCCATCGTCGGTGCAAACCCATCGAAGAATCCGACGTCGTACTCAGCGCCGAGCCGGCCGAGTACGTCGGCGAACTCGCCTTCGTGGACCTGGATGCATGAGTCCAGGCCCGCCTGCACGACATTTCGCCGCGCGAGTTGCACGTGGACACCGTCGCCCTCGATGGTGTCCACGGATCCTCCCGCGGCCGCCCAGCAGCAGGCGGTGTACCCCAGGGCCGTGCCCAGCTCCAACACCGACCTCGGACCGATGGCTTCGCCGATCGCTCCCAACAGTGCTCCGTCGGCGAAGGGATAGGCGCCGCAGCGATGGCGACGGCGGTGCTCGACGGTCGCCTCGTAGACCCAGCGAAAGCGATCTTCGAGGGGCGCCCTTGCGACCGCTTGCGCGACCGAGTCGAGGAGGTCGTCGGTCATCGCCGACCGTCGAGCACCGCGGCCCGGGCCGGCAGAGCGGCCGTCATCCAAGCTTCCCTCGATGCGGGTCCAACAGCGGGAGATCGGCGGCGCCCAACCGATCGGAAGCGGTCTTCGCCTGGTGCCAGAAGGGATAGATCAGCGGCGGCGCGCTCACCCGGTCGAGACGGCCGCGCTCCTCGTCGGCGAGCTGGAGGTCGGCTGCGGCCAGGTTGTCCTCGAGCTGCTCGTCGGTGCGCGCGCCGATCACCAGCGAGGCGACGCCCGGTCGTCCCAGTAGCCAGGCGAGCGCGACCTGCGCCGCGGAGACGCCGTGGGCCTCGCCGACCTCGATCAGCATGTCGACGATGTCGTAGAGGGCGTCCTCGTCGCGCACCGGCGGCTCGTCCCAGTCGGTGACCTGGCGCCCGTCCGCCGGACCGCTCTCCCCGCGGCGGTACCTGCCCGAGAGCAGGCCGCCGGCCAGGGGGCTCCATACGAGGATGCCGACGCCCTCCTCGAGCGCGATCGGGACCAGCTCGTACTCGGCCTCACGGGCCTGCAGCGTGTAATGGATCTGCTGGGAGGCGAAGTGCTGATAGCCGTGTCGCTCGGAGGTCGCGAGCGCCTTCATCAGCTGGCGGCCGGCGTAGTTCGAGCAGCCGACGTAGCGCACCTTCCCCGACCGCACCAGCGTGTCGAGCGCCTCCAGCGTCTCCTCCAACGGCGTCTGACCGTCCCACTCGTGGACCTGGTAGAGGTCGATGTGATCGGCGCGAAGCCGCCGCAGGCTGGCCTCGCACCCGGCGATGATGTGGTGCCGGGAGAGGCCCGCGTCGTTCGGCCCCTCGCCCATCGGCATGCGCACCTTCGTCGCGACCATGGCGCGGTCCCGCCTCCCCTCCAACGCCTCCCCCAGGATCTCCTCGGCCAGCCCGTCGGAGTAGACGTCGGCGGTGTCGATGAGGTTGACGCCGCGGTCGAGGCAGATGTCGATCTGGCGCCTGGCGCCCTCGACGTCGGTGGATCCGACGTTGGCGAAGTTGCCAGTGCCGCCGAAGGTCATCGTGCCGAGGGTCAGGGTCGAGATGCGCAGGCCGGAGCGGCCAAGCTGGCGATATTCCACGTTCCTGGCTTTCCTGGTCGGGGGAGGGTCGGCCTGCCCTGTACCCGCCCGGCACATCTGCGAGGCACCCCGCCGCCGCCATCCGCCGGTGATGGGGAGCCGCGCCTGTCGGCTAAGGCGCCGGTCCCAAAACCGGCGATTTCAGGATCGAGTCCTGGCTGCCCCGTTTTCTCTTGCCGCTCTTGGAGCCAAGTTGATGGCAAGGAGCGGCGTCTAAAGCGACCCGATTTGAACATCGACGTTCCCGGGGAGACCGCTCTGCAATGCGGTGTCGCTATCCCGTTTTCGCCTTTCTTCCCGTGGCTGCTTCCTGAGATGCGCGCCGTGTAACGGCGCTTATGTAGAGCGCCGCCCGATAACGGGGCCGATTAGGGCGAACTAGATCCTCGGTTAGGAGGACGCCGGGGCGCAGGAGGACGTGGAACGAAGTGGATGCGCGAAGACCGTGCCGCTGCTCACGGAGGGAGCTGACGGCGAAAGGCTCTGACGATCGCGTCGACGGCGAGGTCCTGGCCCCAGACGACGAGCGGGTAGGCGACCCTCGCGACAGCTCTCATCGCCGGCTGCACCAGCTCCACGTTCCAGGTCGCGATGACCTCGGTCTGCTCTCCGCGGGGTACGAGGCGGACCGAGCCGACGCCGTCGACGTCACCCCGGATGGCGATCTTGATCTCGGATGGCCGGGTGGATTCGGAAAAATGGATCTGCAGGTGCACCCGGTACGGAAGCGGCGGCGTGATCTTCACGTCCACCGAAGAGCCGGTCGCCAGGGGCCGCCCGTCGAGCTCGTAGCGAAACAGCCGCTCGTCGAAATCATTGCGGCGGACCAGCCGCGCGATCGCATCCCAAAGGTCATCCGGGGAGCCCTCGAACTCGAGCGTCCGCTCGAAGGGGACATGAAATCGGGACGCAGGCATAGGTCGGTCAGCCGCCGACCGTGCCCCAGATCACGACGCCGCCACCGAGGCTCATCCGCCGCACCTGGACGTCGCCGATCCCGGCCGCACGCCATGCGTCGACCTGGCGCCGCAACGGCCACTCCCGGTAGAAGCCCTCGATGCTGGGACCGAGGAAACGGCCGGCGGCATACCAGCCGGAGGAGTCGACGCGACCGAGGAGCGGCAGACCGACCCGCGTGTAGAGGCGCCATGGCGGTAGCCAGACCCCACGCGGGAGACAGAACTCGAGGCTGGAGACGCGCCCACCGGGTCTGACCACGCGGGCCAGCTCGCGCAGCGTCGCCGCCGGGTCCTCGACATAGCGCAGCAGGTAGGTGAAGGTGAGGTGGTCGAAGTCGGCGTCGGCGAAGGGCAGCCGCTCAGCCTCACCCTCGACCAGCTCCAGGCGACCGTCGAGCCCGGCGTCGGCGGCGAGCGCGACGCGGGCCCGCTCGAGCATCGGCGCGCTCTGGTCGAGACCGACGACGCGGCAACCCCACCGCCGGATCAGCGCCCGCGAGACGAGCCCGGTCCCGCAGGCGACGTCGAGCACACGGTCCTCCGGCGCCGCCCGCACGGCGGCGACGGCGGCACGACGCCAGCGAGGATCCTGGCCGAAGCTGAGCAGCGCCCCGAGCTCGTCGTAGTGGGCGGGCAGCCGCCCGAACATGTCGAGTGCGTGCTGCTTACGGTCCGAGCGAGTCCCCTCCACCCTGTCAGCGTCCCAGATCTCGGAGGCGGGCTGCGGGTGAGGAGCCTGGCGAAGTCGATTCTCCTTGCGCTGGACGAGCGCCTCTCACGCTGAGAGAGTCGCGGCTCTCTTCTTCACGTCCACGATCGGAAGGAACTCCATGAAGCCCGCCCGCAGCAAGCTGACCTACGCAAACGTCATGGCGACGGTCGCGGTCTTCCTCGTGCTCGCCGGTGGCACCGCGTTCGCCGCCGGCCAGATGCTTCCCAAGAACAGCGTCGGCGCAAGACAGTTGAGAAAAGGCGCGGTAACCCTGGCGAAACTTGCTCCGAAAGCGAGGGCAACCCTGACCGGACCGAGGGGAGCGACCGGAGCGCGGGGTCCTCAGGGCCAGACGGGACCAGTCGGCAGCCAGGGTGCGAAGGGCGACAGAGGCGAAGTCGGGCCGGTCGGGCCCTCGAGATGAACAAGCCGGACAGATAAAGACCGGGCGACTTGCACCGACTTCCGTCGTGCTCAGCCCGGCTCGAACCGGGTCACCTTGAAATCCTGGATCGCACCCAGGACGTCAGCGGTTCGAATCTGTCCGTCACCCTCCGCTTCTCGTGCCGTCCGCACGAGATTGCGCTGATGGTTCTTTCCCTTTGCCTCTCCCTTGAAGCGCTTCCCAGTCTCATTCGGCTTGCCAGAGCGGCGTCTCTCACTAACGCACCGGTCTCCAAAACCGGCGATTCCAGGTTCGAGTCCTGGCTGCCCCATCTTCTCAATTCCGCATCACCAGCCGCATTTCCGCACCGGTTGGTCGGATTCGTCGCGAGTTCGCGCTCACGACGGGGTTGTCAGGCCGGGCGACGGTCTGTATCTGGTTGATTTACGGTCTCGACGGGCAAGGCAGACCGACCATAGGTCCAGCCATGACGGACTGATTCTCGGTAATGAATTGCAGATCCGGGACGAAATCCAGTGTTCTGGCGGGAAACTCTTGACAACCCCGTGGGAATCCGTATACATCACCCGCGTCGTCCGATCAGGGCGAACCGGACCAATAGCTACTTCTGGGGGTCGGTGATGAACGGTCGTTCGATGCCGCGTGGATTCCGCATGGGACCTCGTCTCAAATTGCTGCTCATCGCGATCGGCACGCTCCTGGTGGTCTCCTACGCGCTGGTCTGGTCGAGCCAGGGGTTCGCGGCGGCCACCCAGGGCCCCGTCGCCGAATACTCCTTCGACGAAAATCCCGGCGAAGGCACCACGATCAAAGACGACAGTGGGAACGGCCACATCGCGACCATCCATGGCGCGAAATGGACGCCGCACGGTCGCTACGGCGGTGCGATGGAATTCGACGCCGAAAAAGGCGATTACCTCTCGGTCCCCGAGTCGACCGACCTCGACCTGACCGAAGAATTCACCCTCGAGGCCTGGGTGCGGCCCGGGAGTGGCGAAAACTACTGGGGCCCGCTGATCGACAAGCAGATCCCCGGCGAGGAAGGGCTGAGCGAATACGCCTACTTCCTCTACGCGAGCGACTACGAAGAAGACCGGCCCCCGGCAGCATGCCCGAAGGCGCCTACCTGCACGCCGCCGAAGGCACGCCGAAGCGGGTCTGGTCGCACGTCGCGCTCACCTACGACGGGGGAAAGATCCGTCTCTACGTCGACGGCCAGCTCGTCGACGAAGGCGTCGGCGCGCCGCCCCCGGTGAGCAAAGGCGAACTCGAGATCGGCGGCGCCACCGAACAGGGGGACCTACCTGGATGGCCGTATAGACGAGGTCCGGATCTATGAACGAGTGCTCTCGCAGGGGGAAGTCGACGCCGACATGGAAACCCCGATCGGGACGCCGAAGTCACCGCCCGTGGCCGAGTACTCCTTCGACCAAGAATCCGAAACGGCCGTGGACTTCAGCGGCCACAAAAACGAAGGCACGATCGAAGCCGCCGAATGGATACCCAACGGCCGCTACGGCGGCGCGCTGAACTTCGACGGCGAAGAATCCTGCGTCACGGTCCCCGACTCCGAAACGCTACATCCTTCCGAAGAATTCACCCTGGAGGCCTGGGTGAAGCCCAAGGACTCCCCGACCGCTGACCCGATCATCTTCAAGGCGGGTGAAGGCACCGCCAAATACGCCCTCGCGCTCGGCTTCGAACACTACGGTCGCCCACAGGGCTGGGTCGACGGCGAAGAACTGAGAGGCCCGAAATCGATCGGCACCGATGTCTGGACCCACCTCGCATTCACCTACGACGGCAACACCCTTCGCCTCTTCGTCGACGGAGAAATAGTGGACTCCGAAGTCGTCGGCGAACTGAACATCCAGAGCGAAGAAGCCGAAAGCGAAGAACCGCTCTACATCGGCTGCGCCCCGCCCGCCTGGGGAAATCATTTCCACGGTAAGATCGACGAGCCGAAGATCTATGACCGGGCGCTCCTGCCGTGGGAAGTCGATGCCGACATGGAAACGCCGATCGTGACGCCGAAGTCAGGCCCGGTCGCCGAGTGGTCCTTCGACGAAGGCGAAATCGGGACCGAAGGCGGGACCGCCGAAGACATCTCCGGCCACGGCCACACGGCGACGCTCGAAGGTTCCACCGAATGGACTCGGGGCCGCTACGGCGGGGCCCTCAGGTTCAACCACTCCGCCGACGTGGTGACGGTCCCGGACTCCCCCGACTTCGCCCTCGGCGAAGAAATGACCCTCGAGGCCCTGGGTGCGGCCCGAAGCCGAAGCCTTCACCAACACCTGGGCGCCGATCCTCGCCAAGGCGGTCGGTGGCGGTGAAGCCGAAAAGGAACTTGCCTGGTGGCTCTACGAGGGCGACTATGAAGCCAACGTCCCCTTCGGCGGGATCGAACCCCAGCCCGAAGAAGAGAACACCGCCGAAGCCCACGAACCGCTGCCGCTCGACGTCTGGTCCCATCTCGCGCTTACCTGGGACGGTTATAACGTCCGGCTCTACGTCGACGGGGTCGAAGTCGACCACTGGCACTCGCCGCCGCCGCCGGTGACCACGGGCGACCTCGAGATCGGCGCGGCGACCGAACACGAAGACCACTTCTCCGGCCGCATCGACGAGGTCCGGATCTACGACCGGGTGCTCGACACCGCCGAAGTCGATGCCGACATGGAAACGCCGATCGTGACGCCGAAGTCAGGCCCGGTCGCCGAGTGGTCCTTCGACGAAGGCGAAATCGGGACCGAAGGCGGGACCGCCGAAGACATCTCCGGCCACGGCCACACGGCGACGCTCGAAGGTTCCACCGAATGGACTCGGGGCCGCTACGGCGGGGCCCTCAGGTTCAACCACTCCGCCGACGTGGTGACGGTCCCGGACTCCCCCGACTTCGCCCTCGGCGAAGAAATGACCCTCGAGGCCTGGGTGCGGCCCGAAGCCGAAACCTTCACCAACACGGGCGCCGATCCTCGCCAAGGCGGTCGGTGGCGGTGAAGCCGAAAAGGAACTTGCCTGGTGGCTCTACGAGGGCGACTATGAAGCCAACGTCCCCTTCGGCGGGATCGAACCCCAGCCCGGAAGAAGAGAACACCGCCGAAGCCCACGAACCGCTGCCGCTCGACGTCTGGTCCCATCTCGCGCTTACCTGGGACGGTTATAACGTCCGGATCTACGTCGACGGGGTCGAAGTCGACCACTGGCACTCGCCGCCGCCGCCGGTGACCACGGCGACCTCGAGATCGGCGCGGCGACCGAACACGAAGACCACTTCTCCGGCCGCATCGACGAGGTCCGGATCTACGACCGGGTGCTCGACACCGCCGAAGTCGATGCCGACATGGAAACGCCGATCGTGACGCCGAAGCATGATGCCGTGGCCGCCTGGTCCTTCGACGAGGGCGAAGGGAATCTGGCGGGTGACCGCCACGGCGGGAACGAAGCCATCGGCGAACACATCCGATGGGCGCGAGGCAAGTTTGGGAGTTCGGTCAAGTTCGACGGAGAAGAATCATGCCTCGCCGTGCCTGATTCACCTTCACTGCGACTCGAAGAAGAATTCACCGTGGAGGCCTGGGTGAGACCGGAAGGCTCCCCGAGCACCGACCCGATCTTCTTTAAGGAGTCGGACGGAACTTACAGCTACGCCATCGGTGTCGGCTTAGGCCCGCAGGGCAGCTGGCTGGCTACGCCGAAGGGGAAGAAGTGCCCGCCCCGAATTCATTGGAACCAAACGTATGGACCCACCTCGCCTTTACTTACGACGGCGCCACGTTGCGGCTCTTTGTCAATGGAGTCAAGGTCGCATTGCGTCAGGTCGGCCAGCTGGACCTCGCCAGCGAAGGGCCCCTCTACATCGGTTGTGACCCGCCTGGCCGGGGAGACCACTTCCGTGGCCGGATCGACGAGCCACGGGTTTATGAACGCGTACTCTCGCCTTCCGAAGTCGCCACCGATATGGAAACCCGGGTGGAAGTACCGCGCCCGCTGCCGATCGCCCTCTTCGAATTCGACGAAGGAGAAGGAACGACCGCAGAGGATTCGACCGGCGGACCTGCCGCAACCACCAACGGCGCTAGCTGGACCGAAGGCAAATTTGGCGGAGCATTGAAGCTAGCTTTGGGTCAGAGTGCCGAGGTGGAAAATACGGACGCCCAGCAGATGGTGGCCGGCCTGACGATTGGGGCATGGATACAACCGGAAGCGTCCGGCGCGGGCGCGCTGATCTCGAAGACCGATCCGGGCTCCCAGCCCGGCGAAGCGCCGGACGCTTACACGCTGACGTGAACAGCGCGGAGTGCCCACGTTCAAGTGGCGGACTCCGTCCGGCAGCTATACGGAACTCGTCGGCACCGGCGCACTCCCGACTGGATCCTGGAGCCAGGTGACCGTCACCGCGGGCACCGACTGGATAGCCATGTACGTCGACGGGGAACGCGTCGCCCGAGCGACTTCCACGGCTCCGACTCGGTCTACCGGTCCGTTGCTGATCGGAGCAACCTCCGGCGGTTTCGTCGGCCGCATCGACCACCTGAAGGTCTACGACGGATCACTGACCGAGAAGGAAGTCCGCGCAGACGCCGCCTACGCCGGACCCGTGATCGCATTGTCTGGGGCGGCGACCGAACCACTCCCCGAACCGCCGACCGGCGATTACGAACTCCAGATTTCGGCGACCGATGGGGCCGAAGGTCGGTCCGAACCCGGAGTGACCGGACTGGGCGTCAGCGTCGACAGCACCGAGCAGAAGGCCTTTCGGCAGGGCTGCGCCGCATCCAACTGCCCGTTCACTACCACTTGGCAGTACACGCCCTTAGACTTCCCCGGCTTCAGACACACCCTTACCGTCACTGCGGAAGACAAGGCAGGAGTTCTCATGGGGCGGTCGTTCCGGGCGGGCACCGCCGCTGAAAACATCCGGACCTGCACGGCCGCGGAATGGGCCAGCCGGTTACCTCTGAATCGGAAGCTGGCCTCGGCGGCGGAACGATCTACCGGTACTCGCTCGGTGAAGTGCACGCGCGAGCGCCAGTGCCACCCAACGGATTCGACCCGCTGTCGGCGAGCAATGCTGAATTGGGCGAATATGACTTCCCGCCACGGCCGACGAATCCGGGGCAACTCGAAGCATGGGAAGCAACTTTCGGAGAATATGAAGGTATCCAAGGGGGCGGAGCGCCGAATCCATGTGCGACGACGAAAGCCACCGACCTTCACAAGGCAGCGGTCAATCCACCAAACTCGAACCAGAATAGATCCCCGATCTGGGGCGGATACCTTGCCTACGAATACTTTAAAAATGAATTCTTCCGAAATGTCGAAGCCAAGATCATCCAGCCAGAATGGCATGCGGACAAATGCCCGGACTCGGAAGTGGGCTCCTGGGTTGGTCTGGGTGGCACGTTGGGCGGGGGACTGATCCAGGAGGGGACCGAAGTCACGGCAGATGGCGATTATGGGACTTGGTACGAGTGGCTGACTACGGAAGGGGGGATCAACGCCCACCGCATTTCACCGAAACGATTCAAGATCAGTGAAAATGACGAAATCGTCATGCGCACCACCTATACGCCGGCCGAAAACCGGATCGAATTCTTCCTCTGGGATCAGAGCAAGCCCAAACAGAAGCCGTTTGCAGAAGATTTCCAGGGCGCTTGGACCAAACAATTCTACGACGGTTCAACCGCTGAGTGGATCGACGAGCGACCCGAAGGCCAGGGTGGTCCTGTCGGGCTGAGGAACTTCCGCCAGATACCCTGGTATGGCGCACGGGCGGAAAACAAGTTCGGAGAAGTCAAACCGATCGGTGACTGGAACCACTCGAGGTACACGATGCATGCCGCGACCGGAAGCAACTATGACGAACCAGCGCCATTGGGGAACGGCAACGGCCGTTTTGTCGACCACTGGCTACGATGTGGAGCATGATCGGCGTTGCTGAACGCATTAGGTGTCGTCACCTTGCAGCCGTCGTGGTGGTGGCTCTTGCCTCGATGGCGCTTGGTTGCGGTCACTCAAGTGCAGGTGCCGCAAACCGAGACTCCGGTGTATCGGGATTCGCCGGGCGTTGCCCTCAGCGGATACCGAAGTTCGTTGGCCGAGATAATGGCGACCGGCTGACCGTCCCCGTCCCGGTTACGGCGATGCTCTGTCGCTACCGCGGCTACCCCCCGCCGGGGGAAGAGGGTCCTGGTCCCGTCGGTCGACTCGATGCTCGTCGACATCTCCAAGAAAGCCCGGCGCTGGAGGAGTTGACCACGGCGCTGCGTCAACTCAAGCCTGCGGGGGGCCGCCGCTTTTGCGGTACTGGCACCGGCACCAGGTACCTAATCCTACTGATTTCAGCCGGTGGAGAAACGCCGATCGAGGTAAGCGAAGTAGGCTGCGGTTGGGTCGCGAATTCGACCGAAGGGCGTCGTTTTGAGCCGACCCCTAGTGTCCGGCAGCAACTTGGTGCGCTCACCTCTTAGGGAAACGGCGCTATCACTTTCCTATCTCAGCCCCCGGCAGAGCGGCAGGGTGTTGGCGAACGCCGCGTCCTGCTCCCCGTACATCCGCTGGAGCTCGAGGCGGGCGAGCTGGCCGGCGTGCTCGATGTCGCCGTGGCGCGCTCGAGGTCCTCGGCGTCGCGCGCCGAGACGGTGATGAACCCGGCGAAGCGCATCTCGGCGAAGCCGTCGGCGAGCTCCTCTTCGCGGCGGGTGACCGCCTGGGCGCGGCGGCGGTCCGGGCGGTGGTGATGAAGCCCTGGCGGCGCCGCTCCATCTCCTCGGCGACCTCGGCGTCTGGGCCGTCTCGGCCTGGCGCATCGCCTGGGCGAAGGGGACCGGCTCGATCGTCACCGCGACGGTGCGGACGGTGGCGCTCTGCATCAGGAGCGGCGCGAGGAAGCTCGGGCCGACCTCCGAGCGCGGCCAGGAGGAGATCCAGTAGGTGTTGTGGAAGGCGGAGTCGGTGCGGTAGTGCGACCAGGCGACCTCCTCGGCGTGCGGCCCCATCAGCGCCGGGTCGACGCCCTCGCGGCCGGGGTCGCCGAGCCGCGAGCGGGCGCGCGCCTGGTGGCCGAAGGGATCGAAGGCGTCGCGGATCACCTCCGCGTACTGGCGCGGTCGCAGCAGGCCGAAGACGGTGATCTCGGCCGAGCCGAGCCGCCGGGCGAGGCCTCGGCCTCGCGCAGCAGGAGCTCGCAGGCTCCCTCGACGCCGCCGCCGAGCCGCTTCATCTCGCGGCTCGCCCGGCGCGCGTCGATCTGGAGGCAGATCAGCACATCGTGCTCCTGGGTCACCGGCGCCGCCGCCTCGAGCAGCTCTATGTAGGAGGAGACGACGCTCGAGGAGAGCGGCACGCTGCGGTCGCGCTTCTCCTGCAGGTAGGAGGCGAGCTCGTCGCCCTGGCCCGGCAGGGTGCGCTCGATCCACTGCAGCCGCCGCAGCGGCGAGCCCTCCCGCGCGCAGCTCGCGAGCACGCCGCCCCAGGCTTCGAGCGCGCGGTCCTGCTCGGCGGCGTCGCGCAGGGCGAAGGCGTCGGCGCGGACGGCGATCGCCGCCGTGTAGGTGCCGGCCCGCGCTCTCGCAGAGCACCCCGACCTCCTCGCCGCCATAGGGAAAGGAGAGCAGCTCGACCCCGCCCAGCTCGGGCGGCAGCGAGATCTCCCGTCGCCCCTGGTCACCGAGGCGGAAACCCGCCCCCGGGGCGTCGGAGCGGTAGCTGCCTCCCCGTAGCCGCAGCCTGAAGCGCAGCGCCACCGGGACCCATTCGGCGGGCGTCCGGTCTTCCAGCGGAAAGGTGATCGAGGCGGCCCCCGCGCAGACCAGGATCAGCGCGACGAGGACGCCGACGACGCTCCGCGTGGCGAAGACGAACGCCAGTCCAAGGAGCGCGGCCGAGCCGAGTACAGCGACCTGGCCGGCCGGCGGGGCGCTCCAGCGGCCCGAAGCGGTAGCGACGCTCAGTCATCGGTGTCGCCTCGTCCGGGGGCGACGGGTCGGTCCTCCGGCGGCCTCGCCGGCGCTTCGGACGGTGCCCGTCGTGGGGTCTCGTCGCGTTCGAGCTCCGGCGGCTCGCGATCCGGGCCTCGGCCACCGCGAGGACCGGCCCGAGCGCCGCCGTGCCTGCCTCACCACCCGCCGCGGCGGTGCCACCGGAACCGCTCTCACCCGGCCCACCCCGGTCGGTCCCGGGAGGCCTGACGCCGGGACCGGCGCCGCTCGAACCTGAGCCGCCGCCCCCGTCGCCGTCACCGCCCTTGACGCTCCACACCTCCGGCCGCTCGAACGCGAACCTGCCAACTGGGTCCGGCCATTGGGTCGCGAAAAGCGCCTCGCCACCGACAGGCACGTGCATACCACCCCGGCGTTCCTCATCGGGCCGACGGGGGTGAACCTCATCTCCTGCGGCACTTCGGGTTGGACGACCCCCAAGTTTTCGACGAAGCGATTCAGGGACTACTCCAGGAACGTCGGGCACAGCAATCCGCCGCGAAGGAACGAGCAGTCGCCTACCAAAGCGGCTGAGTTGCCCAACGGTCGGCGACATACCGCTACGTATCCGACCCAGGTACCTGCGCTTCGAAGCGCTCGAGACCCGCGATCCGGCTTTCGACCAGCTCGGGCATCACAACCAGGAGACCCCCAGTCAAATTCCGCCGCTCCGCCCTCCGCTTTGTCCAGAATTTCGCCGACGGTTCTTTCCCTTTGCCTTTCCCTTGGGTCATCCCCGCGCCGCATTCGGCTTGCTAGGGCGGCGCATTTTCGGAATCCCCGGTCCCCAAAACCGGCGATTCCAGGTTCGAGTCCTGGCTGCCCCGTCGTCGCCCTCCTACTGGCCCCCGCTACCCAAGGGCATCGTTTCCGTGCCCAGGAAGGCGGCGAGGGCGGCGGCCGTCTCGGGCGGTCGCTCTTCGGCTAGGAAGTGCCCGGCATCGATCGCATCCCCGACGACGTCGGTTGCCCAGCCCGACCAGACGTCGAGCACGTCGTCGTAGACCTTGGGCAGCCCTCCGTGGGCACCCCAGAGCACCAGCACCGGGCACTCGATCTGCCGTCCGGCGGCCAGGTCGGCGTCGTCCAGCTCGCGATCGATCGTCGCGCCCGCGCGGTAGTCCTCGCACATCGCCTCGACCGCGCCCGGGTCGTCGAGCGCCCCGCGGTAGGTCCTGATCAGCTGGGGAGGGATCGTCGGGCCGCTCCGGCCCAGACCCATCCCGGCGCGCACGTGAAAGTCGAAGAAGGCGCCGGGATCGCCGCCGATCAGCCGCTCGGGCAGGGGCGCGGGCTGGGCTAGGAAGGCCCAGTGCCAGTAGCCGGCGAAGCGGTCCGCTCGTTGGCTCCAGACCTCACCGGTGGGGACGATGTCGAGGACGGCCAGGCGCTCCACCCGGTCGGGGTGATCCAGTGCCATCCGGTAGGCCACTCGGCCGCCACGATCATGACCGACGACGGCGAACCGATCGAATCCGAGGGCCGACATGGCCTCGAGCAGCGCCTCCGCCATCGACCGCTTGCTGTGCGGCGAGTGGTCAGGGGCAGGGGCGGGCCGGAACGATTCCCCATAGCCGGGCAGATCGGCCGCGACCACCGTGTGCCCGGCGGTCAAGGCCGGGGCGACCGCGTGCCACATCAACCGCGACTGCGGATAGCCGTGCAGGAGGAGGAGCGGCGGCCCGCTGCCACCGACCAAGGCCCGGATCGGACCCTGCGAGGTGAGCAGCTCTCGATCCTCGAATCCGGGAAAGAGCCCGTCGTTCATCTCAGTTTGACTGCGGCTGGGCTCAGCCGTGGTCGGGAAGGACGGTCGCCAGCGGCTCGGTCGGATCGACGATGTAGGTCGAGAGCATCATGCCCGTCCCGGGACCCAGGTCGATCGCGTTGTGCGGCGTGTTGGGCGGCATCAGGAATGGGTCACCCTGGTTCAGGAGCAGGGTCTCCCGGTCCTCGATCAGCATTTCCACCCGTCCGGCGAGGATGTAGCCGACCTCCTCGCCCGGGTGCATGTGCCAGCCGGATTCGACGCCCTCCGGGATCTCGGTGAGGACCTGGACGATCTCCCGGTCCGTGATCGAGGAGGCCGCCCGCTGGAGCTCGGTTCGCTTGAGTTTGCCCGCGAGGCCATCGCGGGGGTCGGTCGTGTCGGCCATCTCTCTTCTCCTCTCGCTATCCCAGGAAGGACAACAGCTCGCGGTTGATCTCGGCCGGATGGGTGACCCCGACCAGATGGGGACCGCCCTCGATCTCGACGTAGCGCGCCTCCGGTAGCGCCGCGTGGAGTCGTCGCGCCTGGCCCTCGATCGAGAGGATCCGGTCGGCCGCACCGTGGAGGATCAGGGTCGGGATGTCGATCCGCTCGATGTCGGCGACGAAATCGTCCAGCCACAGCTCGGGACTCGCCCAGGTCGCCCACGGGGAGGCATCGGCGGCGGCGTCCCAGATCGTCCGCACCATCTCCTCGCTGACCCGGTCGCCGAGGTTCTCGTCGAGGTTCATCAGGTCCCCGACCAGGCCGGTCAGCCAGGCGGGCCGGTCGGCCAGGATCTCCGCCTGAACCTCCTCGACAGCAGCCTTGTCGACTCCTTTCGGGTTCTCCTCGGACCTGGTGAACGAGGGCGCGAGGCTCTCGATGAAGACGCAGCTCCGCAGCCGTCCGGTCCCCTGCGTGCCGATGTAGCGGGCGAGCTCCCCGGTGCCGAGCGAGAACCCGACCAGCGCGACGTCCTGCAGGTCGAGCTCGTCCATGAGCTTCGCCAGGTCCCCGGCCAGGGTGTCGAAGTCATACCCCTCCGTCGGTCTGCTCGAGCGGCCGAAACCCCGCCGGTCGTAGCTGATGACGCGATGACCGGCGGCGATCAACGCATGGAGCTGGCCTTCCCAGGAGCGACTGTCGAGCGGCCACCCGGCGAGCAGCACGATCGGCCTCCCGCTCCCGTGGTCCTCGTAGTAGATCTCGATCGGCGTCGAGTTCTCCTTCCCCACCTGCACGTATCCCATTCGGAACTCCTCTCTCGCGCGACTTCCCGGTCGCTCAGCCCTGCAGGAACTCGAGCAGGTCGGCGTTGATCGTCTCATGCTCCGTCGTGGGCATCCCGTGGGGGAAGCCTTTGTAGGTCTTCAGCGTCCCGTTCGGAAGTAGAGCGGCGGATTTCGGGCCGGCGGCGACGTAGGGGACGATCTGGTCGTCTTCGGAGTGCATCACGAGCACCGGGATCGTGATCTTCTTCAGATCCTCGGTGAAGTCGGTCTGCGAGAACGCGACGACACCGTCGTAACCCGCTTTGGCGCCGCCCATCATCCCTTGGCGCCACCAGTTCTCGATGATCGCCTCCGAGGACTCCTCCGGGTTTTTGTCGTAGTTGTAGAAAGGCCCGGCGGCGACCGCGCGGTAGAACTCGGAGCGGTTGTCGGCGAGTTCCCGCATCAGGCCGTCGAAGGCCTCCTTCGGTTGACCCTCGGGATTGGCGTCGGTCTGGACCATGAGGGGCGGGACCGCGCTGATGATCGCCGCCTTCGCGACCCGGTCGAAGCCGTGGCGGGCGAGGTAATGGACGACCTCGCCGCCTCCGGTGCTGTGGCCGATATGGATCGTGTCGCTCAGGTCGAGGTGCTCGACCACCGCGCGCAGGTCATCGGCGTAGTGGTCCATGTCGTGGCCGCTGCCGACCTGGGTCGAGCGGCCGTGACCGCGTCGGTCGTGGGCGATGACGCGGTAGCCCTTGTCGAGGAAGAAGAGCATCTGGTTGTCCCAGTCGTCGCTGGACAACGGCCAGCCGTGGCTGAAGACGATCGGCTGACCCTCGCCCCAGTCCTTGTAGAAGATCTCGACTCCGTCGCTGGTCGTGACGTACGGCATTCCTCGCTCCTTCAGATCGGTCCGGTCGCTGTCCGCCGACTATCCCCCGGCACGGCGCCGCTGAGAAGGGTCGGATCGGCGAAGTGACTCTTGACCGGGGCCGCATAATGCTCTGGTGCCTCGTCGGAGCGCTCGAACCGAGTCCGCTTTTGGAACTTCGTGACCTGAAGGCGTTCCTCGCCGTCGCCGAGGAGCTCCACTTCACCCGCGCCGCCGCCCGCCTCTACGTCCAACCTTCGACGCTCAGCGAGCAGATCCGGCGGCTCGAGTTCGAGTTGGCCACGCCCCTCTTCATGCGGACGACCCGACGGGTCGAGCTGACCGAGGCCGGCAACGTGATGGTCGAGAAATCGCGAGCGATCCTCGGCATGACCGAATCCGCCGCCGAGTCGGTGGCCGCCCTGGCGGCCGGGACCCGCGGGACCCTCAGGATCGGGATAACGCCGCCGGTCGGGCCGGCCCTGATGCCCCACATCCTCCTGGAGGTCGCTCGACAGGCGCCGGGCCTCGAGCTCAAGACCTCCCGCTACTGGTTGCCGGATCTCAGCGCAGCCCTGGCGGTCGGCGAGGTCGACATCGCGATCACCTGCGATCGGGTCGAGGACGAGGCGAAGAGGTTCGAGACGGTAGGGCTCGGCTCCGAGCCGCTCCTCGTCGGTCTCCGGGAGGAGCATCCCTGCGCCGCTCACGACGCGGTCGACCTCCCGGCGCTCGCCGAAACCACCCTCGGCATCCACCCTCGCCGCCTCTTGCCGGCCTGGCACGCGGCTCAGCTCGCCGCGCTGGCCGAGGCTGAGGTCGATCCACCGAAGGTCGAGCTCGCCGACACCGATCTCGCCGCTTCGGGCTGGACCGACCAGACGGAGGTCGATTGGATCTTCCTGCTCGGCTCATTCGGACGACCCAACCCAAGGACGGCCGTCCTCCCGGTCACCCCTGCCCGCTCCATCCCCTTCACCATGTCCTGGCTCAGCTATCGATCGGAACTTCCTTCGATCAGACGCTTCGCCGACATCGTTCTGCGCGACGGCCGCCCCGAAGGATGGGCTGCGCCCGGGTCTTGAGGCCGGCGAACTGACCTGATGCCCTGCGTCGCCGGTCAGGGTTGCAACGAGATCGCCGAGAGGTGGAAGGGCGGCCTTTCTTCTTGCGGTGACCAACCGACGATGAGGCGGCCTTCGGAGACGGCGCCCTGAACGGCGAAGACGTCCTGCGAGTTGCCGATCGAGAGGTGACGGACGGGGCCTCCAGGGATGAAATCGAGGACCGGTTCGGCCACCCTTTCGAGGATTACGACCGGGCCGGCGGGCGTATCGAGAAGGTTGGTCGTTTCCGCTCCAAATTCGGTCTGGGCAGAGCGGAGACCGCCGTGGCCGAAGCCGCGGTTGCGATGACCGTGGGCGTCGAGGCGGAGGAGCACCACCCGGGGTCGGGAGCCTCCTTCGGCCACTCCGGCGAGAAGGATGCGCGCGCCTACCGGCACCATGACCATCGATCCGAGCGAACCGTGGACGTGCGGCAACGCCCAACCGTGCGAGCCGAAGTGGGGATCGGGCTTGCCGTCGGGCAGGAGGCAGACTACGACGAAGTGGTTCTCGGCGAAGCCTCCGACGAGCATCCGCCCTCCCGGCGCCGCGACCAGCGCGGTGGCCTGCAGTTCGCGGACCGGCGGCCGCAGCACGACCCTCCCGTCCTTCCCGAAGGCGCGATCCGGCTTCCCGTCCGGCAAGAAGCGCTGGACCGGGATCGGTCCGCCGGCCGATCCGCCGGGGTGATGCTCGAGGACGACCGGGTCGCCGTCCGAGGAATATTCGACAGCCACCACATAGCCTTCGCGGTCCTCCAGGTGGACCGTTCCGGTCCCGCCGAACGAAGCCACCGGCGACCCATCTTCCGCGTCCGCCATCTGCACCGTGGGATGCGGATAGGTATAGGGAGCGACGAGCACCTTGCCGCCCCGGAGCGCCGGCCGAGTCGATTGGCGCCCTCCCCCGGCGAGGGCGACGAAGCCGCTGCCTGCGCCGAAGGTGGAATCAAGGCTGCCGTCGGAGTCGAAGCGGACGAGGACCGCGCGCTCTTCGGTGCCGATGTCGGTCGTCGCCGCCGCCAGCATCTGGCCGCCCGGCAGGGGGACGAAGCCGTAGACGCGCTCTTCGGCCGGCACGGGTTCGGGCGCCCGGACGATCCCGCCTTCGCCGAACGACGGCAGCAGCGAGCCCTGCGGTGAGAGCGCCGCCAGGAAACCGATCGATTCGTTCGGCGGTGCGTTGCCGACGGCGACGACGGACCCGTCCGGCCGCCGGACGAGCGCGATCACGCCTTCGCTGTCGTAGCCGTCCGGGCCGGGCCGACCGGTCAGGGCCGTGAGGCGCAGGACCCCGGCTTCGCCGAAGGAGCCGTCGAGATTTCCGGCGGCGTCGACGGAAGCCAGGAATGGCGTTTCGTCGCAGTCTTTCGCTTCCTTTTCGGCGCAGGATTCGGTGTCTTCTTCGCGCCCGCCGAGGACCACCGAGCCGTCCGGCCCCCAGGAGGCGGCGCTGATCGATCCCGGTATGTCGTAAAGCCGGACGCCGTCGGCCCCGAACGACGGGTCGGGTTTGCCGGCCGCAGTGAAGCGAAGGATCGCCGGCCCAGACTTCTTTCCGATCGATCCGGATCCCGCGACTTCTATCTCCCCGCCGGCGAGAAAGTGCGCGCCGGCGATGGCCGATCCCGGACCCAGCAACCCGTGGCGGCCGAAGCCCGCGTCCGGCGCTCCGTCCGCGCCCAGCCGCAGCAGGAAGCTGTGTCCGACGACGAGCGCGCCACCGTCGGACGCGGGGACGACTTCCACGACGAACCTCCCGCTGTAGTCCGGGGAGATAGGACCCGAGCGAACCTCGGGCCGATCCGGGCTTCCGTCCTCGCTCAGCACGGTCACACCGATGTCGTAGTTGGGATTCCGCGCGCCGATCGGCTCCTCATAGAGGACGACCACCTTGCCCGACCCCAAGCTGCCGGCCGCGACGGCGTCATACGAAACATTTGCGGTCCCGGCGTCGCCGAAACTGATGTCCACGGTCCCGTCTGGATTCAGCCTGGTGAGCTTTTCTTCGTCGAGGACGAACGACTTGCCGTCGGCCGCCGGGAATAGTCCCCCGCGTTCCCGCCCGGTCGGGATCGGGGCGAAGGAAGTGTTCGGGGAACCGTCCGGAAGGAAGGCCTCGATGTGGTGGCCCTGCTGCGCGAGTAGTCCGCCATCGGGCTGGGCTACCACGCTCGAAATTTCGGTCCTTTCCAGACGGGTGCCGAGGCTCTGGGTGGCGACGCCGTCGGCGCCGAAGGTCGTCGCCTCACTAGTACCTTCAGCACCTGCGCGGGCGCCCACCGCCATCCAGGCGACGAGCGCGAGGAGGAGCACCGCGGCGAACGCGGGTCCGACCTTGTTCTTATGGCTTCCCCACGCCACGCTTCCGAAGCCCTGCGGCGACGCCAAAGTTGCGGTCGGCGCCGTGGGCGGCGTCGCCACTACCTCCGCAATGCCGGTCCGAGTCGCTGGCTGCTGGTGGTCCTAAGCTATGAACAGGAGCCGGCGCGACTAGTCACCGCGTTCGCCAATCGGAAGGATCCCCGTTCATGGAGCAAGTGAAAATCAAGATCGGCCCTGTCACCTTCGACCACGCCGACTACGACGCCGACTCGGACGTGCTCTACCTGCACGTGGGCAAGCCTCAGGTGGCCGAGGGCGAGGAGACGCCGGAGGGGCACGTCCTCCGCTATGCGCCCGGCACCCAGAACATCGTCGGCCTCACCGTTCTCGGCGCCCGGCGACTGCTCGACCGCGACGGGAACCTCACCGTCACGATCCCGGAGCCGATCGAGGCAAGCGCCGACGATCTCGCCCCGGCACTCGCCGCCATCTGACCCGCCGTTCGCGCCTCAGCGCGAAGCGACTCCACAAACGCGTGGTTGCTGGCGGTCTCGCTGATGGGGCTTCTGCGCAAGCCGTTCGGTGAATCGGGACCGCGACCAGAGGCTCATTTGAAGGCGCTCTCGTCGAGTCCCGACTGACGAAGGGTCGATCGTCGGCGATCCCTTCCCGCTGGGAGACGAAGGCGAAGCCGTTGCCCTCCAGCGCAGCCGATTACCTGACGCGACGAGTGGAGCTTAGGCACGCTCGAGAGTCAGGCGACGGACCTCTGGTCCTTCGACCTTGGCGACCGCGTCGGCGGGCGCGTCCTCGAAATAGAGTTCGAGTGCCTCGCGGAGATTTGCGAGAGCACCGTCCTCGCTGTCTCCGAAGCCGGACACGTCGACATCGAGGCACTGGGCCACGAAGTGCTTGCCTTCGCGGAAGACGACGGTCTGTACGTCGATCGCCTGCACACCTCTAAAGGTACGCCAGCGCTGTGCATCCACCAAGAGGAGCAGAGACCGGAGCCTAGGCCTCCACTTTCGCGCGATTCCGGGTTCGAGTCCTGACTGGCCGTCCCGACTGCGGCTAAGCTGTCGGCCTGATCTCGCCGGCGCGGCAGCGTGCGGGCTCAACGGTGTCCGTAGACGGCTCGATGACTTGCTCTCACTACACGCGCGTCGTTTGCAGTCTGCTCTTGGCGCTGGTGATGCTGCCGGCCCTGGGCGGGAGCGTCCTCGCGCACGGGAGCGGTCTCGCGGCGAAGGGCGGCCTCGATCGCGGGGCGCGGTCGCACGGGCCGAAGATCGGCCGGGCCGTCGCCGTCAGCCGCCCCAAGCGTCACCGCCACAAGCGCCACCACAAGAAGAGTTCGCCCGTCGGCGCCGTTGCGCCGGCGGCGGCGCCCGTCGAACCGCTGCGGACCTCGAACTGCTTCTCCTCTCCTCACAGCTGCGGCTTCCCCGACCCGAGCAACACCGGCGTCCCCGCCGTGGTGCCGCTGGCGGCGAGCGGGCCGCTGACGATCACCGTGCCGGGCACCGTCGTCTCCGGCCTGCAGGTGACGGGGTCGATCGACGTCCTCGCCAGCAACGTGACGATCGAAAACACGCGGGTCATCCAGAGCACGAGTTGTGGCCCGACCGTCACCTGCGGAAACTCGGCGATCGAGATCGCACCCGGGCTGACCGGCGTCGTGATCAGGAACGTCGAGACCGCGAGCGTGCCCGGAGATACCTGCGAGCACGACATCCGCAATGACGGCTCGTCGGTGACGATCGAAGGCGCCTACCTGCACGCCTGCGACTCCAACGTCTACGCCGCCGGCCCGACCGTGCTGAAGAACTCCTTCGGCATCGCCGAGATCGCGATCTCCAGCGACCACATCGAGAACATCTACTTCAACGAAACCAGCTTCACCGCGATCCACGACACGCTGCTGAACCCGGTCGGCCAGACCGCGGTGATCTTCGGCAACTCGGGGGGCGGCACCGACGTGACGAACTGCTCCAACCAGCTGACCGTGCTCGAAAGCCTGCTCGCCGGCGGCGGCTACACCCTCTACCCCTGCGCCCACGCGGCCCAGGCCGGGAACCAGCCACCTCACGGTCGAAGGCAACCACTTCGCCCGCTGCGTGACCGCCGAAGGGTACGAACCCGACGGCGGCACCCATCCCTGCGTCGGCGGCGCCGACAGCAGCGGCTACTACCCGAAATCGGGCAGCTACGGGATCGCGTTCAACTACTTCACGCCGGTGAGCAGCTGGCGGGGCAACGTCTGGGACAACAACCTCGCCAGGGTCTGCATCAACGGCAGCGGAAGCGGCTGCGAATGAACGGCTGGAACGCATCCCAGATCCCCGACCTCGACGGCCGCGTCGCGCTGGTCACCGGCGCCAACAGCGGCATCGGCCTGGCCGCCGCCGAAGAGCTGGCCGCCCACGGCGCCTCGGTGCTCCTTGCCTGCCGTGACCCGGAGCGGGGCGAGGCGGCGCTGACCGCGGTGCGCGCGCGGCGGGCGGCGGAGGCGGCGGTCGAGCTGATCGCCCTCGACCTCGCCGACCTGGCCTCGGTCCGCGCCGCCGCCGCCGCGGTTGCCGCGCGCCCCGAGCCGCTCGATCTGCTGGTCGACAACGCGGGCGTGATGGCGCCGCCGCGTCGCGAGACCGCCGACGGCTTCGAGCTCCAGCTCGGCACCAACCACCTCGGCCATTTCGCCCTCGCCGGTCTCTTGGTGGGGAAGCTGAAGGAGGCACCCGCCCCCCGCGTCGTCACCGTGACCAGCGGCGCCCACCGGATCGGCAAGATCGACTTCGACGATCTGCAGCGTCGCCGGCATTACATGCGTTGGTCGGCCTACGGCCAGTCGAAGCTCGCCAACCTGCTCTTCGCGCTCGAGCTGCAGCGTCGCGCCGCCGCCGCCGACCTGGATCTGCTGAGCATGGCCGCCCATCCCGGATACGCGGCGACCAACCTGCAGCACGCCGGGCCGCAGATGGGCGCCGGCCTCTTCTCGAAGCTGACCGCCCCGGCGTGGTCGATCTCCAACCACCTCCTCGGCCAGAGCTCGGCCGACGGCGCCCTGCCGACCCTCTACGCGGCGACCGAGCCCGACCTGCCGGGCGGCTCGCTGATCGGCCCCGGTGGGTTCGCCTCGATGCGGGGCGCACCGGCGCTCGAGACCCCGAGCGGCGCGGCCCTCGACGAGGGAACCGCGCGCCGCCTTTGGGAGGTCTCGGAAGAGCTGACCGGAGTCGAGTTCAGGCTCTGACCCAGGCCCTATTCGATCGTCAGCGTGCCTTCCATGCCGCCCTCGCGGTGGCCGGGGATGCTGCAGAAGAAGGTGTAGGAGCCCGCTTCCAGTTCCACCTTGGTCGAGGTTTCGCCTTTGCTGATCGTTTCCGTTTCGGCGATCGTCTTGCCCGACGAGTCTTCGATCGCGACGTTGTGCGGGGTCGTCGAGGGGTTGACGAAATCGATCGTGTCGTCGCCGGCCTTTCCGCTCGCCTTCATCGTGGTGAACATCAGGTGGCCTTCGGGGTTGGCTTCGAACTTGATCGTCGAACCGCCTTCTGCCCCGCCGGCCGATTCGGAGGAGCCGGTTTCCGCGGAGGACGAGGAGGACGAGGACGACGAGCCGCCCCCGCCGCAGGCGACCAGCGCGAGTGAGGCGGCGAACAGTACGAGGACTGCCGAGAGCTTCTTCATCAGGTGTTTCCCTTCGGCGTCAGGTAGACGCGGTGCAGCTGCGTGGATTGGGAGACGAGACCCTTATAGGGATACGAAGGCCGAGCGGCCGGCGGTTCAGTCGGAGACGGTCCCGTCGAGACCGGTTGCCTAGACCCGGTACTCCGGGTTGGGGAAGTCGGAGCGGCAGCCGGCGTCCCAGGCGGTCCGCTGGTTGCCGTGGGCCGGAATCCCGCCCGCGTCCTTCAGCAGCCGCGCCAGGTGCAGCATGTTCCAGGTGGCGAAGGTCGTGTTGCGGTTGGTGAAGTCGTTCTCCGGCCCACCCGATCCCTCGTCAAGGTAGGACGGCCCCGGCCCCGCCTCCCCGATCCAGCCCGCGTCGGCCTGGGGCGGGATCGTGTAGCCGAGGTGCTGCAACGAGTAGAGGACGTTCATCGCGCAGTGCTTGACGCCGTCCTCGTTCCCGGTGATCAGGCAGCCGCCGACCCGACCGTAGTAGGCGTACTGGCCCGCGTCGTTCAGCAGGTGGGAGTTCCCGTAGAGGCGCTCGATCACCCGCGTCGCGACCGAGGACTTCTCCCCCAGCCAGATCGGCATGCCGAGGACGAGGATGTCGGCGCCGAGCACCCGCTCGTAGATCGCGGGCCACTCATCGACGTCCCACCCGTGCTCGGCCATGTCGGGCCAGACCCCGGTCGCGATCTCATGGTCGATCGCCCGCAGGCAGTCGACCGCGACGCCGTTCCTGCGCATGATCTCCATCGCCAGATCCATCAGGCCCTGCGTGTTGGAGGCCTCGGGGCTGCGCTTCAAGGTGCAGTTGATGAAGAGGGCCCGCAGGTCCGAGTAGTCGGTCTCGCTCGCCTCGCACAGCTCCGCCTGCATCTCGTTCAGTTCGGCCATCTCAACCCCCGGTCTCGAATTTCGTCCTCCCAGCGCTTCGAGCGGCGACGCTATCCCGAAGTTCTTACGGGGAGGGAAACCGGACGCCGCCGTCGATGCGGAGGCGCACCGTGGCGCCGGCCTCGGGGGCGTCGCGGCCGGCGACGCACTCGAGCCGACCGCCGGGGAGGGTGACCTCGAGCCTCACCCCGTCCTCGATCGGGATGCGGCGCTCGATCCGGCCCGCGTAAGGCCCGGCCGGGTCGAGGAACACCTGGCCGCGCCGCGCCATCACGACCTGGTCGCCGTCGAGCAGCTCGCCGGTGAAGCCGAGGAAGCGGGCGACGGCGGGGGTCGGCGGCCGATCGAGCACCTCCTCCGGCGGGCCGGCGGCGGCGATCCGCCCGTCGATCAGGACGAGGACGCGGTCGGCCAACGCCCAGGCCTCGGCCCGGTCGTGGACGACGACGCAGGTCGCGCGGGTGGGGTCGCGGAGGATCGCCGCGAGGTCGTAGAGGACGTCGGCGCGGGCGGTCGGGTCGAGCCCCGCGAAGGGCTCGTCGAGCAGGAGGACGTCCGGCCGCACCGCGAGGACGCGGGCCAGGTGGACCCGTCGCGCCTCGCCGCCGGAGAGGGTGACCGCCCGGCGCCCGGCGAGCGCCGCGACGCCGACCGCGGCCAGCGCCTCCGCGGCGCGCCCGGAGCGCTCGGCCCGCGGCACCCCCCACCAGGCCAGCGCCAGCTCGACGTTGGCCTGGACGCTGCGGCGGGCGAAGGCGGCCACCTGGGCGGCGGCGGCGATCCGGCCCTGCGCATCGACCCGGCCGGCGGCGAGCGGGACCTGCCCGGCGACCGCGGCGAGCAAGGTCGACTTCCCCGCCCCGTTCGGTCCCAGCAGCACCGTCACCTCGCCGCGGCGGAGCTCGAGGTCGACGCCCTCGAGGACCCGGCGGCGGCCGCGGTCGACCGCCAGGCCGGCGGCGAGGAGCGCCGCGGTCACGAGGCCCTCCAGCGGAACCAGGGCGCGCCGCCTTCGTCACCGCTGCCGCGCTGCTGGGCGACGGTGAGAAGCGCGCCGCAGACGACGATCAGCCCGAGCAGGATCAGGCCGAGCGCGATCGCCGTCCCGTACTGGCCCTCGGAGACCTCGGTGAGGACGGCGCTGGCGAGGGTCTGGGTCTGGGCGTGGATGTTGCCGCCGACCAGGATCACGGCACCGACCTCCGAGAGGGCCGAGCCGAACGCGGCGATCAGCGCGCCGACCACGCCGACCCGCGCCTCGCGCAGCGCCAGCACCGCGACCTGCCCTCGCGCAGCGCCGAGCGCCCGCGCCTGGTCGAGCAGCGCGCCGGGAACGACCTGGACGGCGGCGGCGGTGAAGGCGGCGACCAGCGGCAGGGCCAGCAGCGCCTGGGCGAGGATGATCCCGTTCACCGTGTAGATCAGTTCGAGCCCGCCGAGCGGGGCGCCGCGGAAGAGGAAGAGGGCGACGACCAGGCCGACCACCACCGGCGGCAGCCCGAGCCCGGCGTTCAGCAGCGCGATCCCGACCCGCCGGCCGCGGAAGCGGCCGAGCCCGAAGAGGAGGCCGAGCGGCAGCCCGACCAGGGCGGCCAGCGCGGTCGAGCCGACGGCAACGCGCAGGGTGACCCAGAGGATGTGGCGCAGTTCGCCGTTTTCGTGGAGCAGCAGGTGGACCGCTTCGCGGACGCCTTCGGAGATGAAGTGCATCAGCGCCGGCCGCTCAAGGCGAGGGCGCCTCGGGGCGCGGCTTGGTGACGATCACGACACGGCCGTCGGCGAGGCGGTAGGCGCGGCCGATCGGTTCGCCCTTGCCGACGACGCGGGCGTGGCTGAGTTCGATCTTGCGCACGTGTTCGCCGTGCTTGACGATCACCGTGTCCTGGTGGGCGCCTTTCTTGACCACGGTGACGTTCGGCGAGGTGAGCAGCGAGGAGAGTTTCAGCGAGGCGAGCGCCGCCAAGAGGAAGGCGACGGCGAGCACGATGCCGAGGTCGAAGAGGTTGACCAGGCCTTCGAGCGGGTCGCCGGCGCGGTCGCCGCGACGGCGCGCGTTCGGGGTGACGAAGGTGCGCCGGCGGCGCCGCGGTGGCTGGGTCCCCGCGCCTGGCTCGAAGGCGCTCATGGCGGCGGCGATCCGAGGAGGCGGGCGGCGACGAACTCGAGGTCGGAGAGGTCCTGGCCGTAGAGGCGGTCGCGGACCAGCGAGATGACGAAGGCGACGGCGCCGATCAGCAGGCCGAGGACGGTGACGCTGAAGGCGACCCGCAGGTTGCTGGAGAGCTGGGCGACGTCGCCCTTGGCGAGCCCGGCGAGCGCCGGCGAGAGCGGGATCAGGGTCCCCATCAGCCCGAGCGCCGGCCCGAGCCGAACCAGGGCGCGGGTGCGCTCCAGCCGCCGCATCGCGCCGAAGTCGAAGTCGGCCAGCGCCTTCGCGCCCTGCTCGTCGCGGTCGGGGCGACCGTACTGGGCGACGATCCGGTCGATCGTCGCGGTCATCTCCGGCCCGGTCGAGATCGGTGCCAGCAAGACGGCCGCGGCGCCGAGGTCGCCGCGGGTCCCGAGCGCGACCAGCGCCTGCTCGGTGGCGTCCTGCAGGACCGCGTAGCCGCGCCCGCGCCGGCCGATCAGCTCGACCAGGAAGCGGCCGAGTTCGACCAGCACCCAGGCGAGGCAGAGCAGCGCCGCGACCAGCACCGGGACCCGCAGCGCTTCGGCGATGTGGAAGAGCACGGTCTCGATGTCGGCGAAGGGGATCATCGGCTCCCCCGCCCCTGGCGACGCCACTCGAAGGCGACGCCGCCCGCGAGCAGCGCCGCCGCAAGGATCGCCGTCAGCGGCAAAGAGGCCGAGCCACCGTCAGGCGCACCCGCGACCGACCCCGAGCCCCCGCCGGCAGCCGAAGCCCCTCCCCCGTCAGCCGAGGCAGCGTCGACGAAGTCGGCAACGAGCCGCCCGCGCACGGTCGCACCCGGGACAGCTTCCGAATCTTCAGCGTGTCGTGGCGCAGCTTCCGCCGTGCTTTTAGCCCTGGGGGTCACCGTCCCGGCTTCGTCCCTAGCGGTTTCCCGACCTGGCCCGGAGGGCGAGCCGTGGGACCCCCGGACGAACCTCCCCGCAGTTAGTGAGGGAGGGGGTCCCACGGCTCGCCCAACCGCATCACCTCCCGAATCAACCCCCGATTCCGGCTTCCCGAGTCCCGGAGCAGGAGCAGGGCTCACCGCTTCCGACGCCGGTGCCGCTTCTACCCGAGCTTCGCCAAGCGTCGCCCCCCGCTTCGGCTTCTGCCTCGCCGTCTTCTTCTTCGCCCTCGCCCCCACCCCGGTCGCCGCGGGCTTGCCGACGACGATCGTCAGCGGCACCGCTTCGCCGCCGGATTCGCCGCTGCCGGTGGCGACGACGGTGACCCGATAGGAGCCCGCGCCGGCGAACGCGTGGCTGACCCTCGCCCCGGTGGCGGCGGTGCCGTCGCCGAAGCTCCACTCGTAGGTCAGCTGCTCGCCTTCCTCGGCGCCTTCGGCCGTCGCCGCGAAGCGCACCGCCGTGCCGGCATCGGGGGCGGTCGCGGAGGCGGAGGCGCGGACCGAGAGGATCCTCCCCTCCCGCACCCCGATCGCCAGCGGCGCCCCGCAGGCGGCGATGTTGTCGCCGGCGTTGGCGTCGTCGGGCCCGGACAGGGGTCGGAGGAAGCGGACGCATTCGGAGTCGGCCGAGACCAGGGCCGGCCCCTGCCCTTCGGGCGGCACCGCGGTGAAGTCCGTCGCGGGCAGGTAGGCGCTGGAGCCGTCGGCCCGCGGCAGCGTGACGTAGCCCACCGACCCGAGCGGGGTCCCGGTCGTTTCGATCAGCTTCGCCAGCGGCACGCCGCTGCGCGAGAAGGCTTCGCCGGCTTCGCCCGGATGGGCCCGCACGAAGTAGGTGTAGGGACCGGCTTCGGCGCCCGCCAGGCGGCCGAGTTCTTCACCCGTCAGTTCGACCTGGACCGCGCCCGGGCCGGCGATCACCACCGCCGGCCCGCCCGCCGCGGCGGCAGGCGCGGCGGGCACGGCGAGGAGGAGCGCGGTCAGCGCGGCACGGAGACCGATAACGCGCGCGAGGTGGCGGGCAGCACGGCGCCGGGATCCAGGTAGCGGATGCGGAGCTTCCATTTGCCGGTGGGGAGCCTCAGGTTGACCTTGTACGCGGAAGAACTGCCTGGGCGCAGCCTACGCACGGCGTGCGACTGCCGCTGGCCCTGCTTGCGGCCGAGCACCAGGATCTGCGCCCCAGGATCGCGTTCGCGCGACGGGCTCGCGCTGCCGGCCAGGGTGACCACGCGCCCTGCCACCCGCGGCTGCTTGACGCCGACCTTGGCCCGCACCGCCAGCTTGCCGACGGCGAGGCCGGATTCGCTCAGGGTGCCGACCGCCAGCAGCGGGACGACCGCGAAGGACGGATAGGACTGCGGGGTCAGGACCCGCAAGGTGCCGCCGTGGGCCGCGTGCGTCTGCAGCTTGTAGGCGCCGGTCGCAGTGGTGACGCCGTGGGCGATCGTCTTGTAGACCGGCCCTTCCTGTGCGTCGAGCGACACGAGGCGCTGCAGCCTGACCGGCTGCCCGGCCAGGATCGGCGCTCCCGGCAGGGCGCTGGCGAGCGTCCCGGAGAAGGCGAGCGGGGCGTTCGCCCGCACGGTCCGGGTCGAGAACGTCGGCCTGGCCGCGACCACCGAGTGGGCGTCGGCGAAGAAGGCGGGCGAGGTGGTGTTGGGGAAGCTCGCCAGCTTCTTCTGGAACCCTTCCGAGGTCAGGTATTCGACCAGCGCTTCGGCGCCTTCGACGTTGATCGTCACGTTGGTCACCTTGGTCGGGTTGACGATGTAGACGTCGAACGGGTTGGTCAGCAGGTTCGAACCACCTGGGGCCGCCGCTTCGTTCTTTTCGCTGACGATCTTCAGTGCCGCGACGGCCCCGAGCGCGCTCAGCCGATTGAAGGTGCCGCGATCGGTGATGTCGTAACAGCCGCCGCCGGCGAACGGGCACTGGTTCGCCAGCTGCACCGTTTCGGCCTGCCCGCCGCCGCCTTTGTGGTACCAGGAGGCGTCTTCTTTGGTGCCTTTCTTGCCCGGCTCACCGAGGCTGTTCAGTTCGACGCCGGTCAGTTTCCAGATCGTCTTCTCCTCGGTGTTGGTGCCCGAGTTGTCGCCGCGCGAGACGAAGTTGGCCTTGCCTTCGGCGCCCGCCCTGGCGATCGCTTCGAAGGCCGCGGCGGCGTTGTGCGGGGCCGCGGTCGCGACCCCGGCCGGATCGGTGGTGGCGCCGACGATCACGTAGTCGGAGTAGAAGATGGCCCGGCCGCGCGGTTCCAGCGAATAGCCTTCTTCGACGAAGGTCTTCTCCAGCGAGGGGGCGTGGGTGATGACCGCGTCGCCCTGCCCGGCCCGCGCGTTGGTCAGGGCCTGGCCGGTCCCGACCGGGATGTACTTGAGTTCGTACTGGGGGTAGGCGGCGTGGAAGCCCGGTTCGATCACTTCTTCGAGCAGGCCGGCATCGCGGATGTCGGTGGTCCCCTGGACCAGCACCGGCGACGCGGCCGAGGCGATCGGGACGGCGATCAGGCCGAGGGCGAGGACCAGCAGGGCGATGCCCAGGCGCGGCGCGCGACGGGGCTGGGAGGACTCGAGCGACAAAGGGGGCACCTTCCGGGTCGGGGTTCGGCTGCCTAGGCAACGGCTATGCAGGCTAGCTAACCCGGAAGAGGTTACGAAGCTATGAACGGGCGGTCAGTCGGAGACGTCGACCATCACCGACGTCGCCTTGACCGTCGCCGTGGCGGGGACGCCGGGCGCCAGCCCGAGCTCTTCGACCGAGTCGCGGGTGATCGCCGCGGTGACCAGGTGCGGACCGGCCTCGATCTCCACCAGCGCCATCACCCCGTCGACCTCGACCGAGCGGATCACGCCGGGGAAGCGGTTGCGGGCGGAGAAGCCGTCGGCGGTCTTGTGGCGCGACGGGCGCGGTTTGAGGCGGGTGATCTCCGACGCCGGGACGCGGCGCCGGTTGGCGTCGTCGCGGGTCGTCTCGATCTTCCCGGCGCGCGCCCAGCGGCGCACCGTGTCGACGCTGACGTCGAGCGCCCGCGCTGCCTCGCCGAGGGTGAGGTCGTCGGCCATCGATCAAACCTACCGCGCTGGCCCGCCCCGGTCGGGCCGAAGCGGTCGCTGCGGGATTCACTCGCGACCGGACGAAGATCGGGCCGCGCCGGCAGGGTGTGCGGAGATGGCGAGGGCGATCGAGATCGAGGCGGCACGGCGGGAGGTCCTCGCGCGGGTGCGTCCGCTTGGCGTCGAGGAGGTCGGACTCGCCGCGGCGCTGGGACGCCGGCTCGGCATCACCGCGGTCGCGGAGGCGCCGGTGCCGGGCTTCGACAACTCGGCGATGGACGGCTTTGCGGTGCGGGGCGCGGACGTCGGTGCGGCGAGCGCCGCGGCGCCGGTGTCCCTCGCGCTGATCGACGAGTCGCGCGCCGGGCACCCGGCGGAGCGGAGCCTCGAGCCGGGCGAGGCGATCGCGATCTCGACCGGCGCCGTGCTGCCCGCCGGCGCCGATGCGGTGGTGCGGGTCGAGGACACCGATCGCGCCGGCGATGCCGGTCGGCAGGCCGCCGCGGGCGATGAGCCGGGCGGCGCATCCACCACGATTCCGCCCGTCCTCATCCGCGCGGCAGTCGCGGTCGGGGTCAACGTGCGCCGCGCCGGCGACGACATCGCGCCCGGGGAGACGGTGCTGGAGCGAGGCGCGGAGCTCGGGCCCGCCGAGCTCGGGTCGCTGGCGGCGATCGGGCTCGACCCCGCCCCCGTCCAGCGGCGGCCGCGGGTCGCCGTGGTGACCAGCGGCGACGAGCTGACGTCGCCCGGCCGGTCGCTCGGGCCCGGCGGCATCCGCGATTCCAACGCGCTCACCGTGCCGGCGCTCGCCCGGCTGGCCGGCGGCGAGGTGACCTCGGTGTCCTGGACCCCCGACGAGCCGACCGCCACCCGCCGCGCGCTCGAGCCCGCCCTCGACGCCGACGTGGCGATCGTCTGCGGCGGCGTCTCGGTCGGCGAGCACGACCACGTCAAGGCAGTGCTCGCCGACCTCGGTGTCGAGCAGGTCTTCTGGCGGGTGGCCTTGAAGCCCGGCGGCCCGACCTGGTTCGGCACCCGCGGCGAGACGCTCGTCTTCGGCCTGCCCGGCAACCCCGTCTCGGTGATGGTCACCTACCTGCTGTTGGTGCGGCCGGCGCTGATCGCCCTGGCCGGAGGCGAGCCCGGGACCCGCCGGCTGACCGCCCGCATGGGAGCCGACTACGCGAAGCCGACCGACCGCGCCCACGCGGTGCGCTGCCGGCTCCAGCCCGACGAGCACGGCTGGGTCGCCACGCCGCTGCCGCGCCAGGGCTCGCACGTCCTCACCTCGATGCTCGCCGCCGACTGCCTGGCGTTGATCCCGACCGCGAGCGCCGGCCTCGCGGCCGGGGAGACGGTCGAGGTCGAGCTGCTCGACCGGGCGAGCATGGGTCGATGACGCAGCGTCCCGTCCGCTAACGGGTACCGTCTGCATATGCCCCTCGCCGCTCCGCTCGAAGACGCGCACGGCAGGCCGATCGGCGATCTCCGGGTCTCGGTCACGGATCGCTGCAACTTCCGCTGCCACTACTGCATGCCCGCCGAGGGGTTGCCGTGGATCCCGCGCGAGGAGATCCTCTCCTTCGAGGAGATCGAGCGGCTGGTCGCGCTCTTCGCCGGCCTCGGCGTCACCGACGTGCGGCTGACCGGCGGCGAGCCGCTGGTGCGGCGCGAGTTCCCGGCCCTGGTCAGGCGGCTGGCGGCGATCGACGGCATCGAGGACCTCTCGCTGACTACCAACGGCTATCTGCTGGAGGCGCAGGCGGCGGAACTCGTCGCCGCCGGGATCGACCGGGTCAACGTCTCGATCGACAGCCTCGCCCGCGCCCGCTTCTTCGAGATCACCCGCCGCGACGCGCTCGACCGGGTGCTCGCCGGCCTCGAGGCGATCGCCGGCTTCCCCGAGGTGAGCCCGGTCAAGGTCAACGCGGTGCCGATGCCCGACCTCGGCCAGGACGACGTGCTGCGCTTCTGCGACCTCGCCCGCGAGCGCGGCTTCCAGGTCCGCTTCATCGAGTTCATGCCGCTCGACGCCGACCGCGCCTGGCGCGCCGACAAGGTGCTGACCGGGGCCGAGGTGCAGGCGATGATCGAGGAGGCCCACCCGCTGCGCGAGCTGCCGCGCGAGCCCCACTCGACCGCCCGCGTCTTCGCCTTCGCCGACGGCCGGGGCGAGATCGGCTTCATCAACCCCGTCTCCGAACCCTTCTGCAGCGACTGCAACCGCCTCCGCCTGACCGCCGACGGCAAACTGCGGACCTGCCTCTTCTCCCTGCACGAGACCGACCTGCGCGGGCCGCTGCGGGCGGGCGCCGACGACGCCGAGCTGGAGCGGATCGTCCGCGACGCGGTCTGGCGCAAGGAGCTGAAGCACCGGATCGACGAGCCCGGCTTCCGGCCGCCGGCGCGGACGATGAGCGCGATCGGCGGCTGAGCCGATGGCCGAGATGACGCGGGAAGAGTGGGTGCGGGCGTTCTGCGAGCGGCTCGGGGTCGACCCGCCGACCGCGGCGGAGGAAGACGCCCTGCTCGAACTGGCGGCGACCGCCGCCCACGACTCCGAGCGCCCGGCCGCGCCGCTCGCCTGCTGGGCGGCGGGCAAGAGCGGCCGTGACCCCGGCGAGCTCCGCGAGCTCGCCCGCCAGATCAACCCCGCCTAGCGCGGTCGACCTACGTAAACCATCGGTCCGTGCGGTCGACCTTAGTCAGGCATAGGTTTACGCAGGTCGACCGCGTTGCGACGAGGTTAACTCAGGTCGACCGCACGCGCTCGGCGCCGGTGTAGACGTTGGTGCGGCCGCGGCGGGTGAAGCCGGCGAGGGTCATGCCGCGGTCGGCGGCGAGCTCGATCGCCAGCGTGCTCGGCGCGCCGACGCCGACCAGGATCGGGGCGCCGGCGACGGCGGCCTTCTGGACCAGCTCGAAGGAGAGCCGGCCGCTGACGCAGAGGAGGCGACCGGAGAGCGGCACCAGCCCGTCGAGCAGCGCCCTTCCCACCACCTTGTCCATCGCGTTGTGGCGGCCGACGTCCTCGCGGGCGAAGAGAAGGTTGCCCGCCGCGTCGAAGAGGCCGGTCGCGTGGACGCCGCCGGTCAGCTCGAAGGTCGGCTGCTCGAGCCGCTCGGGCAGCGCCGTCAGCAGGGCGCGATCGACCGTCGGCCCGGCCGCCAGGGGCGCGCTCGCCACCGCCACCTCCTCCAGCGCCCCTTTGCCGCAGACCCCGCAGGAGGAGGTCGTGTAGAAGCGGCGCTCGCCGGGATCGCGCAGCAGCGGCCCGGTGACCTCGATCGTGTTGGCGGCGAAGTCCTCGGTCAGCCCGACCGGGCGCGGCCCGTCGATCAGCCCCTCGCCGAAGAGGAAGCCGAGCGCCAGCTCCTCGTCGTGGCCGGGCGTCCGCATCGTGACGCTGAGCGGCCGCCCGTCGACCCGGATCTCGAGCGGCTCCTCGATCGCGACCGCGTCCCGCTCGCCGTCGCGCTCGACCTCCTCGTAGGTCCTCATCGGGCCGCGGCGCGCGCTTCGCGACGGCGGCGCTGCGGCTCGACCGTGTACTTCGGGTCGCGGGCCGACGCCATGCCCGCCTCGAAGAGGCCGAAGCGGGTGAAGGCGGAGCCGGCGAGGAGGGCGGCGCCGGCGGCGATCGCGGCGGGGCGGCTGCGGCGGGCGAGGAGGCCGGCGCCGAGCGCCCCACCCGCGGTGAGCGCCTTGGCGATCCGCAGCCGCCTGCCCGCCTTGCCGTCCTCGAGCGTCTCGGCGATCATCCCCAGCCGCCGCTCCATCAGCTGCTCGGCGCCGAGCTCGACCAGCGCGCCGAGGACCGCCATCCGCACCGCGGGCTCGATCTCCGCCGTCGGCGCGACGACCAGGCCCCAGCCGGCGGCGGCGCTCGCCGCCGAGCCGGCGAAGAGCAGCGGCAGCTCGCGCCGGCCCTCGTGCCAGGCGGGGACGGCGGTGTTGGCGATCAGCGCCGCGGTGTAGGTGGCGACGGTCGAGCCGAGCCCGGCGGCGGCGAGCCCGGCGAGCCGGCCGAGCCGCGGCAGCCGGCCGGAGACGTCGCTCGCCGCCGCGCCGGCCGCCAGCGGCGCGTAGCCGACCAGGATCCAGACCCCGACGCTCATCGGCGAGGTCGGCTTGAAGACCCGCAGCATGTTGAGGAAGCGCGCCGGGCGGCCCAGGTCCTTGACCAGGGCGCCGAGGGAGAGGCCGATCGCCCCGGTCGCCATCACCCGCGAGCCGCGGGCGAGGGCCGGGCGGCCGCTCAGGTCGGCGCCCGCGGCGAGGATCGAGGACGCTCCGGCGAGCCCGCCGAGGAAGAGGTAGCCGGCGATCTCCCGCTCCTCCCAGACCGGCGGCTTGATGATCGGCCGGCCGTAGTAGTCCTCGGCGGCGACCGGCCGCTCGCCGCGCCGCTTCTTCCGGCGCCGCCCGCCGCCGCCCCGGTCGCCGTCGATGCCGCGCTCGCCGTCGACGCGGCGGTCGCCGTCGACGCCGCGGTCGCGGTCGACGCCGCGGTCCCGGTCGATACCCCCGTCGCCGTCCGGCGGCTCATCGGCCCAGCCTCGCGAAGCAGGCCGCGGCCCCGGCCAGCAGCGCCCCGGCGGCGATGCCGACGTGCTTCCAGGTTTCCGGCAGGTCGCGGGTCGTCACCACCGGGTCGGGCGGCAGGCCGTAGACCTCGGGCTCGTCGAGCAGGAGGAAGAAGGCGCCGGCGCCGCCGACCCCGTCGTTCGGGTCCTCGCCGTAGAGGCGGGCCTCCCCCATCCCCCGCTCGTGCAGCTCCTGCACCCGATCGCCGGCCCGCTCGCGCAGCTCCTCCAGCGGCCCGAACTGGATCGAGTCGGTCGGGCAGGCCTTCGCGCAGGCGGGCTCCTGGCCCTCGCCGAGGCGGTCGTAACAGAGCGTGCACTTGAAGATCCGGCCGTCCTCCTCGCGCTTGTCGAGCACCCCGTAGGGGCAGGCCGGGACGCAGTAGCCGCAGCCGTTGCAGATGTCCGGCTGGACGACCACGGTGCCGAACTCGGTGCGGAAGATCGAGCCGGTCGGGCAGGCGTCGAGGCAGGCGGCGTGGGTGCAGTGCTTGCAGACGTCGGACTCCATCAGCCAGCGGAAGTCGCCGCCGTCGCGCTGGAAGTTGGCCTCCTGGGTGCCGAGCGGCAGGCGCTGCTCGATGAAGGCGACGTGGCGCCAGCGGTCGGCCCCGAGCCCCACCGAGTTGTCGTGCGATTGGCCCGCCCAGCCGACCAGGTCGTCGGGGACTTCGTTCCACTCCTTGCAGGCGACCTCGCAGGCCTTGCAGCCGATGCAGATCGAGGTGTCGGTGAAGAACCCCATCCGCGGCGGGTGCTCCTCGTAGCCGGAGGCGTCGGCCGGTTCGCCGCCGCCGAGCAGCACGTTCAGCGGCGCCTCGTGATCGGGCCGGGTGCCGGGGTCCGGCGTCGTCGCCATCAGCTCGCCCCCGTCGCCGCGGTGATCCCGGCGCGCCGGCGGTACTCCTCGACCAGCTCGGTGCGCGCCGGGCCGCGCGGCCGCCGCCCGGGCCGGACGTCGACGGTCAGCGCCTTCACCTCCTGGATGTGGGAGCTCGGGTCGAGCGACATCGAGGAGAGCTCGTTCATCGAGTCGCCGCGGGCGATCCCGTTCGGTCCCCAGTGGTAGGGCATGCCGATCTGGTGGAGCGTCCGCCCGTCGATCTGCAGCGGGGTCATCCGGTCGGTCACCATCACCCGCGCCTCGACCACGCCGCGGGCGCTGACGATCGTCGCCCAGCCGGCGTGCTCGAGCTCGCGCTCGGCGGCCAGCTCCGGCGAGACCTCGACGAAGAACTCCGGCTGCAGCTCCGCCAGGTAGGGCGTCCAGCGCGACATCCCGCCGGCGGTGAAGTGCTCGGTCAGCCGGTAGGTGGTGGCGGCGTAGGGGAAGACGTCGCCGCCGGGCTCGTCGGGATCCGGGTGGTAGCGGTTCCACTCGTGCTCGTAGAGCTGGCGGGCCGGGTCGCGCTGGTGCTTGTGGAGCAGGTTGCGGACCGGCGAGTCCTGCGGCTCGTAGTGGGTCGGCAGCGGCCCGTCGGCGACGCCGGCCGGGGCGAAGAGCCAGCCGCGGCCGTCGGCCTGCATGATGAACGGGTCGTCGCCGGCGATCGCGTCGGGGCCGCGGGCGTCCTCGTCGGGCACGTAGTCGGGCCGCTTGGTCGCCTCGAAGTCGGGCGTGTCGTGGCCGGTCCATTCGCCCTTCTCCTCGTCCCACCAGACCAGCGCCTTGCGCTCCGACCACGGCTTCCCCGCCGGATCGGCGGAGGCGCGGTTGTAGAGGATGCGGCGGTTGGCGGGCCAGGCCCAGGCCCACTCGCCGGCGGTCCAGTTCTGCTCGCTCGCGGGCTTGCGCCGCGCCGTCTGGTTGACCCCCTCGGCGTAGCAGCCGCAGTAGATCCAGCAGCCGCAGGAGGTCGAGCCGTCGGACTTCAGTTCGGTGTAGGCGGAGAGCATCTCGCCGTCGGCGTTCCAGCCGTTGATCTCGGCCAGCACCGCGTCGGCGAGCGGCTCGTCGTGCTCGCCCTCGGTCGGGTAGTCCCAGGTGAGGTCGAGGATCGGCCGGTCGACCTCGTCCTCGGAGCCCGGCCAGCCGTTCGCGGATCTTCCGTCCCAGGTGGTAGGTGAACCAGAGGTCGGAGCGCTGCTCCTCGACCGGCTCGACCGCCTTGTGGTGCCACTGCAGCATCCGCTGGGTGTTGGTGAAGGTGCCCTCCTTCTCGGTGTGGGCGGCGGCGGGCAGGAAGAAGACCTCGGTGTCGATGTCCTCGGTGCGCATCTCACCGGACTCGATCTCCGGCCCGTCCTTCCACCAGGTCGCCGACTCGATCAGCGAGAAGTCGCGCACCACCAGCCAGTCGAGCTTCGACATCCCGAGCCGCTGCATCCGCACGTTGGCCGAGCCGACCGCCGGGTTCTGGCCGAAGAGGAAGAAGCCCTTCACCTTGCCTTCGATCATCGCGCATCGTGGTGTCGTAGGTCGAGTGGCTGCCGGTCAGCCGCGGCAGGTAGTTGAAGCAGTATTCGTTGTCCGCCGTCGCCGCCTCGCCCCAGTAGGCCTTCAGCAGGCTGACCACGTAGTCGCGCATGTTGCCCCAGTAGCCGCGCGCCGGCGAGTCGGCCTCGACGAAGTCGTCGAGCCCGCCGTGGCCGTGGGCGTGCGGCATCGGGATGTAGCCGGGCAGGGTGTCGAAGAGGGTCGGGATGTCGCTCGAGCCCTGGATCGAGGCGTGGCCGCGCATCGCCATCACGCCGCCGCCGGGCCGTCCCATGTTGCCGAGCAGCAGCTGCAGGATCGAGGCGGCGCGGATGTACTGCGAGCCGATCGTGTGCTGGGTCCAGCCGACCCCGTGGACGAAGGCGGTGGTGCGCTCGCGGCCCGAGTTCTCGACGAAGAGGCGGCAGACGGTGGCGAAGACGTCCTGCGGCACGCCGCAGACCGCTTCCACCATCTCCGGCGTGTAGGTGGCGTAGTGGCGCTTGAGGATCTGCCAGACGCAGCGCGGGTGCTGCAGGGTCTCGTCGCGCTTGATCTCGCCGCGCCCGCCCGGCCCGCCGAGGTCGCTCTCCTGCAGCCGCTGCACGTTGCCCTCCTGGTCGCGCTGGCCGGAGGCGGCGCTGACGAAGGCGCCGTCGTACTGCCAGCTTTCCGGGTCGTAGCTCATCGACTCCTCGTCGTAGCCGGAGAAGAGCCCCTCGGCGCCGGCGTCGTCGAAGGCCTCACCGACGATCGTCGAGGCGTTGGTGTAGGCGAGGACGTACTCGCGGAAGTCCGATTCGGTGCTGAGGACGTGGTTGATGATGCCGCCGAGGAAGGCGATGTCGGTGCCCGCGCGCAGCGGCACGAAGTGGTCGGCCATCGCGCTGGTGCGGCTGAAGTGCGGGTCGACGTGGACGATCGTCGCGCCGCGCGCCTTCGCCTCGACCACCCACTGGTAGGCGACCGGGTGGGCCTCGGCCATGTTCGACCCCTCGAGCACGATCAGGTCGGAGTTCTGCAGGTCCGCGGGCAGGGTCGAGGAGGCGCCGCGGCCGAAGCTGGTGCCGAGCCCGACCACGGTCGAGCTGTGGCAGACCCGCGCCTGGTTCTCGATCTGGATGATCCCGAGGCCGGTCAGCAGCTTCTTGATCAGGTAGTTCTCCTCGTTGTCGAGGGTGGCGCCGCCGAGCGCGGCGATGCTCATGCAGCGGCGCAGCAGGTCGCCGTCCTCCTCGTCCTCCCAGCCGGCGCGGCGGTCGCGGACGACCCGGTCGGCGATCATGTCCATCGCCGTCTCCAGGTCGAGCCGCTCCCAGTCGGTGCCGCCGGGGCGCGCGGTAGAGGACGTGGCGCTCGCGCGAGGAGCCGGTGACCAGCTGCTTGGTCGCCGAGCCCTTCGGGCAGAGCCGGCCGCGACTGTGCGGGCGCGTCGGGATCGCCCTCGATCTGGACGATCTCCCCGTCCTTGACGAAGACGTTCTGGGCGCAGCCGACGGCGCAGTAGGGGCAGACCGACTTGACGATCCGGTCGGCGGTCGCGGTGCGGGCGCGGAGCTCCTCCGAGCGGTGCGACTTGACCGCCGCGCCGCGGCCGAGCTTGTCGCCGCCGCGCAGCTGGCGCAGCAGCGGCAGCTCTCCCGGCGAGGGGATCCGCGGGCTCATCCCGAGGGCCGCAGCTCGCGGTCGGCGCGCGACTTCACCCAGGCGATCACGGTGTCGTTGCGGGTCGGGTTGTGGGCGGGCGGCTCGTAGAGATCCTGGGCCGGCGCCGCGTCGTCGTCGGCGGGACGGCCGGTGGCGATCATGTAGGCGAGGCCCGCGGGGATGCCGAGTTCGCGGGCGACGCTCTCGTAGTCGTGTCCGCCGTCCAGCAGACCTCTGACTTGGGCGCGGGTCGGCACGCCTGAAGCGTACCCCCGGGGCGCCCGGAGAAACGGCGCGGCGTCAGCGCGTCCGGCCACGGCCCGGCCCGCCGAGCGGGGTCGATTCGATCGCCCCTTCCTCGCCCTTCAGCCAGGCCTCGATGTCGGGACGCTGCAGGCGCGCGCGGCCGACGGTCCAGATCGCCAGCGCGACGACGAGGCCGACCAGGGTGATGCCGAAGACGACCCAGACGGCCGCTTCGATCCCGGCCGCCGGGCTGGCGCCGACCGTTTCCGACATGTGCAGGAGGAGCGGCCCGGCGAGGAAGGCGGCGGCGCCGCGGAGCAGCTCGATCAGGGCGAAGACCCGCGGCAGCTCCGGCGAGGGCAGGGTGAAGCCGGTGGTGAAGAGGGCGGGCGCGACCGAGGCCCCGACCCCCACCCCGACCGCTCCCGAGCCGACCAGGACGAGGGCGTCGGAGCCGGTCGCGACCCCGGAGAGGACGGCCGCGGCGCCGACCAGGATCAGCCAGCCCGGCGAAGGCGAGCGCCGCCACCCAGCGGCTGAAGATGATCACGCCGAACAGCACCGCGGTCGCCACCGCGCCGCCGAACTCGGGCCAGAACAGCATCGCCCCGTGGGTCGGATCGACCTTGCGCAGCTCGAGCGCCGAGCTGGCCAGGCCGATCAGGCCGACCGAGGCGGCCGCCGCGCACATCGCGATCAGGATCGCCGCGACCGGGATCGTGCTCGCCAGCTTCTCGACCGGCATCAGCGGGTCCTCGACCTGGTACTGGTGGACCAGCAGGGCGACGATCAGGCCGACGCCGACCAGCATCGGGATCAGCACGATCGGGGCGCCGAACGCGTGCGCGGTCAGCTCCGAGGCGCCGAAGAAGGCCGCCGCGGTGCCGAATCCCGCGAGGGTCAGCGAGACGACGTCGATCGGCGCTTCCGGGTCCTGCGCCTCGGCGTCTTCGTAGGTGAGCAGGACGAAGGCCAGGGCGCCGAGCCCGAGCGCGGCGCTGACCCAGAACAGCGTGCGCCAGGTTTCCAGCCCGGCCGCGACGCCGCCCACCACCGGCCCCAGCGCGACCGCGCCGAAGACCGCCAGGTTCATCGTCATCGCGGTCGGCCGCAGGCGCTCGCGCGGCCAGCCGATCACCAGCGGCGGCACCGCGGCGATCAGCATCAGCGCGGTGGTGAAGCCCTGGAGGACGCGGCCGGCGATGAAGACGCCGGCGGTCGGCGCCCAGGCGACGGCGACCGAGGCGAGGATGAAGCCGACGACGAAGAGCACCAGCAGCCGCCGCGGGCGCACCCGCGTGACCAGCTGGATCGAGAGGACGGTGCCGAAGCAGTAGGCGGCGTTCGCCATCCCGGTGGTCATCTGCAGTTCGGCTTCGCTGAGGTGGACGCTCGCCGCGATCAGTTCGTTCAGCGAGGAGACGGCGGAGGTGAGGACGAGGAACGGCGTCAGCGCCAGGATCACCAGCGCGACGGCGGCCCAGTAGTTGTCGGCGAGGGGGCCGTTCCGTTCCACCGGCTGGGGATACCCCCTCAGCCGGCCGTCAAAATGGCTGCTCCGGCGCCGAGATCGCGCGCCTCCGCGGCGCGCCGGTCGGCGTCGCTGTTGACGTTGAAGAAGATCCGCTCGGGCTCGCCGAAGCGGGCGAGCGCGGCGTCGTCGAGCAGGCGCGGCGCGAGCCCGGCGACCGTGCGGCGCAGCGGCTCCTCGCGGGACGAGCGCGGCTTCGAGCCTCGGCAGCAGATCCGGCGTCCAGCGGGCGACCAGCGGCTGCGGCTCGCCGCCCGGGGCCGGGACGACCAGCGACTCGGGAGCGTCGGCGAGCTCGCGGAGCAACGCCGGCGGCACGAATGGGAAGTCGCAGCCGAGGACGACCAGCGGCCGGTCGGCGTGGCGAAGCGCGGCGACGATCCCAGCGAGCGGATGGGTCGGCCGGTCGGGCTCGGTGACGATCTCGGGGGGCGGCATGTGGGTCGGCTCGCCGGACTCGGCGACGACCTCGGCGAGCGAGACGGGCAGGACCGAGGCGCGCTTGGCGACGACGATCGCCCCCAGCCCGGCGGCGGCGAGAGCGGCGAGCGGGTAGGCGATCAGCGGCCGCCCGGCCAGCTCGACCGTCGGCTTCGAGCCCCCCAGCCGCTGCCCCCGGCCGCCGGCCAGGACCGCGCCGAGCGCTTCCTGGCTAGCCGGAGCGTTCATCGCGCGAGTGTCGCAGGGCGGGTGCTACGGGCGGGTGGCGGGAAGGGACGGCCGGCCCTCCCGGCGGCGGCCCGGGCAGGCTGAGGCCGCCGCCGAGAGGGCCGGGTCACGGGGAGAACGGGTGAGGGTGCGGGGCCACGGAGTCGCCTGTGGAGCCCTGGTGGCTATATACGCCACCAACGCTCCACGGTCGCGGCCTAGCGACGGCGAGGGAGGGAGGTTCGTGACGGAGATGGCGGGAACGTCACCGTGAAGTGCGGGGGACGTGCGGAACTCCACGTCATCTTCATGAGACGTCACATTCGCCCCATCGGTCAGCGCTTTGCTGTGGAGAGAAACTCTCTCTATGCGAGAGCAATGCTCCACAGCAAGCCCTGGAGCCACGGATGCACCACGTGAAGCGCGACGATCAGGTGACGTTCGCAACGGCTCCACGCCGCCTTCCCCCGGAACGTGCCGTCCCTGTGACGTCTCCCCACAGGGACGCCGTCCCTGCGCCAGTCCTCCCGCAAAACCTCCCGACCCGGGCGTCTCGGAGGCGGCCTCAGCCTGCCCGGGTCGCCTCCGAGACGCCCGGGCCCGCCGTCCCCGGCCGCAAAGGGTCGGACCCTCGCCCGTCCTCCGCCGCAGAGAGTCGAGCCTCGCCCGTCCCCGGCCGCCCAGGCACGAACCTCAATCGCCCAGCTAGCCCACCTTCGCCTTGAACAGGGTCACGTTGCGGTCGTGCGGGTCGCCGGCGAAGCCCTGCGGGCGGCCGCCCTGGGCGTCTAGATAGGCGAGTTCTCGGGAGATGTCGCCTAGTTCGGCGGGGACGTGGTCGAGCATCCAGGTCTGCAGGGCGACTCCCCCGCCTTCGGTCTCGTGCAGGCGCAGGGCGCGGGCCTGCTGCGGATAGTCGATCAGCGAGGCGGTCGAGATCAGCCAGTAGCCACCGCCCGGGCCCTTGCGCGGTTCGATCCGGTTGCTGTGGGTGTGGCCGGAGAGGACGGCGACGACGCGGGGGTAGCGGTCGAGCAGCGCCAAGATGCCCGACCCGCCGACCGTGTTGGTCAGCGGCTGGTGGGTGACGACGAGCACCCAGCGGTCCCCGGCGCGGTCCAGCTGCCGCGACAGCCAGGACGCCTGGCCTTCGTGGACGAGCCCGTCCGAGCCACCTTCACGCCGCACCAGGTCGAGGACGATCACCCGCAGCCGCTGTGCCGAGGTCGAAGGTGTAGTCGAGCAGTTCGCCACCCCGCGGCAGCGAGGCGGCGCGCCGCAGCTGCCTGATCACGGTCGCGGCGCTCAGCTCGCGGCGGTGCGGATCGGCGGGCACGTCGACCCCGGGCGCGCTCAGCAGCTGCTGGATCAGCGGTTCGAAGAGGCCCGGATCGGGCAGCCCGTCCGGCGCCGCGGCGGCCAGGTCGCTCGCCCCCGGCGGCGCCTTCAGCCCGGTCGGCAGCCTCCAGACCGCGCGGCCGCCGCGGGCGATGCCGTCGGTCAGCGAGGTCGGCGCCAGGATCCCCTGCACCAGCAGGTCGTGGTCGCCCAGCACCGGATACCAGGGCGCCTTCGTCCCGGCGGCGTGGAAGCGCCGGGTCGCCGCGCCGAGCAGCCCGGGATGGCGCGGGGCGTCGATGTCAGGGCGGTAGTAGAAGGGGTCGGCGTCGCGGGCTTCCTGCACCCCGTGGTAGCGACGGCCACCGCTGCCCGGATCGACCCGCCCGCCGGCGAGCAGCGCCAGCCCGCGGACCAGCTCGTTTTCCTGGGCGTTGTCGATCAGGTCGCCGCCCTGGATCACCGCGTCGGGATGGAGCGCGTCGATCGCCCGCACCGCGCCGTCCATCACCTGCGCGGTGAGCGCCTCCTGCGGCCTGAAGGTCGAGTTGAACGGCTGCCCGAGCTGCGAGAGGAACGGCACCCGGGCGGGCGACTCGGCGTCCATCACGTGGGCGTCGGTGAGGTGGCCGAGCGTCGCCAGCGAGCTGCCGAGCGGCGCCGCCGGGGCGAGCTCGGTGCGGGCGAGGAGCGGCGCCCCGGGGGCGACCTCGAGCTCGCCGCTCGCACCGTTCCAGGTGGTGTCGCGGGTCGAGCCGCTGCTCGCCACCCCGAGCCCGCCGCAACCGGCCAGCGCCAGGGCGAGCGCCCCGGCGGCGCCGCTCGCCAGCAGCTCGCGCCGGCTGAGCCCCTCGCCGCTCATCCCAGCCCCCCGGCGATCGGCCGCGAGGTCACCCGGCGCACCACCCACCAGACGGCGATGGCGCCGATCGCCGCCAGGCCGAAGAGCAGGATCGCGATCTCGGCCGCGTCGGCGGCGAGCGAGAGCGAGGCGTAGCCCTGCGCCAGCCGCGACACCGCCGGGCCGAGCACGAAGCGCTCCAGCAGCACCGCGATCACGGCCGCCGGCACCAGCACGGCGAGCGCGGCGCCCGCCAGCAGCACCCGGATCGAGCGGGCGCCGGCGCCGCAGGCGCGCAGCACCGCGATCGCCGAGCGGCGCTCGCCCGCGGTCAGCGCCAGCGCCTGGGTCAGCATGTAGAGGCAGACGAGGCCGTCGACCACGGCGATCGTCAGCAGCAGCCCGCGCAGCGCGTCGACCAGCGCCTTGCCGCCGCCCGCCACCCCGGTCGAGGTGGTCACCTTCGCCCCCAGCCGTTCGAGCTCCCCGGTCACGGTCTTCGTGCTCGCCCCGGGGGTGACGATCACCGCGAGCTTCTCGGGAGCGCCGGGTTCGGCGCGCAGCAGGGCGCGTTCCGGCACGTAGGCGATCCGCCCGTCGTGTTCCAGCGAGGAGACGATGCCCGCGACCCGCAGGCGCAGTTCGCGGCCGGAGGCGACCGCCAGCGCCAGGGTCGAGCCGACCCGCAGCCCGAGCAGCTGGGCGAGGCCGCGGCCGACCTCCGCCTCGCGGTCGCCGTGCAGGTGCGAGCCTTCGACCAGCGGCGGATCCTCGAACTGCGTGTGGTCGCCGCGGAAGGCGATCGCGTAGGTGATCTCACCGAGCGAGTAGGCGTCGACGGCGCTCACCTCCCAGCGCGGCCCGACCGCGCTGACGCCCGGCAGCCTGCGCACCTGGGGAGCCTTCGAGGCGGGCAGCGCGGCGCTCAGCTGGTACTGGCGGCCGAGCGCGGTCGGGTCGTTGGCGAGCACGTTCAGCTCCGCCGCCAGCGCCAGCATCAGCAGCACGAAGGAGGTGCAGATCGCGAGCGAGGCGAGCGTCGCCACCAGCCGCACCCGCCGGGTGGTGGCGAGCCGGACCCCGAGCCGCAGCAGGCCGCCGCCCCCGCCGCCCGCCGCCCCGGGTGCTGCCGCCGCGGAGCTCGGCGCCGCGCAGCAAGGTCAGCGGCGGGCCGCCCGCGGCGCGCCAGGCGGGCCAGGCGCCGGCCGCCGCCGGGATCGCCGCGGTGAGCGCGAAGCAGCCGAGCAACGGCGCCGCCAACCCGCTCCCCGGCCCCGGCTGGCTCAGCAGCCCGAGCAGGCGGTCGCTCGGCCCGACCGCGAGCAGCGCGCCGAGGCCGACCCCGATCGCCGCCGCCGGCACCGCGACGAGCAGCGCCTCCAGGGCGGCGACCCGGGCGACGTGGCCGCGCGAGGCGCCGATCGCCCGCCAGATCCCGATCGCGTGCAGGCGCCGCTGGATCTCGGCGCGGGCCGAGGCGGTCAGCATCGTCGCCGCGGTCAGCAGGGCGATCAGCGACAGCGCCCCGAGCAGCGCGATCACGATCCCCGCCGCCTGGTCGATCAGGACCCGCACGCCGCTGCGGGTGATCAGCGAGAGGCCGGTCAGCCCGTAGCTGCTCATCCGCGCCTGCACCAGGACCGCGTCGAGCTGCGAGGGGTCCTTGAGCCAGATCTGCGCCAGGTTCACCTTGCGGGCCGAGTGGTCGCGGGTGGCGGCGCGGACGGCGGGCAGCGAGATGTAGACGTGCGGCGCGGCCAGCGGGTAGGCGACGTTGTCGGGAGCGCGGGCGAGGCCGACGATCGGCAGCGGCGGCGAGTCGTAGACGCGGATCCGGTCGCCCACCGAGAGTCCCCAGTCGGTGGCGAGGCCCTGTTCGACCACCACTCCCCCGCGCTTGGTGACGTCGTGGCCGGCGACGATCGAGTAGCCGCGGCGCCCCGGGCCGACCACTTCGATCACCCCGTTGTCGGCCGATTCGCGGCCCGCCCGGAAGGGCACCGAGGTGAGCTGTTCGCGCAGCGAGAACGCTTCCAGGTCGGGCAGCGCGGCGAGCCGTTCGCGCACCGAGCTCGCCGGCTGCGAGTCGAAGCTGACCAGCACGTCGGGGAGGTCGGCCTGGGCGGCGCCGCGGTCGAAGCCGGTCAGCAGGCCGTAGGAGACCGTCGCCGCCACCGCGAGCATGGTCGCGACGAGGACGATCCCGAGGCCGCCGAGCAGCGAGCGCCCGCGCCGGGCGCGGACGTTCGCCCAGGCCTCGCGCAGCGCCCCGCTCACGCGCCGGGGCCGGGACGAACCGCCTCCGGGGCCACCCGCAGCCTGCCCTCGACCAGGTGGAGGACCCGGTCCGCCGCCGCCGCCGACTGCGCCTCGTGGGTGACGAGGACGACGGCCCGCCCCTCCTCGGCGAGCGCGCCGAGGGTCGCGATCACCGCCGCGGCCGAGCCCTCGTCGAGGTTCCCGGTCGCCTCGTCGGCCAGCACCAGCACCGGGTCGTTGACCAGCGCCCGGGCGATCGCGAAGCGCTGCTGCTCGCCGCCGGAGAGTTCGTGCGGGCGGTGGGAGGCGACCCCGTCGACCCCGAGCCGCTTGATCAGCGCGCTCGCCCGCCGCCGACCGCCCGCCGGGGCGCCGGGGAGACGCGAGGCGAGCAGCACGTTCTCCTCCCCGGTCAGCTCCTCGATCAGCTGGAAGGACTGGAAGATGAAGCCGATCTTGCGCAGGCGGATGCGGTCCAGGGCGCGTTCCCCGGCCCCGGTGATCTCCTCGCCGTCGACCCCGATCCGCCCCCCGTCGGGATGGTCGAGCCCGCCGAGCAGGTTCAGCAGCGTCGACTTGCCCGAGCCGGAGCGGCCCAGCACGGCGACCATTTCGCCGGCGATGACGTCGAGGTCCACGCCGTCGAGGATCTGGCGCCGCGCCCGGCCGCTGCCGACCTCCTTGGACAGGCCGCGCGCACGAAGGACCGGCCGATCAGGGCTCATCGCGCGAATCGTCGCAGGCATAGGTAACGGAAGGGTTACGACCGGGGAACTCGTCCGGTTCAGCTTTCTTTTCGTATCCGTAAGGGATTCGTCATATTTCGACGGGAGGATCCAACGCCTTGCCCACGCGCGTCGTCGTCATCGCCAAGTCCCCGCAGCCGGGTCGTTCGAAGACGCGGCTGATGCCGCCCTGCGATCCGCCCCAGGCCGCGCGCCTGGCCGAGGCCGCCCTGCGCGACACGCTGGAGGCGGTGGCCGCGACCCCCTGCGCGGAGCGCGTGCTGGCGCTCGCCGGCCCGCCCGGCGACTGGCTGCCCGCCGGCTTCCGCATCGTCGAGCAGGGCGAGGGGACGCTCGACCGCCGGCTCGCCCACGTCTTCTCCCGCTGCTCCGGGCCGACGCTGCTGATCGGCATGGACACCCCGCAGGTGGGCCCCTGGCTGCTGGAAGGGGCGCTCGCCTCGCTCGCGGCGCCGGGCACCGACGCGGTCCTCGGACACGCCGAGGACGGCGGCTACTGGGCGATCGGCCTGAACCGGCCCGACCCGCGCGCCTTCGCCGGGGTGCCGATGAGCGTCGCCGAGACCGGCGCCCGCCAGGAAGAGGCGCTGCGCGGGCTGGGCCTGCGCGTCGGCCTGCTGCCGACCCTGCGCGACGTCGACCTGATCGCGGACGCCCGCGCGGTGGCCGCGATGGCGCCCGGCGGCGGCTTCGCCCACGCCCTCGACGAGGTGGAGTCCGAGCTGTGCGTGAGCTGACCACGATCGACGCCCTCACCGTCTACGAGGACGCCCTGCTCGGCGCCCCGGAGGGCGGCGGCGCGCTGCACGCGGTCGGCGAGGACGGCTCGCGCCGGGCGCTGCCGCTGGGCCGCTGGCTGGGGACGCCCGACCGGGCCGAGGAAACGGTGCTCGACCGCGCGGTCGGGCCGGTCCTCGACGTCGGCTGCGGGGTCGGGCGCCACGTCGTCGCCCTGCGCAACCGCGGGGTGCGCGCCGTCGGCGTCGAGATCTCCCCGGTGGCCGCCGCGATCGCCCGCGAGCGCGGCGCCGAGGTGATCCAGGCCTCGGCCTTCGAGCACCCGGTGACATCGGAGTGGCAGACGATCCTGCTGCTCGACGGCAACATCGGCATCGGCGGCGACGCGACCCGGCTGCTGCGCCGCGCCGCCTCCCTGCTGCAGCCGCGGGGGGCGGTCCTGGTCGAGCTCGAGGCGCCGGCGACCGCGCCGCGCGCCCAGCGGGTCCGGCTGGAGGGGGCGCGGGCGACCAGCAACTGGGTGCCGTGGCACTTCGTCGGCTGCGAGGAGATCGACGGGCTCGCCGCCGCCGCCGGCTTCGCCGTGGCCGACCGCTGGAGCGCCGGCGACCGTTGGTTCGCCCAGCTCCGCCGGGAGGCGGCGTGCCCGCCGTCGGACTGACCGCTGCGCGGCCGCGCGGCGCGCGCCCGATCGCGCCCAACCCGCCGCCGCGGCCCGGCCGATGGCGTGCCGAGCTCTGGGTCCCACTCCTGGTCTGCGGCGGCGCCCTGCTCACCCTGGCGGTGGGCCTCGCGGCGAAGGCGGCGGGGTTCGACTGGGGCGCCCCGGCGCAGCCGCTCGTCGTCTTCCTCCGCCCCGCCCTCTCGACCTGGGCGCTGCCCGCGGCGCTCGTCCTCGCCGCCTCCTTATATGGAGCGGTCCGCCTTCACCGGGCCGAGGTCGCCGTCGGGCCGGTCGGGTTCGCCGCCGCGACCTTCGGGCTGGCGCTGGCGACGCGCGTCGCGCTGAACGTCTTCCGCGGCGGCCCCGGCGCGCTCGACCAGCCCTTCGTCGTCGGCCGGGCGGGCGAGGGCCGCACCGAGTTCCTCCCCGGCCTGTCCTTCCTCGAAGGCGGCGTCGGCCACTTCCTCTCCCACTTCACCGCGATCAGCCCGCGCCTGCCGATCCAGGCGCAGGGCCACCCGCCGGGGCTGCTGCTGGCGATGCACTACCTCGGCATCGACACCGCCGCGGGCCTGGCGGCGCTGACGATCGTGGTCGGCGCGCTCGCCGTCCCGCTCCTCTACCTGCTCGCGCGCGAGCTCGCCCCGGAGGCCGAGGCGCGCGCCGCCGCCCTCCTCTTCGTCTTCGTCCCCACCTCGCTGCTCTACGGGGCGACCTCGGCCGACGCGCTCTTCGCCACCCTCGGCGTCCTCGCCGCGGTCGGCCTGCTCGCCCGCCGCCCGGCGAACCAGGTGGCCGGCGCCGGCGCCCTCGCCCTCGCCACCTTCTTCTCCTACGCGCTGCTCGCGGTCGGCGCCTGGGCGGCGCTGGTCCGCTGGCGCCGCGAGGGGCTCGGCGCCGCCCTGCGCCTCGCCGCGCTGTGCGCCGCCGTCCTCGTCGTCGCCTTCCTCGTCCTCGACCTGGTCACCGGCTTCGACCTGATCGCCGCGATCCGCGCCACCGACGACCGCTACCGCGAAGGCATCGCCCGCCTGCGTCCGTACGCCTTCTGGTTCTTCGGCTCGCCCGCCGCCTTCATCCTGATGCTGGGACCGATCGCCTGGTTCTGGGGGCGCTCGCTGGCGGCCAAGGAGGCGACCGCCGTCGCCCTGGCGCTGGTGATCGCGATCAGCGTCATCGCCGGCTACACCAAGGCGGAGACCGAGCGGATCTGGATCTTCCTCGTCCCCTTCGCCTGCCTCGCCGCCGCCCGCTCGCTGCCGCGGCGCTGGCTGACGCCGGTCCTCCTCGGCGCCACCGCGCAGGCGGTCCTGATCGAGATCTTCCTGGCGACCAAGTGGTGAGCGGGCTAACGCAGATCCGCGGTGGCGAACTCGGCCATGCCGGTGGCGAGGTCGACCTCGGCGGCGAAGCCGAGCTCCTCGCGGGCGCGGGCCGGGTCGGCGAAGACGTGGCGGACGTCGCCGAGGCGGAACTCGCCGGTGACCAGCGGGCGCGGCGCCTCCGGCCCGGCGGCCTCGCTCAGCTGCTCGGCGACGGCGAGGATCGGCCGCGGCGTGCCGGTCGCGACGTTGAAGGCGGCCGGGCCGCCGCGCCGGGCGAGCGCCGCCACGTTGGCGCGGGCGATGTCGGCGACGTGGATGAAGTCGCGCAGCTGGCCGCCGTCCTCGAAGACGCGCGGCTCGCGGCCCCCGGCGAGGGCGCTGCGGAAGATGCTGGCGACGCCCGCGTAGGGCGTGTCGCGCGGCATCCGCGGCCCGTAGACGTTGTGGTAGCGGAGCATCGTCACGCTCACCTCCGGGTGCTCGCGGGCGAAGAGCCCGCAGAGGTGCTCCTGGTGCAGCTTGGTCGCGGCGTAGACGCTGCGCGGCTCGGTCGGCGCGTCCTCGCCGATCGAGGCCGGCTCGAGCGGCAGGCCGCAGGTGGGGCACGGCGGCTCGAAGCGGCCCGCCTCGAGGTCGGCCGGAGCGCGCGGCGCGGGCCTGACGTCGCCGTGGGTCGGGCAGCGGTAGCGGCCCTCGCCGTAGACGACCATGCTGCTGGCGAGGACGAGCGGGCCGCCGAACTCGGCGCGGGCCAGCGCGGCGAGGAGGCGGGCGGTGCCGAGGTCGTTGGCGGCGACGTAGTCGCCCACCTCGGTGAAGTCGAGCCCCAGCCCGACCATCGCCGCCTGGTGGCTGACCGCGTCGACCCCGTCGACCGCGGCCGCGGCGACATCGGGGTCGGTGAGGTCGCCCTCGATCAGCTCGGCCGCCGGGTTCAGGTAATCGGGGCGCCGCGTGTGGGCGGCGGGATGGAAGCAGTCGAGGACCCGGACCTCGTGCCCTTCGGCGATCAGCAGATCGACCAGGTGTGAGCCGATGAATCCCGCCCCGCCGGTGACCAGTACGCGCTCGCCCACCCGCCGCAGACTACGGGTCCGCCGCCCCGGCTCCCTCGCCGCCGCGGCAGCCGCCGGCGCCCTGGCGGCGCTCGCGATCGCCGGCTGCGGCGGTGGCGGGACGAGCACCCAGCCCCGCGCCGCCGAGCCCGCCGTGTCGCCGCCGCTCCACGCCGCCCCCGCCGGGCGGAGCGCGCCGGTCGGCAGCGAACCCGAGGGCGTCGCCTGGGACGCGGCGGCGGGCCTCGTCGCGGTCGGGATCCGCCAACCGCCGGGGGTCGCCTTCGTCGATCCCGAGAGCCTCAAGGTGGTGCGACGGGTCCCCCTCCCCGCGCCGCCCCGCCACCTCACCTACGACCCGGCCGCGGGCACGATCCTGGTCCCCGCCGAGTCGGCGAACGAACTGCTGGTCGTCCGCCCGGGCGGCGTCGTCACCGCGACCAAGGTCGGCACCCACCCCCACGACGCGACCTCGGTCGGCGGCAACGTGTTCGTCGCCGACGAGCATTCCGACGGGATCAGCGTGCTGCGCAAGGGCCACGTGGTCAAGACCCTGCCGACGCCCCACCAGCCCGGCGGGATCGCCGGCGTCGCCGGCAACTGGGTCGCCCTGGTCGCGGTGTCGGCCCGCGTGCTCGAGGTCTACGGCGTCCATTCGCTGAAGCCGATCGCCCGGCTCCCGGCCGGGGTCGGGCCCAGCCACATCGTCGCCGGGACGCTCTACACCTACGTCGCCGACACCCAGGGAGAACAGATCCTCGTCTACGAGATCGGCCGCCACTCGCGCCTGGTCGGCGAGGCCGCCGCGCCGGGGACGCCCTACGGGCTCGCGGTCGACCCGATGCGCTCGCGGCTCTGGGTCACCGACACGGCGACCAACCGGCTCACCGAGTACTCGACCCTGGGCGAACTGCCGCGGCGCGTCGGCAGCTATCCGACCGTGCGCCAGCCCAACTCGGTTGCCGTCGATCCAGGCACCGGCGCGGTCTTCGTCGCCGGTCGCGAAGCGGGCGTGCTCGAGCGGATCGCCCCGTCACCGGCTCATTCGAGCGCGTAGAGCATCCCATCTTCGGAGCCGATCAAAAGGGTGCCGTCAGCGGCGAGGGCGGGGTAGGAATCGACCGGGCCGCCGACCTTCGAGGCGAAGAGGCGATGGCCCGCCGCGTCGTAGCCATAGATGTGGCCCGAGGCGGTGCCGTAGTAGAGGTCATGGCGCCCGTCGACCGCAACCGCGGTCCATACCCCGGGCGGATCTTCGACCCCGTATCGGGCGACGGTTTCGCCGCTGTCGGCGTCGAGCACGGTGACGAAGCCATGGTTGTCGCCGTAGTAGGCGAGGCCGTCCTGGGTGACGATCGGCGACGAGTAGGTGCGGGTCCCGTTCGGGTGGCGCCAGAGTTCCTTGCCCTGGGGCGAGATCCCGTACTCGCTGTCGTTGGTGCCGAAGATCACCGTCCCGTCGGGCGCGACCGCCGCCGAGACCTCACTCGGCGACTTGGCCGGAAAGCGCCAGAGGACGTGCCCGTCGCGCACCGCCACCAGGCCCTGTTCGGTGGTCGTGTAGATCGTCCCGTCGGCACCGAGGGCAGGGCTGCCGAAGGAGGTTCCGCCAAGCTCGAGCGCCCAGCGCACGGAGGGCGCGCCGCTGCCGCCCGGGACGAGGTCCTCGAGCTTCCCCGCGGTATCGCCGACGACGATGCTGCCGTCCTTCATCACCACCGGCGAGAGCGGCTGGGCGGACAGGCGCGCGCTCCACAGCATCTTGCCCTGCGGGCTGAGCGCGAAGAGGGTGCTGTTCGGCCCCGGCCAGAGGACGGTGCCGTCGGGCAGCAGCGCCGGGGTGGTCGAGAGATCCTGGCCGTAGGAGCCGCCACCGTCGAAGGCCCAGAGTTCCTGCCCGGTTTCGAGGGCGATCGCGTGGAGCACGCCGCCGTTGCTCGCCGCGTAGACGACGCCGTTCTTACCGACCGCGGGGCCGGGCACCACCGGCCCCTCGAGGTGACGCTGCCAACGGATCTTGCCGTCGCGCGGGCCGACCACGTCGGCGGCGCCGCCATGGCGTGGATCGCGGGCGAACCCGGGCCAGGGGGCGAAGGAGTGGCCGGCGACGGACCCGGTGAGGGCTCGGGTCGGTGCGATCGGGCCGGCGGAGGTCGACGGTGAGGAGCTGCTGCCACCACCCCCGCCACAGCCGACGAGGAGGATGGCGATCGCGAGCAACGGCAGGAGTTTGCGCATCGCCCGAACCTAGGTTCAAGATCTTACGTAAGCATTTCGTCATATCTTCTGATCAGGGTGGTGGCGTGATCGCGAAGGGGCACGGAGGGGGACCGTGAAGTTGCCGCGCCCGCCGAAACCGCGGCTGCCGAAGCTGCCCAAGCCGCCGATCCCGAAGTTCCCGGAGGAGCCGCCGCCCGGGCCGACCCGTCCCTCCTTCTGGAAGAGCCCCCTGCGCGGGCCCTGGCTGACCTCGATCCTCGGCTCGGCGCTGCTGCCGCTGATCCTCGTCTGCGCGGTCACCGGCTTCCTCTCCCAGGCCGCCTACAACCCCGACCTCGGCCACAACTCGCTGCTGCCCGGCGGCGGGCTCGGGTTCGACCTCTACTTCTTCCACTGGCCGACCAGCCCCTCCTGGCTCTACGCCTTCACCCAGGGCCTGCACGTGATCAGCGGCCTGGCGGCGATGCCGATCCTGCTGGCGAAGCTCTGGTCGGTGATGCCGAAGCTGTTCGAGTGGCCGCCGCTGCGCTCCGCTTCCCACGCGCTCGAACGCCTCTCGCTGGCGCTGCTGGTCGGCGGCAGCGTCTTCGTCTTCGGCACCGGCCTGCTGAACATCCAGGTCTTCTACCCCTGGCCGTTCCGCTTCCTCACCGCCCACTACTACGGCGCCTTCGTCTTCCTCGCCGCCTTCGCCTTCCACATCTTCATCAAAATCCCGGTGGCGCTGCGGACCTTCCGCGAGCGCGGCGTGCTGCGGCCGCTGCGGCCGGGCCTCGCCGACACGGTCGCCGAGCCCTACGAGGAGGGCCACGTGGCGCCGCTCGAGCCGGCCCGCCCGACGATCTCGCGACGGGCACTGCTCGGCACCGTCGGCGCCGCCTCGCTCGGCGTCGCCTTCATGGGATTCGCCCAGTCGGTCGGCGGGCCGATCCGCCAGCTCGGCCTGCTCACCCCGCGCAGCACCCAACTGAGCAGCGGCGCGAACGGCTTCCAGATCAACAAGACCGCCGCCGCGGTCGGCATCGGCCCGAAGCAGACCGGCGCCGCCTGGCGGCTGCGGATCGAAGGCGCGGCCAAGCGCGAGTTCTCGCGCGAGCAGCTGCTGGCGATGCCCCAGCACAGCTACGACCTGCCGATCGCCTGCGTCGAAGGCTGGTCGACGACCCAGCACTGGACCGGGGTGCGGCTGCGCGACCTGGCCGCCCTGGCCGGGGTGCCCGGCGACGCCGAGGTGCTGGTCGAATCGCTGCAGCAGGGCGGCGCGCTGCGCGAGGTGACGCTCAGCTCGGGCCAGGTCGGGGCCGAGAACAGCCTGCTGGCGCTGAAGGTGAACGGCGAGGATCTCTCGCTCGACCACGGTTTCCCGGCCCGCGTGATCGTCCCCGGCGCCCCCGGCGTCCACCAGACCAAGTGGGTCTCGACGATGAAGTTCCAGGCCGCCTGATGGCGCGCTTCCGCTCCGCCTACGGCGAATCGCCGCTGCACCTGCTGGCGGTCCTCGCCAGCTTCGCGATCGCCGGGTACGCCTTCCTGCGGATCGTCGAAAACCCCTCCGCCCTGGGGACGCTGGTCTGGTTCGCTGGCGCCGCCGTCGCCCACGACCTGCTCGCCTTCCCGCTCTACTCGGCGCTCAACCTGATCGCCCACCGGACGATCGAGGGGCCCGCGGACGCCTGGGAAGAGCGCCGCCGGGTGCCGCTGATCAACCACGTCCGCATCCCCGCCTTCCTCAGCGGCCTAGCCCTGTTGATGTTCTTCCCGCTGATCCTCGGGCTGGATTCGACCAACTACGAAAAGGACGCCGGCCTCTCCGGCGACGTCTTCCTCACCCGCTGGCTCGGCCTCTGCGCGGCGCTCTTCCTCGGCTCGGCGCTGATCTACGCGGTGCGGCTGCGGCGGGCGGCGCGCGGCGGCGAGGACGAGGCCGCCGACCCGCCCGAGCCCCACCCCGAGGGAGCCCGCGATGCCTGACGTGATCCTGCCCGTACTCGACGAGGCCGCCGCGATCCCCGGGGTGCTGGCCGCGATGCCGGATGGCTACCGGCCGATCGTCGTCGACAACGGCTCCACCGATGGCTCCGCGGCGCTCGCCGCCGAGCACGGAGCGATGGTGGTCAGCGAACCGCAGCGTGGCTTCGGCGCCGCCTGCTTCGCCGGCCTGCGCGCCGCCGAGGCCGAGGTCGTCTGCTTCATGGACTGCGACGGCTCGCTCGACCCCGGCGACCTGCCGCGGGTCGTGGCGCTGCTCGACCAGGGCGCCGACCTCGCGCTCGGCGCCCGGCAGGCCGCCCGCGGCGCCTGGCCCCTCCACGCCCGGATCGCCAACCGCGTCCTCGCCCGCGAGCTGCGCCGGCGCACCGGCGTCGCGCTCGCGGACATCGGCCCGATGCGCGCCGCCCGCCGCCAGGCCCTGCTCGACCTCGACCTCACCGATCGCCGCAGCGGCTGGCCGCTGGAGATGGTGGTGAAGGCGGTCGCCGCCGGCTGGTCGGTCGTCGACACCCCGGTCCCCTACGCCGAGCGCCAGGGCCGCTCGAAGGTCACCGGCACCGTCCGCGGCACGATCCAGACGATCGGCGACATGGGCACGATCCTCCGCGCCGCGGAATAAAAGCGCCTGCGGGTCTTATCCGTCAGCCGCTGCGCAGGACGCGGCGGAGGAGCTGGTCGGTCACTTCGATGACCAGGGTTCGATCGTAGGTCACGCAATGCTCGAAGAGCGCGTCTCCGGCGTCTCCCTGCCCGGTCTCGCGGGCGACGAGGGCGGCGGCGAAATGGGGGCCGACGACGGCGACGATCCACTCGCCGTTCAGCGGATCGTCCGCCGTCAGGGACGCCCCGCGGACTCCCGTCCCCGGGACCTCCGGCATGCCGGGACCGAGGGCGCAGACCAGCGCGGCGGCCTCGGCCAGATCTTCGTAGCCGCGGCGGGTGTCGGAGGTGAAGAAGGAGGCGTCCTGGAAGACGGCGGCGACGACGGCCTCGCCGAGGAGGGTCTTGGCCTCGCGCTCGAGATGATGGGAAAGCGCCACCAGCATCGCCTTGTCGGCGCGTCGGGTGGGACGGTGCCTCGCCACCCGCTCGAAGGGCGTCTCGCCCGAGCGCCCTCGCACCGGCGTGCGCGGGACCACCACCCGGGCCCGGTCGCCGGGGTCGCTCGGCAGCTCTCCCGGCCGCCCGAAGAGCCAGCCCTGCCCCAGCGTCGCGCCCATCGCCACGGCGCGGCGGAGGTGCTCCTCGGTCTCGATCCCCTCGGCGAGCACCACGGCCCCCGAGCGCTCCGCCTCGGCGCCGACCGCGCTCATGATGCGGGCGACGTCGTCGGCGGGCAGCGAGCCCTGGGTCAGCCCGATGTCGAGCTTGATCACGTCGGGCGCGAGGAAGGGCATCAGGGCCAGGCTCCGCCGGTCGGCGCCGAGGTCATCGAGGGCGATCCGACAGTCGTGTTCGCGCAGGAGTCGCACCGCGGCGAGGACCTCGCTCGGACGCGCGGTCAGCGCCCGCTCGGTCATCTCGACGACCACCGAGGTGGGGCTCTCCCCGCCTTCCAGGGAAAGCTCCGCCATCGACTCGACGTCGATCGCGGCCGGCTCCGCGTTCAGGAAGAGGAGCCTCGAAGCATCCAGCCCTTCGGCCTGCGCGGTCTCCAGCGCGGTCTGGCGGCAGGCCCGATCGAGGTCCGACAGGGCCCCTTCCCGGGCGGCCGCCCCGAAGAGCCTCGCGGGCATCTCCAGATCCGAGCCGCGCGGCCCACGGGCGAGGGCCTCGTAACCGACCGTCGCCCCGGTCTGCAGCTCGACGATCGGCTGGAAGACGGCCCGCAGATCCCCGGCGTCGAGCAACGCGCGAACCGGCGAAGCAGTGATCGCCCTAGTGGCCATGCCCTTTTCATCGTCAAAAACGGAAGATCGGATGAGCGAGCTTTGGAAGAGGTAATTCTTGTAGGGCGCCGGGCGATGGCCCTCTCGCCGCGCCGAGTGACCGCCGGGACTTTTAGATGATTATGCGTCTAATCGTTTAATCTTCTAAGCATGATCTTCTCCACCCCTCCGATGACGGCCGCGCTCCAGAAGCGGCTCGACGTGCTGGCCGACCTACGCACCAGCCTCGGCGAGGAGGTGCGGACGCCTGCTCGTTGGATGGGTTCCCTGCGTCGCGAGGTGCGCGCGAGTTCGATCGAGAGCTCGACCTCGATCGAGGGCTTCAGCGTCACGCCCGCGGAAGCCCTGGCGCTCACCAGCGGCCGGGAACGGGCCGAGCCCGACGGGGAGAATCGCCAGGCGGTCGCCTGCTACGCGCGGGCGATGGACCACGTCGGCACGATGGCGATCGATCCCTCCTTCAAGTGGCTCGACCGCGTGATCCTCGATCTGCATTTCGACGCCTGTCATTTCCAGCGCGACAAGGACCCGGGCCGATGGCGGACGGGGCCGATCGGCGTCACCGCCCCCGACGGCTCGCTCGATTACCAAGGGCCCGACGGCGAGGACGTGCCGGGCCTGATGGCGGAGGTGCTCGCCTCGTTGGCGAAGGGCGAACGCGACGCGAAGAACGACGTCGTCGTCAGGGCGGCGATGGCCCACCTGAACGTGATCTCGGTCCACCCGTTCCGGGACGGCAACGGGCGCGCCTCGCGGATCGTCCAGTCCCTGGTCCTGGCGCGCGAGGGCCTCGCCTCGCCGGAGTTCTTCTCGATCGAGGAATACCTCGGCGGCCACACGCCTGCCTACTACGCCGCCCTGCGCGAGGCCCAGGGCGGCAGCTACCAGCCGGCGCGCGACGCCTCGGGATGGGTCTCCTTCTGCGTCGAGGCACACATCTCCCAGGCACGCCGGCGCCTCGCCCAGATCGAGGAGGCCGCGGCGCGATGGGACCACCTCGAAGGTCTGATCGCCGAGCGGGGCTGGCCGGAGCGACTCGTGATCGCCCTGGAGCAGAGCCTCGCCGGGGGCACCGAGCGCAGCACGTACGGCGAGGAGGCCGACATCTCGCCGGCGACCGCGAGCGCCGACTTCCGGCGACTGCTCGACGCGGGCCTGGTGACCCAACGCGGGCGCGGGCGAAACATCAGATACGTCTCCTCCGAGAAATTGCGAGCCGCGGTGGGAAAGCGGACCACCGGGTCAGGTCGAGAGAACCAAGGACCCGCCTGATTTATGAGCTCCGCGATCGGGCGCAGGTGGAAGCCGTGCTCGGTGAAGGGCATCTTCGCCATCGCATCGGGATCGCCGACGCCGATGACGACGCGGCCGCCGGGCCGCAGGACGCGGGCGAACTCGCGCAGCGCCGGGGCGAGGTCGTCGAGGAAGTAGACCGTGTTGATCGTGATCGCCCCGTCGAGCGAGGCGTCGGGCAGCTGCAGCTCGGTCAGGGAACCGGGCTCGAGGCGCAGTCGGCGCGAGCAATCGATCCTGGTCCGATCCCGAACCCGCAACTTGCCTTTGTCGGAACCTAGCCTCGCCGCGACGGGCCTGTCAATGGCCGACGGGCGGGAACGAAGCGCGGGCCGCAAGACGCCCCCGCGGCGGGCGCTCCGGCAAATTCCTACGGTCGGACCACGTTGCGAATCACCGCGGGTCCCGGGAAGACTGTGCCGCGTCAAACCTTGCCTTCGGTCCCCGAAAGGAATCAGATGAAGTTGAAGAAGTCCCGGCGCGCCGCGGTGGCGGCACCCCTGGCGGCGCTCGCGCTGCTCCTTGCCCTCGCCATCCCCGCCCTCGCCACCGCCGAATCGACCACGGCGATGCCCGGCGAAGCGGTGACCACGCTGGAAATCAAGATGGAAGGCAAGAAGATGGGCTTCTTCGGCCCGAAGACCGTGCACGAAGGCGAAGAGCTGCGGATCGTCAACACCACGATGCCGAGCATGGTCGGTCCCCACACCTTCTCGCTGGTCACCAAGGGCTCGCTGCCGACGACCGCGAAACAGCGCAACGAATGCTTCACCCCCGGCAAGATCTGCATGGGCATCGCGCACTGGTACGGGCTCAAAGGCGAAGAACTGCCGAAGGAACCGCTGGTCGAAGCGGGCCAGGAAGGCTGGGACACGATGGGCACCTACACCAAGAAAGGTGACTCCTTCTTCTTCTCCAAGAAGGGCCAGTCGGTCGAACAGGTGGTGACCGCGAAGGCCGGGACCACGCTCTACTTCATGTGCGCCGTCCACGCCTTCATGCAAGGTTCGATCAAGGTGCTGCCCGCCGAATGAAGCGCACCCTCCCGATCCGCGGCCGTAAGGTCGGTGCGGCCGTGCACCTGGCCGGAGCCCTGGCGGGGCTGCTCCTCCTCGCCGGGCCGGCCGCCGCCGCGACCTCAACGACCACGATCACCTTCACCGAAATCTCGAAGGGATCGACGTTCGAATTCGTCGACAACCCGCCGAAGCAGAAGTCCGAAGGCAGCCCGACCAGCGCCGGTGACCAGTTCGTCGCCACCAGTCCTCTGGTGAAGGGCGGGAAGGTCATCGGCAAGGAGCGGATCGCCTGCACCGCCACCAGTACCTCGAAGAGCTTCGAAGGTGCCCACTTCCTCTGCTCGGGCGCGTTCGTCCTTCCCGCCGGGACGCTCTTCCTCGAGGCGATCATCGGCGCCCCACATCTCGAAGGCTCGGTGACCGGCGGGACCGGCACCTACGCGGGGGCGAAGGGAACCTTCTCGGTGAAGGAAAGGGAGACGAGCTCGGTCGTCACCGTGACCCTGCTCGAATAGGCCGCGCCAGTTCGACGGTCCGTCGGGCGCCCACCCCCCGTGCTGTCACAGCCTCCAGGCAGCGCGCCGCATCCGTGCTGCACCACCACCGCCGACGCCCCGGCCGGGCGCACACGCCCGGCCGGGAGGTCCGGCGGCTCAGTCGGTGGGCGGGGCGTACAGCTGGAGGTCGTTGCCGTCAGGGTCCTTGAACGGGGCGATCCGGCCCCAGGGGTGCTCGGACACCTCACCGGTGAACTCGACGCCGGCCTCTTTCAGCGCGTCGACGGTCGCGTCGAGGTCGTCGACCCCGAAGGCGATCACGGCGCCGCCGTCGCCCTCCGGCGACTCGCCCTCGTTCAGGCCGATCCGCTGGTCCCCGGCGGTGACCTCGCTCCAGTCGCCGTCGTGGTCGAGCACCTCGAGGCCCAGGTCGTCGCGGTAGAAGGACACGGCACGAGCCATGTCGGTCACCGGCAGCCAGACAGTCGCGATTCCTTTGATCATCAGATACCTCCCTTTCGAAGTTTCGTCGCCCTATGCGACTTGTCCAGGGGTACCCGCACGCGATGTCAAGAATCTCTTAGGGCGCTCACACCCGGATGAAGCGCTCGCCCTGCTCGAGGTGCGCGAGGGTTCCGCGGCCCTCGATGCCGAGCAGCGTCAGGGCCGCGAAGTCCGCCGCCAGGCCGTCGAAGACGGCGTGACGCCGGAGCATCGCGTGCTTGCCGCCCTCGACGCAGACGTAGGTGACCTCGGCCGCCGCGTCCAGGTTCTCGGCGAGTTCGCCGGAACGACGCGGGCTGGCGATCCGGTCCGCCGAGCCGTGGACGACGAGGATGCGCCGCCCCGCCAGGTCGCCCGGCCGGTCGGCGGGCAGGACCCAGGGCGCGAGCGCCACGGCGCTGCGGACCTCCGGCGCGCCCGCCGCGAGCAGAGCCGCCCGACCGCCGAGCGAGTGACCGACGAGGCAGGTCGGCAGCCGGCTGCCGAGCCGGTCGGCGACCTGGTCGAGCGCCCAGTCCACGTCCCGCAAGGGGGTGTGGTGGGTGTCCCATCCGCGGGCGGAGTTCAGGAGGCGGAAGACGGCCAGCCGACCGCGGCCGGCGCGAGCCGCGCGCCGGGCGATCGGCACCATCCGCAGGACCGACAGCTGGGCCGGGCTGACCGCGGCCTTGCCTCGCCGGCTGGCGCCGCCGTGCAGGGCGATGACGACGCCCTCGGGGCGCTCGGGAACCGCGGTGGCGATCAGCCGCGGCGTCCCCCCGCCTCCGACGACGCGCCGCTCCTCGATGTCGAGCGACTCAGGCGTAGGCTGCCGCCCCGGCCTCGGCGACTTCTTCGTCCTCGATCCCGTAGAGGGATTTCCCGGGCTGCGACTCGGCGCCGAGTTCGGCGCTGGTCATGTCGAAGGCCCGGGCGGCGTAGGCCTTGCCCTGGGCGATGTCGATCGAGCCGAGCCAGGCGCCGTCCTGGCGGGCGAAGGAAGTCAGGTTGTTGCCCGCGTCGACGATCGCGATGTTCATCGGCACGCCGATCTCGTCAGCCTTCGCCGCCGCCGCGTCGGTGACCTTGCGTGCCTGCTCGAGGGTGATGCCTGCCATGGGTTCCTTTCGTCGGGGGTCTCCGCCATGCGATACCCGGAGGCGGCGCCGGTGACCCCGACCGCCGTCGCCGGCGTGTCCCCGACTCGGCGAAGGCCGAGATGCATCGGAAAATGGCCGAACCGGGATCCGCCTGAGCGAAGGGAAATCGAGCAAGCCCGGGTTCGGATCATCGCATCGGGGTGCCGACTATGCGCGATACTCGGATGATGAGCCGCGAGGGCGAGAACGAGGCCGAACGGCGCGGGCGGGAGCGGGCCGAGGCAGCCCACGAGCGCGCCGAGCTGGCCCGCGAGCGGGCGCGGGTCGCCCGCGAGGAGGTCGCGGAGGCCCCCAGCCCCGAGGCCGCGGAGGCACACCGCGAGGAGATCCGGGTCCACGAGGAGGCGGTCCACCTGCAGGAGTCGGCGGAGGAACTGCAGAAATCCCACATCGTGGAGGCCCAGGAAAAAGCCGCGCAGGACGAAGGGAGCGCGCGATGACGAGGGACCCGCCGGCGGGAGCCGAGATCCTCGACCTCGAGGCACCGGCCGGGGCCGGGCCGGTGATCCAGCGCGACGTGATCGTCGTCGGCACCTCGGCGGGCGGCGTGCAGAGCCTGCAGGCGCTGGTCGCCCAGCTGCCGCCGGAGCTGCCCGCCTCGGTGCTGGTCGTCCTCCACCTGATGTCCTCCGGGACCAGCGTCCTCCACGACATCCTCGACCGGGCCGGCCCGCTGCCGGCGACGCCCGCCCGCGACGGCGAGCAGCTCGAGCGCGGCCACGTCTACGTCGCCCCGCCCGACTTCCACCTGTTGCTGCGCGGGCCGAACATCCACCTCAGCGCCGGGCCGCGGGAGAACGGCCACCGGCCGGCGATCGACCCGCTCTTCCGCAGCGCCGCCCGCGCCTACGGGCCGCGGGTGATCGGCGTCGTCCTCAGCGGCACGCTCGACGACGGCACCGACGGCCTGCGGCTGATCAAGCAGCGCGGCGGCGCCACCGTCGTCCAGGACCCCGCCGACGCCCTCTACGGCGACATGCCGCGCAATGCGATCCGCGACGTCGACCCCGACCGGATCGTGCCGCTGGCCGGGATGGGCGCCGTGCTCTTCGATCTGATCGACGCGCCGCTCGACTCGACGGCCGCCGACGCCGCGGTCGAGGATCCCGAGGACCAGGCGATCGACCTGGTCGAGGTCGAGTTCGGCCGCGATGAGATCGAAGGCGACCCGACCCTGCTGACCTGCCCCGACTGCGGCGGGGTGATGCTGGAGCGCGAGGAGGGCGGCGTGGTCCGCTTCGCCTGCCAGGTCGGCCACTCCTATTCGCCGGAGAGCTTCGACGACGAGCAGGGCGAGGCGCTCGAGAGCGCCCTCTGGACCGCGATCCGCACCCTCGACGAGCGCGCCGACCTGCTGCGCCGGATGGCCCGGCGCGCCGGCCGCCACGGCGGCGGGGCTACGACCGTCGATTCGACCGTCGACCGCCTCACCGTGAAAGCGAAGGTGGCATCCGACCACGCCGACGAGATCCGCGGCACCCTGCTCCGCCTGCGCGGCTCCGAATCGGTGGCCGAGGTCACGGCCGAGGCCCGGCCCGCCTGATGAGCGCGCGCGAGGAGTCCGCCGCGGCCGAGGGCGCCGCCGAGGTCGAGGATCCCGCCCTGGAGCGGCTGCTCGAGTACCTGCGCGACTCGCGCGGGTTCGACTTCTCCGGCTACAAGCGGGCGACGCTGGAGCGCCGCATCCGCAAGCGGATGGGCGAAGTCGAGGTCGCCGACTACGAGCACTACATCGACTTCCTCGAGGCCAATCCGCGCGAGTTCTCGCAGCTCTTCAACACGATCCTGATCAACGTCACCGGGTTCTTCCGCGACCCGGAGACGTGGCAGTTCCTGCAGGAAACCCTGGTGCCGAAACTCGTCCAGGCGATCCCCGACGAGGAGCCGATCCGCGTCTGGTCGGCGGGCTGCGCCTCCGGCGAGGAGGCCTACACCGCGGCGATCGTCCTCGCCGAGGTGCTCGGCGAGGAGGCGTTCAAGCGGCGGGTGAAGATCTACGCCACCGACCTCGACGAGGAGGCGCTGACCGAAGCGCGCGCCGCCGTCTACCCGGCCAAGGCACTGGCCGATCTGCCGTCCGAGCTGGTCGACAAGTACTTCGTCGAGAGCGGCCGCGATTTCGTCTTCCGCCCCGACCTGCGGCGCTCGGTGATCTTCGGCCGCAACGAGCTGCTCCAGGACGCGCCGATCTCCCGCATCGACCTCCTCTTCTGCCGCAACGTCCTCATGTACTTCATGGTCGACGCGCAGACGCGGATCCTCTCGCAGCTGAACTTCGCCCTGCGCGACCGCGGCTACATGGTGCTCGGCAAATCGGAGATGCTGGTCCGCCACTCCGAATACTTCGCCCTCGCCGACATCAAGCGAAGGGTTTTCCGGCGCATCCCGCGACGCAACATCGGCGAACGGGTCGGCGTCGTGGTCGGCGATCCGGAACTCGGCGACGAGATGCGCGCCCGCCGCCACGCCGACCTGCGCGAGGCGGCCTCGCTGATCGGCCCGATCGCCCGCTTCGTGGTCGACGGCCAACGTTTCCTGGTCGACGCCAACAACCGCGCCGCGGAACTGTTCTCGCTCGGGCCCGCGGACATCGGCCGTCCGCTCCAGGACCTCGAGCTCTCCTACCGGCCGCTGGAGCTGCGCGGCCTGCTCGACCGGGCGTTCGAGCTCGGCGAGTCGGTGACCGCGGACCGGGTCGAGTGGAAGCGCGACGGCGAGGAGCGGATCTTCGAAGTCGAAGTCACGCCGATCTTCGGCGCCGAGAAATCACCGACCGGCGCCGCGGTCACCTTCGCCGACGTCACCGAGGTGGCCCGGCTCGCCACCGAGCACGGCAACTCCAAACGCGAACTGGAGACCGCCTACGAGGAGCTGCAGTCGACGGTCGAGGAGCTGGAGACGACCAACGAGGAGCTGCAGTCGACCAACGAGGAGTTGGAGACCACCAACGAGGAGCTGCAGTCGGCGAACGAGGAGCTGCAGACGATGAACGAGGAGCTCACCTCGACCAACGACGAGCTCGAGGCGATGAACGACGAGCAGCGTCGCCACACCGAGGAGCTCGACCGCCTGAACCTCTTCCTCGAGGGGATCCTCGGCACCCTCGGCGTCGGCGTGGCGGTGGTCGACCGCGAGAACAAGGTCCAGCTCTGGAACGGCAACTCGCAGGATCTCTGGGGTCTGCGGCCCGAGGAGGTCGAAGGCGAGGACATCCTCGGGCTCGACATCGGGTTGCCGCTCGATCAGCTGCGCGAGCCGCTGGCCCGGGCGACCTCGTCCGGCTCGGAGGCCAGAACCGAGCTGACGCTCGAGGCGGTCAACCGCCGGGGCCGGACCTTCAGCTGCGAAGTGCGGGTGATGCCGCTGTTCTCGGCCAGCCGCGGCCTCTTCGGCGCGATCGTGCTGATGCGCGAGCCGGGCGCCGACTCAGCGATCGACTGACCGGCCGCGCTGCTCGCCGTCCGCCTCGCGCTGCATTCGCTCGCGGTGCTCCCGCAACTCCTCCTTGATGCCGTGGTGGATGTTCCGCGCGGCGACGTGCTGCTCGCGCAACAGCCGCGCGTTGCGGCGCACCTGCTCGCTCCAGTTGAGGACGGCCTGGCGTTCCTCGGAGGCGTTTAAGGCACTCAGGTCGAGGACGAAGATCGCGTGCGTGGTGCGGGTCTTCACGTCGAACCCGTAGAAGGAGTAGGTGACGGGCAGCCCGGTGAGGGCAGTGACGACGCCCGCCATCTCCGTATCGGCGGCGCGCAGGAAGTGTTCGCGGAACTCCCGCAGGCGCTCGTCCCGGCCGCCCTGCAGGAGCCGTTCGTCGGCGACCGAGAGGCCGTCCTCGAAGACGAAGGCGAGCATGTTGTCGTTGAGCGAGGCGCGCGCGTCGAGCGGCCGCTCCTCGTACAGGGAGTAGTAGAGCTCGGCCAGGGTGGCGGCGATCCGGTCGAGGGCATCGTCGCCAAGGCGGGCGCCCTGCATACGATTTTCAGACGAGGCTCCCATCACTCGGGGTGAAGGTACCCGTTATTCTCGTGACGCCCGCGATGACTCAGGAGCCGCCGCAAGAACAGGCCTCGAGAGACGGAGCCGGCCCGGTCGTCGCCGCCGTATCGCGCCAGGTCGTCGGCATCTACGCCGACTACCACGGTCGCGGTCCGACCAAGGCGAAGACGATCTGGCGCGACGACGTCGTCGTCTGCATCCTCGAGAACGTGTTCACCCGGGCCGAGCAACTGCTGGTCGACGGTGGCCGCTTCGACCAGGTCCGCCTCAACCGGCAGGCCCTTCAGGCCCAGATCGAGCCGCTGTTTCTCGGGATCGTCGAAGAGGTCACCGGTCGCCCCGTCACCGCCTGCTTCAGCCAGGTGAACCGGAACGGCGTCGCCGCCGAGGTCTTCGTCCTCGGCGCGGCGATCGGCGACCCCGCCGAACCTCCTGCCTGACGCCGCCGGGTGGTGGTGATGAGCCCGCGGCCAGAGGGCGCCTCACTCCTCCGTCTCTTTGACGGCGGTTGGTCGTTTCATCCCGAGCGGGAACCGGAAGGTGATCCGGTCAAAGCCGCTGGGACCCGGCCGCGGGAGTAGCCGGTACCCGCAGGCGCAGCGGGTGACCCCGTTCGCAGGCGATGCGACCGGGGTCCCTCGCCGGCGAACGCCTGCGGCCTTTTAATCACCCGCACCTAGCATCGAGGCGATGGAGATCCTGGTCGTCGAGGACGAGGTGGGCATCGCCGACTTCCTTGACCGGGGGCTACGGGCCGAGGGGTACGCGGTCACCGTGGCAGGCGACGGCGAGACCGGCGCCCGGCTGGCGCTCGACCCCGACGTCGACCTGGTCGTCCTCGACCGGATGCTGCCCGGGGCCGACGGGCTGGAGGTGCTGGGACGGGTGCGACGGGTCCGCCCCGCCCTGCCGGTGATCATGCTGACCGCCAAGGCCGAGGTCTCCGACCGGGTCGAGGGGCTCGACGGCGGCGCCACCGACTACCTCACCAAGCCGTTCGCGTTCGAGGAGCTGCTGGCGCGGATCCGGGCGCGACTGCGTGACGGGACGGGGTCCGAACGCGCGATCGAGGCGGCGGGCATCCGACTCGACCTGATCAGCCGGGAGGCGCGGCGCGACGGCGTCACGACCCGGCTGCCCGAACGCGAGGCCGCCCTGCTCGCCTACCTGATGCGCAACGACGGGCGGGTCTGCACGCGCGAGGAGCTCCTCTCCTCGGTCTGGGGCTACGACCACGACCCGGGGACGAACATCGTCCAGGTCTACGTCGGCTACCTGCGCCGCAAGCTCGCCCGGCCCGACTCGCCAGCGCCGATCGTGACGGTGCGCGCGGTCGGCTACTGCCTGCGGGCGCCGCGATGAGGGGCCGCTGGGAGCGGCTCGGGCTGCGCGGGCGCCTGGCGCTGTCGTTCGGGGCGATCGTGATCCTCGCCTTCGCCATCGTCTTCGTCGCCGTGCGCGCGCAGATGTCGCACGAGCAGACCGTGATCGGCCAGGAGGAGGAACGCGAGGCGCACGAACCGGGCGCCACGCGGGACCGCCACGACAACTCCGAGTCGCCGATCGAGGACGCCCAGTCCGACGTCGAGCAGACCTTCCTCGTGGTCGGCGCGGCGGCCCTGGTCGCGGCGCTTCTGGCCGGCTACCTGGTGGCCGCCCGGACGGCCGCCCCGCTGCGCCGCTTCGCCGGCACCGCCGCCGACGTCGACGCCGGCGACCTCAGCCCGCGGGTCGCGGTCGACCCCTCCGCAGCGGCCGAGCTGCGCACCCTGGCGGACTCCTTCAACCACATGCTCGACCGCCTCGAGGACGCCTTCGCCCGCCAGCGCGGCTTCGTCTCCGACGCCTCGCACGAGCTGCGCAGCCCGCTGACCGCGATCCGCGGCCAGATCGAAGTCCTCGCCCGCGAGCCGAATCCGGGGGCCGCCGACGTGCGCCGGGTCGAGGCGACGACGCTGGCCGAGCTGCGTCGGGTCGAACGGCTGGTCGACGAGATGCTGGCCCTGGCCCGCCTGGACGAGGGCGCCGGCCCGGAGCGACGCGAGCTCGACGCCGCCGCCTTCCTGCGCGAGGCCGTCGCCGCCGCCCCCGGCGCCGCCGGCCTCGGCGCCACCGTGAGCGGGCAGATCGACCTCGATCCCGACCTGGTCGCCCGCGTGATCCGCAACCTGGTCGAGAACGCCCGCCGCCACGCCGGCACGGACGGGCAGGTCACGGTCGGCTCGGTCGCGATCGACGGGCGCCTGCGCATCGACGTCGACGACGACGGGCCGGGCATCGCGCCCGCCGAGCGCGAGCGCGTCTTCGACCGCTTCCATCGCAGCGACGCCGCTCGTGACCGGGGCAGCGGCGGCTCGGGCCTCGGACTGGCGATCGCCCGCGCGATCGTCGAGGCGCATGGCGGCGCGATCCGAGTCGCGGAATCCCCCGCGGGCGGCGCCCGGGTCAGCTTCGAGCTGCCCGGTCTACGCGCCGGCTCGTAGTCCTGCCCGCAGCCGGATGAGAGTTCTCTCACGGACGCGTTAGGGAGAGGGCAGGTGGCGAGCGCAGCATCCTCGCCATGCTCGACTCCCAGGCAGCGTCGATCGGCCGCGTATCCGATCGCGTCTCCCCCCGCACCGGCGGCGTCGCCGGCAACGCCCGGCTGACCGGCGCGGTCGCCACCGCCCTCCTCGTCCTGCTCGCCGCCGAGGGGGTGACGATCCCCTTCATCGGCCAACTGCTCGGCCCGCACATGTTCATCGGCCTGCTGCTGGTCCCGCCGGTGGCGCTGAAGCTGGCCAGCACCGGCTACCGCTTCGCCCGCTACTACACCCACGACGACCCCTACGTCCGCAAGGGGCCGCCGCCGCTCGTCCTGCGCCTGCTCGCGCCCGGCGTCGTCCTCACCACGCTGGCGGTGTTCGGCACCGGGATCGCGCTGCTCTTCACCGGGCCGCCGAGCAACACGCTGATCTTCGCCCACAAGCTGAGCTTCATCGCCTGGGTGGCGCTGATGACCCTGCACGTGCTCGGGCACCTGCTCGAGCTGCCGCGGCTGGCGAGCGCCGATTGGCGCCGGCACGGCCCGCGCGAGGCGCGCCTGGCGGGATCCGGGATGCGGGCCGGCGCGCTGGCGATGGCGATCGTCGCCGGCGTCGCGCTCGGCTTCCTGGCGCTCTCGGCCGGCAGCGCCTGGCTCTGAGGAAATCCCCAGCGTCCACTCATCGCACCTTTTGGAGACGGAGGAAACCTGAGGCATGGACCCGATCGAGAAGCGAGAACTGAAACGGAAAGCCTGGATGCGACTCGCCGCCCAACGCCGCCGCGCCGGGATGCTGCGGGGGCGGGTCGTCGCGATCTCCCTGGTCTGCTTCGTCGTCCTCTGGGCCGTCGTCTTCACCCAGATGGCGACCGGCAACGACCCGGTGCTGGGCGGCAAGGAAACGGCCGTCGCGACCCGCGCGGCGGGCAGCGCGAGCAAGGAAATCGAAACCACCGACCCGCGCGAACTCGAATTCGAACGCCGGACCGACTCGGCCCCGATCGAAGAAGAACCGGAAGCGATCGAATCCGAACCGGAAGTCGAAGAAGAAGCAGAAGTCGAATCCGAACCGGAAGTCATCGAAGAAGAAGTGGAACCGCTGGTGACGAGCCAGTCATGAGCCGCGAGGTGGTCGAGACCTTCGAGTGCCTCGGCGGCCGCTGCACGGTGCGCGTCGGCGACCTCGACGAAGGGGCCGCGAGAAGAGCGGCGAGCCGGGCACGCGAAGCCCTGCTCGACGCCCACGCGGCGCTCTCCCGCTTCGACCCGGAGAGCGAGCTCTCGCGCCTCAACCGCGACCCGCGCGCCGAGGTGCCCGCCTCGCCGCTGCTGCGCCGGGTCGCCGCCGCGGCGCTGAGCGCGGGCCTGCGCAGCGGCGGCCTGGTCGACGCGACGCTGGTCGACGAGATCGAGGCGGCCGGATACTCCGAGTCGCGCGATTTCGGACCGCGGGCGAACCTCGGCCGGCAACCTCCACCCCGCGCCGCCGGCCCCGGCCCGCGGGCCGGCTGGTGCGAGTTCGCGGTCGACGAGCGAGCCGGCACGGTGACCCGGCCGCCGGGTCTGCGCCTCGACCCCGGCGGGATCGCCAAGGGCCTCCTCGCCGACCTGGTCGGCGAGCCGCTGGCGCGATTCGCCACCTTCGCCGTCGACTGCTGCGGCGACCTTCGCGTCGGCGGCAGCGAGGGGCGACCGCGGAAGATCCTGGTCGACGACCCGGCCGGCGGCGAGCCCTTGCGCGAGCTGCGGATCAGCGACGGGGCCGTCGCCACCAGCGGCATCACCCGCCGCGCCTGGGCCGCCGCCGACGGTCGCCCCGCCCATCAGATCATCGACCCCGCCACCGGCGAGCCCGCCTTCACCGGGGTCGTGCAGGCGACCGCGCTCGCCCCCACCGGCCTGCTCGCCGAGACGCTCGCCAAGTCGGCGCTCCTCGCCGGGCCGGACGGAGCCGAGGAGCACCTCCCGTTCGGCGGCGTGGTCGTCCTCGACGGCGGCGAGGCAACGACGGTCGAGCCGTTCGCCGCGCTCCTGCCCGAGGTGCAGGCGACGTGATCGCCGGCGAACACCTCTTCTGGATCACCAGCCGGGCCGCCGGCGGCGCCGCCCTGATCCTCGCCAGCGCCGCCGTCGCGGCCGGCCTGATGATGGGATCGAAGCGCCAGACGTCGAACAAACGGGACCTGCGGGCGATCCACGAGGCACTCTCCCTGACCACCCTGGCGATGGTCGTCCTGCACGGCGTGTCCCTGCTCGGCGATTCCTACCTCAACCCGGGGCCGGTCGGGATCGCGATCCCCTTCGTCGGCTTCTACCGGCCGCTCTGGACCGGGCTCGGGATCATCGCCGGCTACGGCCTTGCCGCCCTCGGCATCTCCTACTACGCCCGCGACCGGATCGGCGCGGCCCGCTGGCGCAAGCTCCACCGCCTGATCGCCGCCTTCTGGGTGCTGGCGATCGTCCACACGGTCGGCGCCGGCTCCGACGCCGCCCAACCCTGGTTCCTCGTCGCCGCCGGGGTCATCGTGGTCCCGGCCGCTGCGCTCCTCCTCCTGCGCTGGCTCGACCGCCGGCCGGACGCCGCCTTCACCTCGCGCGCCCCCGACCACGCCTGAAAGCGGCGCTAGCCTCGTCGCGCGCGACGAGCTCGGCCTGCCGGAGGACGGATCACCCAGATCGAATGATGTGAGAAGGGGCGGCTCGGCCTAGCTTCTGCGGGCAGTCATCTATCCGCAGAACGAAAGGACCCCCCACTTGCCGCTCGCAGACGTCAGCTTCGGCGACCTGCTTCTGACCGTCTTCGAGATCTTCCTGTTCGTGATCTGGTTCTGGATCCTCTTCACGATCATCGGCGATCTCTTCCGCGACCACGCGATGTCGGGCTGGGCGAAGGCGGCGTGGATCATCTTCCTCGTCTTCATCCCCTATATCTCGATGTTCGTCTACCTGATCGCCCGCGGGTCGGGGATGCGCGAACGGGCGCTACAGGCGCAATCCGAAGCGAAACACCATTTCGATTCCTACGTCCAGGAACAGGCTCACAGCAGTCCCGCCGACGAACTGCACAAACTGGCCGACCTGAAAGAGAAGGGCGCGCTCAGCGAGGCGGAGTTCGAACAGGCGAAGGCGAAGCTGCTGGCCTGATCCGAGGAGGGCGCCTGGCGAGAGGGGCCCTGAGGGGCCTTGCTAGCCGGGCGCCCGACTCCCGATCCGATCTGCGTCGCGGTCGACCAGCGTCGTCAGGGCGAGGGAGAGCTCGACCAGGAACGGCAGGCCGTCCAAGCTCTCGGAGAAGAGCCGCAGCGTCTTCACGTAGTGGTCGAGGCGTTCGCCGTCGACGCACTCCCCGTCCTCGAGCAGGCGCCGCGTGTTCGCCAACTTGTCGGCGGCATAGATCGCCGCGACCCGTCGATCGCGGACGACGCGGGCCCGGGCCTCGGCCTTGCGTGCCGGATACCGGCTGATGCGGAGATCCTCGGTGAGGTCGGCGACCAGGCCGGCGACTTCGTCACCGAACGACCGCTCGATCTGCTCGATGTCGAGCGGGGTGTCCTCGACCGTGTCGTGGAGGAGTGCCGCGCAGATCACCGTTTCCCCGAAGCCGGCGGCGGCCAGCAGCTCGGCCACCGCCACCGGATGGGAGAGCTTGGTGTCCCCGTGGCCCGGACCGCCGTGGGCGTCGCGGGCAACCAGGTAGGCGGCGCGCGTGGTGGTCGCGCCGCGGATGAATTTCGGCGTTCGATCCGGTGGCGCGATCGTGGCGCCGGCGAGGTCAGGGCGCGGTTGGATCTTCATCACCGGAGTCGATGTCGTGGGCGAGGACCTGGCGCGCCCGCCTGCTGCCCGGATCGAGGATGCCCGACCCGGCCGCTCGCGAGATCGAGCTGCCGCCCCGTCCCCGCAGGAGGACAGCGCAGCCGACCGCGATCAGCGCGCCGGCGACCGGCCCGGCGACGTAGACCCAGTAGCTGGAGAAGTCACCGCTGACGAGCGCCGGGCCGAACGATCGGGCCGGGTTCATCGAGGTGCCGCTGACCGGAGCCGCCCAGAGCCCCGCCAGGGCGATGTAGCCGCCGACCCCGAGCGCCGCGATCGCGCCCACGTTCTGCGCGGCCGAGGCGGTGCCGAGGATGACGCTGACCAGGGTCGCGGTCAGCACGACCTCCATCAGGAAGGCCTGCCAATTCGTGTACCCGGGTCCAGGCAAGGTCGCCCCCAGGTGCTCGACGTTGCCGAAGACGGCGAGCAGGAAGAGGCAGGCCAGGGACGCGCCGAGCAGCTGGACGATGACGTAGCCGGGCAGGCGTTTCCAGGGGAAGTCGCCGCGCAGGGCAAAGGCGAAGGAGACGGCGGGGTTCAGGTGCGCGCCGGAGACGGCTCCCATGAAGAGGATGATCGCCAGGACCATCAACCCGGGCGCCACCACCGCCGCCGGCAAGCTGATCTGGCCCTTCGCGTGAAGGAGGCCGCCACCCGCCGCGACCAGCACCAGCATGAACGTGCCGAGCAGCTCCGAGAAGAGCCGGCGCCACTCCAACCGCGGGTCGTCGAAATCCTTGCGGTCGCCGAACTCCAGCTCCAGCAGGTGATGGGCCCGCGGGGTGAGGGGCACGCCGGCGATGTCGTAGCCGGGCGCGGCAGGGAGCGGAGCCGGGTCTTTGGAGGAGCGTTCCGTCATCTTTGCCCGCGGCTCCCCAGTGAGTCACGGTGAAAGAAATGTAAAAAGCGCGAGCCCGCCGGACATCATCCGAACAGGGTGATCTCGTGGCGACGGCGGCGACCCCGCTCGCTCTCAGCCTCTGGCGGTGGTCGACTCAGGCCCGTCCGGGTCGAGCAGCCCCGCCGCCCGTGCGTGTTCCACGGCCTCGCGCCTCGAGGTGACCCCGAGCTTGCGGTAGACCGACTGGGCCTGGGTCTTCACCGTGTTCGGCGAGACGAAGACCTGGCCGGCGATCTGCGGAAAGGAGAGGTGCGTCGGCAGGTACTGAAGTATGTGCATCTCGGCCGGGGTCAGGTCACGGATCGCTGCTGCCGAGACGGCGTCGATCGACCGTGCGGTCTCGGCGATCCACTGCCCGAGGACGATCGCGTCGGGGGTCAGCGCGAGGACGCGGGAGGCTTCGCCGAGCATGACCGTCGCCTGCGGCGCGTCACCGAGGCGGACCGACGCCCGGGCCAGCACGACCCAGGTCTCCGCCTCATACCACGGGGCGAAGTCTTCAAGCCGTTCGAGCAGCGCCCTGCCCTGGCGCAGGTCGGCCGCGGCCGCCTCCAGCCGGCCGGTGCGCGATCGCACCACGGCGGACACCGACAGGGCCAGCGCCATCATCGGATACTCGTCGATCCCGGAGCGGTCGAGCTGGGCGCGGGCCTGCGAGGCGAGCATCTCGGCCAAGGTCCAGTCGTCGGCCTCGATCGCCAGCAGGGCGAGCTGGGAAAGGCACAGGACCTGAACGTTCGGCGCGCCGACCGCCCCCCGGCGCGCCCCGTCGGCCAATTTCTCCCGGGCCTCCGGACGTCGGCCCTGCAGGTGCAGACCGACCCCCTCGACCAGGCGGCACATCGACATCCAGGGGCTGTCGGCAGGGAGCATCTCGGCAGCAAGCGCGGTGCGGTCGGCAATCGCCCCGACCCCGCCTCGGGCGAGCGCCGCCTCGATCAGGCCGAGGCCCGCGGTGAGGACGGTCTTCTTGTCCGACGGCGGTTCGGCGTCGATCAGCCCGGCGGCGACGGCCGCCCAGTATTCGGTCTTCCCGCCCGACCCCTGGGTGATCTGAGCGTAGGACGCGGTCAGGCTCAGCGCGGCGTCGGAGGCGAGGGCCCCCTCGCCGAGGCGGTCCAGCCAGCCGATCACCGTGGCGTTGCGACCGCGGGTGGTGAATTCGGGGATGCCCGTCCAGAGCAGCTCGCCGGCCCGGTCCAGCGCGCCCGCGTCGACCGCGTGCCTGATCGCCCGGTCCCAGTCACCGTGCCCGGCCCACCAGTCCGACGCGCGCCGGTCGAGGCGCTCCTCCTCCTCGGGCTCGGAACGCCGCAGCTCCGCCCGCAGCATCTCGCGGAAGAGGGGATGGAGGCGAAACCACTCGTCGCGGCGATCGAGTGGGGTGATGAGCATGTTCGTGCGCGACAGCTCGCGGAGCTGCGTCGCCGAGCCACGTCGCTCGAGGACGCTGTCGCAGAGGTCGCCGTTGAGGCGATCGAGGATCGAGGCCCGGCGCAGGAAGTCGAGCTGGCGACGGCTGACGGGCTCGAGGAACTCTTCGCTGATGTAGTCGACGACGAAGCGGTCGTCGCCGGCGAAGCGGGCGATCGCCTCGTCCAGATCCTCCACGTCCCGCAGCGCCAGGCCGGCCAGATGGAGGGCGGCGGGCCAACCCTCGGTGCGCCGGACCAGTGTCTCGAGCTGCCCCGGCCCGAGGCGCAGGCCGAGAGCCCCCAGCAGTTCCTGGCACTCGCCCTTGGTCATCACCAGCTCGGCCGGCCCGAGCTCGTCGACGCCGCCCTGGACGCGCAGCCGGCCGAGCGCCAGCTCGGGCTCGGTCCGACTGGCCAGCACCAACTGGGAGCCTCGCGGGAGGCGGCCGACCAGAGCCTTCACCACCTCGAGCGCCGCCGCGGACCTGACCCGCTCGAAGTCGTCGAGGACGAGGACGAAGGGCACCTGGCGCCGCTCCAGCGAATCGCCGAGCCGCGGCAGCACGACCTTCCTGATGCTCGGGTCAGGGTTGGCGAGCGCGACCCCGACCTCGCGCGCGACCGGCTCGATCGGCTCGAGCGCGCCCACGATCGACTCGATCAGCAGCGCCGGATCGTTGTGCTCGTCGCCAAGGATCAGGGTCGGGTAGGGCCGCGGGTCGCGCTCGGACCACTGCTCGATCAGCACCGACTTCCCGTAGCCCGACGGGGCGGTGACCAGGATCAGGGGAAGCGAGGACTGCTCCAGCCGCGCGAGCAGGCGTGGGCGGTGGACCAACGATCGCGGCGCGGACAGGGCGTCGGCCTCGCCCCCACCGCTCAGAAGATCGACCTTCTTAGACAGGACGTTATCCCGGGCACTTGTCCAGTAAACATGAACCAGATGCCCAGGTTGAGAAAACCCTTCTAATCCTCCCCGGCGCCGATCGCGATCAGATCCTTCGGGTGGACCCAGGTGTCGACCAGGTCGTGGCCGCTCGCCGCCTCGATCGCGTCGCGCAGTGGCGCGGCCCAACGGTGCTCGAGCAGGGCGACCGCCGCCGCCGTCCCGGCCGGGATCTGGTCGGCGAGAAACCAGGCCTCGTCCAGGTCGAGCAACGAACCGTTCCGGGACGCCGCGTCGCCGCCGACCTCGAACCCCATCAGGGCCCTGACCAAGGCGCCGTACCTTTCCGCCTCCGCGGCGGAAAGATCGCCCATCGCCAGCTCGGTGACCTCGTCGTCCTCGCCCTTGGCGACGAAGAGAAGGTCGATCAGGCGGACCGCGTCGTGATCGCGGAGGCGCCGAAGCTCGTCCAGGATCCCGCCCTCGAAGCTGCCGTCCTCGAAGGCGATGATCACGAGCTGCACGGGCCCGAGGGCGCGGGGCTGGTCGGCCATGCCTAGATGCCCGCGGTCAGGCGGGCGTGCTCGGAGTCGTACTGCTCCCGCGTCAGCACGCCGTCATCGAGCAAGGACTTGAGTTTGGTCAGCGCGTCGATCCGATTGGCATCGGAGGCCGCGTCCGCGGCCGGCTCCGGAGGGGGTCCGGCCACCTGGTGCCTGCCGATCTCGTATCCCGCTCCGCCGACCATCGCCGCGCTCCTCAGCGGCCGCCTCCTCAACGGGGGCATCAGCCCCTCCTTTGCCTCGGGTGACCGTTGATTCGGTCATGCATCACTGAACAACAGTCGGGTTCCCACCGCATCGTGCGAACCGGGTGATCCTCGGAAGGCCCGCTGCTCAGGTCAGGTACCCGATCAGGCCGCGGATCAGCAGCAGCGCGCCGAGGACGGCGGCACCGTCGATCGCCATCTTGCGGCCGCTGCGGGTCAGCCAGGCGCGGAAGCGCTGCACCTCGACCACGGTCCGCTCGGGCGCGACCAAGAATCCGACCAGCGGGACGATCAGCAGGATCAACAGCATGATGTTGAACCCGATGATCACGAGGATCTCCCCCACCGTCCCGTAGCCGAGCTGCTGGAGATCGTGCAGCGCCGCCAGGTAGGAGATGCCGGGCAGGGTCAGCACGACGCCGAGCGCGAAGGTGATCCGCGCCGACCCCCGACCGAGCAGCTGCTCGACTTTCGAAGGTCCCTTCTCCACCGGCTCCCCTCCCCCGTCCTTGGCAGCCTTGCCCTGACGTCGGCGCTCTTTCAGTCGCTGGTCGTGGCCCGCGTGCAGGACGTAGGCGACCAGGAGCAAGATCAGGCCGAAGGCGATGTCGATCGACGGGCTGACCGTGCCGCGGGACGTGCTCGTCGCGCTCGAGTCGTGGACGACGAAGACGATCACGAAGCCGATCGACAGGCTGACGAGGAGGGCGCCGGCAAGGTAGCCGAGCAAGAGCCGCTTGGGGCTCGGCAGAAACAGCATCAGCGTCACCGCCGCGAGCAGGGTCGGGTTGACGGCCGAGACGAGTGCGAGCAGGAAGATGTCGCCCATGTCAGATCAAGGCCCGACGGCCGCGAGGGGCATCAAGGGCTACTCGGCCTCGATCACCGTCTTGATCGAGCGGACCATCCCGTCGGCGCTCTTGCGCGCGGAGCGCAGGGCGAAGCCCTTGATCAACTTGCCGAAGCCTTGTCCTTCGAGCTCGTTGAAGAGGGTCACCCTGGTTCCCGTCCCCTCGGTGACGAGGTCGTAGCCACCCTCGGGAACCACGACCGGCGCGCTCGAGAGCTCACGCCAGCGGATTCTCGTCGGCCGTTCGACCAGGTCGAGCTCGAATTCGCGCTGCGTCTTGATCCCGGCGTCCTTGACCGTGCTCGCGTAGACGGTCCCGGCGCGGATCGGACCGTCGGTCTTCTTCTCGATCTCCAGGACCCGGGCGCTGAACTTCTTGTCGTTCTCACCGTCGACCAGGAAGTCGAATACCTGCTCGATCGGCTTGTCGACCACCACGCTCGCTTCGAAGCTGTCCGCCATCTCGCCTACACCCCGCTCTCGACCTTGAGGGTCCCGGCGCGCTCGGCGTCGATCACCACTTGATAATCGGATTCGTTCTGGTCCGCGTACGCCGCCGAGAACTCGGCGATCGCGCGGTCGAACTTGTCGCCTTGACCGAGGTAGGCGGCGATCGCGCGCGGATCGCCGGTCCGGGCGTGGGCGCGGGCCAGGCTCCAGCCGCAGAGCCCGGCATAGGTGGCCATCGTCGGCGCGGTCATCGCCTCGATCTCCGCCGAGCCCTTGCCGTCCCAGAGCTGGCGCACGTAGAAGTCGCGTTGCTTGCCGTCGATGCCCTCGACCGTCAGCCAGCCGAGCAACACGTCGCTCGCCGCCTGGGTCAGTCGCTGCCCGGTGACCACGCGCTGTCCGTGGTTGGCGAATCTGCTCGCGCCGGCGAACGGCTCGAGGACCGACGGGCCGGCTTCCTTCATCTGCAGGAAGAGCGGGTCCTGCTCATCGCGGCCGAAGAGGAGCGCGATCCAGGCACGGGTGCCGACGCTGCCGACGCCGACGACCTTGTGGGCCGCGTCGACGTAGCGGTATTGACCGGCCAGGACCCGGGCCTGATCGTCGAGTGACTCGCGGTAGCTGTCGAGCAGCCCTTCGATCAGCGTGCGGATCTCGGCCGGGTCACGGCCTTCGCGCTCGGCGAGCTTGTCGATCGGGACCAGGAGCGGCGGACGATCGGCGATGCGAACCTCGCCGTCGACCGTCTCGGTGAGTTTCTGCAGCGCTCGCAGGCTGCCCTTGTTGCGAGCCTTGTCGAGGTTCTTTTCGAGGCGCCGCCGGGCGGCCTTCTTCGCGTCCTGCTGCCACTGCGAGGCCGCCCCTTCGACGTCGAGACGGGCGTACCAGATGTCGAGCCGGCTCATCACGGCGAACTGCGCCATCGCGGTGCGGTAGGCGCTGACCGACGCGAGGACCGCGGTCTCGCTCTCCGACGCCTCGAAGCCACGGTCGCGGGCGCCGATCGCGACGCTCGCCGCGAGGCGCTTGACGTCCCACTCGAACGGCCCCGGCAGCGTCTCGTCGAAGTCGTTGATGTCGAAGACGAGCCGCCGGTCGGGCGCCTGGAAGACGCCGAAGTTGGAGAGATGGGCGTCGCCGCAGAGCTGCACCCGCAGGCCCGAGTCGGGGTTGGTGGCGAGGTCGGCCGCCATGATCCCCGCCGCCCCGCGGTAGAAGGTGAAGGCGGAGGACAGCATGCGTCCGTAGCGGACCGGGACCAGCTCGGGGACGCGCGTTTTGTCCTGCGCGGCGAGGACCTCCAAGGGGCCGACGCGGTCGGGCCCCGGGGCCCAGGCGGCCTGCGAGGATCGCGAGGCGAGCTTCCTCGCGCCCTTGCCGAGCTCGGCCGGGTTGCGGTCGCTCGTGGTGGGCTCTTTCGCGGTCACGCTCGTCATCTGATCGAAGCGAACCTATGGCCACCCGCACCGGATCACATCACCCGAAGCAGGTGATCCGGAATCCTTCGACCGTCCATATAGTCGGCCGGTGTCGCGACGCCTGATCCCCCTGCTGGTGTTGGCGTCGGCCGTCGGCATCGTCGTCTCGCTCGCCGCCTGGGGCTTCCTCGAGCTGATCCACCAGATCCAGGTCGGGCTCTTCACCGACCTGCCGGAAGCGCTCGGCCACGACGGCGGCGCGCCGTCCTGGTTCTACGTCGTCGTCCTCGCGCTCGCCGGGCTCCTGGCCGCGGCGGCGATCGTCCGCCTGCCCGGCGACGGCGGCCACGTCCCGGCCGAAGGGCTGAAGGTCGGCGGCGACCCGGTGGCGCCGATCGAACTCCCCGGCATCGTCCTCGCCGCCTTCGCGACGATCGGCGGCGGGCTCGTGCTCGGTCCGGAGGCGCCGCTGATCGCGCTCGGCGCCGGGCTCGGCGTCTTCGCGATCCGCTCGCTGAAAAAAGACACCCCGGCCGAGGCGCAGGCGGTGATGGCCGCCGCGGGCAGCATCGCGGCGATGGCGCTGCTCTTCAACTCGCCGATCATCGCCGCCGTGATCCTGCTCGAGGCGCTCGGGCTGGACCGCGAAAAGCTGCCGCTGATCCTTCTCCCCGGCCTCCTCGCCGCCGGCATCGGCTCGCTGATCTCGATCGGGATGGGCTCGTTGACGGGGCTCAGCACCAGCGCCTACGCGCTCGGCACCCTGACCCTGCCGACCCTCGATCAGCCGGCGCTCGCCGACTTCGCCTGGACCTTCCTGCTGGCGATCGGCGTCGCGGCGCTCACCTTCGCGGTGATGCGACTGGGGCTGCTGACCCACCTCTTCGCCCGCCGCCGACCGTTCCTGATCCTGCCCGCGGCCGCGATCGTCGTCGCCCTGCTGGCGATCGCCTTCGCCGAAGCGACCGGCAAGGGCATCGAAGAGGTCCTCTTCTCCGGCCAGGACGCCCTCTCGGGATTGACCGCCGGCGCCGCGACCTGGTCGATCTCGGCCCTGCTCCTGCTGCTCGGCTTCAAGGGCCTCGCCTGGGCCCTCTCGCTCGGCAGCTTCCGCGGCGGCCCGACCTTCCCGGCGCTCTTCATCGGTGCCGCCGCCGGGATCCTCGCCTCGCGCCTGCCGGGCTTCGACCTGACCGGGGCGGTCGCGGTCGGGATGGGCGCCGGCGCGGTCTCGGTGCTGCGCCTGCCGTTGTCCTGCGTGGTGCTCGCCTCGCTGTTGGTGAGCAAAAGCGGCGCGGGCGCCGAGCCGCTGATCATCGTCGGCGTCGTCGTCGCCTACCTCGTCACGGTCGGCCTCGACCAGAGGTTCGGCGCCGCCCGCGACGGATCGCAGGCGGCCCCGATCCCGGCCTCAGCCGGCCAGTAGCTTCGCCTTCTGGGCGGCAAACTCGTCCTCGGTCAGGATCCCCTGGTCTTTCAGTTCGCCGAGCTCCTTGAGCTGGTCGATCATCGAGGAGGCCGGGGCGGCAGGGGCTGCCGCGACCGGTGCCGGAGCGGCTTCGGGCGGCGGGGCCTGGGCAGCTTCCTGCTGGCCCCACCTGTTCGCCTGGCGGCGTTGGACGCGACCGCTGACGGCGGTCGCGGTCCCGGCGATCGCGGCGGTACGGGCGACGGTTCTGAGCAATCTTGGCATCGTCTCTCCCCTGCTTAAGCGTTGGCCTCGACCGCATCCAGGGCGGCGAGCACGTCTTCGATCGGGATCCGGCCACCGGCCACGAGCTGGCCGCCGGAGCGGCGGACGGCGGTCGCGAACGGCGCCGCCCAGGTGTTCTCGTAGACGAGCAGGGCGGCCGAGGTGCCCGGCTCCAGTGCCGAGCCGGCCTCGGCGTGATCCTCGTCGTCGAGCAGCCCGGTGGCGGCACCCTCGAAGATCGTCAGCTCGGCAGCGTCGCCGCCGAGGTCGGAGAGCTCCAGTGCCTCGATCGTCCCGTCCTCACCCTTCGTCAGGAAGGCGAGGTCGAGGATCCGGATCAGGCCGCGATCGACGAGATCGACCAGGTGCGGTGCGATCTGACCTTCGGGCTGCTTGCCCGGCCACTCGACCAGCACGTAGTCGATCGGCCCCATCTCGATGTCATCGGTGTCCATGTCGTCCTTTCATGAGTTGCACAAAGTCTGGGCCCGCTCCGGCCTGGCGGGCATCAACCGCGGGCCTCGTCGACGTCCTCGCCGTAGACGACGAGGCCGTGGATGCAGATCAGGCAGATGGCGAAGATCCCGAGCGACCAGAACGGGTAGGCGCCGCCGACCGCGAGCAGGGCACCGATCGCGCCGATCGAGGCGGCGAAGATGCCGACCACCCGCCCGAAGGTGTCGCCTTTCAGCAGCGAGACGCCGGCGAAGAGCTCGAAGATCCCGAGCAGCACCGTGATCCAACCCCAGGCATGCAGGCTGCCGATCACGTAATGGGACCCACCGGCGTAGAAGTGCGCATCGCCGATCGCGCCGATGCCGAAGATGACGTTCACGACGCCTGCGATCAACAGCAGGATCGCGACGAAGGCCGCGCGTCCAAGTCCTCTATCCATGGCTTCAGCTCTTTTCGATCGGATTCGGCCGCGCGCTCCCCGGCGGCGGTCACACGATCGAAGCTATGCACCGGACGGCCGGGCGGCATCATCCGATGCAGGTGATTTCGACCCCCTCGCCGTGCCGGATAACCGACCCCGCCCTCAACCGCGTACCGTTGACCCGATGGAAACGCGGACGCACCTCTACACCTTCCCGATCGAGACCGACTCCGACCGGGCCGCGGTCGAAGAGGCGCTCGCCAAGCTCTCGACCGAGCTGGCGCTGACCCACGCGCTGCGCCTCAAGGGCGGCCACCGCGGGCTGATCACCGTTCCCGACGTCGATCCGGAAGCAACCTGGTCGGCGATCGACCGGGTCGTCCCGGATTGGCAGCAGCTCTTCCTGCCGCCCTCGAGCGGAAACTCCTAGCGCTTCTTCGGCGTGCCGGTGAGGCGGCCGAAGGCGGCGTCCTTGACGCGGTCCGGGGTCAGCCCGCTGAGCGCCGCCTGCACGCGGACGTCGACCCCGACCGGGTAGCGGGCGCGAGGGCGCGCCGCGGTCAGGGCCCGCTCGATCGTCGCCGCGACGCCCTCCACCGGTTTCGCCATCTTCTGAATCCGCGGCACCGTCTTTCGCATCCCGTCGAGGTGCCCCCCGTACAGGTCGCGGTGCTCGGCGCTCATCTCCTCCGCTTCGGCCTCGAGCGTCTCCGGCGCCTTTCGCCAGAGGTCGGTATCGGTCATCGCCGGCTCGACCAGGCTCACCGCGATCCCCCATTGCCGCAGCTCCAGCCGCCAGGCGTCGGCGATCGCCTCGAGCGCGAACTTGGAGGCGTTGTAGGCGCCGGTCATCGGCGTCGAGACGATCCCACTGAGCGAGGAGACGAAGACGATCCGCCCGCGTGACTCGCGCAGCCGCGGCAGCACCAGGTTGGTCAGCGCCACCGCGCCCACCACGTTGACCTCGAACTGCTCGCGCAGATCGTCGGCCGACAACGTCTCGAGCGGCCCCGAGACGACGATCCCGGCGTTGTTGACGATCGCGTCCAACCGGTCCGGGAGCGCCCGGTCGAGCGCCGCGATCTGCGCGTCGCTGCTGACATCGAGCTGCAGCGGCACGATCGCGCCACGTCCCCCGGCCGCCTCGGCGACGAGCGCCTCGCCGTCGGCGACCTGCCGCACGGTCCCGTAGACCGTCCATCCCGCCGCGGCCAGCCGAAGGGCGGTCGCCCGGCCGATGCCGCGGCTCACTCCGGTGATCAGAACGCTCGACACCGTGCGACCTTACCCCACAATTCCCTGATCACTGGCGGTAGTCTGCGCGATGTCGTGGACACGGTGACCGGACAATCTCAAGGGGGCGGCGGAGCCCCGGGCGAGGGGAAGATGGCGCGGGGCTGGCGCCTGACCAAAGCCTCCTGGGCGGTGATCCGGGAGGACCCGACGATGATCTCGCTCGCGCTGATCGGGGCAGGCTGTGGGCTGGCGGGGGCTGCCGCGATCGCCTACTTCTCCGGCTACTTCGACCACCTGCACCAGGCCCGCGCCCACGTGGCGCTGGTGGCGGTGATCGCGCTCTACCCGCTGACCTTCATCAGCGTCTTCTTCAACGTCGCCCTCGCCGGCGCCGCCGCGGCCCACTTCGACGGGCACCCGATCGGCGTCCGCGAGGCGCTCGGCATCTCCTGGAAACGGGTGGGCCGGATCGCGCAGTGGGCGCTGCTGGCGGCGGGGGTCGGCCTGATCCTCGACCAGCTGGCTTCGCGGATCCCCTACTTCGGGCGCCTCGCCTCCTGGCTGGTCGGCGCCGCCTGGAGCCTGGCGACGATCTTCGCCGTGCCGCTGCTCGCCTTCGAGGACCGCGGACCACTGGAGACCGCCAAGGAGTCGGTCCACCTGATCAAGGGCAAATGGGGCGAGGGCATCACCGGGCTGGTCAGCATCGGCACCTGGTCCGTGATCGCGATGGCCCCGGTCGGCATCCTCTTCGGCGCCGGCCTCGCGATCGACCGCCACGACGCGAACCTCGGCGCGGCGCTGATCGCGATCGCCGTCGGCCTCCTCCTCCTCGTCTCCGCCCTCGCGCTCGCCACCCGTGAGGTCTTCTCGGTCGCTCTCTACCGCTACGCGAGCGGGTCAGGAGACGTCGGCGCCTTCGCCCCGGCCGACCTCGAACAGCCCTTCAGCCGCCACGACCGCGACGACTGAGGTCGCCGGCGCCCGCTCCGCCCCGGCGCCCCCGCTAGGCTCGGAGGGTGGCCACTCCTTCGACCAGCGAGGCGGCCGAGCTGGCTCGCGAGGACGCGAAAGAGGCGATCGGGACCGCCCGCGCCGAGGGCCACGTGCAGCCGATCGTCACGATCGCCGACGGCGCCGAGCACGGCGCCCTGGCCACCGGCTTCCACAAGCACTGGTGGCGCCAGCACGACGAAGCCTGGCCGGCGCCGGTGAGCGAGGCCTACAACGAGGCCTTCACCCGCGAGCTGCTGGCCGCCCAGGTCGCCGTGGTCGAGCTCCAGTTCGACTCCGCGGGCGGCAAGTGGACGAACATCGGCGTCGTCGACCTCGCCCGCTGGGAGCCCACCTTCCCCTTCGACCCCGAGCACACCGGCTGGGTGCAACAGGACCCGCGCTCGCGGGTCGGCTGGCGCCGCCGCTCCGTCTTCCGCGGGCTCTTCTCTAGGAAGAAGAAGACGGAGCCTTCTCCTCCGGCTTGATCCGCGCGTAGGCGAACGAGCCGACCAGCAGGAGCAGCCCGAGGCCGACGAAGGAGAGGACGCGGGAGAGCTCGTCGAGCTCGGCGAGGTCGTAGGTCCAGACCTTGGCGATCGCCACCGCGAGGAGCGCCAGGCCGCCGAGGCGGACGGCGGCCTGACCGCGCACCAGCCCGACGATCACGGCCCCGATCGCGGTCACGGTCCAGAAGGCGGAGAGCCAGGCCTGCCCCGACTGGCGGGTTTCGCCGAAGCGGTAGACGCCGAAGGTGTCGACGATCAGCACCGAGCCGAGGTAGACGAGGGCGGCGGCACCGACGAAGGCGGCGACCTGGGCTCCGTCCGGCGAGATCCGGCGGGCGAAGTGGGCGTTGGCGAACGCGGCGGCGGCGCAGGCCGCGATCGCCACGGCGGCCTCGCCGAGGCTCTGGACGCCGTCGAAGATCGCGCTCGGCGGCGCCTCGACCGACAGCGTGTGGACGACCGCGAGGGCGAGGAAGCCACCCGCCGCGAGCAGCATCCGCTCGGCGCTCGAGAGCGACGGGCTGGGGGTCGCGTCGAGGCGGGATCCAAGCCAGGCGAGGACGATGCTCGCCGCCGCCCAGCCGCAGACGAGGGCCGGACCGTGAAGCGCCTCGCCGAGCCCGATCGCGGTCAGCGCGATGCCGAGGCCGACCAGGAGCGAGCCCAGTTCGCGGTGGATCCGCAGCCGGATCGCGGCGATCCCGAGGCCGACCTGGAGGGCGGCGAAGCAGAACAGGAGGACGACCGCGGCGGTGTGGTGGCCGCCTTGGTCGAGGACCCAGTAGGCGGGCCAGACGAAGGCCGCGCAGCTGCCGAAGAGGAGGAGCCAGGAGGAGACCGGCAGCGCCTCGGCGGCGCGCCGACGCAGCTCATAACCGAGCGCGGCGCCGGCGTAGAGCAGCCAGAACCCGGCCAGCACGGCGATCGTCAGGACCAGGTGGGCCCGCTCGTGGTTGACCCAGACGATGAGCTGCGGCGCCGAGACGAGGAAGGCACCGAGCGCGAGCCAGTCCCAGCGCTGCCAGACGAGGATCGCGACGGTGGCGGCGAGGGCCAGCGCGACGAAGGCGATCGACGTCCCGGACGGGTGGATGCCGACCAGGAGCGGCGCCGCCAGCGCCCCGAGCGAACCGATCGCGGCGACGATCGAGGACCGCCAGCGGACGGCGATCAGGAAGCCGACCGCGGCGACCGCGGCGCCGCAGGCGAGACCGAGCCCGGGCGAGATCAGCGAGTAGGCCTGGGTGGCGACGACGATCGTGCCGAAGAGGCCGGAGATGGCGCCGGCGACGAGGGCGCGGGCGGCCTCGGTGCGGCCGCGACGCTCGTGCAGCCAGACCCCGCCGACGAGCGCCAGGAGGGAGATCGCCGCGGCGACGATCGTCCGCGTCTCCTCGTCGAGCCAGCCGCGGCTGACCGCCATGCCGAGGAAGAGGACGGCGGCGAAGAGGATCGCGACGCCGCCGATCCAGGCGAGGACGCGGCCGCCGAAGACGGCCTCGAGGTCGACCGCGGTGCGCGGCGCCCGCGGCTCCGCCGCTCCCGCCCTCGGGTAGGCGAGCCGCTCGAGATCCATCTCGGCGCCCCGGCGCGCCGGGGCCTGTCCCCAGTCGAGCGCCGGACGCCGCTCCGGAACCTCCACCTCACCTTCCAGCCGACGCAACCGCGAGGTCACCTCGGCGAGCTCGTCCTCGACCTGCGCCAGCCTGCTCTCGGTAGTCATCGCGATCCCCCGTCCTTGCCTGGGTGTCCGGGTCAGGCGGCCTGGGCGCGGGACGCCCAGAGCATCGCGTTGCGCCGCCGCCGCAGGCCGTGACGGCCGAGGCTCGGCAGGCGCCGGCCGTGCGAGCGGACCGGGTGCGAGAGCACCTGGGAGAGCTTCGTCTCGTGGACGAACAGCCCGCCCGGGGCGAGCACCCGCGCGATCTCGGCGGCCGCGTCGTCGGCGCGGGCGATGTGGAACAGCGTGCCGAAGTCGACGATCGCGTCGAACGCGTCGTCGGGGAACGGCATCTCCCGCACGTCGCCGAGGCAGAGCTCTGCCCTCGCCCCCTGCTCGCGGAGGTTGTCGGCGGCCTCGGCCAGGAGCGCCGCGTCGATGTCGAGGCCGACGAGCCGGCGCGGCTCGCAGAGGCGGGCGAACACCGGCAGGGCGATGCCGCGCCCGCAGCCGACCTCGAGGATCCGCGCCCCGGTCGGCAGCCCCAGGGCCCGCACCAGCGCCGGGACCTCCAGCTCGGCCTGGCGCGTGTTCCGTCCCTCCTCGTTGGGGAACGGCTGGTACTCGGTCGTGTCGAGCCTGCTCTCGGTAGTCATCGGAACCTCCCGTGTGTCGTTGTTGTTGACCAACGGTCGATAACGGTAGCAAGCTTGTAGACCGACGGTCAACAAGTACACTCGCCTTCGTGCCCGAACCCTCATACAGACGCCTCGACGTCGACGAGCGACGCCGCCAACTGCTCGAACGAGGCGCCGAGCTCTTCACCAGCCACCCCTACGACGAGCTCTCGATGAGCCGCATCGCGGCCGAGCTGGGGATCTCGAAATCCCTGCTCTACCACTACTTCCCGAGCAAGCAGGCGTTCTTCGAGGCGACCCTGGGCGCCTGGGCGGAGGAACTGCGCGCGCGCACCGAACCCGATCCGTCCCTCTCCCCGGTCGAGCAGCTGACCGCCAGCCTCGGCGCCTTCCTCGCCCTGATCGAGGAGAACGCGGTCGCCTACCGCAACCTGATCGCCGGCGCCACCTCGGCGCCCCAGATCCGCGACCTGATCGACCAGGTCCGCCGCCAGACCGCCGCCCGCATCCTCGCCGGGATCTATCCCGACGACCCGCCGCCGAAGGCCCGCGCCGCGGTCAACGGCTGGCTCTGGTTCATGGACGGGGCCTGCCTCGACTGGATCGAGCACCGCGACATCGATCGCGACGAGCTCCGCGACCTGCTGCTCGGCACGCTGATGGGCTCCTTGATCGCCGGCGGCTCGCCACCGGCCCTGGACGTCTGACGTAGACCGCCGCGCCGGCGGCTGATCCGCCTCCCCAGCGCCCGAGGGCTCCGCTAGCCTGGCCCGAGGAGGGCATCACTGAGGTCGGCGCCCCGCCGGCAGCAAGACGTGACTTCCGGACGCAGTGCCGAGTCCCAGGAGCCCGCGATGCCCGACGTTCACAGTTCCGACGACCACGGCTTGATCGACCCGGTCTCGCGCCTCGACGTGATCGCCTGCGACGGCTGCAAGCGCTGCTTCGAGACCGCCGACGGGCCGGGGATGCTCACCTCGCTCAAAGGCCCGTGCCCGGACTGCGGCGGCCGCTTCGAGCTGCTCGACGACGCCGTCGGCCCCGGCGAGCTCTAGCTGAGCTTCTCGGCCAGCTCGACGATCATCCCGCCCGGCCCGCGGAGGTAACAGAGGCGATAGCTGGTGCCGTAGTCGATCACCTCGCCGACCAGCTCCGCCCCGTGGGGGCGCAGGCGGGCGAGGGTGGCTTCGAGGTCGTCGACGGCGAAGAGCAGGTGGTTCAGCCCCGGGCTGTCGGGCCGGGGCGGCGGCGGATCGTCCTCGCGCTCACGCGCCGGGGAGCGGTACTGCACCACCTCCACCGCGTCCCGCCCGTCGGGGGTCCGCAGCAAGGCGATCTCGGAGCGCACCCCGTCGAGGCCGGTCACTCGGTCCACCACCTCGCCCTCGACCGAGGTTTCGCCCTCTAGCTCGAAGCCCGAGGGCGACGAAGAACTCGACCGCGGCGGCGAGGTCGTCGACGACGATCCCGACGTGCTCGATCCGTTCGACCGTCATCGAGGGAGAGTCCAGGAGCGCGCCTGGCCGACGGCGTCGCGGGCGAGCTCGATCGCGCCGACGACGCCGGAGCGCGGGCCGAGGCCGGGGGCGACGAGGTAGTCGTCGATCGCGTCGACGAGCGGTGGCGCGTCGACGTAGCCGGCGAGGACGTCGAGGAGGCGGGCGCGGACGCGCGGCAGGAGCCCCGGCGCGGCGCCGACCCCGCCACCGAGGACGATCCGTTCGGCGGCGAGGACGAGGACGACGTTGGCGAGGCCGAGGGCGAGGTACTCCGCCTCGAGCTCCCAGGCCTCGGGGTCGGTCAGCTCCTCCCCCGGTCGCCCCCAGCGCTCGCGCAGCGCGGTGCCCGAGGCGAGGCCCTCGAGGCAGTCGCGGTGGAACGGGCAGGAGCCGGGGAAGGGGTCGCGGCCGCGGTCGTGCGGGATCAGCATGTGGCCGACCTCGGGGTGGAGCAGGCCGTGGACGGGCCGCCCGTTGGCGAAGGCACCGCCGCCGATCCCCGTGCCGACGGTGACGTAGACGAAGGTATCGAGGCCGCGGGCGGCGCCGTGGCGCCACTCGCCCACCGCGGCCGCGTTGACGTCGGTGTCGAGGGCGATCGGGACGCCGAGCGCCTCGGCCAGCGGGGTGACCACGTCGGTGTCGCGCCAGCCCGGCTTCGGCGTCGTCGTGATCGTCCCCCAGCGCGGCGAGGAGCGGTTCACCTCGACCGGGCCGAAGGCGCCGACGCCGACCGCCTCGAGGTCGGGGACGGCGGCAAAGAACCGGGTCGCGCGGCCGAGCGTCTCCGCCGGCGTCGTCGTCGGGAAGCTCTCCGACCGCTCGACCTCGCCGTCGCCGCTGCCGACCGCGCACGTCCAGCGGGTGCCGCCCGCCTCGATCCCACCGATGCTCATCGGGCCACCCTAGAGAGCGGGGTGTGGAGCTTTTCTTTCTCCATGCGTAAGAAAGTCTCCACGCCGGGCCGATGCTGCCGCCTCCCTAGCATTGACGGCGATGCCGCTCACGGTCGAGATCTGGTCCGACGTCGCCTGCCCCTGGTGCTACCTCGGCAAGCGCCGGATGGAGGGAGCGCTCGAGCGCTTCGAGCGCCGCGACGAGGTCGAGGTGATCTGGCGCGCCTTCCAGCTACAGCCCGACGCGCCCCGCTTCGGCGAGCCGGGGGCCGGCGCGCCGACCAGCGAGTACCTGGCCGCCCGCTTCTCCCCTGCCCAGATCGAGGAGATGCAGGGCCGGCTGACCGCGCTCGCCGCCGAGGACGGCCTCGACTACCACCTCGACCGCGGCAAGGTCGGCAACACCTTCGAGGCTCACGCGCTGAGGGAGGCCGCCGCCCGGCAGGGGTCTCGGCGACGCGATGGTCGAGCGCCTCTTCAAGGCCCAGCACGTCGAGGGGCTGCGGCTCGACGACCCGGCGGTGCTCGCCGACCTCGCCGCCGAGGTCGGCCTCGACGGGGCCGCCGCGACGCCGACCGAGGCCGACCGCCAGGCGGTGCGCGAGGAGATCGAGGCGGCCGGGGAGATCGGCATCACCGGCGTGCCCTTCTTCCTCTTCGCCCGCCGCCTTGCCGTCTCCGGCGCCCAGCCCAGCGAGCTGCTGCTGGAAGGCCTGAAGCAGGCGGCCGCCCAGGCCGGCTCACCCGCCTGAGCGGTTCGGGCTGTAGGCGGGGTAGGACGCGCGGCGACCGAGGAGCCGGCCGAGCGGGGCGAGCGGGGTCAGGACCAAGCGCTGCACCGCCACCGGGGGTCGGGACAACCGCGAGCAGGACTCCCCCAGGTCCGCGTAGGCGACCGCGATCTGGAGCAGGCCGGGGATGCCCTTGGCGTTGGTCTTGCCGTCCCGGGCGAGGCCGAAGAGGGTCTCGAAGAAGACCTCGGTCTCGAGGGCCGGCCGCAGCTCCACCTCGACCACGGTCACCTCATCGGCGACGTTCCACCAGTGGTGCGGGGTGCCGGCGGGAACGATCGCCTTCTCGCCCGGCCCGAGGCGGCTCTCCTCGCCCGCGACGCTCAGGCCGATCGCCCCCGACCGGACCGCGAAGCGCTCCTCCTGCTGCAGGTGGCGGTGCTCGGCCGCGACGGCGGCGCCGGGCTGCAGCTCGAGGTCGAAGGCGAGGAGCTCGCCCGCGGAGCCGGCGGCGGTCTCCCGCCAGACGATCCGCTCACGGCTGAGCGGATTCTCGATCGCCTGCCCCACCCTCGCCACGTCGACGCGCCTAACCGGGGGCGCCGGCAGAGCGGACCGCTTCGCGCAGCGCTTTCAGGGCGGGGACGTAGATCTCGGAGAAGGTCGGGAAGGGCTGGATCGTGTCGGCGAGGACGTCGAGCGGGATGCCCGCGCGGATCGCCACCGTCGCCTGGCCGAGCCACTCCCCCGCCTCCGGCCCGAGCGCGTGGGCGCCGACCAGGACCTTGCCGTCGCTGAGCAGGGTCAGGTAGCCCTTCGAGTCCTTGTAGGCGTGGGTGTAGGTGGCGGTCTTGGCGATTTCGGTCAGCTTCGCGGTGCCTTCGAAGGCGCCCTCGTTGGCGCCGACCGCCCCCGCCTGGGGGTCGGTGTAGGTGACCCGCGGGACGGCGTCGTAGTTGACCGGGCGGTCCTCGCCGAGGATGTTCGCGGCGACCACGTCGCCCTCGTACTTGCCGACGTGGGTCAGCGGCCAGGCGCCGTTGACGTCGCCGATCGCCCAGAGTCGCTCGCCCGCGCGGAGGTGGTCGTCGACCTTGACGCCGCCGCGGTCGGGCTCGATCCCGACGCTCTCCAGGCCGATGCCCTCGACCCGCGGCCGGCGACCGGTCGCAATGAGGAGGCGGTCGCCGCGCAGCTCGCGGCCGTCGTCCAGCTCCAGCACGAAGTCCTCGCCGTCGCGCCGCGCCGCCTCGGCATGGGCGCCGAGGACGAGCTCGATCCCTTCGCGCTTCAGCTCCTCCCCCAGCGCTTCGCCGAGCGGCGCCGGTTCGCGGGCGAGCAGGTGCGGCGCCCCGTCGAGCACGGTCGCGCTGCCGCCGAGCCGGGTCGTCGCCTGCGCCAGCTCGACCCCGGCCGGGCCGCCGCCGAGCACCAGCAGGTGCCGCGGCACCGCTTTCATCGAGGTCGCCTCGCGCGTCCCCCAGACGCCGTCGAGCTCGCGCAGTCCCGGCACCGGCGGCACGAAGGCGTCGGCCCCGTTCGCCAGCACCACGTTCGCGGCGGTATAGGTGGTGCCGTCGACCTCGACCGCGCCGGTCCCGGCCAGCCGCCCCGAGCCGCGGATCAGGGTGATGTCGTGTTCCTCCAGCCACTTCGCTTCGCCGGTGTCGTGCCAGTCGGAGACCATGAAGTCCCGCCAGGCGAGCGCCGCCTCGACGTCGACCTCGGCCGTGCCCGCCGCCTGCCGCGCCGCCGCCACCGCCTCGCCCGGGCGCAGCAGGGACTTCGAGGGGATGCAGGCCCAGTAGGTGCACTCGCCGCCCGCCAGCTCGCGCTCGACCACCGCGACCTTGAGGCCGCCCGCGCCGAGCGCCCCGGCGCAGTGCTCGCCCGGCGAGCCGGCCCCGAGGACGATCACGTCGAAGTCGAACTCGCTCACTGCGGCAGCTCCTCTCCGGCCGCCTCGCGCACCATGTACTCGGCGTACCAGTCGGGCCAGTTCGCGTCCTCTTCGCCGATCCGTTTCTCATGCTCGCCGTGCGCCGCGGCGGCGCGTCGCAGCGCCTCCGCCAGCTCCGGTGCCGAGTCGTAGCTAGTCGCCATCGTCTGCTCCTCTCCTGCCGCGGGCGCTCAGCGTCCCGGCGCCCGGGTGTTGATTTCCTGCAGCAGCCAGCCGTTGCCGTCAGGGTCGCTGAAGGAGGCGAAGGAGCCGTAGTCGGCGTTCTCCGGCGCCGGGCCGCTCGTCCGGTTGGCGGTGCCGATGTGGTGGAAGATGCCGCCCGCGTCGTGCCAGACCTCGCTCACCTCGACCCCCTTGGCGACCAGGTCCTCGCGCGCCGCGGCGATGTCGGTGACGGTCAGCTGCAGGCCCTCATAGGAGCCCGGTTCCGCGGCGGTGATCCCCTCGCCGATGATGATCGAGCACTCCGACCCCGGCGGCGTGAACTGGACCACCCTGAACCCCGCCTCCTCGCCGACGTAGTCGATGTCCATCCGCCAGCCGAGCGCTTCGTAGAACGCTTTCGCCCGATCGACGTCGGACACCGGCACCAACACCACCTCGAGCTTCATCCCGACCCCGCTCATCCCCGTCCCCTTTGCGTCGATGCGATTGGCGGTTCCAGCCTAACCGGCGATCTCGCAGGCGGGAAGTCCTCACGGCGAGGCCACATCTACCGCGGCGGTCGCACCAGCCTGGTTTCTTCATCGACACAGCCGTAGGTGATGACCCCGCTGCTTTCGTCGCAGATCCGCCCTGATCCGACCTTTCGGACATGGCGGTGCTTCGACTTGGCGGTGGGGTGTGCTTTGTGCGTCCGGTGGGGATCGCGTGCCTGCCTCGGCTGCCCGTGGGCTCGCGGCCTCGCCGTGGCCGCCGTGTGCGATGCGGAGACTAGGCCGTGGAGCCGCTCAGCCACGTCTGTACAGCGGCGTTCGAGTGCGTCGAAGTCGGCAATGACCCGTGGACACCAGCCTGGGCTCGATCAGCCGGCGAAGCGAAGCTGAGGCGCCGAACGGGTAGGTAACGTGAGGCCATCCTCTAGGGCGGTGCATAAAGTGTCAGGGCAGCGGGCAGCAGGAGCATCATAGTTGCGCGAAGTCATCGAGGCCAGCGTAGGAAAGGTCTGAGCCCCGCGGTTGCGGAAGCGGTCGATCCCGAGCCGCCGCCACATCCGGACAGGGCAATCGGCGCAACGGCCAGCAGTAGAGCGATCCTCCACATGCCTGCCTGAACCCGATCCCGGCGAAGAAGGTGCGGCCGCGCGGAACGACTAGGCAGGTGCCGCCCTGCTGTTGCTCGATGCAAAAAACCGTCGGGTCACCGGCAGCAGGAGCAGCACCAGTTGGGCGACGGCAATGAGGACGCCGTACCAATTCTGGCCGCGCGTGTCCGGACGAGGAGCAGTGACGGTGCCCGCGCGGCGGGATACGTGGCCCGTCGCGATGTCGATGACGAAAAACAGCACGATGCCACCCACGGTCGCGATCCATAGCCACCGCACCCCCTTGAACATGAAATAGGGCCATAGAGAGAGGAGGACAAGGGTCAGCAGGATCGTCGCGATGTGGTGCCAGCCCGAGTGGTGATGAACAGTGACGACGAGGTCGACCGTGGAGGCGACGACCCCCACCGCCCAGACCCAGAGCGTCCAGGGAACTCTCCGCCAGTCGATCACGCAGGCATCGTAGTTCCGCCGACCCCGTTATCGCCGAACACTCGCTGGGTGAGGGGGACGGCACCCAATGGGGACTCGAGGTGCGGGCGGAGGGACTTGAACCCCCACGGGCCGAAGCCCACCAGGACCTAAACCTGGCGCGTATACCAATTCCGCCACGCCCGCACGGCGCTTCTGACTCGGCTTAACCAGCGGTCAATTGCCGCGTCGAGCGCAGATTCTATGATCGGGGCGTGCCTGTAGGGGAGGTCAGACCGGGCTATGAGCTTTTCAGGCCCAATCGGGACAAAGCTTCGTCGGTTACGACGAAGTGGGTCATCGTGCTGCTCTTGCTGGTTACGGCGGTGCTCGCCGCGATCATCACGGTCGGCGGTTGGTCGGTGCTGCAGGGCGGCAACGGCATGGGGATCGTCTGCGCGATCTACGCGATCCTCTACGCCTTCTTCGCCTTCCTCGTCGCCCGCTGGCGGCGCGGGATCCTGCCCTTGGCGGCGGCGCTGTCGATGATCCTGGCGATCTTCTGCGCGGTCGGTGCCGACAGTTGGTTCGCCCGCGAAAAGTCCGGCTTCAGCCAAGCGGGGCTGTCCTCGTCGGTGGTCGGCGTGCTGGTGATCATCCTGGCGATCGTCCAGCTGGTGGTGATCGTCGCCGCGCTCTACGGGTTCAACCAGGGCTGGAACATCGAGGAGGAGCGCCCGATCGGCAACGGCGAGGACTACGGCGCCGGCTCCCCCTCCGGCGGCGCCGCCCCGCAGCCGGCGTAGTCCCGCTCTAGAGTTCCTTCGCTGCGTCGCGCCGGAGTGGCGGAATTGGCATACGCGATCGACTCAAAATCGATTGCCCTTGCGGGCTTGTGGGTTCGAGTCCCACCTCCGGCATGACTCGCTGACGCAGGTAGGCGACCGCGCAGAGCGCCCAGGCGGCGACGACGAGTAGCCCCCCGAGCACGTCGCTCGGGTAGTGCCAGCCGAGCATCACGACCGAGATGCCGACCCCTCCCGTGATTGCCGCGCCGATCCCGACGGCAAGCAGCCGGTAGGCGGCGGGGACGACCAGGATGAGCGCCACGGCGATCGAGGCCGCGGCGGTCGTGTGCCCACTGGGGAAGGAGTTCGGCCAGGGCAGTTCCCAGCCGCGTTCGAAGGCCTTGGTGCGGGCGTGCTCGAGCACCCCCTTCAGCAGTTGGGTGGTGACGTTGGCGCAGGCGACCAAGACGAGAGCGACGAGCACCTCGCGGCGGCGACCGAAGCCGAGCCCGATCGCGCAGATCGCCGTCAGCATCACCAGCAGCGCGGGCAGGCCGCCGAAATTGGCGAAGGCCGCGGCGAAGGTGTGGCCGAAGCCGACTTCGCGCCGCAGATCGAACAGCAGGTGCCGGTCGAGAGTCTCCGCCGGGTTGAACGAGTACGCGGCGATGGCCAGCGGCACGATCGCGAGCGCGCACCCAAAGGCGGCGAAGAGCGGCGCTTTCACGTTCCGGGGCATCCCGAAACGGTACCGATGCGACCTGAGCGGAACCTCAAAGAGGCCCGCCCGGGCCGCGCTCAGGCCGCTTGCGCTTCGGTGTTGCGGAGCTCGTTGAAGTTGACGGCGGTGGTGGTCGCGAGCACGTATTCGTCGATCTTCAGCAGCAGCCCGGCTTCGACCAGCACCGTGATCGCCCGCGCCGCCATCTCGACGTCGCCGATCCGCGCCATCACGGCCTCGATCCGCAGTTCCGCCGGCCGTTCTGTGAGGACGAGCCGCAGGATGATCTTCTGCGCCTCGCGCTCCCGGTCGGCGTCGTGGACGATCCGCAGGATCGGCCGCCGCTCGCTCTGTTCCACCTCCGCGATCCCGTCGCGAAGCTCAATTGCGTCTATGTCATGGGTCTCTACGAACATGTGTTCGATAGTGCCACCAGGTCCGGCGGAAAAGCGGTGCTGCAAGGCAAGTTGCGTGGGAGCTGCTGAAAGGGCTCTGGAGAGCGGCGTGGGCGAGGTGTACGGGGCGGGGTACGGGGCGCTGCCTTGTTGACGCAGGGCCAGGCCGCGGACGAGGAAGGGATGCGGCCGTCTCGGCCACGGCCCGGGCGGGCTGTGGCCGTGGCCGAGCCGGCCGGGTGCGCATGGAGAGGTGCGGGAGACGCCGGGGAGGCGTGCGGGGGACGCGCGGGTGGCGTCCAGGAACGGGGCGTTCGCCATGGGAACGCGCCGAACCCCCGCTTTCTCCGCCCTAAGAGCGCGTGATCGACTTCGACCTCGCCAGGGCAGGGTCAAAGTCGACCTGAGTGAATTTTCCACACCCTGGTGTGGTCGATTCACTCAGCGCGGGTTCCATCCTGCGGCGTGGAAGATCCGCGCCCGTCCAGGAGGTCCGGATCGCGCTGCGGCACTTGTGGTCGCTATAGCGACACTTATCGCCGCATCGCGTAGGCAGGCATCACGGACCCGTGTCGATCCACCCGAAAGCGTCACGTCCCGGGCGTCTCGTGGCGGCCTCAGCCTGCCCGGGCCGCCACGAGACGCCCGGACGGCCCGAACCTGGCCGCAAGGGCCTTGGACCTTTTCTCGACCCGGCGGCAGGGGCGCGGACCCATTGCGTCCCCGGCCACGACGGCGCGGACCCTTGCCGTTTCCGGCCGCAGAGACCGGACCCACGCTGGCTAGCTAGGCGCCGGCGATGACGTCGGCGAGGGACTTGCCGCTTGCCACCGACTGCGGGGATTCGGCTACTACGTCGGAGCCGGGGCGGGCGGCTTCGTCTTTGCGCTTGATCAGGAGCCATTGGGGCTTCTTCCCCGGCCGGGTGCGTTGGAGGGCGAAGCCTCCCTCTAGCTTCTCGCCGTGGAGGACGAAGACCGCGTGGCCGCGTTCGAGGGCCTCGGGCCAGGGGACGCGACCGCCCTGCTCGTAGGTGCCGCGGTCCCAGACGATCACGCCGCCCTTCCCCGCCTTGCCCTCGAAGTCGTTGTGGGACTTCTGGTGATCCTCGACTTGGACCGCCAGCCGTTTCTGCGCCGGGTCCATCGAGGGGCCTTTCGGCACCGCCCAGGAGCGCATCACGCCGTCGACCTCGAGGCGCAGGTCCCAGTGGTGGGCGGTCGCTTCGTGCTCCTGGACCACGAAGACGCCGGCGCTGATCCCGCGCACCGCGAACTGCTCGTGGCCTTCGACCTTTCCCGGTTCGAAGTCGAGCTCATCGACCTCGGCGCCGGGCGGCCCGTCCCCCAGCCAGTCGACCAGCGCGTCGACCTTCTCGTCGGGGCCCTCGGCGTGGACGAGCACGGTGCCGTCGTCCTCGTTCCGCACCCAGCCGAGCACGCCCAGCTCGTTCGCGCGCTCCTCGGTCGAATAGCGAAAGCCGACGCCCTGCACGTTGCCGCGCACCGTCGCCCGCACCCCTTTGCCCTTGGCTTTCGCTTTCGCCATGCGGAGGTTCTACCCGTCCCGCGGCGCCGGCGTCGCCGCCGAACGCAGCGCCCCCGCGCTGGCCGCCACGACCAGCGCGATCGCGATCGCTTCGCTCCAGTTGAGCCCCTGGTCGAGGGCGATGAACCCGACCAGCGCCGCGACCGCGGGCTCGAGGCTCATCATCACCCCGAAGACCGCGTTCGGCAGCCGCCGCAGGGCCTCGATCTCGAGCGCGTAGGGCAGGGCGGAGCTGAGCACGCCGATCGCGAGGCCGCGGGCCAGCACGCTCGCCGAGCCCATCTCCCCGCCCCCCGTCGCGAGCCCGACCGGCGCCAGCAGCACCGCCGAGATCGCCATCGCCGCCGCCAGCCCGCCGAGCCCCTCCGAGCGCCCGCCGACCCGCGCGCTGAGCAGGATGTAGGCGGCCCAGAAAGCGCCCGCGGTGAGCGCCAGGACGGCGCCGAGCAGGTCGATCGACTGGCCGCCGAAGTCCCCTGACAGCAGGACGATCCCCGCCCCCGCCAGCCCCGCCCAGATCAGGTCGCGGCGCCGGCGCGAGCCGAACACCGCCACCGCCAGCGGCCCGCTGAACTCGAAGGTGACCGCGACGCCGAGCGGCAGCCGGTCGATCGCCGCGTAGAAGCAGAGGTTCATCGCCGCCAGGGTGAGGCCGAAGAGGGCGACGTCGCGCAATTCGGAGCGCTGCAGCCGGAGCACGTCGCGACGGGCGACCGCGAGCAGGACGAGCGCCGCGAACGACGCGCGCAGGAACACCGTCCCGGCCGGCCCGACCCGGCCGAAGAGCGTCGTCGCCAGCGCCGCCCCGCACTGCACCGAGGAGATCGAGCCGAGCACCATCCCCACCGCGACGGCGGGGTTGCCGCGGATCCCGGTCGGGGTTTCGGGCAGCCGCTCGGTCTGCGCCGTAGGGCGCCGGACGCGGTCGGACTCGGGCGTCATCGACATCCCTGCCACGCTAGCCAGTGACGACGCCGGGGACGGTCCCAGCCGGCACGACGCCGCCCGGGGCGCGAAGATGTCCCCCGTGTCGAGACGGATCGTCGCCATCGCCCTGCTCGGTGCCCTCGCCGCCGCGATCCTCGCGATGACCGCCGCGGGAGCGGAATCGGAAACGACGCCGATGTGCCACGGCAAGCGGGCGACGATCGTCGGCACCAGCGGCGACGACGTCCTCCAGGGCACCGACAAAGCCGACGTGATCTGGGCCGGGCCGGGCGACGACAAGGTCTACGGCGGGCTCGGCAACGACATCATCTGCGGCGGCCCCGGCGACGACCTGATCCACGGCGGCCGCGGCAACGACTGGGTCGAAGCGGGCGCGGGCGCCGACCGCGTCTTCGGCGACCTCGGCGACGACCACGTCAGCGGTGGCGGCGGCGACCGCGACGAAGTCAGCGGCGGGCTCGGCATCGACACCGTCAACGGCGGCCCCGGCAACGAAGACCTGGTCCGCGGCGACTACGGCTACGACCGCATGGACGGCGGCCCCGGGGGCGGCGACATCGCCTCCTTCGCCACCTCGGTCGCGGGCCGCAAGGGCAGCGGCGTCTGGGTCTCCCTCCCGAAGCACAAAGCCTACGGCGACGGGCACGACCGGCTCTTCCGCTTCGAGTCGATCGAGGGCTCCGCCTTCCACGACACGCTGATCGGCGACGGCCAGGCGAACACGATCGACGGCGGCCCCGGCAACGACACGGTGCGCGGCGGCGGCGGGCGCGACACGCTGGACGGCGGCCAGGGCGACGACCACTGCCAGGGCGGCCCGACCCGGATCTCCTGCGGCCACGAAGCGGCGCCGGTCGGCTCCGCCTACGTCCGCCTCGACCCCGACCCGGAAGGCGGCGGCGGGCTGCAGATCATCGGCGGCGCCGGGCCCGACGCCTTCACCGTCTCCTTCACCGAAGAAACCTCCGAAGCGGGCGAGCCCGGCGTCACCGGCACCTTCACCGTCGACGCGAAAGCGCCGCTGGCGGCAGGCGAAGGCTGCGCCCGCACCGCCGGCAACCCGAAGCAGGTGACCTGCCCGACGCTCGGGCCGGGACGCTGGCTGATGGCCGACCTCGGGCCGGGCAACGACGAACTGACCGTGAGCGGGAGCCTCGAGTCGGTCGACCTCGTCCGCGTCAACGGCGGCGACGGCAACGACACGATCCACGGCGGCCCCGAGGAAGACCTCCTCCAGTCCGGCCCCGGCTCCGACCACGTCTACGGCGGCGAAGGCTCCGACGCGGTGATCGGCGGCCTCCCCGGCCCGACCTACCTCTACGGCGAAGGCGGCGGCGACCTGCTGGCGGCGGGCGGCGGCTGCGCGGGCGGTACGCTCGACGGTGGGCCGGGCGACGACGACGCCTCCTTTGCCGAGACCCAGGCCCATCCGGGGACGCTCTACGTCTCCCTCGAAGCGGGCTGGGCATGGATCAACGCGGTCAAGCACTGCGACAAAGTGCGCCTGCCGCGCACCGACGAGGACATCGAGGGCTCCTTCGACAACGACGTGCTGATCGGCGACGCCGAGGACAACGTGATGCTCGGCCAGCCCGGCGTCGACAGCTTCTTCGGCCGCGGTGGCAACGACGTGATCGTCGCCGCCGACGGGGTCAAGGACTGGTACATCCAGTGCGGCAACAAAGGCCATCCGGAAGGGATCGCGATCGTCGACTCGATCGACCCCGATGCCCAGGACTGCGCCAAGGTCGTCACCGGCTCGACCGTGCAGGGCCTCGGCAAGGCCGCCAACGGCAATTAGCGGGGCGGGGGCGCTGATCCACCGGCGGGCGCCGAGCGTAGGATCCATTGGCCCCGTAAACCAGAACTCGAAAGAGGAGGCGCGCATGTTCAGTGGCTTGGAGAGCCCTATGCACCTGTTGGTCGTGCTGATCGTCGCCGTCCTCGTCCTCGGACCGAAAAAGCTGCCCGAAGCGGCACGCGGCCTCGGCACCGGAATCCGCCACTTCAAAGACACGCTCGAGGGCAAGGAGCCCGCGGCGTCCGCCCCGACCGTCGCCCCTGCTCCGGCGGTCGCCCCCACCCCTGCCGAAGCCGAGAAGGTCGAGTAGCGATCGGCGCGCCCCGGGGAGGGGCGCGCCCGGCCGGACCTAAGGCAGGTGCCGCAGGCGCCAGCCGAGCGACGGTTCGCCGAGCGATTCGACCGCGACCGCGGGCGCCCGCTCGACCGTCGTCCCGTGCACCATCACGGTGCCGAGGCGTTCGCCGGCGCTCGCCGAGCGGCGGGCCGGGCCGATCTCGAGGTGGACCGGCGTCCGCATCCCCGGCCAGCCGATCTCCTTCAGCGCCCGGCGGGTCTTCACCGCGACGACTTCGCCGGCGGCGTTTTCGAGCCGCATCACGGTGGTGCCCTTGGGGATCGCGACCCGGGTGCGGACCGCGTCGGCGACCGAGCCGGCCAGTTCGTCGGCGCCCGCCAGCGCGGCGCTCACCAGTTCCCCGTCGTGCTGGCCGAAGATCGCCCCGAGCACGGTGAAGGTGTGGCCACCGACAGTCATTTCCTTGGCGAAGAGGAGGCAGCCGCCGGCCGCCGAGTCGGAGCCGGTCTTGATCCCGATGTAACCGTCGTGGCCGACCAGTTCGTTGTAGTTCTCGACCCGGCCGACGACCGGCAGCACGGTCGAGGGCTTGGCGACGATCGCGGCGAAGGTCGGATCCGCCATCGCCACCCGGGCCAGCTTCACCTGGTCCGAGGCGGTCGAGACCGTGGTCTCTTCGAAGCCGCTCGGGTCGGTGTAGGTCGTCTGCGACATCCCCAGTTCTTCGGCGGTGGTGTTCATCTCGCTGACGAAGGCGGGGATCGAGCCGGAGTCGTGGACGGCCAGCAGCGCCGCGATGTTGTTCGCCGAGGGCAGCATCAAAGCCTCGAGCAGCTGGCGCTCCGACAGGGTCTCCCCCGCCCGCACCGCGACCGTCGACTGGTCGAGCGCCACGCGATCCCGCTCTTCGTCGACCTGCGCCTGGCTGATCCGCACCTTGAACCCGTCCTCGCCGGGGGCGAGCGGGAACTTCTTCAGGGTCAGGTAGGCGGTCATCACCTTGGCCACGCTGGCGATCGGCACCGGCTTCTGGCCGCCGGTCGAGCCGAGGCTGCCGACCCCCTCGACCGCCACCGTCGCCTCGCCTTCGCTCGGCCAGGCGGGCGTGAACGGCTTGCCCGGCAGCTTCACCGTCTTCGGCAACACCCGGTGCACGGAGAGGTAGGGCATCGTCTTCGTCTCCGCCCGGACCAGCGCCGCGACGGCCAGCACGAGGAGGACGATCCCGAGCAGAAGCGGGATCAGCCACAGGCGTCGGCGGCGCCGCGGTGGCGGCGTCGGACGGCGGTATCTCAGCGGTTCGATCGTGCTCGCCACGAACACCTGACGGTAGCCGAGAGCCAGGAAGTCACCGCCGCAACCGCATGGGAATGCGGCTCAGACGATGCCGTGGTCCCGCCCACGCGAAATTTCGGACGCATCTACGCGGAAAGCGCGTACCTTGCCCTCGTAATTCATCCGCTCTGGTCCTGGCGCTCAGCCCTCGGGACCGGAATGATGCAGCCCTCTGGGTCAACTTGAAGCGCGGGACGCCCTGGCGCCCGCGGAGAAAGGAAGTACATGAAGAGCAAGCTCCACCTCGGGCGCGGCGCCGCGATCCTTGCCTGCGCGGCCTCGCTGGCCGGCACCGCGGCCGTCGTCGCCCCCACCGCCGCCTCGGCACGCGGCGGCGTCAGCTGCGCCAACAAGAGCGTCGCGGTAAAGACGGAAGAAGGACGGACCCTGCACATCCCGGTCAAGGCGATCACCGTCGAAGGCGGGGTCAGCTGCGCCGAAGCCTACAAAGTGATCGCCGGTGGGCTGTCGGGCAAAGCGGTCTCCGGCTGGAAGACCTCGATCGGCAAGTTCGAAGCCCCCGAAGGCCTCGTCCCCGAGATCGCCAAAAAGGGCAGCAAGAAGATCAAGTTCGCCGTCCAGGGCGGCTGACCGGCGCGGATTCGTTCACGAATCCCGCCGCCCGCCCCGTTGATGGGCCGAAAACCGGTCATATAGTCCGGGTTTCGGCCCGTCGACATCGGGGCTAGGGGCAGACGACGATCAGCTGGAAGTCGCTGTCCTCGTTGGCGCCCGTTTTGTCTTTGGTGTGGACTTCGATCGCGTTCGGGTTGGCGGGCGAGATGTTGGTCTGCGCGTAGCCCGGCTCGGGCGGCGAGGTGCCGTCGTTGTTGCGGCCCGCGACGTCGGCGCAGTTGCTGACGTTGATCGGGAAGATCACGGTGACGGCGCCGCCCGCCTCGACCGCGCTGATCACGCCGGCGTCGGAAGCGCGGCTGAGGGTCGCGTTGCCCTGCCCCGCCGGGTTGTGGACGACCGCCCAGAAGGTGTGCGTGGTCCGTTTCGCCAGCGGCACTTCGCCGAGCTTGGCGACGTTGATCTGGTAGCCGGTGAGGGTCTGCTTCTTCAGCTTGCCGCCGCCGATCGACTGCTTCTGGATCGAGTTCCCGTTGATCTGGCCGGCGGCGTAGGCGGTGCCTCCGAGCGCGGCGACCAGCGCCACCAGGGCGACGATCATGGCCGGCGAGGGGCGCCGGGGCCTCAACTTCTGCAACATCGTGGACTCCCTTTCGTTGGTCCTCTTGACTGCTTTTGCGCAGCGAATCGTGGAACCGCCCGCGGCACAAGGCACCCCGGGGCTGAACCGGGGTCACCTGGGTGTGAGCGGGCCCGCACCCGCGCTCACCTCGCCGCTGTGCAACCGGCCGGGGCGAGACTGCACGCGGTGGCGCTTGCGGGCTGACCTCGCGGCGGCGATCCTGGAGCAATGCCAGGAAGCATCGGACCACTCGAGATCGGGATCGTCCTCATCGTCGCCCTGTTGGTCTTCGGACCAAAAAAGCTGCCGGAGCTCGGGAAGGGCCTCGGTCGCGGCCTCAGGGAGTTCAAATCCGAGGTCACGGGCGAGCAGCAAGAGGTCGAGGCCAAAACCTCCGCCGCCCCCGGCGCCGACCGCGCCTAGGGCACCTCACCCACCCGCCGCGTGAGGCCCCCGGGGTCTCAGCCGGCGGCGCGCCGGCCACCGTCGACCGCCAGCGCGGCCCCGACCACGAACGAGTTCTCGAAGTCGAGCAGCCAGACCGCCGCCCGCGCCACGTCCTCGGGCTCGGCGACCATGCCGATCGGGTTCAGGTCGGCCTCCGATCGCGGCGGATCCGCCTCGTAGGCGGGCGTCCGCACCCAGCCCGGCAGCACCAGGTTGACCGCGATCCGGCGCCGCGCCAGCTCGGTCGCGGCGGCGCCGACCAACCGGCGCAGGTCGGCGTCGGCAGCATCCTCCGCGGCGGCGCTCCCCACCCGGTCGACGCTGTCGGGTAGGCCGACGACGACGATGCGACCGCCCTCGCCGCCCGCCTCCATCGCCTCGGCGGCAGCCTCGATCGCGGCCGTCGTCGCCTCGGCGTAGGCCTCCGCGCCGCGGGCCTGGGCGCAGACCAGCAGGTCCAGACGCCCGTGCTCGGCGCGTGCGGCGACCACCGCGGCCGCCGCCTCTCCGGCGACGGCGAAGTCGCAGGGGCGCGCCTCGACGCCGAGGCGGATCGCGGCGCGCCCCAGTGCCGGGCCCGGCTCGTCGGCCACCGTCACCGCGGCTCCCGCCCCGCCCAGCAGGTCGGCGACCGCGTAGCCGATCCCCTCGGCCCCGCCCAGCACCAGAGCCGCGCGGCCGCCCAGATCAGTGGCGCGCAGCGGCGACATCCCGAAGAAGCTACCGCGCTAGGCCGAGGCCGCCTGCGGGGCCTCGAGCGTCGGCAGGTCCTCGAGCAGCTGCCGGGTGTAGGGGTGGCTCGGTTCGCGCAGGACCTTGTCCACCGGGCCGGCCTCGACGATCGAGCCGTGCTCGAGCACGATCACGTCCTGGGCGATGCTGCGCACCACGGCGAGGTTGTGGGTGATGAAGACCATCGTCAGGCCGCGGTCCAGCTGCAGGTCGCGCAGCTGCTCGACCAGGAGGGCCTGGACCGAGACGTCGAGCGCCGAGGTGATCTCGTCGCAGACGAGGATCTGCGGGTCGACGACGAGGGCCCGCGCCACCGCGACCCGCTGGCGCTCGCCGCCCGACATCCGCCCCGGCAGCACGTCGGCGAACTCGCGCCCGAGCTGCACCGTTTCGAGCATCTCGATCGCCCGCCGGCGGCGGTCGTCGCGGGAGAGCCGCTCGAAGTGGCGCAGCGGCTCTTCGATGTTTTCGCCGACCGTCATCGTCGGGTTCAGCGAGGCGTAGGGGTTCTGGAAGATGTACTGCATGCGGCGCAGCTGCTCGCGGGTGCGCTGCTGGGCGGTCGTCCGCAGCGCCTCGCCGCCGGCGCTGATCTCCCCCTGCCAGGACGGGTGGAGGCCGACCAGGCAGCGGGCGAGGGTCGTCTTGCCGGAGCCGGACTCGCCGACGATCGCCGTGCAGCGGCCCTCCGCGACGCTGAACTGCACGTCGTGGAGGATCTCCTTGCCGCTGTAGTCGGCGACCAGCTCGCCGACCGTGAGCGCGCCCGCGGCGAGCTCCCGCGGCACCGGCGCCGGCACCAGCTCGAGGCCGCCGTGGGCGTCGGCGGGGATCGGGTGCAGGCACCGCACCTGGGCGCCGCCCTCGACCACCTCGAGCGGCGGCACCGCCGGCAGGCAGTCCTCCTGCACGCGCGGGCAGCGCGGCGCGTAGGGGCAGCCGGTGGGCCAGTTCCCGGGTCGCGGCGGGCGACCCTCGATGCCGACCAGGCGGTTCGCTTCGCGGGCCGAGGGCGCCGCCGCCAGCAGGCCGGCGCTGTAGGGATGACGGGGGGCGGCGAAGAGCCTCCTGGTCGGCGCGACCTCGACGATCCGCCCGGCGTACATCACCGCGGTCTTCGAGGCGACCTCGGCCACCGCCGGCAGGTCGTGGCTGACGTAGACGGCGCTGGCGCCGAACTTCTCGGAGGTCTCGGCGATCGTCTCCAGGATCCGCCGCTGGGTGGTCACGTCGAGGCCGGTGGTCGGCTCGTCGAGGACGATCAGCCGCGGCCGGCAGGCGAAGGCGATCGCGATCACGACGCGCTGCTGCTGGCCGCCGGAGAGCTGGTGCGGGTAGCTGCGCAGGAGCTGCTTGGTCGGCGGGCAGGTTGACCGCGGCGAGCAGCTCGGTGATCCGCTGGTCGAGCTCCTCCTTGCCGAGCTTCTGGTGCACGCTGAACGCCTCGCGCAGCTGGCTGCCGATCCGGTGCGCCGGGTTGAGGCCGGCGGCCGGGTCCTGGGGCACGTAGGAGACGATCCGGCCGCGCGCCTCGCGCGCCTGCTTGGGACCGAGCTCGAGGATCTCGGTGTCGCCGACGCGGACGCTGCCGGAGGAGATCTCGAGGCCGCGGCGGGCGATCCCGAGGAGGGCGACACCGACCGTGCTCTTGCCCGAGCCGGACTCGCCGACCAGGCCCATCGTCTGGCGCTCGTCGACGGTGAAGGAGACGCCGGAGACGATCGGCGTCTGCGTCGCGGCGATCCGCACGGTGAGGTCACGGACCTCGACCGCCGGGCGGGCGGGGCTGCCGACGCCACTCTCGGAAGGGCTCATCTCGGGACCTCCTTGAGCGGCTGCGGGTCGTTCGGGTCGGTTGCGGCGGTGACGAAGAGGTCGAGCGAGGGATCGCCGGTACGGCCGCCGGAGAGGTTGGCGCGGGCGATCGCGTCGGAGAACATGTTGGTGCCGACGGCGAGCGCGGCGAGCAGGATCGACGGGGCCAGCACGCCCCACGGGTTGGCGGCGATCCCGACCCGGTTTTCGTTGATCATCAGGCCCCAGTCGGAGGTCGGCGCCTGGACGCCGAGGCCGAGGAAGGAGAGCCCGGCGACGAGGATGATCGAGAAGCTGAGCCGCAGCGCGCTCTCCACCATCAGCGGGCTGAGCAGGCTGGGGACGACGTGCCGTCGGATCACCGTCCGCGGCGGCACCCCCCAGGCGGCGACCGCTTTGACGTAGTCGCGCTCGGAGACGTCCTGGGCGGCGGCGCGCAGGACGCGGGCCACCTGGGGCGCCTGCGAGAGGCCGACGGCGAGGATCACGAGCCAGGTCTTGGACCCGATCACGCTCAGGATCATCAGCACGAAGACCAGCTGCGGGATGCCGAGCAGGACGTCGACCGAGCGCATGATGATGCTGTCGGTCCTGCCCCCGCGGTAGGCGGAGATGACCCCGGCGGCGGTGCCCGCGATGATCGCCAGGATCGTCGCCGCGGCGGCGACCAGGAGGATCCGCCAGCCGCCGTCGAGGGTTCGGGCGAGGACGTTGCGACCGAGCGCGTCACTGCCGAGCGCCCCACCGGCACCGCCGGGTTCTTCGAACGGGCCGCCCTTCAAGGCCAGAGGTTCGCCCGCGACCAGCGGACCGAGGAAGGCGATCGCGACGACGACGAGGGTGAGCAGGACGCCGATCCGGCCGCGCCAGGTGTCCAGCGCCATGCCGATGACGCGGCGCGCGCGGCCGCCCAACTTCGCCCGACGCAGCGGACGCTCGGCGGGGGTGACGGTTCCCGCCTCCATCAGCGCGGATACCTCCGTCGCGGCGTGACCAACAGCACGAGCACGTCGGTGACGATGTTCAGGGCGACGTAGAAGACGGCGAGCAGGATGACGATGTATTGGATCGTCGGCACGTCGCGGCCGTTGATCGATTCGACCAGGAGCAGGCCGACGCCCGGGAAGGTGAAGATCGCTTCGACCAGGACGATGCCGCCGGCGAGGAAGAGGAGGTTCAGGCCGACGACCTGGATGATCGGCGGCAGGGCGTTCGGCAGCGCGTGGCGGAAGGCGACCTTCAGGTTCGAGGCTCCCTTCATGCGGGCGAACTCGACGTAGTCGCTGTCGAGCGCCTCGATCATCGCCCCGCGGGTCATCCGGAACATGTACGGGGTGACCACGATCACGAGGGCGAGCACCGGCAGCACCAGCTTTTCCGGCTGGGACAGGATCGTCGCCCCGGGTTCGAGCACCGAGATCGCCGGGAACCAGGTGAAGACGCTGGTCGAGAAGATCAGGACGCAGAAGATCGCGACGACGAATTCGGGCAGCGCGCTCGCCACCAGCGAGATCACCGAGCCGATCGTGTCGAAGATCCCGTCGCGCTTATAGGCGGCGTAGATGCCGGTGATCAGGCCGAGGATCGTCGAGATGATCGCCGCGGCGAGGATCAGCACCACCGAGTTGCCGATCCGTTCGCCGACCAGGCTCGTCACCGGGGTCGAGCCGGCGGACTGCCCGACCTGGGTCGAGGCGACGCCACCGGTGAGCGAGTTGCCGAAGTCGAGGTGGATCGCGCCCGTCGCCCAGTGCCAGAAGCGGCTCAGGACCGGTTCGTCGAGGCCGAGTTCCAGGCGCAGCTTTTCGATCCGGTTCGGCGTCGCCTGGTTGCCGAGGATCGCGGTCGCCGCATCGCCGGGGATGACCGTGGTCGCGGCGTAGACGATGATCGCGATCAGGATCACCGTCAGCACCCCGAGCAGGAGCCGGCGGATGATCATCGAGGTGACCGGCCGCCCGTCCAGCGCCCGCGAGATCCGCTCGCGGGCGCCGGGGGTCGGGGCCTCGGCCGCCCCACCCTGGATCTGGGCGGCCTCCATGACTCAGGCCATCCAGAAATTCTGGAACTGGAAGTTGCTCAGCGCCTGGCCGAGCACCGAGGGCGTGATCCCATGGACGTTCTTCGCCCAGGCGTCGATCACCGGGAAGTTGAGCGGGATGATGTTGCCGCCTTCCGCCCAGTCGATTTTCACCATTTTCTGGATCAGTTCTTTGCGCAGGTTTTCGTCCAGCGTTTCGGTGGCTTCTTCGTAGTACTTGTCGTAGGTCGGGTTGCTGAACAGGGTCGCGCTGAACACCGCGTCGGTGATCGTCGCCTGGCCCGCGGTGACGAGGTAGGGCTCGTAGGCCCAGTAGTCCATCGCGAACGGCTGCTTCAGGTAGCTGCGCGCGAAGTATTCGGTGACCGGCTGTTTGATCGCTTCGACGTTGATCCCGCCGCTCTGCGCCTGGGTGGCGAAGACCTGGGCGGCCTGGGTCATCCCCGGTGCGACTTCGGTGGTGTACAGCTGGAACTTCGAGCCCGACATGCCGGCCGCCTTGAGCAGCGAGGAGGCTTTTTCGAGGTCCTGTTCGTGCTGGGGCAGCTGCAGCGACTCGACCGCCGGGGTGTAGCGGCCGAAATGGTCGTTGGCGACGTTGCCGTTGTCGCCGAACACGCTTTTCAGCATCGTCGGCCGGTCGGGGATCAGCTTCATCGCTTCGCGGACCCGATTGTCGCTGAACGGCGCCGTGTCACAGCGCATCGTGATCGGTGCCCAGCCGCCGGTTTCGGCGATGCTGACGACGAACCCGGCCGATTCCAGCGTCGACACCGAGGCGTCGGTGAGGTAATCGACCACGTCGACCTGGCCCGACTGCAGGGCGCTGACCTGGGCGCTTTCCTCGTTGATGTTGATCGTGCGGACTTCGTCCAGGTACGGCTTCGGCGCATCCCAGTATTCGTCGAATTTGACGAAGACGCTTTCGCGGCCTGGGGTGAACGATTTGTATTTGAACGGGCCGGTGCCGATCGGCCGCTTGGGGTTGTATCCGGGCGGGACCATGTACAGGTATTCGTAACGGCCCGCGAGGGCTTCGTACAAGATCGAGTATGGCTTGTCGTAGACGAGTACCACGGTCAGGTCGTCGGCGGCTTTGCTCTTCTTCAGGTTGAGCGGGCCGAGCACGTTGGAGCCGGGGAATTCACCGGTGATGATCCGGTTAAAGGTGTAGAGCACTGACTTTGCGTTGAACGGTGAACCATCGTGGAACGTGACACCTTTTTTGAGCTTGATGGTCCACACCGTGGCGGTCTTGTTCGGCTCGACCGATTCGGCCAGCACTTTTTCCGGCTGGCCTTTGGTGTTGAGGCGGACCAGCGGATCGTAGAGCTGCGCGGTACGGGCGTAGTCGGTGTTGCTGAGGACGTTGTGGGCGTCGAGGCTGTCCGTGTTGGACCCGCCCTGGGCGCCGACGCGAAGCGCCCCGCCGGCAACCGGCTTGCCTTCTTCCGCAGGGGTAGTCGCGGCACCGGTGCCGCCACCGGAGCTGCTCGAGCCGCAAGCGGCGAGGATGCCGCCGCCGCCGATCACCAACGCACCGGCACCCGCCCCCTTGAGCAAGCGGCGACGCGTAATATCGCCATTGGACGTCAGGTCCAGCGGATTGCGATCTGACACAAGCACTCCTTCCTGGGCATGGTCACTCTGATCCGAGCAGCGTATGTTCGGCGGATTCGCACCCGCAAGCGGCAGGGTGGGTGGTTTTACGCTTCCCCGTTGCACAGAACGCACACCTGAATGGACCTACGTACGGGTCAGGCATCTTCGATCAGCTCGACCGCGTTGCCGTCGGGATCGCGCATGTACACCCAGCTGACGCCGAATTCGTCCGTGTGGGGCGGGGAGATGAACTTGATCCCGTCACCGTTCAGCTCGGCGTAGGCGTCTTTGACGTCGTCGACGCAGAGGCAGATGTGGGCGGCGCCGACTTCCGAGTTGTGCCGGGCGGGCTCGACCGGTTTGTTCTGGTAACGCAAAAGCTCCAGCATCGGGCCGCCGGCCGGGTGACGCAGCCAGTTGATGTCGATCTCGGCGTTCGGCGTGTCGGTCCCCTCGTCGGCATCGGTGCCGGCGGAGACGTAGCGTTTGAACGGTTCGTAGCCGAGCCGCCGGTAGAAGGCCGCGGACTCCTCGATGTTGCCGACCGTGAACGACATGTGGTCGATCCGCTTGATCCTCATCCTGGTTCCTCCTGGTGTGTGGTTCTAAGTTCGGTCGGCGCGCCGGAGAGCTCGACCACGGCGCCGCCGCGGGCCGACTCGAGCGCCGCCAGGGCGACCGCCAGCGAGGCGACCCCGTCCTCGCCCGCAGCCAGCGGTCGACCCTCGCCGCGGACGGCGGCGCAGAAGCGCCGCACCGCGGTCTCGGCCAACGGCCGCCGCGGGCCCAACTCGACCGGCTCGATCCGGTCGCCGCGCCGCAGCACGACCTCGCCGACCGGGTCGGGCAGCATCGCCTCGCCTGCGATCAGCGATCCGGTGGTGCCGTGGACCTCCACCGCGGTCGCCGCGTGGGGCACGGTGAAGGAGTCGTGGAAGGAGACCAGCGGGCCGCCGCGCATCCGCAGCACGCCCATCGCCGAGTCCTCAACCCCGGCGGCGGCGAGGCCGCCGTTGGCGGTCACGGCGCTGACCGCCGCCACCTCGTCGGCGAGCAGGAAGCGGATCGTGTCGACGTCGTGGACGGTGATGTCGAAGATCACCCCCGCCCCCGCCTCGGGGCGGTCGAGGCGCCAGCCGCGCAGCGCCTCGGGCAGCTCGCGGGCGTGGGCGACCCGGGCCGCCAGCACCTCGCCGATCGCCCCGATCGCGATCAGCTCGCGCATCGCGGCGATCGTCGGGGCCGCGCGCAGGTGGTGGTTGACGCCGAGGACGACCCCCGCGGCGGCGCACTCGTCGACCATCCTGCGGGCGTCCTCCAGGTTCGTCGCCAAGGGCTTCTCGCAGAGCACCGCGCGGCCCGCCCGGGCGGCGGCGACGGTCAGCTCGGCGTGGCGCTCGTTGGTGGTGCTGACGTAGACCACGTCGACGGCCGGGTCGGCGAGCAGCTCCTCGAGCGAGCGGTAGGAGCGCTCGAGGCCACCGGCGACGGCGAACTCCTCGCCCCGCGCCGGCGAGGAGGAGAGGACGCCGACCGGACGCGCGTCGTCGACCGCGGCGACCGCGGGCAGCAGGCGGGTCTCGGCCCAGCTGCTGGCACCGAGGAAGGCCCAGCCGAGCGGCCGGGCGGCGTCGCTCACGCGCCGGCCAGCGGCAGCACCTCGGCCGCCAGGCGGGCCAGCTGCGCCTCGCGATCGGGGCCGACCGGGACGAGGATCACCCGCGTGGCGCCGGCCGTGGCGAGCGCGTCGAGCGCGGCGGCGCATTCGGCCGGATCGCCGGCGACCGCCACCCGCGGCACGAGGGCGTCGAGGTCGGGCGCGGCGCCGGGCTCGATCCCGGCCACCTCGAGCACGTGGGGGTAGAGGCCGAAGTCGATCCAGCGGTCGAGCGCCGGGGCCATCGCCGCGCGCGCCGCGGCGCCGTCGTCGTCGATCCGCAGCCAGGCGTAGACGGCGCACTCGAACCGGCGATCCGGCTCGCCGACCCGCTCGAGCGCCCACTCGAGGAAGGCGGGGCCGCAGCCCTCGGGCAGGAGGATGCCGTCGGCGGCGCGGCCCGCCAGGGCGAGGCCGCGCTCGCCGGTGGTGCCGACGAGGACCGGTGGCGGCGTCTCCGGCGGACTGGCGAGGACGACGCGGTCGAGCCGCACGTGGCTGCCCTCGACGCTCAGCTCCTCGCCGGCGAGGAGGCCACGGAGCGCCGCGACCACCTCCTCGAGCGCGGCCAGGCGCCGCCGGGGCGCGGCGTCGACCTGCTCCATCCAGGCCCGCACCCCGTGGCCGACGGCGACGGTGAAGCGGCCCGGGTGCAGGTTCGCCAGGGTGGCGATCTCCATCGCCGCCAGCGCCGGGTTGCGAAGCGGCGCCGGCATCAGGCCGATCCCGACCCGCAGGCGCTCGGTCAGGGCAAGCGCGGTGGCGGCCATCGTCAGGCCGCCGGCGAGGAAGCAGTCCTCGATCACCCAGAGCTCGTCCAGCCCCGCCTCCTCGGCCCGGCGGGCGAACGCGGGCAACCGGCCGACGTCGGCGTCGGCCGGGAAGACGACGCCGATCGGGGTCCGTCGTGAGGTCACGCGCCTCCCAGTCTCGGCCCCACGGCCACCGCCGGGCAAGGCCCACAGTGGGCAAGCGGATCGCGCCTGACTGCACGGTTCGTCACTTGTCCGAACTCCGTCGGCAGACCTAGCGTGGCCCCGATGAACCCCCAGGCCGGCGCCGTCGCCACCACTCCCGAGGATCTGCAACCGCTCTTCGAGCCCATCCGCCTCGGCACCGTAGAGGTCCGCAATCGGATCGTGATGACCGGCCACGGCACCGGCCTCGCCGAGAACTACCTGCCCTCCGAGCGCCACGTCGCCTACTACCGGGAGCGCGCCCGCGGTGGCGCCGGGCTGATCGGGATGGCGTTCCCGCAGATCCACCCGACCTCGCAGGACGTGCCCGGCGAGCCACGCGCCTACGACCCGGCCGTCGTCCCCGGCCTGGCGCGGATCGCCGACGCCGTCCACGAGCACGGCGCCCGGGTCGTGATGCAGCTCGGCCACGGTGGCCGCGAGGGCGCCTCGACCTTCACCGAGCGGGCGCTCTGGGCGCCGTCGTCGATCCCCTGCCCGTTCAACCTGGAGATGCCGAAGGCGATGGAGAAGGGCGACGTCGAGGAGATCGTCGCCGGCCACGCGCTCGGCGCCCGCCACGCCAAGCAGGCGGGGATGGACGGGGTCGAGATCCACTCCGGCTACGGCGGCTACCTGCTCGCCTCCTTCCTCTCCCCCTTCTCCAACTTCCGCGAGGACGAGTACGGCGGCTCGCTCGAGAACCGGGTGCGGATCGTGCTCGAGACGATCGCCGCGGTGCGCGCCGAGGTCGGCCCCGATTACCTGGTCGGGATCAACCTCCAGGGCCACGACTTCAGCCCGCGCGGGATCGAGCCCAAGGACGCCCAGGCGATCGCCCGCGAGATCGAGGCCTTCGGCGGCGTCGACTACATCTGCGTCAAGGCCGCCACCTACGTCGAGGCGAACCAGAACGTCCCCGACATGCAGCACGAGAAAATGCTCTGGATCCCGCTCGCCGCGGCGGTCAAGGAAGCGGTCTCGATCCCGGTGATCGCGGTCGGGCGGATCCTCGACCCGGCGGCGGCCGCGGCGGTGGTCGCCGAGGGCAAGGCCGACATGGTGGCGATGACCCGCCAGCAGATCGCCGACCCGGAAACGGCGGAGAAGATGCGCACCGGGCGGGTCGAGGAGATCCGCCCCTGCATCGGCTGCAACCAGGGCTGCATCGACCGGCTCTTCAAGATCACCAACGCCACCTGCGTCCACAACCCGGCGGCGGGCTACGAGCTCGAACTCGGGGTCGAGACGCGGGTCCCGGCGGCCGAGCCGCGGCGCGTGGTCGTCGTCGGCGGCGGCCCGGCGGGGATGAAGGCGGCCGAGGTCGCGGCGCTGCTCGGCCACCGGACGACGCTGCTGGAGCGGCGCGACGCGCTCGGCGGGCAGCTGCGGCTGGCCGCCTCGGTGCGCGGCCGCGAGGAGGTGGCGGGCGTCTACACCCACCTCGAAGGCCAGCTCGAGCGGCTCGGGGTCGACGTCCGGCTCGGCGCCGAGGCGGGCGCCGCCGAGGTCATGGCGCTGGACCCGGAGCGGGTGATCGTCGCCACCGGCTCGGCCCCCGGCCGCGAGCTGATCGGCAACATCTCCCAGGGCGTGCTGGAGACGCCGGGCCTCGACCGCGAGGAGGTGCTCGACGTCTGGGACGTCCTCGAGCACGGCGCCGAGGTCGGCCCGCGGGTGCTGATCGTCGACGACGGCGAGGGCTCCTGGAAGGCGATCTCCCTCGCCTTGGCGCTCGACGGCGAAGGCCACGACGTCGTCCTCTCCACCCCACTCGCCTACGTCGGGGCGAAGATCGGCCCGTTCAGCCAGAACCGTCTCCTGCCGCGGCTCTTCGCCTCGGGGATCGAGATGCACCCCTTCGCCTCGCTGCGGGCGGTCGACGAGGCGGGCGCGCGGCTCGAAGAGCGCGGCGCCGAGGTTCGCGTCGACGGCCTCGACACGGTGATCCTGGCGGGCTGGAACCAGCCCCTGGATCGCCTCTACCTGGAGCTGAAGGCAGCGGGCACGGCGGTCGAGCGAGTAGGCGACGCGATCGCCTGCCGGACGATGCTGGAGGCCGTCCACGAGGGCGAGCGAGCCGCCCGCCGGCTGTGAGGCGGAAGTAAGGGTCGGGCCGAGGGATGGGGCCGGTGTCGGGGACGCGCCTTCGGCGGGCTCCGGCAGGACGGAAGGGACGCGGCCATTTCGGAGGCGACCCTGGCAGGCTGTGGCCGCCTCCGAAATGGCCGGGTCATGGAGAGAGGGCGGGAGACGAGGCGAGGGTTCTCGGGGTTTGGTCAAGGATGTCCGTGTCGAGTTTCGGTTGCTGAGCAACGGAAACTCGACACAGACACTTCTGACCGGTCGGAAGGCGCGGAAGGCATGCGGAACGTCGGGAAGTGCGCGTGTCTCGTGCGGGCTTGGAACACGCACGAAAGATGCGCCGCAGGTTCTGGGGTCCATAGCGCCCACAACCTGCGGCGCATCTTCTGTGAGGAGAGTCTCGGCCCGGGCCCTCGGCGGGCGCTGGCTAGCCGAACGTCGCTAGCGCTTCGGCGTTGACGCGGCGGGCGATGTCGCTGACGCCGGCGTAGGTCCAGAAGCTGTGCAGCTGGCCCGGGTAGCGGAGGACGTCGACCGGGACGCCGGCCTCGGCGAGGCGGGCGGCGTAGGCCTCGCCCTCGTCGCGGAGGACGTCGCAGCCGGCGATCACGACGGTGGCGGCCGGGAGGCCGGCGAGGTCCGCGGCGCGCAGCACCGAGGCCAGCGGGTCGGGGCCGCTCGGGCCCGCGTAGCTGTCCCAGAACCAGCGCATGTCGGCGGCGCTCAGCAGGTAGCCCTCGCCGAAGCGCCGGTAGGAGTCGGTGTCGCAGGCGCAGTCGGTGACCGGGTAGATCAGGAGCTGGCGGGCGATCGCCGGGCCGCCGCGCTCGCGCGCCAGCAGGCAGAGGGCGGCCGCGAGGTTGCCGCCGGCGCTGTCGCCGGCGACGGTGAGGCCGCCCGGGGCGCGCCCGGCATCGATCTCGGCGGCGAGCCAGGCGAGTGCCGCGTAGGAGTCCTCGAGCCCGGCCGGGAAGGGGTGCTCGGGGGCGAGCCGGTAGCCGACCGAGACCACCCGCGAGTTGGTGTCGCGGCAGAGGCCGCGGGCGTCGACGTCGGTGTGCTCGAGGTCGCCGATCACCCAGCCGCCGCCGTGCATCCAGAGGATCGAGCGGGCGGGGGCGCCGCCGGGCGGCTCGTAGATCCGCAGCTCGAGCGGCCCCGCCGGCCCCTCGATCGCCACCTCGTCGACCCGCCCCACCTCCGGCTTCGGCCCCATCAACGGCCGTTCGGCGAGCGAGGCACGGCGCATCTCGGCGGCCGAATCGGCGTCGATCTGGTCGAGGCCGAGCTCGCTGAACGCGACGAAGATCGCGCGGCTCTCGGGAGCGAGATCGGCGGGCGGCGTGGCCTCGGTCATCGCCCCGCTTCGTGCCGGCGCACCGCCTCGACCGGGGCGATGCCGTCGCGCTCGGCGTCGCCGACCAGCGAGGCGCCCGCCTCGTAGCCGAGCACGGCGGCGGCCGCGGTCAGCTCGCCCAGCCCGTCGCCGGCGTACTCGCGGGTCAGCCGGGCGTCGATCCGCACCCCCGGCACGCAGCGCTCGGCCAGCGAGGTGCAGCCGAGGCGCAGCAGGTCCTGGGCCTCGAAGAGGGCGTCGGCGGCGGCGGGCAGCATCGCGCTCAGTTGCAGCTGGGCGGCGTCGAGGGCGAGCACGGCGGCGTGGTCGAGCCCCTGGATCCGGAAGCAGAGCTGGTTGGCGTACTCGGGGATGACCGGGTTGACCTTGCCGGGCATCATCGAGGAGCCCGCCTGGACCGCGGGCAGGGTGAGCTCGGCGAGCCCCGTGCGCGGCCCCGAGGAGAGCAGGCGCAGGTCGTTGGCGAGCTTGCCGAGGCGGACCGCGGCGCCGCGCATCGCCGCCGAGCAGGCGAGCAGCGCGCCGGTGTCGGTGGTCGCCGAGACCGGCCGCTCGGCCCGCTCCAGGTCGAGCCCGGTGGCCGCGACGAGGTGGGCGACGGCGCGCTCGGCGTAGCCCTCGGGCGCGGTCAGGCCGGTGCCGATCGCGGTGCCGCCGAGGCTGACCCGGCGCAGCGGCCCGGTGCCGACCGCGGCCAGCTCGCGCGCCGCGGCGCGGAAGCCGTCGGCCCAGGCGAGGAACTCCTGGTCGACGGTCATCGGCACCGCGTCGCGCAGCTGGGTGCGGCCGAGCTTCGGCACGCCGGCGTTCTCCGCCGCCACCCGCTCGAGCGCCGCGGCGAGCTCGTCGAGCGCCGCCTCGACCCCCGCGCCGCGCAGGATCAGCGCGATCTGCAGGGCGGTCGGGTAGACGTCGTTGGTCGACTGGGAGCGGTTGACGTTGTCGTTCGGGTGGCAGTAGGCGTATTCGCCCGGCCGGTGGCCGAGCTCCTCCAGCGCCCGGTTGGCGACCACCTCGTTGGCGTTCATGTTGGTCGAGGTGCCGGCGCCGCCCTGCAGGGTCGGCAGGACGAAGCTCGCGCGCAGGAGCTCCGGGTCGGCGACCAGCGCCTCGCAGGCGGCCACGATCGCCTCCCCCACCCGCGGCTCCAGCACCCCGCACTCGACGTTCGCCCGCGCCGCCGCCAGCTTCACGAGGACGAGGGCGCGGCAGAACTCGGGCACGTCGCCGAGCAGGCGGGCGCGGTCGGGGAAGTTCTCCACCGCGCGTGCGGTGTGGATGCCGAAGAGCTGCCCGGCGGGCAGCTCGCGGGACCCGAGCAGGTCGTGCTCGACCCGGGTCTCGCCGGTGGTCGCGATCGCGGGCACGGTCGGCGGGCGGCGCCTCAGCGCGCGGCCCACTCCATGCCCTGGCGGACCAGTCGGGTCATCTCCGGGCGTTCCATCTCCTCCAGCTCGTGGCCGCCCATGGCGAAGAAGACGCGGCCCTCGCCGAACTGCTTGACGTAGACGGCGGGCATCTCCACCCCGGCCAGCCAGGGCACGTCGGGCTCGCCGTCGAAGGTCGTGGTGGCCAGCGTGTGGACGGCCGGATCGAGGTGGAGGTAGTACTGCTCGGAGGCGACCTCGAAGTCCTCGACCCCGCGGGTGACCGGGTGGTCGCGGTCGACGATCTTCACCGTGAAGGGGACGCGCACCGCCTCGCCGCCGGGGTGTTCGACGAACGAGGAGCCGATCAAGAAGGCGTAGGGCAGGCTGGCGTGGAAGGAGGCCACCATGCCGTGCCAGCCGGCGAAGCCGACCCCGGCCCGGGCCGCCTCCCAGAGCCGCGCCTCGGCCTTGTCGGTGAGGTCCTCGCTGGTCTGCGACTGGGTCCAGCCGAGGACGACCAGGTCGTAGCCGGTGAGGTCGCGCTCGAGCAGGTCGGGGTCGTTGATCTCCTCGACCTCGAACTCGAGCTCCTCGAGCAGGCCGCGGCCCCAGGGGGCGAGGTCGTAGGCGCGGTGGCCGGGGAAGCCGCCGTAGAGGTAGAGGGCCTTCTTCATCGGCTCAGAACCCCCGCTGCTCGACGTAGTCCTCGCGCGTCTCGCCGAGGTAGGCGGGCACGGTGATGTCCCACCAGCCGGTCGGGTGCATGAAGCTGTAGGGGATCTCGCGGCAGCTCATCGCCTCGATCACGACCGGGCCCTGGCGACTCTCCAGCGCCCGCGCGACCGCCGCCGCCAGCTCCTCCGGGTCCTCGACCCGGACCGCCTCGCAGCCGAGGCCGCGGGCGATCGCGGAGATGTCGGCGAAGTAAGGCTCGCCCTTGCGCTCCCACTTGGTCGCGACTTCGCGGCCTTTGCCGAAGAGCCGGATCTGCAGGTCTTTGATCGCCTCCCAGCCGCCGTTGTTCAGCACCACGGTGACCAGCGGCAGGTCCAGCATCGCCGCCACCGCCAGCTCGGTGCCGGTCTGCAGGAAGCTGCCGTCGCCGACCAGGCAGACCATCGGCGTCTCCGGCTCGGCGATCTGGGCGCCGATCGCGGCCGGCACGCCGAAGCCGATCCCCGACATGCCGCCGGCGACGATGTTCGTCCTCGTCCCGTAGAGCGGGAACTCGTTGAAGGCCTGGTTGGCGGGGTTGCTGGAGTCGGTGATCAGGACGGCCTCGCGCGGCATCCCCTCGCGCAGCTCGACCAGGGCGCGCGAGTTGGTCATCGGCCGGTAGTCGGTCTCCCGCATCGGCCGCAGGTGCTCCAGCCACTCGTCTTTCAGCCCCTGCAGCTCGGCGAAGTACTCGGTCGAGTCGTAGGCCGGGCGCGCCTCGAAGCTCGAGAGCGCGGTCGAGAGCGCCGCGATCGAGGCCTTCGCGTCGGCGACGATCCCCACCTCGACCGGGTAGTTGCGGCCGATCTCGAAGCCGTCGATGTCGATGTGGACGAGCTTGGTCGGCGGGATGTCGAAGGTGATGCCGGGCCGGTAGGAGGAGGTGACGCGATCGCTGAAGCGGCAGCCGACCGCGACCAGCACGTCGGCCTGACGGGTCATCGCGTTGCCCGGGATCGAGCCCATGTCGCCGCAGGGCCAGGCGTAGAGCGGGTGGTCGGCCGGGATCGCGCCCTTGCCGTTGAAGCTGTGGGTGACCGGCGCGCCGAGCTGCTCGGCGAGCGCGATCAGCTCCTCGGTCGCCTCGCTGGTGATCACCCCGCCGCCGGCCAGGATCACCGGCCGCTTGGCGACCGCGAGGAGCTCCGCCGCGGCGGCGATCTGATCCGGATCGGGCTGGACCCGGCCCGCCGGACGGCGGGCGCCGGGGCCGGGCAGCTCGATCTCCTCGTACTCGGCCTGCAGGTCCTGCGGCAGGTCGATCAGCACCGGCCCGCGCCGCCCGTCGAGCATCGCGTTGAAGGCCTGGTCCAGCACCATCGGCAGCTGGTCGACCCGGCTCGGCTGCCACCAGCGCTTCACCACCGGCTCCGCCATGCGGGGGAAGTTGTTGCCGTGCGGGCGATCGATCTCCTGCAGCACGCCGCGGTTTTCCATGTAGGTGTGGACGCCGCCGGTGATCAGCAGGAAGGGCATCGAGTCGGCGAAGGCGGTGGTCAGCCCGGTCATCGTGTTGGTGGCGCCGGGGCCGATCGAGGTGCAGGCGACGGCCAGCTTGCCGGAGGCGCGGTAGTAGCCGTCGGCCATGTGCGCGGCCCCCTGCTCGTGCATCGCCGGGACCACGTCGATCCGGTCGGCGCGGTCGGCGAAGGCGTCGAGCAGCGCCGTGTTGCCATGGCCCGGCACGGCGAAGACCTTCTCGATCCCTTCGCGGATCAGATGCTCGGCGACGATCTCGCCACCGGTCATGCGCTTGCGCTCGGCCACAAGGGCTCCTTCCTAGAAAATCAGCGGGACGACAGAGCGTAGGGCGGGTGCCGCGCGGGCCGCAATCGGCAGCCTGAGCGGTGTTGCGGTCGGGGTTTGCACAGACCGGTCAAAGCGCGGGCGGGCACGCTGCGCAGCCCGCCCGCGCCGCCTGCTCAGCTCGGCCAGCGGGTCGTGATCGCTTTCAGCTTGGTGTAGAAGCGCACGCCGTCGGTGCCGTTGGCGTGGAGGTCGCCGAAGAAGGAGCCCTTCCAGCCGGAGAACGGCAGGTAGCCGATCGGTGCCGGGACGCCGACGTTGATCCCCAGCATCCCGGCCTGGATCGTCTCGCGGAAGGTCCGCGCGGCGCCTCCGCCGGCGGTGAAGAGCGAGGCGGAGTTGCCGAACTCGCTGCGGTTGGCGAGCTCGATCGCCTCCTCCAGCCGCTCCACCGGCAGGACCGCGAGGACGGGGCCGAAGAGCTCTTCCTTCAGCACCTCCATCGAGGGGTCGACGTCGGTGAGGATGGTCGGCGCGAGGAAGCAGTCGCTCCCCTCGCCCTCGAGCCGGCCACCCGCGAGGAGCGAGGCGCCGGCGTCGACGGCGGCGTCGATCGAGGTCAGGATGCGGCTCTTCGAGCGCTCGTTGATCAGCGGCGTGATCACCGATGCGGGGTCGGTGCCGGGGCCTTGCGGCGCCGCGGCGATCCGCTCCTGCAGAGCGGCCAGCAGCGGCTCCTGGATCCCCGGCGTCGGCAGCAGCACGCTGCCCGCGAGGCAGCGCTGGCCGGCGTTGCCGAAGGCGGAGGAGAAGATCGCCTCGGCGGAGGCCTCGAGCGGCGCGTCGTCGAGCGCGATCAGGTAGTTCTTCGCCCCGGCCAGCGCCTGCACCCGCTTGCCTGCCGCGGCGGCGGTCTCATAGACGTGCCGGGCGACCGGCGCCGAGCCGACGAAGGAGACCGCGTCGACCCCCGGGTGGGTGCAGAGCGCATCGACCGCGTCGCGGCCGCCGTGGACGACGTTCAGCACGCCGTCGGGCAGGCCCGCGTCGCGGAACAGCTCGAGCAGCCGCATCGCCGTCAGCGGCGCCTGCTCGGAGGGCTTCAGCACGAACCCGTTCCCGGCCGCGAGGGCGATCGGGATCATCCACAGCGGGATCATCGCCGGGAAGTTGAAGGGGGTGATCCCGGCGACCACGCCGACCGGGTAGGCGCGGGTCTCGGCGTCGACCCCGCGGGCGACCTCGGTGCTGGTGACGCCCTGGATCAGGGTCGGCATCCCGGCCGCGAACTCGAGCACCTCGAGCCCGCGGGTGACCTCGCCGCGGGCGTCGGCAAGCGCCTTGCCGTTCTCGGTCGCGACCAGCTCGGCCAGCTCGTCGATCCGTTCGGCGAGGAGGGCTTGCGCCTTGAACATCACCCGCGCCCGTTTGACCACCGGCCAGGCGCCCCACTCGGCGCCGGCGGCGCCCGCGGCGCGGACCGCGAGGTCGACCTCGCCGGGGCCGGAGAGCGGCACCGTCGCCAGCTTCGCCCCGGTCGCCGGATCGAGCACGTCGAACCTCGGAAGGCCCTCGGCGGCGACCGGCTTGCCGTCGACGACGTTGCTCAGCTCGAGCGGATCATGGGTGGTCGCGTTCATCGTTTCTCCTCCTGGTGTTTCGAAGTTGGGCCCGCGCTCAGGGGCGGATCTCGGCGCCGACCGAGACGAGGTGCTCGAGGCTCCGCTCGGCGTCGGCGGTCGAGCCGCACTCGACCGAGAGCACCAGATCCCGCGGCGCCCGGCGGCAGGTCTCGACGATCCGCGCCCAGTCGATCACCCCGTCACCGCAGGCGCAGCCGAGCATCCCGCGCACCTTGCCGCGGTAGCGCTCCGCGTCGGCGGCCGAGATGTCCTTGGCGTGCACGTGGACGACGTCGTCGATCGCCGCTTCCAGCCACTCGTGTGGGTCGTTGCCGCTGAGGAAGCTGTTACCGGTATCGATGTTGGTGCCGAGCGCCGGGCTGTCGATGAGGGCGCGGGTGCGGTCGAAGGCGGCGGGCGTGGCGGTGAACTCGGCGTGGGTCTCGAGCGCCAGCATCACTCCGCGCCGCTCGCAGGACGCGGCCGCCTCGGCGAGGACGTAGCGCATCAGCGTGTGGAGCTCCGCGTCGTCGGCCCAGTCGGGCCGGGCGGGGCCATCGTCGGTGATGATCACCGGCGAACCGGCCTCGGCGGCGAAGCGGGCCGCCTGGCGCAGGTAATCGGTCGAGACGTCGGGCCGGCAGAGGGGGCTGTGGGCGGAGAGCGCGGAGATCGCGAGGTCGTGCCCGGCGACGTCCTCCCGCATCGCCAGCGGGTCGTCGAGCAGCGAGACGCTGTGGAAGTAGCCGGCGGCGCTCAGCAGCTCGCGGCCCATGTGGACCATCGGCTCGCAGAACCCGTAGCCGACCCGGGCCGCCTCGGCGGTCGCTTCCGCGAACGACATCCCGGCGGGCCGGCCGAACTCGAGGTTGATTCCGGCGAAGACGCGTCCCATCGTTTACCAGGCTTCACGGTACAAGCCGACGATCTGGTCGGCGTCGGCGACGATCGGCGAGCGCGCCGGGCTACCGGAGGCGAGCGCGTCGGCGGCCATCTTCTCGACGCTCGCGTCGAAGCGCTCGCGCTCCAGCTGCGGCAGCTCGCCCAGGGAGGGGACGCCGAGCCGGGCGTTCAGCCCTTCCAGCCCCTCGACCAGCTTCTCCCCCGCGCTCCGCTCGTCGTCCGCCGCGCCGGCGAAGCCCGCGGTCCGGGCGAGGCGGGCGAAGCGCGCGGGCGCCCCGGCCAGCGAGAAGCGGACCACGGCCGGCAGCAGCACCGCGTTGGAGAGCCCGTGGGGGACGTGGAAGACGGCGCCGACCGGCCGGCTCATCCCGTGCACGAGGCCGACCGAGGCGTTGGCGAAGGCGGCGCCGCCGGCGTAGGCGGCGTAGGACATCGCGGTGCGCGCGGCGAGGTCCTCGGGCTCGGCCCAGGCGCGCTCCAGGTTCGCCCCGACCAGCTCGACGCAGGTCAGCGCGAAGCCGTCGGTGACCGGGTTGGCGAGGCTCGAGACGTAGGCCTCGATCCCGTGCGTGAGGGTGTCGACGCCGACGTGGGCGGTGAGCCCGGCGGGCATCGTCAGGGTCAGCTCCGGGTCGACGATCGCCACCTCGGGGACCAGGCTGCCGTCGAGGATCATCAGCTTCTCGTCGTTCTCGGTGTCGGTGATCACCGCGACCCGGGTCGCCTCGCTGCCGGTGCCGGCGGTCGTCGGCACGGCGATCAGGGGAGTGCCCGCGGCCGGGATCTGGTGGTAGCCGCGGTAGCGGCGCAGGTGCCCGGGGTTGGCGGCGCGGACGGCGATCATCTTCGCCGCGTCGAGGACGCTGCCGCCGCCGAAGGCGACGACCAGGTCGGCCTCGGCCTCCTGCAACGCCGCCAGCCCGTCCTCGACGTTGACGTCGGTCGGATCGGGCTGCACGCCGGAGAAGGTCTCGCAGGCGACTCCGGCGGCGGCGATCGTCGCCGCGAAGCGCTCCCCCGCCGCGGTGGCGAGGAGGAAGTCGTCGGTGACCAGCAGCACCCGGCGGGCGCCGAGGCGGGTGATCTCCTCGCCGATCGTGGCGCCCGACCCGGCGCCGAAAACGGCGCGCGGCGGCAGCTGCATCGTGGTCGGCTCGGTCGCGGCCATCGCCCTAGGAGCGGAGGCTGAGCCGGTCGAGGCGCTCGCGCGCGCTCTGCGCGTGGCCCGGCAGCTGCTCGGCTTCGCAGATCGCGACGATCATCGGCGCCACCTCGCGGCTGGCCTCGGGCGTCGCGCTCTGGTAGGTGAGCGCCTTGAGGAAGCTGCCGACCCAGAGCCCGCCGGTGTAGCGGGCGGCGCCGGCGGTGGGCAGCACGTGGTTGGTGCCGATCCCCTTGTCGCCGTAGGGGACGGTGGTCTCCTCGCCGAGGAAGATCGACCCGTAGTTGCGCAGGTCGTCGAGGTAGGAGGCCGGGTCGGCGGTGTGGATCTCGACGTGCTCGGCGGCCAGTCTGTCGGCCAGCTCGACCGCCTCGGCGCGGGTCTCGCAGATCGCGATCTCGCCGTAGCGGTCCCAGGCCTCGCGGGCGACGGTGCCGGTCGGCAGTTCGCCGATCCGGCGGTCGATCGCCTCGAAGGCCGCTTCGGCAACCTGCGCCGAGGTGCTGATCAGCCAGCCCGCCGAGGTCGGCCCGTGCTCGAGCTGGCCGGCGATGTCGGCGGCGACCAGCTCCGGGTCGGCGGTCTCGTCGGCGATCACGAGGATCTCGGTCGGCCCGGCGAGCAGGTCGATCCCGACCTTGCCGAAGAGCTGGCGCTTGGCCTCGGCGACGTAGGCGTTGCCGGCGCCGACGATCATGTCGACCGGCTCCGCGTCCTCGATCCCGAAGGCGACCGCGGCGAGCCCGTGGGCGCCGCCGACGCAGACGATCTGGTCGGCACCGCCGTGGTCCATCGCGTAGAGCATCGCCGGCGCGATGCCCGCCGCCGAGAGCGGCGGCGCCGCGGCGACGACGCGCTCGACCCCGGCGACCTTCGGCACCACCGTGGTCATCAGCGAGGAGGCGATCAAGGGATAGCGGCCGCCGGGCGAGTAGGCGCCGACCGAGGAGATCGGGACCAGCCGGTGGCCGAGGACGATGCCGGGGGAAGGTTCGATCTCGACGTCGGTGAGCGCGGCGCGCTGGGAGGTGGCGAACTCGCGGATCTTGGCGGCGGCGCTGTCGATGTGCTCGCGCAGCTGGTCGGGGACCTCGGCGGTGGCGCGGTCGATCTCCTCGCGGCTGACGGTGAAGCGCTCCGGCGACCAGTTGTCGAAGCGCTGCGAGTACTCGCGGACGGCGTCGGTCCCGCGCTTCTCGACCGCGAGCAGGATCTCGCTGACGGTCTTGGCGATCGCCGGATCGCTGGCCACGGGCGTGCGGTCGGCTGACTTGAGGTAACGGGTCATGCCGCGCCATCATTGATCCGGCCGAGGCGCCGCTGCAAGGCACAACGTGCGAAGGACTCGGGCACCTCTTGCACATTTCGTGTGCAGCGTCCGGTGGCCGTGACTCCGTACTGTAGGTCGATGCAGATCAAGGATCTCCTGGCGATGGAGCTGCTGCAGGAGGCCGGCGTCGAGGTGCTGACCGGGGCCGACCACCTCGGCCGCGACGTGCGCTGGGTCCACACCGGGGAGATCCCCGACATCGCCCAGTACCTGGCCGGCGGCGAGGCGCTCCTGACCGCCGCCACCGGCATCGGCACCCAGCCGGCGGAGCGGCGGAGCTACGTCCGCGACCTCGCCTCGGCGGGCGTCGCCTGCCTGATCGTCGAGCTCGGCCGCGCCTTCCCCGAGATGCCCGCCGAGATGCTCGAGGAGGCCGCCCGCCATGACCTGGTGGTGATCGTCCTGCACGAGGAGGTGCCCTTCGTCGCCGTCACCCGCAAGGCCCACACGGAGCTGATCAGCTCCGCCCACTCGGCGCTGCAGCGGGCGATCGTGATCGACGACGCGCTCAACGGGCTGATCCTCGAAGGCGGCTCGCTCTCGGCGGTGCTGGAGCTGCTGGCCGAACAGCTGCGCAATCCGGTGGTGCTCGAGGACGGCGCCCGCCGGGTCGTCGATTACGGGCGCTCGGCGGAGAGCGTGACGCCGCTGCTGCGCGCCTGGCAGGGCCACTCGCGCCACGGCCACCGGCGTTCTGATGAGACCGCGGTGCGCGAAGTCGAGGGCCCGCCGCGCTGCATGTGGAGCACGATCTCGGTGAAGGGCGACGAATGGGGCCGGCTGCACGTGATCGAACTCGACAGCCCGCTCGACGACGCCGCCCGCCTGGCGCTCGGCCGCGCCTCGGCCAGCATCGCCCTCTTCCTGATGGCGGAGCGCGACGCCGCCCTCTCCGACGCCGCCGAGCACTCGCTGGTCGGCGCGCTCGCCCGCGGCGAGGGCTTCAGCGGCCAGGACTTCCTCGCCCGCGCCGGCGGCCTCGGGGTCGACCTCGAGGGTGAGCTGGTGACGCTGGTGATCGGGCCGCGCGCCGGCCTCGACCGCCTGCCCCCGGACACCGAGCAGGGCTCGCGCGAACTGCGCCGCGCCCTGCGCGAGTCGCGCTGGCCGGCGGTCGTCGGCCTGGTCGAAGGCAACCTCACCGCGGTGCTCGCGCGGCGCGGCGAGGGCGACATCGCGAAGCTCGCCGACACGATCGTCGGCCACCTCGACGGCGGCACCTTCGCCGGCTCCCACATCGGGATCAGCCGGCCCTGCACGGTGGCGCAGCTGCCGCAGGCGCAGAGCGAGGCGGGCGCCGCCCACCGCCTCGGCCCGTCCTCCTCGGACGGCCGCGTCCACCTCTACGACGAACTCGTCCTCTACCGGCTGCTCTCGCCGCTCGGCAGCGGCCCGACCCTCGCCAACTTCGTCGAGGACGAGCTGAAGCCGCTGATCGAGCACGACGAGCGCCAGAACTCCGAACTGCTGGCGACGCTCGACGCCTACCTGCGGGCCAACGGCAACAAGATCGCCACCGCCAAGACGCTGCAGCTGCAGCGTCGCTCCGTCTACTACCGGCTCGAGCGGATCGAACAGCTGCTCGGCACCTCGGTCGACGACCCCGAGCTGCGGGTGCGCCTCTACGTCGCCCTGCGCGGGCGGGAGATGCTCGCCGCGGCGGCCCACGAAGCGTGAAAGCGGTGGCTTGCGCCATGCACAGTTCGCCCCTTGTCCGAGCGCCTGCGCGTTCCTAGGGTCGTCCCGGTGCCCCCGACCCGTTCCCCCCGATGAGCGACGTCTTCAGCGCCGGCGCGCCGTCGGTCCTCCCCCCGGACCACGCCGGCGACGTCGAGTGCGACGTGGCGATCGTCGGAGCCGGCGTCGGCGGCGCCACCCTGGCCTGGGCTCTGCGTGAGTCCGGCGCCAGGGTGCTCGTGCTCGAGCAGGGCGACTTCCTGCCCCGCGAGCGCCAGAACTGGTCGCCGAAGGCGGTCCACCGCGAGGGCCGCTACAAAAACTCGCCGCAGTGGATCGACGGCCACGGGAACGAGTTCCAGCCCGGCACCTACCACTACGTCGGCGGCTCGTCGAAGCTCTACGGGGCGACGATGCCGCGGCTGCGCGAGCACGACTTCGGTGAGGTCGAGCTGAAGGACGGCACCTCCCCCGCCTGGCCGGTCACCTACGCCGAGATGGAGCCCTACTACACCCGCGCCGAGCGCCTCTACTGGGTCCACGGCGGCGACCGCGACCCGACCGAACCGCCGCGCTCGGCCCCCTACCCGTTCCCGCCCGTCCCCCACGATCGGGCGATCTCGCGGGTCTCGGACTCGTTCGCGAAGCAGGGCCTGCGCCCGTTCGAGCTGCCGCAGGCGGTCGACTGGCGCGAGGGCGGCCGCTGCGTGCTCTGCGAGACCTGCGACTCCTACTCCTGCCTGGTCGACGCCAAGGGCGACGCCGACGTCTGCGCGATGCGGCCCGCGCTCACCTCGCCGAACGTGAAGCTGATGACCAAGGCGGCGGTGAAGCGGGTGGTGACGGGCGACGGCGGCGGCGCGATCGAGCGGCTCGAGGTCAACCACCGGGGCAGCGACCTGAACGTGAAGGCGGCCCGCTACGTGGTCGCCGGCGGCGCCGTCAACACCGCCGCGCTGCTGCTGCGCTCGGGCGGCGTCGCCAACTCCTCCGACCAGGTCGGCCGCAACTACATGGGCCACCTGACCACCTTCGTGATCGGCTCGCGCCCGGGGCGCGACCTCAACATCCAGTACGAGAAGACCCTCGGCCTGAACGACTGGTACAGCGCCGGCCCGAACACGCCGTATCCGCTCGGCAACGTGCAGGGCCTCGGCAAGCTCTTCGGCGACACGATCAAGGCCGCCCGCCCCTGGGCGCCGACCGCCCTCCTCTCGGCGATCTGCCGGCGCTCGGTCGACTTCCTCGCCCAGAGCGAGGACCTGCCGCGCGAGTGGAACCGGGTCGAGGTCGACCGCGCCGGGCGCATCCACCTGAACTGGGAACCGACCGGCACCGAGGCCCACGCCGAGTTGGTCACCCACACCAAGAAGGCGATCCGCCGCGCCGGCTTCCCCTTCGTCTTCACCCAGCAGCTCGGCATCGTCGCCACCTCGCACCAGTGCGGGACGGCGCGGATGGGCGAGGACCCGGCGACCAGCGTCGTCGACCCCAACCTGCGCGCCCACGGGGTCGAGAACCTGTGGATCGTCGACGCCTCGGTCTTCCCCTCCTCGGCCGCCGTCAACCCGGCCCTGACGATCGCCTCGCTGGCCCTGCGCGCCGCCGAGCACGGCGGGCTCGTGTGAGCGGCGAGACCTACGACTACGTCGTTGTCGGCGCGGGCTCGGCCGGCGCCACCGCGGCGGGCCGGCTGGCGGAGCTCGAGGGCGCCAGCGTCGCCGTGATCGAGGCGGGCCCGCCGGCGACCGGCCGCCTGTTCGAAATCCCGACCCTCTTCTCGCAGCAGTTGAAGTCCGCCTTCGACTGGGATTACCACTGCGAACCGGAGGCCGAGCTGGGCGGCCGCCGCGCCTACCTGCCGCGCGGGCGCGCCGTCGGCGGCACCAGCTCGATGAACACGATGGCCTACGTGCGCGGCAACCGCCACGACTACGACCGCTGGCTCGAGCTCGGCAACACCGGCTGGGGCTACGAGGAAGTGCTGCCGTTCTTCAAGCGCTCCGAGGACAACGAGCGCGGCGCCGACGACTTCCACGGCGTCGGCGGCCCGCTCACGGTGAGCGACGCGCGCTCGGTCCACCCGCTGCTGGAGGGCTGGATCGACGCCGCCGAGGAAGCCGGCCATCCGCGCAACCCCGACTTCAACGGCGCCGTCCAGGACGGCGTCGGCGCCTACCAGACCACCCAGCGCGACGGCCTCCGCTGCAGCGCCGCGGTCGCCTTCGTCGAGCCCGCCGGGGAGAACCTGACGGTGCTGCACTCGACCCTGGCGCTGCGCATCCTCTGGGACGGCGACCGGGCGACCGGGGTCGAGGTCTTCAAGGACGGCGAGGTGCGCGAGATCGGGGTCGGGCGCGAGCTCCTGATCTGCTCGGGCGCCTACAACTCGCCCCACCTGCTGCTCCAGTCCGGGGTCGGCGACCCGGAGGAGCTCCGCCTCGCCGGGATCGCGCCGGTCCACTCGGTGCCCGAGGTCGGCAAGGGCCTGCGCGACCACGTCGGCTGCTTCCTCAGCTTCCTCTCCGACGCCGAGCCGATGCTGGGCGCCGACACCAGCGCCGCCGAGGAGCGCCTGCGCCGTTCCGGCGACGGCCCGATGGCCTGGTGCGAGGTCGGCGGCTTCCTGCGGACGCGGCCGGAGCTCGACGTGCCGGACATCCAGATGCACGCCGCGCTCGGGATCGTCCGCGACGAGGGGCTTGCCGCGCCGCTCGACCACGGCGTGTCCTTCGGCCCCTACGTCGCCCGCTCGACCAGCGTCGGCGAGGTGCGGGTGCGCCACCCGCACGGCTGGGCGAAGCCGCGGATCTACCACAACTACCTCAGCGACCCGGAGGAAAAGCGGATCCTCCGCGACGGCCTGCGGATGTCGATGGAGATCGCCCGCCGGCCGGCCCTGACCGGGTTGGTGCAGTCCGACCTGAAGCGCTCCGCCGAGCTCGACCTCGCCCCGCGCGACGAATCAGACGCCACCCTCGACGAGTTCATCCGCGCCTACGCCTTCTCCTTCTACCACCCGTCCGGCAGCTGCGCGATGGGCAAGGTGGTCGACCCCGAGCTGCGCGTCCACGGGCTCGCCAACGTGCGCGTCGCCGACGCCTCGGTGATGCCGACCGAGCTGACCGGCAACCTGAACGCGCCGACGATCATGATCGGCGAGCGGGTCGCCGACCTCGTCGCCTCCGCCGTCTGAGCGCCGCCGCCCCGCCCTCACACCTTGCGCAACCGGCGCCCCGGTGCGCTGCGCATACTGCGCCTTGCTCCCCAGGTGCCCTGGGGCCAGGATCCGGGTACACGATTGCCGTCTACGAGAGGGATCTGGTGCCAGAACTGACCGGTGGCGAGATCGTCGCCCGCACGCTGACGAACTACGGAGTGAAGTACGGAGCGGGGATCCCCGGCCACGGGATCTGGGCGCTCCTCGACGGCTTCATGCAGGAGGAGTCGGGGGTCGACGTCCTCCAGGTCTTCCACGAGCAGAGCGCCGCCCACATGGCCGACGGCCACTACCGGGCCAGCGGCAAGCCGATGCTCGCCGTGACCTCGGTCGGGCCGGGCGCCGCCAACTCGCTGATGGGCCTGGCGACCGCCTACGCCGACTCCGCCTCGCTGCTGGCGATCTCCGGCGCGCCGCCGCTCCACATGCAGGGCCACGGCACGATGCAGGAGCTGGAGCGCCACCGCGACAACGACTTCTCCCGCATGGTCGAGCCCGCGGTCAAGCGGCAGTGGACGATCAACACGGTCGAGGAGATGCCCTTCGTCCTCCACCGCGCCTTCAGCGAGATGCTGACCGGCCGCCCCGGTCCGGTCCACCTCGAGGTGCCGATGGACATCCAGGCGCTGGCCGCCGAGGTCAACCTGCACGACCTCGAGAAGCGCCTGCCGACCGGGGTCCCCCACCCCGACCCGACGGCGATCGAGGCCGCCGCGGCCGTCCTGCGCGAGGCCAAGCGGCCGGTGATCGCGGTCGGCGGCGGGGCGATCACGGCCGAGGCGAGCGCCGAGCTGCGCGCCCTCGCCGAGGCGCTCGGCGCCGCGGTCGTCGTCACCTGGAGCGGCAAGGGCGCCTTCCCGGAGGACCACCGCCTCTTCGCCGGCCCGATCGGCCAGACCGGCACCGCCGCCGGCAACGCGATCGCGGCGAGCGCCGACGTCGTCCTCGCCGTCGGCTGCCGCTTCACCGACTGGTCGGCCTCCAGCTACCGCAAGGGCGTCACCTTCTCGCTGCCCCCCGGCAAGCTGATCCAGATCGACCTCGAGGCACACGAGATCGGCAAGAACTACCCGGTCGAGGTCGGCATCCAGTCCGACGCCAAGCCGGCGCTCGCCGACCTGCTGGCGGCGCTCGAAGGCGGGGCTTCCGAGAATCCCGACTTCCTCGCCGAGCTCGAGGCGGCGAAGGCTCAGTGGGACGCCCAGGAGGCGACCCGCTCGGGCTCCGACCAGGTGCCGTTCACCTCGCAGCGGCCGCTGCGTGACCTGCGCCGGGTGATGGAGCGCGACGGCATCGTCGTCGCCGGATCCGGCAACACCCAGGGCGCGGTGAAGCAGTCGTTCCCGGTCTACGAGCCGCGCACGCACATGACCTCGGGCGGCTACTCGTCGATGGGCTGGGCGGTGCCGGCGGCGATCGGCGCCAAGCTCGGCCGACCGGACCGCCAGGTCGCCTGCATCGTCGGCGACGGCGACTTCCTGATGACCGGCCAGGAGATCGGCGTCTGCGCCCAGCACGGCATCCCGGTCGTCTTCGTCGTCCAGAACAACGGCGGCTACATGTCGATCCGCGGCGGCCAGCGCAAGATCATGGACCGCCACCTGCTCAGCGAGTTCACCCAGTTCTCGAACAACGGCGGCGACGAGGCCTACTCGGTCGACATCGCCGCCTTCGGCCGCAGCTTCGGGGTCGAGTCGACCAAGGTCGAGTCGAGCGAGGACCTGCAGCCGGCGCTCGAGCGGGCGCTGGCGAGCGAAGGCCCGGCCGTGGTCGAGGTGCCCACCTCGCGCGACGCCGCCGGCCCCTGGGTCCCCGGCTGGTGGGACTTCCCCGTCCCCGCCTACGTCAAGGACGAGCGCCAGGAGGAGTACTGGAGCGAGCGGGCCGAGGAGCAGCACCAGTAGGCGCCGCGGGGCGAGCCCGCGCCGCACGTCGGCGGGAAAGGGACGCGCTACGGGGCCTTGAGGCCCCGTAGCCAGCGGCTCGGGCCGATCAGGATCCGCGTCCCGGGCCGCATCCAGCGCAGCACCGCGAGCAGGTCGCGTTCCGGCAGCGAGACGCAGCCGGCGGTGGGGCTGTGGGTGGCGACGTGGAGGAAGATCCCCGAGCCGCGGCCGAAGACCGGGTGGCGGTAGTTGAAGTCGATCACCGCCGCGTAGCGGTAGGCGCGGGCGGCGCTGACCCAGAGGTCCTCGTCGCCGGAGGCGCAGGGGCTGCGCTCGACCCAGCGGTTGTAGGCGCGGCGGATCCCCGACCAGCAGTCGCCGGGCCGCAGGTGCCGCCATTCGAAGCCCTCGACGCCGGGATCGGGGCGCGAGCCGAAGTCGAAGACGAAGCCGTAGTCGCCGATCGGAGTCGTCCCGTCCCCGGCCACCCGCGTCCGCGGATAGGAGAGCCCGGCCCGACCAATCCGAGCCGGCATCCCCCGGTGCACGACCAGCCACCGCTCCCCCACCCGCTCATAAGTCCGCGCGGTCGCATGCGTGGTCCGCATCCCGTCAGCAGCAATCTCGATCACCTGGTCCGCCCCACCAAGCCCCCGCATCCCGTTCGGATTGACCCCGGGCGCGCCATGAGCGCCGCCGGAGCCAAAGCAAGCGCGGAGGCGATCCCGACCAACACAAGCAACCGTCCTTCGTCCCTTCACCCCGCGCACCCTAGCCCGCGCCCGTGAGCGGTCACGAGGGGGACCCTGGACGAACCTCCCTGTTAGTGAGGGAAGGGTCCCCCTCGTGACCGCCCTGCCCACGAGCCCCGTCCGTCCGCGGGTACGCTCGGCCTGATGCCGACCCGCGACTGGGCCCTAGAGGAACGCCTCCGCGGCGCCGCCCGGGTGCGCCTCCGCCTGCTGTCCGGCTCCTGGCTGGCGATCCTGCAGTCGGCGGTCGCCGCCGGGATCGCCTGGGCGCTGGCGAAGCTGGTGGTCGGCCAGCCGCAGCCGTTCTTCGCCCCGGCGGCGGCCGTGATCTCGCTCGGCCTCTCCCGCGGCCAGCCGCGACGGCGCGCGGTCGAGCTCTCGATCGGCGTCGCCGTCGGCATCGGCATCGCCGCCGCGATCGTCTACCTGATCGGCGTCGGCCCGATCCAGGTCACCGTCCTCGTCGCCCTGGTGATGGCGGTCTCCCTGCTCCTCAACGGCAGCCAGGTGCTGATCAACCAGGCCGCCGTCTCGGCGCTCCTGATCATGACCCTGCCCGGCCAGGGCGCCGAGATCGACCGCTTCCTCGACGCCTGCGTCGGCGGCGCGGTGGCGATCGCCTTCGGCCTCGCCTTCTCCTTCCACGAGCCGCTGGCGGCGGTCGAGGAGGCGCGCCGCGACGCGCTCGCCGACCTCGCCGCCTCGCTCGAATCGGTCGCCGCCGCGCTCACCAAGTCAGACCTGTCGGCCGCCGAAAAGGCGCTGGCGAGCTCGCGCAAGCTCGACGCCGGGGTCGACGTCCTCTACGACGCGGTCTCCGAAGCGGGTGAGACGGCCGCCTTCTCGCCGCGCCGGCGAACTCTGCTGGAGGAGCTCGACCCGCAGGCGGGGGCGGCGCCGCAGATCGACTACGCGGTGCGCGACGCCCGCGTCCTCGCCCGCGCGACCACCACCGCGATCCGCCGCGGCGCCCACCTCGACCCGCGCCTCGCCGAGGGGGTCGAGACCCTGGCCGAGGCGACCCGCGCCCTCGACGCGGTCGGCCGCGGTGAGCAGGGAGCCCGCGCCGACGTCCGCGAACTGGCCTCGCAGGCGGTCGAACTGACGGGCTCGGCCGACGTCCGCAACTCGCTCTGGCCGACGATGATCTTCGGCCAGACGCGGGCGATCGCCTTCGACCTGATGCAGGCCGCGGGCGAGGACGCCGACCGCGCCCGCTCCCTGATCGACGCGGCGGCGACGACGAAAATCGCGCCGCCGCCGGCGCCGGACAGTGCTCCCGCGGGCGCGCCGTCCGCCGGAGCGCCGCCAGCCGAGCGGGAGCGCTAGCCCACCGCGCTCGTCGTCCAGAGCGCGTCGACCTCGGCCTCCGCCGCCTTCAGGCTCGCCGCCGCCAGGTCGCGCAGCTCGGCCATCGCCGGGTTGACGTCGGCGAGGGTCAGCTCGGCGACGATGAAGCGCGGCTCGAGGCCGGTCAGGCTGAGGCCGTGGGGCAGCCACGGCTGGGCGTGGTCCCAGCCCTCGCGCGGGGTGCCCGGGGCGTAGCCGCCGCCGCGCGCCTGCAGGACGATCATCTCGCGGCCGCCGAGCAGCCCGTCGCCGCTCACCGGGTCGCTCGAGAGCCCCGGCGCCACCAGGTGGTCGACCCAGGACTTGACCGTGCTCGGCGGGCCGAAGTTGTAGACCGGCAGGCCGAGCAGCACGGTGTCGGCGTCGGTGACCTCGCCGATCAGCTCGACCGAGACCGCCCAGGCGGCCGCCTGCTCCTCGTTGTGCTGGTCGGCGGGGACGAAGCGGGCCTGCGCGCCCGCCGGGCCGAGGTGCGGCGGCGGGTCGACGGCCAGGTCGCGGTAGGTGACGGTCCCGTCCGGGTTCGCCTCCCGCCAGCGCGCCGCCGCCCGCGCCGAAAGCGCCCGGCTGATCGACCGCTCCCCCTGGATGCTCGAGTCAACGTGAAGAAGATGTGCCATCTGGAACCTTTCGCAAATGCTTTGTGCTTAACAAACGATTTGCGAAGTATGCCAGGCGCCGGACGCGCTCTAAGCTGAACCGATGGCAATCGCCCCCGATCGGGCCCACCGCAGCTCCGCCCTGCTCAGCCACCTCGCGCGGCTGATCCGCATGCGCTCGGAGTCCGAGCTCGAGCCACTCGGCCTGCGTCCCCGCCACCTGGTGGCGCTGACCGTGCTGCGCGCGAACGGCGGCGTCGCCGGGCAGCAGGAGCTGGCGAGCGAGCTGCAGGTCGACCGCACCAACCTGGTCGGCCTGCTGAACGAGCTCGAGGCCGAGGGCCTGATCCTGCGCCGCCGCGCCAGCGAGGACCGCCGCCGCCACATCGTCGAACTGACCGACGACGGAGGCGAGCGCCTCGCCGCCGCCGAGTCGGCGATCGGCAGCGCCGAGGACGAGATCCTCGGGGCGCTCACGGAGCGCCAGCGCGAGCAGCTCTTCGAGCTGCTCCAGAAGGCGGCCGCGGGGCGCGCGCCCGACTGCGCCGGAGCGGCAGCCGAGCGCGAACCGGAGTGCTGAGGCGGGCGATCGGCCTTCGATCTGCCGCGGCCACGGGCGAGGACCCGCGTTAAAGAACCGAACCGTTAGACCACTGGGGAAACGCTAAACGATCAGGCCTCAGAAAGCCTAGATTTGCAGGCTTTTTCCTCGAAGTCGGTTCAGGAGTTAATTATTTTCAACCGGCGCTTTGCCGATGCGGTACAAGAGACGCGGAGCGGGCAGTCCGAAGCCCCGCGGGTCTCCCTCGCGAGGCTTCGGAGTACCGGTGTTGGAGCACCGGGAAGGACCGACTGGACCGACTTGCTCAGCCGATCCTAGCCCGCTCCCATCTTGCAGACAACTAGTTACGTTGGCCGGGCCTACTTGCTGGGGTCCGGGACGATCCGGATGTAGGGCTTCGGTGACTCCCAGGATCCGAACAGTTCTTTCGCCTCGTCCTCTTTGACCGAGCCGGAGATGATCACGTCGTCGCCGCTTTTCCACTGCGCCGGGGTCGCAACTTTGTTCGTCGCGGTCAGCTGCAGCGAGTCGATCACCCGCAGCACCTCGTCGAAGTTGCGGCCGGTGGTCATCGGGTAGACGAGGATCAGTTTCACTTTCTTGTCGGGGCCGACGACGAAGACGTTGCGGACCGTCTGGTTGTCGGCGGGGGTGCGGTCGGAGGCATCGCCAGAAACGTCGGCGGGCAGCATCCCGTAGGCCTTCGAGATCGAGAAGTCGGCGTCGGAGATCAGCGGGTAGTTCGGCGCCGTGCCCTGGGTCTCCTCGATGTCCTTCGCCCAACCCTCGTTGCTCTCCAACGGGTCGACCGAGAGGCCGATGATCTTGGTGTTGCGCTTGGCGAACTCCGGCTCGATCGAGGCCATGTAGCCGAGCTCGGTGGTGCAGACCGGCGTGAACGCCTTCGGGTGCGAGAACAGCACGCCCCACGAGTCGCCCAGCCAGTCGTGGAAGTTGATCTGTCCCTCGGTCGTGTCCGCCTCGAAGTTGGGGGCTTCGTCGCCCAGTCTCAGAGCCATTCTTGTCTCCTCTTCATAAATTCCGATCAGGTTTAACCAGATTAGCGCTCGGCGGCACCGGGTCCACGTTCCCGACCCGTCAGGTCAACATCCCTACCACGATCGCGGCGGCCATCGCAACCAGCGCGAGCGGGATCCCGCGGCGGGAGAACTCGAGCAGCGACGGGCGGGCGTCGACCTCGCGGGCGGCGCGGAACCAGAGCAGCGCCGAGAGGGCGCCGGTGACCGCCAGGTTCGGCCCCACGTTGAGGCCGAGCAGGAGCATCCGCGAGTGGTCGACGGCGTGGGCCGAGTAGAGCGCCGCCGAGGGCAGGTTGTTGACGAAGACCGTGGACAGCGCCGCCAGCCCGGCCGTCTCCGGACCGCTCGCCCCACCGATCAGTTCGGCGGGCCCGTCCCAGTGGCGGGCGAGGGTGCCGAGCGCGACGGTGAGGACGAAGGCGCCGGCGAGGCTCGGCGGGCCGACCACGCGCCAGGCGTCGGCCAGGGTGACCCGCGAGCGGATGAGCTCGACCGCGGCGGCGAGGAGGCCGACCGCGAGCACCGCGAGCGCCGGCTGACGGAGGACGAGGACGAGGACGGCGGCGGCGGCCGTGGCGAGGAGCCCGGGACCGAGCGCGACCGTCGGCGGCGGCGCACCCGGACCCGCGCCCACGCTTCCCGCGATCGCGTCACCTCCAGCCATCGCGGCGCCGGGAGCCGCGAAGGCGCGGCGGAAGATCATCGCGATCCCGACCGCCGTCACCACCGCGGAGGTGATCGCGATCGGGAACATCTTCGCCGCGAAGGTCGCGCCGGAGCCGCCGCCGTGGGCGTCCAGGACCAGCAGGTTGGTGAGGTTCGAGCCGGGCAGGAAGAGCGAGGAGGCGTTGGCCATGAAGACGCAGCCGTAGAGGAACGGCTCCACCCCGACCCGCCGGCGGCGGGCGGCGAAGACCAGCACCGGGGTGAGGAAGACGACCGCGGTGTCGAGGTTGAGGACCGCGGTGACCACCGCGTCGAGGAGGAGGGCCGCGCCGAGCAGCGCCAGGCCGCCCCCGGGCAGGGCCTCGAGCCGCGCGCCGCCCCAGGCGAAGAGGCCGTCGCGGTTGGCGACCATGCCGATCAGGAGCAGCCCCGCGATCAGGACGAAGGGAGGCCAGGACTGTTCGAGCGCCGCGGTGATCCGCGCAGGCTAGCCTTGCCCGATGCCCGACCCCAGAGACGATCCCGACGCGCTGGTCGCCGCCGAGTTGGCCGAGCTCGAGGCGCTCGCCGCGGCGCTGCCGGTGGACGAGGTCGAAGGCGTGCTGCCGGTGTCCGGCCCGCAGGACTGGGAGTGAGCGAGGTGGGCTCGGCGCAGGAGCGGGTCGAGGCGGCGATCGACGCCGCCGAGCGCCTCAACCCGACGCTCAACGTCTACCTCCACCTCGACCGGGAATGGGCGCGCGCCGCGGCGGCCGAGCAGGACGCGATCGACCTGGCCCGCGGCGGCGGGGCCGACCCCGCGCGACCCCTGGCGGGGATGCCGATCTGCGTCAAGGACATCGTCGACGTCGCCGGGATGCCGACCACCGCGGGCGGGGCGGGCTGGGTGCGCCATCCGGACGCCGACGCGGTCGTGGTCGAGCGGCTGCGCGCGGCCGGGGCGGTCGTGATCGGCAAGGGCAACACCAACGAGTTCGCCTGCGGGATCGACGGCCGCAACCCGCACAAGGGGGACTGCCGCAACCCGCACGATCCCGAGCGGCTCAGCGGCGGCTCCAGCTCCGGCCCCGCGGCCGCGGTGGCGAGCGGCATGGCGGAGGCGGCGATCGGCACCGACACCAGCGGCTCGATCCGGATCCCGGCGGCGCTCTGCGGGGTCGTCGGCATCCGCCCCACCCGCGGCCTCGTCCCCGCCGAGGGCGTCGTGCCGCTGGCCTGGAGCCTCGACTCGATCGGCCCGCTGGCGCGCGACGTCCCCACCGCCGCGCTCGTCCTCGACCTGATGGCGGGCCGCGAGCGGCCGGCGCCGCGGGCGGAGGTGACGGGCCTGCGGGTCGGCCTCGCGACCGAGCTGCTCGAGCTCGCCGAGGAGCCGGTGGCGGACGCGATCGCCGCCGCGGTGAGGCTCCTGCGCGAGCAGGGCGCCGAGGTCGTCGACGTCGCCCTGCCGGACCTCGGGCGCGCCGCCGCGATCCACCGGATCGTCCAGTGCTGCGAGGTCGCCGCCGCCCACGCGCCGTGGTTCGCCGAGCAGCGCGACCGCTACGCGCCCGAGGTGCGGGCGCGGATCGAGCCCGGCTACCGCCTCGGCGCCGCCGCCTACCTGCACGCCCAGCGCCACCGACGCCTGTTCACCCGCTCCTACGCCGCCGCGACGAGGGGCCTGGACGCGGTGATCGCGCCGGCCTCGCCGGTGCTGGCGCCGCGGATCGCCGACGAGGAGATCGTCGTGCGGGGCGAGCGCCGGCCGGCCCGCGTCGCCCTCCTCTCCTGCGTGATGCCGTTCAGCCAGCTCGACGGGCCGGCCGTCTCGGTGCCGGTCGGCGGGCGCGAGGGCCTGCCGGTGGGCCTGCAGGTGATCGGCCGCCCGCACGATGAGGACGTGGTGCTGCGGATCGCGATGGCCGCCGCCGCCGGCCACTCGGAAAACTGGGTATAAGAAGCACCATGAGACTGCTGATCATCACCGACGACCCGACCGCCGAGACCAAGATGCACGAGCCCTTGGAGGAGATCGCCGGGGACGACGAGCTGGAGGTGAAGGTGGTGGCCCCGATCCGTCCGGAGTCGACCCTCGACCTCGTCACCGGTGACATCGACGACGCCGTCGCGGGCGCCCAGGCGCGCGCCGACAGCGCCGCCGCGGAGAGCGAGGGCGCCGATGCGGTGACCACCACGCAGGCCGAGGTCGGCGACGCCGATCAGCTGCTGGCAATCGGCGACGCCCTGGCCGAATTCGAAGCCGAGCACGTGGTGCTCGTCGACCCTGACGACGAGGAGCTCGCCGCCGCGGTCCGCGAGCGCTACGGCCTGCCGGTCACCGAGCTCTCCGCCGGCTGAGCGGGGCGGGCACGGCGGCGGCGGCCTACGCCGCCGCAGCCGTGTCGGCCGCCGCCGTGTCGACCTGCTCCGGGATCCGCTCGGCCTCCTCGCGCAGACGGTCGAGCGAACGCCGCAGGAGCCGCGAGATGTGCATCTGCGAGCAGCCGATCCGCTCCGCGATCTCGGTCTGCGGCAGTTCCTCGACGAAGCGCAGTCGCAGCACCTCGCGTTCACGCTCTCCCAGGCTCGGCAGCACCGACTCCATCGCCAGGCGGTCGTCGACCAGGTCGTAGTTGCCGTCGGGACGGCCCACCCACTCGGCGCCCGAGCTGTCCTCCGGGTCCTCGCCGACCGGCGGTGCGTCGAGCGAGAGCGGCCGGCGGTTGTGTTTGGCCTCGAGGATTTCGAGCACGTCGCCGAGGTCGAGCTCCAGGTGAGCGGCCAACTCGACCGCCGAGGGCGGCCGCCGCAGCTCCAGGGTCAGCTTCTCGGTCGCCTGCTCGACCCGACCCAGCCGGTCGTGGACCGAACGCGGCACCCGCACCGTCCAGACCTTGTCGCGGAAGTACCTTTTCAGCTCGCCGAGGATGGTCGGCTTGGCGAAGCCGGCGAAGGGCGTGCCCCGGCTGGCGTCGAAACGGTCGATCGCGTTCAGCAGGCCGAGGCTCGCCACCTGCAGCAAATCGTCATAGGGCTCCGAGACACCCGCGTAGCGGCCGGCCATCCGCCGCGCCAGAGGCATGTAGAGGTCGACCAGTTCAGCCCTGGCACGCTGATCTCTTGCCTGGGTGACGCGGAACCAAAGCTCTTTCTCCGACAGTCCCCTGGGGGGCTCGTTGGAAACTGTGCTCATTGCTTCTCCGTTCTGCAAACGCCCTTTAGAGGGGGCGTGAATTCCCGTTCCGGAGGTCCGCCCATAGGCTTAAGGAGAAGCGTGCGGACCACCGGATCCTGTCCCGGCAGTGCCTACCCGCAGCGGCCGGATCGATAAACAATCTCTAGAAGTTTCTGGACAGAATGTATAGGTCTGCCTACCGGACGTCCAGGCCTGCCAGGAGGGACGCGATCTCAGCGAGTGGGCAGGGCTGCGCGCGCGCACGAAAAAACGACCGGGGGGACGCTCGTAGCCTGCCGCGGCGCGTAGCCTTCGCGCACAGAAGCTCGGTTGCGTCGCCTGTGAGACCTGCCTCCCCGCCTGGCTTTCGCGGGGCGCCGGTCTCGCCCGGTCGCAAGGTCAACCTATCCCTCTGCCGCGGCCGCGCAAGGGGGTCGGGCGCGGGGAATCCGCAAAACCCGGATTCTTGCGTTCAGCCGTCGATCGGGACGTAGCCGGGAAGTGACGAGACCCGCCCCAGCCACTCGCCGATCGCCGGAAAACTGCTCAGCTCGAAGCCGCCCTCGTCGGCCACGTGGGTGTAGGCGTAGAGGGCGAGGTCGGCGACCGTGGGCCCGTCGCCGACGAGGAACTCGCGCTCGGCCAGGTGCCGCTCCATCGCCTCCAGCGCCGCCTGGCCGCCGTTGAACTTGGCCAGCGCCTCGCGCGGGTCGGGCTTGATCTCGGCGTGCGCCCAGAACCGCAGCACGGCGATGTTCGGCTCGTGGCTGTACTGCTCGAAGAACATCCACTGCAGCACCTGCGCCCGCGCGTAGCGATCCTCGGGCAGGTACTCCGTGCCCTCGCCGAAGAAGACGAGGATCGCGTCGGACTCGGCCAGCGGCCGACCGTCGTCGAGCACCAGCGTCGGCACCCGCAGCCCCGGGTTCAGGTCCCCCAGCAGCTCCGCCCTGCCGGAGCGATCGATGACGTCGACCTCCCGCCGCTCGTACTCGATCCCGAGCAGGGCGAAGAGCAGCCGGACCTTGTAGCAGTTGCCCGAGATCGCGGAGTCGTAGAGCAGCATGGGTTCAGATTAGGGGGAGAAGTCGAAGGAGCCCAGCCCTTGTCCCGGGGATGGCCCCCGCCCGCGACACTAAGCAATGGCGACAAGCCTGCAATGAGGTCGGCCTGTCCGAGCCTGAACGACACAGGGCCACCGATGACTTTCATGCCGAAAAGAAAGCGTCGGGCGAAAGGGGCCATTGGTCGTATGGAAATCTGATTATTTGGCTGCGAGACTGGAGGCGAGACAGATGGCAACGATGAGTTCGGAAACCTCCGCGGCAGCGCTGCTGACCCGCCTTCGAGGCCTCGTAACCAACGCGTACCTGACCTACGCGGACATGGCGCGCATCGAGGTGACCGATGCCGAGGGAGGGCTCTGGCACTTCGGAACCTGGGAAGCGGACTACTCTCCGACCGACCCTGAGGACCTACTCGGCAAGACGGTGGTGAGCGCCGGAATGGACGCGTCAGGAGTGCTCACGATCGGATTCTCAGACGGATCCACCTTCACAGTGACCCCCGATGCCGAGGAAGACGACGATGCCGAACACTGGGAGCTGTTCACCCCCGACAATCTGTTCCTCGCCCAGGGGCCGATCGGTCGGTGGAAGCTCAAGAGGGTCGGCGACCTCGTCTGACCCCGCCCGTCCCTAGAGGGACAGGGCGAGAGGCTCTTGCAGGATGCGTTTGATCTCGGCGAGGAATTCGGCTCCGTCGGCTCCGTAGAGGATGCGGTGGTCGCAGGAGAGGGTGATCTCCATGACCTTGCCGGGCACTACCTCGCCGTCCTTGACCACGGGCTTGTCGGTGATCGCTCCGACCGCGAGGATCCCCGCCTGAGGCGAGTTGACGATCGCGCCGAAGCTGGTGATCCCGTACATCCCCAGGTTCGACACCGAGAAGGTGCCGCCGCTGAGCTCGGGCGGGGTGATCTTGCCGTCGCGGACCTTGCCCGCCAGGGAGCGGGCGTCGGCGGCGATCTCGCGCAGGCCCTTCTTGTCGGCGTCGAAGACGGTCGGCACGACGAGCGCGTCATCGGCGGCGACGGCGATGCCGACGTTGATCCGCGAGTAGAGCTCGAAGCGACCGTCCTTGTACGCCCCGTTGGCGCGGGGGAACTTCCGCAGCGCGATCGCCGACGCCTTCACGACCATGTCGTTGAACGAAGGCACGACCTCGCCCTCGCCGGAGATCTCCTTGATCCGCGCCCGGGCCGCGACAGCAGCCCCCATGTCCACCTCGGTGGTGAGGTAGAAGTGCGGCGCGGTCGCCTTCGACTCCGACATCCGCCGCGCGACGACCTGCTGGAGTTTGGTCAGCTCGATGACCTCGACACCGCCCTTGGCGGTCTCGGTCGAACTTGAAGCAACTGGCTCTGGAGTCGGATTAGGTGCACGCGCGGGTGCGGGTGCGGGCTCAGCAGCCGGAGCCGCCGGAGCGCCTTGCGCAGCCTCGACGTCTTTCTTGACGATGCGTCCCCCCGGTCCGGAGCCGCTCAAAGCGGAGAGGTCCACGCCCAGCTCCGAAGCAATCCGTCGTGCCAGCGGCGAAGCCTTGACCCGCTCTCCGCTGCTGTTCTCGTGTCCATTCGAGGACGGGGCTGCGGGTGGCACTGTAGGGGGGACCCTCCCTGAGGAAGCTTTAGCTACCGGAGGGGAGGGTGGGTCCCCTGCAGTGACAGGACCCGCAGCTTGCGGCGCCTGTCCCTCGTCGTCACTCGGAGCTGCTTCTGGATCGCCGATCCGAGCGATCACGGCACCCACTGGCGCCGTCTCGTTCTCTCCCACGACGATCTCCAGCAGGGTCCCGGCGACGTCGGCCTGGTAGCCCATGTTGGCCTTGTCGGTCTCGATCTCGACCAGTTCTTCGCCGACGGCGACCTCATCGCCGACCTGCTTGAGCCAGTTGAGGACGGTGCCCTCCTCCATCGAGTCGGAGAGGCGAGGCATCGCGATGTCCTGCACCGCGGTCGGGGCCATGGTTACGCCCCCGTCGCGATCTCGGCGGCGAGGCCGAGGCGGCTCTCGACTTCGCGGACGATCTTGCCCTCGGCGGGCATGTAGGCGTCCTCGAGCGTCGGGCTGTAGGGGATCGGCGTCTCCGGGCAGGCAAGGACCCAGGCGTCGTCGAGGTCGTGCAGCCCCTCGGAGGCGACGATGCCCATCAGGTTCGCCCCCCAGCCGCCGATCAGCGGGCCCTCCTCGACGATCGTCACCCGGTTCGTCTTCGCGACCGAGTTCAGCACCGTCTCGGTGTCGAGCGGACGCAGGCTGCGCAGGTCGACGACCTCGACGCTGACGCCCTTCTCGGCCAACTCGTCGGCCGCCCGCAGGCAGTCACGCACGCCCTTGGAGATCGAGACCAGGGTCACGTCGGTGCCCTCGCGGACCACCGCCGCCTTGCCCAGCGGCAGCACCTCGGGGTCATCGGCGCCGACCGGGTCTTTGACCGAGTAGAGGCGCTTGTGCTCGAGGAAGGCGACCGGGTTGTCGTCGCGGATCGACTGCCGCAGCAGCGCCTTCGCGTCGCCCGCGGTCGCCGGGGCGACCACCTTCAGGCCCGGCACGCCCTGCAGCCACGGCACCGGCGACTGCGAGTGCATCGCGCCGAAGTTGCCGCCGGCGCCCATCGCCGAGCGCACCACCAGCGGGCACGATGCCTGCTCGTTCGACACGTACCAGTACTTCGCCGCCTGGTTGACGAGGCTGTCCATCGCCAGCAGGAGGAAGTCGGCGAACATGATCTCGAAGATCGGCCGCAGCCCGGTGACGGCGGCGCCGAAGGCACCCGCCGACATCGCCAGCTCGGAGATCGGGGTGTCGATCACGCGGTCGCCGAATTTCTCGTAGAGGCCCGGGGTGACCGCGAACACGCCGCCCGCGATCGCCACGTCCTCGCCGAAGAAGACGACGGTCTCGTCGCGCTCCATCTCCGCCGCGATCGCCTCGCGGATCGCGACCCGGTACTCCAGGGTGTCGTTCTGGTCCGGCATTACTTGAACTCCTTCCCGGTCGTCTCGGGATCGGGGAACGGGGCGGCGAGGCCGCGTTCGACCACCTCGGCGAGCTCCTTCGCCACCTCGGCGTCGATTTCGTCGCAGCGCTCGGCCTCGATCCCGTAGCGCTCCTCGAGCGCCTTGCGGCCGAGGATCAGCGGGTCGCGCAGCTTCCATTCGTCGAGCTCGCCCGGCTTGCGGTATTTGCCCGGATCGGAGCGCGAGTGGCCGACGTAGCGGTAGGTCATCGTCTCCAGGAAGGCCGGGCCGGCGCCGGAGCGGGCGTGCTCGATCGCCTCGCCCGCCGCCTCGCGCACGGCGAAGACGTCGTTGCCGTCGACCTGCTGGTAGTGGATCCCCATCGCCAGCGGCCGCGAGGCGATCGCCCCGGCGGTGACGTTCTCGATCGGCGTGAACTCCATGTAGAGGTTGTTCTCGCAGACGAAGACGACCGGCAGCTTCTCGATCTGGGCCCAGTTCAGCGACTCGTGGAAGTAGGCCTGGTTGGAGGTGCCGTCGCCGAAGAAGGCGACCGCGACGTTGCCGGTGTCGAGCAGCTTCTCCGAGAGCGCCGCCCCGGTGGCCGCCCCGATCGAGCCGCCGACGATGCCGAAGCAGCCGATCAGCCCGTGCTCCTGGTCGACCACGTTCATCGAGCCCGCACGACCGCCGCAGGCGCCCGTCTCACGACCGAGCATCTCGTCCATCAGCTTCTGCGGCGAGACGCCGATCGAGATCGCGTGGCCGTGGCCGCGGTAGGTGCCGGCGACCTTGTCGCCCTCGCGCAGCATCGAGCCGACCCCCACCCCGCTCGCCTCCTGGCCGGAGTAGAGGTGGGTGGTGCCGTGGACGTTGCCCTTCTGGAACTGCGACTGGACGGTGTCCTCGAAGGTCCGGATCAGCCGCATCCGGCGGTAGAGCTCACGCGCCCCCGCCGCGTCGATCTCGGCCCCGGGGGCCTTCGACTGGGTGGTGTCTGACATGTTCGTGCGCTCCTCCGTTGTTTTCAGTTCGTTGCGCCCGCGTCGCCGCGGCCCGCGATCCGCCGCAGTGCGTCGGCCACCCGCACCAGGTCCTCGTCGCCGCCCTCGAGCCCGGCCGCCACGGTGACCGCCGCCGACGCCGCGTTGGCGCCGAACAGCGGCAGCCCGGCCGCCTCGCCCTGCTCGAGGGCGAGCTTCAGGTCCTTGCGCATCAGGTCGAGCGCGAAGGCGGGCGGGGTGCCGTCGGGGTCGAGGAAGGCGGCTTTCTTGTAGTCGATGAAGGGGGACGCGAGGGCGCCGGCGGCGATCACCTCGTAGGCGTCGGGGCGCTCGATCCCGGCCGCCTCGGCCAGCACCAGGGCCTCGGAGATCGCCAGGGTCTGCGAGGCGATCATCACGTTGACGGCGAGCTTCATCGCCGCCCCGGCCCCGGACGCGCCGAGGTGGAAGTGGGCTTTGGTCATCGCCTCGAGCACCGGGCGGGCACGCTCCAGCGCCCCCTCCTCGCCGCCGACCATCGCCACCAGCCCGGCGGCCTCGGCGACGGTGACGCTGCCGGAGACCGGCGCGTCGAGCATCTCCACGCCCTCGTCGGCGGCGCGCGAGGCGAACCGGCGGGCGGCGGTCGGGCCGATCGTCGACATCTCCAGCCAGACGAGGCCGTCGGGGGCATCGGCGAGGACCGCCTCGTCCTCAAGAATCTGGGACTCGACCGCGTCCGGATCGGCGAGCATCGTCACCAGCACCTCGGCCTCGCGGACCGCCTCGGTGGCGTTGGTCGCCACCGTGGCGCCGTCGCCCCGCAGCGGATCGCAGCGCTCGGGCGTGCGGTTGAAGACCGTGAGGTCGTGGCCCGCGCGCAGGACGTTGCCCGCCATCGGCAGGCCCATCTTGCCGATCCCGACGAAGGCGACCTTCACGACGCCACCTCGACCACCATCTTGCCCGGCGCGGTGCCCGCGGCCAGCGGCGCGATCGCGTCCTCGACCAGGCTGGTCATCGGCACCACCTCGCCCAGCACTTCGCCCGCCAGCTCGGTCTGCGCCAGCACGGCGAGGGACTCCGGCAGGTTCGAGTCGCAGATGTGGGCGACGGTGGCGATCAGGTCGACCTCGCGCAGCGCCGCGTCGAAGATGTCGACCGGCGGCGGGTCGGCCTGCAGGCCGACGATCACGACCTGGCCGCCGCGCCTGGTCGCGTGGATCGCGATGCTCGGGTTGGCGGGCACGCCGGAGGCCTCGATCACGACGTCGGCACCCTCGCCCGCGGTCGCCTCGCGGATCGCCGCGGCGACGTCGGTGCCGCGGGCGTCGATCGCGTCGTCGGCGCCCAGCGCCTCGGCCAGCGCCAGCTTGTTCGGGTCGACGTCGACGGCGATCAGGCGGCGCAGCTCACGGGTGCTCGCGGCGCCGATCAGGAAGCCGCCGATCCCGCCGATGCCGAGCACGGCGACGGTCATCCCGGGGCCGACCCCGCCGCGGTCGAGCGCGTGGATCGCGACCGCCAGCGGCTGGGCCATCGCGGCGCCGACGTCGTTGACCTCGTCGGGAACTCCGACCAGGATCGAGGCCGGGCTGATCACCTGGTCGGCGAGGCCGCCGGGGGCGCTCAGGCCGAGCGTGTAATAGGAGGCGCAGAGGTTGGTCCGTCCCGCCCGGCACCAGGCGCACTCGCCGCAGGAGACGCCGGCGCCGGAGACGACCCGGTCGCCGACGGCGACGCTCTCCACCCCGTCGCCGAGCGCCTCGACGCGGCCGACGAACTCGTGCCCCAGCACCAGCGGCCCGACGTGACCGCTGCCGGGATGGCGCGAGTGCAGCGGGATCATGTGCGGGCCGTGCGCGTACTCGGAGGCGTCGGTGCCGCAGATCGCCGCCATCGAGGGAGCGATCAGCACCTCCCCCGGCCCGGGCTCGCCGGGCGCCGCCACCGCTTCGATGCGGACGTCACCCGCTCCGTGGAAGACGGCGGCACGCATGTCGGAGCTAGGCGCTCACCCGCACGCTGCCGTCGACGATGTCGGCGCCGCGGACGTACTGGCGACCGGCGACGAGCAGCTCCTCGCCGGGGAAGCGGGTGAGGATCCGGTTGCCGGTCTCGGTCACCAGGACCTCCTCCTCGATCCGCGCGGCGGAGACGCCGTCGGAGGCCGGGCAGTAGGTCTCGAGGGCGAAGACCATGCCGGGGACGATCGTCTCCGGGTGGTCGAGGCTGTGCAGGCGGGAGATCATCGGCGACTCGTAGAGCCCGACCCCGAGGCCGTGGCCGAACTGCAGGCCGAAGCACGCTTCCTCGTTGGGGAAGCCCTGCTCCTCGGCGGTCGGCCAGACCGAGGCGATTTCCGCGGTCGTGGTGCCCGGGCGGACCAGGTCGATCGCGTTGTCGAGCCATTCGCGGCACTGCGTGTAGGCGTCGATCTGGGACTGGTTGGTGCCACCCACCGCGAAGGTCCGGTAGTAGCAGGTGCGGTAGCCCATGAAGGAGTGGATGATGTCGAAGAAGGCCTGGTCGCCGGGCCGCAGGAGGCGGTCGGAGAAGACGTGCGGGTGGGGGATGCAGCGGTCGCCGGAGACCGCGTTGATCGCCTCGACCTGCTCGGAGCCGAGCTCGAAGAGGAGGCGCTGGGCGTCGGCGACGACCTCGGACTCCTTGATCCCGGGGCGGAGGATTTCGTAGATCCGCTCGTAGGTCGCGTCGACGATCGCCGCCGCGTGGTCGAGCAGGGCGACCTCCTCGTCGGTCTTGATCGTGCGGGCGGCGAGCATCACCTGGGAGCCGTCGGTGGTGGCGATGCCGGCGCGGTTCAGCGCCGCGAGGGCGACCATGTCGGTCATGTCGATGCCGACCGGGTCGTTCTCGAGGCCGCGCTCGCGCAGCTCCTCGTAGATGTTGGAGGCAAGTTTGTCGGGGACGCCGGTGTGGTCGGGCATCGCGCCGCGCATCGGCGAGACGCCGCCGCGGAAGTTCTCCGGCGGCAGCCAGGGCGCGTACATCTGGTGGTGTTTGGCGGCCGAGCCGAAGTCCCAGAGGATCGGCGGGCCGGTGCGCGGCAGCAGCGCGAAGCGGGCGTTCTTGTCGCGCGCCCACTCACCGATGTGGGTCGAGGTGACGTAGCGGATGTTGTTCGGGTCGAACAGCAGCAGCGCGCCGAGGTCCGATTTCTGCAGCTCGGCCTGGGCCCGTTCGAGGCGGTCGGAGCGAAGCTTGGCGAAGTCGATCCGCTGCTCCCAGTCCACACCCATGGTGGCGCCCCGTGAAGCGATGTTGGTCATAGGCGTGTTCCTTTCCCCTTCAGCAACCCAGCGCGGTCTGCGCCCTCCGCCGATAGTAAACCAGATTGAACACCAGCGTCAACCGGAATTAGGCTGGATGAACGGCCGATCAGGGCCTGGGAAAGGGTTACCCGGTGAGGACCGAGGTCATCAGCTCGGCGTTCTCGAGGCCCGGCTGCAGCTCGCCCGACTCGATCCGCCGCGAGAGCTCGACCAGCATCTGGTTGACCGGCGCCTCGGCGCCCAGCTTCCGCTGTTCCTCGACCACCAGGCCGCTCATCTCCTCGCCCTCGCCTTTGCGGCCCTTGAGCCAGTCCTGCAGGATCGCCACCTTGGTGTCCTCCAGCGACCAACCGGCCAGCACCGCGTCGAGCAGGGCGGCGGAGTAGCGCTCCGGCGGCAGCTCGTCGATCCCTTCCTGGCCGAACATCGGCACGATCTTGCTGCCGGTGCCGAGCGCCGCTTCCAGCGCCTCGGTGCCCGCCGCGTCCATCACCTCGCGCATGCCGTCGACGTGCAGGGCGGCGACCAGCGGGACGCCGAGGATCGCCGAGGGCAGCATCTCGGCCGCGTTGGCGACCAGCTTCATCCACTTGGCCGAGCGCGGGTCGTCGGTGACTTCGACCGTACCGGCCGTGCGCAGGGGAACCGCCAGCTCCTCGGCCCGGTCGAAGGGAGTGCTCCCGCCATAAGGGCCGAGGGCGAACCAGCAGCCCTCCGGCGGCGTCTGCCGTTCGACCACGCCGGGCTCGAAGCAGTTGCCGGCGATCTCGATCGCCGAGGCGAAGGTGCGCTCCGGGCCGAGCACGTCGGCCATGTCGTCGAGCGTCATCCCGTTCTGCAGGCCGACCACGAGGCCGTCCGGCTTCAGCACCGGCTTGATCAGCTCGCAGTGCCAGCGGGCGTCGTAGGCCTTGGTGACGATGTAGACGAGGTCGAAGGGCTCCTTCACCTCGGCGACCTCGCAGAGGTGGTGGATGTCGAGCCGGGTGACCTTCTCCTCGCCGCCCGGCGAGCGCACCGTGAGACCGTTTGCGCGGATCGCCTCGACGTGGGCGGGCCACTGGTCGAAGCCGGTCACGTCGAACCCGGCGTCGGTCATGTTGGCGGCGATCGCCGCCCCGTTGGCGCCGGTTCCGACCACGGCGATGCGCTGCTCTGCCATTCCCTCGACCCTCCAGTTCGTCAGCCCGCGAGCGGGGCCACTTGCGGTGCGGCGGACAGTAAACTACATTTAACAGCACAGTCAACCGGGTTGAAGAGGGACGGATGGGAACCGGACTGACGCTCCGCAGCGTCTAGTAACTTCGCGAACGAATGGCGACGAAGACCGAAAAATCGGCATCGGCGCCGGACACGGGTGGGCGCTCCAACGGGGGACGGGAGTCGCTGGCCGAGCCGGTCGGCGAGGGCCTGCGCCAACATCGCCAGGACGCGGGGATGAGCCTGCGGGCCCTGGCCCGCAAAGTCGGCGTCTCCCCCAGCCTGATCTCGCAGATCGAGCACGGCAAGGCGACCCCCTCGGTGGCGACCCTCTACGCGATCGTCTCCGAGCTGGGGATCTCCCTCGACGAGCTCTTCTTCGACGAGCCGCGCGGAGCCGCCGCGGTTGCAGCCGCCCCGGCACCGACGCCGGCCATGGACCCGGGCAACGAACGCACCCCTTCGAGCCACTGGCAGGCGCCGAGCGAGGGCCCGGTGCTGCGCGCCGACAACCGCCTCAGCCTCACCCTCGCCACGGGGGTGCGCTGGGAACGACTCACCGCCTCCCATGACCCGGGCGTCGAGTTCCTCTACTGCTCCTACCCGGTCGGCGGCGAGTCCGCCCCGGCCGATGACCTGATGACCCACTCCGGCTCCGAGTACGGGATCGTGCTCGAGGGCCGCTGCGGGGCGACCGTCGGCGACGACTACTACGAGCTGGAGAAAGGCGACTCGATCGCCTTCGACTCCCGCACCCCACACCGGATCTGGAACCTCAGCGAGTCCGAGCCGATGATCGCGATCTGGACCGTGGTCGGCCGCGACGGCGACCCCCGCGTCAGCTGAGCTCGCGGGCCGCGGCCGTCTTGGCTGACGCAGGGCCGGGCGGCCGACGGGAAGGGACGCGGCGTCGGCGGCCGACGCAGGGCCGCGCGGCGGACGGCCAAGGGACGCGTCCGTCTCGGCCACGGCCCGGGCAGGCTGTGGCCGTGGCCGAGACGGCCGGGTGTGCGGGAGAGGTGCGGGAGACGCCGGGAAGGCTTGAGGGAGACGGGCGACGGGCGACGGGCGTCACAGGGACGGGACGTTCGTCACGGGAACGCGAGAAATTCCGCGGATCGCCAGGAGGACGCCATGCGCTGCATGAATAACCCGTGCCATGGCACGGGTTATTCACTCAGGGCCGGCACGGGAGGGGGCTGGATCAGCGCTGCATGAATTCACCACACCATGGTGTGGTCGATTCACTCAGCGCGTGGATTTAGGCGCTCGGCGAGGTCCGAATCCGCGTTGCGGCACTTGTGGTCGCTATAGCGACACATATCGCTGCATCGCGTGGACGAGGATCACGGACCCGTGACGTCCTCCCGGAAGACGCACGGACCTTTGACCTTCCCCACGAAAGGCGTGACGTCCCGGGCGTCTCGTGGCGGCCTCAGCCTGCCCGGGTCGCCACGAGACGCCCGGGACGGCCCGACCCCGGCCGCAAAGATTCCGGAGCCTTGCCGATCCCCGGCCGCAAAGGCCGGCCCCTTCCCGTCACGGAATATGCGCCGCAGGTTTCGGGTCTCCTGCGAGCCCCAAAAGTGCGGCGCAGGTCTCGTGACGGGCGCTACGCGAGGCCGGCCAGGGCGGCTAGCTCGGCGTAGTTCTCGATCTTCGGCTCTAGCTCGCCGCGTTCGATTCGGTGGGCGAACTCGACTACGGCCGCGTTGACGGGGGCGTCGGCGACCTAGCTGGGCGACTACGGCGCCGTTGATCTCGTCGACCTCGCTGCGCCGGCCCTTCGACCAGTCGTGGAGGATCGTGGTCGTCGTGTTCGGCAGGACGAAGCCGGCGAAGAGGGTGTCGAGGAGCTTCTCGACCACGCTGTCGCGGTCGGCGAGGTCCTCGGCGGTGAGGCCGAAGATCGGCTGGACCTCGTAGCCCTGCGCGAGGCCGGCGGCGAGGGCCTCCTTGCCCGAGGCGATCATCAGGTCGCGCATCGCCTCGTGTTTCAGCGAGGCCATCATCGGTTCGCCGAGGATCGCGGTGGTGACCAGGGTGGTCGCGTTGGAGACCAGCTTCATCCACTTGGCCGAGCGGATGTCGGCGACCACGTCGGTTTTGCCGGCGTGGGCGAGCAGGTCGGCCACCTCGGCCTCGCGTCCCGCCGTCGCCTCGCTCAGCGAACCGACCGCGAACCAGGAGTTCTCCGGCGCCGTGTGCCTCTCCACCACGCCCGGCTCCTCCATCATCGCCGAGCACTCGATCACGCAGCCGATCGCCCGCTCCGGCCCGACCACGTCGGCGATCACGTCGGCGGTGAAGCCGTTCTGCACCCCGGCGAGGAGGCCGTCATCGGCCAGCACCGGCTTGATCAGCTCCGCCGCCCACCTGGTGTCGTAGGCCTTCATCAGCATCAGGACCACGTCGAAGGGCTGCTTGATCTCGGCGACCTCGCAGAGGTGCAGCGCGGTGACCGGCTGCTCCAGCACCCGATCGGGCATCACGATCCGCAAGCCGTCGGCGCGCATCTTCTCGACGTGCGCCGGCCACTGCTCGATCAGCGTCACGTCGACCCCGGCGGCGGCCAACTCGGCGCCGACCCCGGCCCCGTTCGCCCCCGCCCCAAGGACCGCGACCCGCTTCCCGCCCGCGCTCGTCGCCATGGCTAAAACCCCAGCTCGATCCGCGGCTGCGGCAGGATGCCGCCATGTTCGTCGGCCCAGCCACGCACGAAGCCCTGCGAGGCCTCGACCTGGCGGCGCACCTCGGCCGGATCGACCCCGACCATCGCGCCGTCGCGTTTGACCACCTTGCCGGCCACCACCACGGTGCCGACGTTGCCCGCGTTCGCCTGCATCACCACCGTGCCGACCGGGTCGTCGCGGTCCCAGCCGATCAGGTTGAAGTGGTTGCCGTCGATCAGCACCACGTCGGCCTGCTTGCCGGGGGTGAGCGTCCCGGTGACTTCGCCGAGGCCCGCTCCCTTGGCGCCGTTGATCGTCGCCCATTCGAGCGCCTGGCGGGTGGTCAGCGAGACGTCCTCGGGCATCGTCATCCGCTCGTAGTACTCCTGATCGCCGAGCATCCGCCCGACCTGCAGCGCCAGCCGCATCTGGGCGAACATGTCGCCGCTGCCGTTGGAGGTGATGTCGACGCCGAGGCTCGGCGCGACGCCCAGCTCGATCAGCTTGCCGGTGATCGGGAAGCCCATCCCCATCTGCATCTCGGTCTCCGCCGCGACCGAGACCGAGGCGCCCGCGTCGGCGATCATCTTCAGCTCGTCCTCGGCCGAGAAGGTGGCGTGGACGAAGAGGATGTCGGGGCCGAGCAGGTCGGCCTTGCCGAGCTTGCGCACGTCTTCCCAGCGGTGGCCGGTCAGCGACTGGTTGGCGTGCAGGGAGATCCAGGCGTCGAGCTCCCGCGCCGAGTGGAACTCCTCCACGACTTCCTCCCAGGTGCGCGCGATTTCGATCTCCTGCGGCACGATCGCCAGCGTCACCAGGCCGTCCTTGGAGGCGAACTCCTCCCCCGCCAGCTGCCTGGCGAAGGCGACCCGCGAGTCGTGGTCGGGCAGGTCGGGGTTCTCGACCTCGAAGCTCGGCGCGGCGGCGAAGCCGTGGTCGAGCACCGGCGTGTAGGCGAGGCCGAAGAGCGCCCGCACGCCGGCGTCGCGCAGCCCGCGCAAAGCCTCGCGCGCGTGGTCCCGCGTCACCACGTTGTGGCAGTAATCGACGACCAGCGTCACCCCCGCGTTCAGCGCGTCGAGCCCGCCTGCGTAGTTGCCGACGTACATGTCCTCCGGCCGGTACATCGGGCCGAGGTGGATGCGCCAGCAGCGCACGTAGTCTTTGACCGTCCAGTCCGCGCACACCCCGCGCAGCGCGTGCTGCCAGGTGTGCAGGTGGGTGTTGGCGAAGCCGGGGATCGCGATCTGGCCGCGGCCGTCGATCACCTCCGCGTCGGTCACCCCGAGGTTCGGCCCGACCGCGACGATCGCGTCGTCCTCGATCAGGACGTCGCCCTCGCGGAAGTCGCCGAGCTGGGGGTCGAGGGTGACGATCGAGGCGCCCTCGATCACGAGTCGCTTTGCCATCGGTAGGACGACCTCCTTATGTAGTTAGGCGGTCTCGGCCTCGGCCGCCGCCGCGAGGCGGATGCGGCTGACCCGGGCGAAGATCGCCGCCGCGATCAGGATGACCGCGCCGGGGAACCAGTACTGCCAGGCTTCGCCGAGTTCGAGGAAGGTGATCGCGTTGATCATCTCGGTCAGGAGCAGAGCGCCGAGCACCGCGCCGAGGAAGGAGCCACGGCCGCCGTAGATCGAGGCGCCGCCGAGGACGACGGCCGAGATCGACTGCAGGGTGTAGCTCTGGCCCGCGGTCGCGTCGCCGGTGCCGATCTGGACCGCCAGCATCATCGCCGCCAGCGCCGCGAAGGAGCCGGCCAGGCAGTAGGCGGTGATCCGGGTGAGGCCGACGTTGACGCCCATCCGGTGGGCCGCCGCCTCGTTGGAGCCGACCGCGCGCAGGGCGAGGCCGAGCCGGCCGCGACGCAGGGTGAACTCGGCGGCGATCGCGATCGCCACGCAGACCAGGAACATGATCGGGATCCCGGCGACGGTCTTCGACAGCGTTTCGGTCGCGCTGGCGGCGAAGAGGCCGGTCGGGATCGGGTTGATCAGCAGCGCGATCCCCTGCACCCCGATGTAGGTGGCGAGGGTCGCGATCACCGGGTTGATCCGGGCGAACTGCACCAGCCCGCCGTTGATCATCCCGATGCCGATCCCGGCGGCGACCGCGAGGACGAGGCCGATGATGAACCCACCGGTCCCCTTGCCGTCGGTCGCGAAGCTGGTCAGGACGACCAGCGCCAGGCCCATCATCGGGCCGACCGAGAGGTCGACGCCGGCGGTCAGCAGCACCACCAGCTGGCCGATCGAGACGAGGATCAGCGCGGTCGAGAGCAGCAGCAGGTTTTCGATGTTGAAGCTGTTCAGGAAGTCGGAGTTCTGCGCCTGGGTGAAGAGCGCCAGGCCGACGATCACCGCCGCCAGCACCGGGGTGGCGACGCCGTCCCCGCGCAGGAAGCGACCGAGCGGGCCGACCCGGCCGCGCTCCTCTTTCTTGGCCCGCGCTTTGCGCTCGGTGGTCGCGGTCACCGCGGTGCCGGTGATCTTCGACTCGGTGACCGATTCGTCTTCCAGCATCGCCACGGTCTGGCCGCGCGACATCACCATCACCCGGTCGCAGAGACCGACCAGCTCGAGCGCGTCCGACGAGCAGACGAGGACCGCGCAGCCGTCGGCGGCGAGCTCGCGCAGCAGGCGATAGATCTCGACCCGGGCGCCGACGTCGACGCCCTGCGTGGGCTCATCGCAGATCAGGACTTTCGGGCGCCCCAGCATCGCGCGGGCGAAGACGACCTTCTGCTGGTTGCCGCCGGAGAGGCTGGAGATGTCGGACTCCTGCGAGGCGGTTTTGATCGCCAGTTCCTTCTCCTGCACGGCGACCGCGTCGCGCTCGGCGCGCGAGCCGACCACGCCGAACTCGGTGAAGCTGTGCAGCGAGGAGGCGACCGCGTTCTCGCGCACCGAGAGCGCCGGGAAGATGCCCTCGCGCTGGCGGTCGGAGGAGACGTAGAAGACGCCGTTCTTCTGCGCCCGGCGGGCGTTCCGCAGCTTCACCTCGGAGCCGTTGACGGTGACCGTGCCGGTGTGATGGCCGAGCCCGGCGAGGGCGCGGACGAACTCGCGCTGGCCGTTGCCGGCGACCCCGGCGATGCCGACGATCTCGCCCTCGGCGATCTCCAGCGAGACGTCGTCGAAGTTCGACCCGGAGAGCTCGGCGACCGAGAGCACCGACTTGCCGGCCTGGCCGGCGCTGAGCTTGTCGGGGAAGACGGCCTCCAGCTCACGCCCCGCGATCAGCTCGAGGATGCGCGCCTCGTCGACCTCGTCGACGCGGAAGGTGCCGCGGGTGGCGCCGTCGCGAAGGACGGTGAGGCGGTCGGCGATCGCCTCCACCTCGGGGATGCGGTGGGAGATGTAGACGACGGCGGTGCCGCGGGCGCGGATCGCCCGCACCTGCTCGAAGAGGTGCTCGACCTCCTCGGATTCGAGCGCCGCGGTCGGCTCGTCGAGGATCAAGACCTTGGGATCGAGGGCGAGCGCCTTGGCGATCTCGACCAGCTGCGTCTCGGCAGCGGAGAGCTCGGAGATGCGCGCACCGACGTCGATCTTCTCGGCGCCGATGGTGGCAAGCGCCTCGCGCGCCCAGGCCGGCGCCTTGCCGTAGGAGGGCCGCAGCTTGCGCGGCATCGAGAGCAGCATGTTCTCGACCACGGTGAGGTCCTCGGCCAGCGCCGGGTGCTGGTAGACGACGCCGAGCCCCAGCGCCTGGGCGGCGCTGGGGCTGGCGGAGTCGAGGGTCGCCCCGGCGATCTCCACGGTGCCCTCGTCGGGCGTGAGAGATCCGGCGGCGACCGCCATCAGGGTCGACTTGCCCGCCCCGTTCTCGCCCAGCAGGGCGTGAACCTCGCCGGCGCGAACCTCCAACGTGACGCCCTTCAGCGCGCGGACGGCGCCGAAGGATTTCCTCACGTCGGTGAGTCGCAGGGCGATCGGGTGTTGGGCAGTCGACTCCATGGCTTCCTTCTTGGTTACTCAGGCGACCTCGGGCTCAGCCTTCGAGCGCGATCTTCGCCGTTTCCGCTTCGGACATTTCGTTCGAGAACGACGCTTCCGGGCTTTCTTCCGGGCGGCATTCCGGTTCTTTGCCTTCGACCGAGTTCTCCCACTGGCCGAGGGAGAAGATCCCGCCGTTCTTCAGCGCCGGGGCGGTGCCACCGGAGGCTTCGGCGATCGCGGTCTGGGCGGCGTAGCGGCCGAGCCAGTTGCGCGACGAGATCGTCATCAGCGGGAATTCGTGGCCCGCTTCTTTTTCTTCTTTCCAGGTGCAGGAGAGCGCGTTGGCCTCGCTTGCGGCGACGGCGGGGATTTCCCGGCCCGCTGCCTGGAAGGCCTGGAGCTCGGCCTCGACCGAGGCGCCGTAATCGTTGATCAGGCCGTTGATTTCCGGGTGCTTGCCCAGGATCGCGGCGGTGAGCTTTTTGGTTTCCGCCGGGTCCCAGTTGGTGACCGGCCATTCTTCTGAGCTGATCGGTTCAACCAGCTTCACGTTCGGGTGTTCTTCGACCACTTCGGCGATCGCGGCGGCGGCGTTGGAGCTGACGGTGTTGCCGGCCGGGCCACCCTCGTAGAGGAGGTTGCCTTTGTCGCCCATCTGTTCGATCACCCATTCCGCCCATTCACGTCCGGCGGCTTTGGTGTCCCAGTCGACGTACTTGGTGTAGTCGGTGCCTTCGGTGCCACACGGGTCGGCAGCCCAGGCGACGACGGTGACGTCGTGCTGGATCGCCTGACGCATCGCCGGGACCTCGGCGCAGTTGCCGGAGTCCGGGATGACGACGATCGCGTTGGCGCCCTGGGAGATCATGCTCTGGATCCCGGAGACGGCCTTCTGCGGTTCGAAGTCGGCGTCGACGACGATTTCCTTTTCGACCGCCGGGCATTCCTTCGAGACCATCTGGACCTGTTCCTGAGATTCTTTGGACCAGTTGTTCAGGCCGCCGCCGTCCTGGATGCCCAGGGTGACGCCTTCTTCGCCGCACCATTCCTTGGAGCCGGCTGCGGCGGTTTCGGTGCCGCCTTCTTCTTCGCCTTCGCCGCCGGCGGCGGGTTCGGCTTCGGTTTCTGCTTCGGTGGTGGTTTCCGAAGATGAGCTGGACGAACTGCCGCCGCCACATGCGGAAAGCACGAGCGCGGCGAGCAGGGCGACCAACACCAGTAGTGCTGCTCCCTTCACCCGCGAGCGATCAGGTCTTGCTGACATCTAGTAACTCCTCCTCCTTGTGTTCACTGAGAAGCGATGCGGCTGGCGCCGCTCGCGGTGTCGTGGGAAGTCGTGTTGGGCTGCTGCACCGGTGGGTCCGGGGCGGCCGAGTCGTCGGCGCCGGAGCGGCCGGGCAGGATGTGGTTCCAGGGGACGTTGCGGATGCCCATGCCGAGGGCGACGATCGCGCCCTGGATCAGGTACTGGACCGAGGTTTTGGCGCCGAGCGCCGAGACCACCTGTTCGAGCTGGCTGAGGAAGAGGACGCCGACCGTGGTCGCGATGACGGATGCCGCGGCCGCCGCCGAGGGCGGTGCCGCCGAGCACCACGGCGGCGATCGTCGGCAGCAGGTATTCGTTGCCGGGCAGGAGCGGCGGCGACTGCAGGTAGCCGGAGAGGAGCGCGCCCGCCAGCGCGTAGGCGAGACCGGCGCCCGCGTAGGCACCGATCTGGTACCGCTCGACCGAGAGGCCGGCGGCGCGGGCGGCGAGCGGGCTGGAGCCGACGAGGACGAAGCGGCGCCCCCAGATCGTGCGCGAGATGAAGAGGGCGACGAGGACCGCGGCGATCACCGCGATCACGGCGAGGACGGGGATGCCGAAGGCCTTGTCGGCGGTGAATTCCTGCCAGTTTTTGGTCGCCTTGAAGGCGATCGAGCCGCCGGTCGCCTGGATCACCACGCCGATGAAGATCGCGTTCGAGCCGAGCGTGGCGACCAAGGGGGTGATGCCGAAGCGGGTGACCGCGATCCCGTTCAGCAGGCCGCCCGCGAGGCCCACCGCGGCGACTACCAGGAGCGCCGGGATCAGGGAGCCCTCGCTGCCGCCGGGGATGGTGACGACGAGCACCGCGCCCATCGAGAAGATGCCGGGCACGGAGAGGTCGAGGCCGCCCTGCTGGATCACCAGGGTCTGGCCGATCGCGGCGATCGCGAGGATCCCGGTGAAGGGCAGCATGCCCTGCAGGGCGCTGTGCCCGAGGCTGCCGGAGGCGACGAAGGGGCTGATCACGAACAGCAGCAGGGTCGCCACCCAGATGGCAGCGAATGGTGAAGCGACACGGCGTTTAAGTGCAGTCAATCTCTCGGTCCCTATCCCTGCGGCGCCCTGTTTACGCCAGCCGGGAATTCGTACCATGTGACTGAACACCGTGTCAAGAGGAAGCAAACATTGGAAATCAATTTCGTTCAGTCCCAGACGCGCGGACGCGCCGCCGGGCGCCCTCGCGGGACGCCCGACCGGCACCTCCAGGGGGAAGTCGGCCGCTAGGCGCGGACCTGCTCGGGGATCCAGTCGCCACCGGTCTTGGCGGCGGCGATCGTCGGATCCTCGGGGGCCTCGGCGAGCAGGTAGTCGCGCGTCTCGAGGGCGAGGCGGCGGACCTTGTCGACGTCGACGTCGGTCAGCTTGCCGCCCCGTTTGACGACGTGGCCTTTGACCAGCACGGTGTCGACGTTGCCGGCGTGGGCGGCGTAGACGACCGCGCCCCACGGGTTGTTCATCGGGGTCAGGGCGAGGGTCTCGGTGTCGATCAGGATCAGGTCCGCCTCCTTGCCCGGGGTGAGGCTGCCGACCTTGTCGTCGAGGCCGCAGGCGATCGCTCCCTGGAGCGTCGCGAACTCGACCATGTCCTTGCAGCTGAGGCGCAGCTCGTCGGCGAGGCCCTCCCCGCTCTCCGCGTCTTTGGCGTGGTCGAGCGCGCGCTGCGAGGAGATCGCGGTCTGCATCAGGCCGAACATGTCGCCGCCGATCGAGGAGCAGACGTCGACCGAGAGGCTCGGCCGGATGCCGTGGTCGAGCAGGCGCCCGGTGGCGGGCCAGCCGTGGCCCATCTGCATCTCCACCGTGGCCGCGACCGAGGCGGTGCCGCCGGAGTCGGCGATCATCTGCAGCTCGTCGTCGGCCAGTTCGTTGCAGTGCACGTAGGTGACCTGGTCGGAGAGCAGATCGTTCTGCTGGAGCCACTCGATCGGCCGCGAGCGGCCCCACTCGCCGTCGCCGACGTGGACCGTGATCCGCGTGCCGACCTCCTTCGCCAGCGCGTAGTCGGCGAGCGTCGCCTCCTTGGTCGCGAACTGCGGCCCGCGCAGCGCCATCGCCAGCGTCACTAGCTGATCCTCGCTGGAGAAGTACTCGTCGCGCAGGCGCTTCACGTCGTCGGAGTGCGGGATCGGGCTCGGCAGGTTCGACCACTGCTCGTTGCCGGAGCCGTGGGCGAAGACGGCGCGCGCGCCGGAGTCCTTCAGCCCCTCGATCGCGGCGTCGGCGTGGGCCGGCGTGGCAAGGTTGTGGGACCAGTCGAGCAGCGTCGTGATCCCCGAGTCGAGCGCCTCGGAGGTGCCGAGGAGGTTGCCGATGTAGGTGTCCTCGGGGCGGAAGTGCTTGGAGAAGCCGGAGTGGATCCCCATCAGGTAATGGCCCAGGGTCCAGTCGGAGGCGAGCAGCCGCAGCGGCGCCTGCCAGGTGTGGCGGTGGGTGTCGACGAAGCCCGGCATCGCGATCGCCGTCGGCATCGAGATGCGCTCCGCGTCGGTGACGCCGAGATCGGCGCCGACGTCGACGATCTTGCCGTCCTCGACCAGGATCTGCCCCGGTTCCAGCACGCCCAGGTTCGGGTCCATGGTCAGGACCGTCCCGGCCTCGATCAGAATTCGCTCAGCCATAGATTCCTCTCCTCCCTAGTTCCGCGCCGACTCTAACAATGGGACTTCACAGGCGTCAAGTCTGGATGTACACGGAGCGATCAAAAACCTGCCGTCAGGCGATTGACACGTCGACGGCGCCGATCCCGAGCAGCTCGTTCTGCAGGTGCTGGCCGGTGGCGATGTCGAGCAGCGGCACGGCCGAGCCGCTGATCACGACCTCGCCCTCGGCCGTCTCGACCCCGAAGTGCCGTAGGTAGGCGACGGTCCAGGCGGCGAGCTCCTCGATGCGCCCCACTTCGGCCTCGGCGTCGGCGGTGCTCGCGTACTCCTCGCCGTCGCGCTCGATCCGCGCCGCGATCGGGTGGGCGAGCGGCATCGGCGGATTCGCGCGGTCGAGGACGACGGCGCGGTGGTAGATGTCGCCGGCGAGCACGGCTTCGATCTCGGTCGGCGGCCGGTCGGCGTCGGCGAGCTCGATCGCCGCCGAGATGCCGGCCACGCCCTCGCCCCCGGGCCCGAGGTGGATCGCGATCTCCGGCTCGAGCTTGGGCGCCGTCCAGCCGTCGATCGAGCAGTCGCCGCCGGGGGCGATCTGCGTCTTGTCGGTGAGGAAGCCGACCACCGGGCCGGTCGTCCCCAGTTTCGACATCGCCACCTCGGTGCCGAAGGCGAGCTTCCAGCCGATCGGGGTGGCGCCGTCGGCGAGCAGCTTGGCGCGGCGGGCGAGCAGCTTCTCCATCCCGGCGACGACGGCGGGGATGTCCCACGGGTCGCGGCGCGGAGCGGCTTCGTTGTCGGCGGACCCGGGAGCGGCATCGTCTGGCGGAACGGCGGTCATCGTCGCCTCCTAGAAGTGGTGCGGCATCCAGGTGCCGCCGATCGCTGCGTCCGCGGTCGCGGGGACCTCGCGGGCCTGGTCGAAGATGTGGTCGCGACTCTCGTAGGCGAGCCGGCGCACCCGCTCGCGGTCGGGGCCGAGCAGCTCTCCTCCCCGCTTCACCACCTGGCCGGCGACGAGGATCGTGTCGACGACCCCCGGGTGGGCGTTGTAGACGACGGCGCCGTAGGGGTTGTTGGCCGGGAACATCCCGTAGGACTCGGTGCTCAGCAGGATGATGTCGGCCTGCTTGCCCGGGGTCAGGGTGCCGATGCGGTCGTCGAGGCCGCAGGCGCGGGCGCCGTCGATGGTCGCGAATTCGACCACCTCGCGGCAGGTCAGCGGCACGTGGTCGAGCGGTTCGCCGAGTTCGGTCGCCTCCGCCATGTCGAAGCCGCGCTGCGTCCCGATCAGCGAGCGCATCGCGCCGAACATGTGGCCGCCGTTGGAGGAGCAGACGTCGATCGAGATCGTCGGCCGGATCCCCGCCTTCAGGAGGCGGCCGGTGGCGGGCCAGCCGTGGCCCATCTGCAGCTCGATGTCCGGCGAACAGGAGGCGGTGCCGCCGGTCGCCGCGATCATCGCCAGTTCGTCGTCGCCGACCGCGTTGCAGTGCACGTAGGTGACGTCGTCGCCCATCAGGCCGGCGTCGTGGAGCCACTCCAGCGGGCGGTCCTTCGCCATCTCGCCGTTGCCGACGTGGACGGTGATCCGCAGGCCGAGCTCCCGGGCCAGCTCGTAGTCGGTCTGGGTCACCTCGCGGGTGGCGATCTCGGGACCGCGCAGGGCCATCGCCATCGTCACCAGGCCGTCGTCGGTGGGGAAGTGCTCGCTGCGCACGCGGCGCGCGTCGTCGGGATGCGGCACGGCGTTCGGCACCACGTCCCACTGCGGGGCGCCGCCGCCGTGGGCGAAGACGGCGCGGGCGCCGGACTCGCGCAGGCCCGCGATCGCCGCGTCGGCGTGCTCGGGGGTGGCGAGGTTGTGGGACCAGTCGAGCAGCGTCGTGATCCCCGAGTCGAGCGCCTCGACCGTCCCCAGCAGGTTGCCGATGTAGGTGTCCTCGGGGCGGAAGTGGCCGGAGAGGCCGGAGTGCAGGCCGGTCATGTACTGGCCGAGGGTCCAGTCGCAGGCGATCGTCCGCAGCTGCGCCTGCCAGGTGTGGCGGTGGGTGTCGACGAAGCCGGGCATCACGATCGCGCGGCCCGCGTCGATCACGGTGGCGCCCTCCGGGGCCTCGAGGTCGGGGCCGACGGCGGCGATCATCTCGCCCTCGACGAGGACGTCGGCGACGTCGAAGTCACCGATGCCGCGGTCGAGCGTCAGCACGGTGCCGCCCTTGATCAGGGTGCGGTCTGCCATCGGGTCCTCCTAGTCCTGGGTCGAGCCTTCGGCGGCGGACACCCCGTCGCGTTCGGCCAGGTAGTCCCAGTCGCGGTTGAAGCGGTAGCTGTTGCGGGCGGGCGGCTGCGGCGAGGAGGTCTCCAGCCAGGTGACCGTGGTGTCGGTCTCGTTGTAGAAGGCGTGCACGCAGCCGGCGCCGCACCAGAGGAAGTCGCCGACGCCCATCCGGAAGCGGTCGCCCGCGGCTTCGGCGGTGACTTCGCCGTCGAGGATCAGGTAGCTCTCCTCCAGCGGATGGTCGTGCGGGTGGGCGACGCCGCCGGGCTGGTAATGCACCATGAACATCGTGTGGAGGGCGGCGCCGAGGCGCTCGTCGACCAGCATCTTCACCGCGATGCCGCTGTAGGCGAGGAGCGCGGTCGCCATCGAGGCCGAGACCTGCGGTTCGCCGACCTGGCTGCCGAGTTTCAGGTTGTCGACCTCCATCTGGCCCATATCGAGGCGGAAGTAGCGCTGGTTGCGGGGGTCGCGCAGGTCGACCGCGGCGACTTCGCCGCCCGGGTCCTCGGGGACGAAGAAGGTGTCCGGCGGAGCCGGGTCGTCGTCCTCGCGGGCGCGCGGCGCCTGCATCTCGAAGAAGCGGACCGGCTCGCCGGAGGGGTTGCGCCAGGCGTGCGCGGTGCCGACCGGGAGGACGCCGCAGCGGTCGGGGCCGAGCTCGACGCTCTGGCCGTCGACGTCGAGCACCGGGTTGCCCGCCAGCACGTAGAAGCTCTCCTCGTAGGAGTGCACGTGCGGCTCGATCGCGCCGCCGGGTGCGACCTCGCAGATGCCGGTCGAGGTGTGGATCGCCCCGTGCCGGCCGCCCAGCAGCTGGGTCCGGGCGAAGCCGGTGCTGTGGGCGGCGAAGGCGGCCGGGGTCACCGGCTCGGGCGCGTCCTCGACGCTCAGTCGGTGGTAGCCGAGGTGGCGGGTGTCGGTGTTCATTCCTCTTCTCCGGACCGGGGCGCGCTAGTTGAAGTGCCAGCCGCCGTCGACGACCACGGTCTGGCCGGTGACGAAGGAGGCGTCTTCGGAGGCGAGCCAGGAGACGGCACCGGCGAGATCCTCGGGGGTCTCGGTGCGCTTCAGCGACTGTTCGGCGAGGAAGCCCTCGAACATGCCGTCGGCCTGCGGGCCGGAGTCGGTGGTCGGGGTGCGGACCAGGCCCGGCGCCAGCACGTTGGCGGTCACCTCGGCGGGGCCGACCTCGATCGCCAGCGAGCGGGTGAAGCCGACGACCGCCGCCTTCGCCGCGTTGTAGTGGGTGTAGTTCTCCATCCCCTCCATGAAGGAGGTCGAGGAGACATTGATCACGCGGCCGAAGCGGCGCTCGACCATGCCGGGGACGAAGGCGCGGCACATGTGGAAGACCGAGTCGATGTTGACCGCGAAGGTCTCCCGCCACTGCTCGTAGGTCATCTCGAGGAAGTTCTGCATCGGGTAGGCGCCGGCGTTGTTGACGAGGATGTCGACGCGGCCGAAGCGGTCGTTCACGGCGGTGGCGAGGTCGGCGACGTCCTGTTCGAGCGAGACGTCGACGTGGTGGACGAGCGACTCGACCCCGGCCGCCTTGACCGCCGCCTCGGTGGCGTCCGGCGGCTGCTTGTGGGCGGCGATGACGACGTCGGCGCCGTCCTGGGCGAGGCGGATCGCGAGCGCCTGTCCGATGCCCTGCGCGGCGCCGCTGACCAGCGCGACCTTGCCCTTCAAGCGGCCCGGCGTGGGCCCTCCGGTGTTCTCGACTGCGCTCACGACACTCCCTCCTTCGCTTGACCCTGTGTGCCGATACTAAACGTGCTTGTCAAGCTGTACTGTACGCGCGATGGAGGGAGCCGCGACGGTGATCATCGGGGGCACGGCGGGCCTGGGACGGGACCTGGCCGAGCTCTGCCTGGAGCGCGGGCACCGCGTCGTGATCGCCGGGCGCGACGAGGAACGCTGCGCCGGCGTCGCCGCCGAGCTGCACCCCGAGTGCGAGAGCTTCGCCATCGATCTAAGCAAGCCGGAGGAGATCGGCGCCGCCCTGGCGGGCATCGACTCGGTTCGCCACCTCGCCCTGGTCGCGATCGAGCGCGACGAGAACACCGTCGCCGATTACTCGATCGAGCGGGCGCTCCACCTCGCCACCTTGAAGCTGGTCGGCTACACCGAGGTCGTCCACCAACTGCTGCCGCGGATGGGCGGCGAGGGCTCGATCGTCCTCTACGGCGGCCAGGCCCAGGCCCGCCCCTACCCCGGCTCGACCACCGTCTCTACCGTCAACGGCGGCGTGATCGGCATGACCCGGACGATGGCGGTCGAGCTCGCCCCGATCCGCGTCAACGCGATCCATCCCGGCGTGATCGGCGACAGCCCTTACTGGGCCGAAAAACCGCAGGGCGTCCTCGACCCAATCGCCGCCCGCACCCCGATCGGCCGCCTCGTCAACATGCGAGAGCTCTCCGAGGCCGCCCTCTTCCTGCTCGAGAACGGCGCCGTCAACGGCGTCAACCTGGCCGCCGACGGCGGCTGGACCCTGAAATAGCCGCTGCCTAGCGGCGGGGACGGGCGTCTCGGAGGCGACCCGGGCAGGCTGAGGCCGCCTCCGAGACGCCCGGTTCGGGAGGTTTTGCGGGGGGACTGGCGCAGGGTCGGTGTCTCGGCGGGGAGATGTCACAGGGACGTCACGTTCTAGGGAGAGACGGCGCGGAGATGCCGCGAACGTCACGGAGTCGTCACCCTTCAGGTGGTGCATCCGTGGGTCCGGGCCGCCCTGTGGAGCATTGCTCTCGCATAGAGAGAGTTTCTCTCCACAGCAAACCGCTGACCGATGGAGCAGGTGTGACGTCTCATGAAGAGAGGTGGAGTCCGCACGCACCCGCGCACGTCACCTTGACGTTCCCGGCGTCTCCCTCACGAACCTCGCCGCCCTCCACCGCCCCGGACGTGGCCGTGGCGCGTAACCGTCGTATAGCGACGGTAAAGCGCCGCAGGCGACTCGGCGCCCCTTGCCGCTCGCCCGAACCCTCACCTCTCCCCACAGACCCGGCCATCTCGGAGGCGGCCTCAGCCTGCCCGGGTCGCCTCCGAGATGGCCCCGTCACTGCATCGCGCCGTGACCAGACCCCGCTAGGCGGTGAAGGCCTCGTAGGCGGCCGCGGTGGTAAAGCCGTAGACGAGGTGGAAGCCGAGGTCCTGGGCGAGGGCGGCGGGTGGCTGCTTCCAAGGAGCGTCGGCGAGGCCGAGGGCCGGCAGCATCGCCAGGCTCACCGCCCAGACGTTGGCGCCGAAGGCGAGGCCCTGGACCGGGCCGGGCGGACGCTCGCCGCGACCCAGCGCCAAGCCGAAGGCCTTTCCCCAACTCGCGCCGTAGAGAACGTGCATCGCCGTGTTCAGCGCCGGCCGATGCTCCTTCTTCACCTTGACGCCGAGCGCCCCGAGGATCCGCTCCCCAACCTCCCGCGGCGCTTCCGAAGCTTCTCCGCCGGTGATCCCGTAGAGCCAGACCTGCGCCGAGGTCATCGCCGCGGTCCCGACGACGCCGGCAGCCAGCCCCAGGAGCGCCGGGGCGGCAAGACCGCGAGAGGATCCCTCCGCCGGAGGCTCTGGGAGCTGGCCCGCGACCTCTGCCTCTCCGGGTGCCGAGCGGACGGCCTCCGCCGGAGGGATCCTCTCGCGGTCGCCCGAGGCGACAGCGACAAGTCCGATGCCGAGCAGGTCTTCCGGCACCGCGCAGGCGATGTCGGGCAGCGGCGTCCGCTTGACGATCTGGGTGCGCAGCGCCTGGCTCGGGTAGGTCGCGGCGAGGGCGAAGGCGCCTCCCGCCCGGGCACCGCGGGCGCCGCCGCTGACCCGTCCGGAGATCGCCCCGGCGACTACCCGGCCGACCAGGCCCGGGCCTTCGACCCGCGGCGGTGCCGCCGGCAGCTTGTCGCCGACGAGCTCCCCCGCGGCCAGCGCCGGCGTCACGAACTTCGCGACCGTGCCAAGCCGTCCCCGCAACGCCAACGCCGCCGGGGCGAGGAAGGTGCGAGCGCCGGTCACCGTCCCGAGCACGGCCGCCCGGCGCACCCCGGCTCCGTCGGCGCTCACGAATCGTCCTCGGCGAGGTGGCGCTCGACCGAGGCGACCTTGTCGTCCAGGGTCTGCTCCGGGCGGTCGCGGCGCTCGTCCAGCTTCAAGACCGTGTAGACGCGCGGCAGGCCCTGGTCGAACGGGACCGCGTGGAGCTCTCCCACCAGGGCGAGGATGTCGGCGGTCGAGCCTTCCAGCGAGGTGCCCATCGCGTGCATCCGGTACCCCACCTTGTCCTGCTCGGCCAGCTTGCGCTGGACCGCCGCGATGTAGGCGCCGGCACTCGGGTCGGGGCGCCCGAGCCCGATCACGGTGAGGTCGGCGGTGGCCATCCGCGCAGCCTAGTGATGCCGGACCCTCGCCCGCCGGGCCGACGACGCCACCTTGAAAGACTGGACGCGATGTCGAATTCTGGACAGGTGCGGCGGGAGCTGGTGCTCGCGATCTGCTGCATGAGCATGCTGATCGTCGGCCTCGACGTGACGATCCTGAACGTCGCGCTGCCCTCGATCCAGAAGGAATTCGGCGCCTCCGTCTCCGGTGCCCAGTGGACGATCGACGCCTACACGCTGGTGATCGCCTGCCTCCTGATGCTGGCCGGTTCGACCGGCGACCGGCTCGGCCGGCGGCGCACCTTCCAGGTCGGCCTGGTCACCTTCACGCTCGGCTCGGCGCTCTGCTCGGTCGCCCCCGGGCTCGGCTGGCTGATCGCTTTCCGCATGGTCCAGGCGATCGGCGGCGCGATGCTGAACCCGGTCGCGATGTCGATCGTCACCAACGTCTTCACCGAGCCGCGCGAGCGCGCCCGGGCGATCGGCTGGTGGGGCGGCGTCGCCGGGGTCAGCATCGCCGGCGGGCCGCTGGTCGGCGGCATCCTGGTGCAGGCGATCGACTGGCGCTCGGTCTTCTGGGTCAACATCCCGGTCGGGATCGCGGCGATCATCCTCACCCACAAGTACGTGCCGGAATCGAAGGCGCCGCACCCGCGCCGGTTCGACCCACTCGGCCAGGTGCTGATGATCCTCACCCTCGGCCTGCTCGTCTTCGGGATCATCGAGGCGCCGAACCACGGCTGGGGCTCGGACCTGATCCTCGGCTGCCTCGGCGGCACGCTTGCCTGCGGCGCCGCGCTCCTCTACTGGGAGGCCCACCACCCCGAGCCCTTGATCGACCTGCGCTTCTTCCGCTCGCCGCCGTTCAGCGGCGCCGCGGTCGTCTCGGTCTGCGCCTTCGTCTCGATGGGCGGCTTCCTCTTCCTCAACACCCTCTACCTGCAGGAGGTGAAGGGCTACTCGCCGCTCCACGCCGGGGTCGCGCTGCTGCCGATGGCGGCGCTGATGATGTTCTTCGCGCCGCTGTCGGGGAGGCTGATCGGCCGCCACGGGGCGCGCCCCTCGATCGTCGTCGGCGCGACCTGCGTGCTGATCGCGGGCCTGGTCGCGGCGCTGCCCGCCGGCGAAATGAGCGACCTGCGCCTCTTCGTCGCCTTCGCCCTGCTCGGCACCGGGCTCGGCTGGACGAATCCGGCGATCACCAACACCGCCGTCTCCGGGATGCCGCGCGAGCAGGCCGGCGTCGCCGGGGCGGTCGCCTCGACCACGCGGCAGCTCGGCTCGGCGCTCGGCGTGGCGATCATCGGCTCGGTGATCGCCAGCCACGTCACCCAGATCGCCGCCGGCCCCGCGTTCACCTCGGCGTCGCGGGTGAGCTGGGGGATCATCGCCTTCTGCGGCCTGATCATGCTCGGCGTCGGTGCGTTGACGACCGGCGCCTGGGGGCGGCGTAAGGCGAAAGCCAACGCCGCCCTGATGGAGACGACCTCCCGACTCGAAGAGGACCGCGCCCCCGCGCTCAGCTGACGCGGCGCGGGGGCGGGGTCATCCTGCCTGGAGCGAGAGCGTCTCCCGACTGGGTCCCTGCCTATTTGCGTTTGGCAGGTTTTTTCGCCGCTTTGGCTTTCGCTTTTTTCGCGGCGGGTTTTTTCGCCGTTTTAGCTTTGGCCGTTTTAGCTTTCGCTTTCGGTTTAGCTTTGGCTTTCGGTTTCGCTTTCGCTTTCGCTTTCGCTTTCGAACCCGATTTCGCTTTGGCCGATGCTTTGCCGGCTTTGGCGGTTTTTTTCACCGCTTTTTTCGTAGCTTTGCCGGTTTTGCTCGCGGCTTTCGCCGTCGATTTCGCCGCTTTTTTCACGGCTTTAGTCGCTTTTTTCGCGCTCGCTTTAGCCGTTTTTTTGGCTTTCGTCGTGCTCGATTTCGCGTCTTTTTTCGAACGGGTCGCCGCAGCTTTTTTCGCTGCGGTTTTCCGGCTCGCTTTGGTCTGTTTTGGCATACCTCGCTCCTTGGAGTCTCCGGGGGCGGTCGCACCGTACCCCCTGGACCGGCGGTACGCGGCTCCCCGAGCCGGATTGACGCTGATCGCCCGCCGTATGATCGGCCGCCGATGTCGACCGTCACCGTCCCCTCCCGCTTCAACGGACCGCCCTCGAGCGGCAACGGCGGATACTCATGTGGAGTGGTCGCTTCGGTTCTGGAGGGACCCGCGGCGGTGTCGCTGCGACGCCCTGTCCCGCTCGACCGCCCGCTCACATTGCGCCACGAAGACGACGGCAAGGTGTGCGCGTTCGACGACGATGAGTTGATCGTCGAAGCGGTCCCCGGGGCGCCGATTTCGGCTTGGGATGAGGGTTTGCCGAGCCTGGAGGAGGCACGCGCGGCGCGCGACTCCTACGCCGCGCCGCGCGATGGGGAATTCGGTCACTGCTTCGTCTGCGGCCTTTCTCGACCCGACGGCTTCGAGGTCTTCACGGGCCCGGTCGCCGGCTCCGACCTCGTCGCCTCGCCCTGGACGCCGCCCTCCTGGGCCGGTGACGACGACGGCGTCGTGCTCCCGGAGTTCATCTGGGCGGCGCTCGACTGCCCCGGTTATTTCGCCCTCCACGGCGAAGACAAAACGATCGCCTACCTCGCCCGGCAACAGGCCGAAGTGCTCACTCCGGTTCGTACGGGAGTCCAGTACATCGTGGTCGGCCGGCCGCTCGAACGCGCCGGCCGCAAAGGCCTCTCGAGGACCGCCGTGCTCGACCCCGACGGCACCGTCCTCGCGCACGCCGAGTGCCTGCTCGTCGTGCCGCGTTCATAGCGCGGTTCGTCATCCGTCATATAGGCGGATGAGGAACCGCGCAGCGTCGCTCGATGTCACACGAAGGCGGGGGCATTTCGTCTACTCCCTAGAACCGACGAAAGGAGACGACGTGTCCCAGGAATTTCCGGCCGGCCGACTGCAGATCGCGAGCATCGTGCCGCGCCAGTTCGCCGCGCTGCAGCGCTTCGGCGCCACCGACCTCGACCCGACCATCGCCCACCTGGTGGAGATGCGCGCCTCGCAGATCAACGGCTGCGCCTTCTGCCTCGACATGCACTGGAAGGACGCCCGCGCCGCGGATGAGGCGGAGGCGCGGCTCTACCTGCTCGACGCCTGGCGCGAGAGCCCCGGCTACAGCGAGCGCGAGCGCGCGGCGCTGGCACTGACCGAGGCGGTGACGCGGCTCGAGCCCGGCGGCGTCGCCGATGCAGTGTGGGACGCGGCGGCGGCCGTCTTCGAGGAGGCCGAGCTGGCGGCGCTGCTCTGCAAGATCACCGCGATCAACGCCTGGAACCGGCTGCAGATCACGACCCAGGCCGAGCCCGGTCACTACCGGCCGGGTGACTTCGGCAAGGCACCGGAGCCGGCGGGAAGTGGAGCCACGCGATGACGGGGCCGGGCCACGGCGGCGAGCGGCGACCGGTTGCCGCGGTCGCGATGGTCGACGGAAGCAGGGACGCGGGATGACTCCGGTGGTCGCGGTCGTCGGTGGCACCGGGACGCTCGGCGCGCTCGTCGTCGGCGAGCTGCTCGCGCGCGGCGCCTCCGTCCGCGTCCTCTCGCGGAACGCGGCCGACGTGCCCGCCGGCGCCACGCACCATCGCGTCGACCTCACCTCCGGCGAGGGGCTCGCGGAGGCGCTCGCCGGCGCCGACGCGGTGGTGGACGCGGCCAACTCGACCAAGGCCGCCGAGGACGTGCTCGTCGTCGGCACCCTTCGGCTGCTCGAGGCGGAGGCCGCGGCCGGAGTCGGCCACCACGTGGCGATCTCGATCATCGGCATCGACCGGGTGTCGACCAAGTACTACCGCGCCAAGCTTGGCCAGGAGGCGGCGGTCGAGGCCGGGCCGGTCCCGTTCTCGATCCTCCGCGCCTCTCAGTTCCCCCAGCTCCTCGACTCCGCCTTCGCCGCCGTCGCCCGCTTCGGCGTCCGCCCCACCGGCGCCGCCCAGGTGCAGCCGGTCGACCCGGGCGTCGCCGCCGCCCGCCTCACCGAGGCGGCGCTCGCCGGGCCCGGCGGCCGCCTCCCGAGCGTCGCCGGGCCGCGGGTCCAGACGCTCTCCGAACTCTCCCGCGCCTGGGCGACCGCGCGCGGCAAGCATCGCCTCCCCCTCCGCGTCCCCGCCTGGGGGAAGATGGGCAAGGCGCTGGCAGCGGGGGCCCTCTGCGATCCCGCCGCCGCGACCCCGGGAGAGACCTTCGAGGAGTGGCTTCGCCATGCATGACGATCTCGCAACCGAATTCGAGGCGCTCCGCCCGCAGCTGACCCGGGTCGCCTACGGGATGCTCGGCAGCCTCGCCGAAGCCGAAGACATCGTCCAGGAGGCGTGGCTGCGGCTCGGCCGCGCCGACCGCGCGACGATCGACGACCTGCGCGCCTGGCTCACCACCGTGGTCGGCCGGCTCGCCCTCGACGCTCTCGGCAGCGCCCGCGCCCGGCGCGAGAGCTACGTCGGCGAGTGGCTGCCCGAGCCGGTGGTCGAGGAGTACGAGTCCGGCGACGACCCGACCCTCGACGAGGCGGTCTCGACCGCGCTCCTCGTCGTGCTCGAGCGCCTCTCCCCCGCCGAGCGCACCGCCTTCCTCCTCCACGACGTCTTCGACCTGCCGTTCGAGAAGGTCGCCGCGGTGGTCGGCCGCTCGCCCGCCGCGGTGCGCCAGCTCGCCGCCCGGGCCCGCGCCCACGTCGAGGCCGGCCAGCCGCGCTTCCCGGCGGGCGCCGAGGAGGAGGCGCGGATCGTCGCCGCCTTCGCCGTCGCCTGGCAGGAGGGCGACCACGAGACGCTCCTCGCCCTGCTCGACCCCGACGCGGTGATGCGCGCCGACGGCGGCGGCAAGGTGACCGCGGCGGGCAAGCCGCTCGTCGGCGCCGAGCGCATCGTCCGCGCCCTCGCCGGCTTCGCCCGCGCCGCCGCGCGCCAGGGAGTCGAGCCGGAGGGGCGCCTCGCCCGCGTCAACGGTTCGACCGGCCTGGTGATCAAGGAGCGCGGCGCGACCAACGTCTACTCGCTGACCATCGACGCCGGCCGGATCACCGCGATCGACGTCGTCCGAAACCCGGACAAGCTGCGCGGGCTGACCGAGCGGGAGGGCGAGCGATGAGGCGGCCGGAGGTCGCCCGCGGCGCCCTGCTGGTGCTCTGCGCCTACTGCCTCTTCATCGGCTTCACCGCCGTCGCCGCCCCGCACGTCTTCTACGACGACTTCCCCTTCATCGGCCACTGGGTGGACAAGCTGCCGCCCTACAACGGCCACCTGATCACCGACGTCGGCGGCCTCTACATCGGCTTCGCGGTGGTCGTCGGGCTGGCCGCCTGGCGGCTCGAACGCGGCCTCGTGATCGCCGCCTGCGCCGGGTTCCTCACCGTCTCGGTCCCCCACCTGCTCTACCACGTGACCCACCTGCACGGGTTCGGCGCCGGCGAAGGGGCGGTCGAGCTGATCGCCCTCGCCTCGCTCCTCATCCCGCCCGTCGTCGCCCTCTGGGCCGGCCGCCCCGCCGTTCCCTGACCCTCGTATCCGGGGAGGAGGAACGGCGCCGGGGAGATTCGCCTAGCCTGGGCGGATGGCGGATGCGCAGACGGTCGGCTTCCTCGGGCTCGGCGTGATGGGCTCGGCGATGGCGCGGAACCTGGTCATGGCGGGCCATGAGGTCATCGCCTGGAACCGCAGCCCGGGACCGCTGGCGGAACTGGAAGAGGCCGGGGCGCGAGGCGCCGACGGGCCGGCCGCTGTGGCTGCCGAGGCCGACGTGACGATCTCGATCGTCAGCGACGACGCGGCGCTGCGCGAGGTGCTCGGCGGCGCCGACGGGGCGATCGCGGCGGCGCGCCCGGGCTCGCTGGTGATCGACATGAGCACGGTCTCCCCGGCGCTGGCCCGCGAGCTGGCCGCCGAGGCGGCGGAGCGCGGCGTCGGCTTCCTCGACGCGCCGGTCTCCGGCGGCGACGTCGGCGCCCGCGAGGGGACGCTCTCGATCATGGTCGGCGGTGAGGCCGCCGACGTCGAGCGGGCGCGGCCGGTCTTCGAGGTGCTCGGCTCACGCGTCACCCACGTCGGGGCCGCGGGCGCCGGGCAGGCGGTGAAGGCATGCAACCAGGTGCTGGTCGCGGTGATCTTCGGCGGCCTCGCCGAGGCGCTGGTGCTGGGGTCGAAGCTCGGCGTCGACCCGGCGACGATCCTCGACGCGCTCGGCGGCGGGATGGCGGCCAACCGGATCATGGAGGTCCGCCGCGACAACTTCCTCGAGCACGACTTCGCCCCCGGCTTCAAGGTCGACCTGCACCACAAGGACCTCGAGATCGCCCTCGGCGCGAGCGGCGAAGTCGACGCCCCGCTGCCGCTCACCGCCGAGGTCCAGCAGATGTTCCGCCAGCTGCGCGCCGCCGGCCACGGTGGCGAGGACGACTCCGCCCTCCTGCGGGTCGCCGAGCAGCGCGCCGCCCATCGCCTCGGCGATCCGCCGGCCGACTGAGCGCGTCGCCGGGCGCCGATCAAGGAATTCTTTGAACTTATGGCGAGGGACCATCAAGATGGACCGGTGGGGGTACCGATGAGGACCGGAGGGCGGTTCGCGGTGAAGTCGCGGGCTGGGGCGGTCGCGGTCGTCGCCGTGGTGGCGCTGGCGCTGCTCGCCGCGGGCTGCGGCAGCTCGGGCGAAGACTCGTCCTCGTCGACCCTCGAGGCGACCTTCGCCTCCTCCCCGGACTACCTCGACCCCTCGCTCTCCTACACGCTCGAAGGCTGGACGGCGATGTGGGAGACCTACGTGCCGCTGCTCACCTACGCGCACGCCGACGGCGCCGCCGGCACGAAAGTGATCCCGGGGCTGGCGCAGAAGCTGCCGCGGATCACCGACGGCGGCCGCACCTACACGCTCTTCCTGCGCCCCGGCCTGCGCTACTCCGACGGCACGCCGGTCCGCGCCTCGGACTTCGGCGCGACGATCGAACGGATGATCGCGATGAACTCGCCGGCGACCCCGCTCTTCAGCGACATCGTCGGCGCCGAACGGTTCGCGAAGACGAAGCACGGCGGCATCGGCGGGATCGAAGCCGACGACAAGACCGGCCGCATCGTCATCCACCTGGTCGAGCCGCGCAGCACCTTCAGCAACGAGCTGGCGATGCTCTTCGCCGCGCCGCTGCCCGCCGACACCAAGCACGAAGACCTCTCCGGAGACCCGCCGCCGGGCACCGGCCCCTACGAGATCGTCGCCTCGAAGCCGGGCAGCTCCTGGGAATACCGCCGCAACCCGGAGTGGGCGAAGGTCAACGGCAAGCTGCTGCCGCAGATCCCCGCCGGGCACTTCGACGCGATCGACGTGAGCGTCAACAAGAACTCCGAGACGGCGGTGAACGAAGTCGAGGACGGCTCCAAGGACTGGATGGAGGAGCAGCCGCCGTCGGACCGCTTCGCCGAACTGCTCAGCCGCTACAAGGGGACGCAGCTGCTGATCACCCCGCAGATCGACCTCTACTACTTCTGGATGAACGTCGACACAGCCGCCGTTCAACGACGTGCGGGTGCGGCGGGCGGTCAACTACGCGATCAACCCGGCGGCGCTGACGCGGATCTACGGCGGCCAGCTGCGCCCGAGCCAGCAGGTGCTGCCGGTGGCGATGCCGGGCCACCACACCTACCGGCCCTACCCGTACGACATGCGCAAGGCGAAGGAACTGATCGCCGCCGCCGACCCGAAGGTGCGCGACGTGAACGTCTGGACCTACAACCTCAACCCGAACAAGCAGGCGGGCGAATACTACGAAGGGGTGCTGCGCGAACTCGGCTTCAACCCGACGCTGAAGACGGTCGCCGCGGCGAACTACACCACCGTGATCGGCAACCAGTCGACGCCGGGCCTCGATACCGGGCTGGGCAACTGGTACATCGACTACCCGCACCCGAACGACTACTTCGCGCCGCAGCTCTCGAGCGCCGGGATCGCCCCGACCGCGAGCACCAACTACGCCCACTTCCACGAGCCGGGGATCGACCGCGAGATCGCGACGCTCGACCGCAAGCCGCTCAGCCCGGCCACCGAAGCGGCCTACGCCCACCTCGATCGCAAGGTGATGCGCCAGGCCCCGTGGGCGCCGTTCGGCTCGCTCGCGCTGACCACCTTCGTCTCCGACCAGATCGACCTGAAGAAGCTCGTCGTCAGCCCGGTCTACGGCCAGGACCTGACCAGCTTCGCCCCGCGCTGACCCGGCGCGCGCTCCCGCCCCGCGCTGACCGGCGCGGGCCTAGGCGACGGGCGCGAGCAGCCGCGGCAGCTCGGCCATCGCGGTGAAGACGATCGCGCCCGCCTCGGCGAGCGCGGCGGCGGCGCGTGGCTCTGCGTCCGCCGCGTACCCCAGGGCCGACATCCCGGCGGCGCGGGCGGCGGCGACCCCCCAGGGGCTGTCCTCGACCACCACGCAGCGCTCCGGCACCACGCCCATCCGTTCCGCCGCGTAGAAGAAGAGGTCGGGATCGGGCTTGCCGCGCTCGACCTCGTCGGCGGAGAAGATCCGCCCGGCGAAGCGCTCGTAGAGGCCGGTCAGCCCCAGGGTCAGGGTCAGCTTCTCGTGGCTGCCGCTGGAGGCGATGCAGGTCGGCAGGGTGACCCGGTCGAGCGCCTCGACGATCCCCGGCACCGGCCGCAGCTCGCGCCGGAAGGCCGCCGCGACCTCCGCCTCGAGCCCCGCCTCCCAGCCCTCGGGCAGCGGCCCCCCGAGCCATTCTTCGATCCGCCGCAGGGTCGCCGGCATCCCGATCCCGAGGAATTCGTGGACGCAGTCCTCATAGGTGACCGGCAGCCCGAGCGCGCTGATCCGCTCCGCCTGGATGCGCAGCGAGATCCGGTCGCTGTCGACCAGCACGCCGTCGCAATCGAAGATCACCAGTCCCGCCCCCACCGCGGCCATTCAAACAGGCGGCGCGGGGCCGAACTCGCTTCGGCGCTTGTAGGGTGGGCCGATCGTGGCCGCCGACCCAGCCGACCCCTTCCGCCTCGACGGCAAGGTGGCGATCGTCACCGGTGCCTCCTCGGGGCTCGGCGTCGCTGCCGCCACGGCGTTCGCCCGGGCCGGCGCCGACGTCGCCCTCGGCGCCCGCCGCGCCGACGCCTTGGCCGAGACGGCGCGGGCGGTCGAAGCGCTGGGACGACGGGCGGTCGCCGTCGCCACCGACGTCACCGACCCGAACGCCTGCGAGCACCTCGCCACCACCGCCCGCGAGGAGCTCGGCCGGGTCGACATCCTGCTCAACAACGCCGGCCTCGCGACCGCGGTGCCGGCGCTCCGCGAGACGCCGGAGGAATTCACCCGCGTCGTCGACGTCAACCTCACCGGCTGCTTCCAGATGGCGACCGCCGCCGCCCGCCAGATGGAGCACGGCGGCAGCATCGTCAACGTCTCCAGCGTCATCGGCCTGACCACCGCCGGGCTCCCCCAGGCCGCCTACTCGGCGAGCAAGGCGGCGCTCCTCGGGCTGACCCGCGACCTCGCCCAGCAGTGGAGCGGCCGCAAGGGGATCCGCGTCAACGCGATCTGCCCCGGCTTCTTCCCCACCGAGATGACCGACCAGTACCTGCCCGGCTACCTCGAGGGGATGCAGGAGCACCGGGTGCTGATGGGACGGGCGGGCAAGCCGGAGGAGTTCGCGGCGACGGCCGTCTTCCTCGCCGGCGACGGGGCCGGCTACATCACCGGGGCGACGATCGTCGTCGACGGTGGCGTCACCATCACCTGAGAAACTCGCCCGATGAGCGACGACTCCCCTTCACAGAAGATCGACGAGCGGATCGCGGAGCTGGGCGACTGGCGCGGCGAGAAGCTGGCCGAGGTCCGCAGGCTGATCCACGAGGCCGACCCCGAGGTCGAAGAGTTCTGGAAATGGCGCGGGACGCCGGTCTGGGAGCACGCCGGGATCATCACCACCGGCGAGACCTACAAGAACTACGTCAAGCTGACCTTCGCCAAGGGCGCCTCGCTGGACGACCCGAAGGGCCTCTTCAACGCCAGCCTCGAGGGCAACGCCCGCCGCGCGATCGACATCCACGAGGACGACGAGCTCGACCCCGCCGCCTTCAAGGCCCTGATCGCCGAGGCGATCGCGCTGAACGAGTCGAAGTAGCTCCGCAGGGGTCCGCGGTGGGGCCGGGCGGAGGGCTCAGCCGGGTCCCATCCGCAGCGCCCCGTCGAGGCGGATCGTCTCGCCGTTCAGCATCGTGTTGACGACGACGTGCTCGACCAGCGCCGCGTACTCGGCCGGGTCGCCGAGCCGCTGCGGGTAGGGCACCGAGCCCGCCAGCTCCTCCCGCGCCGGGGCGGGCAGCCCGGCGAGGAGCGGCGTGTCGAAGAGGCCGGGGGCGATCGCGACGACGCGGACGGCCTTGCCGGCGAGCTCGCGGGCGACCGGCAGGGTGAGGCCGGACGACGCCCGCCTTCGAGGCGGCGTAGGCGACCTGGCCGACCTGGCCCTCGAAGGCGGCGATCGAGGCGGTGACCACGCAGACCCCGCGGTCGCCGTCGGCCACCGGCTCCGTCTCGGCCATCGCCGCGGCGGCGCAGCGCAGGACGTTGATCGTGCCGAGCAGGTTGACCGCCAGCACTTTGGCGAAGTCCTCGAGCGGAGTCGGCTTGCCCTTGCGGACCAGCTTGGTCGGGGTGGCGATCCCGGCGCAGTCGACCGCGATGCGCAGGTCGCCGAGCTCGGTCGCGGCGGCGATCGCGTCCTCGACCGAGGTCGCGTCGGCGACGTCGGCGGCGACGTGGAAGCCGTCGATTTCGGCGGCGACGGCGCGAGCGCGATCCTCGTTCAGGTCGGCGACCAGCACCTTGGCGCCGCCCGCGGCGAGCCGCCGCGCGGTCGCCTCCCCCAACCCCGAGGCCCCGCCGAACACGGCGGCGACCTGACCCTCTATCTGCATCGCGTCCCTTCCTCTTTCCTAGGCGCCCTGGCGGGCGAGGTGCCTGGCGATCACCAGGCGCTGGATCTGGTTGGTCCCCTCGAAGATCTGCATCACCTTCGCCTCGCGCATGTGGCGCTCGACCGGGAACTCCTTCGTGTAGCCGAAGCCGCCCAGCACCTGGACCGCGTCGGTGGTCACCTGCATCGCCGCGTCGGTCGCGACCAGCTTGGCGATCGAGGCCTGGCGCGCGAAGGGCAACCCGCGGTCGCGCCGGCGCGCCGCCTCGAGCGTCACCGCGCGCGCCGACTCGACCGCCGCCGCCATGTCGGCGAGCAGGAAGCCGAGGCCCTGGTGCTCGATGATCGGCCGGCCGAAGGTCTCGCGTTCCTTCGCGTAGGCGACCGCGAGGTCGAGCGAGCCCTGGGCGAGGCCGGTGGCGACGGCGGCGATCCCGAGCCGGCCCGAGTCGAGCGCCTGCAGGGCGATCGGCAGCCCGGCGCCCTCGCCGCCGATCAGTCGGTCGGCGGCGAGCTCGACCGCGTCGTAGTCGAGCGTCGCGGTGGTCGAGCCGGTCAGCCCCATCTTCCGCTCCGGCGGGCCGGCGGTGAGGCCGGGCGCGTCGCCGGGGACGAGGAAGCAGGAGATCCCGCGCGAGCGCTCCTCCGAGGTGCGGGCGAAGAGGGTGTAGAAGTCGGCCTCGCCGCCGTGGGTGACCCAGGCCTTGGAGCCGGAGACGCTCCAGCCGGGAGCGCCATCGAGCCCGCCGCCGCCCGTTCCCTCGCCGCGGGCCGGGTCGCCGCCGGCCGTCGCACCGCTGCCCAGCGGGGTCGCACGGGTGCGCATCGCCCCCGGGTCGGACCCGGCGTCGGCCTCCGAGAGGCAGTAGCCGCCGAGCAGGTCGCCGGCCAGCATCTCCCCCAGCCACCGCCCCTGCTGCTCCGTGGTGCCGAAGCCGGCGAGCGGATAGCAGGACATCACGTGAACGGAGAGCCCGACCCCGACGCTCGCCCAGGCGGCCGAGATCTCCTCCAGCGCCTGCAGGTAGACCTCGTACGGCTGCCCGGCGCCGCCGACCTCCTCCGGGTAGGGCATGCCGAGGAAGCCGAGCTCGCCGAGGGTGCGGAAGACGTCGCGCGGGAAGGCCGCGTCCTCCTCGGCCCCCGCCGCCCGCGGCGCCAGCTGCTCGCGGGCCACCGAGCGGGCCAGGCCGACGATCTCCTCGGCCTCGGGGGTGGGCAGATTGCGCTCGGCGGGCATCGAGCGCTCAGGCTTTCACATCGAACGCGCTGCAAGGAATTCGGACGCTATGGCGACCTAAAAGCTTGCAGCGCGTCAAACCTCGGCGGTCTCGGGGCTCCAGCCGATCGCGGGCGCCACGTCGAGGGCGATGTTGCGCAGCAGCTCGGTGTTGTAGGCGACCCCGAGCTGGTTCGGGACGGTCACCAGCAGGGTGTCGGCGAGGGCGACGGCGGCGTCCTCGGCCAGCTCGGCGGCGATCTCGTCGGGGTCGCCGGCGTAGGTCTTGCCGAAGCGGGCGATGCCGCCGTCGAGGTAGCCGGTGGTGTCGCCGCCGCCGACCTCGCGGCCGAAGAAGGCGTGGTCGAGGTCGCTGACGATCGGCAGCACGCTGCGGCTGACCGAGATCCGCGGCCGGCGCTCCCAGCCCGCCTTCTCCCAGGCCTCCAGGTACGCCTCGATCTGCTGCGCCTGCAGCTGGTCGAAGGGCACGCCGGTGTCTTCGCTGAGCAGGGTCGAGCTCATCAGGTTCATGCCCTGTTCTGCGGTCCAGACGGCGGTGGCGCGGGTGCCGGCTCCCCACCAGATGCGGTCGGGCAGGCCCGCGGAGAGCGGCTGGATCGCGAGGCGCCCGCCGTTCCCGCCCATCCGCGGGTCGGTCGAGACCACCGGGGCGCCGGCGATCGCAGCGCGGAAGAGCTCGGTGTGGCGGCGGGCCATGTCGGCGTCGGTCTCGCCCTCGGCGGGCACGTAGCCGAACGCCTCGTAGCCGTGCAGGGCCGGCTCCGGCGAGCCGCGGCTGATCCCCAGCTGCAGCCGCCCGCCGGCGAGCAGGTCGGCGGCGCCCGCGTCCTCGGCCATGTAGAGCGGGTTCTCGTAGCGCATGTCGATCACCCCGGTGCCGATCTCGATCCGGCTCGTGCGCGCCCCGATCGCGGCCAGCAGCGGGAACGGCGAGGCGTACTGGCGCTGGTAGTGGTGGACGCGGTAGTAGGCGCCGTCGATGCCGATCTCCTCCGCCGCCTCGGCCAGCTCGACCGCCTGCAGCAGCGCGTCGCTCGCGGTCGGGGTCTGCGAGCCGGGGGCGTTCGACCAGTGGCCGAAGCTGAGGAAGCCGATGCGCTTGCGCTGGTTGGGGTCGTCGCTCACCGACAGATCCTCGCAAACGCCACTCGCCGGCCGACGGCCCTCTCGACCGGCGCTCGGCGCCGCGTGGTCGACCTACGGGGCGCTATAGGTGCGTTAGGTCGACCGCCGCCCAGCGCCGCGTGGTCGACCGCCGCTCGGCGCCGCGTGGTCGACCTACGGGGCGCTATAGGTGCGTTAGGTCGACCGCGCCCGGCCCGCCGGCTCCGCTCAGGCGCTGTGGACGATGAAGACGCTGCGGTGGCTGTGGTGGGCGACCGCGCCGGAGACGCTGCCGAGCAGCGCGTGCTTGACCCCGGAGAGGCCGCGCGAGCCGAGCGCGATCACCGCCGCGTCGTACTCGTCGGCGGCTTCGACGATCGCGCTCCAGATCGGCCCGCCGTCGGCGACCGCGGTGCTCGCGTCGAGGCCGAGGCCGCGGGCCCGCTCGGCGCCTTTGTCGGCGGTGGCCTCGGCGCCTTTCTCGGCCGCGTCGGTGAGCAGCTCCATCGTCTCCGGCTCGACCGGAACGCCGGCGGTGCCGAAGAAGGGGATCCGTTCGAGACCCTCGGAGACGACCAGGACGATGACCTTGCGCGGCCCGAACTCCTCCGCCACCTTGTCGATCGCCAGATCGGCGCAGTCCGAGCCGTCGTAGGCGATCAGGATCGGGCGGCGGGCGGTGTCGGGCATCGGTCGGAAAGGTAGTGAAAGGGGCCGCCCGGCGACGGCCCCTCCCACCTGTCGTTGCCGCGGCGCGAGGCTCGCGGCGACGTTTGGTGCCGCGGCTCAGCTCGCGGCGACATCCATCTGGTGCAGCTCCTCCTCGTAGGACACCGCGTGGCGGCGTAGCTGGCCGGTCGTCTCGACCGTGTAGCTGCCCATCCGCGTCAGCGGCGGCGAGTAGGCGTGGATCGTCACCGCCGGGCCCTCCCCCGCGTGCAGGACGCGGTGGATGTCGGAGGCGCCGAAGGAGAACTGCGTCCCGGCGCCCGCGATCCGGCCGATCGGCTCGTCGATCGAGCGCCCGAGGACCAGCCGCTCCTCGCGCACGCTCCCGTGGGCGACGGCAACCGCCCCCGCCGAGAGATCGTGGTCGTGGAAGCCGGTGTCGTGGTCGCGCGACCAGCAGAGCAGCCAGACGTCGAGATGCTCGTCGCGGAGCAGCTGTTCGTAGGTCCGGTGCTCCGGATCGTGGGACACACATTCCGTCCAGAGCTCCGGGACTGCCGCGATCTGCGTCGCGACGGTGATCAGCTCGGACTCGGTGAGGTCGCGGCCGCTAGGCCGCATGAGGTCCTCGATGCGCTGGTTCACGCGAGGGCTCCTTTCGGGTCGTGATTGCTCTCGTAATTGAGAAGGCGGGCAGGGTTGGCGGCGATGAGCGCCTGCCGAAGGTCGGGGTCGGGCCAGGCCCGGTCGCGGTCGGCGATCGGGGGCGCGACGACGGGGCGGTCGGAGCCGTAGACGAGCTGCGACGGCGCCGACCGCGGTCGCCATCGCGCCGATCATCTGCGGGCCGTAGGAGGAGGTGTCGTAGAAGACGAGCGGGTCGGGACCGGGCGCGGGGACGCCGCGGCGGGCGGCGTAGCGCTCGAGCTGCAGCGGCGCGCCGCCGGCGAGCATCGCGAAGAGGACGCGCAGGCGCGGGTGGGCGGGGCGGCCGGCGTGGAGGAAGGCGAACCAGGCGGCCTGCGTCTGGGCGACGTAGTCGGTGAGCGCGGGCCACCAGTGCGGGAGGCGCGCGGCGGCGCCGGCCGAGGCGGTCCCCGCGCCGGAGCGCGTGGGCGTGGCGGCGACGACCGGTCCGGAGCGTCCCGGCGCGGCGGCGGCGACCGGGCCCGGGTGGACGAAGAGCGGCGCGTCGCGCTCCTCGAGGCGGGCGAGGAGCGGCGCAACCCGCTCGACCGCGGCCGGGTCGGCGAGCGCGCCGGCGGGCAGGGTGATGCCGACGAAGCCGCGGTCGAGGGCGGCGTCGACATGCGCCGGGTCGGGCTCCGGCCCGGAGAGGGGCACCGCGCCCCAGCCGCCGAACTCGACCGGCAGCTCTTCGAGGCCCTGGTGATGGGCCTCGATCAGCTCCGTCGCCTCCTCGAACGGGAGCGACTCGATCCCGAGCGCGCTCGAGAGCGCGACCAGCGCCCGGTCGATCCCGTCCGCCTCGAGGTCGGCGAGCCGCAGCTCGGCGTCGGTCGCCTCGACCGCGAGGATCGAGTCGGGCTCGGCGGCGACCCGGAAGGTCCAGCCCTCGCGGCGGGCGATCAGCCGGGGCGCCGCGCTCCGACGCGCCAACGCCTCGATCAGGGGCTCCCCCAGGAGGTGCTGATGTACGTCGACCGCTCATTGTTGATAAAGCCTATCAAGAAGCTCGATTAAGGCCCGCATAGGATCGTCCGCGTGCGTCCGCGTCCGCTTGCTCGTCCTCCCCGTCCTGGCCTGCCTTGCGCTCGCCTTCGGGGCGGCCGACCGCGGCGGCGAAGACGACCGACGCCGAAGTGCTCCAGGGCCTCGAAGGGCTGGTCACCTCGCCCGGGCGGCCCGCCCGGGGCGATCGCGACGCTCTATCGCAACGGCAAGCTGACCACGCTCAGCACCGGCCGCGCCGACATCGAGAAGAGCGACCAAGCCGCGCGCCACCGACCACATGCGGATCGCCAGCGTCGCCAAGGCGTTCAGCGGCGCAGTCGCCCTCCACCTGGTGCGGGAAGGGCGGCTCGCCCTCGACGACACGATCGCCAAGGTGCTGCCGACCCTGCCGAGCGCCTGGGGCCAGGTGACCCTGGAACAGCTCCTCCACCACACCAGCGGCGTGCCCGACTACACCAAGTCGGCCGGCTTCATCAAGCAGGCGGAAACGAATCCGCGCGGCTACGTCTCGCCGCAGCAGGTGATCGGCTGGGTCGCCAACGATCCGCTCGTCTTCAAGCCGGACTCGAAGTACGAGTACTCGAACACCGACAACATCGTGGTCGGGCTGATGGTCGAAGCGGTGACCGAGCGCAACCTACGCCGACCAACCTGCAGCAGATCGTCTTCGGGCCGACCGACCTGACCCAGACGACACTGGCGACCAAGATCAAGATGCCCGCCCCCTTCATCCACGGCTACCTGCCTGCCACCGAAACCGAAGGCGCGGAGGACTTCTCCGAACTTCTCAGTCCCTCGGGAGCCTGGGCCTCGGGAGGGATCGTCTCCACCCCGCGGGATCTGAACGCCTTCATCCGCGCCGACCTCGGCCTCAAATACTTCGGCAGCGCCCAGCAGCAGGCGCAGATGAACTGGTGGCTGGGCGGCGAATCGAGCCCGCCCGGGCCGGGCAAGAACTCGGCCGGCCTCGCCCTCTTCCGCTACCAGTCGAAGTGCGGCACGGTCTACGGCCACACCGGCAACTTCCCCGGCTACGCCCAGTTCGCCGCCGCGACCGCGGACGGCAGCCGCGCGGTGACGACGACGCTGAACATCGCCGCGCCGAGCGGCAAGCTGCTCGCCCAGCTGCGCCGCGTGCAGGTCAGCGCCGTCTGCGACCTGCTCGGCAAGTAGCCACCGCGGCCGCGGCGCCTGGCCTGCTCAGGAGACCGGGGCGCCCAGGTCGGGCATCGGGGTGCCCTTGATCACGCCAGCTGGCCAGTCATTTCTTGAGCAACCGCCGGAGCTCGTCGTTGTCGATCCTCGCCTCACGCAGGATTCGCCCGAGCGTCCCCTTCTTCAACTCGTCGTGTTCGGGAACGACGAGCACCGAGTGACGCGCAATATGCCGCAGGCGGACGTGGCTACCGCGCTGCCGCACGACCTGCCAGCCATCGGCTTCGAGCGCCCCGATCAGGCGCCGGCCGGAGACCACCGGCTGATGCGGGGTCACGACGGCAGTTTGATCCTGCGCCGGACGATGATGCTCAGATCAAGCGACTCACCGTCCTCACGGAGTCCTTCGACGTACAACGCGACCGCCTCCTCAGCGTTCGCGAACGCGTCGTCCATGTCGTCACCTTGGGTGTGGAGACCCGGAAGATCGGGCGCGTACACGCTGTAGCCACCCTCGTCCTGGGGTTCGAAGATGAGCTCGATTTCCTGATCGCCTGACATGAGGATTCCTCGTTTCATCGTACGAGATAAAGGATTTGTCGGCCGGTTTTTCTCCCCCCACCGTTCGGCGCAATGTGCGAATCGGTAGCTCGAAGTCAGCGCTGGTCGGTGCCGGCGAGGAAGACCTGGTCGAGGTCGAGCGCGTCGTCGAGGACGACCAGATCCGCTCGGGCGCCCGGCTCGATCCGGCCGAGGTCGGGGCGGCGGGCCATGCGGGCGGGGGCTTCGGTGGCGGCGGTGAGCGCGGCGTCGAGCGGGGTGCCGAGGGCGTGCAGGTTGCGCACCGCGTCCAGCATCGTCAGGGTCGAACCGGCGAGCGAGCCGGCCGCGTTCCGCACCACCCCGCCCGCCGAGTGGATCGCGACGTTGCCGCCGAGCGTGTAGTCGCCGTCCGGGGCGGCCGCGGCGGCGACCGCGTCGCTGATCAGGACGAGCCGGTCGCCCGCGGCCGCCGCGGCGGCGCGGACGGTGTCGTCGGCGAGGTGGTTGCCGTCGACGATCAGGGTGATCCAGACGTCGTCGCGCCCGAGCGCCGCGTAGGCGATGCCGGGGTCGCGATGCTCGGGCCGGCGCATCGCGTTGAAGAGGTGGGTGACCGCGGCGGCGCCGCGATCGAAGGCCGCGTGAGCCACGGTGGCGTCGGCCTCGGTGTGCCCGCAGGACACGGTGACGCCGCGGGCAACGAGCGCCTCGATCAGCTCGAGCGCGCCGGGCAGCTCCGGCGCCAGGGTCACCTGGGAGACCGGGCCGGCGGCGAGCAGGCGCTCGAGCCGCGCCGGGTCGGGGTCGCGCAGCGCCGCCCGGTCGTGCGCCCCGGCCCGCTCGCGGGAGAGGAACGGCCCCTCGAGGTGCGCGCCGATGATCCGCGGCCCCGGATCTTCGGTCGCCGCCCTCGCGAGGGCCTCCAGCGCCGCGACCATCTCCGCGCTCGGCGCGGTGACCAGCGTCGGCTGGAACGCGGTCACGCCGTCGGTGAGGAGCGCCGCCCCGGCGCGTGCGTAGCCGTCCTCCCCGGGCCTCGAGAAGTCGACGCCGGCATACCCGTTCACCTGCAGGTCGACGAAGCCCGGCACGGCCAGCTTCGAGCCGCCCGGCGCCCCGACCCCCACCGCGGCGACGCGCCCGTCGAGGATCTCGACGTCGCCGACGACCCACTCGCCCCCGACCAGCGCCTTCGCGACCCCGAGCCTCATCTTGCGCCAGGTTTATCCGATCGGACTGGATTAGGGTGCGCCGATGAGCAATCTGCCGGACCAGTTGCGCGATCTGATCGAGACCGGGCCGCTGGCTCACCTGAGCACGATCAACGAGGATGGATCGCCGCAGGTGACCGTGATCTGGATCGGGCTCGACGGGGACGACATCGTCAGCGGACACATGAGTCATCACCGCAAGCTGCGCAACATCGAACGGGACCCACGCGTGGTTCTCTCCTTCCTGGGGCCGCGCGAACACGCCGCGGTGTTGAGTCCCTACGCGGTGCTGCGGGCACGGGCGCGGGTCGAACCGAGCGACGGGACCTGGGACCGTCTCGACCGGCTCACCAAGGTCTACATGTCGCCCGACGAGGAATTCCCGGCGCCGAAGGGGCCCGGCTACGTCGTCCGCTACGAGGTCGAGCGGATCAGCGGCGTCGGCCCCTGGGTCCCGAGATCATCGGACCGCACGCCCGGCACGCCTACCTGAGGACCGGACCGGGCGCGAGCACCTCGGGGTCGTGGCCGGGACGCACCGCGGCGCCGGCGTCGCGCAGGGCGCGGAGGCGTTCGGCGGAGGCGCGCTGGGCGTCGAGGTCGTCGCCGAAGAGCGGGAAGCGGTGGTCGTCGAGGCCGGTGTCGAAGTGGCTCACGTCGCCGCCGATCACCAGGCCCGCGCCGACCTTGACCGACTGATGGCCGGGGGTGTGGCCGGGCGTCGCCAGCAGCTCGACCGAGCCGTCGCCGAGCAGGTCGTGGTCGCCGTCGACGAGGACCACCTGGTCGGCGATCCCCTCGTAATCGCGCGGCAGGAAGAAGTTCTTCGCGATCGACTCCGGGTCGCTACCCGCCTCCCACTCGCGCCGCTGCAGATAGACCGGGACCGATTCGGGCAGCAGGTCGAGCCCGCCGGCGTGGTCGAAGTGCAGGTGGGTCATCACCACTTTGGTCACCGTCGCCAGGTCGACCTGCTCGGCCAGCCCGACCTCCTGCTCGAGCCGGAAGTTCCGCATGTTCTCGGCCCCCTCGTAGTGCGCCGCCGCGTCGGCCGCCGCCGCCGGATGCAGGCCGGTGTCGACCAGGATCCGCTCCTTCCCCACCTCGACCAGGTAGACCGGGATCGGGAACCGCACCATCCGCCCCAGGCTCTCGCCGCTCCGCCAGATCCCCGCCGCCGAGGTGAAGGCGCCCCCGTCGAGCTGCGTCACCCACATCACGCGAGCCTACCGTCGGCACCCATGTTGATGGGCCGAAAACTTGCCCTATAGGAGCGGTTTTCGGCCCATCAACGCGAGGTCAGGCGCGGAGGAGGGCGATCAGCTCTTCGGCCTGCTCGAGCAGCTCGTCGGCGGAGCCGGCGGTGTAGGTGAAGTCGACGTGGACTCCGTCGGCGCCGCGGCGCTCGGACTCGCGCACCTGCTCGATCGTCTCCGCCATCGTTTCGCCGGCGTGGGTGTTGACGCGGGTCTCGCGGCGCAGGTCACCGGGGTCGCGGCCGGCCTCCGCGGCGGCGGCGACCGCCAGCCCCCAGAGGTATTCCTCGAATTCCTCCGGCGCCCCGGCGATCGCGATCCAGCCGGCCCCGCGCGCGCCCGCCCGGTTCAGCGCCGCCGGCGAGAAGCCGCCGAGCAGGACCGGTGGCCCGCCCGCCTGCGCCGGCCGCAGGTCGAACGTCGACGGCGGGATCTGCCAGAAGCGGCCGCTGTGCTCGACCGAGCTGTCGCTCCAGACCTTCTCGAACACGTCGAGCATCTCGTCGAGCCGCGCGCCCCGCTCCTCCCACGGCACCCCGGCGACCTCGTACTCGTCGCGCATCCAGCTGGTCCCGAGCCCGAGCTCCAGCCGCCCCTCGCTGACCGCGTCGAGGCTGGTCACCGCGCGCGCCAGCAGCACCGCGTTGTGCCAGGTCGGGATCAGCGTGCTGAACGACAGCCGCACCCGGCTGGTCGCCACGGCGGCCGCGGTCAAGGTGACGATCGGGTCGAGCGCGGCGGTGAACTCCGGCGGATACGGCACCTCCGGCGTGCCGCCGACCGGATAAAGGTCCTGCGGCGCCTCCGGCGTCAGCAGTCGATCCCCCACCCACAGCGAGTCGTAGCCGACCTCCTCCGCGCGCCGCGCGACGTCGGCGACCTTCGCCCCTTCCGCGGTCGGGCCGAGCTGGGGAAGGCAGACGCCTAGCTGCATCGGCCGCAGGCTACTTGGCGGTGGCGAGCCGGGCGGAATCGGCGTGCCGCCGGCGATGCTCCTCGATCGCGACCTGCAGCGGGGCCGGCCTGCCGAGGAGGAAGCCCTGGACGCGGTCGACGCCGAACTCGCGCAGGACGTCGAGCGTCTCCTCGTCCTCGATCCCCTCGGCGATCGTCTCGATGCCGAAGCCCTTGGCGACGCTGACGATGCCCTGCACGACGCGGCGGTCCTCGGCGGAGCCGGCGAGCTGGCCGACGAAGCCGCGGTCGATCTTGATGTAGCTGATCGGCAGCGAACGCAGGTAGGTGAAGGAGCCGAAGCCGACCCCGAAGTCGTCGAGGGCAAGCCGGCAGCCGAGCTCGGTGACCTCGGCCCCGAAGGCCTGCGCCGCCACCAGCTGCGTGGCGCTTGCCGTCTCGGTGATCTCGAAGACGATCCGCCGGGCGTCCTCCGGCGCGGCGGCCAGCATCGCGATGATCTCGCGGCAGGCGGCGAGGTCGCAGACGGTGACCGCGGAGAGGTTGACGTGGAGGGGGATCGCGGCGTCGGTCGCCAGGGCCTGGCCGACCATCCAGGTGTCGATCGACTGGACCAGGTCGAAGCGCTCGGCGACGGGCAGGAAGGCGTCGGGCGAGAGGATCTCGACCTGCCTGCCTTTCGTCCGCATCCTGATCAGCAGCTCGCTGGAGACCCGATCGCCGCTCGCCAGGTCGATGATCGGCTGGGCCAGGACGACCATCCGCCCGTCGCCGATCGCCGAGGAGATCCGCTCGGTCCAGATGCGGCGCTCGCGGCGCTCGCCCTCCTGTTCGCGGCGCTCGGTGATGTCGGTGGCGATCGTGCAGGTCTCGACCGCGATGCCGTGGTCGTCGGGCAGGGCGAAGGTCGCGGTGACGTAGGTGCGCGGCCCCTCGGCGCTCGGCAACACCGTCTCGCCGTAGATTGGCTCGCCGGTGCTGGCGGCGCGGAGGTCACGGGCGCGCTGGGCGGCGGCGATCTCCGCCGGGAAGACGTCGGCGCAGCGGCTGCCGACGATCTCGGCGCCGGCCTGCCCGACCACCCGGTCGAACTCGGCGTTGCTCATCAGGAACCGACCGTCGAGGTCCTTCACGGAGATCATCGACGGGGTGCTGTCGACGATCGCCCGCATGCGCCGCTCGCTGGCCCCGAGGGCGGCCTCGACCGCGACCCGCTCGGTCAGGTCGTGGCAGACCCCGACCAGCGACTCGGCGGTGCCGTCGGGAGTGGTGAGCACCCGGCCCTGGGAGAGCAGGATCCGCTCCGAGCCATCGGGGCGGATGATCCGCTCGCGGAAGAGGAACGGCTCCAGGGTCTCCAACGAGCGTGAGATTTCGCCCCAGACCCGCTCCCGGTCATCCGGGTGGAGGCGGTCGGCGAAGCCCTTGGCCGTGCCCTCGAACTCCCCCGGCTCGAGGCCGTAGATCCGGTGCAGCTCGTCCGACCAGGCGACCTTGTCGTCGAGGACGTTCCAGCGCCAGATGCCGAAGCCGATGATCTGCTCGGCGGCGGCGACGCCGTCGAGGTAGCGCTCGAGGACGATTTTCGCCCGTTTCGGCTCGGTGACGTTGCGGAAGAGGACGACCAGGCGGTCCTCGTAAGGGAAGGCGCGGCCCTCGAACCACTGTTCGGACCCCTTGTAGTACTCGATCACCTGGCGCGGCTTGCCGTCGGCCAGCGCTTCTTCGTAGGCGATGTGGAAGGTCCCGCCGACCGCCTCCGGGAACTCCTCCCAGAGGTTCAGGCCGCGCAGCTCGCCGGCCCGCCGACCGAGCATCTCGGCGGCGGGGACGCTGATGTAGGAGATCTGCCAGTCGAGATCGAGGACCAGGATCCCGTCGTAGAGCTGGTCGAGCATCTCGACCACCTGCGTGGAAGAGAGGGCACTCCGCGGATCCCGAGCGGTATCCATATGTCTATCTCGACAGATCGGCGTCGCGAGCAGGTTTGTTTTTTCCGACGGTCGCCGCCAGCGGGCGATCGAGGACGGTCCGGTTGCGCCCCTGGGCCTTGGCCGCGTACAGCGCCATGTCCGCCGACTTGACCAGTTGCTCGAGTCGGTCCGGCGCCACCGCGGTGGCGGCTCCGGCGCTCGCGGTCACCCGGGGCGCGCCGTCCGGCGCGGTGCGCTCGAACGACATCCGCACCCGCTCGGCGAAGAGGTAGGCCTCGTCCAGATCGGCCCCGGGCAGGAGCGCGATGAACTCCTCCCCGCCCATCCTCGCGGCGACGTCGGCCTGGCGGGAATCGTGGCGGAAGCACTCGGCGAAGCGTGCGAGGACGAGGTCGCCGACCTCGTGCCCGAACTCGTCGTTGACGCACTTGAAGGAATCGAGGTCGAAGCAGACGACGGCGAGCGAGATCTCCTCCCGCTGGGCCCAGGCCAGCTCGACCCGCGCCCGCTCCTCGAACCCGCGCCGGTTCAGGAGTCCGGTCAGGTCGTCGATGCGCGCTTCGTCGGAGATCCGCCGCAGCAGCCGGCGGTTGCGCATGGCGAGGATCTCGACCACGGTGCCGATCACCGTGACCGACGCCATCACGTCGATCCAGCGGTCCAGATTGCCCGCGCCGTCGGGCATCGCGATCAGCGCCAGGCCGTGGGCGACGGCGACGCTGGCGATGATCAGGATCGTGCCCCGCCGGCCGAAGAAGTAGGCCTCCCAGAGCACCGGCCAGCTGTAGAGGATCGCCCCGTCGGTGGTGCCGCTGGTGGTGCCGAGGGCGAGGGCGATCCCGGCGACGCCGATCGGCCCCAGCGCGACCATCGCCGCCATCGGCAGCCGCGATCCGTAGGCGATCAGCAAGACGACGAGGACGAGCGCCCCGACCCCGGGCACCAGCGAGAAGGTCTGCCCGCCGGGCACGATGCTCTCGACCAGGTCGATCGACATCGCGCCCCCGTACATGACCGCGGCGCTGTAGGCCATGATCCGCCGGTTCGCCTCGCCGGGGCGCTGGGGTAACGCGGTATCCATAAGACCTGTATCGGCCTCCGGCGCCCACCCCGCTTGAGCGCGGGGCGCCAGGGGCGGCGAACGAGGACCGGCCGCGGGTCGAACCGCGGCGGCCCGCGCGGAGCTAGAGCAGGACTAGGGAGTCAGGATCTCGAACGAGCCGATGTAGCCGGCGCCTGATTGCGCGCTGAAGGTTTCCACCTCGAATTCACCCGGCCCGAAGGGGTTCACCGAGACGATCCCGCCTTTATGGAAATGGCCGCTCGTGAACGTGTCGGTCGAGTTCGCCACCGCGATGACCACCGGGCTTTTGCTGAACACGACCTTGTACGCGCCGCCGCCCAGATATTCGGCCAGCACCGAGCCGCCGCTGCAGTTGTAGGGCAGGACCACCCCCGCCGTGCTGAGCCCGGATTCGCTCACCGCCGGTCCTTCGATGCGCGCGAATCCCTTGACCTGACCGGTCACCGAGGCGCAGTCGCTGCGGGTGTATCCGGACGCCGGGACGCCGCCGAGCGAGAGGGCGTTGGCCGCGGTGGCGGCATTCGTCGCCGTGGCGGCGCTCGTCGCCGTGGTGGCTTTTTCCGCGCTCGTCGCCGTGGTGGCCCTTTCCGCCGTCTTCGCCGTGGTGGCTTTGTTCGCGGTATCGGCGGTGGTGGCGTGGTCCGCGGTCTTCGCGTTGGTGGTCGACGGCAGGGTGCCGGCGGCGATCTTGGCGGCGGTGACCGCGCCGTTCTTGATCTTCGCCGTCGTCACCGCGTTCTTCTTCAGCTGCCGCGCGCCGACCGTGCCTTTGCCCAGGCGGCCGGTGGCGAAGGCGGTGCCCCCGGCGAGGACGAGGAAGAGCGCCAGCGTCGCGATCACGTTGGCGTAGGTAAGCCTGCTGCGGATCTCTCTCAAGACCTTCTCCCGGATGTTGGACGGCGTGCGGTTCGTGCAGACCTTGGCAGCCGCCGACCGATTTGCCTAGGGAGAGGGGTGGCGGACGGGGCTCGAACCCGCGACCACTGGCACCACAAGCCAGAGCTCTACCAACTGAGCTACCGCCACCGCGCGGCCTCCAAGATACCGGGACCGGCGGGGCGGGTGCCGCGTGAGCGGGGGCTCAGACGTGGCCGGCGATCGGGTGCGGGCGGTAGGGCTCCTCGAGCGCGGCGATGTCCTCGTCGGAGAGGTCGATGTCGACCGCGGCCACCGCGTCGGCGAGGTGGCGGTCCTTGGTCACGCCGACGATCGGCGCGGTCACGGCCGGGTTGGCGAGCAGCCAGGCCATCGCCACCTGGGCCGGTGAGTGGCCGAGGCGCTCGGCGACCTCGAGGGTGCGGGCGACGATCTGCTCGTCCTCGTCGCGGTAGAGGGTGGCGCCGAATTCGTCGGTCTCGGTGCGCGCCGTCTCCGCGTCCCAGGGCCGGGTGAGGCGGCCGCGGGCGAGCGGGCTCCAGGGGATGACGGCGAGGTCCTCGCCGGCGCAGAGCGGCAGCATCTCCCGCTCCTCCTCGCGGTAGAGCAGGTTGTAGTGATCCTGCATCGAGACGAAGCGGGCCCAGCCGTGGCGCTCGCTGGTCGCCAGGGCCTTGGCGAACTGCCAGGCGAACATCGAGGAGGCGCCGATGTAGCGGGCCTTGCCGGCCCGGACGACGTCGTTCAGCGCCTCCAGGGTCTCCTCGATCGGAGTCTCGTAGTCCCAGCGATGGATCTGGTAGAGGTCGACGTAGTCGGTGCCCAGCCGGCGCAGGCTGGCGTCGATCTCGCTGAGGATCGCCTTGCGGGAGAGCCCGCCGCCGTTGGGGCCCTCGCGCATCGGCCCGTGGACCTTGGTGGCGAGGACGATCTCGTCGCGGTCGGCCATCTCGGCGAGGGCGCGGCCGACGATCTCCTCGCTGGAGCCCGCCGAGTAGACGTTGGCGGTGTCGAAGAAGTTGATCCCGGCGTCGAGGGCGGCCTTGATGATCTCGCGGCTCTCCGGCTCGGGCAGGGACCATTCGTGGTTGCCGCGGGCCGGATCGCCGAAGGACATGCAGCCGAGGCAGATCACCGACACGTCCATGCCGGTCGGGCCGAACTTGGTGTAGCGCATGTAGCTAGAACCTTTCTATGAGGGGCGCGACCTCGCGGCCGATCAGTTCGATCGCCCCGATGTCGCGGTGCAGAAGATGCTGGGCCATCACCCGGTGGCAGCCGGCCTCGTGCAGGGCGCGCAGCTGCTCGACCGCCTCCTCGACGGTGCCGATGATCACCGCGTCGCGCTGGTCGGCGAGGAACTTCTCCCCGTCGCCGCCTTCGCCTTTCCACTTCGAGAGCCGCGCGGCGTAGCCGACGACGTCCTCGCGCGTCTTGCCGACGATCCAGCCGGTCATCACCGAGAGCGGCAGCGTCGCCGGGTCGCGGCCCTGCTTCTCGCAGGCGCCGTCGAGCTTCGTCCGCAGCTCGGCGATCTTCTCCGGCCCGGCGAAGACGGTGTTGTACTCGTCCGCCCACTGGGCCGCGATGCGCAGGCTGCGCGGGCCGCCGGAGCCGCCGATGATGAACGGTGGCCGCGGCCGCTGCACCGGCTTCGGCCGCGCGTCGAGGTCGACGATCTTGAAGTGCTCGCCGTCGAAGCTGAACGCGCCGTCCGCCCACTGCTTGGTGATCACCTCGAGCTGCTCTTCGAAGGCGTCCATGCGCGGCCCGAGCTCGGGCAGGTCGAAGCCGTAGGCCTCGTGCTCGCGGTCCCACCAGCCGGCGCCGAGGCCCGGCTCGACCCGGCCGCCGCTGATCTGGTCGATCGTCGCGATCGACTTGGCGAAGACCGAGGGATGGCGGAAGGTCGCCGGCGAGACCATCGTCCCGAGCCGCAGCTTCTCGGTGATCGCGGCGAGCCCGGCGAGCGTGGTCAGCGCGTCGAGCGAGCCACGCTCAACCTGGTCTTCGACCGAGTAGTAGTGGTCGGAGCGGAAGAGCGTCCCCACCCCGCTGTCCTCGCAGGCGCGGGCGATCGCCACCCAGTCGCCCCAGGTGACATCCTCCTGCCCCTCGATCATCAGCGCGACTTCCATCCCGCCTCCTTACCCAGCCGGCGGGTGCTTTAGCGCCCTAACGCGTGGGCCAGATCGCGTAGACCTTGCGCACCGTCTCGTGGACCTCCCAGGTGCCGCGCCACTACGAGACCTCGGACGCGCGCGCTCTCTCGACACTCGAGGCCAAGAAACTCAGTCCGAGCGACACGCAGGTGACGAAGGAGCCGAGAAGCAGGAGGACGGCGGCCAACGCATCGTGCGCGCCCGCAGCCGCCAGAGCCGTGAGGATCGCCACCACGGATTGGAAGACCACCAGCTTCTTCGACCGACGGAAGCGCGTTACCGGGGACGGAGGCACCGTCTGGGGAACGGTCCCGTGAGGAACCAAGCCGAAGACTTCCTTCCAACTGTCGATCACCTGGCGACGCCAGAAGATCACCGTCGGCCCACAAAACCCGATCGAGATGACGACGCCAACGACGGCGGCGAAGACATGTCCCATCGGGGGAAGTCAACCAGAAGGGGGCGCCTCAGCGGGTGGGCCAGATCGCGTAGACCTTGCGCACCGTCTCGTGGACCTGCCACTCGCCGCGCCAGCCGTCGAGGAGGATGAACATGGTGCCGGCGCTCAGCTCGTGGGCGGTGCCGTCCTCGTCGGTGATCGTCACCCGGCCGGAGAGCAGGTGCATCATCTCGCTGATGCCCTCTTTGGCACCGGGGAAGCGGCCCGGGGTGCATTCCCAGACGCCGACCTCGGTGTTGCCGTCGACGTAGGCGGAGACGTAGGACTCGTGCGGATCGCCCTCGGTCGCGTGCCCGTGCGGGGTCGGCTCCGAGAGCTCCATGGTCCGGATCTCCTCGTCGCCGAGGCCGATGCCGTTGAGGGCGGCCTGAAGGTCGGGCATCAGGCGGCGACCGGCAGGCGGCCGAGCTTCTCGACCGTGTCCGTGCAGGCCTTCGCCACCTCGCGCCCCTTGACCTGGAAGTGGTCGTGGAAGAAGCGCTCGTGGTCGGAGTGCTCGTGGAAGTGGTGCGGGGTGAGCACGGCGGAGAAGACCGGCACGCCGGTGTCGAGCTGGACCCGCATGAGGCCGTCGATGACCGCCTCGGCGACGAAGTCGTGCCGGTAGATGCCGCCGTCGACCACCAGGCCGGAGGCGACGACCGCCGCGTAGCGCCCGCTCTCGGCGAGGCGCTTGGCGTGCAGCGGGATCTCGAAGGCGCCGGTCACCTCGAAGAGGTCGACCCGGTCGGCGGCGACGCCGCGCGCCCCCACCTCGGCGAGGAACGAGTCACGGCACTCGTCGACGATGTCGCGGTGCCAGCACGACTGGACGAAGGCGATGCGCCCGCCCTGCTCCTCGAATCCGTTGCTCTCCATCACCCGCTCCTCTCGCTCGACAGCCGTCCCGAGGAGGGTACCGGCCTAGTCCCCGGCGTTGAACTCGGCGATCGCGATGCCCAGCATCAGCATCCCGAGGGCGAAGACGGTGAAGATCTGCAGGGCGATCGGCACCGCCCAGCCGAACCAGGTGATCGCCGGGTTGAGCGCCTGGTTCGCCGCCGCGGAGAGGTCGAGGTGGTTGAAGATCAGCGTCCGCATCGGCGAGACCGCGTAGGTGATCGGGTCGAGGCGGTTCAGCACGGTGAGCCAGCCGGGCAGGTCGCCGCTCGGGAAGAGGGCGCCGGAGATGAAGAACATCGGCGTGACGATCATCTGCATCACGCCCATGAAGGACTGGATCTGGGTGATCCGCGCGGCGATCATCACCCCGAAGGCGGTGATGCTGAAGGCGAGCAGCAGCTGCAGGGCGAAGACGCCGAGCACCAGGGTGACGCTGTAGGGGACGTGGACCGCCCAGGCGAGCGCCAGCAGGATCAGCCCCTGCAACGAGGCGACGGTGGCGCCGCCGAGCACCTTGCCGACGACGATCGAGCTGCGCCGGATCGGCGCCACCATCATCTCGCGGAGGAAGCCGAACTCGCGGTCCCAGACGATCGAGGCGGCGCTGAACATGCCGGTGAACATCACCGAGATGCAGAGCACGCCGGGGTAGATGAAGGTCTTCAGGTCGACCCCGTGGGTGCTGGCCGAGGAGAGCTGCTGCAGGCCGGAGCCGAGGACGAAGAGGAAGAGCAGCGGCTGGACCAGCGAGGTGACGATCCGCATGCGGTCTTTCTGGAAGCGGATCAGCTCGCGGCGCCAGACGATCTTCACCGCGCGCACCTCGGAGCGCCAGCTGCGCGGCGGGACGCGGACCTCGACCGTCGGGTGCGGCGCGGGCGCGCCGGCGGTGGCGGGGACCGCGCCGGTGGCGCTCATCGCGGTGGGCCGGGGTCGCTCGCTCATCGGCGCGCCCCGCCCATCGCCTGCAGCGCCGCCCGGTTGCGGTTTTTCGCGCCCGACTCCTCGGCGTCGCGGATGGTCGAGCCGGTGTGGGACATGAAGACGTCGTCGAGGGTCGGCCGCGAGAGGCTGACCGACCGGATCGGCACGCCGAGCTCGGCGAAGAGGCGCGGCACGAATTCCTCGCCTTCGGCGACGGCGAAGGTGACCGCGCCCTCCGACACCGTCGCCTCGAGGCCGAAGCGCTCGCCCAGCGCCGCGATCGCCCGCTCGTCGTCGGCCGTCTCGATCCGGATCCGGTCCGCCCCGACCCCTTCTTTGAGCGCGTCCGGGGTGTCGAGGGCGACGATCTCGCCGTTGTCCATGATCGCGATGCGGCCGCAGAACTCGGCCTCGTCCATGTAATGGGTGGTCATGAAGATGGTGATCTCCTCCTGCTGCTGGAGCTGGCGGATGTAGCCCCAGATCGAGGCCCGCGTCTGCGGGTCGAGGCCGATCGTCGGCTCGTCGAGGAAGAGGACGCGGGGCGAGTGCATCAGGCCGCGGGCGATCTCGAGCCGCCGCCGCATGCCGCCGGAGAAGGTCATCACCTGCGAGTCCTTACGGTCCCAGAGGCCGACCATCTCCAGCACCTGCTGCATCCGCGGCTTCACCACCGCCTTCTCCACCCCGTAGAGCTCGGCGTGGAGGCGCAGGTTCTGCTCGGCCGAGAGGTAGCCGTCGAGGGTCGGGTCCTGGAAGACGAGGCCGATGTGGCGGCGCACGTCGTCCTTGGCGGCGACGACGTCGTATCCCGCGACCGCGGCGGCGCCGCCGCTCGGCTTGGTCAGCGTGCAGAGCATGTTGATCGTCGTCGTCTTGCCCGCCCCGTTGGGGCCGAGGAAGCCGAAGACCTCGCCGGTCGTGACCTCGAAGTTCACCCCGCGCACGGCCTCGAAGTCGCCGAACGATTTGCGCAGGTCTTTGACGGAGATCGCTGAGGTCATGGGAGTTCCTGTACGGCGTACGGAAAGGCGACTGTACAGTGTACGGGCGATGAGTGCCTCCCCCCGCGCCGAGATCGTCGCCGCCGCCGTGCGGATCGCCGACGCCGAGGGGCTCGAGGCGGTCTCGATGCGCCGGCTGGCGATCGAGCTCGGCGTCGCCACGATGACCCCCTACACCCACGTCCAGTCGAAGGACGAACTGCTCGACCTGATGCGCGACGCGGTCGCCGCCGAGATGCTCCTCCCCGAGCCGCTTCCCGAGGACTGGCGCACCGCCCTCGGCGCGATCGCCCACAAGACCAAGGACGCCTTCGAAGCCCACCCCTGGAGCCTCGACGTCGCCCCGCGCCGGCCGCGCGCCCGGATCAACCGCCTCCGCCACGTCGAGCAGTCGGTCAGCATCATGGTCGGCCTCCACGTCGACGCGCCCACCGGCCGGGCGATCCTGATGTCGATCGACGACTACGTGATCGGCTACTGCACGCGGGCGCGCTCCCGACAGCGGATGCTGGACTCGCTCACCCCGGAGGCGAAGGAGACCCTGCACACCTTCAACGATCCCGACCCGGAGGTGGCCGCGGCGCTGGAGGCGGGCGAGCTGCCGCTGATCAAGAAGATCACCGGGGGGCGCAACCGCAGCCACCCCTTCGGGGTGCCGCCGGACTCGGGCTTCGAGCCGGGACTCGAGTGGCTGCTCGACGGGATCGAGGCGACCGTGAGGACTCCGGACGCCGGTGCGCTTGACCCCCCTATAGCGGGGCTAAGCGCACCGGCGTCGACGGGCCGTCCCGCGACTTCGTGACGGAGGAGATGGAGGGTGGACGCTCGTCCAGACGCATCCCGGCGGGCCGATTCGGCGATACGGTCTCCGCTGTGCCGCACAAGTCACATAAGGGGAAGGCGGCGGTGACCAAGTCCCCGTCGCTCGCCCGTCCCGCCGAAGCGATCGGCGCCCTGGCCCGCGCCGCCGTCGCCCGCGCCGCCTCGGCGACCGCGATCGAGGCGCGCGGCGCCGAGTCGATCGGGGCACTGGCGATCGGCGCCACCGCGATCGGCGCGGCGGCGATCGGCGGCTTCGCGATCGGGCGGTTGTCGATCAAGCGGCTCAAGGTCGGCCAGGCCACCTTCGAACGGATGGAGATCGAGGAGCTCGAGATCGACGAGCTGACGATCGGCAAGCTAACCGTCCGCGAGGGCCTGCCGACCGAGCTCCGCCCGTGACCCGCTCCCGTTCGCTCCTCCTTCGGCAGATCCGAAGGAGCGTCGACCGGAGCCCGGCCGCCGCGGCCGCCGGCGCGCGCCCCCGCACGCAGGCGGGCGCCGTCGTGGTCGCTTGCTCGCTCTCGCGGCCCTCACCGTCGGGCTGGTCGCCGCGCTCCCCGCCGGCGCCGCCGGGCCCGCCGGCGAACTCGGCTCCTGCTCGGTTTTCCCCGCGCCGCCCGCCTCGACCACGCCGCGCTCCCCATCCCTCGCCACCGAGGCCGCCTGGAACCAGAACATCGCCAAGGCCCCGCGCGCCGCCGACTCGGCCAAGGTCATCGCCTACATCGACTCCCACGGCGGCAGCGCGATCCACCCCGACTTCGGCTCGCCGCGGGAATACGGCTTCCCGGTCACCGTGGTCGGCGCGGGCGCCAAGCAGCTGCCGATCCACTACACCGCCTACGGCTCGGAAAGCTCGCCCGGCCCGTTCCCGATCCCGACCGGCGCCCGGGTCGAGGGCGGCGCCCACGCCGAAGGCGACCGCCACGTGATCGCCGTCGACAAGTCGACCTGCAAGCTCTTCGAGCTCTACAACGCCCACCCCCAGTCGAAGCCGAAGCCCCACTGGGACGCCGACGCCGGGGTCGAATGGGACCTCCGCTCCGCCGCCCTGCGCCCCGACGGCTGGACCTCGGCCGACGCCGCCGGGCTGCCGATCTTCCCCGGCCTGGTCCGCTACGAAGAAGCCGCCGCGGGCCACGTCGACCACGCGATCCGGGTCACCATGGACAGCACCCGCAACGCCTGGATCCACCCCGCCTCCCACTGCGCCGGGGACACCGACTCCGGCGCCGCGCCGCCGATGGGGCTGCGGCTGCGGCTGAAGGCGGGGTACGGCGTCGGCGCGATGCCGCCGCTCGCCAAGGCGATCGCGGTGGCGATGAAGGAATACGGCCTGATCGTCGCCGACAACGGCTCGAACTGGTACATCTCCGGCACCAGCGACAAGCGCTGGGACGACGAAGAGCTGGACGCCCTGAAGGCGATCCCGGGCAGCGCCTTCGAAGTCGTCAGGTCTGCTGCCGCCGTCCACGCCTGCTGACCCGGCGGGCGCCCCGGCCGACGCCGCGCCCGGCGCCGCTGATCAGGCGCCAGATTTTCCCCAGCGTGGCGAGGAGGATGAAGGAGATGCCGAGCCCGATCGCCCCGAGGACGATCAGGAAGACGATGAACGCGATGATCGCGATCGGGATCAGGAGGAGTTTCGCCAAGGCGCAGAGAACCTAACGGGCGCTTCACATCTGCGACCCGCGGCGCCGGCTAAGGTTTCTCTGGTCTGGGACGACCACATGGGATTGCCTCACAAGAACGAGATCCGCGGCAGCGGCGGTAAACGACTCCGGCGGCGCGCCGGGATGCTGGCGTGCGCCTTGGCGGTGGCGGCGCTCCTCGGCCCGGCGGCGTCCGGCGCTGCGGCGATGGGTGGCGGCGGCGCGAACGGCGATGGCTCCGCGTCGTCCTCGCACTCGCACATGAACGCGCTCGCCTCGCTGATCGCGGCACTCGGCGCCGCCCGCGCCGAAAGGGCCGTCGACGCGATCGGCCACGGCTTCGTCCTGATGGAGGCGCAGAAGCGGATCGACGCGACCGAGCGCAAGCTCGCCCGCGAAGAGGCCGAAGAACCGGAACCGACCCTCGCCGTCACCGAAGAAGTGCTCGACCCCTCGGAAATGATGCCCGCCTCGGCCGGCACCAACGGCACCGCGGTCCCCCGCCACGGCGGCGAAGGCAAGCTGTTCGCCCACACCCGCGGCGCCAGCGGCTCGACCGCGATCCTCCTCTCCGGCATCGCCCTCGCCCCGCCCGACGCGCCGGAAGCGGTGCAGAAGGTGATCAACAACGCCAACACGATCGTCGGCCGGCCCTACGTCTGGGGCGGCGGCCACGCCTCCTTCTACTCCTACGGCTACGACTGCTCCGGCTCGGTCAGCTACGCCCTCTTCGGCGGCGGCCTGATCCCGGAACCGCTGACCTCCGGCTCGCTCGAGGGCTGGGGCGAACCCGGCCCCGGCAAGTGGATCACCGTCTACGCCAACGCCGGCCACACCTTCATGGAGATCGCCGGCCTCCGCTGGGACACGGTCGGCGACGCCCGCGGCACCGGCCCGCGCTGGCACCTGATGCCGACCGACACGTCCGGCTTCGTCGCCCGCCACCCGCCGGGCCTCTAGCCCCCATCCCGGCACGGCGATCCTTCACGCCGGTGCACTTCGCCCGGTCAGGGCCGGGTCAATCGCACCGGCGGCTCAGCCGTCGGGGAACGGCTGGATCGGGACGCCGTGGTCGGTCTCCCGCATGCCGAGCTCGTAGGCGGCGCCGCCGGGGAGGGTGAGCACGCAATCCGGCAGCCCGGGGCGCTCGACCGTCAGCTCGAGATCGGCGACCGAGCAGTTGATCGTGTGGTGCTCATCGCCGGTCGGGTCGGCGTAGACCCAGCCGACGAAATCCTTTCGCGGCGCCTCGACCCGCCCGCGGACGACGATGTCCTTGCCGGGGAGGACAAACGAACAGCCGTCCGGGGACTCCTCGACCTGGGAGGAGCGGATGGCGCCGAGCCCGCCGAGGCGGTGGCGGACGCCGTCCAGAGCCAGCATTCCCGAGGGCACCCAGGGGCTGACCCGGCGGCCGAGCCTGACCTTGGCCGCGCCGGCGTCGAACCAGGTGCCGGGCGCGTCGGCGAAGCCGGTGCCCTCGAGCCAGACCCAGCGCTCGGCGTGCTCGGTGCCCCAGTTGTGGCCGACCATCCCCGGCCAGCCGGAGATCTCGATCGCGCGGCCGGCGATCTCGAGCGTGCCGTCGAAGACCGCGTCGGGAACCGGGGCGACGAACTTCGTCCGCGGCAGCGGCGCCTCGTAGAGCCAGTCGGCGGGCAGGTAGCGGCACGGGTCGGTGTCGCCGGTGAAGCGCAAGGACCAGGCGGCGGTCAGGCCAGTGGCGTCGACCGACCCTGGCGCCTCCCACGCCCCGGCACCAACCGAGCCCACCGCCCGCCCCGGGCCGATCTCCGCCCCCGCCACGCGGATCCAGGAGCCGGGCGGCGTCGACAGCTCGCTCGCCGGCACCGTCACCTTGGTCGCCTGCGGGCCGGGCGCGTCGCGATCGAAGAGCGTGAACCAGATCGAGCCGGTCGGCTCCTGGCCGGGCCGCTTGTGGACCGTGTGGCGGATCCAGATCCCGAGGCCGCCGTCGGGCCGGCAGGCCTTCAGGTAGAAGCTCTCGTAGTGGCCCGCCTTGGCGGCGACCTCCCCGAACCGCGCCCGTTCCTCCACGGCGCCAGCCTAATACCCAGGCTGGCACTTGGCCGGCCGGCCAGTTAGGCTCGCCCCTGTGCAAGGGGATGCCGCGGAGAGGTTCGTCGTCTTCGGCCTGCGCGTGCTCGCGGTCTGCTTCGCCGTCGTCGGCCTCCTCTACCTGGTGCTGCCGAGCCCCTCGCTCGACTTCATGTCGAACGTCGGCGAAATCTGTCGGCAACCACACCCGCGCGCCGCACACGCAGGAGTACCTCTGGCTCTCGCTCGGCTTCGCCTACATGGTGGTGATCACCGGCCTCTGCGTCATCGCCCAGTCCGACGTCGTCCGCTACCGCCCGCTGCTGCTGCTCCTCGCCGCCGGCAAGGCCGCCTCCTCGCTCACCTCGCTCGCCTTCTTCCTGATCCAGGAACACGCCTTCGCCTACCTGCTCGGGGCGCTGGTCGACGGCTCGCTGATCTTCGTCGCGCTCTGGCTCTACGTCCTCGCCGGGAGGATCGACCGCCCTCTTGTCGTGGGCGGCCCGCGCCGCCCCGGCCTCGGCGCCGCCGAACGACGCACGCTGAGCGCGGTCTGCTCGGCGATGGCGCCGGGCATCGACGGCCTGCCCGCGGCCGAGCTCGAGGTCGACGCCTCCGGCCCGGTCGCCGATTTCCTCGGCGCCGTCCCGCCCCACCTCCTGCTGCAGCTGCGCCTCGGGCTGCGGGCCTTCGAGTGGCTGCCGTTCCCGCGCCGCTTCAGCCGGCTCGATCAGCCCGACCGCGAACGCTTCCTCGCCAAGCTCGAAGGCTCGCGCTCGGCGCTGAAGCTCGACCTGCTGCTGATGGCGAAGCTCTTCTCGACCCTCGGCTACGCGGTGACGCCGGAGGTGCGGGCGCGGGTCGGCTACGACCTGCGTTGTGATCTCGACGACGGCACCGTGCCCGAGCCCGCCGGCTCGCTCGGCGACACCGCGCCGCGGCGCGAGGGCGAGGAATGCGATGTGGTCGTGATCGGCTCGGGGGCGGGCGGCGCGGTCGCCGCGACGACGCTGGCCGAGGCCGGGCTCGACGTCCTCGTGCTCGAGGCGGGCGGCCACCACGATCGCGACAGCTACCCGAGCGACCAGCTCGACGCGGTCCGCACCCTCTACCGCGATGGCGGGCTGACGATCGCCGCGGGCAAGCCGAAAATCCCGGTGCCGGTGGCGAGGACGGTCGGCGGGACCACGGTGGTCAACTCGGGCACCTGCTTCCGCGCCCCGGATGAGGTGCTGGGCGACTGGGCCGATCGCTTCGGGATCGACTGGGCGCGCGACCTCGATGACGACTTCGCCGAGGGCGAGGAGATGCTCCACGTGCAGCGGCTCGACCCGGAGCGGATGGGCCGCAACGGGCAGCTGGCGATGGAGGGCGCAAAGGCGCTCGGGGTCGGCGGCGGCCCGATCGCCCGCAACGCCGGCGGCTGCGTGCAGTGCAGCTCCTGCCCGCTCGGCTGCCCGATCGACGCCAAGCGGGGGATGCACGTCAGCTACCTGCCGCGGGCGGTCGCCGCGGGGGCGCGCCTGCGGGCCGGGGTCGAGGTCCGCTGGGTGTTGATGGAGGGCGGCCGCGCGGTCGGGGTCGAGTGCCGGGCGGCCGGGGCGGACGGGCGGCCTGCGTCGACCTTCACCGTGCGCGCGCGCCGCGCGGTCGTGCTCGCGGGCGGCGCCTTCGGCACGCCGGAGCTGCTGATGCGCTCCGGCCTCGGCTCGGGCGCGGTCGGCGCCAACCTCCACATCCACCCGGCCTGCTGGGTCGGCGCCCGCTACCCGGAGGAGGTCCGCGGCTGGGAGGGCGTCATGCAGAGCTACTACCTGGACGAGTGGGAGGCGCAGGGGGTCCTGCTCGAGGCGACCTTCACGCCGCTGGCCTTCGGCGGCGCCTGGCTGGTCGGCTCCGGCGCCGAGCACCAGCGGGCGATGCTCGACTACCCCCACATGGGCTCGATCGGCGTCCAGCTCACCGATCGCTCGAAGGGCCGGGTCGGGATCGGGCGGGACGGCGGCCTGCGCATCCACTACGCCCTCGACCGCGCCGACGCCGCCCGCGTCGTCTTCGGCATCGCCCGCGCCGCCGAAGTCCACTTCGCCGCCGGCGCCACCGAGGTCTACCCCAACGTCGCCGGGATCAAGGTGCTCCGACCCGGCGACCTGCCCGCCTTCGAGGCGACCCGGGTCAAGCCCGCCGACCTGCGCCTCGAGGGCTTCCACCCGATGGGCACCGCCCGCATCGCCGCCGACCCCCGCCAAGGCGCCTGCGCCCCCGACGGTTCGGTCCACGGCACCGCCGGCCTCTACGTCGCCGACGCCTCCCTCTTCCCCACCGCCCTCGGCGTCAACCCGATGATGACCATCATCGCCTTCGCCCAGCAGATCGGCCGCCAGGTCGCCGTGGCGACCGAGCGCCCCATGAGCGTCCCCGGCCGGCGCTGAAGCCGATTTCGGGTCGCACCTGACGCCGTGTTGTGGCCTACGTCATCCTCCGGGAATGGCCGACATCGCCACGCTCGCAGAGATCGGCACCGCCGTCGGCACGCTCTTCCTCGGCGTCGCCACCTTCTCGGCCACTCGATCGGCCAATCGTTCGGCGCGGATCGCCGAGCGCTCCCTTCTGCTCGGCCTGCGACCCGTCCTCGTCCAGGCACGGCCCGAGGATCCAGACCAGGACATCATCTACGGTGACGGCCGCGGCGTCCGCGTCAGATCGGGTGACGGCCTGGTCGAAGTCGAGGAAGGCGTCGTCTACCTGGCGATCCCGCTGCGCAACGTGGGAGCCGGGCTGGCGGTCCTGCAGCGCTACGACATCCTTGCCCGCAGCCCCCTCGCCGAGGCCGACTACCGCATCCGGCACGGGCTGCACGACCGCAGCGAGCGTCGCTACGGGCCGCCCGAGGAGTTCCGCCCGCAGCAGCGCGACCTGTACATCGCCCCGGGCGACATCGGCTACTGGCAGGCGGCGCTGCGCGACGAGGACGACGGGCTGCGACGGGAGGTCGAGGCGCTCGTCAGTGGCGAGCGAGGACCGTTCTCGGTCGACCTTCTCTACGGGGACCACGAGGGCGGCCAGCACGCGATCAGCCGCTTCAACCTCGTCCCCCGCGACGACGGCAGCTGGTCGTGCACGGTCGTCTTCCACTGGACGCTGGAGGGCGCCGACCCGCGCGGAGGCTAAGCATCGTGAAGGGGTTCCACGCGATGGGCACCGCCCGGATCGCCGCCGATCCCCGCCAGGGCGCCTGCGCGCCTGCATACCCTGCAGGGCATCGACTTCGTCTTCTACAGCCGTTCTGCGGGCGTCGAACCTGACCGCGCCCTGACCGAGGAGCACTGGTCCTACATGGACTCGTTCGCTGATCGAATGACGGCCCGAGGACCCACCCTCGCCGGAGACCGCGACACCTGGACCGGCAGCCTCCACATCGTCGATCTGCCCAGCCCCGATGCGGCCCGCGAGTTCGTCGAGCAGGAGCCGTATAACCGTGCGGGACTGTTCGATAGCCACCTCGTCCGCCGCTTCGAGAACCTTCTTGGCCGGACGATGTGGGGGTTCTCCGGAGACCCCGTCGAATCACGTTTCCTCGTGTTCGCGCATCCGGACGGCGAGGCAGAGAAGCATCACCCGCCCGCGACGCAACCCCGGTCGACGGCGCCTCATCGCGAGCGCCTGATCGTCTTCGGCGAGTTGTCGACCCTCGATGAGGGCGCACCGGCCGGGTTCCTGGTCGCGCTCCAGGCACCGACCTCGGAGGCGGTCCACGCCCTTCTCGAAGAGGCTTTGATCGTCCCCCCGGAGCCTTCCGAGCTTGAGATCTACGACTGGGAGTTCGGCGGGCGTCGCTGACCTGGAGGCGATTGCATCTTGCGCCCCCGTCAGGATTCGAATCAGCGAGTTCGCTGGAGTCGGGGACCGACTTCGGGGCCAGGTTTCAGCTCGACGCCGACAAGAAACAAGACGATGCTCAGCTCAAGAGGCGGATTTCGCATCTAAGCCCCGACAGACGCCCCACCTGCCGATCTCCTGTTACGACCAAGTTGGTGTCGGGATCCGTCTCCGCGGTCGCGACGATCAGCGCGTCTGGCATTCGCAGCGACTTGGAGCGAGAGCGGAGACCGGCCGCGATGTCCGCCACGGCCATGTCTACGGGAAGAACCGCTGAGATCAAATGGCCGAAGAATCCCCGGACGTGCTCCTCGTCATGATGACCGAGCTTTGCGCCGGTCAAAACCTCTGCATAGGTGATCACCGAGACCAAGAGCCGCTGTTGTTCACGTGCTAGATCGCGGACCGCCGCGTCAGCCGCCTCATGCAGAGCGTCGTCGCGGTCGAGAAAACCGACGACCGCGTCGGAGTCGAGGACTACCGCCACTCTCCGCGAAGACCTTCGACTCGCTCCCGCAGGTCGCCGCCGGTCCTAAGGCGACCGGAGTAGCGATCGATCAACTCATCGATGCGGGTCAGCACTACACGGCCTGCGCCGTCAGCCTCCACCTTCAACGTATCGCCGGGCTCGAGCCCGGCACTGCGGAACGCACCGGCCGGAATCGTCACCTGATGCTTGCTGGAAACCCGCGTCTGATTCTTTACCTTTTCGGCCATACGTAAAGCGTATCAACGATGCCCCCGGCTGGATTCGAACCAGCGACCGTCGGATTAGAAGTCCGATGCTCTATCCAGCTGAGCTACGGGGGCCCGGTCGCATTGTCGCGCCCCCGGCGGCGAGTTGCCGAGACGACCCCGGCACCGCACGGGCGGTGCCGGGGATGCCTCAGGCGGGGGTCAGCGGCAGTTCCAGGGGCTGGTGCCGGTGACGACGATCCGATAGGTGATCGGGTCGAGGACCACGCGGACCAGTTTCTGGCAGGCGTAGCGGCCTTGGGCCGGAGTCGACCGTTCGACGTACATCCGGCAGAGAATCACGTGCAGGCTCTGGCGGTTGCAGTTGGTGATGCCGTATTTGACGCAATGGACGTCGTGGGCGCAGGTGTGCTTGGCGAAGACGAACGCCTTTTGACCCGCGAGCGGGGCCGGCAACTTCACCGCCGCCGCGACTGGCATCGCCACCGCGCCGAGCAGCATGAACGAGGCGAGAAGAGCGCAGAACCACCGTTTCACTCTCACGTATGAGGCTCCTTCCTGACCGGATCGCCGGATCTCAGGGCACCCGGCGAGGATTTGACACTGCGCGCCACCCTATCGCCGCCGGCGGCCGATTTGGCTTTCCGGTACCGAGCCGTTTGTGGGGGCGACGGACTGGCCGGGCAGCCGGCGATGCCGTAGGATCGCCGCGTGTCGACGGCGGGGGAAGCAGGGGCCGAGCTTTACTGGGAGCGCTCCGGGCGCGGCGAGCCGCTGCTCCTGATCCAGGGCATGAGCGGCACCCACCTCACCTGGGGCGAGCCGTTCCTCTCCCGCCTCGAACCCGACTTCGACTGCGTCGTCTTCGACAACCGCGGGATCGGCAACTCGGCCGAGGTCAGCGCCCCGTTCACGATCGAGGAGCTGGCCGACGACGCGCTCGCGGTGATGGACGCGGCGGGCCTCGAGACCGCCCACGTGATGGGCATCTCGATGGGCGGCATGGTCGCCCAGCAGCTGGCGTTGAAGGCGCCGGATCGCCTCCGCACCCTGGTCCTCGGCTGCACCTACCCCGGCGGCGAGGGCTCTTCGCTGATCGCCCCCGAGGACGCCGGGCCGCTCTTCGAGGCGTTCGCCTCGGGCAACCTCGACCAGGTGATGAAAGCCGCCTACGCGGTCAACCTCTCCCCCGGCTTCCGCGCCGACGAGGCCAACTACGCCGACTTCGCCGCGATGGCGAGCGCCCTGCCCGCCCGCCAGCAGACCGTGCAGCTGCAGATCCAGGCGATCGGCGGCCACGACACCCAGGCCCGCCTCGCCGAGATCGCCGCGCCGACGCTGGTCATGCACGGGACCGAGGACAAGATGATCCCGGTCGCCAACGGCGAGCTGATCGCCTCGCTGATCCCCGGCGCCAAGCTCGAGATCTTCGACGGCGTCGGCCACCTCTTCTGGTGGGAGCAGCCCGAGCGCTCCGCCGAGCTGATCCGGGCCCACGCGCTCGGCGCCTAGCCGGCCTCGGCACGGCGGCCCGGCCACGCCAGGCGCCTATTCGACCGCTTCTTCCCCTTCTTCTGCTTCTTCGCCGGCCGCTTCGCTTTCTTCGCTTTCTTCCCCTTCTTCGGCGGCCGCTTCGCGTTCTTCTTCCTGCGCCTTGATCTCGGCTTCTTCTTCTTCGACTTCGACTTCTTCTTCGTAGGCTTCTTCCTGCCCCTTGGTCGGGCAGTACTGCGGTGAGAGTTCACCCTTCACCTTGAAGACGTAGTCGGGCTGGGGCACGATCGTCGGCTCGGCGATCACCAGGTCGAGCGCCGGGTCCTTCTGCACCCACTCGTAGATCGGATACCAGTAGGGACCCTGTTCGCTTTCCTTCGAGTCGACGGTCTCGCGCGACATGATCACGTAGTCGTAGTGACCGGCGTTGACCCGTTCCATGAACTGCGAGCAGGAGGTCGCCAGGCGGTAGGACCCGTGTGGGCCGGGCACCCCGATGTAGTCGACTTCGTTGGTCGGCGGGTTGCCGAAGAAGCCGTACTGGCCGAAGATGATCTCGCTCGAGCCGACGATCCCGATCCGCTTGTGCTGCAGTTTCTGGGCGAACGCGTACGCCTTCTGCGGGCCACCTTCGCCGAGGAAGAGTTTGGTGTTGGTGTAGTGCTGATCGGCGTACTGGACCTGTTGGTCGCGCCCTAACACCACCGCCAGGAGGACGACGAACGCCGCCGCGCCGGCGACGATCCGCCGTGACATGAACCCGCGCGAGCGCCCCAGCGCCAGCGCCGCCGGCGTCCACACCAGCGCCAGGGTGATGAAGATCGTGCCGACGATGTAGGTCGGGTACCACTTCGGCGTCGTCAGGACGGTGATCCAGTAGACGGCGGCGAGGAAGACCAGGGTGATCTCGGCGCGCCGGTCCGGTGCCCGCAACGGTCGCGCGATCGGCAGCATCACCATCGCCAGGATCAGCCCCGGGATCAGGTACCTGGTGTTGGTGAAGAAGCCCGTCGGCGAGCCTTCCTGGCCCGCCGCGGTGAGCGGCGTGAAGACGTAGACGACCGCGGTGAGGAGCGCCGCGGCGGCGATCACCCGCAGGATCTTGTTGTTCGACTTCCAGACGATGAAGACCGCGGCGGCCCCGGCGATGATCAGGATCAGCGGCCAGATCGGGCCGAGGGCGTTCTCCAGCTGGGGGAAGAACCAGCCTCGGTAGACGGTCGGGTCGGTGAGGTAGTGGGCGACGGCGAAGCGCGGCCGCGGGTCGAGCGGCATCTGGTCCGGCACCGGTAGGTGGAGCGGCCCGAATTTGGTGATCGGGATCGGGTTGCCGCCGCTCTTGATCGCCGCCCGCAGGTACCAGTAGCCGCCCGCGATCAGCATCGGCACGGCCAGCACCCAGGCGGTCGTCCAACGCCGCCCCTTGCCGCTGAAGAGGAAGACGCCGATCCCGATCGCCACCACCGGCACCAGGAAAGTGGTCTTCACCGAGATCGCCAGGCCGCCCGCGATCCCGGCCATGATCAGCGGGCCCTTGTCGAGCAGCGCCGCGCCCCGCTCGGGCGCGTCCTGCACCGCCGTCCCTTCCTGCGGCGCCCGGCGCTGGTGCCCGTTGATCAGGAACGCGGCGAAGGCGATCAGGAACGCCAGCCCCATGATGTCGTTGCGGGCTTCCCCCGGCTGGGTTTCGATCATCACCCCTGAGTCGAGGATGATCGCGCCCGGCGATCAGCGTCGCCGGCCCGACCTTGTAGGGCCGCCCGACGCACCAGCAACCGAGCAGCGCGATCGCCAGCCAGAAGAGGTTGATCAGCGGCGAGAGCCAGTCGCTCTTGAAGAGGACGATCGCGGCGGCGCCGATCAGTTCCGAGCTCTGCGGGTAGAACCAGGCGGCGAGGCGCAGCGGGTCGGTGAAGTGCAGGTGGACGGTGGAGTGCTCCTGCGCCATCGTCGCCGCGAAGGGCATGTGGTACCAGGTGGTGTCGCCGCCGAACATGCCGAGGTCGAGGTTCAGCTGCGAGGGGAAGGTCCACTCGGCGACGGTGAAGGAGGCGACCGCGAGCGCCAGGATCAGCGCCCATTTGGCGACCGCCGGCGGTTTCACTTCCTCGCCCCGGGCGGGCGCCATCCGGTAGCCGATCCCGGCCGCGGCGAGGCCGATCGCGATCGTGACGATCACGATCGCGCCGAGGTAGAGGGCGCTCAGCGTGCCGAGGATCTCCAGCGAGATCAGCAGCAGCGTGACCGCCAAGGTCGCGTCGGCCAGGCGCGCGAGCGCCCCCGAGAATTCGGGGACGATCCAGCGCCGCAACCAGTAGCCGCCGAGCCCGAGCGCGGCGACGATCCCGATCACGGCGAGGGAGCCGGCTATGTAGGAGCCGAAGGAGGGTGCCACGGGCGCGTGATGCTATTCACCCGCCCCGGCGGCGGAGCTGCGGGCGGTCGCGAGGCGCTCGGTCGGGCGCCTCGCGAGGGCTCCCGACCGCTTACGCGGCGGTCGGGATGGTGCAGGCGACCCCGGTGCCTTTGAGGCCGCAGTAGCCGTTCGGGACCTTGTGCAGGTACTGCTGGTGGTAGTCCTCGGCGTAGTAGAACGGGCCGGCCGGCTCGATCTCGGTGGTCACCGACTCCTTGCCCGCGGAGCGCAGATCGGCGTCGTAGGCGTCACGGACCCGTTCCGCCGTCTCCTTCTGGGCGTCGTTGACGAAGTAGATGCCGCTCCGGTACTGGGTGCCGACGTCGTTCCCCTGGCGCATGCCCTGGGTCGGGTTGTGCTCCTCGAAGAAGACCTTCAGCAGCTCCTCGTAGGAGACGACGGTCGGGTCGTAGGCGACCATCACCGCCTCGGCGTGGCCGGTCTTGCCCGAGCAGACCTCCTCGTAGGTCGGGTTCGGGGTGGTCCCGTTCTGGTAGCCGACCGCGGTCGAGTAGACCCCGTCGAGTCGCCAGAAGAGCTGCTCCGCGCCCCAGAAACAGCCGAGGGCGAAGTAGGCGACCTCGATCCCCTCCGGGAACGGCGGCTTCAGCGGGTTGCCGAGCACCTCATGGGTCTCCGGCACCTGGAAGCCCGGCTCGCTGCGGCCCGGCAGGGCGTTCTCGGGGCTGACCAACTGCGTCTTGTCGGCGTTCAACATGCCCATCAACTTGCCAATGTCCATTGCGTCTTCCTCTCTCAAGTTCGTAGGACAAAGGCTACGCCCCAGGTCTAACAAGAGTGTGAACTCGGGCGGGCTAGCCCTCGACCGGGTAGGCGACCCGGATGTGGTGCTTGGACAGCACGAGGAAGTCCTGGTGGCGGGTCTGCCCGTCGGCCAGCGCGGTGACGTCGCAGTTGGTGAGCGGCATGAATTCCAGGTCGGCCCGGTTCAGCAGGTCCGAGAAGCGGCTCTGGTAGCCCTCCGGAGGCAGGGTCACGTCGCCGACGACCAGCAGCCGATCGGTTTCGAACGCCGCCCGCTCGACCCGGCGGACGCTGTAATCCTCTTGCTCGAGCATCGTTGGATTATCGGCAGCGGGCCGGGGGTCCTGAAGGGGTAACCTGGCTCGTCCAAGGCTAGGGAGGCCTCGGAACGGAGACCACCTATGTACCTCTGCGAAAGATGTGGGAGCAAGTACAGCTCGGCTCGCTTCGCGCACATCGAGCTGTGCCCGCGCTGCCTGCTGCGCGACGACGCCGCCTCGCACCTGGTCTACGTGCCCGAGCGCAAGGCGCCGCCCGCCGAGGAGCCCGCGAAGCCGCCGGCCGAGCGGCGCCCACCCGAGCCCGACGCCACCTCCGCCGAACTCGGCTGAACCGGCGCCCCCTCGCCACCGGGTCGGCCCCGGCGGTCGATCCCAAAAACCTGCGGTCCTCCCGTATTGCGGGGGGCCTCGCGAGTCGCCAAGGTCCCGCCGGATTCGCTCCCCCCAGCCAACTTTTCGGAAGGACTTCGCCATCAAGCGCCTGCGCAGCAACCTCACCTACGCGAACGTCGTCGCCACGTTCGCCCTGTTCCTGGTCCTGGCCGGCGGCACCGCCATCGCGGCGAAACAGATGCTGCCGAAGAACTCGGTGGGCACCAAACAGATCAAGAACAACGCGATCACCGGGGCGAAGATCAAGGCGGGCGCGATCAGCGGTTCGAAAATAGACACCGGATCGCTGGGGACGGTCCCCAGCGCCGAAACCGCCAAATCGGCCGACGCGGCCAAATCCGCGGCGACGGCGACCAGCGCGACCTCGGCCAAAACCGCCGAATCGGCAGCCATCGCGACCCTGGCGGACAACTCGAATTCCCTCGGCGGCGTCCCCGCCTCCGAATACACCCGCAGCGGCTGCGGCGCGCTAACCGGGCAGATCAAGGGGTTCGCCCGGATCAACGACGCCGCGGTCAGCACCACCGGCTTCAGCACCGCGGGGGTGGAAACGCCCTACAACTGCAGCGGGCAGGAAGTGCTGGCCTGGCGCTTCTCGGAAGGCAAGTACGAGGTCAAATTCGTCGAAAGCCCGGTCGGCTTCGCCCTCGCCACGGCGATGGAAGTGAGCAATTCGACGGCTTTCCCAGTCGACTCGGTTTCGCTGAACAGAAGGTCGGCGGGCGAATTCATCGTTCAGGTCTGGAACGAGGTCCAATCCAAATTCATCAACGGCTCGTTCGTGATCCTGACCCCCTGATCCCAGTTCAGGAGCGGCAGCGCACCTTCGGTCTCTGTCGCCCTCGTTTCTCTTCGAGGCAGTTGCGAAGGGCCTCCGCAGTGCCCGCCCGCGGCCCGATCATCGACGGGGGAATCGGCCCGGGCGGGGAGTGCAGGTAAATCGTGTTGAAGTATTCCCGGCGCCCTTCGTTTCCGAAGACGCTGCCGAAGACGATCAACTCGCGTTCCGGCCCCACCGCGGAGCCGACGTTCACGGAGCCTTCGTCATCCGTGAGCGGGCTGACCGAAGCGTTTACGGGCGGCACGCCGCTTTCCGGTTCGAGCAGGGAGATCCGCACCGACGACCCGGCGTCCGCCCCGCCTGGGACCTGGTAACTGACCTCGACTTCTTCGCCGACGACCTTCGCCGAGATCAGCTTCGGCCCGGAGTTGGCATCGCTTCCCGTCGTCGACCCTGACCCGCCACAACCGGAGAACAAGAAGACAGCAGCGGCAACGGTGGCGGCCGGCGCGAGCAACGACCGGCGACGCAATTCTTCGGGTCCCATGGATGCGATATCGGCAATAGCGCCGAACGCTTTAGATCAGCAGAGCGGAGCCGCAGGAAGAAGTCGGGGCGCCCGGATTCGAACCGAGGACCTCCGCCACCCAAAGGCGGCGCGCTACCAGGCTGCGCCACGCCCCGACGCGAGAAGTGTAGGCGCAGCTACCGATCGCGGTCGAGGTTCTCCCGGTAGCTCAGCTACGGTCTCGTCATGGCTGACGTCCAGCCCCTCAGGGCATTGCACTACGACCTGGCGAAGGTCGGCGGGCTCGGCGCGGTCGCCTCGCCTCCTTATGACGTGATCGACGCGGCGGAGCGGGCGGCGCTCCTGGCGCGCTCGCCGTACAACGCGGTCGCGGTCGACCTGCCGGTGCCGTTCGACCCGGCCGACCCCGCCTCGCGGCCGGTCGGCGACCCTTATGAGGACGCGGCGCGGCTGATCGACGCCTGGCGCTCGGAGGGGGTGCTGATCGCCGACTACGAGGACGCGGTCTGGGCGCTGTCGCAGGAGTACACCGCCCCCGACGGCACGGCCCACACCCGCCACGGGGTGCTCGCCCGGGTCCGGGTCGAGGACTACGAGACCGGCACCGTCCGCCCCCACGAGCGCACCCACCCGGGGCCGCTGCGCGACCGCCTCGAGCTGACCCGCGCGACCCACCTGAACCTCTCGCCGATCTTCTCGCTCTCCACCGTCGACCCCTGGCCGCTGGTCGCCCCCTCCCTCACCGACGAGCCCTGGGGCGAGGTCACCGACGCCGACGGCACCGTCAACCGCGTCTGGCGGGTCGCCGGGCCGGTGGTCGTCGCCGCCGTGGTCGAGGCGCTCGCCGAAGCGCAGCTCCTGATCGCCGACGGCCACCATCGCTACGAGACCGCCCGCGCCTACCGCGACGAGGTCGGCGGCGAGGGCCCGCAGAACTACACGCTGATGGCGCTCACCGGGCTCGACGACCCCGGCCTCACCGTCTTCCCCACCCACCGGCTGCTCTCCGGCTTCGCCTCCGATCCGGAGCGGCGCGAGCGCCTCCTCGCCGGGCTGGAGGAGCTCTTCGAGGTGACCGAGATCCCGCGCGAGGAGCTCGACCCGGATGGGCGCCGAGGGGGTCGGGGTGTTCGGGCTCTACGACGCCGCCGACGGCAGCTCGCGCCGCCTGCGCCTCCGCGACACCGCCGAGCTCGACCGCCGCCTGGCGGGCAAGCCGGAGGCCTACCGCCGGCTCGACTCGGCGATCCTCGAGACCCTGGTGCTGATGGGCCTCGCCGGGATGACCGAGGAGGACATCACCGAGCGCCGCGGGCTCGAATACGCGAAGAGCGTCGACGCCGCGGTCGAGATGGTCGCCGAGGGGATCTACGACCTCGCCTTCATCCAGCGCCCGGTGCCGATCGAGCAGGTGAAGGCGGTGGCGGAAACCGACGAGAACATGCCGCCGAAGTCGACCTACTTCTTCCCCAAGGTGATGACCGGCTTCGTCTTCAGCCCCGTCGGTTGAGCGAAGCGGTCGGGCGACCCGCGTAGGATCGAAACGTGGTCAAGATCTACACCAAGAAGGGCGACGACGGGACGACCTCCCTCTGGTACGGCGGCCGCGTCCCCAAGGACAGCCCGCGGACCGAGGCCTACGGGGCGCTCGACGAGGCCGGCTCGGCGCTCGGCCTCGCCCGCGCCCTCTGCGCCGACGCGATCCCCGGCGGCCAGCAGGAGCTCGCCGCCGACATCCTCCGCCTTCAGGACGACCTCTTCGTCGCCGGGGCCGAGCTGGCGACCGCGCCGGAGGCGGCCGAGCGGCTCGAAGACGGGATCAGCCGCGTCACCGTGGAGATGGTCGAGTTGGCCGAGGGCCTGATCGACCGCTACATGGACGAGGTCGAACTGCCGCCGAAGTTCGTCATCCCCGGCGGCAACCAGCTCTCCGCCCAGCTCGACGTCGCCCGCACCGTGATCCGCCGCGCCGAGCGCCGCATCTCGACCCTGGTCGAGGCGGACGAGATCGCCAGCGAGACGCTCGTCCACTTCGTCAACCGCGCCTCCGACCTCGCCTACGCGATGGCCCGCTGGGCCGACGTCGACGAGCCGGAGCTCTTCGCCGGACGGGAACGGAGCTGATGCACGCCCACGTCGTCGCCAAGCGGATCGAGGGCCTCGCCCACGAGATCGACCTCGGCGAAAACCGCGCGATCGTCGTCGACGAGCCGGTCGAGGACGGCGGCACCGACACCGGCCCACGGCCGTCGCAGCTCCTCGCATCGAGCCTCGCCGGCTGCACCGCGATCACGATCGAGCTCTACGCCGACCGCAAAGGCTGGGCGCTGCCGGGGCTCGAGGTGGCGGTCGACATGAGCTCCAGCGGCGGCCCCGACGCGCATGCCTCGCCGACCCACTTCACGGTCGAGGTCGCGCTCCCCGAGGGGCTCGACGACGAGCAGCGCCGCAAGCTGATGGTGATCGCCGCGAAGTGCCCGGTGCACAAGCTGCTCGAGCACGGCGCCGAGATCACGGTCACCGAACGACCCCGCGGCTGATGGACCTGGGGATCGCCGGCCGCGCCTGCGTCGTCACCGGCGGCAGCCGCGGGATCGGCCTGGCGACGGCGCGGATGCTGCGCGCCGAGGATGCCAAGGTGCTGCTGGTCGCCCGGGACGCCGGCCGGCTCGCCGACGCCGCCGAGGGGCTCGACGGCGGCGACGAGGAGGTCGTCACCCTGCCGCTCGACATCACCGAGCCCGATGCCGGCGAGCAGATGCTGGGCGCCGCGCTGGAGGCCTTCGGCGCCGTCGACGTGCTCGTCAACAACGCGGGCGCGGCGCGCTACCGCGACGTCCTCGAGGTCCCGGACAAGGACTGGCGCGCCCAGTACGAGCTGAACGTGATGGGCCCGATGCGGGCGATGCGGGCGATCGCCCCGGTGATGGCCGAACGCGGCTGGGGCCGGATCGTGAACGTCTGCTCGACCGCCGCCAAGCGGCCCTCGCAGACGATGCCCGAGTACTCGGTGACCAAGGCGGCCGAGCTCTCGCTCTCGCGCCTCTTCGCCGACCGCTTCGTCAAGGAGGGGGTGCTGGTCAACGCGATCACCCCGGCCGCGGTCGAGGCGGAGATGTGGCTGGAGCCGGGCGGCCTGCTCGACCAGCACATCGAGGCGACCGATGGCGGCGACCGCGAGACCGCGCTGGCCGAGCTCGGCGCCGCCCGCCCCAACGGCCGCTTCGCCACCGCCGAGGAGATCGCCGCGACGATCGTCTTCCTCTGCTCCGAGCGCGCCTCCTACGTGGCGGGCGCCGCCTGGTCGGTGGACGCCGGGACCGTCCCGGTGATCATTTGAGCGGCGCCCTCGCGCTGCTCCGTCGCCGAACCCAGTTCCGCGCCCTCTGGGCGGCCATCGGCCTTTCCTACGCGGGCTCCGGGGCGGCGACCACGGCGCTCACCCTCTACGTCCAGCAGACCCGCGGCACCGGCACCGCGGTCGCCACCTTCCTGATCGCCTCGCAGCTGCCCCGCCTGCTCGGCCCACTGGCCGGCGGGATCGCCGACCGGGTCGACCTGCGGGCGATGATGGTCGGCTGCGACTTCGGCCAGGCGGCGGTCTTCGCGCTGATCGCGACGCTGCCGAGCTTCGGCGTCCTGATCGCGCTGACCGCGCTCGCCACCGTGCTGCAGACCTCCTACGGTCCGGCCCGCACGGCGATGGTCCCCAACCTGGTCGAGTCCGACGAGCTGATCACCGCCAACGCCCTGCTGGGGACGGCGACCAACCTCTACGTCGCGGTCGGGCCGCTGGTCGGCGGCCTCCTCTTCGCCACGATCGGCCCCTCGGCGGCGCTCGCCGTCAACGCCGTGACCTTCCTCGGCTCGGCGGCGCTGACCACCACCCTGCCGCCGATGGCGCCGGCGGCGGAGACCGAGCACGAGGGCTTCCTGACCGCGACCGCGACCGGGGCCCGCTTCATCTGGGGCAACCAGGTGCTGCGGACGGTGTCGATCTCGCTCGCTCTCCTGGTCTCCTTCCTCGCGGTCGACAACGTCGCCCTCGTCTTCCTCGTCCGCGACACGCTCGGCGGCTCGGCCTTCGCCTACGGGCTGATCGAGGCGGTCTTCGGCGTCGGCATGCTGGCCGGCTCGTTCTGGATCATGCGCGGGGGCGGCGGTGGCTGGGTGCCGACCCGGCTCTACCTGCTCAGCTGCAGCCTCTGCTCGGTGGCCTCGATCGGCAGCGGGGTGGCGCCCAGCCTCGCCGCCCTGGCCCCGGTCCAGGCGGTCGCCGGCTCGGGCAACGGGATCGAGATCGTCGCCAGCGAAACGATCATCCAGCAGCAGGTCCCGCGCGGCATGATCGGTCGCGTCTACGGCTTCACCTCCTCGATGACCTCGCTCGGCCTCGGCATCGCGATGGTGGGCGGCGGCCTCCTCGTCGACGCGACCTCGCCGCGCACCACCTTCCTGATCGCCGCCGCGGGCGGGCTCCTCGTCACCCTCGCCGCCGCCCCCACCCTGCTCCGCGCATCGGCGGTCGAGCCGCGGTCGACCTAAGTGAAGCTATGCCTTACCCAGGTCGACCGCGGTCGGCGGCGGTTAACGCAGGTCGACCACGGCGATGGCGGATGATGGGCGCTTGACCGCCGACGGCGACATCCGGGCGCTCCTGCTGAGCGCCGACGAGGCGGCGGCGATGGAGGTGCGCGGGCGCGAGTCGGCGGTTCTGGTGGCGCTCTTCGGCTGGCCCGAGCGGCCGGGGCTGATCTTCACCGAGCGGCGCGGCGACCTGCGCCGGCACGCGGGCGAGGTCTCCTTCCCCGGCGGTCGCCCGGATCCCGGCGACGCCGACCTCGAGGCGACCGCCCTGCGCGAGGCCCACGAGGAGATCGCCCTCGACCCGGCGGCGGTCGAGGTGGTCGGGTCGCTGCCCCCGGTCTCCACCTTCGTCACCGGCTACCGGATCCAGCCGTTCGTCGGCCTGGTGGCCGAGCCGGCGGAGCTGGGGCTGGAGCCGAACCCGACCGAGGTCGAGACCGTCCTCGCCTTCACCTTGGACGCGCTCAGGGACGGGTACGAGATGCGGCGGCTGGTGCGCCGCGGGGTCCCGGTCCACACCCCCACCTACGAGGTCGACGGCCAGCTGATCTGGGGCGCCACCGCGCGCATCCTCGGTGACTTCCTCAAGCGGGTGGGATAGGGACGGGTTTGCGAGGGGGCGACCAAGGCGGCCCCTTCTCTCACAACAGCGGGGAGGTTCGTTCAGGGGCCGCCTTGGTCGCCCTTCACCGGCGTGCCAGTAGGTCGACTACGGCGGACTCCAGCTCGGCTACCCACGCGGGGCCATGCTCACGGGGCGTCTCAGTAATCGCTACCGGGATCCGCCAGGTGCTCTCGGCGTTGCGGACCAGGGCGGCTCCTCCCTGCAGAAGCTTCTCGTCGACGGTGCCGGCGCCCTCGTAGAGGAAGCCGCGCACGGGGGTATCGACGAGGCGTTCCAGTAGGCCTTCTAGGCGCGGGCCGTGGACCCGGGCAAGCTCGTCCGGAGAGCCGGTGGCGCTGCCCAGCAGCCAGAGGACGACGGTCACGTCGCCTACCAGGTCGAGGATCGTGCCGGGCCGCTCGGGGTCGGCACGGGCGGGCTCGATCCCGCCCTCTTCGATCGCCGCCAGGCCCTCTTCGGTGCGGCTCGTGCCGCGCACCTCCCAGCCCTCCTCGCGCAGCTCGGCGCCGAGCGCCCGGCCGCTGCAACCGCAGCCGACGATCAGTGCGCGAGCCATGCGGGATGCCGACGCTTCTGTTCCTCGTTCGCCCCCGGTCCGGGGCGACTGTGCACGTTGTGGGTGTCGAGCGGCTCGCCGCACTCCGAGCAGACCGGGACCGCGTGGAAGGCGTGGTCGTCGTGGACGAGCTCCAGCGGGGCGCCGTTCTCGGCCGTGTAGCGATCGCCCCAGGCGAGCAGCGCCAGCAGCACCGGCTGCAGGTCGCGCCCCTTCTCGGTGAGCACGTACTCGAAGCGCTCCGGGTGCTCGGAGTAACGGCGGCGCTCGACGATCCCTTCCTCGGTCAGCGTCGCCAGGCGCGCGCTCAAGACGTTGGTGGCGACGCCGAGCGAGTCCTGGAACTGGTCGAAGCGGCGGCGTCCGAGGAACAGATCGCGCAGCACCAAGAGCGTCCAGCGCTCGCCGAGAAAGCTCAGCGGCTTCGCGATCGAGCAGTTCTTCTCCGCGTAGGCGTCGATTGCCATGCGGGCAGTCTAGCAGTCACTTTACTTTTGAAAGGGACCTCTGCTACCGTGCCTTGCGAAATGCAAGCGACCCCTGCCGCGGTGAGCCCGGGGCGGATCGGAGCGACGAGATGGCACACCGCTGGAAGGTGCTCTGCATCACCTCGATCGGCCTCTTCATGGCCAGCCTCGACCTGTTCATCGTCAACATCGCCTTCCCGGACCTCTCCCGCTCCTTCGACGACGCCTCGCTGTCGAGCCTCTCCTGGGTCCTGAACGGCTACGCGATCGTCTTCGCCGCGCTGCTCGTCCCGGCAGGGCGGATCGCCGACCGGGTCGGCCGCAAGCGCGTCTTCGTCGCCGGCCTCCTCACCTTCGCCGCCGCCTCGGCGCTCTGCGCGGTCTCGCCGACGATCCCCTTCCTGGTCGGCGCCCGCGTCCTCCAGGCGGTCGGTGCGGCGATGATGATCCCGACCACGCTCGGCCTCCTGCTGCCCGCCTTCCCGCCCGAGCAGCGCCCGGTCGCGATCGGCATCTGGTCGGCGATCTCCGGCGTCGCCGCGGCGCTCGGCCCACCGATCGGCGGCCTCCTCGTGCAGCTCAGCTGGCACTGGATCTTCCTCGTCAACGTGCCGCTCGGCCTGGTCACCGCGCTGGTCGCGATCCGCGTCCTCGACGAGGCCAAGGAACCGGAAGACGGCCGCCCCGACCTGCTCGGCGCGCTGCTCCTGGCGCTCGGCATCGGCGTCCTCACCCTCGGCATCGTCGAGGGGCCCGAATGGGGATGGAGCGACCCCCGCGTGATCGGCTCCTTCCTCGCCGCGGTCGCCCTCGTCGCCGGCTTCCTCTACCGCTCCGCCCACCACCGCGCGCCGGTGATCGAGCTGCCGCTGCTGCGGGTCCGCTCCTTCGCCCTCGCCAACCTGGCGACGCTGGTCTTCTTCATGGGCTTCGGCGCGATGCTCCTCTCCGGCGTCCTGCTGCTCACCGAAGTCTGGGGCTGGTCGGCGCTGCGGGCGGGCTTCGCCCTTTCCCCCGGACCGCTGACCGCGGCGATCTTCGCCGCCCCCTCGGGCCGCCTTGGGGCGCGGATCGGCCAGCGGCCGGTGGCGACCCTCGGCGGGCTCGTCTTCGCCGGCAGCTTCGCCTTCATGCTCGCCACGGTCGGCTCGCATCCCGAATACGCGACCACCTTCCTCCCCGCCTTCATGCTCGGCGGCGCCGGGGTCGGGATGACCCTGGGGACGCTGCCCGCGGCGGCGACCGCCTCGCTGCCGCCCGGGCGCTTCGCCACCGGGAGCGCGGTGTTCGGGATGGCGCGCCAGCTCGGCTCGGCGATCGGCGTCGCGGTCCTCGTCGCCCTGGTCGACTCCGCCGGCGCCGACCTCCTGCACGGCATCCGCGGCGGCTGGTGGTTCGCGCTCGGCGCCGGCCTCGGCGCCGCGGCCCTGGCGTTCTCCCTCCCCGCCCGCGCCAAGGCCTCCGCCCCGGCGAGCGCCCCCGCCGCGGCCTGAGTCCCTTCCGGCCGCGGCCTAGCCGCCGCCCCGCATCCGCGCCTTCCAGGTCTCGTCCTCGCGGACGCGCTGCTCAATGTCTGACTCGGTCAGCTCGCGGGCGCCGCGGCGGCGGCGCATCTCGTTCTGCGCCTCCAGCATCTGGCGCACGTCGTCGACCTCGTTCTGCACCTCGACCGCGGGCGAGCGGGTCGGGAACCAGTCGAGGAGCTCGCGATCGTCCCCGGGGTAGAGGTGACCGACGACGGCGAGCACGCCGACGATGAACAGCACTACCGCGACCGTCCCCAGCAGAAGCAGCATCGTTCCAGGATACGCCGGCCCCGGCCCGGTCAGGTAGCCTCGCCGGCATGACGGGGTTCACCGAGCTGGCGAGCGTCGACGGGGGGATCGGGCCGACCGCGGAGGCCGTGATCGGCCTCAAGGACGACGGCCTCTACCGCGGCGACGGCGCCTTCGAGGTGATCCGCCTCTACGACGGCCGCCCTTACGCGCTCGACGATCACATCGCCCGGCTCGAACGCTCTTCCGCCAGCCTGCGCCTCGAGTTCGACCGGATGGCGCTGCGGGCCGAGATCGCCGCGCTGCTCACCGAGGCCGGGCCGGTCGACTGCCAGCTACGGCTGATCGTCACCCGCGGCGGCCGCCGCATCGCCGCCACCGAGAACATCCCCGTCCACGCCGAGACGACCAGCGTCGCCTCGGTCACCTACCAGCCGACGATCGTCCTCAACGGCGTCAAGTCGCTCTCCTACGGGGCCAACATGCTGGCGACGCGGCTGGCGAAAGAAGGGGGTTTCGACGAGGCGCTCTTCGTCCGCCCCGACGGGATCGTGTTGGAGCCGCCGACCTCCTCGATCTTCTGGGTCGCCGACGGCGCGATCCGCACCACCGCGATCAGGGAGGGGGTTCTCGCCTCGATCACCCGCGATCGGTTGCTGAAGGCGATCCCCGGGATCGAGCAGGGCGCCTGGACCCTGGACCAGGTGAAAGGGGCCTCGGAGGCCTTCCTCGCCTCGACCACGCGGGAGATCCAGGCGGTCGCATCGATCGACGGCGTCGCCCTTCCCGCGGCCCCCGGCCCGCGCACCCGCGAGGCCCAGCAGGCCTTCGCCGCCGCCCGCGACGCCGAGCTGGCCGCCGCGGGCTGAACCGAACTTCGACCGCAACCGAAAGGCAGGGCATGGACTTCAACTTCACCGACGAGCAGAAGCTGATCGCGGAGACCGCGCGCGAGTTCGCCGAGCGGGAGATCCTGCCGAACGTGCGCGAGAACGACCGCGCCGAACGCTTCGACCGCGAGCTGGCCCACAAGCTAGGCGAGGTCGGCTTCCTCGGCCCGATCCTCGACGAAAAATACGGCGGCCGGAACCTCGACTACATCGGCTACGGGCTGATCGTCGAAGCGATCGGCCGCGCCGACTCCTCCGCCCGCACCGTCGTCTCCGTGCAGACCTCGCTGGTCGGCTCGGCGATCGAAAAATGGGCGACGGTCGAGCAGAAGGAACGCTGGCTGCCCGGCCTCTGCAGCGGCGAGGGCCTCGGCTGCTTCGGGCTGACCGAGCCGGACACCGGCTCCGACGCCGCCAACCTGCGCACCCGGGCGACGAAGACCGACTCCGGCTGGTCGATCAGCGGCCAGAAGATGTGGATCTCCCTCGGCAGCGTCGCCGAGTTCGCCTTGATCTTCGCCCAGACCGACCCGGCGAAGAAGCACAAGGGGCTGGCCGCCTTCCTCGTCCCAACCGCCGCGGAGGGCTTCACCAGCGCCCCGATCCACGGCAAGCTCGGCCTGCGCTCCTCCGACACCGCGGAGCTCTCGCTCGACGCGGTCGAGGTCGGCGACGACGCCCTGCTCGGCGAGGTCGGCGACGGCTTCAAGGTGGCGATGGGCGCGCTCGCCTCAGGTCGCTACAGCGTCGCCTCCGGCTGCGTCGGGATCATGGACGGCTGCGTCGAGGCCTCGGTCACCTACGCCAAGGAGCGCCAGCAGTTCGGCGTCCCCCTGGCCCGCTTCCAGCTGGTCCAGGAGATGATCGCCGACATGATCCTGAAGCGCGACGCCTCGAAGATGCTGGTCCTGCGCGCCGGGCTGCTCAAGGACGAAGGCAAGCCGAACACGATGGAGACCTCGGTCGCCAAGGTCTTCGCCACCGAGTCGGCGGTCGAGTGCGCCAACCTGGCGATCCAGGTCCACGGCGGCTCCGGCTACGTCGACGACTACCCGGTCGAGCGCTACTTGCGCGACGCCCGAGTGACCACTCTGTATGAGGGCACCTCCCAGATCCAGAAACTGATCATCGGCCGCGAGGCGACCGGGATCAACGCGATGACGCCGATGGTGGAGAGCTAGATCCGGACTCCCGCCTGTTCGCGCTACGCGAACGGGCGTCGCCGCCGCTAGTCCTCGGTGAGGCGCATCATCGTTTCGTCGACGTAGCACCAGCTCCAGTCCTCGCCCGGCTGGGCGGAGCGGATGATCGGGTGCCCGATCGCCTTGAAGTGCGAGGTCGCGTGCTTGCCCTCGGAGTTGTCGCAGCAGCCGACGTGGCCGCAGGTCTGGCACATCCGCAGGTGCACCCAGCGCATCCCCAGCTGCAGGCACTCTTCGCAGCCCTCGACCTCCTCGGGAACCTCCAGGTACTGGACCGAATCGAGATGTGAACACTCAGGCGGCATGAGCGCTGACGATAGCGCGATCCGCCAGCTGGACGTATGTACGAGCCTACGAACCGGCGTGTGCCTGAGAACGCGTGTTTCTAGATCTCGAGCGCGGCGGGCTCGCCGCCGGGGAACCAGTGGGCCTCGACCGGAGCGTCGGAGTCGCGCAGGTAGCGCTCGGCGTCGAGCGCGCCCATGCAGCCGGTGCCCGCCGCGGTGACCGCCTGGCGGTAGGTGTGGTCGACGACGTCGCCGACCGCGAAGACTCCCTCCAGGTTGGTGCGGGTCGAGCCCGGCGCGACTTTGATGTAGCCGTCCTCGTCGGTGTCGACCTGGCCCTTGGCGACCTCGGAGCGCGGCACGTGGCCGATCGCGACGAAGGCGCCGGTCGCCTCGATCTCCTTCTCCTCGCCGGTCTCGGAGTGGCGCATCCGCACGGTGGCGAGTTTGCCGTCCTCGCCGGCGACGAACTCGAGCGGCGTGTACGGGGTCAAGGTGTCGATGTTGTCGACCGCGAGCGCCCGGTCGCGCATGATCTTCGAGGCGCGGAACTCGTCGCGGCGGTTGACGACGGTCAGCTCCTCGGCGAACTTGGAGATGAAGATCGCGTCCTCCATCGCCGAGTCGCCGGCGCCGATCACCAGCACCCGGTGGCCCTTGAAGAAGGCGCCGTCGCAGACGCCGCAGGTGGAGACGCCGCGGCCCGCGAGCTCCATCTCGCCGGGGACGCCGAGCCGTTTCGGCTCCGCCCCCATCGCCAGGATCACGGTCTTGGCGCGGTACTCCTCGTCGCCGAGGAAGACCTTCTGCACGCCGCCGTCGGAGAGCTCGACCCGGTCGACGTCATCGGTGACGAAGCGGGTCCCGAAGCGCTCCGCCTGGGTGCGGAACTGGCTCATCATCTCCGGGCCCATGATCCCCTCGGGGTAGCCCGGGTAGTTCTCGACGTCGGTCGTGTTCTGCAGCTGGCCGCCCCACTGGAAGCCCTCGAAGACGAGCGGCTCGAGGTTCGCGCGGGCGGTGTAGAGCGCCGCGGTGTAGCCGGCCGGACCACCGCCGACGATGATCACGTTCTCGACCTTCTTCTTGTCCGCGCTGCTGTCGCTCATCTTTGGCACCCGATCTCGGTCGCTCTACAGTCCATTACTTTACTTTCTGAAGTGTACTCCCGGCGGGCTCGGGGCGCAACGTGCCGCCACGGTTGATCGGCAATCCGTCCGCGTCCCACCGATGCACAGTGTTGCGCAGCTGGAAGAAGGCGACGACGCCGGGCGGGATCGGCATCCAGAAGGAGACCAGGCGGAAGATCAGGATCGCCGGGAAGACGGTTTCCTCGGGCAGGCCGAAGAGGACGAAGGCGCCGATCATCCCGGCGTCCACCGCCCCCACCCCGGCCGGGGCCAGCGGGAAGAGGTTGGCGACCATGCCGAGGAAGAAGCCCTGGACGACGACCGCGAACGGCACCTGGATTCCGAGCGCGTGGAAGGAGGCCCAGAGCACGCCGATGTTGAAGGCCCAGAAGCCGGCCGCGCCAAGCACCGCGAGGCCGCCCTGGCGCGGGTGGGTGAAGAGGCGCAGGGCGAAGCGGAACCCCTCGCCCGCCGTCTCCGGCACCCGCGAGGCCCATTCGACGAAGCTGCGGGTGTGGGCGCCGTGGGCGTGCGGCATCAGCCGCGCTTCGACGTCGCTCGGGATCAGCGTCACCAGCGCGCCGATCACCAGCAGCAACCCGGCGACGGCGGCCGGGATGATCGTCAGCTCGACCGAGTTGTCGCCGTTCAGCACCCCCGTCCGCAGCAGCAGGCCGAAGACGATCAGGGCGAGCGGATAGAAGGCGTAGTGGAGGCCGACGAAGGCGATCATCCGGCGGGCCACCTCGCGCCGCGCCATCCCCGCTTTGCGCAGCGCCCAGTAGGTCAGCGCGACGCCGCCCGCGCCGCCGGCCGAGAAGAGCAGCGTCGCCGCCACCCCGGCCATGTTGATCTCGTAGGTCTCGCCCCAGGTCAGCTTCAGCGCGTCGCCGCCGACCACCGCTTTGAAGAGGGCGATGTAGGTCGCGTACGAGGCGATGCTGAAGAGGATCGCCACCCCGATCCAGACCGGGTCGGCGTCGCCGAGTTTGTCCAGCGAGTCGCCGAGCCCGACCAGCTTCGGGAAGAGGAAGTAGATCCCGACCAGGAGGATGACCACGACGACGCCGGTCTGCACCATGCGCCTGGTGCTGAAGACGGGCAGCTCGAGCCCGCCGCCGGGGTCCTCCTCGGGCCGCCCGCCCTGATCTTTCTCGCGCCCGGCTGCCGACTCTTCTTCGAGCCCGGCGCCCCAGTCTTCGCTCTCTGCCCTCGTGTCTTCTTCCGGCACTACAGCCGGGACGCTAGCGCGGCCGCCCGCCGGCGATCCGCTCGAGCCGCTGGATCACCTTGTTGACCTGCCCGACCGTCGGGGCGAAGACGGGATCGGCCCGCCGCACCGCGACGACCAGCCCGGCGCCCGCGAGGAGGTCGGTGACGTAGTGCTCGCCGAGGTAGACGAGGCCGAAGCCGAGGGTCAGCGCGTAGGTCCAGCCGATCGCCCCCTCCTCCGGGCTCGCTTCGGACAGCGAGGTGGCGGCGGCGACCGAGGTGGCGAAGTGGAGCGAGGGCATCGCCGCCCACGGATTGCCGCCGAACGCCTTGTAGAGCGCTCCCCAGTAGCGGCCCCAGAGCGGTTCGCCGACCTCGAACATGATCCGCCGCATCGGCTCCTTGGTCAGCCCCTGTTCGGCCGACCACCAGGGCGGCGCCGTGGGCAGGGCCCAGTAGCCGAGGGCGCCGGCGTCGAAGACGGCCGCCATCTGGCGGGCGGCGCGGGGGAAGCGCTCCGGGTGGCGGACGAGGATCCAGGCGAGCACCGTGTAGGGCTCGAAGAACCAGAGCCAGTGGGTGATCGTGAGCACGCGGTCGAGCGCCTTGGCGCCGCGCCGGCCCTCGAGCCAGGTCTGCAGGCGCGCCCCGGGCAGCCGGCCGAGGCCGATCTTGGAGTCGATCTCGATCGGATAGCGGGTGTAGAGGCGGCGGCGGAGGCGCTCCGGGTCGTCATAGGGCATCTCGTGGACGACCGTGAAGGCCCACATCTGCATCGCGAAGAGGGCGACGTCGCGTTTGCGCGTGCGCGGGCCGAGAACGGCCACCGCGAGCGGCCCTGAGGCGGCCACGGCGAGGGTCACCGGACCGGGTACGCGGAGGCGCTTTCGCACCAGTGGAAGGGCGATCGCCGCGCCCACGGTGGCCATCGCTCCCGCCCTGACAGCCAGCTGTACCGCGCGGGGTGGCCGCGAGTGCCTCCTCATAGGGTCGGCGAGTATAGGTTGGCGAGGACTCGATGAGGGCCGGCCGCACTGCATCACGCCCGCTCGCCGTGATTAGAATGGCCCCGCCTTGACGCCGCACTCGCCTGGCACCGGCCAGATAAACACGCTCATTTGGATCGGCTTCTTCGCCGCCCTCCTTATCGTCGTCGCGATCAACCTCGGGCTGCTCGGCGCCGTCCGCCGCTGGCGCGGTGGGCGCGGCAAATCGGCCGCTGCCGTGGCGGGCAAGCCGGGCCTGCAGCTGCGCGTCGCGGGCGGCCTCTCGGGCTTCGCGATCATCCTCTTCGTGCTCGGGATCATCTTCACCAGCAACGCGCTCTCGACGCCGAAGACGACCTCCGCCGGGCTCACCTCGCTGAACGGCAACGAACTCGAAGGCAAACCGCTGGTGATCAAGGCGACCGGCCAGCAGTGGCTGTGGCGCTACAACTACCCGAACGGGTCGTTCAGCTACTGGAAACTGGTCATCCCGGTCGACACCGCGATCGAACTGAAACTTGAATCGACCGACGTGATCCACACCTGGAACGTCCCCGACCTGGCGCCGAAGGTCGACGCGACCCCCGGCAAGACCACCCACGTCCTCTTCCGCGCCGACGCCGAAGGCGAATTCTACGGCCAGGCATCGACCCTCTCGGGCCAGTCCTACGCGCCGATGCGGACCACGGTCGAAGTCGTCTCGCCGGAACGCTTCGAAGAATTCATCAAGGAACAGCAGAAGGGCATCAAAGCCGGGAACGAAGCGGCGGAGAAGATCGAGGCCGAAAAACTGAAAGAAGAAGCGGCTGCCAACCCGAGCGCCGAACCTTCCGAAGAACCCGGCTCCCAGACCGAAAAGTCCGAAGAAGCCGAAGCTGAATCGGCCGAAGGCGAAGAAGGCGGGAAAGCGGCGCCAGGCGAAGGCGCCGAAGGCGAAGCGGCCGAAGGCGAAGAAGGCGAAGGCGAAGAATCGGCCGAAGGGGCCGAAAGCGCCGCGCTGGATCCCGAAGCCGGCAAAGAAGTCTTCGCCGAAAACTGCTCGGTCTGCCACGGCGCCGACGGCCTCGGCGGCAGCGGCGGCCCCGACCTGACCACGATGCCGCTGGCCAAAGAACAGGCCGGCGCCGAAATGCAGGTGACCAACGGCGGCGGCGGGATGCCGGCGTTCAGTGGCACCCTGTCGGAAGAAGAAATCAAAAACGTCGCGGCCTACGTGGTCGAAGACATCGTCGGCGGCAAATGAGGCGGAGACCAGAATGAGCATCACGCAAGAGCCCCGTCCCGAGATCACCGTCGATGACTTCCCGCGCCCCAAGCGCGCCGGCTGGATGGACATCGTCACCAGCGCCGACCACAAGCAGGTCGCCAAAATCCTCATGGTCGGGTCCGGCGGCTTCCTCTTCCTCGCCGCGCTCGAGCTGCTGCTGATGCGGCTGCAGCTGGCGATCCCGGAGAACACCTTCATGGAGCCGTACACCTTCAACCGGGTGCTCTCGCTCTACGGCGCCACCTCGATCTTCTTCTTCGCCCTGCCGCTGGTGATGGGCCTCTTCCTCTTCGTCGCGCCGCTCCAGGTGGGCGCCCGCGGCACCGCGCTCCCCCGCCTCTCGCAGATGGGCGGGCTGCTCTGGGTGGCGGGCGCGGTCGTCCTCTACTCGGGCTTCCTCTGGACCCCGTCGGAGGCCGGCGTCAACCCGCTGCCGCCGCTCTCGGAGCTCTCCTTCCTCAGCAACAACGGGGTCGACGCCTGGCTCACCGCCTGCGGCTTCGCCACCTTCGGCTTCGTCCTCATCGCGGTCGACCTGGCGGTCACCCTGCGGGTCGACCGGGCGCCCGGGATGGCCTGGCGCCGCGCCCCGATCTTCGCCTGGACCGCCGCGGTCGGCTCCTGGCTGATGCTCTTCATCGGCCCGGTCCTGCTCGCCGCCTTCACGATGCTGATGATCGACCGCAACTACGGCGGCACCTTCTTCGCCGACGGTGGCGGCGGCGCGCCGCTCCTCTGGCAGCACCTGACCTGGATCTTCTACTCGGGCGCCTACGCGCTGGTGCTGATCTTCGCCTTCGCCACGATCGCCGAGATCTTCAGCGTCTTCTCCGGCAACCCGCTCTTCAACCGGCCGGTGGTCATGGGCTCGATCGTCGCGGTCGCCGTGCTCGGCACCCTCGCCTGGATGCAGAACATGTACACCGCCCCGATCGGCCTCGGCTACAAGTTCTTCGCGATGGCCGTCTCGCTGATCCTGATCGTCCCGATCGGCCTGCTCTTCTTCAACCTGATCGCGACGCTGAAAGGCGGCGCGCTGAAACTGCGGGCGCCGCTCCTGTTCGCGATCGGGGCGCTCTCGGCGATCTCGCTCGGCCTCGCCGCCGAGCTGCAGCAGTCGCTGGTCGGCGCCGCCTGGTACCTCAAAAACACCACCGACTCGACCGCCGCCACCCACTTCGCGCTGATCGGCGGCGCCGTCTTCGGCGGCTTCGCCGCGCTCCACTACTGGTTCCCGAAGATCACCGGGCGCTCGATGGGCGAGCAGCTCGGCCGCCTCTCCTTCTGGACCCTGGCGGCGGGCAGCCTGCTGGCCTTCGTGCCGATGGCGCTGGCGGGCTGGGAAGAGGATCAGGTGGTCGACGCCTACAAGTTCTTCAACCACACCGGCGTCAACTTCTACAACCTGCTCTCCTCGATCGGCGTACTGGTCCTCTTCTTCGGGGTCATCCTGGTGCTGATCAACGCCGTCGCCTCGATCAAGGGCGGGGCGCGCGCCGGTCACGATCCCTGGAAGGGCGACACGCTCGAGTGGTTCACCCTCTCGCCGCCCCCGGTCCACAACTTCGACGTCCAGCCGGACGTCCGCAGCGACCGACCGCTGCAGGACATCCGCGCCGCGGTCGCCCGCCGGGCGCACGACGTCGAGGAGCGTGCGGCCGCGCAGTCCCAGCCGGTAGCCTGACCGCATGTCATCCGGCGCCGGCGCGAGCACCGCGCCCCCCCAGGCGGCCGGGGTAGCTCCCCGCTCTGCCGCGTCCCAGCTGGTCCGTGACTACGTCACGCTGACCAAGCCCACCGTTCAGTCGCTGCTGCTGCTGACCACGGTGACGACGATGTACGTGGCAGGGGACCCGTCGCTTCGCCTGATCCTCCTGACCTGCCTCGGCGGCGCCCTGTCCGCCGGTGGCGCCGGGGCGATCAACCACGCCGTCGACCGCGACATCGACATCACGATGAAGCGCACCGCCGACCGTCCGGTCGCCTCCGGCCGGGTCTCCCCCGCCGCCGCGATCGCCTTCGGCGTCACCCTCGGCTGCCTCTCCTTCCTCCTCCTGTCGACCCAGGTGAACGTGCTGGCGGCGGCGCTCTCGCTCTCCGGCCTGCTCGGCTACGTCTTCGTCTACACGCTCTGGCTGAAGCGGACGACGCCGCAGAACATCGTCATCGGCGGCGCCGCCGGCGCGGTTCCGCCGCTGGTCGCCTGGGCGGCGATGACCGGCGGCCTCAGCGGGATGGCCTTCTACCTCTTCGCGATCGTCTTCTTCTGGACCCCGCCCCACTTCTGGGCGCTCTCGATCCTGATGAAGGACGACTACGCCCAGGCGCGCATCCCGATGCTGCCGGTGGTCGCCGGCGAGGACGAGACCCGCCGCCAGATCATGCTCTACACGGTGCTCCTATACGCCGTCACCCAGCTGCCCTTCTGCGCCGGCGGCCTTGGGGTCGCCTACCTGGTCCCCTCGATGCTCCTCGGCGCCGGCTTCATCGGCTTCTCCTACGTCCTCCTGCGCACCAAAAGCCGCGCCTGGGCCCTCCGCACCTACCTCTTCTCGCTCGCCTACCTGGCGCTGCTCTTCATCTCGATGGCCATCGCCGCCCACGCCTGAGCCGAAGCGGCGCCGGGCGAGGGTCCGAGCCCCTGCGGCCGGGGACGGGTGAGGGCTCGATTGCCTGCGGCCGGGGACGGCGAGGCCGGGCGTCTCGGAGGCGACCCGGGCAGGCTGCGGCCGCCTCCGAGACGCCCCGGTTGGGAGGTTTAGCGGGGCGAACTGGCGCAGGGACGGCGTCCTTGCGGAGAGGCGTGACAGGGACGGGACGTCCCGGGGGTGGCGGCACGGAGATGCCGCGAACGTCACCGAGTCGTCACATCCGAAGCGGCGCTTCCGGGGATCCGGGCCGCGCTGTGGAGCATTACTCCCGGATAGAGAGAGCTTCTCTCCACAGCAAACCGCTGACCGATGGGGCGAATGTGACGTCTCATGAGGAGCCGTGGAGTTCCGCGCGTCTCCCGTACCTCACGGTGACGTTTACGGCGTCTCCGCCACGGACCTCGCCGCTCGGACGTGGCCGTGGCGCCTAACCGTCGCATAGAGGCGGTAAGGCTCCACAGGCATCCTCGGCGCCCCCCGCCCCTCGCCCGAACTCTCACCTCTCCCCACAGACACGGCCATCTCGGAGGCGGCCTCAGCCTGCCCGGGCCGCCTCCGAGGTGGCCGCGTCCCTTGCCGTCCTCCCGCCTCTGCCGCTCTCGCCTCTGATAGAAATCCGGCTGTGGATCGCGAGACCGCACGTCGCAACATGACCGCCGGCCTGGTCGCCGGGGGCTTCGCCGCGACGGTCTTCGCCCTCTGCTTCATCGTCGCCCTCCTCTACATCGCGCACTGATGAGCGAGCACCGCCACGTCCCCGAGCCGGGCGAGACGATCCAGGTCCCTCGTCCCTCCTGGGGCCCGGCCCTCTTCGCCGTCGGCGCGATCGGCGCGGTCGCCGGGATCTACGCCAACGGCTTCGTCTTCTCGGCCTTCGTCTGGTCCTACGTCGGGATCGTGATCCTGCTTTTCGGCCTCCGCGCGATCGTCCGCACCTCGGTGCGCAGCTACTTCAGCCTGCCCCGCCGCCAGGACGCCCGTAGCGCCACGCTCCCCACCGAGCAGATCTACCTGGAGCCCACGGCTCCGGGCACTCCGCCTCGCCCCTGAGATCGCGTCTCAGCGCGTCTCCCGGCGCCTGAACCCGTCACGGAGCCTCACGTCCCCTGCGCCCCACTGGGCAGCGGCATTTCGCTCGTCGCTCCGTCTGACGTCCAGACGCGGACGATGTCGCGCATCGAGAGGATGCCGACCACCTCGCCGCCGTCGAAGACGACCAGGTGGCGGACGCTGCGGCGGGACATCTCGGCGGCGGCGTGCTCGAGGCTCCAGTCGGGAGCCGCGGTGATCACCGACTCGGTCATGTGGCCGGCGACCGGCTCGACGTCGGGATCCTCGCCGGCGCCGACCGAGAGCATCAGGTCGCGCTCGGTGACGATGCCCGGGGTGGGCGCCTCGTCGTCGATCACCAGGGCGGCGCCGACGTTGCGGGCGACCATCGCCGCCGCGGCCTGCCGCAGCGTGTGCGACGGCCCCACCGTCACCGATACCTCGGACATGCCATCCCTCACCTGCATACCGTGCCTCCTCCTCGGACGAGTTTCCCGCTAGTGCGAATCGATGCAAATGTACCCCTGCCGGGCGCGGCCGGCAAACGCCGTGCCGGGTGCCTCGACATATAGACTCCGGCGCCGCGCAGCATGCAGAACCTCCCCAAGCCCATCCGCCTCCTCGTCCCGCTCTTGGCGCTGGTCGCTACCGTCGTCGCGATCAGCGGTTGCGGGACCACGAATCCCGACATCGCGCGCGGGCGGGAGCTCTTCGAAACCAAATGCGGGGTCTGCCACGCGCTCGCCCAGGCGGGCACCACGGCGAACGTCGGGCCGAACCTCGACGACGCCTTTGCCGCGGCGCGCGAAACCGGCGGCTTCGACGCGGCCACGGTCGAAGGGATCGTCAAGGCGCAGGTCGACGACCCGCGTCCCTCCAACGGCAATCCGGCCGCCTCGATGCCCGCCAAGATCGTCGAGGGCGACGATCTCGACGACATCGCCGCCTACCTCGGCAAGTACGCCGGGGTGCCCGGCGCGGCGCCGCCCGAAGTCGAAGGCGGCCCCGGCGCCCAGGTCTTCGCCAACAACGGCTGCGGTGGCTGCCACACGCTGGCCGCCGCCAACTCCGGCGGCGTCACCGGCCCGAACCTCGACGAAGTCCTGCCCGGCCAGAAGGAAGCCGAGATCGAAGAATCGATCGTCGAACCGAACGCCATGATCGCCCAGGGCTATCCGGCCCACGTGATGCCGGAAACCTTCGGCGAAAAGCTTTCCGAAGAAGAACTCAAAGAGTTGGTCGAATACCTGGCTGAAAGCGCCGGGAAAGAATAGGCCGACCAGAGCTGGAAGCCGGCGGGCCGCGCCGGTCATCATCTGAATATGTTCGTGCGCCTCCGAAATCGCTTCGAGATCTCTCCGCACCGTTACGCCCAGGTGACCGTGCTGGCGTTGATCGGGCTGGCGCTCATCGTGCTCTCCGGGGCGGCCGTGCGGCTCACCGATTCGGGCCTCGGCTGCCCTGACTGGCCCCAGTGCTACGGCGCCGGCCAGCACCCGCCGCTCGAATCGCACGCGATCATCGAGTCCGCCAACCGGATCGTCACCGGCCTGCTCGGCGTCGTCGTGATCGCCGCCTGCGGCCTCGCCTTCTTCCGCCGCCCCTACCGCCGCCACCTGGCGATCTTCGGCGCCCTGCTGCCGCTCGGCGTCATCGCCCAGGCGATCCTCGGCGCCCTGGTGGTCAAGTACGACCTGCGCCCGGAACTGGTGATGGGCCACTTCATCCTCTCGATGGCGCTGCTCGACGCCGGCTTCGCGCTGATGTGGTGCTCGCGCTACGAGCCGTGGGACCGGCGGCGTTCCTGGGACCGCAAGGGCGTCTGGGCGGTGCGGGGCCTGGTGCCGCTCGGCCAGCTGACGATCCTCGCCGGGACGATCGCCACCGGCGCCGGGCCGCACGCGGGCGAGTTCGAAGGGCAGCCGGTCAAGCGCTTCACCTTCGAGGGCTCCGGCACTCTGGAATGGGTCGTCCAGCGCCACGCGGTGCTCGCCACCGTCTACGGCCTGGCGGCGATCGGCGTCTGGTTCTACCTGCGCCGACCCGGCGGCGACCGGCGGGCGCTCAAGCCGCTGACCGTCGTCCTCTTCCTCTTGCTGGCGCAGGGGATCGTCGGCTACGCCCAGTGGGAGCTTGAACTGCCTACCCAGATCGTCTGGGTCCACGTCGCCCTCGCCACCTGCAACTGGCTGGCAATGCTGTGGACGATCGCCGCGGCGGGGCGGCTCGAGCCACGCGACGGCACCCTGCCGGCGGCCGATCGCGACGCCGCCGGTCCGGCCACGCCTGCCGCGGCGGGCGCCGGCGCGAGCCCGGGCGCAGCCTAGGCCCGCCGGGGCCTCCCGATGCTTCCCTTCTGGCTCTCGATCGGCTTCCTCAGCCTCGTCCAGGGCGTCCTGGTCGGCCTCCCCCGCCCCACCGTCAAGATTCCCCTGCTCGACCGCTACGGGGGCCGCTGGTGGGCTCTGGTGCTGCCGCTGTCGATCGTCGTGGTGATCGGTGGGATCGCGCTCGACGAATCCTCGGCCCAGTTCCTCACCTGGCTCGCCCTGATCGCGGTGCCGCCGCTGGCGGCGGTGGCGCTCGGTTGGATCGTCCACGGGGCACGGCCCCCGCTCGCCCTCCTGGCGGTGCCGCTCTTCGCCCTCGCCTGGGCGGCGAAGGGTGAACTGGGCGGTCAGTCGGCGGGGCTGGCGCTGTCGGCGCTCGCCTGCGTCACCCTCGGGTGGCTCCTGGTCTGCGTGGTGCCGGCGCGCTGGGTGAAGCTCGGCATCTACGCGATGGCGATCATCGACGCCTACCTCGTCTTCACCGACCTCCTCCAGGCCCCCAACTCGGTCCTCAACACCGCGGCGCCCGCCGCCGACCTGCCGAAGCTGCAACTGGTCGACTGGGGCGCGGCGCTGATGGGCTTCGGCGACCTCTTCATCGCCGCCGTTCTCGGCGCCCTGCTCGCCCGCGACGGCCGCCTGCAGCTCCGCGGCGCCCTCCTCGCCGTCACCCTCTGCTGCGCCTGGGACCTCCTCTTCTTCTTCATCCACGAGACCCCGGCCACCGTCCCCGTCGCCCTCACCCTGCTCACGCTCGAGCTCTGGGGCCGCTGGTCGAAGCGCCCGCTCAGAAGTGCGTCGCGAAGAGGGTGAGGATCGCGCCGAAGCCGGCGAACATCATCGCGCCCATCGCGATGAACCCGATGACCATCGAATGCTGAAGACGATCGACGCGACCGTCCAAGCGATCCACCGAACCCTTGAGACCGTCCACCGAAGCTTTCAGATCGTCGAGCCGCTCATCGCTCCATCTCGTTCGCATCGCCTCCATGGCAAGGATGGTAGGGATCCAAAGCGCAATTGTGGTGCGCAGAAAGTGCCAATTGTGTGCCGATTGGCGGGGCGCTGTAGACCGCGGTAGCGGTCAGGCGTGGTGGTCGGGGCCGCCGGGGCGGTCCCTGGCGTTGTGCCACCACTCGCGGCTCCAACGGATTCCGTACACCGAGGCCGCGATCACCAAGACGAGCCCCCAGAGGGCTCCGACGAGCGGCCGGGTGAGCAGGGTGAGGGCGACCACGCTGGCGCCGGCGGCGCCGACGATCAGCACCCATTTGAAGACCGCCGCCTCGTTGATCCTCACCGCGGCGACACCTTGACCCGGTGCCTGATCAGAGGATGTAGACGGTCGCGAACACGATGATCCACATGATGTCGACGAAGTGCCAGTAGATGCCCGGCACCTCGACGCCGAGGTGAGACTCGGCGTCTTTGTCGTAGTGGCCGCGGAAGGCGCGGATCGTGGCGAAGGTCAGCAGCATCAGCCCGACGAAGACGTGGGCGCCGTGCAGACCGGTCAGCGAGTAGAAGATCGTGCCGAAGGACTCCGTGCGGATGCTGAAGCCAAGGTGCACGTACTCGTTGATCTGAATGAAGAGGAAGGTCAGGCCGAGCATCCAGGTGAGGACGAGGCCGAGCTTCATCCCCTGGCGATTGCCTTTGCGGATCGCCTCCAGGGCGTAGTGCACGGTGAAGCTCGAGGAGATCAGGATCGCGGTGTTCATGCCCGCGACGGCGACCGGGAGTTCGAACGGCTTCGGCGGCCAGTCGGAGGGATTGACGACGACGCGGAGGAAGAAGTAAGACGCGAAGAAGGCGCCGAACAGCATCACCTCGGAGATGATGAAGAGCAGGATGCCGAGCGTCTGGCGGTCGATCCGCGAGCTCTGGTTGGCCTCCGGCGGACCGTGGTGGTCGTGCTGGTGGGACTCGGCGGCCTGACCGCCGGCGCCCGGAAGCGGTACGGAAGCGCTCTCCATCAGTGCTCACCTCCCTCGGCAACCGCCGCGGCGACCGCCGCCGGGGCGCGGCCGACCTCGACGTGGCTAACGGGCTTGTCGGTGATCCCGCGGACGCGGCCCACCAGGTCGGACTCGAGCCAGCGCGACTGCTGGCCGGCGAAGGTCGAGATCAGGATCTCGTCGATCTTGTAGTGCTCGATCGCGTTGCGGACCGCCTCGAAGGGGTCCTCGGCGGAGATCGGCAGGCCGGTCGCGTCGATCTCGTCGCGGTAGAGCTCGGCCAGCGTCGCCGCCAGGTCGCGGACAACCTGCTCCTCGGAGACGGCCTCGCTGCGCGGGCTGATGATCGTGTACCGGTGCGGGCGGGTCGCGGCGCGCTCTTTCATCCTCGCGACCAGGTCCGGCGCGTTGACGGTCTGGGTCGCGATCACCAGCACGTGGGCGAGGTCGAGGCGGATCGCGTCCTCTTCGACCCGGACCGGGATGTGGGTGAACCGCACCTCCGGCTCGGCCAGCTCGCGGGCCCACTCGACCAAGTCCTTGCGGGCGATCCCGAAGCGGGTGTCGTAGAGAGCGGAGAAGAGGACCTCGACCGGCTCGTGGAGGCGGATCGCATCGCCGAGCGCCAGCTGCGGCGCCCGGTCGAGCACCTCGCCGACCGAGTCGATGCCGAACTCGGCGAACACCGACATCGTCACCTCGACCCGGGCGCGCGCCGAGGCATAGAGCTCGTCACGGTCGATCAAGGAGCCGATCGTCGGCTGGTTCTGCGGCGCGGCGACGATGACCTCGGAGATCCCGCCGGCCTCTGTGCGCTCGCGCACCGCTTTCAACAGCCCGCGGCCACCCGCCACCTCGTTGAGGAAGACGAGCAGGGGGCGCTTCGTGTCCGTCGCGTCCGTCAATGCCCCACCACGCTGGGCTGAGCCGCCGGGACCTCGGCGCCTTCACCGGCCATGATCGCGTGCCGGGCGCCGGGGATGCCGTACTCGTACGGACCACCGACGACGCGCGGGATCTCGTCGAAGTTGTAGATCGGCGGCGGCGAGGAGACCAGCCACTCGATCGAGTTCGCCCGCCACGGGTTGGCCTCGGCTTTCGGACCGAACCGCCAGCTGACGATCATGTTGTAGAGGAAGACAAGCTGGATCGCGCCGAGCATGAAGGCGAAGCAGCTGATCAGCAGGTTCCAGTTGCCGAAGGCAGCGGAGTAGTCGGCCACCCGTCGCGGCATCCCGTCCATGCCAACCCAGTGCATCGGGACGAAGGTCCCCCAGGTGCCGATCAGCGTGCCCCAGAAGTGGACGCGCCCGAGTTTCTCGTCGTACATCCGGCCCGTCATCTTCGGGAACCAGTGGTAGACGCCGGCGAAGATCGTGAAGACCGAGCCGCCGAAGAGCACGAAGTGGATGTGGGCGACGATGAAGTACGTGTCCGACACGTGGATGTCGAACGGCACCATGCCGAGCATGACCCCGGATATCCCGCCGATCGTGAAGGTCACGATGAAGGCGAGGGCGAACAGCATCGCCGTCGATTTGGTGTGGATTTTGCCGAAGTAGAGCGTCCCCAGCCAGGAGAAGATCTTGATCCCGGTCGGCACCGCGATCAGCAGCGTGGTCAGCATCATCGGCACGCGCAGCCAGCTGAACATGCCGGCGACGAACATGTGGTGCGCCCAGACCGAGTAGCTGAGCACGACGATCCCGATCAGCGCCAGTGCCATTAGTCGATAACCGAAGATCGGTTTACGGGCGTGCGTGGATATGACCTCGGAGATGATCCCGAAGCCGGGCAAGATCATGATGTAGACGGCTGGGTGTGAGTAGAACCAGAAGATGTGCTGGTAGCTGATGACGTCGCCGCCGGAGCCGAACTGGAAGAAGTTCGTGTGCAGGACGCGGTCGAAGAGGACCATGAACTGGGCGCCGGCGATGAACGGCGTCGCGGCGACTACCAGCAGCGAGGTCGAGAGGTTGGCCCAGACCAGCAGCGGCATCCGCCAGAAGGTCATCCCGGGCGCACGCATGGTGATGATCGTGACCAGGAAGTTCAGCGCGGTCGCGATCGATGACGCGCCCGCGAACTGGACTCCCAGGTTGAAGAAGGACTGACCTAACGGGGCGCCGGTCGATAGCGGCGCGTAGCCGGTCCAGCCCGCGTCGAAGGCGCCGCCCGGGGCGAGGAAGGAGCCGATGAAGAGCAGCCCGGCCATCGGCAGCAGCCAGAAGCTGAGCGCGTTGAGGCGCGGGAACGCCATGTCCGGCGCGCCGATCATCAGCGGCAGCACGTAGTTGGCGAGCCCGGCGAAGACCGGGATCACGAAGACGAAGATCATCAGGACTGCGTGGGTCGAGAAGAGGCTGTTGTAGGTGTTGGCGCCGACGATCTGGGTGCCCGGCTGGGCCAGCTCGGCCCGGATCAGCATCGCCATCAGCCCACCGACGAAGAAGAAGAAGAAGGTGGTGACGACGTACTGGATCCCGATCACCTTGTGGTCGGTGTTGACTTTGAAGTAGTCCTTCCAGCTGTGCGCCCCGTGCATCGCGTGGTCCTCGGGGATGGTCGGCAGGCCGAAGGCCCAGCGCAGCCAGTAGTCGAAGGCGCCGAGGCCGAGCAGGAAGCCGAGCGGGGCCATGATCAGCGGCACCACCACCTGCGGGTAGCCGGTCTGTTCGCTCTGGAAGGCGGAGAGGCCGGACAGCGAGCGCAGCATGACGACCAGACCGACGCCGAGAGCCGCGGCGAGAGTCGCGCCGAGCAGAGCGCGGTACCAACCGGGTCGTTTAAACGCTGCAACCATTACTTCGCCTCCATTATTCCGCGTCCACTCTTTCGAGCGGTTCCGGATTGGTCTCGGTGTCCTGTTTGACCGACACCATCAGCGGCGTCGGGACTTTTTCTTTGAGGCCGGCAACCCACTTTTCCCACTTGCCTTCCGGCTCGACGACCACTTTGGCCCGCATCGAGGAGTGGCCGAAGCCGCAGAGCTCGGTGCAGATCAGCTGATAGGTGCCGACCTTGTCCGGGGTGACGATCGCGGTCGTCGTGATCCCCGGGACGTTGTCTTTCTTGATCCGCCACTGTGGGACCCAGAACGAGTGGATCACGTCCTGCGCGTGCATTTTGAAGATGATCTGCCGGTTCACCGGGACGTGCAGGACGCCCTGCGAGTAGGCATAGCCTTTGCCCGGGTAGCCGAAGGACCAGGCGTACTGCTGCGAGAAGACGTCGACGGTGAGTTCGTGACCGGTCGGTTCTTCGATTTCGTCGAGGACTTTCCAGCTCCAGCCACCGGCGAAGAGCACGATGATCGTCGGCACGATCGTCCAGACGATCTCCAGGCGGGTGTTGCCGTGGATCGGCTCGCCGTCCGATTCGTCGCCCGGTTTGGCGCGGAACGCGTAGAGAGCGTAGGCCAGCGCGACCATCACGATCCAGAAGACCACCGACGACAGGACGATCATCAGGTTCATCAGATCGTCGATCTTCGGGGCCGCGGTCGAAGCCTCCTGGCCGTTCCAGTTGATCGACAACATGATCGCCGAAGTGATCGCTGCGAGGACCACTACGGCAGCGGCCATTTTCGCTATCGGGATGCGGTTGCTGAACACCGCGCGGCATTCTATTGACGCGCGGCGGCGGGACGCTTTGCCGTCCAGGTGACTCTCGGCACTAGCGGCCGGGGACCGGCAATCCGCCTAGGTTTCCGGCCGCGGCGTCGAGCACCCCGCGGGCCACGCCCTCCCAACTCCAGAGGCGGGCGACCGTCTCGACCAGCGTCGCGCGGGCCTCGGCGCGGGTTTGCTCGGGCATTTCAAACCAGCGGTCGAGGCGGTCGGCGATCGCCTCCACGGCACCGGCCTCGACCGGGAACGAGGTGAGCGGCGCGGCGGCCTCGGGGAGGGTCGAGGCGAGGACGCGGGAGACCTCGAGCATCCCCGAGTGGCCGGCCGAGACCGGCAGCGCCCCGCAGGACGCGGCCTCGACCGCGACCATCCCGAAGGCCTCGGGGAAGGTGCTCGGCATGACCAGCGCCTCGGCGTGCGGGAGGAGCGCGGCGACCTCGTCGTGCTCGAGCCGACCGATCCACTCGACCGAGCCGGCGGCGGCGCGGGCGGCCTCGGCGTAGCCGGGCGGCGGGTCGGCGAGGAAGGCGGAGAGGATCGGCAGCGGCTTCTCCTCCCCCCCTTCGAGCCCGCGGCCGGCGGCGGCGACCGCGCGGGCGTCGTCGAGGTCGCCACGGTCGAGCGCCGCCTGCAGCCGCTGCAGCCCGTCCTCGTAGGCGCCGAAGCCGGCGACCTCGAGGCGGACGCCGGGGTGCTTGGCACGGACCAGGGGCCAGGCGGCGAGCAGCAGGTCGACCCCCTTGGAGACGATCAGCTTGCCGACGAAGACCACCTTGGCTTCGCGCTCCCCCTCGCTCGGCGCGAACTCTTCGACGTCCACACCAGGAGGACCGAGGCGCGTCTTCTCTTTCAGATCCGGGAGGTCGGGGAGGGCATTCCAGAGCGATTCTGCGGTGTGGAGGGAGCCGACGAGGATGCCGGCGGCGGCGTCCATCCCCTCGTAGGCGTAGGGCAGGAAGCGGGGGAACGGTTTGACCGTGTACTCGAGCGCCGAGCCGTGGACCTTGACCGCGTAGGGGGCGACGTCGGCGCGGGCGAGGATCGCCGGGCCCATCACCTCGTGGTTGGCGAGCGCCAGGTCGATGCCGCCGGCGCCCTCGGCCACCTCCCGCACCGCGGCGACGTTGGCGTCGATGTAGAAGGCCAGCTCCTCCTCGGTCAGCTCGGGGAAGGTCTTGACGACGAACCCCTCGTAGGGGTCCTTGACGTAGACCGGCAGGAGGCCGCCGATGTCCGGGTTGTGGATCTGGACCCCGGGGATCTTCACCTCGCGGTCCTGGCAGAGCAGATGCACCTCGTGGCCGAGCCGGGCCAGCGCCGGCGCCAGGTTGACGTTGTAGATGTTGCTGCCGGTGCCGCGCAGCATGTAGCCGTGGAAGATGAGGACGCGCATGTCGTTCCGCGCAAGCTATTAGTCTTTGCGGCGATGAACGCGAAGCAGCTCTTCAGGATGCGCGCCCCGGCCTCCGGCCGCGAGGCGATCGCCCCCACCGAACCGGGCCAGATCTACCGCGACCGCGAGACCGGCGAGGAGATGTTCCCCGTCGCCATGGTGCTGCCGCTGGCCCCCTCCTCCTCGGCGCTGCCGCGCAGCCCCGAGAACCTGCGGGCCTGCCGCCGCTGCGATCAGCTGATCGGCATCGACGTCAGTGACTGCCCGTACTGCGGCCTGCGCCAGGGCGCGCTGTAACCGGCGCATTTCGGCGTCCTCGGTCGCTCGCCTTCAGGTCACGCACTTTTGTGCGCTCCCCTCGTCTCGCTCCCTGCGTCCTTGAACTGCTTGGTTCCAGCACGCCCTGAGGCGAGGCGAGCTATTCAGTCGTTTCCGCGGTCGGGCTCTTGACCAGCGTCGCCGTGTAGAGCAGGCGGGCGTTCGAGTAGTAACAGCCGTAGGTCTTGGTCTTGCCGACGCCCTGCTGGGGATGTTCGTTCTGGATGTCTTCTTTGGAGGAGCAGTGTTCCGGCAGGCGGCTGCCGCGCCAGGTGTTTTCGCTGGAGACGTTGAAGGCGAACATCGGCGCCCAGGTCGGCACGGTCAGGGCGACGACCTGGCCCTGGAGGATCGAGAGCGGGTGCTTGAGGGCGAAGACCGGGGTCGTGCCGAAGTAGCCGTTCAGCACCTGCAGCGGACTCTGGCGGACCAGGGTGTACTGCGGCGGGTTGGTTCCTTCGATCGGTTTGAGGATCGAGATCCGGGCCTCCGACGGTTCGCCGAGGAATTCGTTGAAGAAGCCGACCTCGTCGGTGGTGGTCGCGGTTTCGGTGGTCGAGGGCTTCGCCAGGGTGATCGACCAGGCGACGATCTTGCCGTCGTAGGGCGCCTCGTAGGGGCGGGCGATGCCGTCGGCGATCGACTGGAAGCCGGTGACGTGGCCCTCCACCCGGCACGGCGTCACCTCGACGTTGTTGACGATCTTGCCCGGGCAGGAGGCGGGCGGCGTTTCCGTGGTCTGGCCGAGGACGGTCACCGTCAGCGGCGCCGAGTTGGCCGCGCCCGGGTTGAGCACGACGAAGAGCGCGGCAAGGAAACCCGCGAAGGCGAGGGCCAGGATGGCGCGGCGGCGGCTTTGGGTGGGCGAAACGGGCATTGAGTACCTGGGAACACCGCGTCAGCGGGCCAGTTGCGGACGCAATCTTTACGAGGACGGCGCGCAGATGCGGGCCGGCGGCCCCGGTTGCACGATCTTGGCCAGCCCGGCCGGCCCCTGTTGTCGGCTTCCAGGGCATCGCGCGACAAGGGACAACCGGGGGCGCCCCGATAGCCTCCGTCCGGCATGGACGATGCCCAACGCGCCCTCGCGGAGGCCGAGCGGGTCCTCCGCCAGAACTGGCGCGAAGGCGAAGCCGCGGGCGCCCCTTACGCCTACACCGAACCGAGCCCCGGCCGCTATCCCTGGCAGTGGTACTGGGACAGTTGCTTTGCCGCGATCGTCAACCGGCGCTGGGAGCCGGGCCGCTCGCGGGCCGAGCTGGAGAGCCTGCTCGCCGCCCAGCGCCCGGACGGGTTCATCGGCCACACGATCTTCTGGCAGCGGCCGGTCTCCGGCGTGCGGCGTGTCTTCTACAACGTCGCCAAGCGCAGCGCGAAGACGACCGAGTCGATCCAGCCGCCGCTGCTGGCCTGGGCCTGGCGGATCGCGGTCGGCGACCCGACCGAGGAGCCGCGGATCGGCGCCCAGGCCGACTGGCTCCTCGCCAACCGCGACCTCGAGGGCGACGGCCTGCTCTGGATCGTCCAGCCGGACGAGTCGGGGCTCGACTCCTCGCCCAAGTTCGACCCGGTCTGGAAGGGGCGCGGCAACAGCCGTGCCGGCTTCCCGCTCCTGGTCGAGAGGAATCGCCGGCTCGGCTGGGACGCGCGGCGGATCCGCGATCGCGGCGGCCCGGTCCTCTGCGAGACGCTGGTCAACACCCTCTGGTCGCTTTCCCTGCAGAGCCTCGGCCGCTCGTCGGCGACGCCGGCGCTGATCGAGCGGCTCTGGGACGAGGGGCGCGGCCTCTTCGTCGACGAGGCCCAGCCGGGCGGCCTGCGCCCGGCGCCGGTCACCTGGGCGAGCCTGGCGCCCCTGGCGCTGCCGGACCTGCCGGAGGCGATCGGCCGGCGGCTGGTCGAGGAGCACCTCCTGAACGCGGGCGAGTTCCTCACCCCGGTGGCACCGCCCTCGGTGTCGATCGCCGAGCGCAGCTACGAGCCGGGCGGCGGCCGCGGGCCGATCCGTCGCTACTGGCGCGGCCCGACCTGGGTAAACGCGGCCTGGCTGGTCTGGATCGGGATGCGGCGGCTCGGCTACCTGGCGGAGGCGGAGCGGCTCGCCGCAGGGGTGATCGGAGCGGTCTCCCGCTCTGGCCTGCGCGAGTACTACGACCCCCGCGACGGCACCGGCCTCGGTGCCCGCGAGTTCGCCTGGTCAGCCCTTATAGCCGAGCTTGCGGACCCGCGGTCCGACGGCTATTTGTAGCGGTAGGTGATGCGGCCGCGGTCGAGGTCGTACGGTGACAGCTCGATCTTCACGCGGTCGCCCGGGAGGATGCGGATGTAGTGACGGCGCATCTTGCCGGAGATGTGACCGAGCACATCGTGGTCGTTGTCCAGTTTGACCCGGAACATCGTGTTGGGGAGAGCCTCGGTGATCTCTCCCTCCATTTCGATCTTTTCCTCTTTAGACATTCGGTAGTTAGCGTATCTCAACCGTGCAGCAAGCCGAGCGCCTCTGCGCGGTCGGTGACCTCGCCCGCGTACTGCGCCGCCTCGAGCTCGGCGAGCTTGGCGCCTATCTCGGGACCCTCGATGCCGAGCTCGGCGGCCACCTCGTCGCCCCGCAGGAGCGGCGCGGGCGGACCGTCGCGATGCCAGTCGAGCCCCGCCGCGACCATTTCCCGGGCGAGGTCGAGGTGGCCCTGCACCATCTCCGGCGCTGGCGATCGGCCCCGCCCCGCGGGCCGAGAGGCGGTCGGCGACCGTCAGCAGGGTGACGTCGACGGTCACCGGTTCAGTCGCCCGTAGGTACTCGTGGACGCGGCGCGGCGGCAGCGGCGCCTCGCGGACCATGAAGCCGAGCCGCAGGTGGTGGAGCGTCAGTGCCTGCAGATGGCGGGTGAGCTTGCGCGAGGCGCGCAGGCGGCCCATGATCCCGCCGATCGTCCCCACCCCCTCGACGTCGTGGCCTTTGAAGCCGACGAAGCCGTCGCGTTCGGCCCGGGTGGCGGGCTTGGCAATGTCATGCAGGAGGGCGCCGAAGCGCAGCGCGACCGCGCGGTCCATCTCGTCGGCGAGCGGCTCGGCGAGGAAGTCGGCGGTCTCCCCCGCCCGCTCGGGGCCGACGAAGCGGGGCAGCTCGCGCTCGATCTCGAGCGTGTGGGCGAGCACCTCGAGCGTGTGCCCGTGCACGTCGAGGTGGTGGTTGGGGCCCTGGCCGACGCCCTTGGTGCCCTCCAGCTCGGGCAGGACGACGGCGGTGAGGCGGAGCTCGTCGAGCAGCCCGAGGCCGCGCAGCGGGTCGGGCCGCCGAGCAGCTGGCGCAGCTCCGCCAGCTGACGCTCGCCGGCCGGCTCGGCGGCGCGCCCCGCCGCGTCGTGGGCGAGGGCGACGGTGTCCGCGTCGATCCGCAGGTCGAGGTTGGCGGCCAGCCGCGCCGCGCGCAGGAGGCGCAGCGGGTCGTCGAGGAAGCTGCTCGGGCCGACGACGCGCAGGACGCCGCGCTCGAGGTCGACCAGCCCGTCGTAGGGGTCGAGCACCTCCCCCGCCGCGAGCGGCACGGCGGCGGCACCGATGGTGAAGTCGCGCAGCGCCAGGTCGGCCTCGATCGAGTCGCCGCGCAGGGCGGTGATGTCGACCTGCCAGCCGCGCGCGGGGGCGACGACGCGCCAGGTGCCGAACTCGGCGGAGAGCTCGAAGGCGTGCTCGCCGAGCTCGCGCCCGAGCGCCTTGGCGACCGGCCCGGGATCGCCGGCGACGGCGAGGTCGAGGTCGGTGATCGGCCGGCCGAGCGCCGCGTCGCGGACCGCCCCGCCCGCGATCCAGACGCCCTCCTCCCCGCCCAGGGCGCTGATCGCCGCCCGGGGGAGCTCGGCGGCGCGCAGTTCGTCGGCGAGGCTCATCCTGCCTCCGTAACCCGCGGGACGCGCGGGGAGATCGCGCAGGTGACCTCGTAGTTGATCGTCTCCAGCCGCGCGGCGATCTCCTCGGCGCGGATCTCCTCGGTGCCCTGGCGGCCGATGATCACCGCCTCCGCACCGGGCTCGACCGCGGTCTGCGGGCCGAGGTCGATCGTCAGGTTGTCCATCGAGACCGTGCCGACCAGCGGGTAGCGGCGGCCGGCGACGAGGACGTCGCAGTGGTTGGTGAGGGCGCGGCGCACGCCGTCGCCGTAGCCGAGCGGCACGACCCCGACCCAGGTGTCCTCGGGTGCCTTCCAGCGGCGGCCGTAGCCGGCGCTCTGCCCGGCTTCGAAGCGCTTCACCGCGGCGACGTGCGAGTGCCAGGAGAGGACCGGCTCGAGGCCGCGGGAGCGCGGGTCGTCCTGGAACGGGTCGAGCCCGTAGATCGCGACGCCGCAGCGGGCCATGTCGAAGTGGGAGCGGGCGGAGCGGAAGACCGCGGCGCTGTTGGCGGCGTGCACGGTGACCTCCGGGAACTCGGCCCGCACCGCGGTGGCGACCGGCTCGAAGCGGTCGAGCTGCTCGAAGAAGTAGCCCTCGTCGTCGTCGGGTTCGTCGGCGGTGGCGAAGTGGGTCCAGACGCCGGCCAGCTCGAGGTCGGGATCGGCGGCGGTGGCGCGGGCGAGGGCGATCACCTCGTCGCCGTCGAAGGTGCCGAGCCTGCCCATGCCGCTGTCGTGCTTGACGTGGACGCGGGCCGGGCGGCCGATCGCGCGGGCGCGGGCGGCGACCACCTCGCGGAAGCCCTCGGTCCAGACCGAGACCGCCGAGCCGGCGCCGAGCACGACGTTGACCTCGGAGTCGGTGAGCGCGCCCAGGGTGATCAGCTCCGGGCCGTCGTCGGCGGCAGCCGGCTCGGTGCCGGCGGCCGCCAGGCGCCCGTCCGGTCCGACCAGCCCCGCCCGCGCCAGGTCCGCCGCCTCCGCGGCCGTGGCCACCGCCAGCGCGCTCGCGCCTCCGTCGAGCGCCGCCTGCGCGCAGGCCGCCGCCCCGTGCCCGTAACCGTCCGCCTTCACCACGGCGCAGAGCCGCGACTCCCCCAGCTCGGCCCGCAGGCGTTCGCAGTTGGCCCGCAGCGCGCCGAGGTCGATCCGGGCGACCGCCCGCACCATGAGGCTACCCGTCGACGACGGCGGCGAGGGCGTCGGCCCGCGTGACCATGCCCGCCAACCGCTCGTCCTCGTCGACCACCGGCAGGTGGTTGTGGTGATGGTCGGCGATCTTCTTCGCCACCCGATCGGCCGCCTCGTAGGTGTGGACGGTGATCGGATCCGCCGTCATCAGCTCCGACACTTTCGTCGCGAAGGCCTTTTCGAGCCGCTTCTCGAAGCCCTTCATCGACCCGATGAAGACGATCCCGCCCATGATTTCGAGGTAGTGCGGCAGGTGCAGGTCGGACTCCTCGTCGGCGAGGATCAGGTCCGACTCGCTGACGATCCCGATCACCTTGCGGTCCGCGTCGACGACCGTCACGGCGCCCTGGTCGGTCTTCGCGAGCAGGTCGATCGCGGTGCGCGCGTCGTCCTCGGGGCCGACGCTGGGCGCGTCCGCATCCATTATCTCGCCGGCGGTCCTCATCAGGGAAGGCGCGAGATTATTCGACCGGCCCGGCGGACCGCAGGCCCGCCGGGATCGCCGCGATCACGTCGCTCGCGATCACCGACTCGGCCGCGCCGATGCGGCGCGCCGCCTCCTGCCCGGCCCGGGCGTGGGCGATCACCGCGGCGCAGGCGGCGGCGAACGGCTCGAGGCCGCGGGCGAGGAGCGCCGCGGTCATCCCGGAGAGGACGTCGCCGCTGCCCGCGGTCGCCAGGCCCGGCGCCGACACCGCGTTGATCGCCACCCGCTGGCCGTCGGTGACGATCGTGTCGTCGCCCTTCAGCACGACGACCGCCCCGCTCCAGGCGGCTGCCTCGCGGGCGGTGGCGAGGCGGCGGGCGTTGATCTCGGACGACTCGTACTCGAGCAGGCGGCCGAGCTCCCCCGCGTGCGGGGTGAGCACGGTCGGCGCCTTGCGGGCGGCGAGCCGGTCGAGCTGGCCGGCGAAGGCGTTCAGGCCGTCGGCGTCGATCACCAGCGGCGCCTCGATCTTCGGGGCGACTTCACGGGCCAGCGCCAGCGAGTCCTCGTCGCGGCCCATCCCCGGCCCGAGCACCCCGGCGGCGGCACCCGCGAAGGCGGCGAGCAGGTCTTTCGCGTCTTCGGAGCCGAGGCGCCCAGGGGTGCCGCCGATCCCCCGCGACATCACCTCGACCTCGGCCGCTTCGAAGATCGGCTCGAGGTCGGCGGGGACGGCGACGGTGGCGTATCCCGCGCCGGTCCGGATCGCCGCGGTCGAGGACAGCCGCACCGCCCCGGTGAGCCCGCGCGAGCCGCCGGCGATCGTCACCTGGCCGCTGGAGAACTTGGTCGACTGGGAGCCGCGACGGGGGGCGAGATCGAGGACCGCCGGTTCGATCACCCCGGCCGCCTGCGGTTCGGGGGCGCCCGCCGGGATCCCGATCGCCGCCAGCCAGAGCTCGCCGGTCGCCCACTTGCCGGGGGCGACGAAGTGGCCGACCTTGGCGTCGTGGAAGGTGACGGTGACGTCGGCCTCGACCACCGCGCCCGCGATCTCGCCGGTGGAGGCATCGACCCCGGAGGCGATGTCACAGGCAACCACCGGGGCGCCGACGTATTTGGCCACCGCGATCGCCTCGATCGCGGCGACGGCGGGCTCGCGCGGGGCGCCCGCGAAGCCGGTGCCGAAGATCGCGTCGACCACCGCGCCGGAGCCCGCCAGCCGGGCGCCGATGTCATCGCCGACCTCGATCCCGCCGCCGAGCCGGTCGAGGTTCGCCGCCGCGTCGCCCGACAGCTCCGCCGCGGGCCAGAGCAGCAGCGCCTCGGCCTCGAAGCCCATCCCGCGCAGGAGGCGCGCCGCGACCAGCCCGTCGCCGCCGTTGTTGCCCTTGCCGCAGACGACCCGCACGGGGCCCTTCGGCGACAGCCGCGCGACCGCCTCGGCGACCGCCCGCCCGGCGGCCTCCATCAGCTCCAGCGAGGCGATGCCCTGGTCCTCGATCGCCCACGAATCGGCCGCTCTCATGCCCTCGGCGTCGTAGAGACCTCGCAGCCACGGCTCCATGCCTGCAACCTACTCCGTACTGCGCTGTCTACTTCTGGACGCCGACGATCATCCGGGCGGTCGTCTCGGCGCCCTTTGCTTCGGAGCCGATCGCGACGTAGGAGATCTTCTGCAGGTAGGGCTTCGCCGAGTCGAATTTGGCCCGCGCGCCGGGGTTCAGGGTCGCGTCGAGGAGCTTCACCGCCGGGCCGCCGCTGATGAAGGCCGAGATCGGGGTCGAGCCCAGGGTCGCCTTGGCGGCTTCGAAGTCGGCGGTCGTGCCGAGCGTCTTGGCGTTGGCCTGGAGCGCCCGGGCGGCCGCCTTCGGGCCGTAGGCGATGACGATCTTTTCGCCCGCGGCGCCGATGATCAGCGGCTCTTCGCCGAGCCCGGAGGAGCGGACCGAGAAGCCGCTGACTTCGCCGTGGATCGCGGTGACGCCTTCGGTGCCGGTCGTGCGCAGGAGGAGGCCGAGGTTGGCGACGGTGTTGCGGGCTTCGGTCGCGTCGTCGGTTTCGATCACCACCGCGCCGCCGAGGCTTGCCTTGCTCGAGCCTTCGACGAAGCCGCCGATGTCGCCGAGCGAGGCGGCGATCGAGTCGAGGTTGATGCCGATCGATTCGAGCGCGGGCTTGAGTTCGCCCGGTTCGATCTGGCCCGCGATGCCTTCTTCGCTCAGCATGTCGATCTCTGCGCCCAGGGTCTTGCCGAATTCGGGGGTGGCGAACGCGCCGACCGCGGTCGCGGGCAGCGATTCGAGCAGCGCCGACGCGTCACCGCTGACGCTCGACGCGTTGCTGAGGTTGGTGGAGAAGTCGATCTCGACCTGTTCGGAGTGCGGGACCAGGGTGGCGACCGCGGTCGCCTTGCGCGGTTCGATCCCGAGGATCGCGAAGCCCGCCTGGTCTTCGGCGGAGATCTGCGCTTCGGCCTGCTTGAGGGCGCCGCCGATGTCGACGTAGAGCGTGCCGACGCCTTCGTCGGGCGCCGCTTCCATCGCCGACTTGAACTTTTCCGATTCGTTCAGGCCTTCGTCGCCTTCGGAGGTTTCCACCATGTCTTCGAAGTCGCCTTTGGTTTCGCCGTAGACGAGGTATTCGCCGATGAAACCGATCACCGATTCGTCGTCGGGGTTGACGTAGAGCTTGTCGCCTTCGAATTCTTCGGCTTCGGCCGGTTCGTCGGCTTCGTCGTTCTTCGTTTCGAAGAATTCTTCGGCTTCGCCGACATTGCTCGTTTCGAGCGCGATGCCGCCGCCGTGGAAGTTCTCGCCGTCGTATTCCTGCAGGTAGAGGCCCGCCTTTTCGCCCACCCACGGTTCGACTTCTTCTTCGTAGTCGAACTTTTCGCCTTCGCCGACGACGGCCGCCTGATCGAATTTTTCGGCGATGTATTCGCTCACGTCTTCGATCCCCAGCACCGTGTCGGCGAGCTGGTCGAGTTCTTCGCTCGTCTTCGCGCCCGGCGCCAGGTCGGCTTCGAAGTAGAACGGCACGTCGGCGGGCGCCAGGCTGGCCGGTTCGCCGCCGCCACCGCCGCTGTCGGAGCTGCCGCCGCCGCAGCCGGCGACGACCAGCGCCGCCGCCACCAGGGCCGCCAGGATCAATCCGATTCGCCTCACTCGACCGTCACCGTCTTCGCAAGGTTACGCGGCTGGTCGACATTGAGGCCGCGCGCCCGCGCGATGTCGTAGGCGAGCAGCTGCAGCGGCAGCACCGCGAGGATCGGCTGCAGGATCCAGTCGCTGGCGGCGACCTCGATCGTCTCGTCGGCCACTTCGCGCACCCGTTCGTCGCCGGCGGTCGCGATCGCGATCGTCTGGGCGCCGCGGGCGCGGACCTCCTCGACGTTGGAGAGCACCTTCTCCAGCACCGGGCTGATCGTGGCGATGCAGACGACCGGGGTCGTTTCGTCGAGCAGGGCGATCGGGCCGTGCTTCATCTCCCCCGCCGCGTAGGCGTCGGTCGGGATGTAGGAGACCTCCTTCAGCTTCAGCGCCCCCTCGAGGCAGACCGGCAGGCCGATGTGGCGGCCGAGGAAGAGGAAGAACTCCTGCTCGAAGTGGCGCTCGGCGACTCCGCGGACCGCCTCCTCGGTAGCCGCCAGCGTCTCATCGATCTTCACCGGCAGCGACTTCAGCCCGGCGACCAGCTCTTCGATCCGGGCCGGCTCCAGCGTCCCCCGCAGCTCCGCGATCCGCAGCCCGAGCAGGTACATCGCCGCCACCTGGGCGAGGAAGGTCTTGGTCGCGGCGACCCCGATCTCGAGCCCGGCGCGGGTGTAGAGGACGGCGTCGGCGTCGCGGGTCGCCTGGCTGCCCATGATGTTGGTGACGGTCAGCACCTTGGCGCCGGCCTCCTTGGCGAGGCGCATCGCGGCCAGCGTGTCGGCGGTCTCGCCGGACTGGGTGATGCCGATCACCAGGTCGCCCTCCCCGACCACCGGGTTGCGGTAGCGGTACTCGGAGGCGATGTCCATTTCCACCGGGACGCGCGCCCATTCCTCGATCGCGTAGCGGCCGATCAGCCCGGCGTGGTAGCTGGTGCCGCAGGCGACGATCACGATCCGGCCGACGTCGCGCAGGTACTCGTCGGAGAGGTCGACGTCGGAGAGGTCGACCCCGTCGGCCTCCGGCAGGCGGTCGGTGATCGTCTCGGCGACCGCGTCGGCCTGTTCGTGGATCTCCTTCAGCATGTAGGTCTCGTAGCCGCCCTTCTCCGCGGCTTCCGCGTCCCAGGTGACCTCTTCGGCGGCGCGCTCGATCGGGTTGCCGTCGGTGTCGGTGATCCGCACCCCGTCGGCTTCGATTTCGACCAGCTCGCCGTTTTCGATCGGCACCGCTGTGCGGGTGTCGGCGAGGAAGGCGGGGATCGCCGAGGCGAGGAAGGTCTCCCCCGCGCCGACGCCGGCGACCAGCGGGCACTCCTTGCGGGCGCCGAGCAGGCGGTGCGGCTCGTCGGCGTGCATGGCGACGAAGGCGTAGTGGCCGCGCAGGTCGGCGTAGGCGGCGCGGGTGGCGGCGGCGAGGTCGCCGTCGTAGTGGTGGGCGATCAGGTGGGCGACCACCTCGGCGTCGGTCTCCGAGGTGAAGTCCTGGCCTTCGGCGATCAGCTGCTTGCGCAGCTCGGCGTGGTTCTCGACGATCCCGTTGAGGACGATGTGGACCTTGCCGGAGCTGTCGTCGTGCGGGTGGGCGTTCTCCTCGGTGACCCGGCCGTGGGTGGCCCAGCGGGTGTGGGCGATGCCGGTCTCGGCGGCCGCCTCGCCGTCGCCGTTGGCGGCGCGCTCGACCGCGGCCCGCAGGTTGGCGAGGTTGCCGACCGCGTGGACGGAGTCGACCTCGCCGCCGTCTTCGAGCAGGCTGATGCCGGCCGAGTCATAGCCCCGGTATTCGAGCTTTTCGAGGCCCTGGAGGAGGAGCTCCTCGCAAGGACGCTTGCCGACGTATCCGACGATGCCGCACATAGGGCGAGACAGATTAGAGGGCGCCGGAGCTCAGCCGAGCTCTTGGCGCACCAATGCGACGAGCCGGTCGCAGACCGCGTCGGCCTCCTCGGCCCCCGGCGCCTCGACCATCACCCGGACCAGCGGCTCGGTGCCGGAGGGGCGCAGCAGCACCCGGCCGCGGCCCTCGAGGCCCTGGCTCTCCTTCGCCACCGCGTCCCAGACCGCGACCGCGCCGGTGAGGCTCCCGCGGTCGGCCACCTTCACGTTGACCAGGCGCTGCGGCAGCTTGTCCATCGCCGGGGCGTCGGCGAGGGCCGAGCCGCCCAGCTCGCGCATCGTCAGCAGCGCGGCGGCGATCCCGTCGCCGGTGGAGACGATGTCGGTGGCGATGATGTGGCCCGACTGCTCACCGCCGAGCTTCCACTCGCGGCGCAGCATCTCGTCGATCACGTAGCGGTCGCCGACCTGGGTGATCGCGACGTCGATCCCGTCCTCCGCCATCGCCTGGTGGAAGCCGTAGTTGGTCATCACGGTGACGACCACGCCGCCGCCGAGCTCGCCGCGCGAGGCGAGGCCGCGAGCCGCCAGGGCGATCAGCTCGTCGCCGTCGTGGACGCGGCCGGAGCCGTCGACGGCGAGCACCCGGTCGCCGTCGCCGTCGAAGGCGAAACCGATCTCGGCGTCGGAGGCGGCGACCCGCTCGGCCAGCGCCTCGACGTGGGTCGAGCCGACGCCCGCGTTGATGTTGCGCCCGTCGGGGTCGACGCCGATCGTCTCGACCGTGGCGCCGAGCTGCTCGAAGATCCGCGGCGCGACCCGGTAGGTCGCCCCGTTGGCGCAGTCGAGCATCACCTTGCGGCCCGTGAGGTCGATCTGGAAGGCGGCGGCGAGCTCGCGCAGGTAGTCGTCCTCGCCCCCGTGCAGCTCCTCGATCCGGCCCGGCTCGGCGGCGGGCGGCGGGCCGTCGCCCTCCATCAGCGCCTCGAGCCGCGCCTCGACCTCGTCCGGGAGCTTCGTCCCGGCGCCGGAGAAGAACTTGATCCCGTTGTCCTGGAAGGGGTTGTGGGAGGCGGAGACCACCGCCGCCAGGTCGAGCCCGAGCCGGCGCACGAGGATCGCCGCCGCCGGGGTCGGCAGGACGCCGCCGAGCAGCGCGTCGCCGCCCGCCGCGGCGATCCCGGCGGCCAGCGCCGCCTCCAGCATCGGCCCCGACTCGCGCGTGTCGCGGACGATCAGGACCTGCGGGCGCGGCTTCTGCAGCGAGGCGGTGGCGGCGCGACCGAGGTTGGTCGCCAGCTCGGCGGTGAGGAAGGTCCCCGCCTCGCCGCGGACACCGTCGGTCCCGAACAGCTTCCTGCTCGCGTCAGCCACCCAATACAGCCTAGTCCGGAAGAAGCGGGCTCAGCGCTTGCTGAACTGCGGCTTCTTACGGGCCTTCTTGAAGCCCGCCTTGCGGCGCTCCTTGACCCGTGCGTCGCGGGTGAGGAAGCCGCGGCGCTTGAGGTCGCCGCGCAGCTCCGCGTCGATCTCGGTCAGCGCCTTGGCGATGCCGTGGCGGACCGCCCCGGCCTGGCCGGAGACGCCGCCGCCGTGGACACGGACGCGGACGTCGACGTTGCCCTCGTAGCCGGAGACGGTCAGCGGCTGCTTGACCATCGTCTGGTGCAGGGGGCGGGGGAAGAACTCGGGAAGGTCGCGGCCGTTGATGGTGAATTTGCCGTCGCCGGGCAGCAGGGTGACGCGGGCGATCGCGTTCTTGCGCTTGCCGGTGGCGAGGAAACGCGAGTCTTTCGCCATTTTCGCCGGGGCGCGGTCGACCGCGGCGGAGTCGGTTTCGGCGGCGGCCAGGGCGGCCTCGCGATTCCGTTTCTCCTCTTCCTCGGCCTCGAGGCGGGCTTTCTCTTCGGCCGACAGAGCCGGGCCCTGCGGCTCGAGCGCGATCGGCTCCAGGTTGGCACCCGGGATGACGTCTTTTTTGTCCTCTTTTTTGGGCTGCGGGCGCTCGGCGGGGGGCGCGGGCGCCTCCTCCGCGGCCGGGGCCTCGGCATCCGGGATCTGCTCTTCGGGAGCGGCGGCGGGCTCCTCGGCGTCGGCAGCGGGCTCCTCAGTGGGAGCGCTCTCCTCGGCGGGAGCGTCCTCGGCGGCGGGCTCAGCCTCGGCAGCCGGCGACTCCTCGGCCGGAGCCTCGGCTACGGGCTCCTCGGTGGAAGCGGTCTCCTCCGCAGCCTGCTCCTCGGCGGGCGGCGCGGCCTCGGCCTCAGGGGTCTCCTCGACCGGCTGCTGCTCTGAAGTCTCGTTCGTCTCGTCAGACATCTATCGGTTGATCTCCATCGGTTTCGGCTGCTGTGCCTCGTGCGGATGCTCGGGGCCGGCGTAAATCTTCAGCTTGGTCAGCTGCTGGCGGGCGAGCCGGTTGCGCGGCAGCATCCCCTTCACCGCCTTGCGGATGACCTCCTCGGGACGCCGGTCCAGCATCTCGGCGAGGCTGCGCGACTTGATCCCACCCGGGTAGCCGCTGTGGCGCCAGTAGGTCTTCTGCGCGAGCTTGTCGCCGGTGACGCGGATTTTCTCGGCGTTGATGACGACGACGAAGTCCCCGGTGTCGACGTGCGGCGTGTAGGTCGGCTTGCGCTTGCCCCGCAGCGAGTCGGCGATCTGGGTCGCCAGCCGGCCCAGGGTCTGCCCCTCGGCGTCGACGATGACCCAGTCACGCTGGCGGTTCTCGGCTGTGGCTACGAAGGTCTTCATGCGAAAAAAAGCGCGGGGCAATGCCCGCGGCCGGTGGATGATAGCCAGGTCCGCGCGCCGACGCGCCGTGACGGCCGGAGCGGGCTAATTCGCGCAGCGATCACAGCGGCCGCGGAGCACCACGTCGTGCTCCGCCACGTCGAAACCGGGCATCTCCCCGGCGACGTGCTCGAGCGCGCGCTCGAGGGCCCGGTCCTCGAACGGGACCATGCGGCCGCAGTCGCGGCAGATCGCGTGGTGATGGTGGTGGCCGGTCGGGTCGACGCGCTCGTAGCCGGCGGTGCCGCGGCAGACCTCCATCCGCTGCACCAGGCCGAGCTGCTCGAGCTGCTCCAGCGCCCGGTAGACGGAGGCGCGGCCGACCGCGGGCTTGCGGCGGCGCAGCTCGTCGTCGAGGTCGAGCGCGGTGACCGCGCAGTCGTGCCCGGCGAGCGCCTCGACCACCGCCGTGCGGGCGCCGCCGCGCCGGTAGCCGGCGTCGGTGAGCGCGGCGAGCGCGTGCTCGGCCCAGCTCGTTTTCGCCTGCGTGGTCACGCTTCGATCCTAGCCTCCGGCGCGACCCGTTCCGCTCCGGTCGCCATTCCTCCCGCGATGCGGAACAAGCGACGACCGGAGCCGCGGGCGCGCCCCCGATCGACCAGGGCGGCGAGCAGGAAGACGGCGGTGGCGACGCCGATCACGGCGGTGCCGGCGGGCAGCGAGTCGATCTCGTAGGAGAGGAGCAAACCCAGCCACATCGAGCCGACCGCGATCGCCGCCGAGAGGCCGAGGCCGAACCAGGGGCGGTCGGTGAGCAGGCGCGCCGCCCCGCCGGGAGCCGCCAGCAGCCCGAGCAGCAGGAGGGCGCCGACCGCCTGGGTCGCCTCCGCGGCGACGGCACCGAGGATGACGAAGAAGGCGATCCCGAGCACCCGCACCGGGACGCCGAGGCCCCGCGCCACCTCGGGGTCGAGCGAGGCGAGGAGCAGCGGGCGGGCGATCGCGGCGAGGGCGAGGCAGGCGGCGATCGCGATCACCGCGGCGAGGCGGGCGTCGCCGGCGGAGAGGCCGAGGATCGAGCCGAAGAGGACGCGCACCGCGGCGGTGCCGTCGCTACCGCTCGAGCCGCTGACGAAGATCGCCAGGAAGAGCGCGCCGAGGCCGAGGATCCAGGCGAAGACGGTGCCGATCACGACGTCGTCGGCGCGGGCGCGCTCGCCGAGGCCGCCGATCCCGGCACCGACGACGACCGTGGCGGCGAAGAGCCCGAGCCGGATGTCGATGCCGATCGCCGCCGCGCCGAGCGCCCCGGCGAAGGCGACGTGGCTGAGCGCGTCGCCGGCGAAGACCTGGGCGCGGAGCACGACGAACCAGCCGATCGCCCCGCAGGCAAGCGCGATGAACGTGCCCGCCAGGTACGCGTTCCGCATGAATTCGTGACCGAGCATCAGGCGAGCACCGGGGGGGCTTCTGACCTTTGTCGCCCTCTGGGCGACAAAAGGAAGAGGCGGACGAGGACGTAGAGGCCGAAGCTGAGGCTGGTCACCCAGAAGCCGACCGGATACGGGGAGAAGTAGGCGATCCCGAGGCCGATCCAGGTGACGAGGAAGGCGAGGACCACCGACAGCGCCAGGCCGAGGGCCGGGCGGGCGGTGAGGAGCTGGGCGGTCGCGGCGGGCGTCACCAGCAGGGCGAAGACGAGGAGCGCGCCGGTGATCTCGGCGGTCGCCGCCACCGCCATCCCCAGCAGCAGCAGGAAGGCGACGGCGAGGAACCGGGTCGGCACCCCCCCGGCCCGGGCGACCGAGCCGTCGACCGAGGCGAAGAAGAGCGGCCGGGCGACCGCCGCCAGCAGCAGGAGCGTCGCCACGGCGACGCAGAGGAGCGTCACCACCTGGCCCTTGGTGATGCCGAGGAAGGTGCCGAAGAGGAGCGACTCGAGCCCCGCCAGCTGGCCGCCGTAGAGGCCGACGAAGAGGAAGCCGAGGCCGAGCGCGAAGGCCTGCACGGTGCCGATCGCCGCCGACTCCCCCGCCCGGCCGCCGCGCCCGTCGCGCCCCACCGCGGCCAGCGCCAGCGCGCCGAGCCCGCAGGCGCCGAAGTAGCCGAACGCGATCGGGATCGCCGCCAGCGTCGCCGCCGCGGCGCCGGGGAAGGAGATGACCGCCAGCGTGTGGCCGGCGAAGGTCTGCCGGCGCAGGACCATGAACCAGCCGACCGCGCCGGCCAGCACGGCGACGATCGCCCCCGCCTCGAGCGCCTGCACCATGAACGGGTAGGCGGTCAGCTGTTCCCAGTCGGCGACGAGGTCCCAGGAAAGGTGCGGCGAGGAGACGCTCACGCGGTCGCCTCCGGCTCGGCGACGGCGCGGCCCGCGTCGCTCGCGTGGTCGTGGCCGCCGCAGTCGCCCGCGTGGCCGCCGGCGTCGGGGGTGCCGACGACGATCAGCCGGCCGCTCTGGGTCTCGAGCACCTCGATCGGCGAGCCGTAGAGGTCGCTCAGCACGTCGGCGCGGATCACCTCGCGCGGCGGCCCCACCACCCCGCGCCCGCCGGCGAAGTAGACGACCCGGTCGAGGTAGCCGAGGATCGGGTTGACGTCGTGGGCGACGAGGACGACGGTGACGCCCTGGGTGCGGCAGATCCGCTGCACCAGCGCCGCGACCGCGGCCTGGTTGGGCAGGTCGAGGCTGTCGAGCGGCTCGTCCAGCAGCAGCATCTGGGGATCGCGGACAAGGGCCTGGGCGATCAGGAGGCGCTGCTGCTCGCCGCCGGAGAGCGTGCCGATCGGGCGCTCGGCGTAGGCGGTGGCGCCGACCAGCTCGATCACCGCGGCGACCTTGGCGGCGGCGGCGCGAGCCGAGGCCGAGAGCGCCGCCGGCAGCGGCACGCCCCAGCGCGCCCCGTCGAGTCCCAGCCGCACGATGTCGACCCCGCGCACCCGGGTCGAGGCGTCGAAGCTGCGCCGCTGCGGCAGGTAGCCGATCCGGGCGCGGGCGGCGCGCGGCGGCTCGCCGAGCACGCTGACGCCGCCGGCGCTCGGCGCCAGCAGGCCGAGGACGACGTCGAGGAAGGTCGACTTGCCCGCCCCGTTGGGCCCGAGCACGGCGACGAACTCGCCGCGGGAGATCGCCAGGTCGACCCCCGACCAGACGGGCGCTCCACCGCGCGAGGCGGCGGCGCCGGAGAGGGTGATCGCCTCGGTCATCCCGACCTCAACGCCTTCTGGATGCCTTCCAGCTCGCGCACCATCCAGGCCTCGAAGCTCGCCCCTTCCGGGGTCAGCGTCTCGGTCACGGTGGCGATCGGGATCCCGTTGGCTTCCGCCGCTTCGTTCAGGCGCTTCACGTCAGGGGTCGCGTTCTGGGAGTTGTAGACCCAGAGGGAGACCGCGCGGTCGGCGAGCTGGTGGTCGGCGGTCGCCTTCTCCGAAGGGCTTGGTTCGGTCCCCTCGGCGATCCCGTCCATGAACCCGACAGGGGTGATCAGATCGAGGCCGAGCGCCGGCGCGAGCGGTTCGAAGATGCTCTCCGAGGCGCCCACCTTGGTGCCGGCGAATTCGTACTTGATTTGCGCGATCAGCCCGTGGTAGCGGGCCAGGCCCTGGGCGTCGAACTTTTTCGCCTGCGCCTCGTAGTAGGAGTCATGACCGGGATCGGCTTCCTCGTATGCCTTCACGATCGCCGCGGTCACCTTCTCCACCGACTGCGGCGAGTACCACTGGTGCGGGTTGTCGCCGGACCGGAGGCCGAGCACGTCGCCGACGCTCACTTCCACCCGCGCGCCGTCTTCGTTGGCGGCGAGCAGCTTCGAGGCCCATTCGTCGTAGCCGATCCCGTTGACGATCGAGACCTGGGCCGAGGCGAGGGCGCGGCCGTCGTCGGCGGTCGGTTCGTAGTCGTGGGGGTCGGCGGCCGGGTTGGTGATGACGTCGGTGACGACGACGCGGTCGCCGCCGATTTGTTCGGCGATCGATCCCCAGAAGTCCTCCGCCGCGACCACGTTCAGCTTCCCGCCGGTCGCCGCGGCCGACCCCGCCCCGCCACAGCCGCCGAGCACGAGGAGCGCGGTGACCAGCGCTGCAGCCGGCAGGACAATCGCGCGACCTTTTCGCGCCGCAGCCCCACCGCGGCGAACCAGGGAGGCGGCCGCGAAGTTGTTGAGAAGCGTTCTCATCGGCGCGGCAGACTAACACACGATGAGAACAGTTCTCGTTTTCAGCTGAAGTAGATTCGCCGAATGGCGGTCGCCTCGATCCCCAGCCCCTCGAGCAGCGGCCTCTCGATCGGCCCGTTCGAGATCCACATGTACGGGCTGATGTACGCGTTCGCGGTGACCGCCGCGGTGCTGATCGTGCGGCGTCGCTGGAGCAAGCTCGGCGGCGACCCGGAACTGCCCTTCCAGGTGGCGATCTGGGCCTTCCCTGCGGGGCTCCTCGGCGGCCGGCTCTACTTCGACATCACCAGCTTCAACGAAATGCCCCACACCTGGTGGGGCCCGTTCGCGGTCTGGGACGGCGGGCTCGGGATCTGGGGCGGGATCGCAGGAGGGCGCCGCGGTGGGGATCTGGCGCGTCCACCGCGCGGGCGTCTCGGTCCCCGCCTTCATGGACTGCACCGCCCCCGCCCTGCTGGTCGCCCAGGCGATCGGCCGGGTCGGCAACTACTTCAACCAGGAGCTCTTCGGCGGCCCGACCAACCTCCCCTGGGGCCTCGAGATCTCCCCCGCCCACCGGCCCGAGGGCTACCTCCACTACGCCACCTTCCAGCCGACCTTCCTCTACGAGATCATCTGGAACCTCCTGCTGGCGGCATTCCTCGTCTGGCTCGGCCACCACCGCAAGATCCGCCCGCCCGGCCTCTTCGCCCTCTACGTCACCGGCTACTCGGCCTTCCGCATCTTCGAGGAGAGCCTGCGGGTCGACCCGGCCCACTACATCCTCGGCCAGCGCCTCAACTTCTGGGTCGCGATCGTCCTCACGATCGTCGGCGCCACCTGGTTCGCCTGGACCCAGCGCTCGCGACCGGGCAAAGACGACCCTCCGATCGTCGAATCACCACCCGATCGCGCCGAAACTGTCACGTCTTCGTAGAGACTTCGTAACAACGCCTACGTTGTACAATTTCCGCGCTATGTCTGTCGCATGCGCTGGAAATCGGAGCGGACGAATGAGTTCGAAGAGTGGTGGGCGAAGTTGACCGAGTCGGAGCAAAGCGAGGTTCTCTCCTCGATCGAATTCCTGGAGGAGGGTGGCCCCAGCATGGGCCGCCCATCCGTCGACTCGGTCAAGGGCTCGAGCCACTCCAACATGAAGGAGCTACGCGCGACCCGGACGATCCGCGTCTTCTTCGCCTTCGATCCCCGGCGGGTGGCGATCCTGCTGATCGGCGGCGACAAGGCGGGGAAGACCAAGCGCTTCTACCGACAGATGGTCTCGAAGGCGGACAAGATCTATGACGCGCATCTCCGACGCATCGACGAAGGGAGCATCCGAAAATGGCAAAGGGTGAAACCAGGACCGTTCAAAGAGCTGGCCGACGAGGTACTAAAACGGCCCGGGGCGCGCGAGGAAGTCGACGCTCGTAAGGCGGGGATCCGTGCGGCGACGAAACTGGGTGAACTGCGGAAGCGCCGCAACATGACCCAGAAAGCTCTGGCCGAGGTGCTGCAGACGACCCAGGCCAATGTGTCCCGGATCGAGCGGGGCGGCAACCCCTACTTGGAAACGCTCGAGGATTTCGTCGAAGGAATCGGCGGGCGCCTCGAAATCAACGTCGTCTTCGAGGACGAAGTGGTCCCGCTGAAACTGCCCGAGGCCGTCGCCGTGCCGCGCGAAGCTACTCCCACTCGATAGTTGCCGGGGGCTTGGAGCTGATGTCCAAGGCGCAGCGGTTGACGCCGCGGATCTCGTTGATGATCCGGCTGGAGACGCGCTCCAGGAGGTCGTAGGGCAGCCGCGCCCAGTCGGCGGTCATCGCGTCGTCGGAGGTGACGGCGCGGATCACGATCGGGTAGGCGTAGGTGCGGCCGTCGCCCTGGACGCCGACCGAGCGGACCACCGGCAGCACGCAGAAGGACTGCCAGAGCTCGCGGTACATCTCGACCGCGCGGATCTCCTCCTGCAGGATCGCGTCGGCGGCGCGGAGGATGTCGAGGCGCTCGCGGTTGACCTCGCCGCCGACGATCCGGATCGCCAGGCCCGGCCCCGGGAAGGGCTGGCGCCAGACCATCCGCTCGGGCAGCCCGAGCTCGGCGCCGACCGCCCGCACCTCGTCCTTGAACAGCATCCGCAGCGGCTCGACCAGGTCGAAGTCGAAGTCGTCGGGCAGCCCGCCGACGTTGTGGTGGGACTTGATCGTCGCCGCGTGGTCGGAGCCGCCCGACTCGATCACGTCCGAGTAGAGCGTGCCCTGCACGAGGTAGCCGATGTCGTCGAGCTTCCCGGCCTCCTCCTCGAAGACGCGGATGAACTCCTCGCCGATGATCTTGCGCTTGCGCTCCGGGTCCTCGACCCCGGCGAGCCTGGCGAGGAAGCGCTCTTCGGCGTCGACCGCGATCAGCGGGATGCCGAACTGGGAGAAGGTCTCGACCACCTGCTCGGTCTCGTTCATCCGCATCATCCCGTGGTCGACGTAGATGCAGGTCAGCCGCTCCCCCACCGCCTTGTGGACGAGCAGCGCCGCGACCGAGGAGTCGACCCCGCCCGACAGCCCGCAGATCACCCTGCCCTCGCCGACCTGGGCGCGGACCTTTTCCACCTGTTCTTCGATCACCGAGGCGGCGCTCCACTGTTCGGTGCAGCCGGCGACGTCGCGCAGGAAGCGGGTGAGGATCTCGGTCCCGTAGGGCGTGTGGACGACCTCGGGGTGGAACTGGATGCCGTAGAGGCCGCGGTCGGGCATCTCGTAGGCGGCGACCGGGGAGCTCGGCGAGCTCGCCAGCGCGTCGAACCCGTCGGGAGCCTCGCGGACCACGTCGCGGTGGCTCATCCAGCAGTTCTGCTCCTCCGGCAGGCCGCCGAGCAGGCGCCCGCCGTCGTTGCGAAGGGTAAGAGGGGTGCGGCCGAACTCGCCCGCCTCGGCCCCTTCGACCTTGCCGCCCAGCGCCAGCGCCATCGCCTGCATGCCGTAACAAATGCCCAGCATCGGGACGTCGAGGTCGAGCAGCTGGGTCGGGAAGGCGGGCGCCCCGGGCTCGTACACCGAGGCGGGGCCGCCGGAGAGCACCACCGCTTTCGGCGCCCGGGCGCGGATCTTCTCGACGTCGGCGTTCGCCGGCAGGAGCTCGGCGAACACGCCGCATTCGCGGATCCGCCGGGCGATCAGCTGCGAGTACTGGCCGCCGAAGTCGAGGACCAGGACCTCCTCGGTGGCCTTGACGTCGCTCGCGGGCAGCGCGCCGCCCGCTCAACCTCGTCGGCAGGGACGACGACCCGCTGGTCATCGGTTGAAGGGGTGACCAGCGGGTCGTTCATTCCCATGCCCTAGTCGTCCGAGACCGCGACGCCCGCCGACACCGCGGCGCGCCCGTTCGATCCCATCCCGACGTGCTGCTCGTTCTGCAGCTTCTTGCCCTCCGACATCAGCGCCGGGGCGACCATCACCTCGGCCCGCTGGAAGCTGCGGATGTCCTCGTAGCCACAGGTGGCCATCGAGGTTTTCAGCGCTCCCATCAGGTTGAAGGTGCCGTCGTTCTCACGCGCCGGGCCGAGCAGGATCTGCTCCATCGTCCCGTCCTGCTTGGTCGAGACGCGGGTGCCGCGCGGCAGCGAGGGATGGAAGGTCGCCATCCCCCAGTGGAAGCCGCGGCCCGGGGCCTCTTTGGCGCGGGCGAGCGGCGAGCCGATCATCACCGCGTCGGCGCCCATCGCGATCGCCTTGGAGACGTCGCCACCGGTGCGCATGCCGCCGTCGGCGATCACGTTCACGTATTCGCCGGTCTCCAGCATGTGCTGGGAGCGGGCGGCCGCCACGTCGGCGATCGCCGTCGCCTGCGGGACGCCGATCCCGAGCACGCCGCGGGTGGTGCAGGCGGCGCCCGGGCCGACCCCGACCAGGACCCCGACCGCGCCGGTCCGCATCAGGTGCAGGCCGGTCGAGTAGGAGGCGCAGCCGCCGACGATCGTCGGCACCGGCACTTCGGCGATGAACTCCTTCAGGTTCAGCGGCTCGACCGTGGTCGAGACGTGCTCGGCCGAGATCACCGTGCCCTGGACGACGAGGATGTCGAGGCCCGCCTCGATCGCGACCTCGTAGTGGTCGCGGACTTTCTGCGGCGTGAGCGAGCCGGAGACGACCGCACCGGTGGCCTTGATTTCCTCGACCCGCTGGCCGATCAGCTCGGGCTTGACCGGCTCGGTGTAGATCTCCTGCATCAGGCGCGTCGCCTCGTGCTTGGGCGCGGAGGAGATCGCCTCGAGGCGCTCTTCGGCGTTCTCGAAGCGGCTCCAGATGCCCTCCAGGTTGAGGACGCCGAGGCCGCCGAGCTTGCTCGTCAGGGCAGCGGTCTGGGGAGAGACCACGCCGTCCATGGCGGAGGCGAGCAGGGGCAGGTCAAAGCGGTAGGGGCCGAGGGTCCAGGTGATGTCGATGTCGTCTGGGTCCCGCGTGCGGCGCGAAGGAACGATCGCTACGTCGTCGAATCCGTAGGCGCGCCGCCCTTTCTTTCCGCGGCCGATTTCGATTTCCAAAGTGCTACCTCCAGGGCTGGCGTTGAACTAGCCAGACTACACTTCGGCCGGGACCTCCAAATCGTGGACGGAGACTCCCCCGAGCAGCCGCTCGACCTGGTTGCGGTCGACGAAGCCGGCGCCGAAGTGCTGGGTCGACTCCGCCCCCGCCGCGACGCCGTAGGCGAGGCACTCCTCCTCGCTCCGGTCCTCGTAGCGCCCGGCCACGTAGCCGGCGACGAAGGCGTCGCCCGAGCCGACCGTGGAGACCGGCTCCAGCGGCTCGGTGTGGATCTCCAGCAGGCGCCGCTCGGAGCCCGTGCCGACCGCCGCGACGCAGCCCGCCGGCCGGGTGATCGCCGCTTCCTCGGCGCCGAGCCGGACCAGCTCCAGCAGCCCGGTGGCGAGGTCGGAGCTGTCGGCGAACTCCTGGCCGACCAGCTCCTCGGCCTCGGCCTCGTTCGGGGTCACCATCGAGGCCCCCGCCCGCACCCCGGCCAGCATCGCCTCGCCCTCGGCGTCGAGCACCACCGGCACCTCGCGCCGGCGCAGGTCGGCGATCAGCCGGGCGTAGAGGTCGTCGCCGGCGCCCGGCGGCAGCGAGCCGGCGAGGACGCAGATCTTCGTCCCCCGGGCGAGGTAGCCGATCCGGTCGAAGAGCCGTTTCGTCTCCTCCGCCGAGACCGCCGGGCCGCGCTCGTTGATCTCCGTCTGCTCGCCCGAGGTCGGGTCGATCACGGCGAGGTTGATGCGGGTCTCGGCGGCGATCTCGATGAAGTCGGTGAGCACCGACTCTTCGTGCAGCTCTTCCAGCACCCGGGTGCCGGAGGGGCCGCCGACGAAGCCGGTGGCGATCACCGGCCGTCCCAGCAGGTTCAGCGCCCGCGCCACGTTGATGCCCTTGCCACCGGCCACCGTGCGGCTCTCCACCGCCCGGTGCCGACGGCCCAGGCGGAAGTTCGGCACCGCGACCGTCCGGTCGATCGCCGCGTTCAAGGTCACCGTCAGGATCACTTCTGCTCTACCCGCTTTCCCCTTCGGATTCGGCGGACGGACCGCCCGAGAAGAATCGCTGCGATCAGTATCGCGCAAGCCGCACCCACCGCCAAGCCGAAGGTAACCGGATTTTCGCCGATGAAACCGCGGGCCTTGTCGAAGGAGCTCGCGGCCGGGATCGAACGGCTGGCGAGGAGCGGCACAGTGCCCGCGCGCAGGCCCGCGACGCTGACCGTGACCGTGCCGAGGCGGGCGCCGCGGCGGATCGGGCCGGTCACCTTGCCCGGCGCGTCGACCTCGACTTCGGCCTGCTGGCCCGCCCGCATCGCGACCTTGACGCTGCGCGCGGCGACCAGCGGCAGTTCGCCGCCGGAGTACTTGATCGCCGGGCCGGCGAATTCTTCGCCCTTCTTCAGCGCCTTGCGGCGCTGGTACTGGCGGAAGCCCCATTCGAGCAGTTCGAGGTTGTCGGAGAAGCGGGTTTCGTCGGTCGGCGCGTCGATCGCCACCGAGATCAGCCGGATCCCGTGCCGGCTGCCGGAGCCGACCAGGACGTAGCCCGCCTTCCAGGTGTGGCCGGTCTTCACCCCGGTGACCCAGGGGGCCATTTCGAGCAGCTCGTTGATCGACTTGATCTTGCGCGGCGGGTGGAGGCTCTTCAGCGTCGTTTCGCGGGCGTCGGCGATCTTGGCGAAGGTGGGGTCCTTCTGCAGTTCCTCGGTCAGCGCGGCGAGGTCGAGGGCGCTCGAGTAGTTGCCCTTCTGGTCGAGCCCGACCGGGTTGGCGTAGTGGGTGTTGGTCAGGCCGAGGGCCGCGGCGTGGCGGTTCATCTGGGCGACGAACTTCTTCACCGAGCCGGCCGCGTCGATCGCCAGCGTGTTGGCGGCGTCGCCGGCGCTGAGCAGGATCAGGCCGTAGAGGAGGTCGTGCACGCTGATCTTTTCGCCCGCCACGAGGCCCATGACCGACTCGCCGTATTCGTATTCGTAGGGCTGCGCGGTGACGATCTTGCCCAGCGGCAGGTCGTTCATCGCCACGTAGGCGGTCATCAGCTTCGTGGTCGAGGCGATCAGCCGGCGTTCGTTCCCGGCGTGGGAGGTGAGGACTTCGCCGGTCCGCCCGTCGATCAGGGCCCAGGACTTCGCCAGCACCTGCGGGCCGGGGGACGTGTGCTTGGGCGACCCCTTCGTCCCACCTTGGGCGCCTTCCCCAGGTGAGGGCTGCGCCGCCCCCGCGCCGCCGACCAAGGCGAGCACGCCGAACAGGACCGCGAGCAGCGCCGCGGCCCGCCGCCGGCTCACTTCTGCAGCTTCAGGGTCTCGCCTTCGGTCAGGATCTGCGGGTCGATTTCGGGGTTCAGGGCCTGCAGTTCGGCGATCGGGATGCCCGTCTTGTGGGAGATCGAGGTCAGCGTGTCGCCGCTCTGGACGACGTACTTCTTCGCCTTCGTGCGCGGCTTCTTCTGCTGTTCGGAGACCGTCTTGGTCTGCTGACCCTTGTTTTTGCCGTCGCTGGAATGCAGGTCGGTGTTCTTCGCCACGATCACGATCGCGACGATCGCCCCGGCCAAAGCGACCAGGGCGAGGATCCTTGCTATCCAGCTGCGCTTTCTCTTCATTGGACGGGGGTGCCGGGAGGTGGTCGGCGCCGGCGAGAGGTCGGTCGGCGCGGTGTCGGGGCGGGGATCGTACTGGCAGGTGCAGGGAAAAAGCTCGCGCCGGCCTCAGGCGTTCGAGATCGCCCAAAGGGTGGCCCGCAGATCCTCGGCGGCCGCCGCCGGATCAGGGGCGCCGACGATGCCGCGCGAGGAGGAGACGATCGCCCCCGCCGGGCCGGGCGCGAAGGCGGCGCCGAGCAGCGCCGGGTCACCGCCCTGGGCACCGACGCCGGGCAGCAGGAAGACCGAGCGCGGCATCAGCTCCCGCAGGTGGGCGATGTGCTCGGGCTCGGTCGCGCCGACCACCGCGCCGAGGCCGCTGAGGCCGCCCTCGCCGAGCAGGCGGCCGGAGAGCGCGTCGACCAGGAGCGCGAGGCGCTCGTGCAGGGGAGCGTCCGGCGCGGGCAGGTCCATCAGGTCGGCGGCGCCGGGATTGGAGGTGCGGACGAGGACGAACATCCCCGCGTCGGCCGCCTCGCAGGCGGCGACCAGCGGCTCGAGCGCGTCGCGGCCGAGCAGCGGGTTGGCGGTGAAGGCGTCGGCGCCGAGGCCCTCGACCTCGCCCCACGGGGTCGGGGTCGAGCCGACCAGCGCCTGCGCGTAGGCGGCGGCGGTGACCGGGACGTCGCCGCGCTTGCCGTCGGCGAGGAAGATCAGGCCGGCCTCGCGGGCGGCCTCGCGGGCGGCGGCGAGCGCCTCCCAGCCCGGCGGGCCGAGGCGTTCGAAGCAGGCGAGCTGCGGCTTCACCGCGACGCAGTGGGGGCCCACCCGCTCGATCAGCTCGATGCAGTGGGCGGCGACGGCGCGGCCCGCCAGGGTGGCGGGAGAGTCGTCACCGTCGGACTCGACCGCGATCCCCGGAAGTAACTTCGCGGGATCGGGGTCGAGCCCAAGGCAAACCTGACTGCGGCGCTCTTCGACGAGCGCCGTCAGCCGGTCGGCGAACCTAGGTACTTCAGCCGCCTTTGACTTTGGTCTTCAGGGCGGAACCGGCGGAGAAGCGCGGGACTTTGCCGCCCGGGATCGTGATCCGCTCGCCGGTGCGGGGGTTCACGCCCTGACGGGGGCCGCGCTCGGCGACGTGGAATTTGCCGAAGCCGGTGAAGCTGACCTCGTCGCCCGCCGCCAGTGCGCCGGTGATCGCGTCAAGGACGGCATCGACGGCGTCGCTTGCCGCTTTTTTGCTGCCCAGACGATCGTCGCCTGCCAGTTGGTCCAGAAATTCAGCCTTGGTCACGTCGAGATTCCTCCTCGGGGGATTGAAGATTGAGCCGCAATCTAACAACGCCGGTCGGCGGGAAACCGCGCCGGGAGCCAAAAGAGACCCTGAGCGGTCGACCAATCGGACATTTGCAGGACTATCTCGGTTGACTCTGGCGGTGCCCCTGATATTTGCTCAGGTGCCGCTGATCGAAAGCTCGGAGACCAACAGCGGCGGCGTCTGCACCGATCCGCCGAACGGCACCCAGCGGGTCTCGGAGCCAGCCGCGGCGACGGCGCGCAGCATCGCGACCAGCTCGCCGGCGATCGTGAACTCGCGGATCGGCTCGGCGAGGGCCCCGTCGCGGATCACCCGGCCCGAGGCGCCGACCGAGAAGACGCCGGTGACCGGGTTGACGCCGGAGTGCAGGCCGGCGACGTCGGTGACGAAGACGCCGTCGCCCGCCTCGGCGAGCAGCGCCTCGGTCGAGAGGTCGCCGGCGGCGACGATCAGGTTCGAGGCCGAGACGCTCGGCAGCGAGCGGTAGCCGGAGCGCGAGGCGGAGCCGGTCGAGCTCGTCCCCTCGCGGTTGGCGGTGTAGGTGTCGTAGAGGTAGCCCTGCAGGGCGCCGCCCTCGATCAGCGCGGTGCGCCGGCGCGGCACGCCCTCGCCGTCGAAGGGGGCCGAGGCGGCGCCGGCCGGGTCGCGACCGTCGTCGTGGAGGGCGAAGGTGGTCGAGGCGACCTCCTCGCCGAGCCGGCCGGCGAAGGGCGAGCGGCCGCGCTGCACGGCGCGGGCACCGAGCGCGCCGCCGATCAGGCCGGCGAAGCTGGCGGCGACGGTCGGGTCGAGGACGACCGGGCAGGAGCGCGAGGCGGGCTTGCCGGCGCCGATCATCGCCAGGGCGCGCTCGGCCCCCTCGGCGCCGATCGCCTCCGGGTCGAGGTCCTCGGGGCCGCGGGCGAGGCCGAAGCCGAGGCCGGTCTCGCGGCTCCCCTCGCCCTCGGCGAGCGCCTGCAGGTAGGCGAAGCAGTTGGCGGACTCGTAAGCGGCGGCGATCCCGGTCGAGGAGGCGATCGCGACCTGCTCGGTCGAGTCGGCGTAGACGGCGGTCTCGACCCCGACCACGCGCGGGTCGGCGGCGAGCGCGGTGCGCTCGACGATCAGCGCCAGCTCGGCCACCTGGCCGGCGCTCCACTCGCCGACGCTGGGGCTGTCGAGGCCGGGCAGCGCCTCGATCTCGTGCGGCTCGGGGGGCGAGGCGAACTCGTCCTCGTCGGCGACCGCGGCCATCTCGGCGGCGCGGGCGGCGAGCGCCGCGACGCCCGCCTCGGTGAGGTCGGTGCCGTAGGCGTAGCCGACCCGGCTGCCGCTCCAGGCGCGGATCCCGATCCCGGTCTGGGTGGCGGCGGTGAGGCTCTCGACCTCGCCGCCGTGGACGCGGATCTCGCGGCCGGTGTCGCGGGAGGCGTAGGCCTCGGCGGCCGAGGCGCCGGCGCCGAGGGCGGCCTCGACCGCGCGGTTCGCGGCGGGCGAAAGATCGACGCTGGGGAGATGCTGCTCGCTCATCGGCGCGCCCCTCCCCGCGTCATCGCTGCCGAGCAGGTCACGGTCATCGCGCCGTCCCTCCCACGGTCATCTGCCCGACCCGGACGTGGCCCTGGCCGGTGCCGACCGGGACTTTCTGGCCGCCCTTGCCGCAGATGCCGGTCTTCATGAAGAAGTCGTCGCCGACCGCGTCGATCGCGGCGAGCGCATCGAGGCAGTTGCCGATCAGCGTCGCCCCGGTGCAGGGGCTGGTCACCTTGCCGTCCTCGATCAGGTAGCCCTCGGAGACGCCGAAGACGAAGTCGCCGGTCGCCGGGTCGACCTGGCCGCCGCCGAAAGACACTGCATAGAAGCCGTTTTTGACCTCTTCGATCATCCCCTCGGGGGTCGACTCGCCGGGCGCGATGTAGGTGTTGGTCATCCGCGGCAGCGGCAGGTGGCGGAAGCTCTCGCGCCGGCCGTTGCCGGTCGAGGCGACCCCGTCGCGCTCGGCGCCGAGGTGGTCGTAGAGGTAGGAGACGAGCTTGCCGTCCTCGATCACCAGCGTTTTCTGCGTCGGCTGGCCCTCGTCGTCGATCGAGTCCGAGCCCCACTCGTTGGGGAGGCGGCCGTCGTCGTAGGCGTTCAGCAGCGGCTGGGCGACCTGCTCGCCGAGCTTGCCGACGTAGACGCTGGCGCCCTTGTGGATGTGGTCGATCTCGAGCCCGTGGCCGGTCATCTCGTGGAAGAGGACGCCGCCGAAACCGCCGCCGACCACGACCGGCATCGAGCCCGAGGGAGCGGGGCGCGCGGCGAGCAGGGTGAGCGCCTTCTGGGCGGCCTGCTCGGCGATCAGCCCGGGGTCTTCTTCGAGCAGCTCGAAGCCGCGGTGGGCGCCGAGCGTCTCGGCCCCGGTCTCGACCTTCTCGCCGCGGCGGGCGACGGTCTGCACGCCGATCCGGGTGCGGGTGCGGTCGTCGCCGGTGAAGAGGCCATCGGAGTTGGCGATCGTGACCACCCGGCGGGCCTCGGCGTAGGAGGCGGTCAGCTGGGCGATCTCGTCGCCCATCGCGCGGCCGCGCTGGTCGAGCTCGCGCAGCAGCTCCGCCTTGCGGGCGGCGGGGACCGAGTCGGGCGAGACCGCGATCGGCACCGGCGTGACCGGGCGGGCGCTCAGCGGGGTCGGCTCGGTGCGGCCGGCGCGCAGGGCCGAGGCGGCCTCGTCGGCGGCCCGCTCGAGCTCGGCCGGCTCGAGGCCGTCGACGTGGGCGAAGTAGGTGGTGGCGCCGTCGACGACGCGGACCCCGGCGCCGTCCTCGGCGCCGGACTGGACCGACTCGATCCGCGACTCGTCGATCGACATCGTCAGCCCGCCGCGCCGTTCGGCGAAGACCTCGGCGAAGCGGCCACCGTTGGCGAGCGCGCGGGCGAGGACGCGGGCGGCGAGATCCTGGTCGAGCAGCTCGGTCATGCCTTCTTCCTTTCGCGCCCTTTGGTCAGCGGGCGCGGCTTGGCGGCCAGGTCGATCACGGCGTTGGCGGCGACGAACAGCTCGGCGCCCGCGGTCGAGTCGGCCGGGTACTCGGCGGCGCGGCCACCGGCGTAGTAGAGCCGGGCGAAGGGCTTGCGCTGGATCCGCCGGCGGCGCATGTAGGCGGACGCTTCGTCGGCGTAGCCGGAGACGCGCTCGAGGAGGACGCGGTGTGGCTTCGGCGGCATCAGTCCCCCTCCCCCTCGGCCAGCACGCGGAGCGCCGAGCGCATGTCGAAGAAGGTCAGCGAGGTCAGCGTGAACCGCTCGGTCACCGCCACCGCCGCGAACCCGTGGGCGCGCAGGGCGAAGACCTCGCCCGCCTGGGTGGCGACGTGGATCTGCTCGACCGGCTCGGAGCCGGCGGCGTCGGCGACGTGCAGCAGCGCGACCGCCTCGGTCGCCCACTCGGCGGCCTCGGAGGAGGCGGCGAGGACGGTCCCGTCGGCGGTCAGGATCGCGCCGCCGCGCAGGTCGGGCGACATCTCGGTGAGGAAGGAGAGCGCCGCCTCGGCGTCCGCCGGTGCGGGGGCTGTTGCGACGGCGTCAGGCACTTAGGCGAAGATACCGACCGTGCCCCTCGCCCGAGCGTCATGGCTGATAACCGTCGCCGTCTGCCTCGTCGCCGCGATCCTCTTCGCGGTCAGCGGCTACACCGGCTACACGATCACCCTGATCGCCGTAGGCGCCGCTGCCGCCGTGAACCTGCTGCCCCCTGCGTAGCCCTTCGTTGATGGGCCGAAAACTAGCCCTATAGGAGGGGTTTTCGGCCCATCAACGCTGAGAGGTGGGCGGCGAGGAGGCGGGCGGCGCGGCCGCGGTGGCTGATCGCGTTCTTCTCCGCCGGGGAGAGCTCGGACATCGTCCGCCCGTCATCGGGGCCGGTGTCGTCGGGGACGAAGATCGGGTCGTAGCCGAAGCCGCCTTCGCCGCGGCGCTCGCGCAGCAGGATGCCGGTGCAGGTCGCTTCGAAGACGTGCTCGCTGCCGTCCTCCTCGACCAGGGCGATGGCGCAGACGTAGGCGGCGCGGCGCTCGCCGCCCGCGGCGTCGACCTCGCGCAGCAGCTTGTCGAGGTTGTCCTCGTCGCTCGCCCCATCGCCGGCGTAGCGGGCCGAGTAGATCCCGGGGGCGCCGCCGAGGTCGTCGGACTCGATCCCGGAGTCGTCGGCGATTACCGTCCCGCCGAGCTTCGCGTGGGCGGCGCGGGCCTTGATCAGCGCGTTGGCCTCGAAGCTGTCGCCGTCCTCGACCGGGGACTCGTAGCCCTCGGGCAGCGGCTCGAGGTCGATCCCCGGCAGCAGATCGCGCATCTCCCCCACCTTGTGGAGGTTGGAGGTGGCGAGGATCAAGCGCCGGCGCCCCGATCAGAGCCGCGGGTCAGGGAGCGACCCGGTCCTGGACCTCGCGCAGGCGGTTGATGCCGCCCTCGGCGAGGCCGAGCAGCTCGTCCAGCGAGGCGCGCGAGAGCGGCGTGCGCTCGGCCGTCGCCTGCACCTCGACCAGGCCGCCGTCGCCGGTCATCACCACGTTGGCGTCGACCTCGGCGCGCGAGTCCTCGCTGTAGTCGAGGTCGCAGAGCGCCCGGCCGTCGACCATGCCGACGCTGACCGCGGCGATCTGGCCGGTCAGCGGCATCGTCTCGATCAGCTTGCGGTCGAGCAGTTTCTGGAAGGCCAGCTTCAGCGCCACGTAACCGCCGGTGATCGAGGCGCAGCGGGTGCCGCCGTCGGCTTCGAGCACGTCACAGTCGACGTAGACGCTCCGTTCGCCGAGCGCCTTGAAGTCGCAGACGACCCGCAGGCTGCGGCCGATCAGCCGCTGGATCTCCACCCCGCGACCGTCCTGCTTGCCCCGGTCACGCTGCTTGCGGTCGCCGGTCGAGGCGGGAAGCATCGCGTACTCGGCGGTGACCCAGCCTTTGCCGCGGCCGGCCATCCAGCGCGGCACCTGCTCGGAGATCGAGGCGGTGCAGATCACCCGGGTCCGCCCCACCGAGATCAGCGCCGACCCGTCGGCGCTGCCGACGAAGCCGGGGTCGATCAGGACGGGCCGGATGTCGGCCGGGGCGCGGTCGTAGCTGCGGGAGGCGGTCATCGGCCGAGTCTTTCATGACCGGGGACCGCGATCGCCGTACATTCGACGGCATGGGCCACCTCCGCTTCGTCCAAGCACCTCTCCAGGAGGGGGTTCGCGTCGTCGTTCTCGGCGTCGATCTCTGGACCGAGCACCTCGTCCTCCACGCACAGGTCGAATCGGATCTCAAAGAAATCACCGAGCCCTTCTGGGAGGAAGATCAGGTCGACATGTTCGGCGTCATGGATGACCTCGGGACCGGATACAGACGCGCCTCGGCGAGCGGCTCCGGCGACCCGGAGGAGCACATCTGGACTTACAAGATCAAGTTCTACCCCGCCGTTCCCGACGCGGTGACCGCCCTCACGGTCACCCACATCGCGGGCGAGGTCGACGTTCCCCTCTAGCCGGTCGGGCGACCGGCTAGATGCAGCGTCGCCGCGCCGAGGACGGCGACGCCACCTCCCTCATTTGAACGCGACTTTGTCGACCGCCTCCTTGATCTTGTCGATGATCACGTCGGCGAGCTCGGTTCCTTGTTTGCCGTTGAAACCTTTCATCGCGGCGACCATGCCGACCATCAGCAGCGAGACCAGGAGGATCAGGCCGACGTACTCGACCGTCCCCTGACCGCGCTCCCCGGCGAGCGCTTGGATCGCCTTCGCCCGCCGCGTGACGGCGGTGTTCAGTCGCCACAGCACGGCGTGCAGGCGGCCCAGGATTGCGTAGAACATCGATCTCCCTTTCCTCGTTTGGCGAGAGCGATGCTGGGCCTCGAATGCGCGCCGAACAAGACGCGCGGGTGCCGGCTTTCCGGCGGCTCCCTAAGGGAAGCTGCGCGAGAGGTAGGTGTGGAACTGCTCGCCGGTCAGGAGGACCGGGGCTTCGCCGGGGAAGCCGACGGCCAGGGTGCCGGCCCAGGTGCGCTTGCCGCCCGGGCCGCGGCTGAGGGTCGCCGAGCCGCTGAACGGGGCAGGCGGATGGACGCTGCCGAAGCTGACCTGGGGATTCGAGGCGAAGCTCGACTTGGGGCCGACGGCGTAGGCGACCCGGTAGAGCCCGATCTGGCCGACGGTGCCGAAGCGTTCGGCGTAGAAGCCGGTCTTGCCCTCGCGCCGGGCGAGGAAGCTGAGCCCGCCGGTGCCGGATTTTTCCGACGCCGCGAGGGTCATCCGGGTCTTCGAGGGGGGCAGCTCGGCGGCCGGATCTTCGAACAGCGGGTCGGTGCCGCCGGCGACCAGCGGGCACTGTTCGGTCGGCGGCAGGACGACCTCGCCGCGGATTCGGTGGGAGACGACGCGGGTGTAGCCGGCCTGGCCTTCGAAGGCGATCGTGCCGGTGAAGTAGCCGGGCAGCGTCGCCGCCCCGGTGGTGCCGCCGAAGCAGTCGGGCGGCAGGCCGCGGGCGGCGGGCGCGGTGGCGTGGAAGGTGAGGTCGACGCGGCCGAACTGGTGGAAGTTGGCGTGGATGCCGTTCTGACCGGTGACGCCGCGGGCGACATAGGTGGTCGAGGTGCCGGAGCGGGTGGTGTTGCCGCGCTCGACCCCGATCGTCACCGTCGCCAGCCGCGCCGAGACGAGGATCCGGTAGCCGTGCGAGCCGGTCAGCTGGAAGCGCGGTTCGACTTCGATCTTGCCCCGCGCCGCGGTGCCGCCCTGGTCGGCGCCCGCGCTCGCGGAGCCGACGACCGCCGCCGCCAGCAGCAGGAACAGCAGCAGTGCGGGAGCGACGCGCCTCATTTGATCTGCTTCGCCCGCGCGTAGAGGCTGGCGACGTCGGCGCCGAAGTAGGGCCCGAAGTTGGTCGACGGGTCGCTCGGATAGCCGTAGGTGGTGACGCTGTTGAGCACGTTGCCATCGATCACCCAGCCGCCGCCGGAGCCGCCGGCGCTGTCGTCGCAGCTGATCGCCAGGTTGAGCGGGCCCGGTTCGAAGAGCGAGCCGAAATCGTGGCCCTCGTAGGCCGCCCCGCGACAGACCTGCAGGGTGCCGCCGTTGAACGGCTTTTCGACCGGATAGCCGTAGACGTCGAACGTCTGCCCCGGCGGCAGGCCGGTCTTCAGCCGGAACGCGCCGACCGCCGCCGCCAGCGTCTGCCCGTCTTCGTTGCGCCCGACCACCGCCGCGCCGACGTCGTAGTTCTCGTTTTCGTGCGCGTGCCAGGCGGGCGTCGTCCCCAGCCAGTGGGCGGTGAAGGTGCCGAAGGGGCGTTCGCCGTGGTGGTAGCCGGGCACGAAGACCCACTTGCGGTCGGCCCAGATCCCTTCGTCGTAGACGCAGTGGCCGGCGGTGATCACGACGCTCTTGCTCGGCGAGACGACCGAGGTCCCCGAGCAGCGCCCGAAGCCGGTCCCGGCGCCTTCGGAGATGAAGATCACGCCGTTGACCCGGTATTCCGGCAGGGTCGGGTCGGCGATCGTTTCCGAGGTCGCGGTGAGGGCCGGGTCGAGCGACGAGCCGTGCGCGGGCGGTGAGCCGAGGCGCGGGCGGGCGGCTTCCATCCGGGCCGGCGTCCAGAAGCGACGGGCCTGCGCCGCTTCTTCCGGGAAGGAGATCGACGGCGTCGCGGCGTGCGCCATCGGGACCACCGACAGCGTGGCCAGGACCCCCACAAGTACCAGGCGCGAAAAGCGCATCAGACCGCGCACTCAAGCAGACCAAGGGGCGACGGGCGCGGATAACCTGCCGCGATGCGCGTCCTCGTCGTCACCAACCTCGTGCCCGACCGGGCGACGCCGCAGCGTGGCCGCTGGGTCCGGGACCAGATCGCCGAGATCCGCGCCCGCGGCATCGAGGTCGAGGAATTCGGCTTCCCCCGCGGCCGCTCCCACTACCTGCCGGCGACCCGCCGCCTGCGGGCGCTCCTGCGCGCCGAGCGCTTCGACCTCGTCCACGCCCATTACGGCCTCGCCGGCTGGGTCGCCCGCCTCGCCGGCGCCCGCCCCCTCCTCGTCACCTTCCACGGCACCGACGTGCGCCACCCCGTCGTCGGCCCGCTCTCGCGCCGGCTCGCCTGGCGCGCCGACCTCGTCGCCGGCGTCTCGCGGGCGCTCTTCTTCGAGGAGGACGGCCGGCCCGGCCTCCCCGACGTGCCCGGCGCCGCCGTCCTCCCCTGCGGGCCCGAGCTCGGCCGCTTCGCCCCCGCCCCGCGCGCCGCCGCCCGCGCCGCGCTCGGCCTCGACCCGGCCGGCCGCTACCTCCTCTTCCCCGCCGACCCGGCGCGGCCGGAGAAGCGCCACGACCGCGCCGCGCTGCTCGCCGCCGCGACCGGCGCCGAGCTCCTCACCGGCGGCTCGATCGAGCCGGAGGCGATGTCGACCTGGATGAACGCCGCGAACGCCGTCCTCGTCACCTCCGACTACGAGGGCTTCGGCATGGCGGCGATCGAGGCGCTCGCCTGCGACGTCCCCGTCCTCTCCACCCCGGTCGGCGTCGCGCCCTACCTCCTCGCCGGCATCGACGGCTGCCTCTGCGCCCCCTTCGACCCCGACATCTGGGCGGCTGCCGCCCGTCCCCACCTCGACGCAGCCGACCCCCGCGTGGCCGGTGCGGGGCGCGCCGCGACCCTCGCCGCGGGCCCGATGGCCGAGCGCGTGATCGAGGTCTACCGCCACATGACCGACCGGCGCGTTTAGATTGGAGCCTTGGTGAGCGCGGCACGGACCTTCAGATGAGCGACCAGACCCCGGGACCGGCGGCAGAAGGCATGGAGGCGCGGATCGGCGACGCCGAGCGCACCCTGGCCGCTGCCGCCGAGGCTGCGGCGGCGGCGGAAAAACGCGCCGAGGCCGAGATCCGGGCGCTGGAGGCCGACCTCGAGCGCTGGCGCACCGAGTCCGACCGGGTCCGCAAAGAGCTGGAGCTGCGCCACGAGGAAGAGCTGGCCGCGGAGCGCTCGGCGAAAGAGCGGGCGATCGCCGCCGCCGAAGAGCGGCTGGAGGAGATCGAGGCGCAGACCGACGCCGCCGAGGAGCGGATCGCCGCCGCCGAACGTCGCGCCGAGGAGGCCGAGAAGACGATCTCGGCCGAGACCGCCCGCGCCCGCGAAGGCGCCGCCGGCTGGCTGCGCGACCGCATCGACCAGATCCGCCAGGAGGGCGGGGACAAATAGCTGCTGCCGCCGAGTACGACGTCGCCGTCGTCGGCGGCGGCGCCGCCGGCCTCTGGACCGCCCTCCGTGCCGCCGAGCAGGGCGGCCGCGTCTGCGTGGTCTCGCGCACGCCGCTCTCCCAGAGCGCCAGCTTCTGGGCGCAGGGCGGGCTGGCGGCGGCGCTCGAACCGGGCGACTCGCCCGAGCGCCACGCCGAGGACACGCTCGCCGCCGGCCGCGACCTCTGCCGGCCGAGCGCCGTGCGGGTGCTGGTCGAGGAGGCCCCGGCCGCGGTCCGCGACCTGCAGGCGCGCGGCGTCAACTTCGACCTCGACCAGGAGGGGCGACTGGCGCTCGGCCTCGAGGGCGGCCACTCGGCCCGCCGCATCGTCCACTCCGGCGGCAGCCAGACCGGCCGCGAGATCACCTCGAAGCTGGCGGCGATGGTCGCCGACGACGAGCGGATCGAGGTGCGCGAGCGGACCTCGGCGACGGCGCTCTGGTCCGACGGCGAGCGCTGCCACGGGGTGATCACCGACGCGGGCGCGCTCGGCTCGCGGGCGACGGTGCTGGCGACCGGCGGCGCCGCGGCGCTCTGGCGGCGGACGACCAACCCGCGCGGGGCGATCGGCGCCGGCCCGGTCTTCGCGGCGGCGGCCGGGGCCGACCTCGCCGACCTCGAGTTCTGCCAGTTCCACCCGACCGCCGTCCACCTCCCCGACACCCGCTTCGACGGACTGCTGATCACCGAGGCGATCCGCGGCGAGGGGGCGAAGCTGCTCGACGTCGAGGGCGAGCGCTTCACCGACGAGCTCGCCCCCCGCGACGCGGTCAGCATCGCGATCCTCGCCAAGATGCGCGAGGAGGGCAGCTCCTCGGTCCGCCTCGACCTGCGGGCGATCGACCCGGCCCGCTTCCCCAACGTCTTCAGCTCGCTCGACGAGGCGGGGCTCGACCCGCAGCGCGAGCCGGTGCCGGTCTCCCCCGCCGCCCACTACACGATGGGCGGCACCGCGGTCGACCTCGACGGGCGCAGCTCCGTGCGCGGCCTCTACGCCGTCGGCGAGTGCTCCTGCACGGGCCTCCACGGGGCCAACCGGCTGGCCTCGAACTCGCTCAGCGAGTGCTTCGTCTTCGGCGGCCGGGCGGCGACGGCGGCGCTCGACGAGCCCGCCTCGGCGCACCGGCCGGCGGAGCCCGAGTGGCGCTTCACCCCGCCGACCCGCGCCACCCGCGACGCGGTCTGGCGCCGCGCCGGGCCGGTCCGCAACCCGACCGACCTCGCCTGCCTGATCCCCGATCCCTACCCGCTGGCGAAAGCGATCGGGACCGCGGCGCTGGAGCGGCGCGAGTCGCGCGGCGGCCACCTGCGGACCGACTGCCCGGAGACCGACCCGGCCCTCGACGGCGTCCACGTCGTCTTCTCCCCCGACGGCTCGGTCCGCCGCGAGACCTGGGAGTAGCTTCCCCTCGATGCTGCTTGGGGTCGACGTCGGCGGGACCTTCACCGACGCCGTCCTGCTCGACGACGGGACCGTCCACACCGCCAAGGTGCCGACCACGCCGGGGGAGGAGTCCGACGGCGTCATGGATGCGATCGACGCGGTGCTCGCGGAGGCGGGCGCCGAGGCCGCCGACGTCGAGGAGTTCTCGCACGGGATGACGGTCGGCACCAACGCGCTGCTCGAGGAACGCGGCGCCCGCACCGCGCTGATCGCGACCCGGGGCTTCGCCGACCTGCTCGAGATCGCCCGCCAGGACCGGCCCAGCCTCTACCACCTCTGCGCGCCGAAGCCGGCGCCGCTGATCGCCCCGGAGCTGAAGCTGGAGGCGGCCGAGCGGACCGGGCCGGAGGGGATCGTCGAGCCGCTCGCCGACGGTGAGCCGGAGCGCCTCGCCGCCGCGCTCGAGGAGGCCGGGGCCGAGTCGGTCGCGATCTGCCTCCTCTTCAGCTACCTCGACCCGACCCACGAGCGCCGCCTCGCCGAGTTCCTGCGCGAGCGCCTCCCCGACCTCCACGTCTCCGCCTCGCACGAGGTGCTGCCGCGCTTCCGCGAGTACGAGCGCGCCTCGACCACCGCGATCGACGCCTACCTCTCGCCCCTGCTCGGCCGTTACCTCGGCCGGCTCACCGAGGCCACCGAGGCGGCGGGCCTGCCGGCGCCCCAGGTGATGCTCTCCTCCGGCGGCGTCGCCCCGGCCGGCGGAGGCGGCCCGCGCCGGAGCCTGGAGCGTCCTCTCCGGCCCGGCGGGCGGTGCGGTCGGCGCCGGGCTCCTCGCCCGCCTCTCCGGCGACGGCAACGCCCTCGGCTTCGACATGGGCGGGACCAGCTGCGACGTCTGCGTGGTCGAGGACGGGGCCGTGCGCCGCACCGACGCCCGCACGATCGCCGGCCGCCCGATCCAGCTGCCGACGGTCGACGTGCACACGGTCGGCGCGGGCGGCGGCTCGATCGGCTGGCGCGACCCGGGCGGGGCGCTGCGGGTCGGCCCGCGCTCGGCGGGCGCCCAGCCCGGACCCGCCTGTTACGGGCGCGGCGGCACCGAGCCGACGGTCACCGACGCCAACCTGCTGCTCGGCAACCTGGCCGCCGACTCGACCCTGGCGGGCGGGGTGGCGCTCGACCTCGAGGCGGCGGAGAGGGCCGTCGGCGCGCTCGCCGAGGAGCTCGGGCTCGACCCGCTGGAGACCGCCGCCGGGATCGTCCGCGTCGCCAACCAGGAGATGGTGCGGGCGCTCCGCGTGGTGACGGTCGAGCGCGGCGTCGACCCGCGCCGCTTCGCGCTCCTGCCGTTCGGCGGCGCCGGGCCGATGCACGCCGCCGCGATCGCCGAGGAGTTGGGGATCGACCGCCTCCTCTGCCCCCGCGCCGGCGGCGTCCTCTCCGCCTTCGGCCTCTGCGCCTCGGACCGCCGCCGCGACACCGCCCGCACCGTGATGCTGAGCGGCGACGACCTGACCGCATCCCGGATCGCCACCGAGGTAACCGAGCTCCGCCACTCGGTTGATGGGCCGAAAAGTCCTCCATATCAGGAGTTTTCGGCCCATCAACCACATGGAGCTGGGTCGGCGCCGGCCGGCGCCGTTGACGAGGCCCGGGCCGAGGTCGTCTACGGGATGCGGTACTCCGGCCAGGCCTTCGAGCTGCCGATCCCCGGCGACCCCGAACCGGACCCCGACGACCTGATCGCCCGCTTCGAGGAGGCCCACGAGACCCTCTACGGCCACCGCGATCCCGACGGCGAGGTAGTCCTGGTCGACATCCGCCTCGCCCTGATCCTCGACGGTCCCGAACCCCGCCCGGCGGCGGCGAGCGGAGGTTCGATCGAGGAGTCCTCCCGCAAGGTCCGCTTCGAGCGACGAATGGATCGACACCCCCGTCCTCCGAGGCGACCCCGAGGCAAACCGTCAAGCAACGGGCCCCGTCATCTTCGAGCTCCCCGAGGCAACCCTCGTCCTCCCACCCAACTGGAGCGCCGACGTTGATCGAGTACGGAACGATCCGGGCCCACCGAACTACGCCAGAGGGAGACGAGGGGGACCCTGGACGAACCTCCCTGTTCGTGAGGGAAGGGTCCCCCTCGTCTCCCCCGGCCGAAGAATCAGAGTCCCTCTGATGGCGATCGACCCGATCACCCTCCAAGTGATGATCGGCGGCCTGCGAGCCGCGACCGAGGAGATGGGCGCGACCCTGATCCGCTCGGCCTACAGCGCCAACATCAAGGAGCGCCACGACTGCTCGACCGCGCTCTTCGACGCCACCGGCGAGCTGGTGATGCAGGCCGAGCACATCCCCGTCCACCTCGGCTCGATGCCCGACGCGGTCGCCGCCGTCCTCGACGAGCAGCACGAGCCGGAGGTCGAATGGATCCTCAACGACCCCTACCGCGGCGGCACCCACCTCCCCGACATCACCCTGGTCTCCCCCGTCTTCGTCGCCGGCGAGCTCTACGGCTTCGCCGCCGCGCGCGCCCACCACGCCGACGTCGGCGGCCCCACCCCCGGCTCGATGCCCGCCTTCTCCCGCCGCCTCGACGAAGAGGGCGTGGTGATCGCGCCGACCCGCGTCACCCCCGAGACCCTCGACGAGCTGGTCGCCGAGATGCGGAACCCGCGCCAGCGGCTCGCCGACCTGCGCGCCCAGCAGTCCGCCAACCGGGTCGGCCGGCTGCGCCTGGCGGAGCTGGCCGAGCGCCACGGCGCCGCCGGGCTGCGCGAGGGGATGGACGAGATCCTCGCCTACGCCGAGCGCCGCACCCGCGCCGCCCTCGCCGCGCTCCCCGACGGCACCTATACGGCCGAGGACTTCCTCGAAGACGACTCGCCCGACGGCGAGGAGCGCGACGTCGCCCTCCGCGTCACCGCCACGATCGCCGGCGAGACCCTGCGCCTCGACTTCGACGGCACCGATCCCCAGATCGAGGGCAACCTCAACTGCCCGCTCTCGGTGACGAAATCGGCCGCGTTCTTCGCCGTCCGCGTGCTCACCGACCCCGACGCCCCGCCCTGCGCCGGCGCCCACCGCCCGATCGAGGTCACCGCCCCGCGCGGCTGCCTCCTCAACGCCGAGGCGCCCGCCGCGGTCGTCGCCGGCAACGTCGAGACCTCGAGCCGGGTCGCCGACCTGGTGATCGCGGCGCTCGCCGGCGCCCGCCCGGTCCCCGCGCAGGGCCAGGGCACGATGAACAACCTGACCCTGGCCGGCGAGGGCTTCACCTACTACGAGACGCTCGGCGGCGGCCAGGGAGCCTGCCCCGATGGCGACGGCCCGAGCGCCGTCCACGTGGCGATGTCGAACACGCTGAACACCCCGATCGAGGCGCTCGAGACGGAGTTCCCGCTGCGCGTCCGCACCCTGGCGATCCGCCACGGCAGCGGCGGCGAGGGGGCCCACCGGGGCGGCGACGGCCTGGTCCGCGAACTGGAGGCGCTGGCGCCGATGCGCTTCACCCTGCTGACCGAGCGCCGCCGCCGGGCGCCACGCGGCCGCGACGGCGGTGCGGACGGGGCACCTGGCCAGAATCTGCGTGACGGACGTCACCTTCCGTCCAAGAGCGAGGGAGATTTGGCTCCAGGAAACCGTTTGCGGATCGAGACCCCGGGTGGGGGCGGCCTGGGGGATCCCTAAATTTCGACACCAACTATTTGGTGTTTTGCGCGGGCTTCTCTAGAATGCGCTCCCTCGGGTGGGCAACGGCGGCCTCTGACGGCCGCTTCCATACGCCCAGCCCCCTATTCACACACGACCTCCCCAGGTACTGACTTCAAATGCCAATCGCTCTCAAGGAATGGGCTGTAACCGTCCGCGCTCTCGCCGAGGGTGAGCAGCTGCTCACGCTTCGCAAGGGCGGAATTCGCGAGGAGAACAAGCACTTCGAACTGGAGCACGAGCGGTTCTTCCTCTATCCGACCTTCGACCACCAGCGGAACGACCTGGTCCGGGATTCCCACCACCCGGAGCTGCGTCGAGCCCTCGAGGAGGGCGTCTGGCCCGACGAGGAGCCGCCGCCGAAAGCCCTGATCCAGGACGGTGGCATCCCGCAGCCCGACCGCGTGCGACTGCGCGCCTGGGCCGAAGTGACCGACCACGTCACGATCAACGATCGCCGCACGCTCGACTGTCTGTCGCCCTATTACATCTGGACGCCGGACTACGCCGAGAAGCGACTGGCGTGGAAGCGTCGTCATCCGCTCCACATCCTGCTGCTGCGGGTGCACCGCATCCCCCGGCCGGTCACGGTCCGGGTCCGCGACGAGTACCACGGTTGCCGCTCTTGGGTCGAGATCGACCGCGACCTGCCCTTCGAGGGCACGCCGGTGATGGCCGACGAAGAGTTCGACCGCGCTCGCGCCGAGATCCGCTCGGTCTGCGAGTCCGCGGAACCCGCCCTCGTCTGAGCAACCGCTTTGACGAATCGCTTCGGGTACTAGTCTCGACCCATGTCTTGGGTCGAGACTGAGTCCCTCTCCTTCACCGCGCGTCACGACTCCGAAGACGCGGCGTTTGCCGACCGCACGCTCGACCGGCTGGAGACGCTGCGGCTGCGGCTCGAAGACCGCTTCGAGAAGATGCCGGCCGAGGTCACGGTCGTCATCCACACCAACCCGCTCTCGCTGACCGCCGCCCACCCCTTCCTGCCCTTGGCGCGCTGGGCGGCGGCGCCGGCCGGGCGCCGGTACCTCGCCGGCTGGCCGATGGAAACCGAGCTCCACGTCCTCAACGACCGCCACATGGAGAAGCGGGCCGCCGGCGAAGACTCCCTGGAAGCGCTGCTCGGCACCTCCGAGCGCCTCTACGCCCAGCTGGTGCTCTCGACCAACAACACCGCGCTGCCGCCCTCCTGGACCCCGCGCCGCTTCGTCCGCTACCTGCGCTGGGCCTGGCTGGTCGAAGGCGGCGCCCAGTACTTCTCCCGCCAGGTCGGCCTCTACCGGGCCGCGGTGCTGCTGCGCCTGCGCGGCGGCGGCCGCGTCTCCTTCCCGCCCTCGCGCCGCGACGCGGTGATCCTCGGCGGCACGATCTTCGACCTGCTCGAGAACGAGCGCGGGCCCGAGGCCTGCGAGCGCCTCGTCGACGGCCTCCTCCCCGGCGGCCCCGCGGTCACCCTGGAAGACGCCTTCGACGCCCGCTTCCGCGACATCGAGGCCGCCTGGCGCGCTCACCTGCGGGAAATGGTCAAACCGGCCGGCGTCAGCTGAGCCCTCAGGTCGGCGACGACGGCCGCCGGCCCAGTTTCGATCTGGTCGCCGGTATATCGCCGGACCTCGATCCCGCGGGCGCGCAGCGCGAGGTCGCGGGCACGGTCGTCCTCGAAGGCCACCGAACCGCGGTGATAGGTCCAGCTATCGGTCTCGACCACGAGGCGGTGCTCCGGCCAATAGAAGTCGACGAGGTAGCCGTGGACGCGTTGGTTGACGAGCGGGCGCGGCAGGCCGTGCTCCTCACAGAGGCCGAGGAAGAGCAGCTCGAGGTCGGAGCGTGAGCGCTTGGTGACCGAGAGATGCGGGACGCGGTGACCGGCGAGCTCCGCCTGGCGCAGGGCGCGGCGGAAGAGGCGGGGCTCGACGGTGGTGCGGAGGTCCTCGATCGTGCGAGCGGGCGTGGTGACCGCGATGCCGTGGCGGCGGGTGACGTGGGACGGGGTGAGGGTGCGGGAGCGGTGCAGCTGGAGCCCCGGCCTTTGACTTTCGACGAACTGCGGCATCGACGGTGACGTGCGATCGGACCTTGGATCGGGCGCAGGAATCTCCCAGAGCGCCGCCGCGCTCGAATGTAGCTCAGCACCGCCCCATCGCCCGCCGCGAGCACGGCCGCCAGCCATCGTCCCCGCCAGGAGAGGCTCCGATGCCCCACCGCATAGACCCCACGATGTAGTCGGTGCAGCCGCCCGGCTCGCACCCGAGCGCGACACCGCCGTATTTGTCGATCTCCGCCTCTCGCAGTTGCTCGACGGTCACGACCCGTGCTGTTGGCCCGCGATTCTGCCGCGATCTGAACGTCCGCTGTGGAGAGAAGGTGGCTCATAGAGCAAGTAAGGCTCCACGGCACCTCGATTCGCCCCCGTCACGGGGTCCGATGGGACGGAGGGGAGGACGGAGGGGGCGCTCAGCCGGAGATTTCGAAGACGATCCAGACGAGGACGATCGCCACGACCAGGCCGGCGAGGACCCAGAGCGCCAGCCGCTGCGGGGTCATCGGATCGCCGCCGGTCGCCCGCAGGTGCGCTTCCTCCTCCAGCTCGGTGCGCTCCTCGGCCTCGTCGTCGCCCTCGGTCATCGTCTCCTCGAGGATTCGGCGGGCCTCCTGGGCGTGGTCTTTGTTGACCCAGATGTCACGCGGGCCGGCGGCGAGGAACTCCGGCGCGTCGAAGCCGCCGGAGCGTTTGAGGACGCTCGGGATCCGCGACTCCTGCAGCAGCGCCTGCAGCATCTCCGCTTCGGCCTGGTTGCGGGCGAAGCCGACCTTCACCAGCTTGCCGCCGCCTCCGCCGCCGCCGCCCCCGTCGCCCTCGTCGCTTTTGCCGCCGCCCCCGTGGGAGCCGCGCGAGTGGGCGCCGCGATGTTTCGTTTGCTGAGCCATTGCTTGACCTTTTTTACTCGATCTCGAGCTCGGCTGCCGCGATTTTCAGGTCGGCGAGGTGAAATGCCTGCACGTCGGGGTTCTCCGCGTCGGCCAGCGAGATGATCACGTAGATCGGTTCGGGCCAGTTCTGCGCCTGGTTCACGTCGGTCTGCGACGGATAGGCGGCGCTCTTCGTGTGCGAGTGGTAGATCGCCAGCAGCTCGCCGTCGGCTTCGATCTCCTTCAGCGCGTTGAACTGCCCCTGCGGGTCCATCTCGTAGCGCAGCGGCGTCGCCGCCGCGTTGACCACCGGGATGACCTTCGTCGCCACCCCGTCGCGCCCGCCGATCATCCCGCAGGACTCGTTCGGCCGGTCCTCGAGCGCGTAGACGACCATCTCGTCGACAAGAGCTTTCGAGATCTTCACCGCAGCGACCCTACCTACCGCCGGCGCGGCGGCCGACTACCACCAGACGGTCGAATCAAGGTTTTCGATCTCCTCGAGCGGCTTCGTGTAGACGCCAGAGGAGAGGTACTTCCAGCCGTCGTCGGGGATCAGGAAGACGACGTTGCCGGAGTCGAGCTCACTCGCGATCCGCGCCGCCACCCGGGCGACGGCGCCGCCGGAGACGCCGGAGAAGACGCCCTCCTCCTCGAGCAGCTTCTTCGTCCAGACGATCGCGTCGCGGTTGGAGACCATGATTTTGCGGTCCAGCAGGTTGAGGTCGATGATCGGCGGGATGAAGCCGTCGTCGAGGGAGCGCAGCCCCTGGACGAGCTCCCCCTGCATCGGCTCGGCGGCGACCACCAGGGTCTCCGGGTCGGCCTCTTTCAGCCGGCGGCCGTTGCCCATCAGGGTGCCGCCGGTGCCGAGCCCGCCGACGAAGGCGGCGACCGAGTCGAGCTCTTCGAGGATCTCCACCGCGGTGCCGTTGTAGTGGGCGAGCGGGTTGGCCTCGTTGCCGTACTGGTAGGGCATGAAGAAGCCGGGCTGCTCGGCCAGCTCGAGCGCCACCTCGACCGCCCCGTTGGAGCCCTTGGCGCCCTCCGAGTAGACGATCTCGGCGCCGTACATGCGCAGCAGCTGGGTGCGCTCGGCGGTGACGTTGTCGGGCATCACCACCTGCAGCGGGTAGCCCTTGCGCCGGCAGATCATCGCCAGCGCGATGCCGGTGTTGCCGGAGGTCGGTTCGAGGATCGTCTGGCCCGGTTCGATCGCCCCTTCGGCCTCCGCCTTCTCGATCATCGAGCGGGCGACGCGGTCCTTCACCGAGCCGGTCGGGTTGTGGCCCTCGAGCTTGGCGAAGATCCGCACCTCCTCCTTCGGCGAGAGGCGTTTGAGCTCGACCAGGGGCGTGTTGCCGATCGATTCGACGACGTCGCCGAAGCGACCTCCGCAAGGTCTGTTCAAAACTGGGTCTGGTGCCATGGCTTTGCCGGGTCCCCCTACTTCAGAAAGTGTAGCGAGGGCCGGGGGGCGCGGCGCGACTTCAGGCCGGCGGGTGACGTGTGCCCGAGCGCGCTGCCAGCTCCCGCGCCCGCAAGGCAAGCCAGAACTCGATCCGGTCGGTGGCCTTGGCGAGGTCCCTCCCGGTCATCTCCTCGATCTTGCGGATTCGGTAGCGGAGCGTGTGCCGGTGGCAGTGGAGCTCGCCCGCGGCCCGCTCCCACTGGCCGTTGTGGAGGATGAAGACCTCCAGCGAGCGCAGCAGTTCGGCGGCGTAGACCGCGTCGCCCGCCAGGACCGGGCCGAGCAGGCGGTCGCAGTAGAGCTGGAGCACGTCCTGGTCGCCGACCGCGAGCAGCAGCGACTCGACCCCGAGGTCGTGCCAGGAGCCGACCGCGTCGTCGGCGGAGCGCCCGGCCCCCTCGTGCTCGATCGCCCCGAGGGCCCAGTAGGCCTCCTGGAACGTCCGCGCCAGCTCGGCCGCCGGACGCGCCCGGCTCACCGCCGCGCGCACCGCGTCCGCCCCGGCGGGCGCTCGGGCCGGAGCGCCCGCCGGCACCCCGAGCTCCTCGCTCAGCCGGCGGCGGGCCGCGGCGGCGACGGCGATCGGGTCGCCCTCGCCGACCTCGACGATCGCGCAGAGCAGCTCCCGCCCGTCGACCTCGTGGACGGCGACGGCGGCGGCGACATCGGCGGCGGCGAGGGCCGCCCGCAGCGCCCGCTCGGCCGCGGGCCAGGCGAGCGTCCTGGCGCCGAGCCCGCCGAAGACGACGACCGCCACGTCCCCCTCGATCCCGAAGGCGGCCAGCCGCCGGGCCAGCTCCGCCGGATCGGTGCGCCCGGCGAAGGCATCGCCGACCAGGCCGGCGGTCAGTCGCCGCTGGGTCTCCCCGGCGTCGCCCCGGTGCAGCAGCTCCAGCCCGACGATCGCCGCCGCCTGCTGCAGCACCAGCCGGACCGGCTCGTCGACCCGCCCTTCGGCGGTGGTGACGACGATCCAGGCCTCGGCGCCGGCGCCGCGCGCCGGTGGGATCGGCCGGGCGTAGGCGCCCGCGGGCAGCGCCGGGTGGGTGAGGATGCGGTGATGGGCGTCGCCGCGGGCGGCGAGGTCCCGTCCGAGATCGGCCGCGACGGCATCGGTGAGCGCCCCGCCGGGATCGTGGCGGGCGAGCGTCCGGCCGCCCGGCCCGAAGACGAGCACCTCCCCGCCGACCGCCGCCCCGATCGCCCCCGCGACCGCGTCCAGACCGCGCCCTTCCAGCGCCGGCTGCGCCAGCCGCTGCTGCACGGCGACCGCCTGGCGGAACGCCTCGGCGCGCTCCCCGGCAGCGCCGACCGACTCGTGGCCGAGCGCCGAGAAGGAGGTGTCTGCTGACCGCAAAGTGGCGAGGCTCCGGTGGTCCCGGCGCGACGCACTTCCCACCGGGATCAGAAAGCCTGCCGGTCGCCCGCCCGGCTTACTTTGGACCGTTGTCCCAAATTAAACACGCCAGATTGGCCCGGGGTGAACGCAACGGGACGACCGCTCGCTGCATACTTTTTGGCGGTGCAGTTTCGCGGCGCGGTCCGGCACCGGTCCCCGCGCCGCTGCGGCAAATTTGACGTGGAGGCTTGAGCAGGGAGGCCGTCCGGCCATATGTTCAGGTCCTCCCAACCAGAATGGAGGCAGTACTTGATGACCAGGATCCGGCCCGCCGCGCTCTTCGCGGCGCTCCTGCTGGCGATCGCCGCGCTTGTCGTGGCCGGTTGCGGCGGCGGAAGCAGCAGCTCCAGCTCGAGCAGCACGAGCGAAGAAAGCAGCGAAACCTCCGGCGGCGGTGCGGAAGAAGCTGAAACCGGTGAAGAAGCCGAAGGCGGCGGCGAAACGCTGACCGTCGGCTCTGACATTCCCTATCCCCCGTTCGAGCAGAAAGCGTCGGGCGGCGGCTACACCGGCTTCGACGTCGAACTGATGGAAGCGATCGGCAAGGAGATCGGCCGCGAACCGGAATTCATCGACTCCTCCTTCGAAACGATCTTCCGCGACGTCGGCCAGGGCAAGTTCGAAGCCGTGATGTCGGCCGCGACGATCACCCCGGAACGCGAAAAGGAAGTCGCCTTCTCGCTGCCCTACTACCTCTCCGAACAGGCGATCCTGGTTCAGGAAGGCAGCGAAATCAAAGGTCTGGCCGATCTGAAGGGCAAGGTCGTCGCCGCCCAGCAAGGCACCACCGGACTCGAACTGGCGAAGGAAAAAGCCGAAGCCTCCGAACTTCGACCCTTCCCCGAAGGCCCGGACGCCGACAACGCGCTGAAAGCGGGGACCGTGGAAGCGGTCATCATCGACGCGCCGGTCGCCAAACAGCAGGCGGAAGAACTCGGCGGCATCGAAATCGTCGAAAAAGTCCCGACCGAAGAAACGTACGGGATCGCCGTCTCCAAAGAAAACACCGAACTGGTCGAACAGATCAACGAAGGCCTGACGAAAACGATCGAAGACGGCAGCTACGCCACGGTCTACGAAAAGTGGTTCAAAGAAGCGCCGCCGCTGTCGGGCCTCGAAAAAGCGATCGAAGAAGCCGAAGCGAAGTAACGGTCGCCGGGCAAACGAAAGACGTATAACGGAGGGGGCGCCCGGGTGGTGCCCCCTCTTTGATTGGGCAAGCAGCAGGGAGCAGGAGCGAGAACTTTGAAGGTCTTTTTCGAACAGTATTTCGACTTCCACGTGATGGGAGAACACTTCGGAGAAGTCTTCGAAGCCTTCCTGCAGAACGTGCTGATCTTCGTCGTCGCGGGCGTGATCGCCCTGACCTGGGGGCTCTTCCTCGCCCTCGTGCGCCAGGCGCCGGGCAAAAAATTCGCGCCGTTCCGCTTCCTCACGATCGCCTACATCGACGTGCTGCGGGCGGTGCCGCTGCTGATCATCATCCTGATGATCTCCGGCGGCGTCCCTTACCTCAACTTCATCCCGAAAGACATCCGGATCCCCGAGTGGTTCGGCAAGCCGGATCCCTTCTGGTACGGCGTCTCCGGCCTCGTCTTCGTCTACGGCGCCTACACGGCGGAGGTCTACCGTGCCGGGATCGAAGCGGTGCCGAAAGGGCAGATGGAGGCGGCGCGCTCGCTCGGCATGAGCCACCTGCAGGCGATGCGCCACATCGTCGTCCCCCAGGCCATAACCAAGATCCCGGCGCCGATGCTGAACGAATTGATCTCGCTGCTGAAGGACACCACGCTGGTCAGCGTGATCGCCTTCGGCGAGTCGGTCCTGGTCAGCCGCGAAATCCTCGCCGAACGACTGAACAGCTCGGCGCTCACCCTCACCGCCGCGTTCTTCCTCATCATCTGCCTGCCCGGCGCGCGCTTGGTCGACTACATGATCAAGCGCAACCAGGGCAAAACCGCCCGCGGTGCCCAGCACATCGAGGTGGCGTGATGGCCGAGCCGATGGTCAGCCTGAAAGGCGTCCACAAACGCTTCGGCGGGCTCGAGGTGCTGAAAGGCGTCGACCTCGACGTCGCCAAAGGCGAAGTGATCTGCATCCTCGGGCCGAGCGGCTCGGGCAAGTCGACGCTGCTGCGCTGCGTCAACCTGCTGGCGCCGCCGGAGGAGGGCGAGATCTTCCTCGAGGGCCAGGACATCTGCAAAGGCCCGGGGTCGGGCACCGGCGAGCAGAGCTGGAACCTCGACTTCGTCCGCCAGCGGGTCGGCATGGTCTTCCAGCAGTTCAACCTCTTCCCCCACAAGACCGTCCTCCAGAACGTCACCCTGGCGCCACAGCAGGTGCTCGGCAAGTCGAAGAAGGAGGCGGAGGAGAAAGGCCGCGCGCTGCTCGAGCGGGTCGGCCTCGGCGATCGGCTCGGCCAGTACCCGGAAACCCTTTCCGGCGGTCAGCAGCAGCGGGTGGCGATCGCCCGCGCGCTGGCGATGGAACCGCACGTGATGCTCTTCGACGAGGTCACCTCGGCACTCGATCCCGAGCTGGTCAAAGAGGTGCTCGACACGATGCGCGAGCTGGCCCAGGAAGGGATGACGATGCTGGTCGTCACCCACGAGATCGGCTTCGCCCGCGAGGTCGGCGACCAGGTCGTCTTCATGGACGGCGGCGTCGTGGTCGAGCAGGGCGACCCGAAAGCGGTCCTCGACAACCCCCGCGAGGAGCGCACCCAGCAGTTCCTGGGACTGGTCCTAGAGCGCTAGCTGTTCTTCGGCGCTCGGGCGCCAGAAGGAAAAGCTAGTGGAGCCGCCGGCCATGGCCGGGAGGATCACTACCGAGTCGCTGTCTTTGACGCTCGTCTCGAGGCCGTCGAGGACGCGGACGTCCTCGTCGTTCAGGTAGACGTTGACGTAGCGGTTCAGCTCGCCCTCGGCGTCGAACAGCTGGGCCGAGGTTTCCGGGTGCGCGGCGGTCAGGGCGCGCAGCACCTCACCGACGTTGGCGCCCCCGGCGTCGACCTCGGAGGAGCCGCCCGTTTTCGGGCGCAGGACTGGGGGGATGCGAACGGTGG
>CAWBRE010000003.1:0-72915 GCA_963791095.1 uncultured Solirubrobacterales bacterium
GGTACATCGACGACCTCTCGGTGACCGGCCTGACCTCGAACCCCAGCATCTTCGAAAAGGCGATCGGCGCGGGCGACGCCTACGACGAGCAGATCGCCGAGATCGGCGACGGGGCCGAGGACGAGGGCGGCGCCGGGGCAAACGCCGAGGAGAACGTCTTCTTCGAGCTCGCGCTCGCCGACCTGCGCGACGCCGCCGACCTCTTCGCCGACGTCCACAGGCGCACCGGCGGGGTCGACGGCTTCGTCAGCCTCGAGGTCTCGCCGCTGCTCGCCGACGACGCCAAGTCGACGATCGACCAGGCCGCCAACCTCCACCGCAAGGCCGAGCGCGACAACCTCTTCGTCAAGATCCCGGGCACCCCGGCGGGCCTCGAGGCGATCGAGGAGTCGATCTTCGCCGGCATCCCGATCAACGTCACGCTGCTCTTCGACGACAAGCAGTACCTGGCCGCCGCCGACGCCTACATGAAGGGGATCGAACGGCGGATCGAGGCCGGGCTCGACCCGGTGGTCCAGTCGGTCGCCTCGATCTTCATGTCGCGCTGGGACGTCGCCGTCGCCGAAGAGGTCCCGGCCGAGCTGAAGACCAAGCTCGCGATCGCGATCGGCGGGCGCGCCTACCGCGCCTACCGCGAGCTGCTCGACTCCGACCGCTGGATGCGCCTCGCCAACCAGGGCGCCCGCGCCCAGCGACTGCTCTGGGCGAGCACCGGGACCAAGGACCCGGACGCCCCCGACACGCTCTACATCGGCGCCTTCGCCTCGCCGTTCACGGTCAACACGATGCCCGACAAGACGCTCGAGGCGTTCGCCGACCACGGTGAGCTGGGCGACCTGATGGACCCCGCCGGCGGCAACGCCGAGCAGGTGCTGAAACAGTTCGAAGGCGCCGGGATCGACCTCGAGGCGCTCGCCCAGCGGCTCCAGGACGAGGGCAAAGACAGCTTCGACAAGTCCTGGAAGGAACTGCTGAAGACGATCGCCGACAAGCGCGGGGTGAAGGCCGGGTGAGCGGCGCCGCCGAGGGTTCGCTGCGCGAGGCGCCCGCCTGGGGGCGCCTCCAGTCCAACTTCGCCGAGATCCGCCAGACGCACCTGCGCGACCTCTTCGCCGCCGACAAGGAGCGCGGCGAGCGCCTGGTCGCCGACGGCGCCGGCCTCTTCCTCGACTTCTCCAAGAACCGGGTCACCGACGAGACGCTGATGCTGCTCGGCGAGCTGGCCCGCGAGCGGGGGGTCGAAGAGCGCCGCGAAGCGATGTTCCGCGGCGAGCACATCAACGTCTCCGAGGACCGCGCCGTCCTCCACGTGGCGCTGCGGATGCCGCGCGAGCGCTCGCTGATCGTCGACGGCGTCGACGTGGTCAAGGAGGTGCACGAGACGCTCGACCGGATGGGCGCCTTCTGCGAGCGGGTCCGCGACGGCGAGTGGCGCGGCCACACCGGCAAGGCGATCCGCAACGTCGTCAACATCGGCATCGGCGGCTCCGACCTCGGCCCGGTGATGGCCTACGAGGCCCTGCGCCACTACGCCAAGCGGGAGCTGACCTTCCGCTTCGTCTCCAACGTCGACGGCACCGACTTCGTCGAGGCGACCCGCGACCTCGACCCGCAGGAGACCCTCTTCATCGTCTCCTCGAAGACCTTCACCACGCTGGAGACGATGACCAACGCCCACTCCGCCCGCGACTGGGCGCTGGCCGGGCTCGGCGGCGAGGAGGAGGCGGTGGCGAAGCACTTCGTCGCGGTCTCCACCAACGCCGACGAGGTGACGAAGTTCGGCATCGACACCGACAACATGTTCGGCTTCTGGGAGTGGGTCGGCGGGCGCTACTCGATGGACTCGGCGATCGGGCTCTCGACCATGCTGGCGATCGGCCCGGCCCGCTTCGCCGAGATGCTGGCCGGCTTCCACGCGATGGACGAGCACTTCCAGGAGGCCGACTCGGGCTCCAACCTGCCGATGATCATGGGCCTGCTGAGCGTCTGGTACTCGGACTTCTTCGGCGCCGAAACCTGCGGCGTCTTCCCCTACGACCAGTACCTGCACCGCTTCCCGGCCTACCTGCAGCAGCTGACGATGGAGTCGAACGGCAAGCACGTGACCCTCGACGGCGAGCACGTCGACTACGACACCGGGCAGATCTTCTGGGGCGAGCCGGGGACCAACGGCCAGCACAGCTTCTACCAGCTGCTCCACCAGGGGACGCGGCTGATCCCGGCCGACTTCATCGGCTTCGCCCACTCGCTGAACGAGCTCGGCGACCACCACGACAAGCTGATGTCGAACGTCTTCGCCCAGGGGCAGGCGCTGGCCTTCGGCAAGACCGCCGAGCAGGTGGCCGAGGAGGGGACGGCGGAGGCGGTCGTGCCGCACCGGGTGATGGAGGGCAACCGGCCCTCGAACACGATCCTCGCCGAGCGGCTCGACCCGGGGACCCTCGGCGCGCTGGTCGCCCTCTACGAGCACAGCGTCTTCACCCAGGGGGCGGTCTGGGGGATCGACAGCTTCGACCAGTGGGGGGTCGAGCTGGGCAAGGAACTGGCGAAGGCGATCATCCCCGAGCTCGAGGCCGGCGAGGAGCCGAAGCTCCACCACGACAGCTCGACCAACGCGCTGATCCGCCGCTACCGCAACATGCGGCGCGGGGTCTGAGCCACCCCGGATTCAGACGCGGGCGGCCGTCTGATTGGACGGCCGTTCGAGATATTCAACGACTTTCGCTAATCGGGAGAAGTCGAGTGCGGATCAGCACAGACACGGGCCGACGTCGGGAGTAAGTTGCTCCCATGGCGTTTTCCGGCGCTCTTCCCCTGGCCGCGTCGGCCACGACCAATCTGTTCGCGGCGCGCGAGCAGATGGCGTTCACGCTCGCCTTCCACATCGTCCTCGCCTGCCTCGGCGTGGCGCTGCCGGCGACGATCCTGGTCGCCAACTACATCGGGCTGAAGAAGAACGACCACGACGCGATGGAGCTGGCCCAGCGCTGGTCCAAGGCGATGGCGGTCACCTTCGCCGTCGGCGCCGTCACCGGCACCGTCCTCTCCTTCGAGTTCGGGCTGCTCTGGCCGCACTTCATGGAACGCTTCGGCGCCGCCTTCGGGATCGCCTTCGGGATCGAGGGGCTCTTCTTCTTCCTCGAGGCGATCTTCCTCGCGATCTACATCTACGGCTGGAAGCGCCTGCCGCCCTGGGCCCACTTCTGGGCCGGGGTGCCGATGTTCATCACCGGGATCGGCGGCGCCTTCTCGGTCGTCGCCGCCAACTCGTGGATGAACCAGCCGCAGGGCTTCTCCCTCGACGCCGCCGGCAAGGTGACCGAAGTCGAACCGATCAAGGTGCTCTTCAACAACGCGACCCCGTACGAGGTCCCGCACATGATCCTCGCCGCCTACATGGTGGTCGGCTTCCTGGTCGCCTCGATCTACGCGGTCGGGATGCTGAAAGGGCGGCGCGACCGGCTGCACCGGCTCGGCCTGCTGATCCCGCTGACGATCGCCTGCATCGCCACCCCGGTGCAGCTGCTGGTCGGCGACACCGCGGCGCGCGAAGTGGCCGCCGACCAGCCCGCCAAGTTCGCGGCGATGGAGTGCATCCAGGACACCGGCGGGCACCAGACCGAGTACGTCGGCGGCATCTGCACCGCCAGCGGGGTGAAGCTGGCGATCCCGATCCCGGACCTCGACTCGCTCCTGGTCGGCTTCAGCCCCGACACCAAGGTCACCGGCCTGAACTCGATCCCCAACGACGAACGGCCGCCGGACAACACCTTCATCCACCTTGCCTTCGACACGATGATCGGGATCGGCTCGGCGCTGATGGTGCTGGCGCTGTGGCTCGCCTACTCGTTCTTCAAGAAGCGCGACATCCCGCAGACCCCGTGGTTCCTGAAAGCGGTGGCGGTGTCCGGGATCGGCGCGATCCTGGCGCTCTGGTCCGGCTGGATCGTGACCGAGGTCGGGCGCCAGCCGTGGATCGTCTACCACTACATGAAAACCTCGGAAGCGGTGACCAACGCGAACGGGCTCTGGGGCGCCTTCATCTTCACCCTGCTGCTCTACGCGACGATCGGGACGATCGCGGTGCTGGTCCTGCGGCGGATGTCGCGGCACTGGCGCGAGGGCGGCGAGGGCACCGCCGAAGACGAACCGTCGCCGTACTCGCCTGAGGAGGTGAGCGTGTGAGCACCGCCGGCGGCAGTGATCCTCTGGACCGGCGCGAGCTTCTACGCGATCTTCGGCGGCGCCGACTTCGGCGGCGGCTTCTGGGACCTCTTCGCCGGCAACGCCGAGAAGGGCGACCGGCCGCGGATGGCGATCCAGCGCTCGCTGACCCCGGTCTGGGAGGCCAACCACGTCTGGCTGATCTTCATCCTGGTCGTCCTCTGGACCGCCTTCCCGACCGCCTTCTCGGCGATCTTCACCACCCTCTACGTGCCGCTGGTGCTGGCGGTGCTGGGGATCGTCCTGCGCGGCTCCGGCTTCGCCTTCCGCAAGTCGGTCGAAGGGCTGAACGAGCGCCGCGCGGCGGGCGCGACCTTCGCCCTCTCCTCGATCGTCACCCCCTTCTTCATGGGCACCGTGGTCGGCGCGATCGCCGCCGGCAACGTCCCCGCGGCAGGTGCCGGCAACGCCTTCTCGACCTGGCTCGCCCCGCTGCCGCTCTTCATCGGCGCGATGTTCGTCGCCACCAGCGCCTACCTCGCCGCCGTCTTCCTGGTCGGCGACTCGCGCCGGGCCGACGACAAGGAGATGGAGCTCTACTTCGAGAAACGGGCGCTGGCGGCGGGGGCGGTGGCCGGGATCTTCGCCGTCGTCGGGCTGATCGCCCTGCACTCGGAAGGCCACTACGTCTACAACCGCCTCGTCCACGAGGGGCTGCCGCTGGTGATCATCTCTGCCGTCTGCGGCCTCGGCATGCTGGCGGTGCTGCTGAGCGGCGGGCGCCTGCTGCTGCGGCCGTTCGCCGCCCTCGCCGTGGTCGCGGTGATCTGGGGCGCCTTCGTCGCGATGTTCCCCTACCTGCTGCCGACCTCGATGACGATCTCCGAAGCGGGCGCCCCCGACGCCACCCTGAGCGCGATCTTCGTCGTCTTCGGCATCGCCTGCGTCCTGGTGCTCCCTGCCCTCTTCCTCCTCTATTTCCTGGCGCAGACGCGACATGCTCGAACACGAGCCACTACGACAGACTACGCTCCACGGCGTGCCTGACGCGATCAAAGCCGTCCTCTGGGACATCGACGGCACTCTCCTCGACGACCGGTGGCGCCGGTGCCGTGGCCTGGCAGCGCGCCTTTCAGGAGCTCTACGGGATCGAGGCGAACATCGACGAGAACACCCGTGCCGGGATGACCGACCCGGAAATCACCGAGATCATCTTCAACCAGGTGATCGGCCGCGAGGGCACGCCGGAGGAACACGCCAAGGTGGTCGCCAAGTACCTCGAGTACATGCCCGACGCGGTCGCCGAGTCGAGCGGCTACCGGGTGATGCCGGGGATCGCCGAGATCCTGCCGCGGCTGGCCGAGGCCGGGATCGTCCAGGGCGTCGTCACCGGCAACGTCGAGCCCGCGGCGCGGATCAAGCTCGCCCGCGGCGACCTCGACAAATACTTCACCTTCGGCGGCTACGGCTCCGACGACCGCGACCGGGTCAAGGTCACCGAGCGGGCGATCGAGCGCGGGGGAGAGGCCCTCGGCACCCCCCTCGACCGAGCCGCGACGATCTCGGTAGGCGACACCCCCCGCGACGTCACCGCCGGCCACGGCGCCGGCATCCGCGTCGTCGGCGTAGCCACCGGCTCCTACTCGCTCGCCGAGCAGGAAGAGGCGGGCGCCGACTGGCCGATCGCCGACGTCACCCAGGGCTTCCCCGTCTAGCTGCTCCGGGACGGCTGGTTTTCGGGGCGCCGGTGCGATTAGCCCGCCTATAGCCGGGTCAAGTGCACCGGCGTGGGGCGGGCCTCCGACAGCGCGGCGCTACGACTTCTCGCAGCGGGCCTGGTAGATCGAGGTGAAGCCTTTGAGGAATCCGTTGCGGGCGGCGCGGAGGTAGAGGCGCCAGACGCGGATTCGTTCCGGGCCGGCGATCTCGGTCGCCCGCTCCAGGTTCTTGTCGAGGTTCTCCGCCCAGTACCGCAGCGTCTCGGCGTAGTCGAGCCGGTAGTCCTCGACGTGGTGCACCTCGAAGCCCGCCCGTTCGAGCGCCAGCAGCACCCGCGAGAGGTGCAGCGGGGCGGCATCGGGGAAGACGTAGCGCTCGGAGAAGTCCCCGGCCTCGCCGTCGGTGTGACGGAGGCGGGCGATCGCGTGGTTCAGCAGCCGGCCGCCTGGCTCGAGCAGGGCCGCCAGCGTCCGCGCGTACTCGTCGATCTGCACCGCGCCGACGTGCTCGGCCATCCCGATCGAGGAGATCGCGTCGAAGCGCTCGCCGACCAGGTCGCGGTAGTCCATCACCCGGAACTCGGTCCGGTCGCCGACGCCGGCGGCCTCGGCGCGCCGGGTCGCCTCGTCGGCCTGCGGTTTGGAGAGCGTGATCCCGACCACGTTGGCGCCGAATTCCTTGGCGGCGCGGATCGAGAAGCTGCCCCAGCCACAGCCGACGTCGAGCACCCGCTCGCCCGGCTCGATCGCCAGCTTGCGGGCGACCGTGTCGAGCTTCGCTTCCTGCGCCTCCTCCAGCGTCGTCGCGCCGCTCTGGGAGAAGTTCGCGCAGCTGTAGGTCATCGACTCGTCGAGGAAGAGGGCGAAGAACTCGTTGGAGACGTCGTAGTGGTGGCGCACCGCGCGGGCGTCGCGCTCTTTGCTGTGGCGGCGGCCGCTCGGCACCAGCTCGGCGGCCGGGCGCGGCGGCGGCGCGGTGATCCCGGCGGCGCGGACCGCCCCGATCAGGAGGGCGCGCTTGTCGGCGCCGTCGAGCGACGGCGGCTGCCAGTTGCCGAGCAGGTCGATGACCGCGTCGATGTCGTCGACCTCGAGCTCACCGGAGACGTAGGCGCGGCCGAGGCCGAGCTGGCCGGGCGCGCGCAGCGCGTGGGCGGCGGCTCGCGGCGAGCGCACGGTGAAGGTCGGGCCGCCCTCGCCGGCGGTGGCGGGAAGGCTGGTGCCGTCCCAGAAACGGACGGTGAAGGGACGGTCGGGGAGGCGTGCCGCGATCTCGCGTCGCAGGGGCGTGGTGTTTGCAAAAGCCATGGTTCGGGGACCCTAGCGATCCCGCCCCAAGGGCAAGATGATCTCGCCTGGAGGGCAAGATGGTTGAGCGCTCAAACTTAAATTCTTCCCGATTCTCAAGCAATCCGTGGTTAGGTGACCCTATGATCGCGCGCCATGCCTGAGACCCGAACCTTGCCGGAAGTTCCCGCCGCCCCGCCGGTCGCGGCCGAGCCCGGGCCCACAGCCCGGTGACATCCAGCCGGTCGAGAACGAGACCCGCGACCGGATCATCACCGGCCTCGTCACGGTGGTCCCGTTCGTCGCCCTCTTCGTCGCCGCCTGGCAGGTCTGGGGCTCGGCGCTCCACTGGTCCGACGTCTTCCTCTTCCTCGGCATGTACTTCTTCACCGGCCTCGGGATCACGGTCGGCTTCCATCGCCACCTCACCCACCGGGCCTTCAAGACCTACGGCTGGCTGCACGGGCTGCTGGCGATCCTCGGCTCGGCGGCGATCGAGGGCCCGGTCACCTCCTGGGTGGCCGACCACCGCAAGCACCACACCTTCGCCGACAAGGAGGGGGACCCGCACAGCCCCCACGTCGACCACGGCCACGGTTGGAGCGGCGCCCTGCGCGGCCTCGTCCACGCTCACGTCGGCTGGATCTTCCTCCACACCCAGCGCGGCAACAAGGAACGCTTCGCGCCGGACCTGATCAACGACCCGATCATCTCCTGGGTCGACCGCACCTTCATCCTCTGGGCGATCGTCGGCCTGCTGCTGCCGTTCTTCCTCGGCTGGGCGATCGGCGGGACGCTCTTCGCCGGCCTCACCGGCCTCCTCTGGGGCGGCCTGGTGCGCGTCTTCGTCCTCCACCACTTCACCTACAGCATCAACTCGCTCTGCCACTTCTTCGGCAGTCGTGACTTCGAGACCGACGACCACTCGCGCAACCTGGCGCTGATCGCGATCCCGACCCTCGGCGAGGCCTTCCACAACAGCCACCACGCCTTCCCGACCTCCGCCACCCACGGCCTCGACCGCTGGCAGATCGACATCTCGGCGCTGGTGATCGACGGGCTGGAGAAGGTCGATCTGGTCTGGGACGTCGTGCGCGTGAGCCCGGAGCGCATGGCCGCCAAGTCCCTGGCCTAGGCCGCTGGACCAAGCAGACCAAGGACGCAGGGAGGGAAGCGTGCTCCGCACGTGAGCGACCGAGGACGCCGAGATGCGCCGGTCCAGCGGCCTCAGGGTGCCTGCGTCGATTCGTAGGAGTCAATCCAGGCGCCGCAGGCTTTCGCCAGCGGCACCGTCTTGCGCGGTTCGGCCTTGGTCGCGACCAGCTCGCCGACGTAGGCCTTGCCGTCGTAGCCGGTGAGGCTCTGCATCCAGTCGGCGCCGGCGGCGTGGACGGTGAATTCGACCTTGCCGCCCTTGCTCTGGAACTTGCCCGCGGGCCAGAACTGGCCGTTGTTGGCGAGGCTGATCGTGTTCGGCCGCTGGCCGTCGAGGGCGGCGATCAGTTCCTGTTCGAAGCCCGGCGCGGTGATCGATAGGGCGAAGGGGGAGAAGTACTGCAGCGAGAGGTCCCAGGTCCCGGCCGGCAGTTCGAGCGACTGCGAGGTGGTCTCGCCGTTGCCGAGGATCGAGCCGTTCGACCACTGCGGTTTCGTCCCGATCGCGGTTTCGCCGAAGAGCGTCGCCCGGCCGCCGCTGGCCAGCAGGATCCGGATCTCCGGCGAGCTGCAGTCGGCGCGGGCGCCCGCCTCGGTGCCCTCGAGCAGCACGTGGCGGCGGCGCGGCGTCGGCCCGGTCCGTTCCCAGAGGATGAAGTCCGCCGTCTTCGCGATCCGCTTGAAGTTCGGCGGCGCTTCGCTGTTCCAGGCGCCGCGGCTGGTGACGACGTAGGGGAAGCGGTCGAGGGTGCCGCGGTTGAAGGAGTCGAAGTCGATCGGCGAGTAGGCGTCGCCGGTGTCGAACGGCTTTTCCGAGTTGGGCGAGACCTTCTCATCCGGGAACTCGACCAAGGGCACGTGGGTGTCGGCGCCGAGCAGATCGTAGGCGGCGTAGCGGTCCTGCCCGGCGTAGAGCACCGGCCGGCCGTGGACGATCGGCAGGAACGCCTGCAGCTGGCCGCCGTGGCCGGGAGGCCCGACCGGCGCGTCCCGCAGCACCAGGAACGTCGACCACACCGCCCCGGCGAAGAACACCACGGCCAGCGCCGACCAGGCGAGCGCCCCCGCCGTCCCCCCGGCCCGCCCCCCTCGCGCACCCCGCGCCTCCCGCGTCGATGGGCCGGAAACCTGACCATCTGACGGGTTTTCGGCCCGTCGACCGAACTGCGTCACCAGCGGGCGGACGATCACCAGCATCGTCAGCGGGGCGATGATCATCAGCGCCTTGGCCTGCGAGTAGTCGCCGGTGACCGGCAGCGAGGCGATGTAGACGACGGCCCCGGCGCCGAGCGCCAGCGGCACCGCGGCTTCGCGCCGCTGCATCCACCAGGCGACCGCGGCGAGCAGCGCCAGCACCGCGACCGCGCCCATCAGGCCGGGGAGCGGCGCGCCCCCGGTGGCGTCGAGCCGGTAGTTGGCCGCCGGCCAGATCCCCAGCGTCTCGACCGGGGAGACCGGCCCGTAGGTGTTGCTCCCGGCCACTTCGTTGAAGCTCGAGCCGAAGCCGAACGGCCCGGTGATCGCCAGCGCGATCCCGAGGCCGACGAGGACGACGATGCCGAGCAGGACCCAGGGCTTGAAGACGATCCGCAGCACCCGCGCCGGGCGCAGCATCCTCCAAGTGGCGGGCTGGGCCAGCGCCCAGACGCCGACGATCGCGACCGGCCAGGCGATCCCGGCGAACGAGTAACAGAAGACGACGCCGCCGGCGAGGGCCACCCAGGGGAGCGCCCAGCCGACCCGCGGCCAGAGGCCCGCCCGGCGGCGCCTCGGGCCGCAGCAGCCAGATCGCGAGGGCGAGGACGAAGAGCGCCTCGGCGGTCTCCTTGAAGGCCGCCTGGGCGAAGTAGGAGGCGGCCATGTAGGTGACCGCGACCAGGGTGGCGCCGACGACGCGACGCCAGGCGGCGATCTCGCGCAGCGCGCCGAGCGCGGTGAGGCCGGTGAGCATGCCGATCGCGAAGATCTCGCCGACGAAGGCCTGGCCGAGGCTGATCCCGGGGAAGGCGGCGGTGGCGACGGCGACACCGTGCGGGCCGAGCGGGTAGCCGGGGTCCGGTTCCGGGCCGACGCCGCTGCGCAGCCACTCGGCCCAGGCGAGGTGCAGCCCGAGGTCGTTGTTGAAGCCGACGCCGAGGAGCCCCCAGCGGCCGGTGACGGCGAAGGGGAAGGAGAGCACGATCGCGACCACCACCGCGGTCGCCAGCCCGACCCAGAGCGTTCCCGGCGCCGCGTACTCGCGCCGCCAGGCAACCGCCGCCGCGAGGACGATCAGGAGGACGATGCCGAACGTCGCGCTCGTCCCGTGCCCGGGCGCCCGGGCGAGGATCCCGGAGACGGTGAGGATCGCCGCGAACCCGACGGCCGGCTCGAGCCAGCACCACTCGCGCCGCCCGGCGAGCGAGAAGGTCGCCCTGCCGACCAGGAGCGAGGCCAGGCAGATCAGCGCCGCCGAGGCGTAGGTCCCGATCATCAGCAGGCAAACCTATGGCAAACGGGGGCTGCTCAGTACTTCTCGGCGGCCCGTTCGAGCACCGGGCGAAGGTCTTCGCCGCGCAGCGGCCGCTCGTGGCCGGCGCCGACGACCAGCGGTTCGAGACCCGCCAGGCGCCGCAGGCTCCGTTTCGCCTCCTGGTGGTTCCAGGCGAAGGCGGGGTGGGGGACGCTCGCCTCGCCGTGCGGCAGCGGTTTCAGCCGCGCCGGATCGACCTGGTAGACGACGTCGGAGACCAGCGCCAGGCGGTCGCTCTCGCGCCAGAGGCCGATCAGCCCGGGCGCGTGGCCGGGGAAGTGGAGCACCTTGAAGCCCGCCACCTCGTCGCCCTCGGCGAGGGTGCCGGCGATCTTCACCGCGCCCCCGTCCCATCGCTTCAGCAGGGTCGGGTAGAGCCAGCGCACCGGCGCCACCTCGACCAGCGAGAGGTCGAAGTAGGGGCTGATCGCCTCGTCGCCTTCGGCGTCGGTGACTTCGTCGGGATGGCAGAAGACCGGCGCGTCCAGATAAGGGGCGGTGCCGCGGTGGTCGGCGTGGGCGTGGCCGAGGACGACCCGCTTCAGGCCGCCCAGTTCGCGCGCCGTCGCCGCCGCCTTCTTGCGCATCGACTTGGTCCCGGCGTCGAACTGGACGACGCCGCCCTCGTCCTCGATGAAGTAGATGTTCATCGCGCCGCGAATATCCCCGCGCAGCAGCCACACCCCGTCGGCAACCCGTTCCAACGCCATGCGGCCAACCCTAACCCCTAGGGTTCCGGCGGTGCCCTACATCTGGAGAATCGGGATGCTGGTGCTGATCGTCTGCCTGGTCGCCTCGATGGTGATCGCCGGGATCCGGCTGGCGACCACGCCGGAAGAAATCATCGGCGCCGGCTTCCACGGCCTGCCGCACTCCTTCATCGAATCGCATCGTGCCGAGTACGGCAGTGGCGAACCGAGCGGCGGTTGAGTCGGGCCTTAATGCGGCGCCCGCCCGTACCGCCGCTAGTATCGGCGCCGTTACTGTCACCTGGCGGAGGGAGGCGGCGTGTTCACTCGCATCGTGGTCGGCACCGACGGTTCTGACACTGCGGAAGAGGCGGTGTCGCAGGCGATCGACCTGGCGAAACTGACGGGGGCGACGCTCAGCGTCGTCAGCGCCTTCGCGCCGGTGTCCAAACGCCGCATCCAGGGCGAGCAGGAGGGCGCTCCACCCGACATCGCCAACCAGATCGGCCCGCGGGAGGACGTCAACCTCGTCCTCGACGCCGCCGCCGCGAAGGCGCGTGCCGCGGGGGTCGAGGTGAAGACGCATCCGATCCAGGGCGACCCCGCCGAGGCGATCCTGAGCGTCGCCGAAGAGATCAAGGCCGACCTGATCGTGGTCGGCAACAAGGGGATGACCGGGGCGCGGCGCTACATCCTCGGCAGCGTGCCGAACAACGTGTCGCACCACGCTCCCTGCAGCGTGATCATCGTCCGCACCACTTAGCGGCTGATCTGGCGGGCAGTCGCCAGGCCGGTGGTCGCCGGGGCCGTCGCTCGCGCGGCGTCGATCAGGCCGGCGCCTTGCACCGTGCGGGGGTAGCCGAGGCTGCGGGCGGTCACCTCGAGGCGCTTGGTCACCGCGCGCACCCTCGCTTTCGGCTTCAGGCCGGCGGGGATCACGCCGGAGGCGAGGATCAGGGCCGCCGTGGCGGAGACGTGCGCGGCCGCCATCGAGGTGCCGGCGTAGTTGACCGGGATCGCGAATTCGCTCGTCGACCCCGGTTTCAGCGTCACCTGGTAGATCGGCCGCGAGAGGATCGAGGGGCAGCCGGCGGCGGGCGTGCCGCCGCCCGGCGCGACCACGTCGATGCCCTTGCCGGCTAGCGAGTAGGAGCCGATGCAGCCGCCCTCGGTGGTGCCGCCGACGCCGATCACGCGCGGCCCGGTGGCGGGCTCCGACACGCAGCTCTGGACGCTCGAGGCTCCCGCCGTCAGGTTGCCGCCGGAGGCGACCGTGACGATGCCGTGTTCGTAGGCTTCGCGCAGCGCTTCGTCGACCTGCGGCACCTTCTCGCCGCAGGAGAAGTTGAAGCTCATGTTGATCACCTGGGCGTGGTGTTCGACCGCGAAGCGGATGCCCGCCGCGATCCGGTTGGCGTAGCCGACGTTGGCGCGGTTCAGCACCCGCACCGGCATCAGCTTGACCCCGTAGGCGAGGCCGGCCAGCCCGATCCCGTTGTTGGTCTGCTCGGCGATCGTGCCGGCGACGTGGGTGCCGTGGCCGTTCTCGTCGAGGGGCAGGCGGTCACGGTCGACGAAGTCTTCCCCGGGGACGAACTGTTCGGCGGCGAAGTCCGGGCTGCGCACGTATTTGGTTCCCAGGTTCCGGTAGGCGATGCCGCTGTCGAGGACGGCGACGACGATGCCTTGGCCGCCCGGCCTGCCGACCGCTTCCAGGTTCGCCCAGGCGCCCGGCGCGTCGATGCCGCCGGGGGAGGTCGGCAGCTTCGCCGTCGCGGTGCCGGTGTAGCCGAGGAAGTCCCACTGCTTGGTCGCCCAGCCGCCCGGGGTGGTGTTCGTCCCGATCGTGCCCGGTTCGAGCGTGCCCGGGTCGTCGGGGTCGATCGGTTCTGGTTCGACCGCCGAGGCGTGGGCGGCGTAGTTGGGCTCGGCGTATTCGACGTTCGGCTTCGCCCGCAGGGCACGGGCGGTGGCGACGACGCCGGCGCCGCGCGGCAGCCCGACCGTGCGCCCGTGCGCTTCACCGGCGAACTTGACCACCAGCTGGCGCGCCGCGAAGCGGTGCGCGGGGCCGATCGCGTTCGCCGCGGCGCCAACCGCGGTCGCGCCGAGCAGCGCGAGGCAAGCGACCAAAGTCGCTCCCAGAGCCGTTTTTCTCCGTATCGATTTCATCTCCGGTCTCACTTCGAACACGGCGACCGTGCCGAAGTTCCAGCCGGGATACTCCAACATCGATGCAAGCCGGAGAACGTGAAGACCTTGAGCACGTTGTTGCGGAGCATGAGCGGGGCATGGAGATCGCCCTCGCCGAGGCCCGTCGGGCCGAGGAGCACGGCGACGTCCCGATCGGCGCCGCCCTCCTGCGCGACGGCGAGCTGCTCGCGGCGGCGGGCAACGAGCGCGAGCTGCGCGGCGACCCGACCGCGCACGCCGAGGTGCTCGCGATCCGCGCCGCCGCCGAGGCGCTCGGCGGCTGGCGCCTCGCCGGCACGACCCTCTACGTGACCCTCGAGCCCTGCGCGATGTGCGCCGGCGCGATCGTCCTCGCCCGCATCCCGACCGTAGTCTTCGCCGCCCCCGACCCTAAGGCCGGCGCCGCCGGCAGCGTCCTCGACGTCCTCGCCGAGCCGGCCCTGAACCACCGCCCCCAAGTAATCCCCGGCATCCGCGCCGCCGACTCCGCCACCCTCCTGCGCAACTTCTTCGCCGCGAGGCGGTAACGCCGCGGAGCGCCTCCGGCGGGAGTTTGAGCCAACGCTGTGGCTCTGCGCGGGATTTGGGCCAGCCTGGCGCAAGGACGCAGGGAAGTGAGGCGAGGGGAGCGCACATCAGTGCGTGACCCGAGCACGAAGCGACCGAGGACGCCCGCCAGGCGCCCCCAAATCCCCGCAGCGGAGAGGGTGGGATTCGAACCCACGAGACGAGTTAACCCCGCCCACACGATTTCCAATCGTGCTCCTTAAGCCACTCGGACACCTCTCCAGGTGAGCGACAAAGCCTAGCTAGCCCCGACCGAAGCCGACCGTCTCGCACCCGACCATCCCGGCGCAACGGCCACGCCGGTTGACTAATCTCCCCCCTTGGCCCCAGGCCCCGCGGAGGGGTGCCGGAGTGGTTGAACGGGACAGTCTCGAAAACTGTTGACGTCGCAAGGCGTTCGTGGGTTCGAATCCCACCCCCTCCGCCTCATCGCGCCGTCAGGTGCCTAGTTCACGCCCGCGGGCCACTTGCCGGTCTTCACCCGGATGTAGAGCGTGTCCGGCGCCAGGTCGACTTCGCCCGGCCAGGCGATGGTCCCGCCCTCCTCGTCGACGTAGACCTCGGCGAACCCCTCCGGCGTCCTGACTCGCTCGAACACCGGCCCCCAAAGGTGGCCGGTGAGATCCACCTCACCTTCCAGCCCGTCGGCGAAGGTGAGCGCCAACACCTCATGGCGAACCACTTTGGCGGCGACGATTCGATAGTCAGGCTCGGTCACTTCCATGGCTCGATCGGTTTCAGTGTTCCACGGGCGCGGGCACGTTGCCAGTTCTCTTCGAGTTCTTTCCGGTGCAGATTCGCCCACCGCTTTACCACAGCAAATTGCTTCCGATCGATTCTTCCGTCCAACAGTTCCACCGGATCGATACGGATGCTTGCAGCGCGCCCTTGCGACCAGACATGGAAGTGCGGAGGACTGTGATCCTTGAAGTACATCGAGATGGTCATCCCCCGGAAACGACTGATCGTTGGCACGCCCACCCAAGGGCGTGCTGCCTTACTTCTCTCCCCCTACCGCGACGCGCGACCGCCGGAAACAGCGGCTACGTCGACTTGAGCCCGAGCTCCTCGCTCGCGGCCAGGTGCCCTTCGTAGGGGAGGACGGCGAAGTACATGAGCGAGGGGAGGAGGGCGGGGAGGTCGTCCATCTGGCCTTTGTTGAGGCGGGCGTAGAGGAGGGATTCGACCCCGCCGACGACGCCGGACGCGGTGATCGCGGAGTGGGTGGTGCCGGCGGGCAGGAGCTGGCGGACTTTGTCGTCGATGCAGGTGGCGAAGTGGTCGAGCAGGGCGATCCGGCGCAGCGCCGCGTCGGGGGTGGCGGCGCGCGCCTCGACGATCACCATCCGGGCCGCCTCCGGCTCGGCGGCGGCGAAGCTGAGGAGGGCGCCGAAGCCGCCGCGCAGGCGGTCGCGCCAGACTTCGCCGCCCTCCGCCGCGGCCGTCGCGACCTGGTCACGAAGGCGACCGGCGCAAGTGTCGAAGGCGGCGAGGAAGCAGTCGTCTTTGTTGGAGAAGTGCTCGTAGAAGGTGGGACGGGACACGCCGGCGCGTTCGATCACGTCCTGCACGTTGGTCGAGCGGTAGCCGAGCTCGGAGACCGCGCCCAGCATGCCGACCAGGAGGCGCTCGCGCTGGATCGCCCGCACTAGGTCACCGGGGAGGCGGCGCGGCCCGGACGGGAAGCGGCTGTCGCTGTCGGCGAGGAGTTCGGCCGCCGTCTGGATCAGCTCAGCGGGCCACTCGTCGCCAAGCGCGGCCACAAGCAGCTCCCGGCTGATCTGATTTCTGTCGGATGAGACCAAGAAACTTTCGTGTAGGGCTCAGGGTGGAGGCCGCCCGGGTCCAGGACACCACCGCGTTCCTAATGAAAACGACCGATGTTTTTCCACGGTACCAGAAGAAATATTGAGCGGAGCATGAATTTCAAGACACTGGGTATCCTTAATCACATGCTCCCCAGCCGACTTCGGGAGCATCCGTGAGCGCAACCCGCCCGCAGCTGCCTCAGGAGTTCGTCGCCGCGCACAAGCGACGCCGCATGGTCGACGCGATGGCGGAACTCTGCGCCGAGCAGGGTTACGAGGCGACCAAGATCGCCGACGTGGTGCGCCGCGCCCACGTCGCCCGCAAAACGCTCTACGACAACTTCTCCGGCAAGGAGGAACTTTTCCTCGCCGCCTTCGACACGACCTTGGCCGACGCCGAGGCCGAGGTGGCCGAGGCCTGCGACGCGATCGACCCGGTCGAATGGGAGGCGCGCGCCGAAGCCGGCCTGCGGGCGCTGCTCGAGTTCATCGCCGCCCGGCCGGATGCCTCGCGGCTCGCCCTGGTCGAGGCGCCCGCCGCCAGCCCCACCTCCGCCGCCCGCTACGAGGCGGCGCTCGAGGGCTTCATCGTCCGCCTGCGCGAGGCGGCGCCCCCGGGGTCGGGACGACCGGCGACCTTGGAGGAGGCGCTGGTAGGCGGGTCGGTCTGGATCGTGCAGCGCCAGGTCCGCCGCGGAGGTGCCGAGGACGCCCCGGACCTGCTTTCGGAGCTGACCGAATTCGTCGTTTCTCCGTACCGGAGTGTAGGAAAAAGGTGAGTCACTACTCGGGGGCGAATGTGATTGTACGGTGTCACAATCTCATGATCAGATGGGTCGCTTGCCGCGTGGCCGCCATGGCTTGTCGCCGGAGTTCGTCGCGCGCAATCAGCGCGATCGGCTGATCGCCGCACTGATACTCACCCTGGCCGACGTCGGCTATCAAAAAACCACGGTGTCAATGATCGGACGCCGGGCCGCCGTCTCGAAGAGTGACTTCTACAAGCACTTCGACAGTAAGGACGAGTGCTTCTTCGCCGCCTACGATTTCGCGGTCGCGCGGATGCGGGCCTGCGTCGTCGATGCCTGCGCCGCCGCCGGCGCGATCGAGTGGCCGCTGCGCGTCCAGGCCGGCGTCATCGCCCTGCTGGCCCTGCTCGCCGAAGAACCCGCGCTCGCCGCGATCGTCCTCGCCGAGGGCCTGCGCGCGGGCCGCGGCATCTACGACCGCTACCAGAGCGCGGTCGAGAGCTTCGTGCCCCTGCTCCGCGAGGGCGCTCCCGACGGCCCCGGCGGCCAGGCGGTCCCGGCCGCCACCGACGAAGCGGTGGTCGGCGGCATCGCCTCGCTGCTGAGCCGGCGGGTGATCGCCGGGGAGACCGTCGACCTCACCGGCCTCGCCCCCGACGTGGTCGAGTTCGCCCTCACCCCTCACCTCGGCACCGAGGCAGCGCGGCGAATAATCTCCGCTGGATGAGCGAGGCCCAGAGCGCGACCGGGGCGCCCCCAGGCGGGGCCGTTGTCCCCGGCGCGGGCGTCTTTCCCTCGCAGGCGCTGGCCGCGGCGATCGAGGAGGAATGGGTCAGCTCCGGTGAGTACCGGATCCGCCCGGAGGCGATCCAGCCCGCCAGCATCGACCTCCGCCTCGGCGACGAGGCCTGGGCGCTCCGCTGCTCCTTCCTCCCCGACGTCGACTCGACGGTCGAGGAGAAGGTCAAGGACCTGGCCTTCCAGAAAGTCGATCTGCGCGACGGCGCCGTGCTCGAGCGCGACCGCCCCTACCTGGTGCCGCTGATCGAGCGCCTCGCGCTGCCCGACGACGTCCGCGCCCGCGCCAACCCGAAGAGCTCGACCGGCCGCCTCGACGTCTTCACCCGGGTGATCACCGACCGCCATAACCGCTTCGACGACATCCGCCCCGGCTACCACGGGCAGCTCTACCTGGAGGTGGTGCCGCGCTCCTTCGCCGTGCAGGTGAAGACCGGGCTCTCGCTGAACCAGCTGCGCCTGGCCCGCGGCGACGTACGCCTCGACGACGCCCGGATCCGCGAGCTGCAGGCGCAGGAGCCGCTGGTCTACCTCGGCGACGACCCGGTGGCGCAGGCCGACCTGGCGGTCGCCGACGGCCTCTTCCTCAGCCTCGACGTCTCCGGCCCGGCCGACCGCGTGGTCGGCTACCGGGCGAAGAAGAACAGCCTGCCGGTCGACCTCGGCAAGATCCGCGCCTACCGCTGGAGCGACTACTGGGACCCGGTCTACCCCGAGGCGGGCGGCAAGATCGTGCTCGAGCCGGAGATCTTCTACCTCCTGCTCTCCGCCGAGGGGGTCTCGATCCCGCCCCAGATCGCCGCCGAGATGATGGCCTACGACCCGACCGCGGGGGAGCTCCGCACCCACTACGCGGGCTTCTTCGATCCCGGCTTCGGCTACGACCCGGCGGGCAACCGGCCCGGCAGCCGCGCCGCGCTCGAGGTGCGCGCCCGCGACGTGCCGTTCATGGTCGAGCACCGCCAGCCGGTCTGCAAGCTCGGCCTCGAGTGGATGGAGTCCCCGGCCGAGCGCCTCTACGGCGCCGATCTCGGCTCCAACTACCAGGGCCAGGTGACGATGCTCTCCAAGCACTTCGAGGAGCAGACCGCCGGCGTCTGAGCGAGGATCAGACGGTCGGGGCGGGCTCGTCGTCGAGTTCGCGGCGGCGGTCGCGGATCCGCTTGCGCCTCGACAGCAGCTCCGCTTCCAGGGCGGCGATCTCGTCGCGGCGCCCCCGCACCAGCTCCAGCTGGCGCTCGGCGTGGCGGTCGAGCGACTCGAGGATCTCGCGCCGGCGGACCGGGTCCTCGACCCCCTCGTGCCACTCGCGGCGCAGGGCCGCGCGGTTGTCCTCGGCTTCGACCAGATCCTTCAGCCCGTCGAGCGACACCCCGAGCAGGGTGCGCAGCCGCATCACCTCGATCAGCCGGTCGACGTCCGCCTGGGCGTAGGTGCGGTGGGCGCCGGGCTCGCGGGAATCGGGGGAGGGGAGGAGGCCGAGCTCCTCGTAGTAGCGGATCGTCCGTGGGGTCGTCCCGGCGAGCTTGGCGACGTCGCCGATCTTCAGCCGCTTTCCGGAGGCGGACTCGCCGCTCACGGGGTCGCCTCGATCTCCTCCGAGATCGCCTCTCGGGTCGTGACCGCGCGGGTGGGGCGGGAGACCCGTCGCGCCGCCTCGCTCTTCTCGCTCGGGCGCAGCATCGAGACTCCGGCGCCGAGGACGGAGATCCCGGCCAGCACCCAGAGGGCGGTGTGCATGTTGGTGATGAAGGGGTCGAGCTGGGCGCTGGTCAGTCCGGAGGCGAGCCCGGAGAAGATCTTGAACAGCACGTTGGTCGGCACGGCGGCGGTGATGATCGCAAGGACGAAGGCGATCGAGACGACCGCGCCGGTGTTCTGCAGCATCGTCCGCGCGCCCGCCGCGATGCCGCGGCGCTCGGTCGGCACGGTGCCCATCATCGCCGCCGTGTTGGGCGAGTTGAACATCCCCGAGCCGACGCCGACGAGGAACAGGTAGAGGCCGCCGGCCCAGTAGCCGGTGCCGGCCTGCAGGGTCGTCATCAGGGCCAGGCCGAGGGCGCTGACCAGCATCCCGCCCGCGGCGAGGAACTTCGAGCCGTGGCGGTCGGCGTAGACGCCGGCGATCGGCGAGGCGATCAGCATCCCGATCGCCATCGGGGCCAGCTTCACCCCGGCCAGGATCGGGTCGTCGCCCTGGGCGCCCTGGTAGTAGAAGACGAAGATGAACATCAGGGCGAAGCGCGAGAGCCCGTTGAGGAAGGCGGCCGCGGTCGCCGCGGCGAAGAGGCGGTTCTTGAAGATCGAGAGGTCGAGCATCGGCGCCTCCGAGCGCGCCTCGATCAGGATGAAGAGCGGCAGCAGCACGACCCCGACGATCAGGCTGCCGATCACCCGCGCGTCGTTCCAGCCGGAGATGCCGCCGCGCGAGATCCCGTAGACGAGCCCGGTCAGCCCGACCACGAAGGTGAGCGTGCCGGGGATGTCGAAGCCGCGGTGGGTGTCGGGGACGGCGAGCTCGCGCAGGACGCGGCCCGCCCAGAAGGCGCCGAGCAGGGCGAGGGGGACGTTGAACCAGAAGACCCAGTGCCAGGAGATGCCGACCAGGGCGCCGCCGAGGACCGGGCCGATCACCAGGCCGACCGCGGCGACCATCGTGTTGGTGCCCATCGCCATCCCGAGCTGCTCGCGCGGGAAGGCGTCGGTGACGAGGGCGGGGCCGTTGGCGAAGATGAAGGCGCCGCCGATCCCCTGCAGGATCCGCCAGAGGATCAGCTGGGTGCCGTTGGCGGCGAACCCGGCCCCGAGCGAGGCGGCGCCGAAGATCAGGAAGGCGGCGACGAAGGCGGTCTTGCGGCCGAAGAGGTCGGAGAGGCGACCGGCGGTGAGCACCAGCACGGTCGAGGAGATCATGTAGGCGAGGATCACCCAGACCAGGGTCAGGAGGCTGGTGCCGAGGGCCCGCTCGAGGTCCGGCAGGGCGATGATCAGCGTGCCCGAGTTGGTGGCGACGAGGAGCATCCCGAGGCTGGTGCAGGAGAGCGCCCACCACTTGTAGTTCTGGTGGTCGGCGGCGACCCCCGCTTGTCCGCTGAACCTCTTTCTTACGTTCACGTCAATTAGGGTAGCAACCTTGCCGCGCCGCCATGGCGCCCATAGGTGGCGCGATGACCGCAACGGCCAACAAGGAAACGATCGAGCGGCTCTACGCCGCCTTCGCCGACCTCAACGGAACCGCGATGACCGCCTGCTACGCGCGCGGTGCCCACTTCCGCGACCCCGCCTTCGGCGACCTCGAGGGCGACGACATCGGCGCGATGTGGCGGATGCTGACCGGCCGCGCCCGCGACCTCGAGATCACCCTGCGCGAGCACGACGCCGACGAGTCCACCGGCTCCGCCCACTGGCTCGCGAACTACACCTTCTCCACCGGCCGCCGGGTCGAGAACGACATCCAGGCCCGCTTCAAGTTCGACCAGGATGGCCTGATCACCGATCACGTCGACGACTTCGACTTCCGCCGCTGGGCGAGCCAGGCCCTCGGCCCCAAAGGCCACCTGGTCGCCCTGCTGCCGCCGTTGCGGAGCAAAGCCCGCGCCCAGGCGCTGGCCCAGCTCACCACCTACAAGCGCGAAGAGACCGGCTCCAGCATCTAGTCCCACGGGCGAAATCTCGACGCCATCCCGGCGGTATGCGAACATATGTTCGTATGAGGTGGGACGAGCAGAGGGTCGAGAACGACATGCGGCTCCCCGGGATCGGCGACGGCACCGTGGTCCGCACCTTCGACGCCCCCGAGGCGATGGGGATCAACTTCCACGAGGTCCGCGCCCGCTCGGCCCTCAACCACGTCCCCGGCGACAGCTTCGGCTTCAGCTGGACGATCAACCCCTACCGGGGATGCACCCATGCCTGCGTATTCTGCTTCGCCCGAAAGACGCATACCTTCCTTGACTTAGATGCCGGGAAGGACTTCGAGCGGGAGATCGTGGTCAAGGTCAACACGCCGGAGATCGTGCGGGCGGAGCTGCGCCGGCCGAGCTGGAAACGGGACCTCGTCGCGCTGGGGACGAACACGGATCCGTATCAGTGGTGTGAGAGCCGCTACCGGATGCTGCCGGAGATCCTTGAGGCGCTGCTGGCGGCGCGGACGCCGGTCTCGGTGCTGACCAAGTCGCCGCTGGTGATGCGGGACGTGGAGATCTTCGAACGCTTCCGCGACGCCGGGTTGAAGGTGTCGGTGAACCTCTCGGTGCCGACCCTCGACGAGAAGGCGTGGCGGGCGACCGAGCCGCACACCCCGAGCCCCTCGGCCCGCCTCGACGCGGTCGCCGAGCTGCGCCGCCGCGGCATCGACTCCGGCATCCTGATCGCCCCCCTGATGCCGGGGATCAACGACACCCCGGAGCAGGTCGAGCCGATCGTCGCCCGCGCCCGCGAAGCCGGCGCCACGTTCCTGGGCGGCGTCGCCCTCCACCTCCGCGGCGAGGTCAAGGACGTCTTCTACGGCTGGCTCAACACCAAACGTCCCGACCTACTCCCCGAGTACGAACGCCTCTACGGCAAACGCGCCTACATGCGCCCGGAGGACCGCAAACGCACCACCCGCGCCCTCCGCGGCTGGGGCAATTCGCGCATGCGGACCAACAGGGCGGATGGAGGCGACAGCTTCACCCCCTCCGGCGACCGAGGCGTCAGCACCCGTCGGCCGGAACGGGATCCTCGGGCGGGTGGCGAGGACTCAAGCCGCGAGAACGTATACCTCGCTCGCAGTGGCTTGAGTCCTCGACAGGACCCGCCCGCCCAAAGCTCTCTCTTTTAAGAACCTTCGTCGAGCTGCTCGAACTTGCAGTCGGCCGGCGCTTTGTCGTCCCTGAAGCTGTGGAACCGCGCCCCGTGCCGGATCCGTCCCGCCGCCGCATGGTCGTACCCGACCTCGATCACCAGCTCCGGCCGCAGCGCCACCCACTCGAGCTCGCGGCCGCCGGTCCAGCGGCTCGGTTCGGCGGTGCCGCTGGCGCCGGTCTCCAGCGGCGCCAGCATCGTCCGCATGCTCCGTTTCGCCGCCGCGCTGAAGCCGGAGATGTGGCCGACCGTGCGCAGGTCGTCACCGTCGTAGAGGCCGAGGATCAGCGACCCGACCGTGCCCTCCTCTTTGCCCGGCCGCCAGCCCATCACCACGCAGTCGATCGTCCGCTCGCGCTTCACCTTCGCCATCCCCTTGCGTTTGCCGGGGATGTAGGGGGCGTCGAGCTGCTTCGCCATCACGCCCTCGATCGACCCCAGCCACTTCTCCGCCTGGGCTTCGTCGGGGGTGAGCGGGGTCAGCTCGAGGCCGGTCGCCGCGGCGATCCCCTCCAGCCGCGCCCGCCGCTCCGACAGCGGCGCCTCGAGCAGCGACTCGTCGCCCTCGGCGAGCAGGTCGAAGGCGATGTAGGTGGCGGGGATCTCCTTGCTCAGCATCGTGATCCGGCTCTCCGCCGGGTGGATGCGCTGCTGCAGGAGGTCGAACTGGACCTCGCCCGAGTCGCCGCGGATCACCAGCTCGCCGTCGAGGACCCAGCGCCCCGGCGCCCACTCGAGCTCCGGGAAGTAGCGCCCCAGCGGTTTGCCGCCGCGCGACTGCACGTAGGCCTCGTCGCCGTCGACGAAGACGATCGCGCGGAAGCCGTCGAGCTTCGGCTCGTACGCCCACTCCTCACCGCTCGGCAAGGCTTTGCGGGTCAGCGCCAGCTGCGGTTTGATCGGCGGCGAGAGCGGCAGGGCCACCCCGCCAGGCTATCCGGAACTCCCGTCCCCAGAGGGCGACAGGGAGTTGCCGCGCGGCGCTCAGCTCGCGGCGGCGCGCTCGCGTCGCCGGGCCGCGCTCTCGCGCGGGTCGGCGATCGGGACGGCGGCGAGCAGTTTTTTCGTGTAGTCGTCGCGCGGGTGCTCGCAGACCTGGTCGGCGTCGCCGGTCTCGACGATCTTGCCGTGGTTCATCACCGCGATCCGGTCGGAGATGTGGCGGACGACGCCGATGTCATGGGCGACGAAGACGTAGGTGAGGCCCATCTCGTCCTGCAGGTCGTCGAGCAGGTTGACGATCTGCGCCTGGATCGAGACGTCGAGCGCCGAGACAGGCTCGTCGCAGAAGACCAGCTTCGGCTCCAGCGCGAGCGCCCGGGCGATGCCGATCCGCTGCCGCTGCCCGCCTGAGAATTCGTGCGGGAAGCGGTTGTAGTGCTCGGGGGAGAGGCCGACCCGCTCAAGCAGCGCTTCGACCCGCTTGCGCAGATCGGCGCCGCTCGCCACCTTCTGGATCTTCAGCTGGTCGCCGACGATCTGGCCGATCCGCTTGCGCGGGTTGAGCGAGGCGTAGGGGTCCTGGAAGATCATCTGGATCTCCCGCCGCAGCGGCCGCAGCTGGCGCCGGCCGAGCCCGGCGATCTCCCGTCCCTCGAACTTCACCGACCCCGAGGTCGGCTTCAGCAACTGCAGTACCGCCCGGCAGGCGGTCGACTTGCCGGAGCCCGACTCGCCGACGAGGCCGAGCGTTTCGCCTTTCTTCACGTTGAAGCTGATCCCGTCGACGGCCCGCACCTGGTCGACTTCGCGGTCGAAGAGGATCCCCGACTTGATCGGGAAGTGCTTGACCAGGTCGGTGACCTCGAGCAACGTCTCGCCCTTGGCGACTTCGGTCGTGGTGGTGGTGAAGGCGTCGCTACTCATCGGGGGGCCTCCAGGCCGATCCGTCCCTCGACCACGCGCAGCTCTTTCTTCTGCTCCGGCGTCAGCCAGCAACGGTCGCGGTGGTTGGGGTCGCCGGGGAGGCGCGCCTCGAGTCCCGGCACCTCCTTGCATTTGCCGAACTCGTGCGGGCAGCGCGGCCGGAAGGCGCAGCCGGTAGGCAGGTTCAGCAGCGAGGGCGGCGCGCCGGAGATCTGCGGCAGCCGGCGCGGCCGCGGCTGGTCGATCCGGGTCAGCGAGCCGAGCAGGCCCCAGGTGTAGGGGTGCTGCGGGTCGTAGAAGATGTCATCGAGCGTTCCCCGCTCGACCACCTTGCCGCCGTACATGACCAGCACCCGGTCGGCGACTTCGGCGACCACGCCGAGGTCGTGGGTGATCAGGATCGTGGCCAGCCCGCGGCTGCGGTTCAGGTCTTGGATCAGGTCGAGGATCTGGGCCTGGATCGTCACGTCGAGCGCGGTGGTCGGCTCGTCGGCGATCAGCACGCTCGGCTCCAGCGCCAGCCCCATCGCGATCATCGCCCGCTGGCGCATGCCGCCGGAGAATTCGTGCGGGTAGGCGTCGACGCGGCGGTCGGCGTCGGGGATGCCGACGGATTCGAGCAGCTCGATCGCGCGCTGGTGGGCGTCCTTCTTGCCGACCGCGGTGTCGTGGGCGCGGATCGCCTCGACGATCTGGACACCGACCGTGTAGACCGGGTTCATCGAGGTCATCGGGTCCTGGAAGATCATCGCGATCTCCCGGCCGCGAACCTGCTGCAGCTGCGATTCCGAGAGCTCCGTCAACTCTTCCCCGCGCAGCTTCACCGAGCCCTCGATGTGCGAGTTGGGCGAGCGGGTCAGGCCGATGATCGTCTGCGCGGTGACGCTCTTCCCCGATCCGGACTCGCCGACGATCGCCAGCACTTCGCCCGCTTCGAGCCGGAAGTCGACGCCGTCGACGGCCTGCACGCGGCCGTCTTCGGTGGCGAAGCCGACCCGCAGGCCGTCGACCTCGAGCAGCGGGCCGCCGCCGGCGCCCGGCGAGACAGGTGCGGTTTCCGGGGTGGCGCTCACGTGGCCGAGGTCCCGATCCGGATTCGCGGATCCAGGTAGGCGTAGGCGATGTCGACGAAGATGTTGAAGAGGACGATGAAGAAGGCGCCGAAGATCGTCACCGCCATGATCGAGGGGAAGTCTTGGTGTTTCAGCGCTTCCGCGGTGAAGAGGCCGACTCCTTCGATGTTGAAGAGGGACTCGGTGACGATCGCGCCGCCGCCGATCAGGACGCCGAAGTCGAGGCCGAAGAGCGTGATCACGGGGATCAGCGAGTTGCGCAGCACGTGTTTGGTCATCACCTTGCGTTGTGGGAGCCCCTTGGCGCGGGCGGTGCGCACGTAATCCTCGTTCATCACGTCGAGCATGCTCGAGCGCAGTACCCGGCTGTAGAAGCCGGCGAAGAGGACGGCGAGGCTGATCCAGGGCAGGATCAGGTGGCTGGCCCACTTGCTCGGATTCGACAGCGGTTCGTACCCGCTCGCCGGGAAGAGTTCGACCTTGTAGGTGAAGTAGTAGAGCAGGATCGAGGCCAGCCAGAAGACCGGCATCGAGACCCCCACCAGCGCCAACACGGTCAGCCCGCGGTCGAGCCAGCCGCCCGACCTGAGGGCGGATAAGTAGCCGAACAGGATCCCGAAGGCGAGCCAGATGATCGCCGCCCCGATACATAAGGACGCGGTCGCCGGGATGCCTTCGATGAATCCGCTTGTCGACGTTGGTGTGGGCGAGAGCGTAGGAAGTCGCCTTGCCGGTGAAGATCAGCTTCATCTGCGTCCAGTACTGCTCCGGCAGCGCCTTGTCGAAGCCCCATTCTTCTTCCACGCTCTTGATCAGCTGGGGGTTTGCGTTTTTGCCCGCGATCCGCGCCGCCGGGTTGGTCGCCGGGACGACGTTGAAGATCAGGAAGACGAGGATCGAGATCGCGATGAGGACCGCGATCGCGCCGAATATCCGTCGGATCAGGAAGCGCAGCATGGCTCAGACCGGCCCGATCGCGTCGGGGTCGGCGGTGCCTGCCCGGGCCTCGAAGCGGACTTTTGATTTCGGGTCGAGGGCGTCGCGCAGCCCGTCTCCAAAGACGTTTACCGAGAGCACCGTCAAGAGGATCGCGGTGCCCGGGATGATCGTCAGGATCGGGGTGCTGTAGAGCGCTTCGAAGCCTTCGGAGATCATCGTTCCCCAGGAGGAACTTGGCGGCTGGACGCCGGCGCCGAGGTAGGAGAGCACCGCCTCGAGCAGCATGTTGTTGGCGATGTTCAAGGTGAAGAAGACGATGATCGTCGACATCAGGTTGGGCAGGATCTCGAGGAACATGATCCGCGCCGGTCCTGCGCCCTGAGCGACGGCGGCCTCGATGAACTCTTTCTCACGCAGGGCGAGGATTTCCCCGCGCAGGGGTCTCGCCATATACGGCGTGTAGACGAATCCGATGATCAGGGTCGGGATCCAGAGCGAACTCGACTTCAGGTGGAACGGCCCGACTACCAGGCCGCCTACGGCGAGCACGATGCCCAGCGCGAGCGAGAGCAGGACCACCGGGAAGGCCCAGATCACGTCCATCACCCGGGAGATCAAGGTGTCGGTCCAGCCGCCGTAGAAGCCGGAGAGGAGGGCGAAGACAACGGCCAGGACCGTGGTGATGATCGCCGCGACGATGCCGATGAAGAGCGAGGAGCGGCCGCCGTAGAGGAGGCGGACCATCTCGTCACGGCCGAGGTGACCATCGGCGCCGAGGAAGAACTTGCCGCCGGCCGAGAAGAACTGCGGGCCGATCGCTTTACCGCTCGGTTCGACCACTTCCTTCGTTTCACTGCCCTCGTGGAGCTTCTCCAGCGTGTGAATTTTATTGGGGCCCGTGTGGGCGACGTCGTTGGCCCAGACCGGGGCGAGCAGGCAGCAGGCGACGATCAGGAGGAAGACGAAGAGCGCGAAGAGGGCGAACTTGTTGCGCCGCAGCCGCCGCCAGCCGATCGCCCACGGGCCGCCTCGCTGCCCGTCGCCACTCTCGCCGCCCTCGGTCTCGGCGATGAGTTCGGGGTCCCCCGTGACGGTGCCCGAGTAGGCGGTCCCTGGATTTCCAGGGACCGCCTCGCCGTCGGGTTTCTCAGAATCGGGGGACACCGGTGCGAGCTAGTTCCGACTTATTCGCTGAGTTCGAGACTGGTGAGTTCGGTCTCGAACGTCGGGTTCCAGATCGCGGTTTCCAGGTTGACATTTTCGGAGACGAAGAGCGACAGCGTCCTGGTGCCGTACGGAGCCCAGGCGGCTTCCTTCATGAATTCTTCGTCCAGTTCGGCGTATTCGGCTTCCTGTTTGGGGCCGAGCTGTTCGGTGGCGAGTTTGTCGATTTTTTCGTTCAGACTCTTCACGTCAGTCTGCGAGAAATTCTCGTTGTTGGTCGACTGGATGTTTTCGCCGTTGAGCAGGAAGAGGAAATCGTTCGGGTGCGGATAATCCTCGAACCAGTCGGTGAACCCGGTGTCCAGGTTCGGGGTCGACGTGTTCCCGATCACCGCGAAGTAGTTGTCGGGGTTGAGGATCTTCAGTTCCGCCTTCAATCCGATTTCTTCGAGGACACCCTGGTAGTAGGTGCCGGCGTCATTGTTCGGGCTCTCCGAGTCGGTCCAGACGGTCACTTCTTTGTCTTTCACGCCCGATTCGGCGACCAGTTCCTTCGCCTTTTTGACGTCATGCGGGAACAGTTCGAATTTTTTGTAGCCAGGCATGCCGGGAGGCAGGATCTGCTGCGTGCCGACGATCTGGCCGGTGTAGATCCGTTCCAGCGCCGCCGGGTCGACCGCGTAGTTGACCGCTTCCCGAACTTTCAGGTTGTTGAACGGTTCGGTCGTCTGGTTCATCCAGAAGTAGTAGGTCGAAATCGTCGGCTCCGGCTTGAACTGGCTGCCTTCGAATTTTTCTTTGACTTCCTGGTAGCGATCGGTCGGCGGCGGATCGAAGATCCAGTCGAGCTTGCCCGATTCGATGTCGTTGACCTGGGTCGACTGGTTGCGCTGAACTTCCATTTCGATCTTGTCGACGTGACCGGCCGGGATTTCGATTTCTTTCCCGTTGTCTTTGGCCCAGTAGGGATTCCGTTCGTAGGTCCAGCTACGACCGGGCTGCGACTGGGTGATCATGTAAGGACCCGACGCGGGGGGCGGGCTGGCCGACTGGTCTTCGTTCGGGGTGCTCTGCGGCACCGGGGCGACGAACATCAGCGCGAGCTCGTTGTCGAAGGTGCCTCGCGGCTTTTCCAAGTTGATGACGATTTCGCCGGTCTTTTCATTCACTTTGATGCCGGGGATGCCGCCCTTCTTCGTTTCGGAGAACTTTTCGGCGCCGACGATGTCGGTGTAGAAGGGCGAGCCGCCGGAGTTGGTGAGGAAGCAGCGTTCGACCGCGTATTTGAAGTCACCGGCTTTGATCGGTTCGCCGTTCGAGTATTTGAGGCCTTCGCGCATGAACAGCGTGTAGGTCTTGCCGCCGTTGGTGACTTTCGGCAGTTCTTTGGCCAGGCCGGGGATGATTTCCGAGCCTTCCGCTTCAGCGGCCGGTTTGTAGGTCAGCAGCGGGACGTAGACCGGACGCATCGCGGTCCAACCCTCCGCCGTGTAGGAGATCTGCGGATCCATGTAGTCCGGGAAAGAGGTGTAGGCGCCCTTCAGGGTGCCGCCTTCGCTGCCTTCGCCTTCCGCGGGTGGCGTGGATTCGCTTTCGCCTTCGCTTTCAGAGGTCGAGGACGAACCGGAGCTGGAGCTGCTGCCTCCGCCTCCGCAGGCCGCCAGTGCGACCGCCGAGACCGCTGCAAGAACAGCGATCAATAGGAAAAGAGAGAACTTCTTCAAAACTCGACCTCCGAAGAATTAGGTGTTGGCTTGCCTCCTGGGAGCAACTCCAGCACAACGTCATTGGTTTCGTCAAGCGGAAACCCTTGCGCTATGGCGAGAAGACCGGCGCGCTTCCCGCCAAGCGTCGGGGCGATCAACGCAACGATCGCCAGCACGCCGAGCCCGGCGACCAGGAAAGTCGTCCGCGGCGTCGCAATCGCAGCTATCAAGCCGCCAATCGCGAACCCGACACCGGGCATCGCCGCTCCTATCGACTCCAAGACCGCCATAACCCGCGCCTGCATACCCGCCTCGGTCAACTCTTGAACCGCGCTGATCGCGGAAACCCACTGGACCCCGTTGCCGGTACCCCCTATTAGGGAGGCCACGCAGGCGAGCGCCAGGTTCGGCGCGATCGCCAATCCTAGGTAGCCGGCCCCGACGGCGAGGGTGGAGAGGGCGAGCAACAGGATCAGCGGCGCGCGCCGGGCGCGGGCGAAGACGAGGCTGCCGAGCAGCATCCCGACCCCCCAACTGGCGAGCATCACGCCGTATCCGGTGTCGCTGGTGCCGAGCGTCTCCTTGGCGTAGATCACCTCGACCGGGATCACCGCGGAGAAGAAGATGAAGGCCCCGCCCTGGGCGACGAGGAGCCGGCGCAGGAGATTGTTGTCGCGCAGGTAGCGGGCGCCGGCTTTGGCGCGGGCGACCGTGCCGCCCTCTTCCGGATCGGCCCGCGGCAGCTTCCCGGCCGTGATCAGGATCCAGGCGACCAGGTAGAAGGAGGCGGCGTTCAGGAAGAGCGCCGTCTGCACGCCGAGGCCGGCGACGACCAGGCCGGCCAGCCCCGGCCCGAGCGCCGCGCCCGCGGTGAAGGCGACGTTCAACACCGCGTTGCCCTCGCGCAGTTCGCCCGCCGGCTCGAGCACGCTGGCGACCACGGCCCGGGTCAGCGCCCGGCCCGCCAGCGCCAAGGTGCCGTCGATCGTCGCGAGGACGACGACCAAGGCAAGCGAGAAGTGGGGGGCGACCAGGGCGAGCGCGCCGAAGGCCGCGGTCTCGCCGCAATAGACGAGCGGCAGAGCGATCCGCGGCGGCGGCCGCTCGATCCGGGTGACCAGGATCGGGGCGAGGAAGGCGGGCAGGAAACGGGTGCCGAGGAAGAGCACCGCGGTCGCCAACGGACTTTCGGTCGCTTCGTAGACGAGGACCGAGAGGGCGACGATCCCCATCCAGTCGCCCAGCTCGTTCAGCGCATAGGTGGTCGCCAGACGCCTGAACAAAGGTCGCCGCAGGGGCGCGGTTATGCCGGATCTACGCATCGCCACCCCCTCTGATACTCAATTTATGCACAAGATTTCCTGCAGTTGCACAAGTTTCCGCCAACCTGTGCTTCAATGTCGATGTCGCTTTTGGAAGTTTTTCGTACCCGTGAACAGACATCGGGCTTCAACACAACGGAAGGGGCATAGACATGGGCTACCGTCACGGCTAGATCTCAAAACAGGCGCAATCTCTGATTCCGCCTGGCAAGTCTTCTGAAAAGGCGCTCCTTGTGGGCGCCTTTTCTTTGGCGCTTTCAGCGCTCGCCCCACCGATCGCGTCGGTCTGCGCGCTCTGCACGGTTGCACAAGTTTGGTCCACATTCGCCCTTGCCTCTCTGCATCGCCGCCGATCGGGCCCGCTTCGACGACCACTCATAAGGGTCAAATCGCATCGCAAGCCTTTTGCAATTCGCGGGTCATTCGGCCAAGCTCGCTTGTGAGCCCAATTTCCCCGCTTTATCCTGCAATTGGCCTGATCGGCGACCTGCCGCTCAGCTTCGAACGAATTGAACAGGAGCCCGGGGACGTAGCTGACGCCCCCGCCAGCAAATGGGAACCGATCGTCCCACCAAGCCAGTCGTCGCCGGGCAAGTCGCCGGACTCTTCGTCGTGGCCGCGGCGGCGATCCTCGTCGCGACGGAGGCGAACTGGAACTTCGGCCTCTTCGCGATCCTGCTCGGCTTCTCGATCTTCAGCGACCTGACCGCCGCCTCGACCGGGGACAAGATCCGGATCTCCGGCAGCTTCCTGGCGCTGGTCCTCTCGATGGTCTTCCTCGGCGGCACGCCCGCCGCCCTGATCGGGGTGCTGACGATCAGCGTCGGCTGGCTGCGCTGGCGCGAGGCGACGCACTACTTCATCAACAACCTGCTGACCTACTCGGTCTTCCCGCTGGTCGGCGGCGCCGTCTTCCACGCGATCGTCACCGGCTACGGGATCGCCAACGACGAACCCGGCTTCTACGTCCTCGTCTTCGGCGTCTTCCTGCTCGCCCTGGCGATCAACTTCTCGATGATCGCCTCCTACACGTGCTACCTGAAACGGAGCTCGTTCCTCGGCCAGGTGCGCTCGGCGCTGATCCCGCTGCTGCCCTCCGAGCTGATGGCCGCGCTGATGGCGGTCGGGGTCGCCTTCCTCTACGTCCAGGTCGGCATCGCCGGGGTCGCCCTCTTCGGCGTCGTCCTGATCACCTTCCAGTACCTGCTCGGCGCCCTGCTCGTCTCCCAGCAGCGGGCCGAGGAGCTGGAGAAGCGCTCCAACCAGCTGGCCAGCTTCCAGGTCGGGATGTTGAGCGCCCTGCTGCGGACGCTCGACCTGCGCGACCAGATGACCGCCCGCCACTCGGCGGCGGTGGCGCGCTACTCGCGGGCGATCGCCCAGCGGGCCGGCTTCTCGCGCCAGGAAGAGGAGCTCGTGCACATCGCCGCGCTGCTCCACGACATCGGCAAGTTCATCCTCCCCGACCGGATCCTGAAGGCCAACGTGCCGCTGACCGACGAGGACTGGATGCTGATCAAACGCCACCCGCAGCAGGGCGCCCGCGTGGTCTCCGCGCTGGACGGCTACGGCCCGGTCGCCGAGATCATCCTCGCCCACCACGAGCGGATCGACGGCAAGGGCTACCCGCGCGGGCTGAAGGGCGACGAGATCCCGGAACTGGCGCGGATCATCTCCGTCTCCGACACCTACGACGTGATGACGGCGCGCGATTCCTACCGCACGCCGATGTCGAGCCAGGACGCGATCGACGAGCTCCGCCGGGTCGCCGGCGCGCAGCTGGACGCCCGCTTCGTCGAGGTCTTCATCGAGCTGCTCGAGGGCAAAGACGTCTCCTTCCAGCACGGCGAGGCGGCCGACTTCGAGAAAGAGCTCGCGCTCGAGTCGCGGATCGCCGAGACGGCGAGCCCCGACGGGCCGAGCAACCGCTTCCAGGTAGCCGGCGTCCAGCCCTCGTAGCTTCGCGACTGCACTTTGACCACACGATGGTGTGGCCAAACTCCGGTGCGTGAATTTGGGCCCCTATGGGGGACCAAAACCATGGCCACGTGTTTGTGACGGCGCCATCTCCGTGGACTTCCCGTTAGGAGCGTCACGACCCTCCCCGCTTCCCGCCTGAAGCCCCGCTACCCGGCGTTTCGTGGCGGCCTCGGCCTGCCCGGGCCGCCACGAGCCGGTCCTCGCCTTCCACCCCTTCGCCGATCGCGGCGCAGCCGGCTCGATAGGTTGCGGCCATGCGCGCGGTGACTTTTCAGGCACCGGGGGAGGTGCGGGTCGACGAGGTCGCCGATCCGGTCCTCGAACACCCGGACGAGGCGATCATCGAGGTCGAGGCGAGCGGCGTCTGCGGCTCGGACCTCCACATCTTCCACGGCCGCGTGCCGGTCGATCCGGGGACGACGATCGGCCATGAGTACGTCGGCACGGTGACGGCGATCGGCGACGCGGTCACCCGGGTCGCCGTCGGCGACCGCGTGCTCGGCTGCTTCCTGGTCGCCTGCGGCAGCTGCTCCAACTGCCTGCGCGGCGACTACCACCGCTGCGAGCGCGGTCGCACCTTCGGCCACGGCAAGAACCTCGGCGCGCTCGGCGGGACGCAGGCCGACCAGGCCCTGATCCCCTTCGCCGACATGGTCCTGCGCAAGGTGCCGGAGGGGATGTCCGCCGAGGTCGCGCTCTTCGCCGGCGACGTGATGGGGACCGGCTTCCACGCGGTCGCCCACGCCGGGATGCAGGAGGGCGACACGGTGGCGGTGCTGGGCCTCGGCCCGGTCGGCCTCTGCGCGGTGCAGGCGGCGGTGGCGGGCGGGGCGACCCAGGTCTTCGCGGTCGACTCGGTCGAGCAGCGGCTCGACCTGGCGAAGCAGTTCGGCGCCACGCCGGTCCACCTCACCGAGGGCAACCCGAAAGCCGAGGTGCGGGCGGCGACCGAAGGCCGCGGCGCCGACGTCGTGGTCGAGGCGGTCGGCCAGCCGGCCGCGGTCGACGCGGCGATCGGCCTCGCCCGCAACGCCGGCACCGTCTCCGGGATCGGCGTCCAGGTCGGCAAGTCGGAGATGAACCTCGGGCTGGCCTGGTTGAAGGGGCTCGACCTGCGGCTCGGCCAGGCCAACGTGATCGCCCACGTCGACCGGGTGCTGGGCCTGCTCGAGTCGGGCAAGCTCGACCCGACCCCTCTGGTCACCCACCACATGAAGCTGGACGACGCGGTCGAGGCCTACGACATCTACGACCGGCGCGAGGCGCTGAAGATCATCCTTACGCCCTAGGCTTGGCACATGACGTTGCTGGGGAGCGATGAGATCGAGGCGAAGCTGGCCGGGCTGGAGGGCTGGGAGCGCTCCGGCGCCGCGATCACCAAGGACTTCACGCGGGGCGACTTCGTCGGTTCGGTCAAGTTCGTCGAGGCGCTGGCGGCGCCGGCCGAGGCGATGGGCCACCACCCGGACCTGGCGATCTCCTGGGACACGGTGACGGTGACGATCTCCACCCACTCCGAGGGCGGCCTCACCGCCGACGACTTCGAGCTCGCGGCGCGGATCGACGCGGTCGCGTGAAGCTCGCCGCGCCCGCCGCGCTCCTCCTGCTCCTCGCCGCGCTGGTCGCCGGCTGCGGCGGCGGCGGCTCGACCACGGTGATCGAAAGGACGGTGACGGTCGAGAAGAGCGAAGCCGCCGGCGAATCGACCGAAGGCGCCGGCGCCGCCGAAGCGAAAGCCGAAGAAGAAGAAGAGGAAGCCGAAGAAGCGAGCGCCGAAGGTGCCCAGCTGGCCGAAGAAGAAGCCGCTGAAGCCGAAGCCGAAAAGCACTCCGGGCAGCCCGAAGACAAGGTCGAAGCCCCGACCGCGGTCGTCCACCTGCAGAGCTTCCGCAGCCCCTCCGGGAACATCGGCTGCATCATGTTCGAAGGCGGCGCCCGCTGCGACATCCGCAAGCGCGACTGGTCGCCCCCGTCGCGGCCGGCGAGCTGTCCCGAACAGGTCGACTTCGGCCAGGGCCTCACGGTCGGGCACACCGGCCAGGCGAGCTTCGTCTGCGCCGGCGACACCGCGCTCGATCCGAGCGCGCCGCAGCTGGCCTACGGGGAAGCCTCCGAACTCGGCGGCACCCAGTGCATCAGCAGCAGCGACGGCATCACCTGCGCGAACCACTCGGGCCACGGCTTCTTCGTCTCGATCCAGAGCTACAAGCTGTTCTAGGAGGGGCTAGGAGGGGGCCGGCCCGGCGAGCGCGGCGACCAGCCGGCGGCCGCACTCGAAGCCCGGATCCTTCTCCGGGTTGTAACAGGCGAGCGAGGCCCCGACCAGGCCCGGGGCGGCGCCCAGCGGGCCGAGCAGCGCTTCCAGCTCCTCCCAGTTAAGCCCGTCCGGCTGGAGGTAGTCGGTGGCCGGGAAGACCGTCTGATCGAGCACGTCGACGTCGAGGTGGAGCCAGAATGGGCCGGCGCCGAGCCGCCCGGCCAGCTCGGCCGCCGCCGCGCCGAGGCCCTGCGCCCGCAGCTCGGCGGCGCCGTAGAGGAGCGGCGGCTGCGGGAGATCCTCGGGTTGGCGCATCCCGTCGGCGATCGATTCCGCGCGGTCGCGGAAGCCGATCAGGGCGGTCCGCTCCGGCACCGCCGCCGCGCCTCCCGCCGCCTCCACCCAGGCGGCCGGCCCGAGCCCCAGCACCACCGAGATCGGCATGTCGGCGGCCTCGCCGGTGGTCGAGGTCTCGCCGTCGTAGAGGTCGAGGTGGCCGTCGAGGTGGGCGAGCCCGAGCGGCGCGCCGAGGGCGTCGCGGGCCCCGGCCAGCGCCCCCGGCAGCTCGGCGCAGCAGCCGCCGAGGAGGAAGGGACGCTCGCCCGCCTCGATCGCGGCGGCCACAGCGCGGCGGATCAGCGTCGTGCTCTCGAGCACTTCGTCGCTTGCCACCAGGCCGGTGAGCGGGTCGCGCTCCTCGCCGCGGATCCGCACCGGGAGGTCGCCCTCGTCGCGGGCGCCGAGCGCTTGCGGCAGGCCGAGCTCGCGCAGCCTCGCCGGGCCGGTCTCGGTGCCGCCGCCGCGGCCGACCGAGTCGAAGGGCACGCCGATCGTCACCGTCGCTTCCACGCCTCGGAGAGTGGCAAACTCGGTCCCCATGGCCAAGCGACGCAAACCGCAGCGGCGGCCGCGCGAGAAGGCGGCGACCGTCTCCTACACCGATCCCGCGGGCAACGTGCTGGAGCTGCGCGAAACGCTCAGCCCGGCGACGATCGCCAAGATCGGCGAGCCGCCGGCGAGCCACGCCGCCTCGCTGGAGGACGCCTGGGCGCGGCGCGAGGAGGCCCTCTTCGAGCGGCTAGCGGTCTCCTGGGTGATCTCCGACCTGCCGCTCGAGGACCAGAAGATGCTGATCGGCCGCTACCGGATGGCCGACCCCGACGAGCGCGCCTGGGTCCGTCGCACGATCGCGGCGCACCTCGAGCGCCACATCCCCGAGCTGGCCTGACCGTGGCCGAGGAGCTGCGGATCGACGAGCGCACGGCGATCCCGCTGGCGGAGGTCGAGCTGCGCACCAGCCGCTCCTCCGGGCCGGGCGGCCAGCACGCCAACGTCACCGCCTCGCGGGTCGAAGCGGTCTTCGACGTCGAGGCCTCGCGCTCGCTCGACGAGGCGCGCCGGGTGCGCCTGCTGGAGCGCCTCGGCCCGGTCGTCACCGCGGTCGCCCAGGACGGCCGCAGCCAGTACCGCAACCGCGAGCTGGCGCTTGAGCCGGCTGGCAGCCAAGCTGGGCGCCGCCCTCCGCGTCCCTCGCCACCGTCGCCCGACCAAGCCCACCCGCGCCTCGCGGGCGCGACGCCTCGACGCCAAGCGCCGTACCGGCGAGCGCAAGGCGAACCGCCGCCGCCCGTCGACCGACGATTAGCCGCCCACCGATGAGTTCCGGCCCTGACCCCGGTCATACGGTCAACAGCAGAACGAGAGGAGAAGCGATGCTCAGCGACAGCAAGGCCTTCAGCGGGATCGGGGTGGACGACCTCGAGGCGGCGCGCCGGTTCTACGGCGAGACCCTCGGGCAGCGGGTCGAGGTGGCGGACGAGGGGAACGGGTTGATGACCCTGCACCTGGCCGGCGACCGGCCGACCCTGATCTACCAGAGCCCGGGCGCCACCCCGGCCAGCTACACGGTGCTGAACTTCCCGGTCGACGACGTCGACGCGGCGGTCGAGTGGCTGACCGGCCGCGGGGTCGAGTTCGAGTTCTACGACGGCATGCCGCAGGAGCCGAACGGCGTGATGAAGGCGGGCGGCCCCGACATCGCCTGGTTCAAGGACCCGTCCGGCAACGTCCTCTCGGTCCTCAAAGAGGAATAAGAGGGACGCCGGTGCGGTTGTCCACACCAGGGTGTGGGCTAGCGCACTGGCGCCAGCGCACGCCTTGACCAGCGGCGCGACCTCGGTGCCGAAGAGCTCGATCGAGCGCATCACGTCGGCGTGGGGGAGGGTGCCGACGCTGAACTGGATCAGGAAGCGGTCGTGGCCGAAGATCGAGTGCTGGAAGAGGATCTTCTCGGCGACCTCGGCGGGGGAGCCGACCAGGTTCGCTCCCTCGATCCGGCGGCTCGCTTCGAACGCGGCGCGGCTCATCGGCGGCCAGCCGCGCTCGCGGCCGATCCGGTCCATCATCCGGGCGAAGGCGGGGAAGGCGATGTCGGCGGCTTCCTGCGAGGTCGGGGCGAGGAAGCCGTGGGAGTTGATGCTGAGCGCCGGCGGGGGAGCGCCGACCTCGGCCGCCGCCTCGGCGTGCATCTCGGCGAAGGGCTTGAAGCGGGCCGGTTCGCCGCCGATGATCGCCAGCGCCATCGGCAGGCCGAGGCGGCCGGTGCGAATCGCCGACTGCGGTGAGCCGCCGACCGCGACCCAGACCGGCAGCGGCTCCTGCAGCGGCCGCGGGTAGACGCCGCGGCGATCGATCGGCGCCCGCAGCCGGCCCTCCCAGCTGACTTCCGCGTCCGCCCGCACCGCGAGCAGCAGCTCGAGCTTCTCGGCGAAGAGCTCGTCGTACTCGTCGAGGTCATAGCCGAAGAGCGGGAACGACTCGACGAAGGAGCCGCGCCCGGCCATGATCTCGGCGCGCCCGCCGGAGAGCAGGTCGAGCGTGGCGAAGTCCTGGAAGACGCGCACCGGGTCGTCGGAGCTGATCACCGAGACGGCGCTGGTGAGGCGGATGCGCTCGGTCCGCTCGGCCGCCGCGGCGAGCGCCACCGCGGGCGCCGAGACGGCGAAGTCGGGGCGGTGGTGCTCGCCCACGCCGAAGACGTCGAGGCCGACCTGGTCGGCGAGCTCGATCTCCTCGATCAGGTCGCGCAGCCGCCGCTCGGCGCTGACGGTCGGCCCGCCCTCGACCTCGGGGGTCAGCTCCGCGAAGGTGTAGACGCCGAGTTCCATGCGACGTTCGATCTTAGGCACCGAAGGTCGCCGATCCGGGCGCTGGGTCAAGATGCTCGCCATGGTCGGCGAACGCAGCGAGGAGGGGTTCGCCGCCCTGACCCTGGAATCCGACGCGCGCGGCGGCCTTGAGGCGATCTTCGTTCCCGAGGCGGGGATGATCTGCTGCTCGCTGAAGCACCGCGGCGAAGAGCTGCTCGGGCAGCGCGACGGCCTGCGCGCCTACGTCGAGCGCTACACGACGATGGGGATCCCCTTCCTCCACCCGTGGGCGAACCGGCTCGGCAGCGACCGTTTCGAGTTGGCCGGCCGCGAGGTCGACCTCACCCTGCCCGACCTGCCGCTGAAGCGCGACGGCGCCGGGCTGCCGATGCACGGCCTGCTCTCGGCGGCGCCCGGCTGGCGGGTCGGTCGCCACGCCGAGCTCGACTCCGGCGGCGCCCTGGCGGCGAGCTTCGACTTCGGCGCCTACCCGCACCTGCTCGAAGCGTTCCCCTTCCCGCACCTGGTCGAGATCGAGGCGACCCTGGTCGAGGGCTCGCTGGAGATCCAGACCAGCGTCACCGCGACCGGCGCCGTCGCCGTCCCGATCGCCTTCGGCTTCCATCCCTACCTCGCCCTGCCGGGGGTGCCGCGGGCCGAGTGGGTGCTGGAGGCGCCGGTCAACGAGCGCGTCGTGCTGGACGAGCGCGGCCTGCCGACCGGCGAGCGCGCGCCGCTCGCGATCGAGACCGGGCCGCTCGCCGAGCGCACCTACGACGACGCCTTCCTCGCTCCCCCGCCGGGCACCGCCTTCGCCCTCGCCGGCCCCGACCGGCGGATCGAGCTGCGCCTGGACAGCGGCTATCCCTTCACCCAGATCTTCGCGCCGCCGGGCCTCGACGCGGTCGCGATCGAGCCGATGACCGCGCCGACCAACGCCCTCCTCACCGCCGGCCCCGACCTCACCTTCGTGCCGCCCGGCGAGACCTTCGCCGCCAGGTTCTCGATCTCGGTCCTCTAGCCCGAAGGAGCGCGGCGCTCAGGAGCTGGCGAACTGCGTGTGCGACTCGATCCGGTCGCCGCCGCCGGCCTTCGCCTGGTAGAGCGAGAGGTCGGCGTTCATCAGGCTCTGGCGGCGGTCGCCGGCCAGCGGGGCGATGCCGGCGGTCGCCGTCACGCCCTTCTCGGCGAGGTCCTCCTTCAGCGCGGCGAGCACCGAGCTCGCGAGGGCCTGCGCGGCCTGCGGCGTCGCGTGGGGAAGGAGGACGGCGAACTCGTCGCCGCCGAAGCGGGCCGCGAAGCCGTCGCTCGGGATCTCTTCGGCGATCAGCTTGGCCACCCTCTGCAGGACGTTGTCCCCGGCCGCGTGGCCGCAGAGGTCGTTGACCTGCTTGAAGCCGTCGAGGTCGATCAGGATCAGGCTGGCGTCGATCTCGGCCTCCAGCAGCTCGTTGATGCGGTCGTCGAAGGCGCGGCGGTTCGGAGCCCCGGTGAGCGGATCCTCGTGGGCGAGGCGCCGGTAGGCGTGGGCGACCCGGGCATGGGCCCGCGCCGTTTCGGCCGCTTCGGCGGCGATCTCGAGCAGCCTGTCTTCGGGCGTCGACGCGGCGTCGATCGCCCGGGCGGACAACGGGACCTGGTCCATGCCCGGCCACGACGTCGTCGTCTCCTTTTCCCGATCCGGTGGCATCAGATCGGCGACGCTGAGGACCAGTTCGGTGAGGTTCGCGCCCATCGCCCGCCGCTCTCGGCCGCTCGAGTGGAGGGGCATCCCCTGGCCGCCGACCAACACCGGGATCTCCGGGCAGCTCGATTCCAGCTCCTCCAGGGTCGCTTCTCCCGCGGCTCGCGCGGCTTCGGTCGGGATCGCGATCGCGATCACGTCCGGACGGCGCGCGCAGGCGGCGATCACGAGGTCGCCGGCGGAGACGTCCTCGCCGAGGTAGAGCACCTCGTAGCCGGAGAGGTCCAGCACGTCGCCGGCCATCCGCAGCCCGACGCCATGGCGATCGCCTTCGACCCCGGCGAGGAGCACGCGACCGAGGTTGCCGGTGGGACGGTGGGCGAGCGAGACGCTGTAGACCGACGCCATGACCTTGAAGTTGAGCGCGCTCGCCAGGTGCTCGTCGGCGATCGTCATCTCGCCGGTGGCCCAGAGGGCGCCGATCCGCGCCATCGCGGGAGCGATGACCTGCTCGTAGAGGGCCGCGACGGAGATTCCTTCGGAGAGCGAGGCGAGGGCGATCCGTTCGGCGTCCTGGCTGCGGCCGGCCCGGATCGCCTCCTCGTAGCTGAGCGAGGCCGACTCGACCGCCGGTGCGAGCTCCTCGGCGGTCATCGTGTGAACGTGGTCCCCGGTCATCTCAGTGACTGCGGGTCAGCCGGTGCAGGAGCGGTCGAGCCGCTCGGGCGACCAGCTCGCGGTCGTAGGTCATGAAGTATTCGAAGCGCCGCTCGTCGTCGACACCGTCGTCGCCGAGGTCGCGGGCGACGAAGGCGCCGGCGAAGTGCGGGCCGATGACGACGACGTCCCACTCGCCGGCGAGCCGGTCGTCGGCTGCGAGCCCGGCGCCCCGGACCCCGGCGCCCGGCTGCTCGGCGAGCCCGACGCCGAGGGCCCCGACGAGCGACGCGCACTCGGCGATGCGTTCGTAGTGCCGACGCATCCGCGGGGTGAAGAAGCGGGCGTCCTGGAAGGTGGCGAGGACGACCGTCTCGCCCCGCACGGTCGAGGCTTCGTGCTCGAGCTGGCGCGAGAGGGAGAGCAGGAGGCGCTTGTCGCCGTGGAGGATCCCGTCGGGCCTCGCCACTTCCTCGAACGGCGTCCCATCGGGGGCTTCGTCGGGCAGGCGCTGTGGAACCTGGATCAGCCGCGAGCCCGTCGTGGCGTGCGGACGGCGCTCGCGCCGGGAGTCGAGGTCGAGGGGCTCCGGGCGACCGAACAGCCAGCCCTGGCCCAGCGTCGCGCCCATCGCCTCGGCCCGCTTACGGTGCGCCTCGTTCTCGATGCCCTCGGCGAGGATGACCGCGCCGGAGCGCTCGGCTTCGGCGCGGACGGCGTTGATCACCCGGGCGGTGCTCGCCTCCGGGAGGATGCCCTGGGTCACCTTGCGATCGAGCTTGATGATGTCCGGGGCGACGAAAGGCATCAGGCCGAGCGAGCGAGGGTCGACCCCGACGTCGTCGAGGGCGATGCGGCAGCCGCGTGCGCGCAGCCACCTGACCGCCGCCAAGACCTCGCGGGGCCTGGCCGTCAGGGCGCGCTCGGTGAGCTCGACGACGACCGAGACGTCGGCGAGCTGATCCTCGTTGGCCCGGTCGAGCACCCCGCCCTCGTCGAGCCCGGACGGCTCGACGTTGAGGAAGAGCAGATCCTCGCTCTGGATTCCGGCGCCGAGGGCGGTCGACATGGCGGCGCTGCGACAGGCGCGGTCGAGCGGCCCGATAACGCCTTCGGTCCGGGCGACCGCGAAGAGGTCGTCGGGCATCTCCAGGGGTGAGCCGACCGGTCCCCGGGCCAACGCCTCGTAACCGATGATGACGTCGGACCTGAGGTCGACGATCGGTTGGAAGAGGGTGCGCAGGCGACCTTCATCGATCAGATCGCGAGCCGAGGCGAGGGGGCGGGTCTGAACACTCATATGTGGGTTATCGACTGGAACGCGTCCCGCTTGAAGCGACCGCCCTCAGATCGTAGAAACGGCCACCCGGTTTAGTGCGGATATTTGGCGCGGTGGGCGGCCTAGCGGGCACGCGGCCTCCTCCATCGCCGTCGGCCAGTCCGAGTATCCGGTCTGATCGCCGCCGTACCAATACTCTTCCGGCGCTTCGGCGAGCGGCGCGCCGGTGGCGATGCGACTGACCAGGTCCGGGTTGGCGATGTAGGCGCGGCCGAAGGAGACCAGGTCGGCCTCGCCGTCGGCGATCAGGTCGGCGGCGGCGTCGGGGTCGAGCTCGTTGTTGGCCATGTAGGCGCCCGGGGCGCGGCGGCGCAGGTCGGCGGGGTCGATCCCGTCCGGCCAATCGCGCGATTCACGGATCAGTCCTTCCATCACGTGCGTGTAGGCGAGGCCGAGCTCCGCCAGGCGGTCGAGGTAGGTGCCGTAGGTGGCGTTGACGTCGGCGTCGAGCGGCGTCTCACCGGGCATCGTCGTCGCCGGGGAGATCCGGATGCCGACCCTTCCGGCACCCCAGATGTCGACCACGGCGGCGGCGACTTCGAGCGGGAAGCGGAGCCGGTTCTCGAGCGAGCCGCCGTACTCGTCTTCGCGATGGTTGGTCGAGTCGCGCACGAACTGTTCGAGCAGGTAGTTGTTGGCGGAGTGGATCTCGACCGCGTCGAACCCGGCCTCCTTTGCGTTCTGGGCGGCGCGTCGGTAGTCCTCGAGGATCGCCGGGATCTCCGCGGTCTCGAAGGCGCGCGGCGTCTCCATGTCCTTCATCCCGTCCGCGGTGAACGCTTTGCCGACCGGCTTGACCGCCGAGGGCGCGCCGGGTGCCTCGCCGTCGTGGAGGTCGGGGTGGGAGATCCTGCCGGTGTGCCAGAGCTGCAGGACGAAGCGGCCTTCGCGCTCGTGGACCGCGTCCACCACCGGCCGCCAGGCCTCCACCTGCGCCGCTGACCAGATGCCGGGCGTGAGCGCGTAGCCGACCGCGCCGGGGGAGACGTTGGTCGCCTCGGAGATCACCAGGCCGGCGTCGGCCCGCTGCGCGTAGTAGTCGGCGGCGTAGGCCGGGACCCGTCCCTCGGCGTCGGAGCGGCTGCGCGTGAGCGGCGCCATCGCGATGCGGTTGGGAAGGTCGAGCTCGCCGACCGTGATCGGCTCGAACAGCCGCTTGCGGTCGCTCATCTGGGCAGGGTCGTGGCGGGGTCGGGAAGAAGTCTCATTGCCGCCGTGTACCCCGGGCGCCCGTCGCCTATGAGCGAGTGGACCCTTGTGTGACGGACCACCGGAACGCGGCGCTCGCCGAACCGGGGCGCCGAGCGCTCGCCCGGCCCTCGGCTACGGTTCCGCGCGTGAATCTGCAAGACGGAATCGCGGCTCGCTCGGGCGAGTTCCTGCTGTTCGCGGTGACCCCGCCGCGGCTGACCACGACCCCGTCGGAGGCGGCGGAGATCGCCCGGGTCACCCTGGCGCGGCTGCGATCGACGGCGATCGACGGCCTCGTCCTCTACGACATCGACGACGAAAGCGACCGCAACCCGGACCAGCGGCCGTTCCCGTTCCTGCCGACGATGGACCCCGCCGACTATCTCGCCCGTGACCTCGCCGCGCTGGAGGTCCCCGCAATCGTCTACCGCGCGGTCGGCAAGTATCGGGAGGACCGTTTCCGCTCCTGGCTGGGTGAGCAGGATCCGTCGCGGGCGCTCGCGGTCTTCGTCGGCTCGTCCTCGCGCGAGAAGGCGGTCCACACGTCGCTCGCCCGGGCCTACGAGATGCGCGAGGAGGTGCGGCCGGCGCTGCCGCTCGGCGGGGTCGCGATCGCCGAGCGGCACGCGCGCGAGGGGGACGAGCACCTGCGGCTGATCGCGAAGCAGGCGGCGGGCTGCTCCTTCTTCATCACCCAGATCGTCTACGACGTCAACGCGGCGAAGGACCTGATCTCCGACTACCACCACGAGTGCGCCGCGCGGAACCTCGACCCGGTGCCGATCGCGTTCAGCTTCTCGGTCTGCGGCTCGCTCAAGACCCTCGAGTTCCTCCAGTGGCTCGGCGTGTCCGTCCCGCGCTGGATCGAGAACGAGCTGCGCCATGCCGACGACACCCTCGACGCCTCCTTCGAGCAGGCGGTCGCTACGGCCGTCGACCTGATCGCGTTCTGTCGGCGGTTGGGGGTCCCGTTCGGTCTGAACGTCGAGAGCGTCTCGATCCGCAAGGTCGAGATCGAGGCCTCGGCGCGCCTCGCCGCCCGGCTCGGCGCCGAGCTGCGCCGCTGAGCCAGCTGACGAAGACGGTCGGGCGGTGGCTGCGCTCAGTACTCGGGATCGTCCGGCGAACCGGGACCGTCGTCTTCGTCTGGAGCCTCGGTGCTCCTGGAGTCGTCAGCCGGCATCACGACCGCCATCGGCATTCCATCCTCGACCAAGGTGACGATCTCTCCGGGCCGGCGCAACCGTGGCATCGGGTCGGTGGTCATGTGAAGGTCTCCGCAGCGTGGACAAGTCACTCTCAGCACCCGGCGATTGGCGGCCATGCGGACGGGTAGCAAGCCGACCTGCTCACACCCGATGAAGCCGATGTAGTCGCCCTCTTTCTCGGGGCGTACGTTCTTACCGCTGCCGCGGATTCGATAGCTGGGCATCAGAACATTCTCGCAGGCAGCCGATCTGGCCCCTCCTGCGGTCAGTGACGATCACCACAGGATCCAGGACTTTGACATGGGCACGGCTGGTTTCGAACCAGCGACCTCTCGCGTGTGAAGCGAGCGCTCTCCCACTGAGCTACGCGCCCGGGTCGGGTCGGAAAGTGTACGCGGACGAAGCGTCGAGGGAAGTCGTGCCTGGGCACGATGCGGGCGGTCCAACAAGCGTCCGACGACCGTATGAATGCAGCTTGAAGGTCGATCCGCCGGCGCGAGCGGTCGATGAGTTCCTCGTCGCATCTCTCAACGAAGAACGAAAGAAGGAGCATCGTGTCCATCTCGCTCAAGAGTCGCATTCGGCAGGCTTGCCTGCTCGGGTGTGTTTCGGGAGCGGCCCTACTGGCCCCCGCAGTCGGTCAAGCGTCCGCCGCCACCTACCCAGGTGCAGGCAGCAGCTTCACCGGGAGCGCCGAAGGCTGGAAAGCCGTATCCAAATGTCAGCTGCTCAGCGTGATCGAATTGCCGTTGCTATGCACGGCAAACGGCGCCTATGACGCTACCGCAGGGGCACCCGCCGGGTCCTTTGCGGCCAGCACGAACATCCCGCTCAACCTGATCGGCTCGTTCAAATCTGAAGTCGTGGCCGAATCGCCGACCTTCACCGCGGTCGAAGGTGGAGCCGGGCTGCTCAGCCTCTCGAGGGCGTTCGCCCCGGGTGGCCTGATCTCCCTGACCCCGCAGTTCCTCTACACGGCCACCCTGGTCGACGTGACGGCGAAATCGAGTCAGAAAGTCGTCACCGAGACGCTCGAAGGCGAAGTTCCATTCGCCACCAAAACCGGCGCCTTGACGCTGACCAAAGGCCACGAATACAAAGTCGAAATCAGCGCCACGACGTCATCGTCGGTCGCCTCGGTCGGCGTGCTCGCCGGCGAAGCGATCGGTCGCTTCGACAACGTCGTCGTCACCGGGCCCGAACTCGCCAAAGAAGAAGAAAAAACCAAAGAAGGCGAAAAAGGCGAACCCGGGACGCCCGGTGAAAAAGGGTCCGAAGGCTCGGGCGGAAGCAACGGCTCGAATGGGAGCAACGGCGCCGCCGGCGCCAGTGGTTCCAACGGCACGAACGGGACCAGCGGCACCAGCGGCACGAACGGCACCAACGGTGGAGGAGCCGAAGAAGGCGCCGGTGGCGTCAGCGCCGCCCGCCTCGAAAGCATGGTGCAGTCGAGCCTGATCGGCCCGGCCACCCTCAACGGCACCAAGCTGTCGGTCAAGGCGAAGTGCCCGGCCAAGGCAGGCGCCACCTGCACGATCTCCCTGCAGGGGATGTTGAGCCGCAAGAAGCCGGCCACCGCCGGTCGCAAGGCCAAGGTCAAGCTGGCGAAGACGAAGAACTTCGCCCTCACCGTCAAGCCCCCCGCGCGAGCGAAGGTCAAGACGAAGACCAAGTTGATGTTCAAGGAGACGATCAAGGTCGGTGCCTCCAAGGTCACCGTCTACAAGACCTTGCCGTTGATCCGGAAGTAGTCAGGGACGCGCCTTCCGGGGCTGCCCAGACCTCGTCGACCAAGGGGGGTTCGTGCCTGCGCACGGACCCCCTGGTCGGATACTCGTCCAGAAAAATAGGTATCGAGGTTGAGAATTTTAAGTAATGGGCAAACGGCAGCCGAAAGAAGAACCGTGCGTTCTAAAGCGTTACGAAAGGAGCATCGTGTCTATCTCGCTCAGGAGTCGTATTCGACGGTTTTTCTTGGTCGGATGTGTGTCGGGAGCGGCCCTCCTCGTTCCTATCGCCGGGCAAGCGTCTGCCGCCACCTATCCAGGCGGAGGCAGCACGTTCACCGGGGGTGCGGAAGGGTGGAAAGTCGCTTCTGCAGAATGCAAAGTCCTCGGGCTGCTGGAAATTCTCTGCGGCACCACGGGCACCGGCTACGACGCGACGACCGGCGCACCGGCCGGATCGTTCGCCGACAAAGCCCAGATCCCGGTCAGCGCTCTCGGCTTGTTCAAAGCCTCGTTCGTCGATGAATCGCCGGCCTTCACGGCAGGTGCGGGTGGCTCCGGTTCACTGAGCCTCTCGCGGCAGTTCCTGCCCGGCGGCCTCGTCTCGCTGACGCCGACGTTTACCTACTCGGCGTACCTGCTCGACAAGACGACGAACACGAAACAGAAAGCGATCACCGAGTCGTTGACCGCCGAAGCACCGTTCGCGACCAAATCGGGGCCGATCTCGCTGACCGCGGGAGACACCTACGTGGTCCAGATCGAAGCCTCGACGACGACGTCGACCCTGCTCGGGTTGCTCACCGAAACGTCGAGCAGCTTCGACAACGTGGCGGTCACCGGTCCCAACAGCACCGGCGGCAACCCCGGAGAAGAAGTGCCCGGCGGTGGCGGCAACAACAACGGCACCAACGGGGAAAACGGCGGCAACGGCAGCGGTGCCGGCGGTGTGTCGGCGGCGCGGCTGGAAAGCCTGATCTCCAGCAGCCTGGTCGGCCCGGCGGTGCTGAAGGGCAGCAAGCTCACGGTCAAGGCCAAGTGCCCGGCCAAGCTGAATGCCACCTGCACGCTCGGGATCACCGGCATGCTGAGCAAGAAGAAGGCGGCCACCACGCAGCGCAAGGCGAAGGTCAAGAAGGGCAAGACGAAGAGCTTTGTCCTCAAGGTCAAGCCGGCAGCGCTGGCGAAGGTCAAGACGAAGTCGAAGCTCCTGTTCAAAGAGCAGGCCAAGGTCGGCAAGTCGAAGGCCACCGTCTACAAGACGCTGAAGCTGGTCCGCAAGTAGGGACCGGGCGCGGGTGGCCTAGGCCATCGGCGCGGCGAGGGGCTCTCCTCCGAGTGGAGGGGAGCCCCCGTCCTCGTCGACGTGGAGGTCGCGATCGGCCTCCTCGTGGCGCCGCAGCGCCAGCCCGACGAAGGGGAAGATCAGGGTCGAGAGCATCGCCGCACCGACCAGCCCGGCGGCGGTGTCCTTGCGCATGTGCCCGGTATCGGTCGCCAGGGTGGTGATCGCCACGACCAGGGGCAGCTCGGTGGCGCTGTAGAAGGCGAGCGCCGCCCGGTCGCGCGCCCCCAGCACGCCGCGGTAGAGGAGCAGGGCCGGCGTCCCGCGCACGATCAGGAAGAGGGCGAAGAACATCGCCAGCTTGGCGATCGCGCCGGCCGAGCCGAGCGCCGCGAGGTCGAACTCGATCCCGCTGACGACGAAGAAGAAGGGCACGAAGAAGCCGAAGCCGACCGCGGTCAGCTTCGACTCGAAGACCTGCAGCTCGTGCCCCTGCAAGGCCAGCCGCACGATCATCCCGGCGACGAAGCCGCCCAGCAGCAGGTCGAGGCCGAGTTTGCTCGCCAGGAAGACGAGGCCGAAGACGAGCACCACGGTGAGCCGCACGGCGAGCTGGCTGGAGGCCTCGAAGGTGCGCTCGAGCAGCGGCCAGCCGCGCCAGGCCCAGCGCATCGAGCCGACCGCCAGGACCAGCGCCAGGGCGATGAAGGCGAGCAGGATCAGCGACTCGTGCAGGGCGCTGTCGGTCGAGAGCACCAGCGTCACCAGCAGGATCGGCCCGAACTCGCCGATCCCGCCCGCCGCCAGCAGGTAGGTGCCGAAGCGGGTCTTCAGCTCGCCGTTGTCGCGGAGGATCGGGATCAGCGTGCCGATCGCGGTCGTCGCCATCGCCGAGCCGGTGTAGAGGAAGGAGACGACCACGCCGGCCGCGGCGAGCGCCCCGCCGAGCCCGTAGGCGAGCCCCACCGAGAGCAGCCAGCCCCAGGCGCCGAGCTTGATCGGCGTGCCTTTGATCCGATGGAAGTCGATCTCGTAGCCGGCGAAGAAGAAGAGCATCCCGAGGCCGAGGTTGGAGAAGAATTCGATGAAGCTGTCGGAGTGGGCGAGGCCGAAGACGTGCGGGCCGATCAGGATCCCGAGCAGCAGCTCGACCACCACGACCGGCGGCGCGAGGCGCCTCGGCAGCACCGTCGTGGTGATCGCGGCCGCGGCGGCGACCAGGACGATGTAGAAGAACGATGAGGTGTCGACGTCGATCAAGGCTGCGCGATCCTACGGCGGCAGGGTAGGGTTGTAAACGGACCGTGCTAGGCGGGGAATCAGCGGTGCCCTATAACCCGCAATCCGCTCTAGCGGGGCCGATTACCGTTCCGAGGGACTGACCGTCGGGGTCAGTGCGTTGCGGAGGCGTTGACGGCCGGGTCCCGCGCGACGTAGGCACGCGAACCAGGTCAGGTCCGGAAGGAAGCAGCCTTAAGCGGAAGCCACGGGTGCCGCGGGGAAGCCCGGCCTGAGCCATAAGCGACGGACACGCCCGGTGACCAGATCTCGAAGGCGGGTGCACGGTCCATTTCTTCGCCGTCGGATCGGGGCGGGGCGCCGGCAAGGCGCGCCCGCCCCGGCCGGCCGGCAAACTGCCGCCGATGTTCGACGAGCGCTGGATCCGGTCCCTCCACGTCGAGTCGATGCGCCACGCCGACCTGCACGCGGAGCGCGCCGCGCACGTGCTGTTCCAGGCCTCGACCATCGGCGCCCTGCTCGACGGCTCCTTCGAGGGCGACCTGACCTTCGCCGAGCTGGCCGAGCACGGTGACCTCGGGCTGGGGACGCTGAACGGGCTCGACGGCGAGATGATCGCGATCGACGGCGAATTCCTGCGCGCCGACGTCGACGGCAACGTCAGCGAGGTCGGGCCGGGGGAGCGGACCCCGTTCGCGGTGGTGACCGAGTTCGAACCGACGGTCGAGGGCGAGGTGACAGGGGGGCTCGACCACGAATCGATCCTCGCCGCGCTCGACTCGATGGCGCGGACTGGCAACTCCTCCTTCGCCGTCCGCCTCGACGGCCGCTTCGCCTCGGTCCGCGCCCGCTCGGTGCCGCGGCAGGCGCCGCCCTACCGGCCGCTGGCCGAGGTGGTCGCCGACCAGCACGTCTTCGAGCTCACCGACGTCGAGGGATCGATGGTCGGCTTCCGCTTCCCCGCCTACATCGAGGGGATCGAGGTGGCCGGCTACCACCTGCACTTCGTCGACTCCGAGCGCCGGCGCGGTGGCCACGTCCTCGGCTCGCGCTCGGGCGGGCCGCTGCGGGTGCGGATCGACCCCAGCGACGACCTCCACGTCGAGCTGCCGCCCGCGGTCGACCTCGCCGACCCCGACCTGGCCGCGGCGACCCACGCGGCGATCGACTCGGTCGAGCGCGGCAGCTAGCCCGACGCCCGCGGCGTCCCACCGCTCAAGCGCTCTTCCGCCGCGGTCGATGAGGCGGCATGCGCCTCGTCCAGCCCTCCCGCAAGCGGGAGATCCTCAGCGTCCTCGCCGTGCTCGTCCTCGGGCTCTGCGCCTCCCTCTTCGCCGCCGGCCAGGATGCCGCCGCGCGCCCCGCCGGCAACACGGGCGCCGTGGTTCCGGACGGCACCTACGGCGGCCTCGACCGCGCGAGCGGCGAATACGTGGTCTTCAAAGTCCGCAACCGCCGCGTCCGCAACCTCGCCTTCAACACCAAGATCCTCTGCCAGGCGAGCGACTCGCCGACCTCCGAACCACGCTTCTTCAGCGCCGCCCACGCGCCGCAGGGAAGGCTGATCCCGCGCAACGGGAGGCTTCACCTGGAATGGCAGGAGCAGGGCGACGGCCGCCACGGCAACATCGGCGTCACCCTCCACTTCGGCACCCGTGACTTCGCCGACCTCAGCGTGATCGTGCCGGAAGAACCGGGCCAGGTCGAAGTCGGCGAAGCGAAGGAGAGCTGCGCCGGCGGCGGCATCGTCAACTTCCGCCGCGGCTTCGAAGTGCCCGCGCCGCCGACTCCGTAAGCGGGGAGGGACGCGGGTCTGTAGGGGAGAGGTGAGGGTGCGGGTTCCGTGCGGAACTCCACGTCTCTTCATGAGACGTCACACCTGCCCCATCGGTCAGCGCTTTGCTGTGGAGAGAAACTCTCTCTATGCGGGAGTAATGCTCCACAGCGCGCCCTGGAGCCACGGATGCACCACCTGAGGCGTGGCAACTCGGTGACGTTCCCGGCATCTCTGTTCCGTCTCCCTCCGAAACGTGCCGTCCCTCTGACGTTCCTACCCGCCGGGCCCCTCCCCGCCCCGGCCCCGCCGCCCCGCCTCAGCCGCAGCGGCTGTAGACGATCCAGCTCTGGTTGGCCGCGACTTCGTGGAAGCCGGCCGGGGGTTCGACTTCGTCGAAGTTGGTCTTGTCGTTGGGGTCGAGGATGTAGTTGTGGATCACGAAGCTGCTGGCCGGCTCGACGTAGTAGCCGGCTTCGGCGAGCTTGCGCTTTTCTTCGGGCGAGACCGCCTCGGAGGCGCTGACGATGTCGGTCGGCCGCACGTCGAGGCCGAAGGCGAGCCGCGGCACGGCGCGATGGTTCGGCACCGCGACCGGCCCGCAGGCCGGGTCGAAGGCGCCTTCGTTGACGAGGTCGGTGAGGTCGTTCTCGATCTGACCCTGGTTGGTGAGGTCGGTGTGGACCTGGCGGTCGAGGTCCCACTGGTTCGGCAGCCACACCAGCACCATCAGGAGGACGAGGCCGGCGAAGGCCTGCCACCAGATCCGCCACCTGTTGCCGCGCTCGAGGAAGCGCCAGCCGAGCAGGGCGAGGGCGAAGAAGATCGAGAGGATCGCCCCGGCGAGCATCGTGTAGCGGGCGATGATCGCCAGGCCCGCCGCGGCGAGGCAGGCGAAGGCGAGCAGGGCGAGGACGACGGCGACGAAGCCGAGGGCGGAGCGGCGGGGAAGCAAGGTGATCCCGAGCAGGAGGCCGCCGAAGCCGCCGACCATCCCCGGCCACTGCATCACTTCGCCGAGCCGGCGGGGCCCGTAGAGGACGAGGTCGACCGGCCCGGTCTGGCGCTTCAGCGATTCGACCGTTTCCTGGGTGCCGGTCAGCGAGTAGAGCGGGTCGCCGGTGGTGACCGCGTCGAAGAGCACCCAGATGATCGGCCCCCCGAGCGCCAACAGCGCCAGCCAGCCGAGCTCCCGCCCTCCGCGCTCCCCCCGCCACCCCACTTCCCAGCCAAACACGGTGTTGATGGGCCGAAAACTTGCCTCTGTGGCTAGTTTTCGGCCCGTCAACGCGGAGCCTGGATCCGCGCCACTTGGGCGGGAGGCGGAGCTCGCGCGGCGGATGTCGAACGCCAGCCAGAGCCAGTAGGCGATCGCGAAGCCCCAGGCCTCCGGGCGCAGGAGGCCCGCCGGGACCAGAAGGGCGAGGACCGGCCAGCCGGCCCGCGGCTTTCGCGCCTCTATATAGAGAGCGCCGAGGCAGAGGGCGATGTAGGGGAGGTCGACGTAGGCGCGCAGGCCGTTGGAGAGGAACGGCGCCCGGGTGAGGACGATCACCGCGGCCAGCGCGCCGACCCATTTGTCGAACCAGGTCGCGCCCAGTCGGTAGACGAAGTAGGCGATCAGCCCGAGGCTGACGTAGGCGAGGATCATCGTCACCGTGATCGGCGCTTCGCCGAAGGGCGAGGTGACGAGGCCGATGAAGTCGGTCAGCGGGTGCGGCGTGGGGGGCAGGGCGGCGCCGTAGTCGGGGCTGACCCCGTGGGCCAGTTCGCGGCCCCAGACCAGCGCGTAGATCGTGTCGTAATTGGGGAAGCCGACCGGGAAGACGAGCAGCAGCACGGCGCTGACCACGGCCACCCAGGCAACCGGCGCAACCCATCTGGCGACCCTCGGTGGCACGGCGGCCAACCTACCGAGCGGCCCTGAAGCGCGCCTCGATGGGCGTGGCGGGGACCAAATCTGCCCCGGATACACTGGCTGTAGGCCCTTATGAGCACCGAGTCCACGTCCCTTTACCGCCGCCACCGCCCCGGCTCCTTCAACGAGGTAGTCGGTCAGGCCCACGTCGTCCGCACGCTGCGCAACGCGGTCGAGCAGGACAAGGTCCACCACGCCTACCTGTTCGTCGGCTCGCGCGGGACCGGCAAGACCTCGATGGCGAAGATCCTCGCCCGCTCGCTGAACTGCGAACGGGGCGGGCCGACGGTGACGCCGTGCGGCGAATGCGAGTCCTGCGTGACGATCGCCGCCGGGACCTCGATGGACGTGATCGAGATGGACGCCGCCTCCAACCGCTCGGTCGAGGACATCCGGGACCTGCGCGAGCGGGTCGCCTACGCGCCCTCCGGCGGCCACTGGAAGGTCTACATCCTCGACGAGGCGCACATGCTGACCAAAGAGGCCTGGAACGCCTTCCTGAAGACGCTCGAGGAGCCGCCGCCGCATACCGTCTTCGTCCTCGCGACGACCGAGTCGCACAAGGTGATGCCGACGATCGCCGACCGCTGCCAGCGCTTCGACTTCCAGCGGCCGAGCCTCGAGCAGATCTCCGAGGTGCTGGACCGGGTCGCGGACAGTGAGTCGATCAAGGTCGAGCCCGGCGCGGTGGCGATGATCGCCCGCTCCGCCCAGGGCAGCTTCCGCGACGCGCTCGGGACGCTCGACCAGCTGGTCGCCTTCGGCGGCGACGACGTCGGGCTCGACGAGGTGCTGGAGATGCTGGGTGCCGCCGATGCCGACCTGCTCTTCGAGGCGGTCGACGCGGTGGTCGCCTCCGACCCGCGGGAAGTCCTGCTCGGGGTCGAGAAGATGGCGCGCTCCGGGCGCGATCCGTCGCAGTTCGCGCGCGATCTGCTCGCCCACCTGCGCCACCTGCTGGTCACCCAGACGACCGGCGAGGTGCCGACCACCTTCGTCGTCACCGCCACCGACACCGCCCGGATCCAGCAGCAGGCGTCGACGGTCGGCGCCGCCACCCTGGTCCGCACGATCGACGAGCTGGCCGCCGCCCTGAGCGCCGTCCGCGAGGGCGACGACGCCCGCATGGCGGTCGAGATCGCCCTGCTGAAAGCCGCCCGCCCCGACCTCGACCCGCAGCACCGAGGGCCTGCTGCGCCGGATCGAGCGCCTCGAGGCGCAGCTGGCGGGAAGCACCCCGCCGCCGCCCGCCCCTCCCGTGCCGCGGCCGCCCGCGCCCGAACGCACCCCCGAGCCAACTCCTTCGACCCCGCACCCGTCGCGCCCCGAACCCCAGGCAGTCTCGCCGCAGCCTCCGGCCGCCAAAGCGCCCGAGCCATCCGCGCCCGAACCGGAGCCCGCACCTCCTGTCGTCGAAGAAGTGCCGCCCGTCCCCGAGTCCCCGGATGAGCCCGCGACGCCCGACGCCGAGCCGGTCGAATCGCCGCCGCCATCCGCGGCCGCAGACCCCTCGTCCGTTGGAAGTAGTCCGCCCGCCGATAGTCCGCCCGCGGATGGTCCGCCCGCCGACAGCTCCCCGGCCGCCCCGCCGCCCGGCGACCTGGTCCAGGTGCAGCGGATCTGGCCTGCGGTCCTCGACAAACTTGCCGAGAAGGCACCCGCGCTGGCCGCGACCTTCGACGGCGCCCGGCCGGTCGCCTTCGCCGGCGACGACCTGACGATCGGCTTCCCTCCCGACCAACCGTTCAACAAACGGAAGGCCGAGTCCCCCGACCGCCGGCAGGCATTGATCGACGCCTTCGCCGCGGTCGCCGGGGGGCCGATCGCGCCGCTCTACGTGCTGCTCGAGGAGGACGACGCCGCGGCCGCCGCGCCGCCGCCCGACACCCCGGCGCCGGGGAGCGGCGAGATCGACGAGGATGAATTGCTGGAGCGACTGAAGAGCGAGTTCGACGCGGAGGAGGTCAGTTAGGTGGCACGCGCTGGTGGTGGTCCCGGGGGCTTCGACGTGAACGCCCTGATGAAACAGGCGCAGCAGATGCAGGAGCAGATGCTGCAGGCGCAGGAGAAACTGAAAGAGGAGACGGTCGAGGCCAGCTCCGGCGGCGGCATGGTCAAGGTGACCGTCGGCGGCGACATGACGCTGCGGGCGATCGCGATCGACCCCGAAGCCGTCGACCCCGAGGACGTCGAGCTGCTCCAGGAGATGGTGCAGGCGGCGGTCAACGAGGGGCTGCGGGCGGCGCAGGATCTGGCCGGCACGAAAATGGGCGACGCGACCGGCGGGCTCGGCGGCGGCCTCGGCGGGCTGCTCGGCTGAGCGGCGGGATCGGCTGACGGATTGAGCACCGAGGGCCCGGCACCGCTGGCGCGTCTGGTCGCCGAGCTCTCCCGCCTGCCCGGGATCGGCCAGCGGACCGCCCAGCGGCTCGCCTTCCACCTGCTGCGCGCGCCCGACGAAGAGGCCTTCGCGCTCGGCGCGGCGATCCGCGAAGTGAAGGAAAAAGTCGGACTTTGCGAGGAGTGCTTCAACCTCGCCGAGGGGCCGATCTGCCGCATCTGCGCCGACACCAGCCGTGATCGGGCGACGATCTGCGTGGTCGAGGAACCCGGCGACGTGATCCCGATCGAGCGCACCCACGAATATCGCGGCCTCTACCACGTGCTCGGTGGGGCGCTCTCGCCGATCGACGGCGTCGACGCCGAGGACCTGAAAATCGCCGAGCTGCTGGTGCGGGTGGGCAGGGGAGAGGTGACCGAGGTCGTCCTCGCCACCAACCCGACCACCACCGGCGAGGCGACCGCCCTCCACATCGCCGAACGGTTGCGCGGGCCCGAGGTGGCCGTGACCCGCCTGGCGAGCGGCCTGCCGGTCGGCGCGGACCTCGAGCACGCCGACGAGGTGACCCTCGGAAAGGCCCTCGCCGGACGCCGCACCCTCGACTAGGCTGCGCGCGTGGCAGGGCGCAACAACGATCCAGAGGGTCATGGCGACCCGAGCGGGGAGCGGCTGGACCGACCCGGCCGGATGGCGATCGAGGTCGCCGAACGGCATCGCTCGCTGCTGGCCGCCCTGCGCGAGGAGCTCGGCGACGCCGCCGGGCCCCAGTTCGCCGCCGCCGCCGAGCGGCTTGCCGAGGATTTCGGCGAGGTCACCGCGACCGCGGTCGAAGCCGCCTACGAGGCGGTCCGCGAAGAGGGCCGGGCGGGGGGGACTGTGGAGTTCATCCGCGCCCCGCGCGAAGAGCTGCCGAGCCTCTACCGGCCGGGCCACATGCGCCGCCGTCTCGATCAGCTGATCGAGACCAACCGCCGCTACGGCCACCCCTTCGGCCTCGCCGTCTTCGACACCTCCGGCCCCGACACCAAGGAGCGGGTCGACGGCGAGATGGCGCTGGCGGTCGTGAGCGCGGCCCTCCGCGACAGCATCCGCATCGTCGACGAAGCGTTCCGGCTCGAGGAGGAGGCGATCTGCGTCCTCGCCCCCAACCTGCGCACGGTCGAAGGGATGCAGATGGCGGAGCGGCTGCTCTCCCAGCTCGAGGAGCTGGAGCGGGCCGGGGGGCTGCGGGTCGCGGTCACCGCGGGCGTGGTCGCCTGCCCCGACCACGGTGCCGACGCCGACCAGCTCCTGCACAAAGCCGACGCGGCGATGTGGCGGGCCCGGGCGGTGGGCCAGCCGGTGGGGGTCGGCGGCCTCTCCACCGAGCGCACCTAGGCGCGAGGCATATTTCGGGCGCTGGAGGCCCGAAATCTTCCCCAGACCTTCTTGACCGGCCTTCGGGGAATTTGCAAGATCGCTAACGGTTTCGCGAAATCTGCCGATAACACCCGTAAACCTGCGAATCCGCTGTCAAGATTCGACGCACTTATGCCGGGAATACGAACCAATGCCGCTGCCGAAGTACTCGGCGTCTCGCCCAACACGCTGCGCAGTTGGGAGCGCCGCTACGGCTTCCCGGTGCCGAAGCGGACGGTCGGCAACCATCGCAACTACGACCTGATCGAGTTGCAGACCCTGCGCGACTCACTGGCGCAGACCGGCAACATCTCTTCCGCGATCGCGCTCGCTCGCCAGCGCCAAGACGCCCCGGTCGCCGACGACTCGCTCCTCAGCGCCTTCGAGAGCTTCGATGAGGCCGCCGCCGACCGCGCCGTCGAGGAAAGCCTCGCCGTACGGCCGCTGGAGCGGACGGTCGAGGAGCTGCTGCTGCCCGCCGTCGACCGGCTTGCCGGCGACCCCGGCGCGGAGGCCGAGCTCGAGTTCGCCGCCCGCTGGGCGACCGGCTGGCTGCACGGCGCACGCCGCCTCGCCCCCGCCGCCTCGCGCCCGGCGGGGATCCTCCTGGTCGACTCGAGCAAGGGGCTCGACGCCGAGGAGGTCCACACCCAGGCGCTCGACCTGGCGCTGCGCCGGGCGGGCTTCCGCGTCCTCGTCCTCTCCAACGAGCTCGGCGACGAGCGGCTGGAGCGGGCGCTCGGCGCGCTCGACCCGACCGCGATCGTCCTCTGCGGCCCCAACGCCGAGACCCGCGACGCGGTCGCGCTGGTCCGCAAGATCCGTGACCTCGGCTTCGTCGCCCCGCTCTTCGGCTTCCGCGCCACCGGCCTGATCGGTGCCGCCGTCCCCGCCGCCGGCGACTCGCCGAGCCAGGTCACCGGGATGCTGAACGCGGACCTCCGCCGCCGCGCCTCCCAGGCCTTCGCCTAGCGCTGCATGAGTTGACCTTCCCGTAGGGGGTCAACTCACTCAAGGACCCGCGCGCACAAAAAAGCCGGCGCGAGGCCCGAAGGCCCCGCGCCGGCGAGGTACCGCTTACGCCTTGCGGCGCTGGATCGTCTGCTTAGAGCGAGGCGATCGCGTTTTTGGCGGCCGTGACGACCACCTTCGGCAGCGGCGCGAAGTCAAGCGCGGCGCCGTAGGCCTGGCCCTTGGTGATGTCGTAGGTCAGGAACTGCTGGAGGAACCCCTTCTGCGGCGCGCTGTGCGGCACGATCGCGTAGGTGAAGGTCGAGATCGGGTAGGCACCCGAGGCCTTCTTCGGGGGATTGGTGATGCTGATCGTGTTGCTCGCCGGCAGTGACTTCACCGTCGAGGCGGCTTCTTCGATGTTTTTCAGGTTCGGGAACTCGAAGTTACCGGCCGAGTTTTCGACAGCGGCGACGCCGAGCGAGCCGGCGGCGATCAGGTACGAGGCGGAGATGTAGCCGATCGCACCCTGGGTTTTGGCGACGGTCGCCGTGATCCCGGCGTTGCCTTTGGCACCGACACCTGCTTTGAAGCCGACGGTGGTGGCGTAGCCGACTTCGGCTTTCCAGGCGGGGCTGATCTTCGACAGGTAGTTGGTGAACGCGTAGGTGTCACCGGAGCCGTCGGAACGGTAGATCGGGGTGATCGCCAGGTTCGGGAGCTTCGCCTTCGGGTTCAGCTTGGCGATCTTCGGGTCGTTCCAGTTGGTGATCTTGCCGAAGTAGATGCCGGCGAGGACCTTGCCGCTGAGGTTGATCTTTTTCAGACCCGGGACGTTGAAGCCGAGACCGGTGGCCGAGAGGGCCCACGGGATCGTCACGCAACCACTGCATTTGGCTTCTTGTTCCGGGGTCATCGGGGCGTCGGACGCGCCGAAGTCCACGGTGCCGTTGGAGATGGCTTTGATGCCTTCGCCAGAACCGACGGCGGAGTATTTGACCGGGATGCCTTCTTTGATTTCGAAGCCATTGATCCAGTTGGTCATCAGCGGCGCGACCAGCGTCGAACCGGCGCCGGTGAGCCCTGCGGCTGAGGCGCTAGCGGTCGCGACGGCTGCCGTGCCTCCAACCGTTCCTCCGACCGCGATGAGGATTGCAAGCAACCTATTGCGAATCAAAAGCGTTTCCTTTCACAAGGGTGGGATTATCGGCGCGTAGGTTCTCCCCCCGCAAAGGCGATTTTGTGTCATTCCCGTGAATAAATTTGGTTACAACTCCGTAACAGGGCCTGTGAAAGAGATGTAACAAACATGTGACAGGTGTCAGGCACAGCCTGCGTCTGTTCGTGGTCACATAGTGAGATGTTTCAATCTTGTGAAAATCGGCACAGGGTGAGTTCGATTCCGATTTCCCTCCTCTACATTGGCGCGGATGAGCGCCACCCCGCCCGCCGGCTCGGCGTCGCTGAAACTGGCGCGATCGAACCGCCAGAGTGACTCCCGCAAAAAAGCCGACCGGGTCGGCGACCTCACCCTGCGCCTGATCTGCGCCGGGGCGGCGGTGCTCGCGTTGATCGTCCTGATCCTGATCGCGAAGGAAGTGTTCGAAGGCGCGCACCCGGCCTTCTCGAAGTACGGCCTCAGCTTCATCACCCATCAGGAATGGGCGCCGCCGCTGGAAAAATTCGGCGGCAAGGGGCTGATCCTCGGCACCCTGATCACCTCGGCCATGGCGCTCTTCGTCGGCGCCCCGGTGGCGATCGCGATCGGGATCTTCCTCGCCATGCTGGCCCCGGTCGGGGTGCGGAACCTGGTCTCGCCGCTGGTCGAAATGCTGGCCGCGATCCCGAGCGTGATCCTCGGCTTCTGGGGCCTCCTGATCCTCGGCCCGGTCCTGGTCTCGACGGTCGAGCCGTTCCTCCACAACACCTTCGGCTTCATCCCCCTGTTCGGCTCACCGCAGACCACCGGCGCCAGCATCTTCAACGCCGGGCTGATCCTCACGATCATGGTGATCCCGATCATCGCCTCGGTCTCCCGCGACCTCTTCATGGCGGTTCCGCCGGAGCTCCAGGACGGCGCCGCGGCGCTCGGCTCGACCCGCTGGGAGGTGATCCGCGGGGTGGTTCTGCCGTCGACCGTCTCGGGGATCATCGCCGCCTGTCTGCTCGGTCTCGGCCGCGCGCTCGGCGAGGCGATCGCCGTCGCCCAGGTGGTCGGCGGCGGCACCGAATCCCACATCTCGCTGTTCAAGAACGGCGGCACGATGGCGTCGCTGATCGCCCTCCAGTTCCCCAGCCCGGTCAATGCTCTGCACGTCTCCTCGCTCTACTACCTGGCGGCCCTGCTGCTGGTCATCGGGGTGTCGTCGAACCTGCTCGCCAGCTGGATCGGCCACCGGTTCGCGAGCGCCGGGGGGGCGATGCGATGAGCTTCCTGCGCCGCTCCGAGCCCACCCAGGCTTTCGACCCGACCCAGCCGCTGGTCGGGACCGGCAACCTGCGACGGCGCCACGCCGTCAGCCGGGTGATCCAGGGCCTCGCCGTGGCCGCCGCGATCGCCGCCGTCGCGGTGCTCTTCATCGTCATCGGCGGAGTGGTCACCCACGGCGCCAAGGCGATCAGTTGGGACTTCATCACCAAGCCGGCACCGGAGGGCGTGGCCCCCAACCTGGTCGGCACGGGGGTGATCGTCGGCGTCGCGATCCTGATGGCGGCGCCGATCGGGATCCTGATCGCGCTCTTCCTCTCCGAGTACTCGGGTCGGCGCACGCACCCGGCCGGTGCAGCTGGTGATGGACGTGATGAACGGCCTGCCGTCGATCATCGTCGCCGTCTTCATCTACGCGGTCCTGATCGAAAGCACGCATGGGAAGCCGGCTGGCTGGAAGGCCTCGCTGGCGCTGGCGATCATCATGATCCCGCTGATCGCCCGCGGCACCCAGGAGGTCCTGCGCCTCGTCCCCGGCCATCAACGCGAAGCCGCCGCCGCGCTCGGCGTCGCCCGCTGGCGCGGCGTGCTCTCGATCATCCTCCCGGCGGCCCTGCCGGGGATCATCACCGCCACCCTGCTCTCGGTCGCCCGCGCCGCCGGCGAGACCGCCCCGGTCCTATTTCTGAGCGCGTTCGCCAAGGGGGAAGCCTTCCAGCTGAACCCACTGGAAGAAATCCCGAACGTGCCGGTGCGTATCTTCCAGCTATCGGAAGAAGCGAACCCGGAAGGCTTCACCGAAGCGTGGGGCCTCTCACTGATCTTGATCGCAGTCATCCTCGTCCTCGGGCTGGGCTCCCGCGCCCTCCTCAACCGCAGCAAAAGGAAATTGAGCCGATGAGCATCGACGACCAGACCTTCGAGCCCAAGGCGGCCAACGGCCACGCCCCGCAGACGCCCGGCCGGGTCCGCATCCGGACCGCGCCGCTGCCCGGCGTGATCGGCTCGCCCGCCGCCACCGAGAGCGCCGCCGAGAGCCACGTCCACGTCGCCCCCGAGGCGGTCTTCGAGGCGCAGGACGTGGGGATCTTCTACGGCTCCAAACAGGCGCTGACCGACGTCAACATGCGCATCCGCCGCGGCCAGGTGACGGCGCTGATCGGCCCCTCCGGCTGCGGCAAGACGACCTTCCTGCGCAGCCTCAACCGGATGAACGACTCGGTCTCGAGCTTCCGCATCGAGGGCCAGATCCGCTACCACGGCCACGACATCTACGGCTCCAACGTGGACACGGTCGAGGTGCGCCGGCGGATCGGGATGGTGTTCCAGAAACCGAACCCCTTCCCGAAGTCGATCTTCGACAACATCGCCTGGGCGCCGCGCAACCTCGGCATGCGCCAGGGTCTCCACGAGCGGGTCGAGAAAGCGCTCCGCGGCGCCGCCCTCTGGGACGAGGTCAAAGACCGGCTGAAGGACTCCGCCCTCGGCCTCTCCGGCGGTCAGCAGCAGCGGCTCTGCATCGCCCGCGCGATCGCGATCGAACCCGACGTGCTGCTGCTCGACGAGCCCGCCTCGGCGCTCGACCCGATCGCCACCGGGGCGATCGAGGACCTGATCCACAGCCTCAAAGGCCGCTTCACGATCGTCATCGTCACCCACAACATGCAGCAGGCGGCGCGCGTCGCCGAACGGACCGCGTTCTTCAGCCTCGAGACCCGCGGCGAGAAGCCGATCGGGACGCTGATCGAGTTCGACGACACGGAGAAGATCTTCGGCGCGCCGCGCGACCCGCGCACCCGCGACTACGTGACCGGCCGCTTCGGCTAGGACGCGGCGCACTTAAGGGGCGCATAGCGCCCACAATGTGCGCCGCGCTAGCGGCGGAGGATCGTGTCGCCCGAGACCTGCTCGAGCAGCGGTTTGCCGCACTGCCAGCAGAAGGTGGCGCCGCTGGAGTGGGGGGCGCTGCAGGAGGGGCAGCTGCCGGCGGTTGCCGACTCCTCCATGCGGAGGATGCGTTCGACCTCGTTCAGTTCGGCGTCGGCGTCCTGCAGCTCGGCGGCGCGCTTGACCAGCACCTCGACCCGGATGCTGTTGCGGATCGCCATCTCGTAGGTGAGGCCGCCGAGGTCCCACTGCAGCTCCGCCACCCGGGCGACCAGCTGCTCGCGGCGCCGCTTCAGGTCGACGATGAACTCTTCGCCGTGGGCGGAGTTGAGCGACTGCCCGGGCGGCGGCCCGCCGGCGCGCACGGTCCCGCCGGGAAGCGGGGCGGGACGAACGCCGGGAGGGGCGGAGGGCGGCGGCGCGCCCGGCGGCGGCGGCGATTTGCTCGCGCCGTTGGTCGAAGGTTTGGGTTTGGAGCCTGGGAGTCTCATCTGATCTGCGGTCCTGACCTCGAAGTCCTATTCGCCGAAGAATTCGCCGGTGAATTCGCCGCTCTTGCTGCAGCCTGCGGCGTTCTGTTTGCACTTGCCGCCGACTTCCACTTCGGTTTCGATTTCGACACCATTTTCGGTGTGGAGGACTTCGGCGGTTTTTTCCTTGGCCAGTTCTTCTTCCTGCTTCGAGCCTTCCTTGACTTCCGATGGTTTGGCCTTCTTCCCACCCTTGGACGAAGACTTCTTGCCCTTGCCCGATTTGGCGCTCGATTCCTTGCCGGCGCCCGCGGTCTCGGTCACCGCGGTTTCGGGCCCTTCGCCCCCGCCCCCGCCGTTGCCACCGCCGACTTCGATCACCTTGATCGGGGCCTGCGCGGCGGCGTTGCTCGAGCCGTCGTGGCCGGAGCGGCCGATCAGGAAGCCGACGCCGATCGCCAGCACCAGCGTCGCCACGCCCGCGATCAGCGCGGCGTTGGCGTTCATCCGGTTGGAGGGCTTCGGTTCGCTCGGCGGTGGGGGAGGCGTCGCCGCCCCGCCAGGGCCGGAGCCCATCGACTCCATGAAGACGACGGCGTCCATGAACGGCAGGCGCGGCTCGCCGCGACGATGGCCGCAGTTCAGGCAGTAGCGCTGGTCGGCCGCCATCCGGGCGCGGCAGTTGGGGCAGGAGTCGCTGCCGCCGAAGGCGGCCATCGACGGCCCTACTGGCTCATCGGGCACTGTCACTCCTCAGGAGGCGTGGGGGAGCCGGCGCCGCCGGCACGGTTCGCTCGGGACCGGCACTCACGAGGGCATCATCAGATGGCGTCCTGCCTGCGGTGTTTAAGAGTTGTGAATAGCGCCCCGGGACCCGCCGGGGGAGCGCCTTCGCGTCGATGCAAAATCTTTACAACGGCGCCGGGGTCGACCCAGATAATCGACTCCAAAGGTGGCCGACCGTAATGACGATCAGAACCCCGGGCCGACGGGGCCCGCCGGGGATGACGTCCCCGGCGGCTCGGGCACCAGCTGCACCGAGTGCGGCACGCCGCTCGCGCCGGATCAGCGCTACTGCCTGAACTGCGGCCACCGCCGCGGCCTGCTGCCGGGCGCGGTGGCGGGGACGGTCGGGGCGCTCGCCGCGAAGGGTCAGGGGCTCGCCGCGGCCGCCGCGGCCAAGGTGCCGAAGCCGAAGGACGGCGAGGAGGGCTGGTCGTGGATGCCCTCGCCGCAGGCGATCGCGATCGCGGTGATCGGGATGCTGGCGCTCGGCGTCGGGCTCGGCTCGGCGATGAGCGAAATCGCCAGCTCGGCGCCGCTGCAGACGATCCTGCTCGAGTACCCCCACCACGCCGAAGAAGGCCCGCCCGCCGCGGAACCGCCGGAAGAAGAAGCCGAAGGCTTCGAAGAAGAAGAATTCGCCGAAGCGCCGGAAGAAGTGACCGTGGCGCCGGAAGAAATCGCGACCCTGCCGGCGGCGCCGGAAGTAGCGCCCGAATTCCCGCCAGAAGGCGAAGAAGCTGGAGAAGAAGAAACCGAACTCCAGAAATCGATCAGAGAATCGGAAGAAGAACAGGCGGAAATCCAGAAGGAAGAAGCCGAAGAAGCGCTTCCGGAAGTCAAACACGCCTGGCTGATCGTGCTCGGCGAAAACAGCTATGAAGGCACCTTCAGCGCCACCGCGGCGGCGCCCTACCTGACCCGGACGCTGCCCAAAGAGGGCCTCCTGATCCCGAACTACTACGGGGTCACCGGGGGCGTGCTCGCCAACGAGATCGCCTTGCTGAGCGGCCAGGGGCCGACGCTCGAAACCGCCGCCAACTGTCCCACCTACACGGCGATCACCCCGGCCACGGTCTCGGAAACCGCCGCACAGGTCGAAGGCGCCGGCTGCGCCTATCCGAAAACCGTCGAATCGCTGCCGACCCAGCTGGAAGCCAAGGAACTCAGCTGGCGGGCCTACGTCGAGGACATGGAAAACGGTGGCGCGATCGGCCAGCCGTGGCGTTGCCGCAAGCCGACGGTCGGGATCGCCGACCCGCCCGCGTCGCCCGGCGACCAGTACCTGAACTGGCGCAACCCGGTCGTCTACTTCGACGCGATCGCCGCAAGCAAAGAATGCGAAAAACATGACGTCGGCTTCGAAATCCTGACCAAAGATCTGAAAGCGAAGAAGAAGACGCCGGCGCTGTCGCTGATCTTCCCCAACCTCTGCCACGCGGGCGGCGAAACCGAATGCGAACCGGGCGCGCCGACCGGCGCCGTCGGCGCGGCGCAGCTGCTGAAGACCTTGATCCCGGCGATCACCCACTCGCCCGCCTACGAAGAAGGCGGTGGGCTGATCATGATCACCTCGGCACAGGCGCCGCAGGCGGGCGAACGTCCCGACCCGAGCGCCTGCTGCCTGGCGCCGACCTACCCGAACCTGCCGCTGGTCGCGACCGCCACCACCCCCGGCACCACGACCACTCCTGGCACCACGACCACCCCGACGACCGGCACGCCGACTGAATCGTCGACCACCGAACTCGAAGAAGAAGCCCCGACCAAGTACACCGAAGAATCGGTCCTCGCCGCCGGGGGCGGCGGCAAGGTCGGGTTGCTGATCATCTCGCCGCTGGTCCTGGCGGGCTCGGTCGAAGAAACCGAATACGCCAACCACTTCACCCTGCTGAAGACGCTGGAGACGATGTTCGGGGTCGAACCGCTGGGCTACGCCGCGAGCGAAGAAGTGCCGACCCTGAGCCCGGAACTCTTCGTCAAGGAAGAAACCGAAGAAGAACGCGCGGCGAAGGAAGCGGCGTCGGAAGAAGCCGCGGGCGCCTAGGCGCCGCCAGGTCTCTGCCCGGGGACAGCTGCCCCGGCATGGGTCCGTTTACGGATCGCCTATCGTCAGGCCGGTAACGGCGAACTGACAGGAGGCGTTGATGCTCGACCAGAGCAAGATCGGCAAAGTCGTGGCGGAGCAGATGGAAGCGATCGAGGCCGACTACGGCGACGACTGCGAGATCGGCGACGTCTGCACGATCGTCGAGGTGATCGGCCCGCACGGCTCCCACGTCCGCGTCCGCTCCAGCGACATGCGCCCGCACAGCGGCCTCGGCCTGATCCGGATGGCCGAACAGGCGATGCTGGGCAACCTCGGCGGCAACTGAGCCGCCTGCGCAGCTCGCGGCGTCCGCGCGGCGCCCGCGGAACTCGCGGCGCCGCGAGGTGCCGGGTCCGCGCTAGTTGATCGGGGCGCTGTCCGCCAGCTCGGCCAGCAGCGCCGTGACCACGGCGGGCTCGAACTGCGAGCCGGCGTGCGCCCGCAGCTCCGCCTCCGCGTCGGCGAGGCTCATCGCCTTGCGGTAGCTGCGGTCCGAGGTCATCGCGTGGAAGGCGTCGCAGGTGGCGATCACCATCGCCCCGCGCGGGATCTCCTCGCCGGCGAGCCCGTCCGGGTAACCGCCGCCGTCGTGGCGCTCGTGCGCGGAGCGGACCAGCGGCGCGACCGGGGCGAGGAACGGGATCCGCTCCAGCATCCGGGCGCCGATCGCGGTGTGCTCGTCCATCCGCACCCGCTCCTCCGCCGTCAGCGGCCCGGGCTTGCGGAGGATCTCGGCCGAGATGCCGATCTTGCCGACGTCGTGGAGCAGGGCGCCGTAGCGGAGGCGGTCGAGCTCGGCTCCCTCGATCCCCATCCGCTCGCCGACCGCGACCGCCAGGTCGGCGACCTCGTTGGCGTGGTTGGCGGTGTAGGAGTCCTGCATCTCGACCGCGTCGGAGATCACCCCGATCGTGGTCAGGAAGGCGTCCTCGAGTTCGCCGACCAGCTGGCAGCGGTGGATCGCGGCGCCGATCTGCCCGGCGATCACGTGGGCCAGCAGCAGGTCTTCCTCGTCGAAGGCGCCCCGCTCGCGCTGCTCGAGGTTGAGCACGCCCCAGTTGGTCTCGGCGACGACGATCGGCAGCGCCAGCTCCGAGCCGGGGTCGGTGCCGTCGCCGCGGCCGAGGTAGTCGGGGTCGCGGGTCGTGTCGTTGACCATCGCCGGGCGGCCGGTGCGGGCGACGCGGCCGTTGACGCCCCGCTCGACCGGCTGTTCGAGCGCCAGGAAGTCGCCCAGCTGCTCGGCCAGCGGGCCGGCGGCGGAGACGACGCGGAGGACCCCGTCGGGGTCGAGCCGCTGCACCACGGCGAGGTAGTAGTCGAAGGACTCGTGCAGGGTGCGGACCGCCTCCCGGGCGACGCTCTCGACCGAGGCGGCGCGGGAGAGCGAGGTGCCGAGCCGACTGGCCACGAGCAGGCGGCCGCCCTGGGGGTCGGCTCCGGATCGCGTCCCCGCGATCGGCATGTCGCTCGTCTTCGGCTCCACTACCAGTCCCTTATCGGCGACGGGACGGTGACTCTTGACCGCTCGCGACGGCAACCGCGAGCGGCTCTCTATCCTCGTGGTGATGCCCGACTCCGGAGCGGACATAGTGGTGATGAAGTTCGGCGGCACCTCGGTCAAAGGACCGGAGGAGATCAAACGCGCCGCCGGCCGGATCGTCGCCGCCCGCGAAGCCGGGCACCGGGTCGTCGCGGTGCTCTCGGCGCGCGGCAAGACGACCGACGAACTGGTCGCGGCGGCGCATGAGATCTCGGACCGCCCGGTCGCCCGGGAGATGGACATGCTGCTCTCCACCGGCGAGCGGATCTCCTGCGCGCTCTGCGCGATGGCGATCCACGACATGGGCCACGAGGCGATCTCGCTGACCGGCTCGCAGGCGGGGATCGTCACCGACTCGTCCCACACCAAGGCGCGGATCATCGACGTCCGCGCCGACCGCATCCGCCAGGCCCTGGAGCAGGACCGGATCGTCCTCGTCGCCGGCTTCCAGGGGGTCTCGACCGACAGCCGCGACGTCACCACGCTGGGGCGCGGCGGCTCCGACACCACCGCGGTGGCGCTGGCCGCGGCGCTCGAGGCCAGCGTCTGCGAGATCTACACCGACGTCGCCGGCGTCTTCACCGCCGACCCGCGGATGGTCCCGGAGGCGCGCAAGCTGCCCAACGTCTCCTTCGAGGAGATGCTCGAGATGTCGGCCTCGGGCGCCGGCGTCCTGCAGCTGCGCTCGGTCGAGTACGCCCGCAACCACGGGGTCCGCATCCACTGCCGCAGCAGCTTCGAGGACGGCCCCGGTACCCTCGTCATCTCGGAGGAAGAGACCATGGAGCAACCTTTCGTCACCGCAGTCACCCATTCGAACGCCGAGGCGCGCGTGACCCTTCGCGGCGTCCGCGACGAGCCCGGCGTCGCCGGCCGCATCTTCAGCGCCCTCGCCGAGGCGAACGTCAACGTCGACGTGATCATCCAGAACGAGCCGGTGGGGGACGACCAGCTGGCCGACCTCTCCTTCACCGTCGACCGCGCCGACCTGGCGACGGCGCGCGACGTGATCGAGGCGCTCGACGGGGTCTCGCTGGAGATGCGGACCGACGAGGCGATCGGCAAGGTCTCGATCATCGGCGCCGGGATGCGCTCGCACCCGGGCGTCGCGGCGAAAGTCTTCCAGGTGCTCGGCGACGAGCGGATCAACATCGAGATGATCTCCACCTCGCCGATCAAGATCTCGTGCGTCATCCCCGCCGACCGGGTGCCGGACGCGGTCAAGTCGCTGCACAAGGCGTTCGAGCTCGGCACCGACGCGGTCCGTCCCGAAGACGCGACCGGTGACGCGCACCGGCCGACGGTCGCCGGCTAGCGCCGCGCTCGAGACGATGGCGGGCGACGGCTACAGAGTCGGGGTGATGGGCGCGACCGGCGCGGTCGGGACGACGATCCTGGCGCTGCTGCGCGAGCGCGGCTTCCCCGCCCGTGAGGTGGTGCCGTACGCGTCGGAGCGCTCGGCGGGCAAGGAGCTCGCGTGGGGCGACGAGACGCTGATCGTGCAGCCGCTGAACGCGGAGACGATCCAGGGCTGCGACGTGGTGCTGTCCTCGCCGGGCGGCGCGGTCAGCGCCGAGTGGTCGCCGCGCTTCGTCGAGGCGGGGGCGACGGTGGTCGACAACACCAGCTTCTGGCGCATGTATGAGGACGTGCCGCTGGTCGTCGCGGGCGTCAACGACGAGGCGGCCGAGGCCCACAAAGGGATCGTCGCCAACCCCAACTGCACGACGATGGTGATGATGATGGCGCTGGCGCCGATCCACCGGGCGGTCGGCCTCGAGCGCTTCGTCATGTCCAGCTACCAGGCGGTCTCGGGGACCGGGCAGAAGGCGATCGAAGAGCTGCGCGCCCAGGCGCAGGCGATCCTCGCCGGCGACGAGCCGCCGGCGCCCCAGGTCTACCCGCACCAGATCGCCTTCAACGTGATGCCCCAGGTCGAGACCTTCAAGGACGGCGACGACTACACGACCGAGGAGCGCAAGGTGATGGCCGAGACGCGCAAGATCCTCGGCGTCGGCGAGGAGGTCGGCATCTCCGCCACCTGCGCCCGGGTGCCGGTCTTCGTCGGCCACTCGGAGTCGATCAACCTGCAGACCCGCGAGGACCTCTCGCCGGATGACTGCCGCGCCCTGCTCGCCGACGCGACGGGCGTCCAGGTGCTCGACGACCCGGCCGCCGGCGACTACCCGACCTCGATCCAGACCGCGGGCCAGGACGAAGTCTTCGTCGGCCGCATCCGCCGCGACCCGAGCCAGGACCGAACCCTGAACCTCTGGACCTCCGGCGACAACCTGCGCAAGGGCGCCGCCACCAACGCCGTCCAGGTAGCCGAGATCCTGGTCGACCGCGGCTGGCTCCTGAACCAGCGCTAGCGCCGCCGCAGAACGTCGCGGCCTCCTTTGCGAACCGCGCCGATTACGCGGCGAACCTGTGCCGAAAACATCACGGCCGTGCGCGAAATTTTCCACTTTCGCGCACCACACGCGCGGACTTTTTCCCTACGGTTGGTCAGTGACCGTGATGGACCGCGACTGGACTGACAAACGCACCGATGACCTGGTCGATCGAGTCGATCGATTCGAAGGCAACGTCGATCGCCGCTTCGACAAGGTCGACGAGCGCTTCGACAAGGTGGAAGAACGCGCCGAGGCACGGTCGATGAAGGTTGAAGCGCTGCGGTATGTCGCGGCATCCTTCGCGGACTGCGCCGATCATGTGGCGAACGTGTACTGAAAACATAGCGGCCGTGCGAGAAATTTTCCACTTTCGCGCACCACACGCGCGGACTTTTTCCCTACGGTTGATCAGTGACCGTGATGGACCGCGACTGGACTGACAAACGCACCGATGACCTGGTCGATCGAGTCGATCGATTCGAAGGCAACGTCGATCGCCGCTTCGACAAGGTCGACGAGCGCTTCGACAAGGTCGAAGAACGCGCCGAGGCACGGTCGATGAAGGTTGAAGCCAACGCCAAGGTAGAGGTCGGCGACGAGCGACGCGGCGATCGCCTTGCTGGGCGAGCAAGATGGACAAGATGAACCGTAATGTGATTGGCGCTGGTGACGATCTCGCCGGGCGGTCGCGCGAAACGGGACGGTCGATGAAGGTTGAAGCCAACGCCAAGGAGAGGTCGGCGACGAGCGACGCGGCGATCGTCTTGCTGGGCGAGAAGATGGACAAGATGAACCGTAATGTGATTGGTGGCCTGGTCACGATTCTCGCCGGGGTCGCCGCGAAATTCCTCCTCGGCTGAGCGTCACAGGGACCGGGAGCACGCTCGGAAGCAGATTCTGGAAGCCAAGCGACGGCGGGCGGAGCGGATCAATGAGTGGTCTTTCCAGATCACCTGGACGGCCGGCATCGCCATCATCGTCGTCTACATCCTGTGGGGGTGACCACAGCGCTCAACGACTGATCAGGCCCGGTGGGTCAGGCGGCGGGGAGGTGGAGGCGGAGGTTGGCGTGGATCTGCTCGACGGTCTCCTCGGGGATCCGGGCGGTGGCGGCGAACTCGGGCCAGCGCTCGACTGCGGTGGTGACCTCGGCGAGGATCCGGCGGGCGGAGCCTTGTTTCAGCCCCGCTGCCGACGCCGCCTGGTCGAGGTCGGCGACGGTGAAGTCGTCGCGCTTGCCGTTGATCGACATCTGGTGAACCCGGGTCCAACGGCCTTCGGGGTTGAAGGAGTAGACGACGTCGAAGGCCGGTGAGAGCGACCATTCGCCGCGGCGGTTCATCAGGAAGGAGATGTTCTTGACGTGGTCGTCCTGGTTACGAGCGGCGACGTTGAAGACCATCCGCCGGAACTGTGCTTCCGCCGTCTCCGCGGAGAGGCCGAGGCGGCGGATCACGGCGAAGGCCCCCTCGTAGGAGTGGGCGTCGCCGAATTCGAAGTCGAGGTGGTCTAGTGCGGCGAGCGACTGCATGTGGAGCTTGTCGCCCGCCGCGGTGCGGTCGAAGCGCCGGGTCATGAAGTGGCGCCTGCCCTCCTCCTCGAGCAGCCGGCACTCGGTCATCTCGATCCCGGCGGCGCGTGCCATCTCGGAGTAGGCCCACTCGATCGCCCCGTAACCGCGTGAGTGGCCGAGGTCGCGGCTGGCATCGTCGACGCCGTCGAACTTGAGGATCCAGTACTCGAAGCCGGCGGGCGCGTCGATCTGGCCGGAGCGCACTTCTTCGGTCTCCGGGTTCCAGGCGATCAGCGCCTTCGGCCGGGCACCGCCGGCGGAGGTGCCGACGCGGAGGATCTCTTGCAGCGCCCGATGCTTGGCGGGCGCGGCGAGCGACTCCGACAGGTCGGCGCGCCGGGCCAGGACTTCCCCCGCCAGCTCGACCAAGGCGGCGAGGTCGAGCTCGTCGTCGACCGTCGGGTCGGGTCCGCGGGCGGGGACGAACTCGAGCGCGCCCATCCCTCGCAGGCCGATGTAGGAGAGGCGCTCGACCGCGTCGAAGCTGCCCGGTGCGCGCCGTCGCCCGATCAGCCAGGTGTCGATCAGCGCGTTGCCGAAGCGACCGGGGAGCGAGTCGGCCAACAGCCCCGGCAGCCCGTCGAACGAACTTTTCGCGAGCTCAGGGAAGCGGTAGATGCGGCCGGGGATCGCGGGCATGCGCAGCGGCGCCAGCTGGATCCCGGCGGCGGCGAAATCCGGGGCGTACTCGAACGAGGCGACCCGCTGATCGGCGGCCAGGGAGACGGCGCCGATCTCGGTGCCCCAGAGTTGGACCGCGGCGACGGTCACTCTTCGTCACCCCAACGCCAGCCGCCGGTCGGCCTTTTCGGTGCCGATCGGCCGCGCGCCCTGACCCGCGCCTGGCGCTCCCCGCGCGCCTCGGCAAGGGGGCTCCGCTCGACCGCGGGCACGAAGGCGTCGAGGTTGTCGAGGTCGAGCGCGCGCAGCACGCGCAGGAGGGTGACGATCGTCCCCGATCTGCCCTCCTCCAATCGCTGCAGGGTCGCCTTGCCGACGCCGGCGCGCCGCGCCAGTTCTTGCTGGCTTTCGTTGCGGTTCAGGCGCAGGTCACGGAGACGCGAGCCCAGCTGCTCCTGCAGGGCCTCGTCACTGGTACCGGGCTGCTCATTCATAAGGCATCATTACTGATGCATTATACGGCTATATGCGGTTAACGCCTCAATGTTGAGGCGTTAAGTATCAGTGGCCTCTAGGCCGCGACCGCGCCGCCGATCAGACGCTCCTCGACCCATTTGGTCGAGGCGATGTGCATCCCCATCCCCAGTTCCTTCGGCGTCGCGCCGAGGGCGAGCCCGACCAGCTGCGGCAGGTGGAGGACCGCCAGACCGAGGTCGCGGTTAACCACCTTGGCCGCCTCGGGCTGCTGCATGTCGAGGTTCAGGTGGCAGAGCGGGCAGGGGGTGACGAGGCAGTCGGCGCCGGCGTCGATCGCGTCGCCGACGTGGGTGCCGGCCTGGCTCAGGCTGGTCTCGCGGTTCATCGTGATCACCGGGAAGCCGCAGCATTTGCGCGCCCCGTCGTACTCGACGATCGTGCCGCCGAGGGTTTCGATGACCTTCTCCAGGTAGATGTCCCGGTCCGGGAACTCGCCGTAGCCGAGGCGCTCCTTCGGCCGCACGATGTAGCAGCCGTAGAAGGGCCCCACCCGTAGGCCCGAGAGGGGGCGTTTCACCTGCGCGGCGAGGCGGTCGAGGCCATAGTCCTCGACCAGCAGCCAGAGGAAGTTTTTGTTGTTCCAGGAGCCGTCGGCCGACTTCTCGTAGGACAGGCCCTGGCCGGAGAGCACCTCGTTGATGTGGCCGCGGTACTGCGAGTCGGCGTCGAGCCGCTGCTGGCACTCCGACTGGGCGCCCTGGCAGGTCGAGCAGATGTTCATCATCGAGAGGCCGGTCTGCTGGGCGAGCGCGAAGGTGCGCGCGTTCAGGGTGTCGGCGAGCTCCTGGTTGTGCTCGGCGATGACGCCGGCGCCGGTGCAGCTGGCGCGGTCGAGTTCGACCAGCTCGATCCCCAGTTTGTCGGCGACGATCGCCATCGAGCCGTGCAGCTCCGGGGTGAAGCCGCGGGAGACGCAGCCGGGCCAGTAGGCGACTTTGATCTGATCAGCCATTACGAGGCCTCCTTCTCTCCACCGGTGGGCAGGTAATCGGCGTTGTCGGGCTCGAGTCGCTCCTCGACCGCGGCCTCGGGGTCGCCCTCCTCGCCCTTGATGTACAGGTTGAATTCCTCGTTGTGCTCCTCGGCGTGTTTGTAGATCGCCTTCACGTCGTCCTGGGCACCGCCCGGGAGCTTGTGGTGGACGCCGGGGATCAGTTTCGGCAGCGAGCGCATCTTGCCGGTTTTGATGCCGCGGATCGCGGTCGGCAGCGAGCCGATCATTTCCTTGATCGCCCGTTTGCTCGGCATCAGCTTGCCGAGCACGCCGGGGGCGAAGGACTCCTGCAGCAGCAGGCTCTCGTCGAGGGTGCCCTTCTTCTCGATGATGTTGACGAAGGCCATCTCGTGGGAGTGGCCCGAGTTCGGGTCCTCGATCCCGTTGTCACCGGCCTTGCGACGCAGGCGCATGATCTGGTCCATCGGCGCCACGCCCTTGGGGCAGGCGTCGACGCAGCTGAAGCAGTGGGTGCAGTCGTAGATCCCGTGCGGGTCGGAGGCGAGGTCGGTGAGCCGCTCGCTGGTCTCCGCGTCGCGCGGGTCGCCGACGAAGCGGTAGGCCTTGGCCAGCGCCGCCGGGCCGATGAAGAGCGGGTCGACCTCCAGCGAGAGGCAGGAGGAGACGCAGGCGCCGCACTGGATGCAGGCCATCGACTGGGTGATGTCAACCATCGATTCCGGCTCGACGATGTACTCGCGCTCCGGCGCCTCGCCGTGGGGGAGGAGCCAGGGGGTGACGCGGCGGATCTTGGCCCAGTGGGTCGACTCCATGTCGGTCACGAGGTCCTTGATCACCGGCATGTTGCCCATCGGCTCGATCACGATCGGTGCGGGCCCGGTGGCCGTCGCCGTCGCGCCGTCGGGGGCGTTCAGGCCGGAATCGGTGGCCGCGGTGCCGATCGGGCTGGCGGCCACATCGGCGGTGACGCCGGTCGCGGC
>CAWBRE010000004.1:0-9912 GCA_963791095.1 uncultured Solirubrobacterales bacterium
ACTCCGCACGGCAAACACCTGCTGGCGAACTTCCTCGGCGAAGACCGCCAGGGATCGGGGCAAGGTCGATAGATGCCCAACGACGTCGTCAGCCGCGCGATCGACCAAGTCTGCGCGGGGGAGAACCTGACCGCCGACCACGCCTCCAGCGTCCTCTCCGAGATCATGGAAGGGCGGACCGAGCCGATCCAGACCGGCGCCTTCCTGATCGCCCTGCGGGCGAAGGGGGAGACGGTCTCCGAGCTGGTCGGGCTGGCGCGGACGATGCGCTCGCTCGCCGCCCCCGTCCACTCCGAGCGCGCCGACCTGGTCGACACCGCCGGCACCGGCGGCGGCCCCTCGACCTTCAACGTCTCCACCACCGCGGCCCTGGTCGCCGCCGCCGCGGGCTGCCCGGTGGCCAAGCACGGCAACCGCTCGGCGACCTCGAAGTCGGGCTCCGCCGACGTGCTGGAGGCGCTCGGGGTGAACGTCGACCTCGACCCGGAGGAGGTCGGCCGCTGCATCGACGAGGTCGGCTTCGGCTTCATGTTCGCCCAGCGCCACCACTCGGCGATGGCCCACGTCGGCCCCGCCCGCGCCGGCCTCGGGGTGCGGACGGTCTTCAACTTCCTCGGCCCGCTGACCAACCCGGCGGCGGCCACCCGGCAGCTGGTCGGGGTCGCCGACCGCTATTACCAGGAGACGATCGCCGAGGCGCTGATCGGGCTCGGCACCGTCCGCGCCCTGGTCGTGAGCGCCGAGGACGGGGTGGACGAGCTCGCCCTCTCGGCGCCGACCCGGGTGATCGAGGTCTTCGAGGGCCGCACCGCCGAGTGGTTCGTCGAGCCCGGCCAGTTCGGCCTCGCGCCGCTGGAGCTGGGCGAAATCGCGGGCGGCACGCCGGCCGAGAACGCCGAGGCCACCCGCGCCGTGCTGGCGGGGAAACCCGGCCCGCACCGCGACATCGTGCTGCTGAACGCCGCCGCCGCGATCTACGTCGGCGGGCTCGCCGCCGACCTCTCCGACGGGGTCGCCAAGGCCGCCGCCGCGGTCGACTCAGGGGCGGCAGCCGGCGTGCTCGACAAGCTGATCGCGGCAACGAGCCGTCGCGCCGTCTAGTCTGTTCTCGTTCGTGGGAATCATCGATGAGCTGATCGACGGCGCCCGAGAAGGGGTGGATGCGCGCAAGCGAGATCTACCTGCAGCAGAGCTCGAGGCGCAGCTCTCCCGACGCGGGGAGGATCGCCCCTTCCAGGAGGCGCTGTCTCGCCCTGGGCTGTCGGTGATCGCCGAGTTCAAGCGGCGCTCTCCGAGTGCCGGCGACATCGCCCCCGGAGCCGACGTCAGCGCCCACGTCGCCGCTTATGAGCGCGGCGGGGCGGCGGCGCTCTCGGTCCTGACCGACGCGCCCCACTTCGGCGGCTCGCTCGAGGACCTGCGCGCGGCGCGGAGCGCGGCGACCCTGCCGATCATCCGCAAGGACTTCATCGTCGACCCTTACCAGCTCTACGAGGCGGCGGTCTACGGCGCCGACGCCGTGCTGCTGATCGTCCGCGCGATGTCGGACCGGGAACTGCGCGCCCTCTACGAGGAGGCGCGGGCGCTCGACCTCGACTGCGTGGTCGAGGTGCACGACGCCGACGAGCTGGAGCGGGCGCTCGAAGTCGACGCCGAGGTGATCGGGATCAACAACCGCGATCTCGACGAGCAGCGGGTCGACATCCAGACCACCTTCGAGCTGATGCCCGACGTGCCGGCGGGCAAGACCGTGGTCGCCGAGAGCGGCATCTCCGGCCGCGAGGAGCTGATGGAGCTCGACCGGGTCGGCGTCGACGCGGTCCTGATCGGCGGCGCCCTGATGACCGCTGCCGACCCGGAGCTGAAGACCCGCGAGCTGACCGGCGCCGACGAGACCCGCGAACACCGCTACTGAGCGGCCCGCGTCTTTAGAAAACTTTTCGACTCGCTTTAAGGCCTCGTCACAGGTCTGCGAGAGTCTCCGCGCAATGGATGAGAAACCGGACAACCACTCGGACGTTCCACGCAACGCGGGCATGCAGGGCGGATGGGGCACCCCTCCCGGCCAGGGCGGCACCCCTCCCGGCCCGGGCAAGCCGGAGAAGCAGGGCTTCTTCCGCTCCTCCTTCGGCGCGGCACTGCTCGGCGGCCTGGTCGTCGCCGTGGTCGGCGCGGTCCTGCTCCTGACCGGCGCGGTCAAGTCGAGCGGCGGTGGCGGCACCACCACGATCGAACGGCAGACCGCCGCCCCGATCGTCTCCAAGTCCGGCGAAGAAGAAGGCGGCAACACCGTCGACCAGATCTACAAGGCCGATGGCGACGGCGTCGCCTTCATCGAATCCCAACTCGAAGCGACCGAAACCGAAAGCCTCAACCCCTTCATCGAACCGGAATCGCAGAGCGGCGGCACGGCGACCGGCTCCGGCATCGTGATCGACGACAAGGGTCACATCCTCACCAACAACCACGTGATCGAAGGCGCCACCAAGATCCAGGTGAAACTCGGCGAATCCGACCACGAGTACACCGCCGAAGTGGTCGGCACCGACCCCGCCTCCGACCTGGCGCTGATCCAGGTCGAAGCGCCGTCGAGCGAACTCGACCCGCTGACCCTCGGTGACTCGACGGCGATGGAAGTCGGCGACCCGGTGGTCGCGATCGGCAACCCGTTCGGGCTCGACCGCACCGTCACCAGCGGCATCGTCTCGGCCCTCCAGCGCCAGATCCAGGCGCCTAACGGCTTCTCGATCGACAACGTGATCCAGACCGACGCGGCGATCAACCCCGGCAACTCGGGCGGCCCGCTGATCAACGCGCAGGGCGAAGTGATCGGCATCAACTCGCAGATCGAGACCGGCGGCTCGGGCGCCGACGGCAACGTCGGCATCGGCTTCGCGATCCCGATCAACACCGCCAAGGGCGTGATCCACGAACTCGAAACCAAAGGCAGCGTCGAACACGCCTACCTCGGCATCGAGGGCGGCACGATCACCCCCGAACTTGCCAAAGCGGTGAACCTCCCGGTCCAGGAAGGCGTCCTGATCCAGTCGGTCGAAAAGGGCGGCCCCTCGGACAAAGCCGGGATCGAAGGCGGCTCGACCCAGGCGACGATCGCCGGCGCCGAAATCACCCTCGGCGGCGACATCATCACCGAAGCCGAAGGCAAGAAGATCACCAACATGGAACAGATCATCGAACTCGTCAACTCGAAGAAGGTCGGCGACGAAGTGACGCTGAAGCTGCTCCGCGATGGCAAGGAAAAGACTGCGACCGTGACGCTGGGCAAGAGGCCCGCGAAGGTCGAAGAAGCCTCGCCGCAAGGCTGAGGGAAGCACACCGCCGCCCGGGGGGAGTCCGGCCCCCCGGGCGGCACTTTCTTTCACCCGCCGCCAGGCCTATGCCTTTTGTCGCCCAGAGGGCGACAAAGGTCAGAGGCGGTCTCACGTAATCTGGACGTATGCGAGTCAAGTTCTGCGGGATCACCAATCTGGACGACGCCGCCGAGGCGGTGCTGCTCGGCGCCTGGGCGATCGGCCTGATCCACCACGAGGACTCGCCCCGCCACGTCGAGCCCGGCGTCGCCGCCGAGATCGCCGCCGCCTTCCGGCGCAAGGCCGAGATCGTCGGCGTGTTCGTCAACCCGAGCCTGGCCGAGGTCACCCGGGCGGTCGAGGACGAGCAGCTCTCGATGGTGCAACTGAACGGGGAAGAGGGCGCCTCCTTCTGCAGCGAGGTCGCCCGCCGCTCGGGGGTGAAGGTGATCAAGGCGGTCCACGTCGCCTCCGCCGCCGACATCCACGGCGCCGAGGCCTACCGGACCGACTTCCACCTCTTCGACCGCCGCGCCAAGGGCCTCTGGGGCGGCTCCGGCGAGAGCTTCGACTGGGAGCTGATGCGCGGGCACAGCTCCGACGTGCCGGCGATCCTGGCGGGCGGGCTGCGGCCGGAGAACGTCGCCGAGGCGGTCGAGATCGTCCACCCCTACGCGGTCGACGTCGCCAGCGGCGTCGAGGCCGGGCCGGGGCGCAAGGACCACGCCAAGATGGCGGCCTTCTTCGCCAACGCGCAGCCCCTCGTCGCCGAGACCGGCCTGCCGCAGGCATGAGCGCGGTCGAGCAGCGCTACGGCCCCTACGGGGGCCGCTACGTCCCCGAGACGCTGATCGCGGCTCTGGACGAGCTGACCGCGGCCTGGGAAGAGGCCCGCGACGATCCGGACTTCAACGCCCGCCAGGACGCCCTGCGGCAAGCGACTTCATCGGCCGGCCGACGCCGCTCTACCTGGCCGAGCGCCTCTCCGAGCGGGTCGGCTCGCGGGTCTACCTGAAGCGCGAGGACCTCGCCCACACCGGCGCCCACAAGATCAACAACGCGCTCGGCCAGACCCTGCTGGCGGTGCGGATGGGCAAGCAGCGGATCATCGCCGAGACCGGCGCCGGCCAGCACGGCGTCGCCACCGCGACTGCCTGCGCGCTGCTCGGGCTCGAGTGCGTCGTCTACATGGGCACCGAGGACATCCGCCGCCAGGCGCCGAACGTCGAGCGGATGAAGCTGCTCGGCGCCGAGGTGGCGCCGGTCGAATCCGGGGCGCGCACCCTCAAGGAGGCCGTCTCGGCGGCGATCCGCGACTGGGTCGCGAACGTCGAGACGACCCACTACGTGATCGGCTCGGCGGTCGGGCCGGCGCCCTACCCGGCGCTGGTGCGCGACCTGCAGCGGGTGATCGGCGAGGAGGCGCGGGCGCAGTCGCTGGACGCCGAGGGCGCGCTGCCGCGCCGGGTGATCGCCTGCGTCGGCGGCGGCTCCAACGCGATCGGCATCTTCGCCCCCTTCTACGACGACGCCGCGGTCGAGCTGATCGGGGTCGAGGCGGGCGGCGACGGGGTCGAGACCGGCCGCCACGGCGCCTCGCTCGGCGCCGGGGTGACCGGCGTCCTGCACGGCTCGCTCTCGGCGATCGTCGCCGACGAGGAGGGGCAGATCCTCGAGGCCCACTCGGTCTCCGCCGGGCTCGACTATCCGGGGACCGGCCCCGAGCACGCCTACCTGCGGGACACCGGCCGCGCCGCCTACTTCTCGATCACCGACACGAAGGCGCTGACCGCGCTGCGCGAAGTCGCGCGGCTGGAGGGGATCATCCCGGCGCTGGAGAGCTCCCACGCGGTCGCCTGGCTGCTGGAGAACGCGCTCGAGGGCGACGGCTTCGACGTCCTCTGCCTCTCCGGGCGCGGCGACAAGGACCTCGCCGAGTACACGCGCCGGGTGGAGGGCCACGAGGTCTCCGAGGCCGACGAGGCGCTCGACAGCGACGAGAGCACCGCCTGGTGATCGCCGGGGAGGCGAGGATCCGCGCCGCCTTCGCGGCGGCGAAGGACGAGGGCCGCGCGGCGCTGATGCCGTACATGATGGCCGGGTTTCCCGACCGCGAGTCGGGGCTGGCCGTCGCCGCCGCCTACGTCGACGCGGGGGCCGATCTGATCGAGCTCGGGGTGCCGTTCTCCGACCCGCTCGCCGACGGTCCCACGATCCACTCCGCCGACACCCAGGCGCTCGCCGAGGGGGCGACCCTGCGCACCGCGCTGGAGGTCTGCGAGACGGTCGCCGACCGGATCCCGGTGGTCTTGATGGTCTACGTGAACATGGTGCTCGCGCACGGTGGGGCCACCGAGTTCGCCCGTCTGGCGCGCGCCGCGGGCGCCGCCGGGGTAATCGTCCCGGACCTGCCGCTGGGCGAGGCCGAGGACGTCCGCGACGCCTTCACCGAGGCGGGGCTGGCGACGGTACCGCTGATCGCCCCGACCACCTCGCCCGCGCGCCGCGCCGAGATCGCCGCCGTGGCCCGCGGCTTCATCTATCTCGTCTCCACCACCGGCACGACCGGGGAGCGCGGCGAGCTGCCGCCGGAGCTGGCCCAGCTGGTCACCGACGCCAAGGCCGACGCGGGGGAGACCCCGGTCGCGGTCGGCTTCGGGATCGGCACCGCCGCCCATGCCGCGGCGGTCGGCGAGGTCGCCGACGGGGTGATCATCGGCAGCCGCCTGGTCCGCGCCGCCGGCGAGGGCGCCACCCCGGCCGAGGCGGCCGACAACGTCGCCCAGTTCCTCGCCGAGACGCGCGTCAGCCTCGCTGGATAGGATGCGCGCATGTTCCTGGCCGTCTGGACGTTCCTCTCCCTCGCCATCACCACGATCATCTACGCCTGGCTCGGCCAGGGCGGTGGCGTTTCCGGCCTGGTCTTCTTCGGCGTGCTGCTGATCGGCGTGATCGCCAACATGGTGCTCAAGGGCCTGAACCCGGTCGGCCCGCAGCGTCCCCGCGCCTAGCGCACTCGCGTAGCCCTGCCCGCCGTTCCGGCGGCGAATCCGTCCCGAACCCGCCTAGGCGCGGACCGCGACCAGCTGCAGGTACTCCGGTTCGAGCACCAGGGCGCGCTCGTTCGAGTTGACCTTCTCCAGGTAGGTGAGCAGGTCGGCCTCCAGCGCCGGCGCCCCCTCCGGACCGACTTTGTCGAAGGCCATCTTCATCGGGCCGAAGTAGCTGCGGAAGAAGTCGAGGTAGTGCTCGGCGGAGCGGAACAGCTGGCGGCTGACGCGGCGCTCGACCCGCATCCCGACGATGCCGTCGCCGAACAGCCCGCGGGCGTGCTCCTCGTCGCCCCAGAGGACCGGCGGGACGGTGCCGGGGGGCGGCCCGCCGGTATGGGTGGTGAGGATCAGGAAGAACTCGGAGAGCGCCCCGTCCGGGGTCCAGCTGGCCATCCCGATCCGGCCGCCGGGCTTCGTCACCCGCAGCAGCTCGTTCGCGGTGCGCTGCTGGTCGGGGGCGAACATCGCGCCGAAGATCGACATCGTCACGTCGAAGGCGGCGTCTTCGAAGGGGAGGTCCTGGGCGTCGGCCTCGACGAACTCGACGTCGAGCCGCTCCGCCGCCGCCCGTTCGCGGCCCCGCTCGAGCAGCGCCGGGACGAAATCGGCGCCGACCGCGCCGCCCCAGGAGCGCCGCGCCGCCGCGATCGCCCCGTTGCCGCTGCCGCAGGCGACGTCGAGGACGCGTTCGTCGGGCAGGATCGCCAGCGCCTCGGCGAGGTTTTCGGCCACCCCGGTGATCATCGAGGCCACCATCGAGAAATCGCCGTCGGACCAGGTCCGCTGCTGGGCGGCGGTGGCGGCGGCGAGGTCGGGATTCGTGGGCATCGATCCCTAAGCTAACCCAGATGCGAATCGGTGTCTTGACCGGAGGCGGGGACTGCCCAGGGCTGAACGCGGTGATCCGTGCCGTAGTTCGCAAAGGCGTGGGCGTGCAGGGGCACGAGTTCGTCGGCTACCGGGATGGCTGGCGCGGGCCGCTCGAGGACGATCGCCGGCCGCTCGGGATCCCCGAGGTGCGCGGCATCCTGCCGCGCGGCGGCACCATCCTCGGCTCCTCGCGGACCAACCCCTTCGCCACCGACGGCGGGCCCGAGCGGATCGCCGCCAACATGGCGGCGGCGGGGGTCGACGGGCTGATCGCGATCGGCGGCGAGGACACCCTCGGCGCCGCCTCGCGCCTGCACTCCGAGCACGGCCTGAACGTGGTCGGGGTGCCGAAGACGATCGACAACGACCTCTCCGCCACCGACTACACCTTCGGCTTCGACACCGCGATCAACATCGCGATGGAGGCGATCGACCGCCTGCACACCACCGCCGACAGCCACCACCGGGTGCTTATCGTCGAGGTGATGGGCCGGCATGCGGGCTGGATCGCCGTCCACGCGGGCCTCGCCGGCGGCGCCAACGCGATCCTGATCCCGGAGCGCGAATTCGACGTCGACGCGGTCTGCCGGATCGTCGGCGCCCGCTTCGCCAGCCACTTCGCGCCGATCATCGTCGTCGCCGAGGGGGCGAAACCGCTGGGCGGCATGCCGGAGGAAGGGGACGCCAAGACCGACGCCTTCGGCCACGCGCGGCTGGGCGGGGTCGGCCACTGGCTGGAGGGCGAGATCGAGGGGCGCACCGGCAAAGAGACCCGCGCCACCGTCCTCGGCCACGTTCAGCGCGGCGGCACCCCGACCGCCTTCGACCGCGTCCTCGCCACCCGCTTCGGCCTCCACGCGATCGACGCCGCCGACCAGGGCCGCTGGGGCACGATGGCGGCGCTGCGCGGGACCGACATCAAGCTGGTCGAGCTGACCGAGGCCACGGCCGAGCTGAAGACCGTTCCGGATGAGCTCTATGCGGAGTCCGAAGTCTTCTTTGGCTGAGCTCTGCGGGGGACGGTGTCCTGAGGGATGGTGTCCTGAGGGACGGCGTTCCGGGGGGAGCCCGTGGGGGTGACCCTTCCCTCACAAAAGGGGAGGTTCGTCCAGGGTCACCCCCACGGGCTCCGTCACGGTGCGCTGGCGCTGGTCGTCGCCGGGCTCGGCCTCGGGTTGGCTGCTTGTGGCGGCGGCGACGCTTCGGGGGCCACGGTGACCGTTTACGTGGCTGCTCCGTTGTGTGCGCAGGCGAAAGCCGACCTTGCTTCGCACGGGGCGACCGCCGGTCATTTCAAGGTCGCGGCTCGTTGCCTGGCGCCGAGTGAACGGGGCGGGGGAGGGGTCGACCTTGCTACCAACGGGGCCAACTCTCGGCGCGCGACCGAGGACACCAGTGCCGTCGCCACCCTCGAATCACCGGGTCCGGGCAACAAGTTCGCCCACGCGATCCTCGAATCCGCCGGCATCCCCCTCGTCATCTCACCTTCGGGCAAGACGGCCATGACCCGCGTCATCAAAGCCGTCGAAGGCGCGGGTTCCTCTGACGTCCGCAACTCGGTCCTCGAAGCCCTCGAACCGAGCTAGCCGACCAGGTTGCGCAGCGCTCCGTCGATCTCCGGATACTTGAACGCGTAGCCGAGCTCCTCGGTCCGCCTGGGCAGCACCTTCTGGCCGCCCTGCGCCACCTTGCCGAACTCGCGGCCGAATTTGACCTCGACCGCGAAGCCGGGGATCGGCAGCACGGCGGGGCGGTGGAGCGCCCGTCCCAGGGCCTTCGACCACTCCTTGTTGGTGACGGGGTTCGGCGCGGTGCCGTTGACGACACCGCTGACGCCCTCGGTGTCGAGCGCCCAGACCAGGATCCCGACCTCGTCGGAGAGGTGGATCCACGGCACCCACTGGTTGCCGCCCGCGAGCGGCCCGCCGAGGCCGAGCTTGAAGGGGAGGAGCAGCTCGCCGAGGATGCCGCCCTCGGTCTCCATCACCTGGCCGGTGCGGACGATCGCCAGCCGCACGCCGGCCGCCTCGACCTCGTGCGCGGCCTTCTCCCACTCGACGCAGACCGTGGCGTCGAAGCTCTCACCGGGCGTGCTCGACTCGTCCACCTCATCGTCGCCGCGGTTGCCGTAGTAGCCGACCGCCGACCCGCTGACCAGCACCTTCGGCTTCGTCGCCAGGCTCTCGATTGCGCCGACCAGGTTGTGGGTCGCGACTTTGCGCGAGCCCATGATCTTCGCCTTGGCCTCGTCGGTCCAGCGCTGGTTGATCTTCTCGCCGACCAGGTTGATCACCCCGTCGACGCCCTCGAAGGCCTCTGCCGCGGGACGTTCCAGGGTGGGCTCCCACGCGTGCCAGGTGATCTGCGCCTGCTTCGCGCGCGCCTTCTCCGGGTCGCGGGTCAAGCCCACGACCTCGTCACCGCGGGCGAGCAGCTCGTCACAGAGCGCCTTGCCGATGCGGCCGCTGGCGCCGGTGACGAGAACCTTCATCGGGTCATCCGTACCCGCATCAGGTCGCCTCTACCGGCGAGAAGGTCCCGGTCTCCTCGTTCAGCCGGGCGATCCCGTCCCGCTTGGCCTCCTCGATCACCGCTTCGGCGACCTTCGGGGCGACTTCGCGGTTGAAGACGCTGGGGATGATGTAGTCCTCGGCGAGGTCGGCCTCGGAGACCGCCAT
>CAWBRE010000005.1:0-229101 GCA_963791095.1 uncultured Solirubrobacterales bacterium
GGTAGATCGCAACGCTGCTCAGTTTTGAGAGACCACCCCCGGAGAACCCGGGGGTGCGCCTCGGTGGACCTTGAAAACTGCACAATGCCAAGTAACACCATCCACGCGACGTGGGTGGTGTGGGTAATTGATTTAAAACGATTCACACCTTGTAAAAGGAGTGAGTCGCTCACCGTCAAGATAGTAAGAGTTTACGGTGGATGCCTTGGCACCAGGAGTCGATGAAGGACGTGGACGGCTGCGATAAGCCGCGGTGAGGCGCTGAACAGCCATTGACCCGCGGATCTCCGAATGGGAAAACCCGACGACGGTAATGCGTCGTCATCTGTCGCTGAATACATAGGCGGCAGAGGTGAACCGGGCGAACTGAAACATCTAAGTAGCCCGAGGAAAAGAAATCAACCGAGACTCCCTGAGTAGTGGCGAGCGAAAAGGGATCAGCCCAAACCCGATAGATGTAAGTGGCACACGTTGTCTATTGGGGGTTGTAGGGCGCCATGTCCAGACCGTGCCGGTCTGGCGGCAGTTACAAAATCACGTGTTAACCGAAGCGAGTGGAACCTCGCACCACAGAGGGCAATCGTCCCGTAGGTGAAAGCGCTGTGATCTGTCGATTGGCGTTCCTGAGTAAGACCACACCCGTGAAACGTGGTCTGAATCTGGGGGGACCACCCTCCAAGGCTAAGTACTACCTGGTGACCGATAGTGAACTAGTACCGTGAGGGAAAGGTGAAAAGCACCCCAGAAGGGGAGTGAAATAGTACCTGAAACCGTAGACTTACAAGTGGTCGGAGCATCCTTGAGGTGTGACGGCGTGCTTTTTGCATCACGAGCCGGCGAGTTACTCGTCAGTGGCAAGGTTAAGCGATGAGCGGAGCCGCAGCGAAAGCGAGTCTGAATAGGGCGATTTAGTCACTGGCGGTAGACCCGAAACTGAGCGAGCTATCCATGGGCAGGCTGAAGCGGGGGTAAGACCTCGTGGAGGGCCGAACCGACCTAGGTTGAAAACTGGGCGGATGACCTGTGGATCGGAGTGAAAGGCTAATCAAGCTCAGAGATATCTGGTTCTCTCCGAAATATATTTAGGTATAGCGTCGATTGATTGCGTTTCGGCCGTAGAGCACTGTTTGGATTAGGGGCCCTACCAGGTTACCGACTTCAGGCAAACTCCGAAGACCGTTACGGTTAAATCGGCAGTCAGTGTGCGGGGGATAAACTTCGTACGCGAGAGGGAAACAACCCAGACCATCAGCTAAGGACCCTAAGTGCTAGCTAAGTGGCAAACGATGTCCGAATGCAGAGACAACCAAGAGGTTGGCTTAGAAGCAGCCACCCTTAAAAGAGTGCGTAACAGCTCACTGGTCAAGTGTTCGGGCGCGGATAATTCAACGGGGCTTAAGCTAGCCTCCGAAGCTATGGGTGTGCAGGCCTGCGGGCTCTGCACGCGGTAGGAGAGCGTTCCAATTGGGTGAAGCGGCGTCGTAAGGCTCCGTGGACTGATTGGAAGTGAGAATGCCGGCATGAGTAACGAAAGTGGAGTGAGAATCTCCACCACCGATAGTCCAAGGTTTCCTGAGTAAAGTTCGTCTGCTCAGGGTTAGTCGGGACCTAAGGCGAGGCCGAAAGGCGTAGCCGATGGCCAACAGGTTGATATTCCTGTACCACGTTGTCTCCGTTATGACCGATGGGGGGACGGGGAAGGGTAAGGGAACCCAGGCGATGGTAGTCCTGGGGCAAGTACGTAGCTAGTCGCCATAGGAAAATCCGTGGTGGCGTTTTAACGCGAGGTGCGATGCCAGCTGGCGTATGCCGGCCAGTCCCTGAGCCCATGCCTCCAAGAAAAGCCTCTAGGCAGGATTCGCGTGCCCGTACCGATAACCGACACAGGTGGACAAGTAGAAGATACTAAGGTGAGCGAGCTAACTCTCGTTAAGGAACTCGGCAAAATCGTCCCGTAACTTCGGGAGAAGGGACGCCCCGTTAGAGTGAACTCCGTACGGAGGAAGCTCGAGGGGGCCGCAGTGAATTGGTCCAACCGACTGTTTACCAAAAACACAGGGCTCTGCTAAGTCGCAAGACGACGTATAGGGTCTGACGCCTGCCCGGTGCCGGAAGGTTACGCGGACTTGTTAGCTCTTCGGAGCGAAGCAGCGAAGCTAAGCCCCGGTAAACGGCGGCCGTAACTATAACGGTCCTAAGGTAGCGAAATTCCTTGTCGGGTAAGTTCCGACCTGCACGAATGGCGTAACGAGTTGGACGCTGTCTCAACGAGAGACTCGGTGAAATTAAAGTCTCGGTGAAGATGCCGAGTACCCGCAGCTAGACGGAAAGACCCCGTGAACCTTTACTGCAACCTGATATTGGAGTCTGGGGTATCTCGCTCAGGATAGGTGGGAGACTTTGAACCAGCGGCTTTGGCTGCTGGGGAGTCACCCTTGAGATACCACCCTTGGTGCTCTGGGCTTCTAACACCGCGCCGTGATCCGGGCGGTGAACAGTGTCAGGTGGGCAGTTTGACTGGGGCGGTCGCCTCCTAAAGTGTAACGGAGGCGCCCAAAGGTTCCCTCAGCACGGTTGGAAATCGTGCGTAGAGTGTAAAGGCAATAAGGGAGCTTGACTGCGAGACCGACAGGTCGAGCAGGAACGAAAGTTGGGCTTAGTGATCCGGCGGTAGCAAGTGGAAGCGCCGTCGCTCAACGGATAAAAGGTACTCCGGGGATAACAGGCTTATCGGTTCCAAGAGTCCACATCGACGAACCGGTTTGGCACCTCGATGTCGGCTCGTCGCATCCTGGGGCTGGAGTAGGTCCCAAGGGTTGGGCTGTTCGCCCATTAAAGCGGTACGCGAGCTGGGTTCAGAACGTCGTGAGACAGTTCGGTCCCTATCTGCTGTGGGCGTTGGAGAGTTGAGAGGAGTCATCCCTAGTACGAGAGGACCGGGATGAACGTGCCTCTGGTGTATCTGTTGTCCTGCCAAGGGCATCGCAGATTAGCTACGCACGGAACGGATAACCGCTGAAAGCATCTAAGCGGGAAGCCGTCCTCGAGATGAACTCTCCCATCCCTTTAAGGGAGTAAGACCCCTGGTAGACCACCAGGTTGATAGGCCGGCAGTGGAAATCCAGTAATGGACGTAGCTGACCGGTACTAATGGTTCGAGGGCTTGACGGATATTTTTATCTTCGTTACCCGTACTTGGCTTGTGCAGTTTTCAAGCTCCACCGAGCGTCTCGCAAAATTCCGGTGGTGCATAGCGAAAGGGAGACACCTCTTCCCATTCCGAACAGAGCAGTTAAGCCTTTCAGCGCCGATGGTACTTGGGGGGCAACCCCCTGGGAGAGTAGGTCGCCGCCGGTTCTTCATGACGAATCGAGCCGCCTTCGGGCGGCTCTTCGTCGTTCTGGGAGTGGATCAGGGCGCTGAGTCGGGCTGGGCGGTTCGCGTATGGGCTTCGCTTAACCCGTCCGCCGGCGTGGTCAGGCTGGCGCCTCCAGGACGGCGGCCGCCGGCTACAGCCGCTCCACCTCTTCCGAGCCGCCGTCGACGGGCCGACGGCTCCATTCGGTTGACGGAGCGCCGCGGCCTCAGGTCGCGTCTGGCTGCAAGGCGCGGTCGCGGATATCGCGGTCGTGCTGCAGCTTCGCGCTGCCGCTCCGAGCATGGTGCAGCTGCAGTTCCTGGCGATGCGCGGTCCGAGCAGCCAGCCTTGCCGGTAGGCTGCCGGCGCCGGCTAGGAGGGGATCCGACACGGGTCTCGAGACGGCTTGTCGCCGAGCTTCGACGCCTCGCGAGTTCGATCGCCCTCCGTCGCGGAGGGTTGAGAGGACCGTCGTACCGGAAGTCGCCCTCGCCGGACCGGCCTCGAGCTGCTTAGAAGCTGTAGTGGTCAGAGACGCGGTCGAAGAGACGATCGGCACCTCGCCGCCGCGGCCCCGTGCAAGGAGCGGGGGCCGGGCGACGGGTGCGGGTCTCGCAGCTCGACGGAGTTCTCCCAACGGGCTCGAGCCCGTACTCGCCGAGCGTGGCGAAGTCGATCATCAGGTCGACGGCGTCGGTCAGACGTGCCGTTAGCGTTTGCTTGTAATCGAACATATGTTCCTAAGATAGGCCGGCCCTCGGACGCGTACTGCGATCTGCAACGGGGCTTGCATTGGAGCCAAGAAATGCCCGCAAAACGCGTTTTTTACATTCGGCGATACGAACGGACGTTCCCGCACTTTGCTCTGTTAGCTGTCGCTGACATTCGGTGGAGGCGGACCCTCCGGCCGTTTGCGGGCACGTCGCGGTCGCTGCCTTGATGTAGGCAGCGCCGCGAACCCCCAGAAGCGCTGCAAGACGCCTTTCCGGGACTTGGCTGCGACCTAGATCGCGTCCCTCAATCGTCTTGCGCGGTGGATCGTAGAGTGACGGCGATCACTTTGCAAGTGGCTCGCCATAAATCGCCGTGCGGGTGGCCTGGAGAAGCTCCGCATGGGCGGTCGTTACCCTCCGTCCCAATGGAGAAGTTCGTCATCCAAGGGGGCGCGCCGCTGTCGGGCGAGGTCACCGTAGCCGGCAACAAGAACGCCGCCCTGCCTATCCTCGCCGCCTGCGTTTTGACCGAGGAGGAGGTGCTCCTGCACCGGGTGCCGCGGATCCGCGACACCGAGGCCCAGATCGCCCTGCTCGAGCAGCTCGGCGTCGAGGTCGCCTGGGTCGGCGACAACAGCGTGCGGCTCTGCGCCGCCGGGGTCACCGCCCCGGTGGTGGACGAGGAGCTCTCCTCCCAGATCCGCGCCTCCTTCCTGCTGGCCGGGCCGCTGCTGGCGCGCTTCGGCGCCGCCAAGATGCCGCCCCCGGGCGGCGACTTCATCGGCCGCCGCCGCCTCGACGCCCACCTCGACGCCTTCAAGGACCTCGGCGCCCGGGTCGACGGCTCCCGCTGGATCGAGCTGAGCGCGCCGACCGGCCTCTGCGCCTGCGAGATCTTCATGGACGAGCCCTCGGTGATGGGCACCGAGAACGCCCTGATGGCGGCCGCGCTGACCCCTGGCCAGACCCAGATCTCCAATGCCGCCTCCGAGCCCCACGTGCAGGACCTGGCGCGGCTCCTGACCGCGATGGGGGCCGAGGTCGAAGGCGTCGGATCCAACGTGATGGTGGTCAACGGGCAGCCGAGCCTCGGCGGCGCCGAGTTCACGATCTGCCCCGACCACATCGAAGTCGGCAGCTTCATGGCCCTCGCCGCGGCGACCGGGGGAAAGCTGCGGATCCGCGACGCCGGCCCGAAGGACCTGCGCAACGTCCGCCGCCAGTTCCGCCGCCTCGGCCTCAAATCCGAAGTCGAGGGCGAGGACGTGATCGTCCCCGCCGGGCAGCACCTGGAGATCGAACCGGACCTCGGGGGCGCGATCCCGAAGATCGAGGACGGCCCCTGGCCCGCGTTCCCCGCCGACATGACCTCGATCGCCCTCGCCCTCGCCACCCAGGCGGACGGCGAGATCCTGATCTTCGAGAAGATGTTCGAGAACCGCCTGTTCTTCGTCGACAAGCTGGTCGCGATGGGCGCTCGGATCACGTTGTGCGACCCCCACCGGGCGATCGTCAGCGGTCCGAGCCGGCTTCACGGCGAGCGCGTCGAGAGCCCCGACATCCGCGCCGGGATGGCGATGCTCATCGCCGCCTGCGCGGCCGAGGGCACCTCGGAGATCGGCAACATCCGCCAGATCGACCGCGGCTACGAGCAGATCGACGAGCGCCTGCGCAGCCTCGGGGCGCAGATCGAGCGCGTCTCCGCCGAGGTTCCGGCCTAGCCCGCCCCGAACCGGCGCGGGTGGGGCGTTCCCCCCACGGCCCACCATGGTGTCCCGCTGGTCAGTTCAATGACTAAGGTCCGGCCCATGATCCACCCGATCCCACCCGGCACGCGCGACGTGCTCCCCGATGAGATGCGCGAGCTGCGCCGTCTCAACCGGCGCCTGATCGAGGTCTTCGAAGGCGCCGGCTACGGCGAGGTGTCGACGCCGGCGATCGAATACGACGAGGTGCTCGCCCGCGGCGACCGCCCCTCCTCGGCCTCGCCCTACCGCTTCTTCGACGAGAACGGCGACCTGCTGGCGCTGCGCAGCGACATGACCGTGCCGATCGCCCGCCTGGTCGCCACCCGCTTCGCCGACGCGCCGCTGCCGCTGCGCCTCTGTTACCTCTCCTCCGCCTACCGGGCGGTGCTGCCGCAGCGCGGCGAGATGCGCGAATTCGTCCAGGCCGGGATCGAGCTGATCGGCGCCCCGGGCGCCGACGGTACCGCCGAGGTGATCGGCGTGCTCGAGGGGGCGCTCGACGCGGCGGGGCTCGACCGCGCCGTGATCGGGCTCGGCCACGCCGACCTCTACCGCAACCTGCTCGAGGAGTTCGGGGTCGAGGGGATCGATCGCGACGTCGTCCTCGACCGGCTCGCCACCCACGACCTGGTCGGACTCGAGGCGGCGCTCGCCGAGGCCGGGATCGGCGATGCGGCGATCGAGGCCTGCGTGGCGCTCTCGCAGCTGCGCGGCGGTGCCGACGTGCTCGAGCGGGCGCGCGAGATCGGCGGCGACGCGATCGAGCGCACCACCACCCGGCTGCAGCGGACCTACGAGACGCTGGTCGAGCAGGGGACCGCCGACCGCGTCCAGATCGACTTCGGCCTGCTGCGCGACCTCGGCTACTACAGCGGCGCGATCTTCGAGGTCTACGACCCGGCCCTCGGCCACGTGCTCGGCGGCGGCGGTCGCTACGACGGCTTCCTCAAGAGCTTCGGCCTCGATCTGCCCGCCGCCGGCTTCTCCCTATATCTGGAGCGCGTCCACGTCGCCCAGATGGAGGAGGAGAGCCGGCGCCGCGAGAGGGCGGCGACCTGATGGCGGGCATCGCCGGGATCGGCGGCGGCCCGACCCGCCCCGACGGCCCGCTGACGCTGGCGGTCCCGCGGGGCGCGCTCTTCACCGAAACGCTCGACCTGCTCGACGCGGCGGGCGTCGACACCTCGCCGCTGCGCGGGGATTCCCGCTCGCTGATCTTCGAGACCGACGAGATGACGCTGGTGACGATGCGCCCCTCCGACGTGCCGACCTACGTCGAGGCGGGTGCCGCCGATGTCGGCATCACCGGCAAGGACGTGCTGCTCGAGCAGGCCGACCGGGTCGTCTACGAGCTGCTCGACCTCGGCTTCGGCAAGTGCCGCATGGTGCTGGCCGGGCGGCGCGGCGACGAGCGCATGGGGGAGAGCCAACGGCGCCTGGGGATGATGCGGATCGCGACCAAGTATCCGCGGATCGCCGAGCAGTACTTCGAGTCGACCGGGCGGCAGATCGAACTGATCGAGGTCAAGGGGTCGGTCGAGCTGGCGCCGCTGATCGGGCTCGGCGACGGCATCGTCGACCTCGTCGCCACCGGCCGCACGCTGGCCGAGAACGACCTCGAGGTGCGCGAGGAGATCGTCGACTGCACCGCGCGCTTCGTCGCCAACCGGGTCGCCCACAAGCTGCGCGCCGCCGAAGTCGACGACCTGACCGCGCGCCTGCGCGTCGCGAGCCGCGGATGAAGGTCCAGCGGTTCCAGTGGGCGGGGGCGCGGACAACCGCCGCCGCGGTGCGCAGCTGGAGCGCCGAGGCGGCGCCCCCGGTCGAGGTCGACTCGATCGGCGGGCTGGTCCGCGAGGGCGGCGACGCGGCGGTCCTGGCGCTGACCCGCCGCTACGACGTCACCGACGGCGAGATCGACGGGGTCACGGTCGATCCGGCCGACGCGCAGGCGGCGCTGGCCGCGCTCGAGGCCCCCCTGCGCGAGGCGCTGGAGACGGCCGCCGCGAACATCCGCACGGTCGCCGAGGCGCAGCTGGGCGAGGAGCGCACGGTCGATCTGCCCCAGGGCCATTCGGTCCGCCTGCGCGAAGTGCCGGTCGGCTCCGCCGGGCTCTACGCCCCCGGCGGCCGCGCCGCCTACCCCTCCAGCGTGCTGATGACGGTGCTGCCGGCGCGGGCGGCGGGGGTCGAGCGCCTCGCCCTGGCGACGCCGCCCGGTCCCGACGGCCGCGTCCACCCGGTGACCCTCGCCGCGGCGGCGCTCTGCGGGATCGAGGAGATCTACGCGATCGGCGGCGCCCAGGCGATCTTCGCGCTCGCCTACGGGACCGAGACGATCGAGCCGGTCGACGTGATCGCCGGCCCGGGCAACGCCTGGGTCCAGGAGGCCAAGCGGGCGGTCTACGGGACGGTCGGCATCGACAGCCTCGCCGGGCCCTCGGAGCTGATGGTGATCGCCGGCCACGACACCGAGGCCGAGTGGGCGGCGCTCGACCTCTGCGCCCAGGCCGAGCACGGCGACGGCGCGCTGGTGGTCGCGGCGGTCGAGGAGCACGTGCTCGACGCGGTCGCCGATGCCACCGAGCGCCTCGTCGCGGAGCGTCCCGGCGTGTCCGGGGCGGCGCCGCTGGCGCTCGTCCACGTCCCCGACTCGGCCGACGCCGCCGCGCTCTGCAACGCCTTCGCGCCGGAGCACGTCGAGATCTTCGAGGAGGACGCCTCCTTCCTCGCCGAGCAGATCACCACCGCGGGCTGCGTCTTCGCCGGCCGCTGGGGCGCGACCGCCTTCGGCGACTACGCCGCGGGCTCCAACCACGTCCTGCCGACCGGCGGTTCGGGCCGCTTCACCGGGCCGCTCGGCCCGGGAGCCTTCCGCCGCCGCATCTCCACGGTGGAGATCGGCGAGGCCTCGGCGGCGGCGCTCGCGCCGAGCGTCGACGCGATCGCCCGGGCCGAGGGCTTCCCCGTCCACGCCGAATCGGCCATGATCCGGCGATGAGCAAGCGCAAGGCGACCAAGAGCCGCAAGACGGGGGAGACCGACATCACCCTCGCGCTGATCCTCGACGGGGTCAGCGAGTACGAGAACACGACCGGGGTCGGGTTCTTCGACCACATGCTCGACCTGTTCGCCCGCCACGGCGGCTTCGGCCTGAAGGTGAACGCGAACGGCGACACCGAGACCGGCGCCCACCACACGGTCGAGGACGTCGGCATCGTGCTCGGCCAGGCGCTCGACGAGGCGCTCGGCGACCGCACCGGGATCCGCCGCTACGGCTCCGCCCTGGTGCCGATGGACGAGGCGCTGGCGGAGTGCGCGATCGACATCTCCGGCCGGCCGCACTGCGTCTTCCGCGCCGACCTGCCGACCGTCTCGATCGCCGGCTTCGAAACCGAGCTGGCGGAGGAGTTCTTCAACGCCGTCGCCAACTCGGCGAAGCTGACCCTGCACATCTCGGTCCGCTACGGCACCAACGTCCACCACATGATCGAGGCCGCCTTCAAGGCGTTCGCGCGGGCGCTGCGGGTGGCGGTGTCGATCGACCCGGAGGAGACGGGAGTTCCCTCGACCAAGGGAACCCTGAATGAGTGACGGCGCGGCGCGGGTCCTCGTCCTCGATTACGGGATGGGGAACCTGCGCTCGGTCGAGAAGGCGCTCGAGCACGTCGGCGCCCGCGCCACGATCGGCGCCGATCCGGACGAGGCGCGCGCCGCCGACGGCTTGATCCTGCCCGGTGTCGGGGCCTTCCCGCGGGCGATGGAGCGGATCAGGGCGACCGGGCTCGACGAGCTGATCGCCGAGCGGGCGGCGGCGGGGACGCCGATCCTCGGCATCTGCCTCGGCCTGCAGCTGCTCTTCGAGCGCTCCGACGAGCTCGGCGGCGCCGACGGGCTGGGGCTGCTCCCCGGCGCGGTGACGGCGCTCGCCGCCCCCGGCCTCAAGGTGCCGAACATCGGCTGGGCGCCGGTCCGCTGGGAGCGCGAGTCGCGCCTCACCGCCGGGATCGCCACCGAGACGCCCTTCTACCTCGTGCACTCCTACGTCGCCCGCGCCGCCGCCGAGGACGCGCTCGGCACCGCCGAGTACGGTGAGCGCTTCGTCTGCGCCGCCGAGCGCGACAACGTCTTCGGCGTCCAGTTCCACCCCGAGAAGTCGAGCGCCGCCGGCCTGCGTCTGCTCGCCAACTTCGCCGGCATCTGCGCGAAGGCACCCGCGGCCGCGTGATCCTCTACCCGGCGATCGATATCCGCGACGGCCATGCGGTGCGGCTGGTCGAGGGCGACTACGACCGCGAGACGATCTTCGACGCCGACCCGGTGGACGCGGCGCTGCGCTTCGCCGAGGCCGGCGTCCACATCATCCACGTGGTCGACCTCGACGGGGCGAAGGCGGGCGAACCGGTGAACCTCGCGACGGTGCGGCGGATCGCCGACGCGGTGCCGTTCCCGATCCAGGTCGGCGGCGGCCTGCGCAACGCCAAGTGCGTCGCCAACGTGCTGCGGAGCGGGGCAGAACGCGTGGTGATCGGCACCGCGGCGATGCGCGACCCCGAGTTCCTCGACGCGATGCTGAAAGAGCACGGCGAGCGGGTCGTCGTCTCGGTCGACGCCCGCGACGGCAAGGTGTCGCTGGCGGGCTGGACCGAGACCTCCGACGTCGACGTCGCCGACGCGGTCGCCGACCTCACCGCGCGCGGGGTCGAGCGCTTCCTCTTCACCCCGATCGAGGTCGACGGGACGCTCGCCGGGCCCGGCTTCGACCAGCTCGCCAGGGTGGCGGCGGCGACCTCCGCTTCGGTCATCTACTCCGGCGGCGTCGGGACGCTCGACGACCTGAAGCGCCTGCGCGCCGAGGCGGCGCCGAACGTCGAGGGCGTGATCGTCGGCCGCGCCCTCTACGAGAAGCGCTTCACGGTCGACGAGGCCGTCACCGCCCTCGCCTGACGATGTTGATGGGCCGAAAACTTGCCTATATGGCTAGTTTTCGGCCCATCAACGGGCTGCTCTAGCCTGGGACCGTGCCGCTGAAGAGAGTCATCCCCTGCCTTGACGTCGACGCCGGGCGCGTCGTCAAGGGCACCAACTTCGTCGGCCTGCGCGACGCGGGCGACCCGGTCGAGCTGGCCGAGCGCTACGACGCCGCGGGCGCCGACGAGCTCGTCTTCCTCGACATCACCGCCTCGCACGAGAAGCGCGAGACGATCGTCGACCTCGCCCGCCGCACCGCCGACAACGTCTTCATCCCGTTCACGATCGGCGGCGGGATCCGCTCGGTCGCCGACGCCCAGGCGGTCCTCGACGCGGGCGCCGACAAGGTCTCGGTCAACTCGGCGGCGCTGGCCCGGCCGGAGCTGCCTGAGCGAGCTCGCCGACCAGTTCGGTGCCCAGTGCGTGGTGATCGCGATCGACGCCAAGCGCGAGGCGGACGGGCTCTGGGGCGTCTACGTGAAGGGCGGGCGGGAACGGGTCGAGGGCCGTGACGCGGTCGCCTGGGCGCGCGAGGCGGTCGAGCGCGGCGCCGGCGAGGTTCTGCTGACCAGCATGGACCGGGACGGGACCAACGACGGCTACGACCTTGAGCTGACCCGGGCGGTGGCCGACGCGGTGTCGGTGCCGGTGATCGCCTCGGGCGGGGCGGGGGAGCTGGGGCACCTCTCGGCGGCGATCGCCGAGGGCGGGGCCGACGCGGTCCTCTGCGCCTCGATCTTCCACTACGGCCAGCACACGGTGGCGGAGGCCAAGGACCAGATGGCCGCCGACGGCATCCCGGTCCGCCGCTAGGCCGGCGCTTCCGAGGTTTCGCCTTCGCCGCTCTTCAGGTCGGCGGCGAGCCCGGCGACGTGCGTTTCGCGCAGGATCTCCAGCCGCGCCAGTTCGTAGGGCTTGCTCTTTTCGGCGAGGCCGGAGATCTCCGTCGTCGCGCCGGCATACCCGGCCGCTTCGACCGCCTTGACCACCGTTTCGTCGAACTCCCCGGCCGGATAACAGAAGTTGTTGACCGGCGCCTTGAATTCTTCCTGCAGGATTTCGCGTGAGCCCGCGACTTCTTCCTTCAGTTCGGCGGGCCCTAGTTCGGTCAGGTCGAGGTGGTGGATCGTATGGGCGGCGAGCTCCCAGCCCGCCGCGAGCATCGCTTCGACGTTCGACTCGTACAGTTCCGAGCCTTCCGCCTTCAGGTTCAGCACGCCCGCCCAGCCGTGTTTGCGCAGGGTCGGCAGGGCGAAGGTGTACTGGGGTCGGTAGCCGTCGTCGAAGGAGATGACCAGCGGTTTCGGCGGCAGTTTGCCCTTGTGGTACCAGGCTTCCTGCACCTGTTCGAGCGTCACCGCCTCGTATCCGTGTTCTTCCAGCCAGTCCATCTGTTTTTCGAAGTCGGTGCGGCCGACGTACAGTTCGGGATAGGGCGCGCCTTCCGGCGGGGCGCCGAGCACGTGGTACTCGAGGATCGCCACCGGGCCGGTGTACGGCTTCCAGTCGGCCTGCGGGGTGGCGTTGGCGACCAGATGGCTTTTCGGCTCGGCCTTTTCCGGCGCCCGCTTCTTGGTCGCGGCGGCAGCCTGGTCGGAGCCCTTGCGGCCGGAGCCGCCGCCCGCCGAGGCGAGGACGATCACCGCCGCGACCACCACGATGCCGATCGCGACGATCGCGGCGAGGCGGCGACGGACGATCTGCGGGCGGGTCGGCGCGTGGCGCGGGGCACGGTGCGCCGGGCGCATCTCCGGCAGCCCGGCTTCGTCCTCCGGCAGGGTGCGTTCTTCCGACGGCCGTTCGCCCGCCGGCAACCCCTCTTCGTTCTCCCAGTCACTCGGCATCCGCGTCCCCGATCATCGTAGGGGTGAACCGATGAGGAGCGCGGCACGACATGACTGACCGGCCCGACCTCGGTGCGGCGCTTGCCGCCGCCTACCCGGAGCTGGCCGCGGTGGCCGCGGAGGCACCGGACCCGGTGTACCTGGTCGGCGGCGCGGTGCGCGACCTGATCCTGGGACGGGGGCGCGCCGACATCGACCTGGTGGTCGAGGGCGACCCGGCGGAGCTGGCCGCGGCGCTCGGGGCGGAGCCGTTGGTGACGCACCCGCGCTTCGGCACGATGAAGGTCGACTGGAACGGCGAGGAGCTCGACCTCGCCGCCTCGCGCCGGGAGAGCTACGCGCGGCCGGGGGCGCTGCCGACGGTCGAGCTCGGCGCGCCGATCCGCACCGACCTCGCCCGCCGCGACTTCACCGTCAACGCGATGGCGATCCCGCTTGCCGACCCGACCGCCCTGCTCGACCCCTACGACGGCCAGGTCGACCTGCGCGAGGGGCTGCTGCGGGCGATCCACGACCGCTCGTTCCTCGACGATCCGACCCGGTCGATCCGCGCCGCGCGCTACGCGGGCCGGTTCGGGTTCGAGCTGGAGCCCGGCACCCGCGACCTCCTGCTGGCGACGGACCTGGCGACGGTGACGCCCGAGCGCCGCGCCGAGGAGCTGCGCCGGCTGGCCGCCGAAGAGCGCGGCGTCCGCGGCCTCGAACTGCTGGCGGGCTGGGGCCTGGTGGAGCCGCGCCCCGGCGGCGAATCCTTCGCCTTGGCCCGCGACGTCGAGCGCCTGCTGGTCACGCCGGCCTGGGCGGGCGAGGTCGACCGGCCCGACGCGATCCTGGCGGCGGCGGGGGTGCTCGAGGCGGCGCCGACCGATGACCGCGACGTCGGCGCGATCGAATCGCCGGGCGACGAGGAGGAAATCTCGATCCCGGCAGCGGGCGCCGACCGCTCGCCCGCGGCCGATCCCGCCTTCCGCCGCGCGGCGGAGCTGGCGAGCGCGAGGCCGGCGCGGCCCTCCGAGGGCGCGGCGCTGGCGCGCGGTGTCGATCCGTTGGTGCTCGTGCTCGCCCGCGGCATGGGCGCCGGCTGGCTCGACGACTGGCTCGAGTGGCGCCAGGTCGGGCTCGAGATCGGCGGCGCCGACCTCACCGCCGCCGGCCTCTCCGGCCCGGCGGTCGGCCGCGGCCTCGACGCCGCCCTCGCCGCCAAGCTCGACGGCGAAGCCCCGACCCGCGCCGACGAGCTCCGCATCGCCCTCGCCGCCGCGAGCGCTTGATGTTGATGCGCCGAAAACTCCTCTATGTCAGGAGTTTTCGGCCCATCAACATCGAACTGGGGCCGGGCGGTGTGCTTGGCTCTCGGTATGGATTGGATCGAGAGTGACGGGGTGCGCTGGCTGCGTGCCGAGCTGGGTCCGGCCGGGCCGGGGACCGGGTGGGTCGGCTTCGGCTCGCGGGTCGGCGGAATCTCGGAGGCGCCGTACGACTCGCTGAACGTCGGCGTGCTCACCGGTGATCTCGACGCCGCGCTGATCGAGAACCGCGGGCGCCTTGCCGCCGCGGTCGGGACCTCGCCGTCCCGGGTGCCGATCGGGCTCCAGGTCCACAAGGCGGACATCGCCGTGCACGAGGCCCGCCAGGTGCCGAGCCCCTACGCCGAGCCCGGTGCCGCCCTCGAGGAGGTCGACGGGCACATCGTCCGCCGGCCGGGCCTGGCGCCGCTCGTCTTCACCGCCGACTGCCTGCCGATCGCCCTCGCCGGCCCCGGCGGCGTGGCGATGCTCCACTGCGGCTGGCGCGGGCTGGCGGCCGGGATCGTCGCCCGCGGCGCCGCCCTGGTCGAGGCGAGCGCCGCCGCGATCGGCCCCGGGATCGGCCCCTGTTGTTACGAGGTTGGCCCCGAGGTAGTGGAGGAGTTCGCCGACCTCGGCGACAGGATCGCCGCCGGGCGCATGCTCGACCTGCCCGAGGTCGCCCGCCGCGCGCTCGCCCGCGCCGGGGTCGAGCGGGTCGAGTCGGCCGGGCTCTGCACCTCCTGCGAGGCCGGGCTGTTCTTCTCCCACCGCCGCGACCAGGGCGTGACCGGCAGGATGGGCAACCTCGCCTGGATCGCGTCCTGAGACCGGCGACCCGTCAGGATCCCTGACACCCCGACGCACCCCGCCATGCCCCGCACCCTCTTCCACAACATCGACCCCGCCCGGGTCCGCGCCCACCTCGAGGAGGTCACCGGCCTCGCCGCGGGCCAGGCCGAGGTGCTGGTCGCCTGCAAGTACGTGCCGCTGGAGGAGATGGGGGCGCTGGCCGCGGCCGGGGTCACCCTGGTCGGCGAGAACCGCCAGCAGGACCTCGCCGCCAAGCACGAGCGCTACGCCGCCGACTTCACCTGGGACTTCATCGGCAACCTTCAGAGCCGCAAGGTGAAGCAGATCCTGCCGCTGGTGCGGCTGATCCACTCGGTCGCCACCGACTCGGTGCTGGAGCAGCTCGGCCGCCACGGCACCGCCGAGACCGAGATCCTGGTCGAGGTCAACGTCGCCGAGGAGGAGGGGAAGGGGGGAGTCGCGCCTGCCGAGCTCCCCGACTTCATCGCCCGCTGCCCGGTCCGCGTCGGCGGCTTGATGACGATGCCGCCCTTCGCCGACGACCCGGAGGACTCGCGGCCGCACTTCGCCCGCCTCGCCGAGCTGGCCGCCGCCAACGGTGTCGAGCGCCTCTCGATGGGTACTTCCCAGGACTGGCGGGTGGCGCTCGAGGAGGGCGCGACGATCCTCCGCCTCGGATCGGCGCTATTTGTGTGAATCGGCGCTAATCTGAGCCGGTACCCGCACCCGAGGAAATTCGCTAAAGGAGTCGGCGCAGAGAAGCCGAAACAGCCTGCATGGCCCTGAGGGATACCTGGCATAGAGCTCTTGTCTACTTCGGCCTCGCCGAGGACCACGACTACGGTCCGGAATACGAGGAGGACTTCGAACCGGATACCGGTACCGAGGACGCGTACGGCGAGCCGCCGCGCCGCGAACGGGATTCGGCCTCGGTCCGCCGGCTGCCGACCTCGCGCCGCGCCCGCCGCGACGAGATCGACGACATCTTCGCCGACGACGAGCCGATCGCCGCCAGCCGCACGCGCACGCTGCGCCCGGTCGACAACGGCGGCGGCGACCTCCAGGTGCACCTGGTCATCCCGCGCAACTTCAACGACGCCCAGCAGGTGGCCGACCAGTTCAAACGGTCGGTGCCGGTGATCCTCAACCTGCAGACCGCCGACCACGAGCTCTCGAAGCGGATGATCGACTTCTGCTCCGGGCTCACCTACGCGCTCGACGGCGGCATGCAGCGGATCGCCGAGAAGATGTTCCTGTTGACGCCGCGCAACGTCGAGGTCTCGGCGGAGGAAAAAGCGCGGTTGATCGACAAAGGCTTCTTCAACCAATCCTGAAGCCTCGGTTGTTGCGCAGCACCGGGCTTGAGTAGGCTCGGCGCATGAGTTCCTGGCCCTCGATTTCCTACTCCGAGTGGAGTGCGACCTGCGACACGCTGCACGCCCACACGCAGGTGCTGGGCAAGCTGGCGGCCGAACTGGCGCCGCCCGAGCCGCAGCTTCAGCACGCCGCCCTGCGCCTCACCGCGCGCGGCTGGGAGACGGCGCCGCTGCCCTCGCCCGACGGGTCCGGCGCCTTCGTCGTCGCCCTCGACCTGCACCGCCACGAGGCGCTGGTGGAGACCTCGGACGGCGAGCGCCAGGCGGTCCCGCTGGTCCCCGATCGCCCGGTCGGCGAGGTGACCACCGCCCTGCTCACCGTCCTCACCGAGCTGGTCGGCGCGGTGAAGATCGACCCCGAACCGCAGGAGGTCGCCTGGAAGACGCCGCTCGACGTCGACACCGAGCACGCGACCTACGAGCGCCAGGCGATCGCCGACTACTTCGGCATGGCGACCCGCGCCGCCCAGGTGCTGGCCGCGTTCCGGGCGCCCTTCCGCGGCCGCTCGACCCCGGTCAACGCCTGGTGGGGCTCCTTCGACCTCGCCGTCAGCCTCTTCTCCGGCGACCCCGCCAAACCGCCCGCCGAGGACTTCATCATGCGCAACGCGATGGACTCGCAGGAGGTCGCGGTCGGCTGGTGGCCGGGCGATCCCAAACACGACGGCGCCGCCTTCTACGCCTATGCCCATCCGGCCCAGACGGGGTTCGCGGAGGCCGACCTCGGCGTCGCCGGGGCGCGTTGGGACGGCGACCTCGGCGAGTACGTGCTCGCCCTGGGAGGACGTGGTCGCGGCCGACGATCCGCTCGAGCTCGCCGTCTCCTTCGCCCGCTCGGCCTTCCAGCACGCCTGCGCCACCTGCGGCTGGGACGCTCAGCTGGCCGCCAGCGCCGCGGGCAACCCGCCGCCGGTCGCTTAGTCTCCGTCAGGTGACCCTCGGCTTCATCGGTTCGGGCAGCATGGCGGCGGCGATCGCCCGCGGGCTCGCGGGGGAGGTCGAGACGATGCTCTTCGCCGACTCGGGCTCCGGCCGGGCGGCGGCGCTCGCCGCGGAGCTCGGTGGGGAGGCCCTCAGCGCCGAGGAGGTCGCCGACCGCGCCGACGCGATCGTCCTCGCGGTCAAGCCCGCCGCGCTCGACGCCGTCGCTCCCGAACTGCAGGACGCCGACGAGATCGTCTCCGTCCTCGCCGCGACCCCGCTCGCGCGCCTGCGCGAGGCGTTCCCCGACGCGCTGATCCTGCGGACGATGCCGAACGTCGGCGTCGAGGTCCGCCAAGGCGTCATCTGCATCGCCGGCGACGCGCTCTCGCCCTGGGTCGGCGCCGCGCTCGAGCACCTCGCCCACGTGGTCGAGATCGAGGAGAGGGACTTCGACGGGGCGACCGCGGTGATGGGCTGCGCGCCCGCCTACCTGGCGCTGGCGGTGGAGGCGATCGCCGACGCGGGGGCCGCGGACGGCCTCGATCCCGAGCTGGCCCGCGAGCTGATCGTCGAGACCACCGCCGGGACCGCCGAGCTCCTGCGCCGCCGCCACCCGGCCGACGTCCGTCGCGCCGTCGCCTCACCCGGCGGCAGCACCGAGGCGGGCCTCGAAGCGCTCGACCGCGAGGGTGCCCGGGAGGCCTTCACCGCCGCCGTGGTCGCCTCGCTGGAGAGGATGCGGGGATGAGCGCCGACGCCGTCCTCTCCCTGCCGCTCGCCGCGGCCAGCCTGAACCTTTACAACTTCGTCTTCGGGCTCTTCACCGTCTACACGATCCTGATCCTGCTGAACATCCTGATCTCCTTCGTCCCGCGGATGCCGTACTACCCGTGGCTGCGCGCCGTGCTCGACTTCATCACCGAAACGACCGACCCCTACCTGAACCTCTTCCGCAGCTTCATCCGGCCGATCGGCGGGGCGAACCTGGCCTTCGATCCGAGCCCGATCATCGCCCTGATCGCGCTCGGGATCATCGAGAGCTTCGCCCTCAAAATCGTTTCGTGAGCGGACGGGTCGGGCGGGCCTGGGGGCTCGCGGCAGCGCTGGCGGTGGTCGTCGTGATCCTCGACCAGATCGCCAAGAGCGTGGTCGAACACCACATCGTGCTCGGCGAACAGGTCGACGTGCTGGGGCCGTTGAAGCTGACCCTCTCGCACAACGAAGGGGTCGCCTTCGGGCTCGCCAACGGGGGCGGGGTGCTGCTCGTCGCGATCACCCTGATCGCCCTCGGCGTGGTGCTCTGGCTCTTCGCCCGCGATCCGGCGCGGCGGGGGATGTGGGTGGCGACGGGGCTGCTCGCGGGCGGGGCCTTCGGCAACCTGATCGACCGGATCCGCCACGGCCACGTCACCGACTTCATCGAACTGCCGCATTGGCCGCCGTTCAACCTCGCCGACTGCGGGATCACCTGCGGGGTGGTCATCCTGCTGGTGATCTACCTGCGCGAAGCGGAGGGCGCCCAGCGTGGCTCCTGACGAGGGCGCGGCGTACGGGGCGGGGCGACGCGCCGAGCAGAGCGGCGCGCCCGAGCTGCGGATCGTCCACCAGGACGACGACCTCGCGGTGATCGACAAGCCCGCGGGCCTCGTCGTCCACCCGGCGCCCTCGCACAGCGGCCCGACCCTGGTCTCCGAGCTCGGCGACCTGCTCGGCGGCGGCGACCCGGAGCGGCCCGGGATCGTCCACCGGCTCGACAAGGACACCAGCGGGCTGATGGTGGTGGCGCGCAACCCGGAGGCGCTGACGAAGCTGCAGGAGGCGGTGCGCGAGCGCGAGGTCGAGCGCCGCTACCTGGCCCTCGCCGGCGGCCGCCTCGGCTCGCGGACCGGGACGATCGACGCGCCGATCGGCCGGGCGGCCAAGCGCCGCACCCGGATGGCGGTCGCCGGGGCCGCCTCGCGCGATGCCCGCACCCATTTCGAGGTGCTCGAGCTGCTGCCGCGCGAGAGCTACGTCGAGGCCCGCCTGGAGACCGGCCGCACGCACCAGATCCGCGCCCATTTCGCCGCCATCGGGCACCCGCTCACGGGCGACTCGACCTACGGCGGCAGCGCCCGCTACGGCCTGCGGCGCCAGTTCCTGCACGCCCACCGGCTCGCCTTCCGCCATCCGCGCACCGGCGCGCCGCTCGACTTCGCCTCGCCGCTGCCGGCGGACCTCGAGGCGGCGCTCGAGGCGGCCCACGCCGAGTAGGACGAGCGGGCCCGGGGCGCCCGGCGCCCGCTTGCTCGCGGCCCTACAATCAAACTTCACTAAGTCACTTCTACCCCCGTCCAGAAGCGGACCGGATCCTGCCCAGGGCAAAGAACCTGGGTCCCGGCTAGCGGGGCGGGGCGCCACGCAACCCAATTCAAGGAGAACATGCATGCCTGAGGCAGGCCTGAAAGAACTGCTCGAGGCCGGAGTCCACTTCGGCCACCAGACGCGCCGCTGGAACCCGAACATGCGCCGTTTCATCCACGGCGAGCTCGACGGGATCCACATCATCGACCTTCTGCAGACCGAGGCGCTGCTGGAGAACGCCCGCCGCTTCACCGGTGAGCTCGCCTCCGGCGGCGGCACGATCCTCTTCGTCGGCACCAAGAAGCAGGCGCGCGACGTGGTCCAGGAATGGGCCGATCGCTGCAAAATGCCGTACGTCAACAAGCGCTGGCTGGGCGGTCTGCTGACCAACTTCCAGACGATGTCGGGCCGGATCGCCCGCCTCCACGAGCTCAACGGCTGGAAAGAGGAGGGCAAACTCGACCTCCTGCCGACCAAGGAGCGGATGGGGATGGAGGCCGAACTGGCGAAGCTCGAGTTCAACCTCGGCGGCGTCCGCGACATGGATCGCCTGCCCGACGCGGTCTTCGTCACCGACCTGAAAACCGAGGAGATCGCGGTCCACGAGGCGGCCCGCCTGCGGATCCCGATCATCGGCCTGGTCGACACCAACTGCGACCCGACCCCGATCGACTACGTGATCCCCGGCAACGACGACGCGATCCGCTCCTGCCAGCTGATTATCGGCACGATCGGCAGCGCGGTCGAGGAGGGCTCCTCGGCCTGGCGCGTGCAGGAGGAGAAGCGGATCGCCGAAGAAATGGAACGGCGCAAACGCGACGAGGAAGAGCGCAAGAAACGCGAGGAGGAAGAGAAAGTCCGCCTCCAGGCGCAGCAGGCCAAAGAAGCCGAGGAAGAAGCCGCCAAACAGGCGGCCGCCAAAGCCGAGGCCGAGAAACAGGCGGCAGCAGCCGCCGCCGCGGCGAAAGCCCCGGCGCAGCAGGCGGCACCCGCTCAGCCCGCCGCGCCGAAAGCCGCTCCGCAGCAGGCCCAGGCGCAGAAAGCCGCCCCGGCGCAGCCCGCCGCCCCGGCGCAGCAGGCTCCCAAAGCCGAGCCCGCCGCTCCCGCGGCCGAGGCTCCCGCGGCAGCGAGCACCGACACCCAGAAAGGGGACTCCTGATGGCGCAGGTCACCGCCGCCGATGTGAAAGCGCTCCGGGACCGCACCGGGGCCGCGATGATGGACAGCAAAGCCGCCCTGGTCGAAGCCGACGGTGACGTCGAGCGGGCGATCGAGCTGCTGCGGGTGAAGGGCCAGGCCTCCGCCGCCAAGCGCGAAGGCCGCGGCACCAACGAGGGCGTCGTCGCCTCCTACATCCACGCCAACAACAGCGTCGGCGCGATGGTCGAGGTGCAGTGCGAGACCGACTTCGTCTCCCGCAACGAGGACTTCCAGGTCTTCGCCTACCAGGTCGCCCTGCACGTCGCCGCGACCGCGCCGCAGTACGTCTCCACCGACGAGATCGACGCCGACGCCCGCGAGGCCGAAAAGCGGGTCTTCGAAGAGAAGGCGCGCGAAGAAGGCAAACCGGACAACATCGTCGAGAAAATCGTCGAGGGTCAGCTCAAAAAGTGGGCCTCGGAAGTGGCGCTGCTCGACCAGCAGCACGTCAACGCCGAGAAACACGACTCGAAGACGATCGAGGAGCTGCGCCAGGAGCTGGCCGCGAAAACCGGCGAGAACATCCGCATCGCCCGCTTCTCCTACTTCCGCGTCGGAGACGAGTAAGCACCCGATGGCCGGGGAGCGGTTCGGTCGCATCCTCCTGAAGCTCTCGGGGGAGGCCCTGATGGGCAGCCAGGAGTACGGCACCGACGGGGTCGAGGTCGACCGGATCGCCACCCAGGTCGCCTCCGTGCGCGAGCGCGGGGTGGAGGTGGCGATCGTCGTCGGCGCCGGGAACATCTACCGCGGGCTGGCCGGGGCCGCCGCCGGGATGGACCGGGCGACCGGTGACTACATGGGGATGCTGGCGACCGTGCTGAACGCGCTGACCCTGCAGGACGCGCTCGAGCGGATGGGCCAGCACACCCGGGTGATGTCGGCGATCGACGTCAAGGAGGTGGCCGAGCCCTACATCCGCCGGCGCGCGATGCGCCACCTGGAGAAGGGCCGGATCGTGATCTTCGCGGCGGGCACCGGCAACCCGTTCTTCACCACCGACACGGCGGCCGCGCTGCGCGCCCTGGAGATCCACGCGGAGGCGATCCTGATGGCCAAGAACGGGGTGCAAGGGGTCTTCGACTCCGACCCGGCGACCAACCCGGACGCCAAGTTCATCCCCCACATCACGGGTCGGGAAGCGATCGAGCGGGGCCTCAAAGTGATGGACTCGACCGCGCTCAGCCTCTGCATGGACAACGACCTGCCCATCTACGTCTTCAACATGGCTGACGAGCTGAACATAGATAGGATCGTCAGCGGCGAGACCGTCGGCACGCTGGTGTCGAACGGGACCGACGCCTAGAGAGGACGGACCCGTGGCAATTACCGACGAACTGCTCGCAGACGCCAAGGATCGGATGGCCAAATCGGTCGAATCGAGCCGCGGCGAGCTGGCGACGGTGCGCACCGGCCGCGCCTCCCCGCACCTCCTCGACCGGATCAGCGTCGACTACTACGGGTCGCAGACGCCGCTCAAGCAGCTGGCGAACGTGTCGGCCAGCGACGCCCGCCTGCTCACCGTGCAGCCGTTCGACAAGAGCGGGATCGGGGCGATCGAGAAGGCGATCCTCGAGTCCGACGTCGGCCTCACGCCGTCCAACGACGGCAACGTGATCCGCCTGTCGATCCCGGAGATGACCGAGGAGCGGCGGCGCGAGATGGTCAAGGTCGTCAACGGCGTCGCCGAGGACGGCCGGGTCGCGATCCGCAACGTCCGCCGCGACGTGATGAGCGACCTGCGCGAGCTGAAGAACGAGGGCGAAGTTGGCGAGGACGACGAGCGCCGCGCCGAGGCCTCGCTGCAGAAACAGACCGACGAGGCGATCGCCGAGATCGACACGCTGCTGAAGGCCAAGGAAGCGGAAATCCTCGAGGTCTGAGGGCGGCGCATCGGTTTGAGCGCCGCGAGATACGTAGCGATCATCACCGACGGCAACGGCCGCTGGGCGCAGGGCCGCGGGCTGCCGGTGATCGAGGGGCACCGGGCGGGCGCCGACGTGGTCAAGGCGCGGCTGCGCGACGCGGTCGACCTGGGGATCGAGGAGCTGACCGTCTTCTCCTTCTCGACCGAGAACTGGTCGCGCTCCGACGGAGGAGGTCAGCGGGCTGATGGCGATGTTCGGCGAGCGGATCCTCGGCGAGACGCCGGAGCTCGACCAGGAAGGCGTGCGGATGCGCTTCATCGGCCGCCGCGAGGGGGTCGCCGCGAAGCTGGTCGAGCAGATGGAGTGGGCGGAAGCAAAGACGGCCGGCAATTCTCGTATCACGCTCTTCATCGCCTTCAACTACGGCGGCCGAGCCGAGATAGTGGACGCCGCGCGCGCCTTCGACGGGGATTCCGAGGAGGAGTTCCGGCGCCACCTCTACGCACCCGACATGCACGACCCCGACCTCCTGATCAGAACCAGCGGCGAGCAGCGGATCTCGAACTATCTGCTCTGGCAGTGCGCCTACTCGGAGCTGGTGTTCGCCGAGGAGCTGTGGCCGGACTTCGACCGGGCGGCGTTCGAGCGGGCGCTGGGCCAGTACACCGAGCGGCAGCGGCGCTTCGGGGGGCGCTGATGACCGACTTCTTCGAAGAAGAGATGTTCGAAGAGCACCCCGCCGAGGGGGAGGCCGAGGCGGTCGAGGAGCCGCCGCGCCGGCGCCGCGCCCGGGGCGGCTCCAAACGCGGCCGCCGCGCCAAAGGCCGGCGGCGCGAGCCGAAGGAGCCGAAGCCGCCGCGGCAGAAAGGGCGGCGGCGGGGAGACGACGCGGCGGATCCTGATCGCGATCCCGGCGATCATCTTCGCGATCGCGATCACCGTCGCCGGCGACTGGGTCTTCGCCCTGGCGATGATCGCGATCGGCATCCTCTGCCTGCGCGAGTACCTCGAGATGACCTCGACCGCGCGGCCGCTGGCGATCCCCGCCTACTTGGCGGTCGCGGGGATGGTCGTCGCCGCCCACGTCGGCACCTCCTACAGCGTGCTGATGGTCTTCGCCGCCTCGTTCCCGCTGCTCTTCGCCTTCGGCGCGGACGCCAAACACCGGCACGGGGTGACGATGTCGGTCGCGGTGACGCTCCTCGGGATCGTCTGGATCGGCATCCCGCTCGCCCACGCGGTCTTCCTCCGCGACCTGCCGAGCCACGGCGCCGCCCTCCTGATCGACGTCCTGGTCGGGACCTTCGTCACCGACACCGCCGCCTACGCCACCGGGCGCATGTTCGGCAGCCACAAACTCTCCCCGAACATCTCGCCGAACAAGAGCGTCGAGGGCCTGGTCGGCGGCTTCGTGATCGGCACGATGGGCTTCTGGTTCGCCGGGCTCTACCAGAACTGGTTGAGCGGGGCGGACGCCCTGATCATCGGCGCCGCCGTCGCCGCCATCGCCCCGGTCGGCGACCTCTTCGAGTCGATGCTGAAGCGCGACCTCGGCACGAAGGACACGGGCACCATCTTCGGCCCCCACGGCGGCATCCTCGACCGCCTCGACGCCGTCTTCTTCACCGTCGTCGTCGGCTACTACCTGGCCGTCGCCCTCGTCTACTGAGTCACGTCGCATTTCTTGACCGTGGGAGATGACGCTTTCAACCGCTCGCCGCCATGAGCGCCTGGATCGAGGAGGCTCTGGCGGAGCTGATGCTGCACCCAGATGGGCGGGTTCGCGACCTCGTCGCGATGGCGATCGTCGATTCGGCCTTGTAGCACGCTGACCGTCGCGCCCCGAAGGCATCGTCGTCACCTCGGCCCTCTGGACCCGCAAGGCGCGGGACATCGAGCGCGTCGAGGTGGGTGCGGTCCTCTTCTTCTGGCCTCTGGCGCCAGGCGCACGTGGCCGGTCGCTCTTGCCCTGCGGCGATCGAGGCTTCACCGAGATTGGCAGCGGTGGCATCAATGCGCGGGAGCTGGCGGAGGTATCGGAGTACGCCGGGCAGCCGACGATGCCGAGATGGAATTGATTTCCGAACGTTATCGGCTGAAGTACGGAGACGACGCGCCTTGGCGGGAACGGAGTGGAGTCGTCGCTGAATCGCTGGCGACCGCTGACGAGGTGCGGGTTCGCCATGAACGCATGATCGTCTCCACGACGCCAACTTTCGCGCGTCGGACGCGGGCAGGAAGGAAGCGATCGTCCGAAAATGGCGCGTCGAAGGTCGCTTGCGTGCAACTGAGGCCAGCCACGTTCTAGGCGGTCGATTTAAGGACTCGGAAGGTGCGATCCGTATCCTCTGGGCAGATGAGGAAAGTGCTGATACTTGGCTCGACCGGGTCGGTCGGGACGCAGGCGCTGGAGGTGATCGACGCCTCCGGCGGTGAGCTCCGCGTCGTCGGCCTGGCCGCCGGGCGTGGCTGGGAGACGACCGTCGCCCAGGCGCGCGAGCACGGCGTCGTCCACGATCGCGCTCGCCGACCCCGACGCTGCCGCCCGTGCGGGCGAGGCGTGGGACGGCCGCGTGCTGGTCGGCGAGCAGGGCGTGCGCGACCTGATCGCGGCGACCGAGCCCGACCTCGTCCTGAACGGGATCGTCGGCGCCGCCGGCCTCGGCTCGACCGTCGCCGCGCTGACGGCCGGGATCGATGTCGCCCTCGCCAACAAGGAGAGCCTGGTGCTCGGCGGCGAGCTGGTGATGGCGCTGGCCGAGGCGACCGGGGCGCGGCTCCTGCCGGTCGACTCCGAGCATTCGGCGCTCCACCAGCTGATCGGCCGCGAGGCGCCCGGCACGGTCGAGCGCCTCGTCATCACCGCCTCCGGCGGCCCCTTCCGCGGCCGCGGGGACCTCGGCGACGTCAGCGTCGCCGAGGCGCTCGACCACCCGACCTGGAAGATGGGCGGCCGGATCACGATCGACTCGGCGACGCTGATGAACAAGGGCTTCGAGGTGATCGAGGCGCACCACCTCTTCGGCGTCCCCTACGAGCGGATCGACGTCGTCGTCCACCCGCAGTCGCTGATCCACTCGATGGTCAACCTCCTCGACGGCTCGACCATCGCCCACCTCGGCTATCCCGACATGCGGGTGCCGATCTCCTACGCGCTCAACTTCCCCGAGCGGGCCCCGGTCGACCTGCCCCGGCTCGACTTCGCCGCGATCGGCTCGTTGACCTTCGAGGAGCCCGACCTCGACACCTTCGCCTGCCTACGACTGGCGCTTGAGGCGGGGGAGGCCGGAGGCACCGCGCCGACCGTCCTCAACGCCGCCGACGAGGTCGCCGTCGCCGCCTTCCTCGACGGGCAGATCCCCTTCACCGGGATCGCCGCCGTGATCGAGCGCATCCTCGAGCAGATGCCCGCCCGCCCGGTCACCCACTTCGAAGACCTCTTCGCCACCGACGCCGAGGCGCGTGAGCGCGCCACCGCGGCCGCCCGGGAGCTGGCCTTCGCATGAGCTGGGTCTACGTCTTCCTCGGCTTCTGCGCCCTGATCCTGCTGCACGAGGCGGGCCACTTCGTCGCGGCCAAGGCGACCGGGATGCGGGTCGAAGGCTTCTTCCTCTTCTTCGGGCCGACCCTCTGGTCGTTCAAACGTGGCGACACCGAGTACGGGATCAAGTCGATCCCGATTGGTGGCTACGTGAAAATCAACGGGATGAACCCGGAGGAAGAGATGCCTCCGGGGGAAGAGCACCGTGCCTATCACCGGCAGAAGGTGTGGAAGCGGATCGTCGTCGCGGCGGCGGGTCCGGCGGTCAACATCGTGCTCGCCTTCGTGATCCTGTTTGCGGTCTTCGGCATCGGCGGGCTGAACGACGGCGGCCCGAAACCGGTGGTCGGGGAAACGACGCCGAACTCCGGGGCCGCCAAGGTGCTCGAAGACGGCGATCGGATCGTCGCCGTCGACGGTCACTCCTACAAAGGATTGAGCGGCAACGAACGGATCGCGAAGTTCGGCGAAGTCATCCGCTCGCACAAGTGCGAAGGCAAGCCGACCGACGGTTGCGCCGCAAGTACGGCCGCCGACGTGACGGTCCTCCGCGACGGGCAGGAAAAGACCTTCCAGATCACCCCGCACTACAGCAGCGAAGCGAAGCGGATGCTGCTCGGTGTCGGCTGGGAAGTGAACGACCACTGGGTCCCGATCAGCACCGGCGAAGCGGCTTCCAAGTCGCTCGACACGATGGGCGAAGTGATCAGCAGAACCGGCTCCGTCTTCGCCCACATCTTCGAAGCCGAAAAGCGCAAGGAAATCTCCAGCGTGGTCGGCATCTCCGACGTCGGGCACGAAGCCGTCAACAACGGCTGGCGCGAGGCCTTCCTGCTGCTCGCCCTGGTCAGCCTCTCGCTCGGCCTGATCAACCTGCTGCCGATCCTGCCGCTGGACGGCGGTCACATCTTCTGGGCCATCGTCGAGAAACTGCGCGGTGGCAAGCCGGTGTCGATCCGGGTGATGGAGCGCGCCACGATCATCGGCTTCGCCCTGGTGTTGATGCTGATGGTGGTCGGCGTTTCCAACGACATCGGCCGGATCACCGGCGAAGGCTTCAACGTCTCCAAATAGGCGATCGCGCCCGATCGCCGGCCGGTGACAAGGCCCGCCGGGCGACACGGATAACCTTCAGATATGGCTTCTAAACGGCAGATCTTCGTCGGCCGCGTGCCGATCGGTGGCGGCGCACCGGTCGCGGTGCAGACGATGACCAAGACCGAGACGTCGAACCTGACCGCGACGATGGATCAGATCCGCAAGGTCGCCGACGCCGGCGCCGACATCGTGCGTTGCGCGGTGCCGCGCGAGCAGGACGCCGAGGCGCTGCGGACGATCGTCGCCGAATCGCCGATCCCGGTGATCGCCGACATCCACTTCAACCACACCCTGGCGCTGAAAGCGATCGAAGCGGGCGCCCACGCCATCCGCTTGAACCCCGGCAACATCGGCGGCCGCGACAAAGTGGCCGAGGTCGCCGAGCTGGCCAACCTGAAAAGGGTGCCGATGCGGATCGGGGTCAACTCCGGCTCGCTGCCCAAACACCTGCACGCGCTGGAGCGCGAGGCGCCGGTCGAGGCACTGGTCGCCGCCGCGGTCGAGTTCGTCGAGCTGATGGAGTCGCTCGACTTCGAGAACTTCAAAGTCTCGATCAAGTCGACCAACGTGCCGTACACGATCGCCGCCAACCGCCAGCTGGCGGAGAAGATCCCCTATCCGCTCCACCTCGGGATCACCGAGGCGGGGACGAAATGGACGGGCGGGCTGAAATCGGCGGTCGGGCTGGGGACGCTGCTCGCCGACGGGGTGGGGGACACGATCCGCGTCAGCCTCTCCACCTTCCACGCCGAGGAGGAGGTCAAAGTCGCCTGGGAGATCCTCAAGGCGCTGGGCCTGCGCGAGCGCGGCCCGGTGCTGATCGCCTGCCCGACCTGCGGCCGCCTGCAGTTCGACATGGACTCCGTCGTCGCCGAAATCGAGCAGCGGCTGGAAGGCTACGAGGAGCCGGTCGAGGTCGCCGTGCTCGGCTGCGCGGTGAACGGGATCGGCGAGGCCAGCCACGCCGACTTCGGCATCGCCGGGGCCAAGAACGAGGGCCTGATCTTCGCCGGCGGCAAACCGCTGCGCAAGGTCCCGCAGGCGAAGCTGGTCGACACGCTCTTCGAAGAGATCGACAAGTCGCTCGACCGCGGCGGCGAGGTCGAGTTCGACGAGGCCGAGTCGCGCGAGGGGGCCGAGTGGGTCGCCACCATCGAGCAGGCGAACGCCGGCGACCTCACCCCGGAGAAGATCGCCGCTATGGAGAAGGAAGCGGTCGAAAAAGGCGAGTCCGACAAAGTTCTCCTCTCCGAGGACGCCAGCCCGACCGCCGGTCGTCGTTTCACCAGGGCCTAGCGCCCGAAAGTCCTTCCGGAACGACCTTCCGGATAAGTTTGCTGGGTGACTCGTCGAGGCCCGCATGACTGACGTCGATCCGTTCGGGCGCGGCCGCGTACGCCGCCTCTTCGGGCTCGACCGCAGCGGCCCCAAGCCGCGCCAGACGCGCAAAGGGGAGCCGCTCAACCCGTGGACGATCCCCAACGCGGTCGGCTACCTGCGGCTGGCCGGGATCCCGGTCTTCCTGATCCTCGCCTACTCCTCCGGCGACGGGCGCTCGGCCGCCGCGGCGGTGATCTTCTGGCTGATCGCCGCGGGCGACTACCTCGACGGCTTCCTCGCCCGCGCCACCGGCCAGTACAGCCGCATGGGGGCGCTGCTGGACCCCTTCATCGACCGCCTCACGGTGATCTCCGGCGCCCTCGTCTGCTGGAGCTTCGAGCTGCTGCCCCGCTGGGCCCTCCTGGTGCTCGCGGCGCGCGAGCTGGTGATGCTCTGCCTCGCCGAGTACGGCCTGCGCCAAGGCGTCGACCTGGCGATCAACTGGCCCGGCCGGATCGCCGTCTTCTGGATCATGGCCGGGATCTTCTTCGCCATGGTCTTCGCCGGCTGGGTGCCGACCGCGTTCCTCCTCTTCGGCCTCTTCATGGCCCTGATCGCGACCGGCCTCTACGCCCGCGAGGGCGTGCGCGCCTCCCGCGCGGCCAAGCTGAAAGCTCCGGCGTCCGCTCGGGAGCCGCGCCAACGCTCGGGCCTCCCCTGAGGGTTGCGGCCGCCCCGACAACCGGATCCGGGTGGGTAGCGCCCAAAAACCCTTAACCTACGGTTGAACGTTTTGCTCGGTCGATCTATACTGCGATCCCGCCCCGTGGTTGGGCAGACCGACGGGCTTGGCAACTCACTTAAGGAGCACGATGGAGGACACCTTTCCGGATCTCGGTTCCCTCAGCGACAAGGAGCTGAAGGATCTGATCGACAACCTGACGGCGGAGGAGAACGAGATCTCCTACAAACGACGCGTTTTGCACGGGAAGATCGACATCCTGCGCGCGGAGCTGGTCAATCGCCTGCGCCAAAAACGTGAGCGTGGCGACTCGCTCATCTCGGGCGACGACGTCGAGCAGCTGACCAACATCCTCGCGGGCAAGGCCCAGGGCGAGGATCCGGCCGCTTAGACGGCGCCCCTGCGGGAGGAGGCACCCGGATGTCGGCGGTCCACTGTCCAGAGTGCGGTTTCGCGAACCCTGAGGGCGCGAACTACTGCCAGAAATGCGGCGCCTACCTCGGTGGGCCGGCGGAGAGCGGCGAGGACCCGACGACGATGACCTACCGGGTCGACGAGACGGGCGACATGCAGCCGGTCGACATCGAGGACGTGGTCGAGGAGTCGGGCGCGGCGCTGGTGATCCGCGCCGGCGGCGGTCGGGCGGGGGAGAGCTTCTCGATCGACGAGGACCGCACCTCGATCGGCCGCAGCCCCGACGCCGGCGTCTTCCTCGACGACGTCACCGTGTCGCGCAACCACGCCCTCCTGGTGCGCCGCCGCGACGGCCTCTACATCGATGACCTCGGCTCGCTCAACGGCACCTACGTGAACCGCCGCCGGATCGAGTCGCACCGCCTTGCCGACGGCGACGAGATCCAGGTCGGCAAGTACAAGCTGAGCTACCTGGAGCGCTGATGGCTTCCGTCTCCGAACCCGCCCGGCGCACGCCGGACTCCGCTTCCCGTCCCCGTAAGGCGCTGACGATCGGCGCCGTCTGCAAGATCCTGCAGAGCGAGTTCGACGACGTCTCGATCTCGAAGATCCGTTACCTCGAGGACCAGAAGCTGCTCAACCCGCGTCGCACCTCCGGCGGCTACCGGCTCTACAGCCAGTCCGACGTCGAGCGCCTGCGGACGATCCTGCGCCTGCAGCGCGACGAGTTCCTGCCGCTGCGCGTGATCCGCCAGGAGCTCGCCGCCGGCAACGACATGGTGCTCACCGACGGCGGCGACCGCAAGCCGGCCTCCGGCGCGGTGCGACGGGCGATCCTGGTCGATACCTCGCGCACCTACCTGAGCCTCGAAGAAGTGGTCGAGGAGACCGGGGCGCGCGAGGAGCTGGTCTCCGAGCTGGAGAACTTCGGCATCGTGCAGCCGGAAAAACGCGAGGGGCGGACCGTCTACGACGAGACCGACCGGGAGATCATCCGCGCCGCCAACGAACTCTCACGGGTCGGCGTCGGCGCGCGCAACCTGCGCGTCTTCCGTTCCTCGGCCGACCGCGAGGCTCAGCTGCTGGAAGCGCTGCTCGGCCCGTCGCTGCGCTCGCGCAACCCGGAGCGCCGCAAGGAGGCGCTGCAGAGCCTCGAGAGCCTCGCCGCGACCGTCAGCCACCTGAAGCACCTGCTGCTGGTCCGCGACCTGCGCCGCCTCGCCGGCGACCACTAGACCGTGCCGCCAGGCCTGCAATGCCGCGGGTGACCCGCAGGCGGACGGTCGAGGCGCCCGTCCCCGAGGTCTGGAAGCTGGTCTCCGACCCCTACGCGCTGCCGCGCTGGTGGCCGCGGGTGTCGCGGGTCGAGGATGTCGACGCGCGCCAGGGCGGGCGCCGCAGCCAGTGGACGAAGGTGCTGGAGACCCAGCAGGGCCGCGGCGTGCGGGCCGACTACCGCTGCGTCTCCGCCGCCGAGCCGGAGCGCTACGTCTGGGAGCAGCAGCTGGAGGGCTCGCCGTTCGCCAAGCACGTGAAGGAGTCGCGGGTGGAGATCGAGCTTCACGCCGCGGGCGAGGGGGATACCCGGGTGGTGATGACCTCGCTGCAGACGATGCGCGGGATGTCACGGCTGGGCGGCTGGCTGATGCGCAAAGGGCAGCGCGACATCCTCGACTCGGCGCTCGACGGGATCGAGGAGGCACTGGCGTGACCGAGCCGCGACGCGACTCGAGCTGGTCGGGGTGGGGCGACCCGACGCGTCGCACGGAACTCGACGCGACCGCGCTCGGCGTCCTGCGCGAACGGATCGGTGAGCTCGAGCCGTGGCCGCTGGCGGTGCGGATCGACGATTTCGACCTGCCCGAGACGCGGCCCCTGCCGCGCGCCGTCATCGATGCCGTCGGCGCCGACGCGGTCTTCGACGGCAAGGAGGACCGGCTGCGCCACGCGGTCGGGCGCGGCTACGTCGACCTCGCGCGGCTGCGCTCGGGACGGCTGGAGGACGCGCCCGACGCGGTCCTCGTCCCCGGCGATGCGGCCGCGGTCGGCCGGCTTGATCGACGCCTGCGCCGCCAACGACGTCGCCGTGGTCCCGTTCGGCGGCGGGACCAGCGTCGTCGGCGGGGTCGAGCCTTTGCGCGGCTCCCACGCGGGCCTGATCAGCCTCGATCTCGCCGCCCTGCGCGAAGTCGTCCTCGACGACACCTCGCTGACCGCGCGGCTCGGCGCCGGGTTGCGCGGGCCCGAGGCGGAGGCCGCGCTCGCCGCCCAGGGCCTCACCCTCGGCCACTTCCCGCAGTCCTTCGAGTACGCGACGATCGGCGGCTTCGCCGCGACCCGCTCGGCCGGCCAGGCCTCCAGCGGCTACGGGCGCTTCGACTCGCTGGTCAGCTCGGTGCGGCTGCTGTCGCCGGCCGGGAACCTGGCGACGCTCGCGACCCCGCACACCGCCGCCGGCCCGGCCCTGCGCGAGGTGGTGATCGGCTCCGAGGGCGCTCTCGGCGTGATCCCGGACGTGACCGTGCGGGTGCGCCCGGCGCCGCTCCAGCGCCGCTACGAGGCGTGGATGGCGGCGAGCTTCGAGGCCGGGACCGAGATCGTCCGCGACCTCGCCCAGGGCACCGGCCTGCCGACCGTGATCCGCGTCTCCGACGAGGAGGAGACGCTCGGCTCGCTCGCCCTCTCCGGGCCGCGAGGGATGACCGGCAAGGCCTTCGGCGGTTACCTGCGGGCGCGGCGGCGCGAGGGCGGGGCGCTGATGATCGTCGGCTTCGAGGGGGACGAGGAAACGGTGACCCGGCGGCGGGCGCTCGCGGTGCGGGCGCTGCGCGGCGGCGGCGCCGTCTACCTCGGCCGCGCCGCCGGGCGCTCCTGGGAGCACGGCCGCTACGGCGGCCCCTACCAGCGCGACCTGCTGATGGGGATGGGGGCGATGGCCGAGACGCTCGAGACCTCGCACACCTGGACCCACCTGCACGAGCTCCACCGGGCCGTCGGCAAGGCGATCGCCGCGGCACTCGACGGCCAGGGCACCCCGGGCCTCGTCTTCTGCCACCTCTCGCACGCCTACGGCGACGGCGCCTCGCTCTACTTCACCTTCATCTCGCGGGCGCGCCGCGGCGCCGAAGTGGAGCAGTGGGCGGCGGTGAAGAAGGCGGCGAGCGGGGCGATCGTCGCCAACGGCGCCACGATCACCCACCACCACGCGGTCGGCCGCGACCACGCCCCGTACATGCGGGCCGAGGTGGGGGAGACCGGCCTCGAGGTGCTGCGGGCGGTGAAGGAGCGGCTCGACCCCGCCGGGATCATGAACCCCGGCAAGCTCCTGCCCTGAGGGGCGGCGGGCGGCTCCCGCTATTCGGCTTCTTTTGCTTCTTCTTCGCGCTGGGCGAGGCCGATGATCGGCCCGGTGATCGTCCCGCGCAGGACCGCTTCGCCGGTGTATTTCGGCGTCGTCTTGTTCTTGGTCGCGAGTTCGACCGCCGCTTCGAGCAGGTTCGTCTTGGTCCGCGTGATCGCGATCTGGTCGAAGGTGCCCTTCGCCAGGTAGGCGAGGACTTCGACCGGGACTTCGAACTGGGCGGCGATCTGCCCGGCCCCTTTGCCGCTGCCTTTCACCGCGGTCGAGGCGAGCGGGATCATCTTCTGCGGCGACTGGGCGAGCCAGATCGCGTAGGCCGTGCTCGCGGTGGTCGGGGGCAGGCCTTTCGCTTCGATCTGCAGCGCAAGTTTGTTCTTCAGCCGGCCGAAGGTGGCGAGGCCGACCGCTTCGGAGCCGTCGACGGCGGCCAGTTCGGCCTGGGTCGCCTGGTTGGGTTCGGAGGCGTTTTTGGCGCTGCCTTCTTCCGCCGTGGGGTTGGTCGCGCCTTCGGTCGTCGTGGTCGACGAGGAACTGCCGCCGCCACCGCCGGAGACGAGGAGGATCACGACCACGATCGCCGCGATCGCGGCGAGGACCCCGCCGCCGAGCAGCCAGGCTTTGCGCCCGGTGGGCACCGTGACCGTGCGGCCGCCGGAGGTGCCGGAAGGCATCGGGGATGCGGGGGCGGCCGTGGGGGCCGGTGACTTGGCGGCGGCGCTCGGTTTTGCCGGCGCGGGCGCTGGGGCTTTCGGCACGGTCGGCTCGGCGGCGGCCTTGGGCTCCGTCGGCTCGGCGGCAGGCTGACCCGGGGCGACCGCATCGGCGATCGCGGGCTCCGCGGCCTCCTCCTCCTGGGGAGGCGCGGGCGGCTCGGGCTCCGGCGGCGTCACTTCGGCAGCAGGCTTGGCCCCGCCGGGGATAGGCGGCGGGATGTCCGGGGCGGGCTTGCCTTCCGCCTGCAGCTGGGCCAGGGCGCCGACGACCTTCGCCCGCACCTCGTCCTCGCTCAGCCCCAGGAGGGCAGCGATATCCCCGTACCCCTGCTCGCCCGAGGCCAGCAGGCGCAGCATCGCATTCTGCTCGTCGCTCAGCGCCACGCGGGGGAACCCTATTAGGGTGCGCGGCGACGATGAGCGACGATTCGATTAAGGGCACCGAGGGCGCTGCCGAGGCCGAGATCAAGGAGGTCGGCGAGAGCAACTTCGACACCCACATCGGCACCGAGTGGATCAAGCTCGACCCCGATGACGCGCGCGCCCGGATCGAGCTGCGCGACGAGCTCCGCCAGCCCTACGGGATCCTCCACGGCGGCGTCTATTCGACCTTGATCGAGAGCCTCTGCTCCTACGCCACCGCGGCCGCGGTCTGGGAGGACGGCAACATCGCGATGGGCCAGGCGATCGAGGTCAGCTTCGTCCGCCCGGTGACCAAGGGCCACGCCGAAGCCCGCGCCGTCGCCAAGCACCGCGGCAAGACCACCTGGGTCTGGCAGGTCGAGATCGTCGACGACGACGAGAAGCTGTGCGCGCTCGCCAAGATGACCATGGCAGTGCGACCCAGGCCGCCCCAGACCGGCGCCTGACGGCGTCCTCGGTCGCTCGCGTGCAGAGCACGCCACGCTCCCTGCGTCCTGGCCAGGCTTGGTCTGGAACGCCCTGGGTCAACCTTCAGCCTCCAAATCTGTTCGTGATCGGCAGGCGCCGGTCGCGGCCGAAGGCCTTCGGGGTGATGCGGATGCCCGGGGCGGCCTGGCGGCGCTTGTACTCGGAGCGGTCGACCAGGCGGATCACCTCGCCGACGACGTCGCCGGGGAGGCCCGCGGCGACCATCTCGTCGCGGCCCTTGTCGCCCTCGACGTAGGCCTCGAGGATGCGGTCTAGGAGGTCGTAGTCGGGCAGCGAGTCGCTGTCGAGCTGGTCCGGCCGTAGCTCGGCCGAGGGCGGGCGCTCGATCACCGCGGCGGGCACCAGGTCGGTCCCGGCCCGTTCGTTGCGCCGTTCGACCAGCTCGTAGACCAGCGTCTTCGGCACGTCCTTGATCACCGCGAAGCCGCCCGCCATGTCGCCGTAGAGGGTCGCGTAGCCGACCGACATCTCGCTCTTGTTGCCGGTCGTCAGCACCAACCAGCCGTGCCGGTTGGACAGCGCCATCATCAGGTTGCCGCGGATCCGCGCCTGGATGTTCTCGGCGGCCAGATCGGGCTCCGAGGGCCGGGTCGGGTCGATGGGGGAGGCGCCCGGGTCCGCGGCCGCCGGCCGCAGGTGGACGTCGAGCGCGTCGCGGTAGCCGTCCATCATCGGCTCGATCGCGATCTCGATCAGCTCGGTTCCCAGGTTGCGGGCGATCTGACGGGCGTCCTCCTGGGTTTCAGAGCTGGAATGCGGCGAGGGCATGACGACCAGGGTGACCCGATCGGGGCCGAGCGCGTCGACGGCGAGCATCGCCACCAGCGCCGAGTCGATCCCGCCCGAGATCCCCAGCCCGACGTGGCCGAAGCCGTTCTTTTCGACGTAGTCGCGCAGCCCGAGGACGAGGGCCCCGTAGACCTCGTCGAGGTCGGGGAGGGGGTCGGCGAGCGGGCCCGGCGCGCTCGCGTCGGCTGGCACCTCGACGAAGAGAAGCTCCTCCTCGAACTGCTTCGCCCGCGCCAGCACCTCGCCGTCGGGGCCGAGCAGGAGGCTCTGCCCGTCGAAGACCAGTTCGTCCTGGCCGCCGACCAGGTTGACGAAGGCGATGTAGGCGCCGTATTCGCGCGCCCGCTCGCCGAACATCTCTTCCCGCTCGTGGCCCTTGCCGCGGTGGTAGGGGGAGCCGGAGGGATTGGTGATCAGCATCGCCCCCGCGTCGGCCTCCGCCTGACCGGGCGGACCGGGCGCCCAGGTGTCCTCGCATATCGTCAGGCCGATCCCCTCGCCGCCGATCTCGACGCTCGCCGCCTCGCTGCCGGGGATGAAGTAGCGCTGCTCGTCGAAGACGGCGTAGTTGGGGAGCCGGTTCTTGCGGTAGACGGCCTGGACGGCGCCGTCGGCGAGGACGGCGAGCGAGTTGTGGGCGTGCCGGTAATCACCGCCGTCCTCGGCGGGCTCGGCGAAGCCGACCAAGGCGGTGATCCCGGGCTCGAGGCCCGTCGCGAGCTGCTCTACCGCCCGCACGTTGGCGGCGAGGAAGTGGCCCTTCAGGTACAGGTCCTCGGCCGGATAGCCGGGGATGCAGAGCTCGGGGAAGATCACCAGCTCGGCGCCGCCCGCCCGCGCGTCCTCGATCCAGGCGGCGACCTTGGCCGCGTTGCCGGCGACGTCGCCGACGGTGGGGTTGATCTGGGCGAGGGCCACGCGCATCGGGACGTTGAAGTATCGCGACCCCGCTCATCTAGGGTCCTCCTGATGCGAGGACGCCTTGCCACCCTCGCCTTCGTCGCGCTGGGTATCTTCCCGGCCGCGGCGTCGGCGCACGCAACCCGGCCCTTCATCCAGCCGCGCCCGCGGCCGACCGAAGCGCTCGAACGGCCCGGTGAAGGGATCACGCCGAGCCGCACCTCCTACACCGTCCCCGAAGCACCCGCCTCGCCCGACTGCGACGTCAACTTCTGCGTCCACTGGGTCGACAAGGGCCTCGACGCGCCGAACCTCAAGGACACGAACGGCGACGGCGTCCCGGACTACGTCGAACGGATCCTCGCGATCGCCGAACACGTCCACTCGGTCGAGAACGGCAAGCTCGGCTGGAAGGAGCCGCTCAGCGACGGCGCCCTCGGCGGCGGCCACGGCGAGACCGACATCTACCTCGCCGAGATCGGCGGCGAGCTCTTCGGCTACGCCGCCCCCGACCGCGACCAGGCGGTGGACGGTCGCCAGCCCCGCCACCTGCACGGCTACCTCGTCCTCGACAACGACTACAGCCCCTTCGAGTTCCCCGGCACCGAACCGGGCCACGACATCAAGGTCACGCTCGCCCACGAGTACAACCACATCCTCCAGTTCGGCTACGACGCCTACGAGGACCCCTGGTTCGCCGAGTCGACCGCGGTCTGGATGGAGGACCAGGTCTACAACGGGATCAACGACTACCTGCGCTACGTGCGCAGGTGGGTGAAGCTGTGGCAGACGCCGCTCACCGCGAACTCGATCAAGGAGTACGGCAGCGCGGTCTGGAACCAGTGGCTGGCCCGCCACTACGGTCGCGCGATCATCCGCGAAGCCTGGGCCGGGGCGGACACGGACTACCCCGACGGCTTCTCCGTCGCCGCCTACGAACGGGCGATCCACGCCGACGGGCCCTCGAGCTTCGGCCGCGACTTCACCCGCTTCGCCGCCGACGTCGCCGAGTGGCGCACCGGGATCGGCTTCCGCGAGAGCTACCTCTACCCGGACATGCCGCGCCAGGGGAACGCTCGCTCTCGGCGCGCCCCCGTCGACCCGCCGGCTCAACCACACCACCTTCAGCCTGATCGGAGTCCACGCCCGCACCGGTCGGGCGGTCGAAGTGACGGTGGAAGCGCCGGAAGGGATCGACGCGGGGCTGGCGCTGGTCGGGCGGATCGGCTCCGAACGGCACGGCCGCACGGTGAAAGCGGTCGCCTACGCGCCGGCGGGCGGCAAGCTGACCGCGACCCTCGCCGACCCGGCCCGCTTCCAGCGGATCACCGCGGTCGTCGTCAACGCCGACGCCAGCGCCTCGGGCTACAACGCCCGCCACCTCGACTGGCGCTACCTGACCGACCAGATCCCGTTCGAGATCAGCGGTCGGATCGTCCGCTGAAGGGCTCGGCGGTCGGATCGTCCGCTGAAGGGCTCAGCCGGCGGAGCGCGTGCCGGTGGCGGAGGCGCCGTTGCTCGACGTCGCCGCCTTCAGCTTCGGCGGCTCGGCCGCGGGCGGCGCGGTGGCGATCGCCTCTGCGGTAGCCGCCTCGAGGTCGAGCGCGAAGCTGTCGAGGTCGGCCATCGCGTCGTAGTCGCCGATCAGGCCGAAGTTGACCTGCCCGTTGTAGGACATGATCCCGATGCAGAGCGCCTGTTTCTGGGCCAGCGGCACCATCGGGAAGATCGACTCCATCTGCCGTCCCAGCACGTAGAGCGGGAACTGCGGCCCCGGCACGTTGGTGACGACGAGGTTGAAGAAGCGCTGGGCGGGCTGCAGCCGCGCCGCCTGGGAGACGATCGTGGTCGGCGCGAAGTCGGTCAGCTTGGTGATGATTTCGGCGCCGACCGCCTGGCCGGAGGCCTTCAGGTCGCCCATCTCGGCGGTGACGATGTGGAGGCGCTCGACCGGGTCCTCGCACCAGACCGGCAGCGGCGCCATCATCGCCGAGATTCGGTTGCCGAGCGCGCCGTGCTCCTCGGCCTCGCGGATCGAGACCGGGACCAGCGCCCGCAGCGTCATCCCCTCGGTGTCGTGGCCGCGGGCGCGCAGGTAGCGACCGAGTGCGCCGGAGACGACCGAGAGGATCACGTCGTTGACGGTGCCGCCGTGGGCGTCCTTCACCCTCTTTAAGTCGGTCAGCTCGGCCTGGGTCATCTGGAAGCGGCGGTGCGGGCCGATCTCGACGTTGAAGGGGGTGGCGGGGGCGCGCAGCCCGGCGGCCGCCATCTTGGTCGTCGCCGCGGCCCCGCGGACCACCTGGCGCGGCCCGCGCAGCGCCGCGCGGAAGCCGCGGACGATCTCCTTCGGGCTGGTCAGCCGCTCCTTCAGCGCGTCGCCGAGCAGCTGCGTGTCGGTCGGCTCGGGCCGGGCCAGCCACGGCGGCGGGGTGGAGGGCGGGCCCTTCGGTTCGCGGTCGAGGTCGTAGAGGACGGTGGTGATGTCGACGCCGGAGACGCCGTCGACCAGCGCGTGGTGGCTCTTGCCGATCACGGCGAAGCGGCCGTCGGCCATGCCCTCGACCAGCCACAGCTCCCAGAGCGGCTTCGAGCGGTCGAGCTGCTGGGAGAAGATCCGCGCCGCCAGGTTGCGCAGCTGTTCGTCGGAGCCGGGCGCCGGCAGGGCGGTCTGGCGGACGTGGTAATCGAGGTTCAGGTGCGGGTCGTCGACCCAGACCGGCCGGCCCTGGCCGAGCGGCACGTTGCGCAGCTTCTGGCGGAAGCGCGGCACCAGGTGCAGGCGCGAGGCGATGTGGTCGCGGAACTCCTCGTGCGTCAGCGGCGGTCCTTCGAAGATGATCGTCGAGGCGACGTGCATGTGCGCGCCCTCACGCTCCATGTGAAGGAACGACGCATCGAGCCCGGATAGCCGGTCGGTGTTGCCCACGCGGTCATCTTCGCATACGACGTTCAGGCCGTGTGCGGGCAATTTCTCCGCTTTGCAGGGCCGTTTGAGGGACTTTGCACGCTTTCGTGCGTTTCGTCACGCGTGTGCGCCTGGTCACACGGCCGCTCCACCCCCGTCCCTAGCGTGTTCCTCTCACAAAGGAAAGAACCCATCTGCCGAGTCCCCTCGCCACAGCGCGACGGGGAGCGGGGGAACCAATCGCCGCGACGACTTCCTTGTCGCGGCACCTGGGGCGAATCGGGCGAACACCGCCCGTAACGGACTGCGGCCGAGGGCCGCCTCCGTGAGCCCGTCAGCTAACCCCGTAGGCAGGCAGAAAGCGAGTGAGATACACGATGCGATTCATCCTGCCCGTGATCGGTGCCGCCCTGGCGTTGTCGATCGGCGCGACGCCGGCGGTCGCCCAGCAGCACCAACAGCAGCAGAAGCACCACCGGCACCACCACCAGGCGCCCAAGCGGGTCAAGTCACACGTCGCGCTGCACCTGTCGGGGCACTCCGTCCTGACCGGCGGCGGCGTGACCCTGCGAGGCAAGGTGCGCCCGAGCGGCGCCCACCGGGTCAAGGTCGTCTTCAGCGGCCCCGACCGGCGGACCCTCGCCGTCCGCACCGAGCCCAACGGCACCTTCCGGGTGCAGTGGGACGCGGGCGAGATCGGCAACTACGACGTCACGGCGTTCAGCGTCCACGACGCGCGGGTGCGCGGCTCCCACAGCCCGTCCCGCCACCTGACGTCCTACCGCCTCGCCGGCGCCTCCTACTACGGGCCCGGCCTCTACGGCAACGGCGTCGCCTGCGGCGGCACCCTGGAGCCGGGGACGCTCGGCGTCGCCAACAAGACGCTGCCCTGCGGCACCAAGGTGAAGCTGCGCTACCACGGCCGCCAGATCACCGTTCCGGTGATCGACCGCGGCCCCTACGTCGCCGGTCGCGAGTACGACCTGACCGAAGCGACCAAGGACGCGCTCGGCTTCCCCGGCGTCGGCGACGTGATGGCCAACCACTAGCCCCGTCGTGCTGGGGCGCCTTGGTCGGGGTATGACCGACTTTCGCGCCCCAGCCGTCCCGCGCGTCAGCCGGGGAGGGTGAGCCGAAGTTGCGGCTCGTCCTCCCCGGCGGCCGGGGCGACGACCGCCTCGGGTTCGCCCGCGAAAGAGGCGAGCCGGACGCCGAGCAGGCGGACCGGGCGCGGCGGGCTGTAGGCCCGCAGCAACTCGAGCGCGATCGGCCAGACGACCTCGGGGTCGTTGGTCGCCGTTCTCGACCGATTGGGAGCGGGTCACGTTGGTCCAGTCGTCGAGGCGGACCTTGATCCCGATCGAGCGCCCCTCGAGCTCCTTCTTGGCGAGGCGTCGGCAGAGCTCCTCGGTCTGCTCCCAGAGCGTCCGCTCGAGCGAGGCGAGGTCGTCGACGTCGACGTCGAAGGTCGTCTCCACGGACTGCGATTTCGTCTCCCGGGAGACGCTGATCGGGGTGTTGTCGAGGAGGTTGCCGCGGGCGTGGAGCCAGGCGCCGGAACGCGGGCCGAAGCGCCCTTCGAGGTCGGCCCGGTCCCATTCGCCGAGCGCCGTCAGCGTGGTGATGCCGAGCTTCTCCAGCCGTTCCGCGGTTTTCGGCCCGATACCCGGCACGACCCCGGGTGGCCCGGGGCCGAAGCGGGCCAGCGCGTCCTCGTGGGAGACGACCACCATGCCGTTCGGCTTGCCCAGCTCCGAGGTCATCTTGGCGAGCAGCCGGCTCTCGGCGATCCCGACCGAGCAGGTGAGCCCGGTCCGCTCGCGGATCTCCACCTTGATCCGCCGCATCGTCGCCTTCGGCGAGAAGATCCCGGTGAGGTCGAGGTAGGCCTCATCCAGCCCGACCACCTCGACCACCTCCACGTTCGCCCGCAGGACTTCCATCACCACCGCCGAGGCCTCGCGGTAGGCGGGGAAGTCGGGAGGGAGGTACACGGCGTTCGGCAGCCTCCGCCGTGCCACCGCCGCGGGCATCGCCGAGTGGATCCCGGCCAGCTTCCGCGCCTCGTAACTGGCCGTCGTCACCACCGCCCGCGGCCCCGAGCCGCAGACGACCACCGGCTTCCCCTTCAGCTCCGGATGCTTGCCCAACTCGACCGACGCATAGAAGGCGTCCATGTCCAGGTGCGCAATCGTGCGTTTCCAACCGGCGATCGACACACCTCCAAATTACCGGGAACCGCGGCGGAGCGAACATATGTTCCCAGTCCCGTCTGACGGCGCGACCACACTTATGTGGTCCATTTTTTTACGAGAGGATTTGAGATGACTCCCTCATCGAATGATGCAGCGGGAATGCACGGAGACCGTTCACGAGACCAGAATGGCGAGCTACGACGGAAACGGGGCGATACCCGAGTCAGCACCATCGAGGATATGTACGACAAGGATTTCGGAGTCCGCGGTGACATGCATCTGAAGACGCTGCTGGAACGTGAAGGGGCGGGCTCTCTCAACGACCTTCTGCATCGCAAGTAGTCGTTCGTTCGCCACTGTTACCGATAGAAACCGGGAGGTGAAAATCGGACTGGAGCAACTGATCGACGGGCGGCTGGAGGCCTTCGCGGCGGAGGCGCGGGAGTTCAACGCCGGGAAGGCGGCGATGACGGGGGACCGGGAGGGGCCGGATCCGCGCACGCCGGAGGGGCTGGAGGCGCACCGGACGGGGCTGTCGGAGCGGCCGACGCCTGAGGGGCCCCCGGCGGTGGAGATGGTCGCCGAATCGGCGGGGAGGCAGGTCCCGGTGCGGGTGACGATGCCGCGGGGCGGGGAGCCGCGGGGCGTCTACCTGGAGATCCACGGCGGCGGCTTCTATATGGGCTGGGCGGCGCGCAGCGACTTCCGCAATCGCAGCACTGCCGACGCCGCGCAGGTGGCGGTGGTCAGCGTCGACTATCGGCTCGCGCCGGAGCATCCCTGGCCCGCGGCGCCGGACGACTGCGAGGCGGCGGCGCTCTGGGTCCTCGAGCAGGCCGAGGAGCGGTTCGGGACCTCGCGCCTGGCGATCGGCGGCGGCTCGGCGGGCGCCAACCTGGCGCTGACGACGCTGCTGCGGCTCCGCGACAAAGGGCTGGCCGAGCCGTTCGTCGCCGCCGTCCTCCACTACGGCGCCTTCGACCTCAGCGGGCAGACCCCGGGCGGCCGCCGCTACGCCGACGAGTTCTTCATCGACGCCTACGTCGGCGCCGTCAGCGACCGCACCGACCCCGACATCTCGCCGATCTTCGGCGACCTCCGCGGCCTGCCGCCGGCCCTGCTCGTCGTCGGCACCGAGGACATCCTGCTCGAAGACAGCCTGGCGATGGCCGGGCGGCTCGCCGCGACGGGCGGGGAGGTCGACCTGCGGGTCTACCCCGAGTCACCGCACGGCTTCCTCTCCTTCCCGATCGCGATGGCGGCCGCGGCCAACGAGGACATCGAGTCCTGGCTGGCCGCCCGCTTCCCCGACCCCCTGGACTGAGCCCCGGATCGGCCAGAATGCGGCGATGGAGTCGCTGGCGATCAGACCTGGCGCGGTGCTGCGGCCCTACACCGAGGCGGACGCAGCGGAGCTGACCGCGGTGGTCGCCGAGAACCGCGCGCACCTGGCGCGCTGGATGCCCTGGGCGGCGACCTACGGCCACCAGGACTCGCTCGAGTACATCGCCAAGACGCGCGCCCAGATCGCGGCGGGCGACGGTTTCGAAGGGGCGATCGTGGTCGGCGACGAGATCGTCGGCGGGGCGGGCCTCCACTCGGTCGACCGCCTCAACCACTCGACCTCGATCGGCTACTGGCTCGCCGCCGAGGCGGTGGGCAGCGGGCTGATGACGGCGACCGTGCGGGCGCTCCTCGACCTCGCATTCGGCGGGTGGGAGCTGCACCGGGTGGTGATCGAAGCCGTCGTCGACAACGCCCGCAGCCGGGCGGTCCCGGAGCGGCTCGGCTTCACCGAAGAGGGGATCGCGCGCGAGGCGAAGCGGATCCGCGGCCGCTACGAGGACGCGGCGCTCTACGCGATGCTGGCGTCGGACTGGCCGCCGGTGGCGGCGGTCGAGGCGACCGGCAGCGCGTAGTAGACCGCGCAGGCGGCGCAGATGCCGAGCGTGATGTAGGGCGAGACGAAGGCCAGGGCGGTGGCCGCCGCGTAGGGGATCTGGCCGAGCGCCGCGAAGCGCAGGGCGCGGCGCGCGACCGCTTCGCTCAGCGGCGCCTTCAGCGACCCCGGGCGGTGGAGCAGGATCAGCCGGTTCAGGCAGCCGAAGACCGCCCCCATCAGGAGGAACGAGCCGCCGTAGACCGCCGCCGCGAGGCCCTCGCCGCTGCCCTCCTTGAGGTAGGTCGCCATCAGCGAGGTGGTGAAGGGGAGGATGCCGACGGTGAGCAGGAGCAGCAGGTTCCAGATCAGGATCGTGTGGTCGACCTGGCGCAGGCGACTGAAGGCGGCGTGGTGGTTGATCCAGATGATCCCGATCGTGAGGAAGGAGATGACGTAGGCGGCGTAGCTGGGCCACTGCGCGAGCAGCTCATGGCCGAGCGTCCCGGAACTCGGCGGGGGGACGCGGATGTCGAGCACCAGCAGCGTGATCGCGATCGCGAAGACGCCGTCGGAGAACGCCTCGAGACGGTTCGGGCTCACCCCAGGGTGTTCGGCGGGGCGCGCTTCGGTCCTCTAGCGTCCGAGGGGTGATCGCGTCCCTCGATCTCGCCCGGTTCCCGCTCGGCGTGGCGGAGTGGGAGGCGCTCGCGTTGCGGCGGGCGGGGCGGCGCAGCGAGGCGACCTTCGCCCGCCTCCTCCTGCCGATGAGACTGGAGACGATGCCCCTGCCGTTGCCGCGGATGACGCTCGCCTACTGGTTCGGGCTCTGGCCCGAGGAGCGCGCATTGGCGCGCTTCCGCGCCGGACCGCTCAGCCGTTGGGACGGCGCCCGCGAGCGCCTCTCCCTGACCCTGCGGCCGGTGCAGAGCTTCGGCGCCTGGGGCGGGGAGGACCCGCTGGCCGGGGAGCGCTCCGAGCCCGCCGCCGGCCCGGTCGTCCTCCTCACCCACTCGCGCACCCGCGCCGCCAGCCTGCGCCGCTTCCTGGTCACCGACCGCGCCGTCGTCGGCGAGCTGCGCCGGGCCGAGGGCCGCCTCTGGTCCGACGGCTTCGTCGACGACGCGGCGCGGCTCGACAGCGGCACGGTCTCGATCTGGCGCGACACCGCCGCCGCGACCGCCTTCGCCTACTCGCCCGGCGTCCACCAAGCGGCGGTGAAAGCGCAGCGCGAGGGGGCCTGGTTCCCCGAATCGTGGTTCGGCCGGTTCGCGATCGAGGCCGCCGAGGGAAGCTGGCGCGGGCTCCCTAAACTTTAGGAATGGCTTCCCCGGAGGCAAAGAACCTCGAGGCGATCTCCCAGGCGATCGACCAGCACAACGCCAACTGCCCCTTCCCGGCGGCAGAGGTGCGGATGAACCCGTTCGAGGTCGAACGTCTCGGCTGGGACCACATCCGCGGCCTGCCGGTGATCCCCGACGCGGAGATCGGCACCGGCCGCTTCCGCATCGTCTGCTCCCGCGACGTCGACAACGAGAACCTCGAGATCACCGAGGCGGTCGGCCAGGAGTTGGAGACCACGGTCCCGGTCACCACTCAGAACTAGGCGCCGTCTGCAGAAACTCGCCGTGGGGACGAGTTAATGCAGACGCCTACTGTTCCAGGCCGAGGTTCGAGGCCCAACTCTGGGCTTCGATGTTCAGCTGTTTGAATTCCCCGGTCACGATCAGGACGCCCATCACGATCAGGATCACGCCACCGACGGCGACGATCACCGCGTAGTGACGCTTGATCACGGCGAAGGCGGTCGCCATCCGGGAGAAGGCGAGCGCGGTCACCAGGAAGGGGATCGCCAGGCCGGCCGAGTAGACCGCCAGCAGCAGCGCGCCGCGGGCGGCCGAGCCGGAGGCCGCGGCGGCGGAGAGGATCGCCCCGAGGGTCGGGCCGATGCAGGGGCTCCAGGCGATCGCGAACGCCGCCCCGGCGACGATCGGCCCGCCTTTCCCCGCCCGCTGGAGCAGCGCGTCCACGTGCCACTCTTTGTTCAGCGCGGTGATGAAGAGCGAGCCGACGAAGAGGACGCCCATCGCGATGATCAGCCAGCCCGAGATCTGCGTCAGCAGCGGCTTGTTGGAGGAGAGGAAGGAGCCGAGCCCGGTCGCGGTCAGCCCGAGCAGGATGAAGATCGCGGAGAAGCTGGCGACGAAGGTCAGCGCGGGGGGGAGGACGCGGCGCCAGTCGGCGTCGTCGAGCTCCGCGGCGGAGACGCCGGTCACCGCCGAGAGGTAGCCGGGGACCAGCGGCAGCACGCAGGGCGAGAGGAAGGAGACGATCCCCGCCGCGAGCGCTGCGAGGATGCCAACCCCTGCCGCGGGGTCACCGCTGATATCGGCGAGGAACACGACCCCCAAGGTTACCTTCGCGCCCATGCGTGCCTCGTCCAGCTCACGCCTCTACAACGCCTCCGGGCAGATGCAGCGGCTGCGCGCCTCGCCGCTCCTCGCGATCGGACCGGCCGCGCCGGGGCCGGCGCTTCGCCGTGGGGCCCTGGTCGCGGTGCCGGTCGCCCTGGCGCTGATCTTCGAGTTCGCCCTCGATTGGCCCTCGCGCGGGGCGATCGCCACCGCCGCCCTGGTCTGCGGCTTCACCGCGATGGACGCGCCGGCAGGGCCACGCGCCCTCTGGCAGGCGGGGGCGGCGCCGCTGGTCGGGATCTCCGCGGCGCTGGGCGTGCTGAGCAGCCAGTTCGCGCCCGCCGCGGTCGTGGCGATGGGCCTGGTCGCCGCGGCGGCGGCCTACTGCTTCGCCGACACCCTGCGGCTGGCCTTCGTCGGCTTCTCCTGCTCGGTCGCGCTGATGATCTCCCAGGGCCTCTTCCTGCCCGTCCACGACACCCTGCCGGCGCTCCTCTACGGGTCCGTCGGCGGACTGCTGCAGGCGGCCTGGGCGGTGATCGTCTGGCTCGCCTACGACCGCGACTCCGACAACGAGAGCGGCTGGGACTGGGCCCGGACGAAGGCGCGCCTCCGCGCCGCCTGGACGCTCGAATCGCCGTTCGGCCGCCATGCCCTCCGCTACGGCATCGCCCTGGCACTCGGCGTGGCGATCTACCGGGTCGCCGGGATGCGCGAGCACGGCTACTGGATCCCGCTGACGATCCTCTTCGTCCTGCGCCCGGAACGCGACGAGACCGACCACCGGCTGGTCCTGCGCGCGGTCGGGACGCTGGCCGGCCTGGCGCTCGCCACCGGCCTGGCGTTCGCCTTCGACGGCGCCGAGGCACCGATCGCGATCGTCCTCAGCCTCTGCGCGGCGCTCACCTTCGGCCTGATCACGGTCCAGTACGCGCTCTTCACCGCCGCGATCACCACCTATGTGGTGCTGCTTACCGACACCCTCGGCGAGGCCCGCTGGGACGCCGCCGGCCAGCGCGTGATCGGCACCGCGGTCGGGATCCTGATCGCCTGGCTCGCCTTCCGGGTCTATCCCGGACCGCGGGAAACCAGCGACGCTCCTGACAGCGCCGAGGCGCTCCGCTAACTTACTGGCCGGCCAGCCAATTTTTGGCCGCCGTGGGGCGGCGGCCGTCAGGAGGAGAAGCGTTGAGCAACCGCACGTTCGTGATCGGGGTCGGGATGACCAAGTTCGAGAAGCCCGGGACGAAGGAGGGCGACTACCCCGACTGGGCGGTCGAGGCGGGGGAGAAGGCGCTCACCGACGCCGGCATCCCTTACACGGACGTCGAGCAGGCCTACGCGGGCTACTGCTATGGCGACTCGACCTACGGCCAGCGCGCTCTCTACGGCCTCGGCCTCACCGGGATCCCGGTGGTCAACGTGAACAACAACTGCTCGACCGGCTCGAGCGCGCTCTTCCTCGCCCGCCAGGCGGTCAAGGGCGGCATCGTCGACTGCGCGCTCGCGGTCGGCTTCGAGAAAATGGAGAAGGGCAGCCTCGGCGTCAAGTACACCGACCGCACCAACGCCCTGGACAAGCACGTTACGCGGATGTTCGAGATCCGCGACCCGGAGGCCTCGCCGCCGGCGCCGCAGATGTTCGGCAACGCGGGCCGCGACCACATGGAGAAGTACGGCTCGAACGCCGACCACTTCGCCTGGATCGGGTGGAAGAACCACAAGCACTCGGTCAACAACCCCTACGCCCAGTTCCAGGACGAGTACAGCCTCGAGGACATCAAGTCGGCGCGGATGATCCACGACCCGCTGACCAAGCTGCAGTGCTCGCCGACCTCCGACGGCGCCGCCTGCGCGATCGTCGCCTCCGAGCGTTACGTCGACGCCCACGACCTCTGGGACAAGGCGGTCGAGATCGCCGGCCAGTCGATGGTCACCGACCTCTCCTCGACCTTCGACGAGAACGCCGACTGCATGACGATCGTCGGCTCGGAGATGTCGCGGACGGCGGCGCGGCGCGGCCTACGAGGAGGCCGAAGTGGCCGCCCACGAGGTCGACGTCTGCGAGCTCCACGACTGCTTCAGCGCCAACGAGCTGATCACCTACGAAGCGCTCGGGTTCGCCGAGGAGGGCGAGGCGCACAAGCTGGTCGAGGCGGAGGCGACGACCTTCGGCGGCCAGGTGGTGGTCAACCCGTCGGGCGGGCTGATCTCCAAGGGGCACCCGCTCGGGGCGACCGGGCTGGCGCAGTGCTCGGAACTGACCTGGCAGCTGCGCGGGGAAGCGGGTAAGCGTCAGGTGGAAGGGGCGAAGGTCGCCCTCCAGCACAACATCGGCCTCGGCGGAGCGGCCGTGGTCACCGTCTATAAACCGGTCTCCTAAGCGGAGGCCACCGGCCCGGAAGGCCGGGGAGGAGGAGCGATGGCGAAGCAGCGGCGGTCTTTGAACGGCAGGGTGGTGGCGATCACCGGGGGTGCCCGGGGGATCGGCAAGGCGACGGCGCAGGCGCTGGTGCGGGGCGGCGCCCGGGTGGCGATCGGCGACGTCGACCTGACCCAGGCCGAGGGGACGGCGGCGGAGCTCGGCGGCGGCTCGATCGCGCTGCCCCTCGACGTCACCGACCGGGCGGCCTTCGAAGGGTTCCTGGACGAGGCGGAGCGCCAGCTCGGGCCGCTCGACGTGCTGGTCAACAACGCCGGGATCATGCCGGTGACGCCATTCGTCGAGGAGGCCGAGGACTCGTTCCGCCGCCAGATCGAGATCAACCTGATCGGCGTCATCCACGGCACCCAGCTGGCGATGGGGCGGATGATGCCCCGCAACAGCGGGCACATCGTCAACATCGCCTCGCAGGCGGGCAAAATCTCGGCCCCCGGGATCGCCACCTACACGGCGACCAAGCACGCGGTGGTCGGGCTCAGCGAGTCGGTACGGGCGGAGCTGCACGGCCGCGCGATCGAGGTCTCCTGCGTGATGCCGACCGTGGTCAACACCGAGCTGACCGCCGGGGTCGGCCAGAAATGGGTGAAACCGGTGGAGGCGACCGACGTCGCGGAGGCGATCGTCGAGGCGCTCGAAGTGCCGCGCTTCGACGTCTACGTGCCGAAGTCGAACGGCGCGCTGATCCGCACCACCTCGCTGCTGCCGCGCGCGGCGGCCGAGTGGATCGGCCGGGCGATGGGCACCGACAAGCTGATGACCGAGGTCGACCACGCCGCGCGGGCCGCCTACGAGGACCGCGCCGCGCACAGCAAAGAGTCCGATCGGGCGGTCAGCTGAGGCGCTGAGTGGATTTACCACACCCTGGTGTGGTCAAATCACCTATGGCCGCGGGAGCGATGGGCAAGGCGTACGACGCGACCTGGGGTCGCGCGTTCGCCCGCTTCTACGACCGGGCGCTGAAGGCGACCGAGGAGAACGGGCTGGGGGCGATGCGGAAGGAGCTCCTGGCCGGGGCGCGCGGCCGGGTGATCGAGGTCGGCGCCGGGACCGGGGTGAACGTCGATCTCTACGGGCCCACGATCGAGGACCTGACCCTGGTCGAGCCCGACCCGCACATGGCGGCGCGCCTGCGCGCGCGTCTGGAGGGGGGAGGAGGGGGCCTTCCCAAGCACCTGGTCGAAGCGCCGGCGGAAGCGCTTCCCTTCGACGACGACACCTTCGACACCGCGGTCGCGACGCTCGTCCTCTGCACGATCCCGTATCCGGACGCGGCGATCGGCGAGCTCGCCCGCGTCCTCAAACCGGGTGGCCGGCTGCTCTTCATCGAGCACGTCCGCGCCGACGATGCCGACCGGGCGCGCTGGCAGGACCGCCTGGAGAAGCCGTGGCGCTTCATGGCCGACGGCTGTTACTGCAACCGCGACACCGAGGCCGGCCTGCGTGCCTCCAGCTTCGAGATAGAGACGATCGAGTACGGCAAGATGCCGAAGGCGATGCCGATCGTCAGGCCCCTGATCCGTGGCACCGCGATCCTCGCCGCATAGGACAGGAAACCCCTTCCGTCTGCGAAACCGGACGTTTACATCTGTGCCACATCCGCGCCTAGGATCCGGCCTCAGATGAGCAACGACAGCCCCTCCGGAAGCGACTGGCAAGACCCGAACGACGCGCGCGACCCGGCCGCGGCGGAGCGCCTCGCGGCGGTCGATCCCGACGGCTTCATGCGCCGGCGCGAGTTCCTCCAGCGCGCCGCCATTACCGGTGGGCTGGCGATGTCGATGGCGAGCGTGCTCAGCCCCGACGCGATCCTCGGCGAGGCCGCCGCCCGCGACCGCGTCGACGTCCCCGACGCGAAGAACATGCCGCTCGACACGATCGTCGTGCTGATGATGGAGAACCGCTCCTTCGACCACTACCTCGGCTGGCTGCCGGGAGCGGACGGCCGCCAGGCGGGCCTCACCTACACCGACGCGGCCGGCGCGCAGTTCGAAACCCACCGCCTCGCCCCCGACTGGCAGGGCTGCGCCCACCCGGATCCCGACCACTCCTGGGACGGGGGGAGGGCCCAGCTCGACGGCGGCCGCATGGACGGCTTCCTGCGCTCGGGCGAAAACGACGTGTTCTCGATCGGCTACTACGGCGAACAGGATCTGCCCTTCATCCCCTCGGTGGCGCGGGAGTTCACCACCTTCGACCGCTTCTTCTGCTCGCTGCTCGCCTCGACCTACCCCAACCGCGAGTACATGCACTCGGCCCAGTCCTACGGGCTGAAGGACAACACCTTCCCCTTCGGGACCAGCGAATTCACCGCCGGCTTCCCCGACACGACGATCTTCGCCGCGCTGGCCGCGGCGGGCGTCTCGAACCGTTACTTCTACACCGACATCCCGGTGTCGGCGCTCTGGGGCGCGCCCGGGATCGCCCGCTCCGGCCAGGTGCAGGAGTACTACGAACGCTGCAACACCGGCACCCTGCCGGCGGTCTCCTTCGTCGACCCATCCTTCGCGGGCGAGGAACAGGGGACCTCGGGCGACGAACACCCGCACGGTGACGTCCGCGTCGGCCAGGCGTTCATGTCCGACGTCGTCCACGCCTTCATGGAAGGGCCGCAGTGGAAACGCGGCGCGCTCTTCATCGTCTACGACGAGTGGGGCGGCTTCTTCGACCACGTGCGGCCGCCGAAAGTGCCGGACGTGCGCTCGAACGCCAACGTCGCCGAAGACTTCGGCCAGATGGGGATGCGGATCCCGGCGGTGCTGGTCTCGCCCTACGCCAAGCGCGGCCACGTCGACCACAACATCTACGGCTTCGAGTCGATCCTGAAGCTGATCCGCTACCGCTACGGGCTCTCGCCGCTGACCACCCGCGACCAGTATGCGAAGAACATCGCCCGCTCCTTCGACTTCGAGTCGAAACCGAACTACGAAGTGCCGAGCCTGCCCGACCCGCCGACGGTGGTGAAAAGCGCCTGCATGGCTCCGGCGCCCGCCGGGGGGAGTGAAAGTGGCCCCGGTGGCGGTACCGGAGGCGGTGGCGTCGGCGGGATCCTCGAAGAACTCGACGGGGTCATCAAACTCGAGGGCGCCGACCGGCCCAAGGAGCACGACCTGGCGGCGCTGAAGAGCTCCGGCTACCTCGACCGCCTCGGCTTCGACTACAAGCCGGCGACGCCGGCGCGAACGTTCCGCCATCCGTCGAAGCTCGGGCTGAAGCCGTGAGGCGAGGCGCGGCGCTAGTCCTCGGCGGACTCGCCGCGTTGCTGATCGTCGCCGCCACCGCGGGTGGGGCGCTGCTGGAACCGGTGACGATCACCGCGACCGCGCCGGAACCGCTGATCGCCGCCGGCGCGCCGTTCAAGCTCGAAGTGGCGGTGGAAGCCGAAGCCGGGGCCCTCGACATCGCCGTCCGCCCGCTGCGGGTGCGGGTGAAACTGGCGCCCGAGTGCGGCGGCTCCTTCATCGGCACCCCGGGGCCGGCGGCCTTCGAAGCGACGCTCGCGGGCCCGCCCGCCGGCGCCGCCCTGAAGCAGACGCTGGTCGGCAAGGTGACCGCCGCGAGCGCCGGGCCGGAGGTCGTCTGCGCCTTCCTCGAGGACGCCACCGAACGGCAGTTCGCCACCGACACCGAAGAAGAAGTGACGGTGCTGGCGCCGGGCGCGCTGAAGCAGTGCACCGCGGCGACGAAGCAGCTGACCGCGGCGAAGAAGGGCCTGAAGCGGCTCGAACACCGGATCGCGAAGGTGAAGAAGCAGGTCAAGAAAGCGCGCGGCGCGCACCGCAAGGCGCTCGCCCGCAAGCTGCACAAGCTCCAGGTCCACAAGCGCAAGGCGATGAAGCGCCGCCGGGCGGCGGCCCGCAAGGTCGCCGGAGCGTGCGCGTGAGCGCGAAGGGAGGACGGCGATGAGCCCGGTCGCGCGCCCGCTGCGGACCCTGATCGCGGCGGCGCTCCTGGCCCTCGCACTGCTCTCCGTCGGGGCCCTCTCCGCCTCCGCCCGGGCGGCGAGCCTCCCGCACATAAACCACCTCTTCATCATCGTGATGGAGAACGAGAACGCCGAAGACACCTACGCGGCCGACCCGCCGGCGCCCTACCTCGCCAACACGATGCGCGCCGAAGGCGCCTACCTGCCGAACTACTTCGGCACCGGCCACCAGAGCCTCGACAACTACCTGGCGCTGATCAGCGGCCAGCCGCCGAACCTGATCACCCAGTCGGACTGCCTGATCTACACCAACTTCATGGGGACGATCACCGAACCCAACGGCGTCGCGGTCGGCCAGGGCTGCGTCTACCCGAGCCTCGGTGCAGACGATCGCCAACCAGCTCGAAGTGACCGGCCACACCTGGCGCAGCTACAACCAGGACATGGCGAGCGGCGCGGCGCTCGGCGAAGCGACCACCTGCCGCCATCCGACGATCGGCGCCTACGACCAGACCCAGATGGCGAACAAGACCAACCAGTACGCGGCCCGCCACGACCCGTTCGTCTACTTCCACTCGATCACCGACTACGAAACCTGCAACCGCAACGTGGTCGACCTGACCCGGCTGCCGCAGGACCTGAAGAGCCTGGCGACCTCGCCCGAATACGCCTTCATCACGCCGGACCTCTGTTACGACGGCCACGACGCCACCTGCGCCGACGAAACCTCGCCTGGCGGCTTTGCCGGGATCAACGCCTTCCTCGAAGAATGGGTGCCGAAGATCAAGGCCTCGGCCGCCTACCAGGACCACGGCGCGATCATGGTTACCTTCGACGAGTCGGAGACCGGCGCCGAATCGTGCTGCAACGAGGCGATCGGGCCGAACACGATCAACAACGGCGGCCCACAGCCGGGCAACGGCGGCGGCCGTATCGGCGCCGTGATCGACTCGCCCTGCATCGTGCCGGGGACCGAAGCACCGCTCTCCTACAACCACTTCTCGGCGCTGCGCTGGATGGAGGACAACTGGGGCCTCTCGCACCTCGGCGACGCCGGCACCGAACTCCTGCGCCCGTTCGGCACCGACGTCTTCAGCAACCCCGAATGCAACACCGGGCTGATCGGAACCGGCGGTGGTGGGGGACCCGGCGGAGCCATCGGGGGCAACGGTCCCCCGACCCACCTGAAGATCACCCCGCGCAAGGTCAAGGCGGGCGCCCTGCAGCTCTTCCACCTGAGGCTCACCAGCGGCACCGTCTCCTGCCGCGAAGCCGCGATCATCCACTTCGCCGGGCACAAGACCCACACCAGCCGCAAGGGCAAGGCCCGACTGAAGGCCCGCCTGCCGCATCCCGGCAAGTTCACCGCCGTCGCCCGTCCCAAAGGCTGCAAGCCGAGCAAAGCGACCGTCCGCGCCCGCTAGCCGGGCGGACCGCCCCGCGGAGCCGGTTCGGAGTTATGTTGACTCGGTGGTCGCGATGCCCAGGCGGAACTCAAGGAGACCCGGATCGGGGCCGACAGATTCCGGGATGGAGGTTCTCCCCGCTTACCCGGTCGGACCGGTCGCCGACAAGCTGAGCATCTGGCCGCTCGACTCGGGCCAGTACGGGATCGATGCCAGCTTCCAGGGCCGCAGCGGCTACGAACGCATGGAGATGCACGAGACGGCGTTGCGGCAGCGCCGGCATCCAGTTCAAGCTCGTCCAGGAGCTCGGCGATGCGTGGACGCTGCGCTTCGGGCCGCTCAGCGCCGCGGAGATCGCCGTGGCACTCCGGGCTTTCGTGCACTGAGGGCCGCTGAGGGTGGGCTGAGCGCCGCGGTTATCGTCCGAATCCCCCTCGCCGCTCAGACCCAACGCACGATAATCTTGGTTATGTCAACTTGGTGCGGGAGAGGCGGTAGCGGCGCCCGAGCACATGCCCCGCTCGGGTCGCCGCTCCCCACCAGGCTTGGCACCTTCGGTCGGCTTGAGCCGCGCGTTTGGCGCCTTCGTCGGCTTGAATCGTGCGCGGCCTCGCAGTGCGTGGGACGCCTTGTCGTGAGGCGCCCTCCGGCGTGGCCCCGATCCTCGCGCGCCCCCGCGACATTCTGACCTCGCGCGCACCGCGACATCTGAGTCGTCGACTTGACGGTCGCGGTCGCCACGCCTGACTTGGTGGGTTGACGGTCGCGGTCGCGAGGTCTACCATCGCCAATATATTCAATTCTCTTGAGCATTCGAGATTCTCGAATGCAATCGGAATTGGAGACGAGACATCACCGACTGATCAAGGAGATGTGGCGATGAAAAAGATCACCTGCATATCGGCGTTGGTATGCGCGCTCGGCGCGCTGGGCGTTGCGCCTTCGGGGGCATCCGCGATCATCAACTACCGGGTTTGCAACGGGCCTGCGCCCATCCACGCGTCATACAGCTCCAGCTCGCCGACGCTTGGCTATCTGCAAAACGGAGAGGTATTTACAGGGGACCAGAATTCGTACGAAAACTTCGACTACGGATACGCGTACGGCTCTCTCCACGTGTACGGCTACATGAACCGTCACTACGAGTGCTGAGTTCGCGCCGCTGAGCGAGGAGCCGGAATCACGTCCGGCTCCTCGTTGCTGTTCGGGCGCCGCGAGCGCTAAGCGGCTTCTTCGATGCCTTCTTCGATCGCTTCGGTCGTCTGCGGGGTTCCGAGCAGTTCCAGACCGTTGGAGTGCGGGCCTTCGACGGCGAACGACGGCGTTGCTTCGAAGCCGAACTTGTTCGCCTGCGCGGTCGTGCTTTCGACCTGTTTTTTGTACTTTTCGCTCTTCCATTCCTGCATGAACTTGGAGACGTTGGGGATGCCCACGTACTTGGCCATCGATTCGACGAAGTCTTCGGTGACGTAGCCCGCGTTCTCACCGCCCTGGTTGCGGTACCAGGTCTCGAGGTAGGTCCAGCCCTTGCCGTTGGTGCCCGCGGCGAGGGCGGATTCGCCGGCCGGGAGCGAGTCCGGCCCGATGATCAGGAAATTACGGAAGGTGATGCTGGCTTTCCCGGTTTTCACCTGCTTTTCGATCAGTTCCGGGAGGATTTCTTCGGAATAGTATTTGCAGGCCGAGCACTGCAGATCCCCGTACTCGAAGAGTTTCACCGGGGCGTTCGGCTTGCCGAGGGTCAGGCCGTTCTGCGGGATGCCGGTAAGCAGTTTTTCGACGTCGGCTTTTTCGACCAGGTTCGAAGATTCGCCACCCGAGCTGCCGCCAGAGCCCGCCACGATGATCACGACTACGACGACGATGATCGCCAGGAAGACCCCGCCCGCGGACAGCTGCAGCAGGCGCGTGCGGCGCTCGCTGCTGCCTGCTTCCGATTCGGCCGCGATGCGTTCTTCGCGACGTTGCTCCCTGTCTTTCTGTCCGCTCATCGGTCCTCCGTGTCGGTTACGTGCGAAATCGGTGCATTACTTGGCATGCGACCCTAGTGTCCTGGCCGTTCAGCCGTCTTCGGCGATCGGGCGCGCGGTTCCTGCTCCCCCACCGCGGCGGATCACCGAACCGCCGTCGGGGGTGCCGACGTACCGGAGCAGCCGCGCGATGTTGAGCAGGAAGCAGATCGTCATCAGGACCGCGTTGGTCACGCACCACTGGCAGATCGCTTCGATGTTCCAGATCTCGAGGTAGGTCAGGTAGATGCTGAAGCCGAACCCGCCGAGGGTGAAGAGGAAGCCCGCCAGCCGCGCGACGTCGCTGCCCAACCAGACGGTGCCGAAGATCAGGATCCAGCCGATGATCCCGAAGACGGCGACGTTGATCCCGAGGATGTGCGAGTAGGAGCTCTTGGCGACGGTCTCGCAGCCGGTGCCGCCGGCGAAGCAGGCCGGCGCGCCCGAGGTCGAGTCGGAGATCAGGATGTAGGTGGCCACGCCGATCCCGACCACCGTGAAGAAGGCGATCGCCAGGCGAAGGATTCGTTCACTCGGGAAGTTCATACCATTGACCTTACGGGGATAGTGCCACGTCTGGTTCAAGAGCGAATAAGGCGATCTCCCGTGAAAGGCGCCCACCCTGCCAGGCCAGCGGCGACTGTCCCTCATCCTCGCCGATCAGGCGGGCCCGCGGCAAGGCCGCCGCGTAGGCCTCGGCGACCGCGTACGGATGGCCGGGGTCGGCCTCGTCGCCCGAGGCGACCACCAGCGCCGGGACGTGGAGCCCGCGAAGGTCTTCCAGCGAGCCGAAGGGCCGTGAGGCGGGCGTCTCCCGCAGCGCCCGCGCCAGCTCGCCCGCGTCGCGGTGCAGTTCCATCCGTTCGCGGCTGATCCGCGCGACCGACTCGCGCCAGTCCGCCGCCGTCTCCCCTTCGCGGGTGAGGAACTCGACGAAGCCGTCGATCCCCTCCCCTTCCAGCGCTGCGGCCAGCCCGTCCCAGTAGGCAAGCCTCGCGTCGGCGATCTCCCCCGTGTAGGTCGGCCCGATGATCACCAGGCCGCTGAGCCGCTCCGGGTGGGCGAGCGCGTAGCCGACCGCGGTGTGGGCTCCCATCGAGTGGCCGGCGAGGAGGAAGCGGTCGGTGGCCACCTCGGCCTCGACCACCCGCTCGAGGTCGGCGATCAGCTCCGGGTATCCATAACTCTGCTCAGCGGGAGCGGGATCGGACTCGCCGTGCCCGCGGGCGTCATAGGTGATGACCCGGTGCCCGGCCCGCTCCAGCGCGCGCGAGCCGTGGACCACGTAACGGCGGCTCGCCGTCAGCCCGTGGCAGAGGACGATCGGCGTCCCCTCCCCGGCGGCGGTGCCGCGCAGGACCGGTGCCGGGCCGACCGCGAACTCGGCGGGCTCGGCAGCCGGCATCAGCCGACTCCGGCGACCGCGCGCTCGAGGTCGGCGACCGATTCGTAGGTGAGCCCGGCCAGGGTCACCTTGCGGTAGCCGATCCGGCCCTCCTCGTCGACGACGAAGACCGCGCGCCGCACCAGCGGCCCGGCGACGACGCCGTAGGCCTTGGCGACGGCCTTGTCCTCGTCGGCGAGCAGCGGCACGTTCAGCTTCTTCTCCTCGGTGAAGCGCTCGTGCGAGTCGACTCCCTGCGGTGAGATGCCGACCACGTCGGCGCCGAGCTGGTCGAGCCGCTCCCCTTCGTCGCGGTAGGAGCAGAACTGTTTGGTGCAGACGGCGGTGAAGTCACCGGGGTAGAAGGCGATCACCAGCTTGCGCCCCCGGTAGTCGGCAAGGCGGTAGGTCTTCCCGCCCGTGCCGGGAAGCTCGAAATCCGGTGCCGCGTCCCCTACGTCGACCTTGGCCATCGACAGAGCTTACGTAGGCGGTGCTAGCCGCGTTCGATCGACATTTTTTCGATCACGACGGGCTGGGTCGGTTTTTCTTCCGGCCCACCCAGTTCGCCGATCGTTTCGACCACGCTCAGCCCTTTGGTGACGTGGCCGACCAGCGCGTATTCCGGCGGCAGCGTTTCGCCCTGCGGGCCGCTGACCACGTAGAACTGGCTGCCGGAGGCGCCGGACGGCGCTTCTGAGGTCTTCGCCATCGCCACCGTGCCCAGCGTGTATTTCAAGTTGCTCGGCGGCGCTTCGACGACTTCGTAGCCCGGGCCGCCGGCGCCGGTGCCTTGCGGGTCGCCGCCCTGGATGACAAATTCGGGGACGATCCGGTGGAAGGTCAGTTCGTCGTAGAAGCCTTCTTCGGCCAGGTAGGCGAAGGAGTTGGCGATCGTCGGCGCTTCCTTCGTCGCCAGTTCGATGTCGAAGGTGCCGCAGTTGGTTTCCACCACCGCGGTGACCTTTTCGCCCTTCTTGGTCGTCATCTTCGGTTTCGGCAGGCTCTCTTCGCGCGGTTCCGGCTGTTCGACTTCCTTGCAGGCGGCGTTTTCGGCCTTCGCCGGCTTTTCCTTCGCCGGCTTTTCCTTCGCCGGCGTTTCCTTGCTCGCGGTCGACTTCGACCCCGAGTTATCGCTGCCGCCGCTGCGCGAGATCAAGATGACGCCGACGATCACCGCGGCCAGGACCGCGAATCCGGCCAGGATCATCCAGCGTCTGTCGACCTCTTCCCCCTGCATCGGTCCGGAAGAATAGACCAATTCGGTCGAGCGGTGCCTAAGCGGAGGCTAAGGATTGCGGGGCCGCCGGTTTTCGTCATCCTGGAGCGGTGAGCTCGGTCCCGCCGCTGACGCCCCTCGCCGCCGCGGTGCTCCACGTCGGCAGGCCCGAGCGCGTCCTCCAGCTTGGCTGCGGCGACGGCGACGGCGCGCTCTTCCTCGCCCGCGAGTTCCCGACCGCCCGGGTGCGCGGGATCGACGCCGACGCCGACCTGGTCCACGCGGCGACCGCGCGGGTGGGGCTCGACCCGGAGGGCCGGGTCGCGTTCAAGGTCGGCGGGCCGCGCCGGATCCCCTTTCCCGACGCCCAGTTCGACCTGGTCGCGGCGCTCGACGCGCGGCCGAAGGCGGCCGAGGTCGCCCGCGTCCTGCGCCCCGGCGGCCACCTGATCCTCGCCGCCGGCGAGGGGGATCCGCTCGGCCACGGCCTGGCGGCCCGGTGGCTCGCTCGTTCGCTGCGCTCGCACGGCTTCGAGACCGTCGCCGAGAAGCCCGCCGGGACCGGGAGCTTCCTCGTCGCACGCCTGAGCGGCGCATAGGGTTGAGCCGTGGAGGCGACGCAGGGCACCCCGACCCCGGAGTTCGGCGGCGAGGAACAGCAGCCGCTCGTCCTCCTCGTCAACCCGAGCTCCGGCGGCGGCCGGGCGCTGAAGATCCTGCCGCGGGTCGAGGCGGCGCTCGACGCCCGCCGCGTCCCCTTCCGCGTCGTCCGCACCAAGGGCCTCGACCACGGCGTCGACAAGGCGCTCGCCGCGACCGGGGCGGGTGAGCTGCCGGTGGTGATCAGCGGCGACGGCATGGTCGGGGCGATCGGCGGGGCGCTGGCGGGCGGCGAGGCGCCGCTCGGCGTCGTCCCGGTCGGCCGCGGCAACGACCTCGCCCGGGTGCTCGGCATCCCGACCGACCCGGAGGAGGCGATCGCCGTCGTCCTCGCCGGCCACACCCGCACGATCGACATCGGCGAGGCCAACGGCCGACCGTTCCTCGGCATCGCCAGCGTCGGCTTCGACTCCGACGCCAACCGGATCGCCAACGAGAGCCGGCTGCGCGGCAACCTGGTCTACGCCTACGCGGCCCTGCGCGCGCTCGCCGGCTGGAAGCCCGCCCGCTTCACGATCGCGATCGGCGAGCAGCGCACCAGGGTCGAAGGCTTCTCGGTGATCGTCGCCAACAGCAAGGCCTACGGTGGCGGCATGTTCGTCGCCCCGGACGCCGAGCTCGACGACGGGGAGTTCGACGTGGTGACGATCGGCCGGGTCGGCAAGCTCCGCTTCCTGGGTAACCTGCCGAAGGTGTTCAAGGGCACCCACGTGAGCAACGACGAGGTCAGCGTCGTGCGGGCCGCCCGGCTTACCGTCAGCGCCAGTCGCCCGTTCGCCGTCTACGCCGACGGCGAGCACCTCACCGACCTGCCGGCCGACCTGCGCGTGATCCCGAGCGCCCTGCGGGTGCTGGTCCCGGCCGCCGCCGCTTGAGCGCGCCGGCGGCGAGTCGAGCGGGCCGTGGCGGCCCCACCTTCGGCGCCAAGCGGGCGCTCGCCCGGACGATCGGCGCGGCCAGCCGGCGCAGCGGTCGTGGCGGCGGGACGACGCTGCCGGGACGGGTGCTGCTGCGCCTCGAGCCGGAGGCGATCGCGCGGCTCGGCGCCGGGCTCTCCGGCGGGTCGACGATCGTCTCGGCGACCAACGGCAAGACGACCACCGCCGGGATGATCGCCGCGATCCTCGCCGCCGAGGGACGGCCGCCGGTCCACAACCGGGCGGGCTCGAACATGACCTGGGGCGTCGCCACGGCGCTGCTCGAGCAGCGGGGCGCCGAGGGGCTCTTCGAGGTCGACGAGGCCTGGCTCCCGCGCGTCGCCCAGCAGCTCGGCCCGCGCCTGATCGTGTTGGGGAACCTCTTCCGCGACCAGCTCGACCGCTACGGCGAGATGGAGGCGCTGGCGGAGGAGTGGGCGAAGGCGGTGGCGGGCGCCCCGGCCGGGACCGGGTTGGCACTCAACGCCGACGACCCGCTGATCGCCGACCTCGGCCGCGACCCCGACACCGAGCGGCCGCGCGACGGCGTCCTCTACTTCGGCGTCGAGGATCACTCGCAGGCCCTGCCGGAGCTGCAGCACGCCTTCGACGCCAAGCACTGCCGCCGCTGCGGGCATCCCTACGCCTACGATGTCGCCTTCGTCGGCCACCTCGGCCACTACTCCTGCCCCAACTGCGGGGCGCAGCGGCCGCGGCCCGATGTCGCGGCGACGCGGATCGAGTTGCACGGGATGGAGGGCTCGACGGCGACCGTGCGGGTCCCCGGCGGGGAGATCGAGATCGCCCTCCCGCTCCCCGGCCTCTACAACGTCTACAACGCGCTGGCGGCGATCGCGGCGGCGATCGTGCTCGGCGTCGCACCCGAGCGCGTGGCAAAGGCGCTGGGCGGGATGCGCGCCGCGTTCGGGCGGGTGGAGACGATCGCGATCGGCAGCGGCAGCGTCTCGATCCTGCTGATCAAGAACCCGGCGGGCGCCAACGAGGTCCTGCGCACGCTGAAGCTGGAGGGCGAGCGTGACGGCGGGGACGAGCGCGCCGGCGGCGGGGACGAGGGTCGCGGCAGCGCGGACGGCATCGACCTCTGGATCGCGCTGAACGACCGGATCGCCGACGGGCGCGACGTCTCCTGGGTCTGGGACGCCGACTTCGAGGTGCTGTCCGGTGCCGTGCGGCGCGTCACCTGCGCCGGCACCCGCGCGCCGGAGATGGCGCTGCGGCTGAAGTACGCGGGCTGGCCGGAGGACCGGATCGTCGTCGAGCCGGACATCGCCGCCTCGCTCGACGCCGCCGTCGCCGCCTCGCCCGGCCGCCTCTTCGCCCTCCCCACCTACACGGCGCTGCTGGAGCTGCGCAAGCTGCTCGCCGACCGCGGCCTGGCGAAGGAGTTCTGGCAGTGAGCGCGGAGCCCACCGGCGGGTCGGCCTCGAGCAGCGAGGCGGCGATCTGGCACGACGTCGAGTGCGGCGCCTACTCCGCCGACCTGCGGGTCTGGGACGAGCTCGCCGACCGCTGCGGCGACCCGATCCTCGAGCTCGGCGCCGGCACCGGCCGGCTCGCCATCCACCTGGCGCGCCGCGGGCACCGGGTGATCGGGCTCGATCACGACGAGACGCTGATCGCGGCCCAGGGCGAACGCGCCGCCGGGCTGCCGGTGACGCCGCTGCTCGCCGACGCCCGCGGCTTCGAGCTGCCCGAGCCGGTGGCGCTGGCGCTCGCCCCGATGCAGCTGCTGCAGATGCTCGCCGACCGCGCCGAGCGACTCGCCTGCCTCGACTCGCTCGCCGCCCAGCTCCTGCCCGGCGGCCGGGTCGCGGCGGCGATGGTCGAGGGCATGCCCGAGCCCGAAGAGGGCGACGACGCGCCGCTGGTCCCCGACGTCCGCGAGGTCGACGGCTGGGTCTACTCGAGCCTGCCGCTCGAAGCCGTGGTCGGCCCGGAGAACATCGTCGTCCACCGGCTGCGCCAGAGGGTCTCGCCGATGGGCGAGCTGACCGACGAACCGGACTCGGTGACGATCTGCACCCTGACCGCCGACGAGCTCGAGGCCGAGGCGGCGGAGGTCGGCCTGGTCCCGATCGAACGCCTCTACATCGACGCGACCGACGACCACGTCGGCTCGACCGTCGTCGTCCTCGGACAGGAGGAGTGATGGAGCTCCGCGTCCTCAGCCTCTATCCCGAGCAGATGAACATCTACGCCGACCGCGGCAACATCCTCTTCCTGCAGCGGCGCTGCGAGTGGCGCGGGATCGGCTTCGAGTGGCGCGGCGCCGGGCCGGGCGAGTCGGTCGACCCGGCCGCGCATGACCTCTTCTACATCGGCGGTGGCCAGGATCGGGACCAGCGCGCGGTCGCCGCCGACATGGTCGACACCAAGCAGGCGGCCCTGGCCGCGGCGGTCGAAGACGGAGCGGCGCTGCTCGCCGTCTGCGGCGGCTACCAACTGCTCGGCGAGAGCTACCAGCTCGGCGAGGAGACGCTGCCCGGCCTTGACCTCGCCGACCTGCGCACGGTGCGCGAGGAGGGCCCGCGGTTGATCGGCAACGTCGCGATCGAGACGGAGCTCGGCGGCAAGAAGCGCCTGCTGGCCGGCTTCGAGAACCACGGCGGGCGCACCTACCTCGGCCAGGGCGCGAGGCCGCTCGGCCGGGTCGTCGCCGGGCACGGCAACAACGACGGCGACGGGTTCGAGGGGGTCTGGCGCGACAACATGGTCGGCACCTACCTGCACGGCCCCCTCCTGCCGAAGAACGCCTGGCTCGCCGACCACCTGATCGAGCTGGCGCTGGAGCGCCGCTACGGCGAGCGCCCCACCCTCGAGCCCCTGCCCGACGAGCTAGAGCGCGCCGCCCACGCGAGCGCCCGCGCTGCCGCCGGCGTCTAGCGAGGTTGATGGGCCGAAAAGCGCTCTATATCAGCGCTTTTCGGCCCATCAACGTCAGGGAGCGGCGAGGACGATCGCGGTCGGCTCGCCCTTGGTCAGGTCCGCGGTGTCGAAGGTGCTCGACTCGAGGCGCTGGGCGACCGGCATCGCGGCGACGAAGTCGGACTCGTCGTCGAGGAAGTTGATCTTCTCGGTCCGGTAGTGCATCGGCACCACCCAGGGGACTCCGAGCAGGGTCGCGATCCCGGCGGCGGTGGCGCCGTTGATCGTGAAGCCGCCGCCGACCGGGATGAAGAGCAGGTCGATCCCCTCCAGGTGGGCGCGCTGTTCGGGCCGCAGCGCGGGCTGGCCGAAATCGCCGAAGTGGGCGACGCGGAGCCCGTCGAGCTCGAAGACCACGATCGTGTTCGGGCCGCGCTCGGTGCCGGCGACGCCGTCGTGCTCGGAGGCGATCGCGACCACCTGCCCGAGCGGCGACTCGTGCGACCCGGCCTGCGAGCGGACCAGCGCCGGCTCGCCGTCGATCTTCTCCACCGCGTTGTGGTCGACGTGCTCATGGGTGACGATCAGCAGGTCGACCGGGGGCGGGGAGATCTCCGGGTAATGCCACTCGATCCCGCGCGAGGCGGCCGCCGACATGTCCCCCCAGGGGTCGATGAAGACGGTCGCGGCGTCGCCGTCCAGGGTGAACGCCGACTGTCCGTGCCAACTAACTCGCATGGGACTCCTCCAGTTCGCGGATCGGTGGGGCCGCGGCGGGCTGCTTCGCCTCGCCCGGCTCGGTGTGGGTGTAGCGGCCACCGCGGGCCAGGGAGGCCACGGCGGCGATCAGGCAGGCGCCGATCGCGAAGGCGAACGCGGTGTCGAGCCCGTTGCTGAACGGTCCGGAGATCAGGTGGGGGAAGAAACCATGCCCGGTGAGCACCGCCTGCGATTGCTGCGGCAGCGCGTGCAGGGTCTGGCTTCCCAGCAGGTGTTCGATCGGGTTGTAGCCGAGGAAGGCGGCGAAGAGGACCGAGATCGGCGGCGTCTGCCCCACTTCGTGGGCTTTCGCGGCGGCGACCCCGTGCGCTTCGAGGCCGCTGGAGAGCGCGTGTGGCAGGGTCGAGGAGAGGCCGATGATCAGCAGGGTGAAGAAGATCCCCATCGAGATCACCTGGGCGGAGTTCTGGAAGGTCTGGTTCATGCCGCCGCCGGCCCCGCGCGCGTCGGGTGGCAGGCTGTTCATCACCGCGGCCCGGTTGGGCGAGGCGAACATCCCCATCGAGATCCCGTTGAAGGCGAGGATCGCGGCGAAGACGGGATAGGAGAAGTCGACCGGCAGGAAGGTGAGGGCGGCGAAGCTGGCGGCGGCGGCGACCATCCCACCGGTGGCGAACCCGCGCGCCCCGAAGCGGTCCGAGAGGTATCCCGAGGCGGGCCCGGCGATCAGCATCCCGACGGTAAGCGGCAGCATGTAGATGCCGGCGAGCAGCGGCGCTTCGGTGTAGTCATAGCCGTGCAGCGGCAGCCAGATGCCCTGCAGCCAGATGATCAGCATGAACATCAGGCCGCCGCGGGCGACGGCGGCGAGGAAGGTCGAGAGGGTGCCGAAGGTGAAGGCGCGGATGCGGAAGAGCGGCAGCCGGAACATCGGTTCCTCGGTGTGCTTCTCGATGTAGACGAAGGCGATCAGGGAGACGACCGCGCCCGCCAGCAGGCCGAGGCAGCGGGGGCTCCCCCAGCCGGTCGGCGCGCCACCGTAGGGACGGATCCCGTAGGTGACCGCGACCATCGCCAGGATCAGCCCGAGGGCGAACGTCGCGTTTCCCCACCAGTCGATTTTGCCCGGGTGCGGGGTGCTCAGCTCTTTCAGTTTGAGGTAGGCCCAGACGGTGCCGAAGAGGCCGACCGGGACCGAGATCAGGAAGACCAGCCGCCAGTCGATCGGCGCCAGCAGGCCGCCGAGGATCAGGCCGATGAACATCCCGCTGACGCCGACGATGTTGTTGATCCCGAGCGCCATGCCGCGCTGGTTGGAGGGGAAGGCGTCGGTGAGGATCGCCGCCGAGTTGGCGAGCAGGCAGGCGCCGCCGACCCCCTGCACGAGCCGGAAACCGACCAGGAAGAGGGCGCCGTTGGTGCCGGTCATCCAGTCGATCGCCAGCATCAGCGAGGCGACCGTGTAGATGACGAAGCCGAGGTTGTAGATCTTCACCCGCCCGTACATGTCCCCCAGCCGGCCGAGGCTGACGATCAGCACGCTGGTAACGACCAGGTAGCCGAGGATCATCCACAGCAGGTAGAAGCTGTTCGAGGGAAGCAGCGGGTCGAGGTGGATGCCGCGGAAGATGTCCGGCATCGCGATCAGCGTGATCGAGGCGTCGAGGGTCGCCAGCAGGATCGCCAGGGTCGTGTTCGAGAGGACGACCCACTTGTACTTGTCGTCGGGGGCGATCGCGTCGCCGTTCCCGTTGGCTGAGGCTGCGGACACCATGTGGCTACATAATACACAGGCAACCTGTGCAGTTCACCTGTCGAAGTCCGCTAACCTTTCCCCCGTGCCCGCGCAGACCGACACCGCGCCGCTCGCCGCCGACCTGCGGGTCGCCGTCGGCCAGCTGATCCGCCGCCTGCGCGCCGAGAACCTCTTCCCGCTGACCCAGACCTGGGTGCTCGGCCGCCTCGACCGCGAGGGCCCGGCCAGCGTCTCCGAGCTGGCGCAGGTGCTGCGGGTACGGCCGCAGTCGATGGCCCAGACCGTCGGCGACCTCGAGGCCGACGCCTTCGTCCGGCGCTCCCCCGACCCCGACGATCGCCGCCGCGCCCTGGTCAGCCTCACCGAGGCCGGGCGGCAGCGGATCGAAGCCGACCGCGCCGCCCGCGAGGGCTGGCTGGTGAAGGCGCTGGAAGAGCTCCCCGAGGCCGATCGCGAGACGATCGAGCGCTCGGTCGGGATCCTCGCGCGGCTCGCCGACGCCGACGTCTGAGGCCATCTCGCCCGTTCCGGGGGCCGCCGGTTCAAGCCCGGTGCGGCTCCTGTCGATGTTCGCGTGCCCCCGCATCGTCGATAGGAACCCCCTTGCCGAAGCTCCGCCAACCCGATCGCCGTTCAGCCGCCTGCCTCGTCCTCGCGCTGACGGCGCTGTTCGCCCTGCTCGCCTCGACTTGCGCCGACGCGGCCCCGTGGAGCGCGCCGGAAGGAGTCTCGACGGCCGGCGGCTCCGTCACCTGGAGCCGGGCCGGGATCGACGCCGCGGGCGACGCGACGGCGGTCTGGGTCCGCAACGACGGATCCCACCTCTACGCGCAGGCGGCCGAACGCCACGTAGGCGGGAACTGGAACTCCCCGGTCGACCTCTCGGCAGGAGTCGGGAACGCGGAAAGTCCCGCCGTGGCGGTGGATCCGGCCGGTGAGGCCGTCGCCGCCTGGAAGGAGCGCCTGGGCGGGAGTGAAGCGATCGAAGCCAGCTACAAGCCTGCCGGGCTCCCCTGGGAACTTCGCGTGGCGGTCGAGATCGGCTCCGCCACGGTGGAGACGCCCGCCGTCGCGATCGACGAAGCCGGCTACGCCGTCGTCATCTGGCGACAGGAAGTCGGCGGCAACCACGTCATCTTCGCCTCCTCGAGACTTCCGGACGGGTCCTGGACGACCCCGATCACGATCTCGAGCAGCGCCCTCAACGCCGAAGCACCCGACGTGGCGATGAGCCCGGGCGGGACGGCGGCAGCGGTCTGGCAGTCGTCGAGCGGTGCCACCTCCGTGGTCGAATCGAACTCGCTGCCCCCCGGTGGGTCCTGGACCGGCGAAGAAGCCATCTCCGCCCCCGCGACCGTCACCGAACCGCCGCAGGTCGTGGACGACGGCAACGGTGGGTTCGCCGCGATCTGGTCGCGCAGCGGCGTCGGCCTGGTCGCCGAAGTCGCCTCGCGGCCCGCTCTCGGCGGCTGGAGCGCACCCGAATCGATCTCCGCCCTCGGGCTGGAAGCGCATTCTCCGCAACTCGCCGTCGACTCGGCGGGCGATGCCGTCGCTGCCTGGTATCGGTTCGACGGCTCGGTCGGCTCGGTCGAAGGGACGAACCGCGTCGCCGGTGGCGCCTGGGCCGCGCCGGTGCGGCTCTCGTCGATCGCCGCCGAAGCCGAAGCGCCCCAGGTCGCGATGTCCCCCACCGGGATCGCCCAGGTGGTCTGGTCCGGCTGGAACGAAGCCACCCACAACTACGAGCTCCGCGCCGCCCGCCTGACGGGGCACGGCTGGGAGGTCTCGATCAGGATCAGCCGCGAAGGCGAGGAAGCCTACGGTCCGCACGTCGCCCTCGACCGCAGCGGCCACGCGGTGATCGTCTGGAACGGCGAAGTCAGCTTCGGCTCCGAGATCACGAGCTCCTTCCGCGACGAAACCTCGCCGCTGACCGTCGCGGTCACGGGGAGCGGTTCGGGCTCGGTATCCAGCGCGCCGGCCGGGATCAACTGCGGCAGCGCCTGCGCGGCCCGGTTCGCCGAAGGGAGCACGGTGACCCTGAACGCGGCCGCCGCCGCCGGCTCCAAATTCGCGGGCTGGTCGGGTGCCTGCTCGGGCAGCGGCCCCTGCACGGTGCAGATCGGCGAATCGCCCTCTGCGGTCGGCGCCGAATTCGTCCCGGGCACGGCGGCCGGGTCCACCGGTCCCGCCGAGACGCCGTCGGATCCCGGCCGCGGCCCCGCCAAGGCGCCACCGGGCCCCGGCCCCTCGACCTGCACCGTCCTCAGCTCCGCCCCCTCGGTCGGCACCTTCGTCCCCAGCCCGAAGCCGGGCAGCGTGGTTCCCGGGGTCCGCGCCAAGGTCGACGTCAAGGTGCCCTCCTCGGTGAGCGTCACCGCAACCCTGATCTACGGCGGCAGCAAGTCGCGCCGGGTCGAGCTGGGCACGCTGAGGTACCACGGCAAGGGCGCGCGCAACCTGCGCTTCGCCCTCCCCGCCGCGGTCCGCTCGAACCTGTCCTTGGGCGCCCCCGTCTGGGTCTCGTTCGCGGTCGCGGCAAGCGCGGACTCGGGCCGCGGCTGCGGGACGCCTGACCTCGCCACCCACAAGCTCAAGCTGAAGGTCGTGAAGGTGTTTTCCACCCCGCAGGCCGGGGTGAGCTGAGGCGAGAGGCGGAGGGCGGTGCCTACCGGCCGGTCGAGCCGAAGCCGCCGTCGCCGCGCGCCGACTCGCGGAGCGCGGTCGCCTCGATCGGCTCGGGCGTGGCCACCGGGGTGACGACCAGCTGGGCGATCCGGGCGCCGGCCTCGATCCGCACGGTCTCGGCCGGATCGGTGTTCAGCAGCAGCACGCGGATCTCGCCGCGGTAGCCGGCGTCGATCAGCCCGGGGCTGTTGACCAGGGCGATCCCGTGCTCGCGGGCGAGGCCCGAGCGCGGCAGCACCAGCCCGGCGTGCCCGGCAGGAATCTCGACTGCGATCCCGGTGCCGACGCTCCAGCGCTCGCCGGGGCCGAGGTGGGCGGGCTCGATCGAATAGAGGTCGAGCCCGGCGTCCCCCGGGTGTCCCCGGGTCGGGATCACCGCGTTCTCGGCGAGTTTGAGGAAGGGCAGCTCCATCGCGGGCAGCCTAGAGAACCGGACGGTTAGTGGTGCTCAGGCCACAGCGAGGTCGGCGAAGCGGTGGAGCTCCGCGGACGGGACGAGAGCGTGCACCCGCACGCCCTCGGGCCCATCTGTGCGCTTCAGCTCCCCCGCCACCTCGTGCAGCTCGTGCAGTCGGCCGCCCTGGTTGTAGGGGATCAGCAGCTCGACCGCGGTCAGGGTCTCGACAAAGGCCGCCTCGATCTGCTCCCGCAGCGCGTCGAGACCCTCACCGGCGAGCGCCGAGACGAGCACCGCGCCGGGGTGGCCGAGTTCGACCTCGTGGCGCTCGTCGTCGTCGAGCAGGTCGGCCTTGTTGAGCACGAGGACGCGCGGCTTCTCCCCCGCCCCGATCTCCTCCAGCACCTCGTCGACCGCGTGCATGTCCATGATCCGCCGCTCTTCCGTCTCGGAGGCGTCGACCACGTGCACGATCAGGTCGGCCAGGGTGGTCTCCTCGAGCGTCGCCTTGAACGCCTCGACCAGCTGGTGGGGCAGCTTCTCGATGAAGCCGACCGTGTCGGTCAGCAGGTAGTCGCGGCCGGAGAGCTCGAAGTTCCGGGTAGTCGGGTCGAGCGTCTGGAAGAGGCGGTCGGCGACCCCGACCTCGGCCCCGGTCAGGGCGTTCAACAGGGTCGACTTGCCGGCGTTGGTGTAGCCGGCGAGGGCGACGCTGGGGATCGAGGAGGCCTCGCGCTGGGCGCGCATCACGCCGCGGTTCTTGGCGGTCTCGGCGAGGCGGCGGCGAAGCGCCGAGATGCGGTCGCGGGCAAGCCGACGGTCGGTCTCGATCTGGCTCTCGCCCGGGCCCCTGGTGCCGATCCCGCCGCCGAGGCGCTCGAGGTGGGTCCACAGTCCCCGCATGCGGGCCATGTTGTATTCGAGCTGGGCCAGCTCGACCTGGAGCTTGCCCTCGGCCGAGTTGGCGTGGTCGGCGAAGATGTCGAGGATCACCGCGGTGCGGTCGACGACCGGGACGCCGAGCGCGGTTTCCAGGTTGCGCTCCTGACGCGGCAGCAGCTCGTCGTCGCAGGCGACCAGGTTGGCGTCGATCGCCTTCACCTCGGCTTTGATTTCATCGATTCGGCCGCGGCCGAAGTAGCGGTCGGGGTCCGGCTTGGGCCGTTGCTGGGTGGCGACCCCGACCGTGGCGACGCCCGCGGTGCGCAGCAGCTCCTTCAGCTCCGTGAGCGGCTCGCCGTGCTCGCGGCCATCGATCACCCCGATCGCCAGCGCGCGCTGTTTCGCACGCCGGTCGGCGACCCTCACTGCGTTCCCGTTCTGTGCCGCGCTGCGCGTCTCGGTGACGCGGCCGGTTCTCGATTCACTCACTTGGGTCGATTGTACGGCGCCGCCCCGGCCGGTTAGGGTTGTTCGCGTGAAGGTCTTCGTCACGGGAGGGACGGGTTTCATCGGCGGTGCCGTGGTGCGCCAGCTGCGCGCCCGCGGCGACGATGTCGTGGCGCTCGTCCGCACCCCCGCCAAAGCGACCCAGCTGGAGGAGCTCGGCTGCACCCTGGTGCGCGGCGACCTCGGCGACGAACGGGCGATCCGCGCCGGGATGGAGGGCTGCGACGCGGTGATCCACGCGGCGGCGGTCTACGAGGTCGGGATCCCGGCCTCGGCGCGCGAGCCGATGCGGGAAGCGAACGTCGGCGGCACCGAACGGGTGCTGGGCGCGGCGCTCGAGGCGGGGACCCGGAAGGTCGTCTACGTCTCCACGGTCGGCATCTTCGGCAACACCAACGGCCAGATCGTCGACGAGAGCTATGAGCACCAGGGCAAGTTCCTCTCCGAGTACGAGAAGACGAAGTGGGAAGCCCACCAGGTCGCCAAGCGGCTGATCGGCGAAGGGCTCCCCTGCGTGATCGTCCAGCCGGGCGGCGTCTACGGGCCCGGCGACACCTCCTCGATCGGGGTGATGCTGAACCAGTTCCTGGGCGGCAAGATGCCGCTGATCCCCTTCCCGGAGCTAGGCATGTGCCTGACCCACGTCGAGGACATCGCCGGCGGCATCGTCCTGGCGCTCGACAAAGGCGTCGCGGGCGAGACCTACGTGATCAGCGGCCCGGTGACGACGATCCGCGAGGCGATCGGCGTCGTCGCCGCGGAGACCGGCAAGAAGCCGCCGAAGCGCGCCCTGCCGACCGGGGTGATGAAGGCGCTGACGCCGATCGGCCCGCTGGTCGGCAAATTGATGGGCCAACCGCCCAACCTGCGCGAGCTGATCGCCTCCGCCGACGGGGTCACCTTCTGGGCGAACCACGACAAGGCGACCAAAGAGCTCGGCTACCAGCCGCGCGGCCTCGAGGAGGGGCTCCGCGCGACGCTCGAGGCGGAAGGCAAACTGCCCGCCGGCTCTCCCGCTGCATAGTCTCCCCGCATGCGCGTAATCGATGTGGAGCACCTCGGCCGTCCGCACGTGATCGGCTGCTGGGAGGTCGACGGGATGCTGATCGACCCCGGCCCGGAGTCATCCCTGCAGACGCTGCTGGAGAAGCTCGACGGCGCGCGGCCGGAGGCGATCCTGCTGACCCACATCCACCTCGACCATGCCGCCGCGACCGGCGCGATGGTCGCCCGCTGGCCCGACCTGCCGGTCTACGTCCACGAGCGCGGCGCGCCCCACATCATCGATCCCACCCGCCTGCTGGCCAGCGCCGTCCGCCTCTACGGCGACAAACTCGAGTACCTCTGGGGGAAGATCCAGCCGGTCCCGGAGGTCAACGTCACCACCCTGGCGGGAGGCGAGGTGGTGCGCGGGATGCGCGTCGCCTACACCCCCGGCCATGCCTCCCACCACGTCGCCTACCTCCACGAGGAGACCGGCACGGCCTTCTGCGGCGACGTCGCCGCCTGCCGCATCCCGCCCACCGACCTGGTGATCCCCCCGACCCCGCCGCCGGACATCGACGTCGAGCTGTGGGAAGACTCGATCGCCACGATCGAGGCCTGGTCGCCGACGACCCTCGCCCTCACCCACTTCGGCCCGGTAGACGAGCCCGTCGCCCACCTCGCCACCGCAAAGGCCCGCCTGCGCGAAGAGGCCGAGCTGGCCAAGACCATGGACGAGGCGACCTACGAGGCCGACCTCCAGCGCCGCATCGCCGCCCAACTCGACCCGGAGACCGCCGACGAGATGTTCCAGGCCGTCCCGACCGCCTACCAGTGGTCCGGCCTCGACCGCTACTGGCGCAAGAAAGCCGAGCGCAAGGCCTGACATGGCGCGGGGGCGCCTCGCGGCGTCCTCGGTCGTTCGGCTCGGGTCACGCACGTTAGTGCGCTCCCCTCGCCTCGCTTCCCTGCGTCCTTGCCAGGCTGGCCCACGCCACGTCAGGTCAGGTATTGCGCATCCGCTCGACTGCCGCCGGGACGCCTTGGTCGGTGGTTTTCGAGGAGGACTGGCGCAGGGACGGCGTCCCTGCGGAGGGACGTCACGGGGACGGCACGTTCCGGGGAGAGGCGGCACGGAGATGCCTCGAACGTCACCGGGTCGTCACGCCTCAGGTGGCGCGTCCGTGTCTCCAGGACGCGCTGTGGAGCATTACTCTCGCATAGAGAGAGTTTCTCTCCACAGCAAGACGCTGACCAATGCGGCAGGTGTGACGTCTCATGAAGAGTGGTGGAGTTCCGTACGACCCGCGCACGTCGCGGTGACGTTCCCGGCGTCTCCCTCGCGAGCCTCCCCACCCCGGCCTGGCCGTGGCGCGTAACCGTCGTATAGCGACGGTAAAGCGCCACAGGCGATCTCGGCGCCCTCGCCGCTCGCCGCACCTCAGGTCAGGTATTTCCGCATGCGCTCGACGGCCTCTTCGATCCGCTCGTCGGGCGCGGTGAGGGAGATGCGGAAGAAGCCCTCGCCGCTCGGGCCGTACATCGAGCCGGGCGAGACGACTACTGCGGCCTCTTCGAGGACGGTCTCGGCGAAGGAGGTCGAGGTGTGGCCCTCGGGGACCGGGGCCCAGATGTAGATCGTGCCCTTCGGCGCGGTGACCTCGACGCCGATCTCCCCGAGTGCCGAGACGACCAGGTCGCGGCGGCGGGTGTAGGTCGCGTTCTGCTCGGCCAGCGGCTCGGGCGGGCCGGAGAGGGCGGCGACGCCGGCGAGCTGCAGCGCCTCGTAGAGGCCCGAGTCGACGTTCGTCTTGAGGCGCCAGTAGGCCTGGATCGCGTCCGGGTTGCCGAGGATCGCGGCGACCCGCCAGCCGGTCATGTTGTAGCCCTTGGAGAGCGAGAAGACCTCCACCCCGACCTCCTTGGCGCCGGGCGTGGCGAGGAAGCTCGGCGCGACGTAGCCGTCGTAGGTCGTCTCCGAGTAGGCGTTGTCGTGGACGACGAGGATCTGTGCTCGCGGGCGAAGGCGACGACTTCCTCGAAGAACCCGTCGGGGACGATCGCGCCGGTCGGGTTGTTCGGGTAGTTGATGAACATCATCTTCGCCTTGGTCGAGCGAGGCGGCCGGGATCGCCGAGAGGTCGGGCGCGAAGCCGTTGTCCGGCAGCAGCGGCAGCAGCTCGGCGGTCGCCCCGTGGAGGAGCGGGCCGCCGGTGTAGACCGGGTAGCCGGGGTCGGAGGCGAGCGCCACGTCGCCCGGATCGAGGAAGGCGTTGCAGAGGTTGTAGATGCACTCCTTGGCGCCGATCGCCGGGATCACCTCGTTGGCCGCGTCGATCTGGACGCCGAAGCGGCGGTCGTAGAAGTCGGCGAAGGCCTGGCGGAACTCCTCGCGGCCGCGGTTCGAGGGGTACTGGTGGGTCGACGGATCGGCCACCGCCCGTTGCATCGCCTCGACGATGTAGGGGTAGGTCGGCTGGTCGGGATCGCCGATCCCGAGGCTGATCACGTCGATTCCGGCGGCTTTCTTCTCCCCGATCCGGCGCTCCAGTTCCTGGAACATGTAGGGCGGGATCTGCTGGAGGCGCTTCGAGGGCTCGGCGATAGGCATGGGTCGGAATCTATTGATCCGCGCCGCCTCGCGGGCGCCTCGCGGGCGGGCCGGTCAGTCCTGCTCTTCGAGCGCGGCGAGCAGCTCCGGCGAGGCCTCGCCCGCGTAGACCGGCTCCGCCCAGCCGTCGAGGCGGACGGCGAGGTCCTCGCCGATCTCGACCGCCAGCTCGCCGCCGTCGAGCTCGACCGTGAGCGGGCTCGGGGCGCCGCGCAGGAAGGCGGTGACGGCGGCCCCGGAGGCGCCGGTGCCGGAGGAGAGCGTCTCCCCCACGCCGCGCTCGAAGATCCGCGCCCGCACGTGCGAGCCCTCGAAGGCGAGGAAGGAGACGTTGGTGCGGTTGGGGAAGAGCGAGGAGCCTTCGATCTCCGGGCCGATCAGCTCCAGGTCGAGGTCGGCCAGCTCGACCGGGTCGACGAGGATCGCGCACTGCGGGTTGCCGATCGAGACGTGCTGGAACTCCCACTCGCGCCCCGCGGAGCGGACCGTGCCGCGGCCGTCGGACCCGCCGGAGGGGAAGTCCTTGGAGATGGTCGAGGCCTTGCCCATGTCGACCGAGCAGGTCAGCTCGCCGGTGATCGTCGGGCGGATCGGCCCGGCGACGGTCGAGATCGCGAACTCGTCGGCGTCGGTCCAGCCGTGGCGGCGCAGGTAGAGGATCGCCTCGCGGGCGCCGTTGCCGGAGAGCTCGGCCTCGGAGCCGTCGGGGTTGAAGATGCGCAGATCGGCGACGAACTCCGGGTCGTCGCTCGGGGCGAGCAGCAGGATGCCGTCGGCGCCGATGCCGAAGTGTGGGTCGCAGAGCCACTCGATCCGCGCCTCGGTCAGCTCCCAGGGAAGCTCCGATTTCTCGAGGATCAGATAGTCGTTCCCCAGCGCCTGCCACTTCTCGAATTTCACGCCGCTGACCCTATTGCGTCGCTCCGAAGCGCTCCGGTTGTCGGCCGAAGTCCTCGGCGGTTCGCGTCGAGAGGGCGGTGCGGTCGATCGTCGTCAGGTTGGGGATTTTGCGCATCCAGGTGAGCTGGCGGCGGGCGTAGTTGCGGCTGCGGCGCTTCATCGTCTCGAGGTCGCCGGCGAGCAGCTCGTTCAGGCCGAGGGCTTTGCGGGCGGTGCGGCCGGCGCCGAGCTCGTCGGCCCGCCGCGCCTCCTCCTCCCCGCCCTCGGCGACGATCGCGTCGACCCGGGCGTCGATCCGCTCGTAGAGCTGCGCGCGGTCCATGTCGAGGCCGAAGATCCGCGTCGGGTGGCGGGTGACGCCGGACCAGAGCTCCGACTCTTGGTCGAAGGCGGGAACCTTGCGCAGCGACAGGTCGGCGAGCGCGGCCCGCAGGTAGAGCCCAGTCCCGCCGACCACGATCGGCGTCCGCCCGGCGGCGAGCGCCCGGTCGACCGCTTCGTGCGCCAGCGGCATGTACTCGTGGATCGAGAAGTCCTCGGTGACCGGCACGATGCCGAGCAGCTCGTGCGGCAGCACCTCGCGCTCGGCCGCCGTCGCCGCTCCGGTGAGCACGTCAAGCCCCTCGTACACCTGCAGCGCGTCGCAGTTGATCGCCACCGGCTCCTCGCCGCGCTCCCTCAGCAGCTTCGCCAGCTCCACCGCGACCCCGGTCTTCCCCACCCCGGTGGGGCCGAAGATCGCGAGGACGGTCAACTAGAGGAGCGGCGAGAGCGGTCGGGCCGCGATTCCACTCAGCGTCTGCGAGGTCGCCCTTTCGATCTCGACCTCGACCATCTCGCCCGCGGCCGCGACCCCTTCGAAGTTGACCGCCTTGTTGTGGCGGGTGCGGCCGCGCAAGCCGCGTCGGATCGGTCCGGCTCGGCCCCTCGACCAGCACCTCCATCGTCCTCCCGACAAAGCGCTGCGCCCGTTCGGCGGCCCGTCGCTGGACCACCTCGACCAGCCGTTCCATCCGCTCGACCTTGACCGGATGGGGCAGCTGGCCGTCCATCGTCGCCGCCTCGGTTTCGCGGCGCGGGCTGAAGACGAAGGTGAAGGCGCCGTCGTAGGCCACCTCCTCGGCCACCTCGAGGGTCTGGGCGAAGTCGGCCTCGGTCTCGCCGGGGAAGCCGACGATGATGTCGGTGGTGATCGCGCAGTCGGGAACGTGCTCGCGGATCAGCGCCACCCGGTCCATGTAGCGCTCGCGGTCATAGGTGCGCCGCATCCGTTTCAGCACCGTGCTCGAGCCGGACTGCAGCGGCAGGTGGATCTGCTCGCAGAGCGACGGCAGCTCGGCGTGCGCGCGGATCACGTCCTCCTTCATGTCCTTCGGGTGCGGGCTGGTGTAGCGGATCCGGTCGATGCCGGGGACCGCGTCGACGCGGGTCAGGAGCTCGGCGAAGGTGATCCGGCTCTCCTTCGGCAGGTCCCGCCCGTAGCTGTTCACGTTCTGGCCCAGCAGGGTCACCTCGCGCACCCCGTCGGCGGCCAGCGCCTCGGCCTCGATCAGCAGCTCGGCCGGGTCGCGGCTGACCTCGCGGCCGCGGGTGGAGGGGACGATGCAGTAGGAGCAGCGGCAGTTGCAGCCCTGGGCGATCTGCAGCCAGCCCTGGAACTCGCGCTCCCTGCGGGTGGGCAGGTGGCCGGCGAAGTCCTCGAACTCGAAGTACCCCTGGGCGGTGAGCGAATCGGAGTTGAGGAACTCGGCCAGCTTGTGGATCTGCCCGGGGCCGAAGGCGACATCGACGAACGGGAACCGGTCGAACACCTCCTCCTTCACCGACTGGGCCCAGCAGCCGCCAACGCCGACGGTGCGGCCAGGATCTTCCGACTTCAGCCGCTTCGCCTCGCCCAGGTGGGCGATGAAGCGGCTGTCGGCCGACTCGCGGATCGAGCAGGTGTTGAAGAGGATCAGGTCGGCTTCGGCGCGCTCCTGCGCCTCCTGGTAGCCGAGCGAGGTGAGCATGCCCCGCATCCGCTCGGAGTCGTGCACGTTCATCTGGCACCCGAAGGTGGTGACGTGGAAGCGCTTCACGCGCTCAGGGTACCGAGGGAACGCCAGGTGACTACGGCTGGAAATGGAGGCGCGGCGCTATTCGCCGTGCGTGATTTCCTGGGCGACGTAGGCGGCGACGTTTTCGATTTCTTCTTCGGAGAGGACGCCTTTGAAGGCCGGCATCCCGCCGCCACCGTTGGTGACCTGCTGGATCGCGCCTTCTTCTGACTGCGCGAGGGGCATCGTGGTCAGGTCGGGACCGCCGTTGCCGCCGTGGCCGGTCGCCCCGTGGCAGGTGGAGCAGTTTTCACCGAAGACCGCCGCGCCGAGTTCGGCGTTGCCGCCTCCCCCGCTCGCTTCGCTTTCGCCTTCTTCGCCCTCGCCGCCTTCTTCGAATTCATTTTCTTCCTGGGCCTGTTCGCCTTCGACAAGTCCTCCGCCTTCGGCGCCTTCCGTCGATTCGGTTTCACTCGATTCGGCTTCCGACGCTTCCAGTTGGGCTTTTTCGAACGGGCCGGTGCTGTCGGCTTTGGCGATTTCTTCGCTCGCTTTGCCGTACTCCTTGTCGTGCTCCTTCGACTCGTCCTTACCGTGGAGGACGGCGAAGGTGCCGGCGCCGACGGCGAAGACCGCGAACCAGATGATGATCAGCGGCATGAATTTGCCCGGGAAGTCGTCGTTTTTCAGCCCGAAGAGGCTGACGACGACGGCCGAGACGGCAAGGATCCCGCCGCAGATGAAGAAGAACGTTTCGTGCATCAGGCGGGCGGAATCCTATTGGTGCGCGACGGCGGGTGCTTGCAGGCCGAAGCCAGGCCGCTCTAGGCGGCCTGGGCCTCGGCGATCGGAGGCTCGGGGGCGGGGGCTGCATCGGCAGTGGTACCGCCGATTCCGAGCGCCGTCCGGACCTTCGTTTCGATCTCCAGGGACAACTCCGGGTTGTCCTGCAGGAACTGTTTGGCGTTGTTGCGGCCCTGCCCGAGGCGGACTTCGCCGTAGGAGAAGAAGGAGCCGGATTTCTGCACCAGGTCCTGCTCGATGCCGAAGTCGAGGAGGCCGCCCTCACGCGAGATGCCGACCCCGTACTCGATGTCGAACTCGGCCTGGCGGAACGGCGCCGCGACCTTGTTCTTGACGACTTTCACGCGGACCCGGTTGCCGACCGCTTCGGTCCCTTCCTTCAGGGTCTCGATACGGCGGATGTCGAGCCGCTGCGAGGAGTAGAACTTCAGCGCCCGGCCGCCCGGCTGCGTCTCCGGCGAGCCGAACTGGACGCCGATCTTTTCGCGGATCTGGTTGGTGAACAGGCAGACGGTTTTCGTCCGGTTCAGGTTGCCGGCGAGTTTCCGCAAGGCCTGCGACATCAGGCGGGCCTGGAGGCCGACCGTGGTGTCGCCGATCTGTCCGTCGAGCTCCGCTTTCGGGGTCAGCGCCGCGACCGAGTCGATCGCGACCACGTCGACCGCCCCCGAGGCGATCAGCCGGTCGGCGATCTGCAGGGCCTGCTCGCCGTAGTCGGGCTGCGAGACGAGCAGCTCGTCGGTGTCGACGCCGATCGCCCGCGAGTAGACCGGGTCGATCGAGTGCTCGGTGTCGATGAAGGCGCAGACGCCGCCGAGAGCCTGGGCCTCGGCGATGATGTGGTTGACCAGCGTCGTCTTACCGCTGGACTCCGGGCCGAAGATCTCGACGATCCGGCCGCGCGGCACGCCGCCGATCCCCAGCGCCAGGTCGAGCGCCAGCGAGCCGGTCGGGATCGAGTCGACCTTGACCGTGCCTTTGTCGCCGAGGCGCATCAATGAGCCGACGCCGAAGTCGCGCTCGATCTGGGTGACGGCCGCCTCGAGGGCCGAATCTTTCGCTTTGGCCTCCTTCGCCGTGAGGCCCTTCAAGTTCACTTTGTTGTCCGCCATCTCAGATCATCACCTCACTGCCGCCCGCTTCAGGACAGCTCGACTTGGGCCAGCGGGACGTATTGCGAGCCCCCTGACTGGAGTACAGAACGGTAAAGAGCGAGGCGGACGGACCCGAACGGGTGTTTGAGTGCCTGCGGGAGTTCTCCGGGCCGCCTCCTGACTGCCGTCGGAAGGCGCGATCCGTGCCCCTCCGGCCGCACCCTGGCGACCGTCACGTGAGGCCAGAAGACGCGCTCCTCACGCTCGTGCAGGCCCGCCACGACCAGGCGCTCCGCCAGGCCCCTCTGCAGGGCCGAGGCGGTCGGAGAAGGCGCCGGAAGGGCGAACACCGAGGCCCGCCGGCCTCGCGGCAGCGAGATCGGGTCCTCGAGCTTGAACAACGGCGCCGGCGCCCCGCTCCGCCGCACCACGGCGGCGATCTCCTCGACCTCCGCCGGCCCGCGATCGCCGAGGAAGACCAGGGTCACGTGCAGGGACTCGGGCCGCGTCGGCCGCAAGGCCGGATCGACCAGCTCTGCCCTCCCCCACGCCGCCAGCCCGTCGCGCACCGCCTGCGGCAGGTCGAGGGCGACGAACACCCGCTGCTTCCTGTTTCCCTCCCCGGCTCTTGCCATAGGGCCAAGCTAGGGCGCCATTGCGCGCGGCTCAACACCGCTTCGCCCCAATTCTGGAAATTTAGGCGCGCTGATCCGTGTCGGAAGCGGTCTCGGCGTCGACCGGGGCGGCTTCCTCGCGCCCCCCGAGCAGGTTCCGCAGCAGGTGCATCGCCACCAAGGCCGAGCGTTCGCGGATGTCGTGGCGGTCGCCGGGGATGACCGGGTCGCGGGCGATCGAGGTCCCGTCGGCGAGCCGGGCGTTGAAGCAGACGTAGCCGACCGGCTTCTCCTCGGTCCCGCCGGTCGGGCCGGCGATGCCGGTGATCGAGATCGCGATATCGGCGCCGAGCGCCTCCAGGGCGCCCTTCGCCATCGCCTCGGCCACCTCGGGCGAGACCGCCCCCTTCTCCTCCAGCAGCGCCTTCGGCACCGAGAGCAGGTTTTCTTTGGCCTCGTAGGAGTAGGCGACGATGCTGCCCTTGAAGTAGTCGGAGGCCCCCGGCGGGTTGGTGATCCGCGCCGCCAGCATGCCGCCGCTGCAGGACTCGGCGAGCCCCAGCTTCAGGCCGCTCTCGCGCAGCAGCTTCGCCACCTGTTCGTCGATCGTCTGGCCGTCGAGGCTGAAGGTCTCCTGCGGATGGCGCCGCTGCAGCCCGTCCCGCACCGCCATCGCGACCGCCTCGGTCTCGTCGCGCCAGCGCACGTCGATCTCGATCTCGCCTTTGCGCAGGCAGGTCGTCACCTCGACCGCCTCTACGTCGACCCCGTCGTCGTCCTCGATCTCCCGCAGGCTCTTGGCGATTTCCGACTCGGGGACGCCGAACATCCGCATCGTCAGCCCGTGCAGCGGCGTCGCCCGGGCGAGGATCGCCCGCACCGCGTCGGTCTCCAGCGCCCGCGGCCACATCGGCTGCAGCTCGCGCGGCGGGCCGGGCAGGACGATCACGGCCCGCTCCCCCGGCTCCCCGGCGGGCACAACCAGCCCCGGCGCGGTGCCGACCGGGTCGAGCGCCTCGGCCCCCTCCGGCACCATCGCCTGCTTGCGGTTGGCGTCCATCATCGCCGCCTCGTCGATTTTCCAGTTCCGCCGTTTGGCGAAGCGGCGCAGGATCGTGGCGATCTTCTCTTCCATCTCCACGTCGAGGTGCAGCGGCCGGCCGGCGAACCTGCCGACGATCTCCGCCGTCAGGTCGTCCGCGGTCGGCCCGAGGCCGCCGCTGGTGACGATCAGGTCCATCCCCTCGGCGGCGAGGAAGCGCAGCGCGTCCTCGAGGTCGTCGGGACGATCGGCGACGACGATGATGTGGGCGACCTCGACCCCGAGGCCGGCGAGCTGTTCGCTCACCCAGGGGCCGTTGGCGTCGGAGATGCGGCCGGTGATCACCTCGGTCCCGGTGACCACGATCCCCGCGCGTACGACCTTCGATCCCTCCATCGAGGGACGAAACTACCGGACCGGCGCGGTCAGGAAGGGTCGCTGCCCGGGTCGGCCCCGACCGGGGACGGAGCCGCGCCCCCGGCACCGGAGCCAGGCCCACCCACGACCCGGGCCAGATCGGCCTGGGTGATCAGCACCTGACGCGGTTTGGAGCCCTCGTAGCCGGAGATCACGCCGCGCCGCTCGAGCATGTCGATCAGCCTGCCGGCCCGCGTGTAGCCGACCCGCAGCCGGCGCTGGACCATCGACACCGAGGCGGTTTCGGTCTGCACCACCAGGCGGATCGCCTCGTCCAGCAGGTCGTCGGAGTCGGGATCGAAGTCGTCCTCGCCGCGGCCACCCTCGTCGCCGGAGGCCTCGGGCGTCTCCAGCAGCTCCTCCTCGAACTCCGGTTCGCCCTGCTTGGCCCAGTGGTTGGTGATCGAGGCGATCTCGTCCTCGGTGATGAAGGCGCCCTGGACGCGCTCCAGCTTCGAGCTCCCGGCATTGCGGAAGAGCATGTCCCCCATGCCGAGCAGCGACTCGGCGCCGCCCTGATCGAGGATCACCCGCGAGTCGGTCTGCGAGGAGACGGAGAAGGCGATCCGCGAGGGGATGTTCACCTTGATCGTGCCGGTGATGATGTCGGTCGAGGGACGCTGCGTCGCCAGCACCAGGTGGATGCCGGTGGCGCGGGACTTCTGTGCGAGCCGGATGATCGAGTCCTCGACTTCGGCTGGGGCGACCATCATCAGGTCCGCGAGCTCGTCGATCACGCAGAGGATGTGCGGCAGCGGCGCCTCTCCCGCTTTGATCCGGATCCGGTTCAGCTCCTCGAGGTTGCGGGCGCGGGCCTGCGACATCACCCCGTAGCGCGTCTCCATCTCGACGATCAGGTTGGCGAGCACGTTGGCGGCGAGCCGCGGCGAGGTCACCACCGGGGTCAGAAGGTGCGGGACGTGCTCGTAGTGGTTGAGCTCGACCTGCTTCGGGTCGACCAGCACCAGGCGCACCTCGTTCGGCGAGGCGGCCATCAGGATCGAGGAGAGCATCGCGTTGACGCAGGCGCTCTTGCCCGAGCCGGTGGTGCCGGCGACGAGCACGTGCGGCATCTTCGCGATGTCGGTCCAGACCGGGTTGCCGTCGATGCCCTTGCCGAGCCAGGCGACCAGCGGCGAGGTCTTCTGCGGGCGGCCGGCGTAGATGTCGCCGAGGCGGACCATGCGGCGCTTCGCGTTCGGGATCTCCACCCCGACCGCCTGTTTGCCCGGGATCGGGGCGAGGATGCGGATGTCGGTCGAGGCCAGCGCGTAGGCAAGGTCGTTGGAAAGCTCGGTGACTTTCTTGACTTTGATGCCGGGGGCGAGGCGCAGTTCGTACAGGGAGACGTGCGGGCCGCTGACGACGCCGACGATCTTCGCCTCGACCCCGAAGTGGCCGAGCGCTTCGATCAGTTTGCGGCCGGTCGCCTGCTGGTCTTTGGGATCGGGCCCCTTGTCGCCTTTGCCGCGCTCGAGCACGCGCGGCGAGGGCAGTCTGTAGTCGATCTCCTCCGAGGTGGTGACGCCGCGGAGGTTGCCCATCGGGGTCGAAGGTTTGGCCGCGTCTTCCTGCGGCTCGGGGGTGAAGAGTTGCTGGATCGGTCCTGGCTCGGGCTCGTCGGGCTCAGGGTCCGGCTCGGGTTCGGCGGCGACGACCTGCGTCTCGGCCGTCTCCTGCTCGGCGTCGTCGCCATCGAAGTTGAAGAGGCCCGGGGCGAAGATGTCGTCGTCGTTGTCGGCGAGGGCCACCGTCGGCTCGACGTCGTCGTCCTCCGGGTAGTCGCGCATCACGTCGGTCTGCGCCTCTTTGGTCACCGCGGTGCGCTCGTCGCGCCGCTGGCGCCATTCCTCGGAGCTCTGGCGGGCCGTGCGGGCGGTCGCTTCGCTCGCCTTCATGCCGCCGAAGAAGAAGAACTTGATGCCGCGGCCGATCCCCCGCGCCAGCGCCGAGACCGAGGTGCCGGTCAGCAGCATGCCGCCGGCGATCAACATCAGCAGGGCGAAGATGCGGGCACCAAAGGAGCCGAACAGGTAGACCAGCCCGGTTTCGATCCCGTAGCCGACCTTGCCCCCTTCCCAACTGAAGAAGAGCACGAACACCAGGTAGATCCCCGCCGCGACCAGGAACAGGCCGATCAGGTCGAGGTGGCGCTGCTCGATGCCGTCGAACAGCGAGAACCCGCCGCCCGATTTGGCCGCTTTGCGCGCTTTCGGTTTGGCTTTCGCTTTGCCTTTGGGTTTACGGGCAGGGGGGCGTTTCTGTCGAACGAACACGCGTCCCGTTTCGACGCCGCGCGCCCATCCCCTGTCGCGGATCGGGTTCTGGGAGCAAACCCGCTCTAAATTCGGCATAAAACCACCGCATAGCGCGCGAAATGGCCTTTAAGATTGGGTCCATGCTCAGCACCGACCCCGAGGTTCAGCAGGGTGGCCGCGTCCTCGTCGTCGAGGACGACGCCGATATCGCCGACGTCCTGCGCCGCTCCCTGCGCAACGAGGGCTACGAGGTCCGCACCTCCGCCGACGGCGTCGAGGCGCTCGACGTTGCGGTCGGGTTCGTCCCCGACCTCGTCGTCCTCGACCTCGGCCTCCCCGGTCTCGACGGGATCGAGGTCTGTCGCCGCCTGCGCCAGGAGGGCGACGTGCCGATCCTGATGCTGACCGCCCGGGCCGAGACCGAGGACCGGGTCACCGGCCTCGACAGCGGCGCCGACGACTACCTGGTCAAGCCCTTCGAGCGCAAGGAGCTCCTCGCCCGCATCCGCGCCCTGCTGCGCCGGCGGCCGCCGCGCGGCGCCGCCTCGCTTGAGGTCGGCGACCTGCAGCTGAACCCGGACACCCGCGAGGTGCACCGTGGCGAGCGCGAAATCGAGCTCACCAACCGCGAGTTCGAGCTGCTCGAGTTCCTGATGCGCAACGAGCGCCTCGTCGTCTCCCGCGAGCGCCTGCTCGATGAAGTCTGGGGCTATGACCCGATGGCGGCGACCAACACGATCGACGTCTTCATCTCAAACCTGCGACGCAAGCTGGAGGCGGGCGGCGAGCCGCGCCTGCTGCACACCAAACGCGGCGCGGGATACGTCCTCAAAGACTGATGGTCGGAGCCGCCCGCGACAACACCGCGGCCTGGCTGCGGCGAGTTGTGCATCCCCGCGCCTGGCCGGTGCGCTGGCGTATCGCCGGGGTCTCCTCCGGGCTGACGCTGGCGATCCTGATGGTGTTCGGCGGCACGATCGGCCAGATCGCCACCTCGCGCATCCGCGACGACTTCAACAACGAGGTGCACAGCGCGGTCGAAATCCTCCAGCGCGAACTGCGCGTCAGCTACAACCCGCTGAACGGCGAATGGGTGGTCGAACCGCACGAACTCGCCCCCTACGTCCTCCCCGACGACGCCGCGATCCGCGTCTTCGACCGCGGCGGCGGCGAACTGGCCGGGACCCGGTATCCCGGCACCGAAAAACCGAACACCGGCAGGCTCGGCCAGCTCGAATCGGGCGTGGTGGAACGCAACGGGTTGCGGATCGAGGCCGTCCCCCTGGAAACCGAAGGGGTCACCACGGGCTTCGTCCAGTACGGGCGCAGCACCGCCCATTGTGAAGACACGATCGACCGCATCTGGGTCCTGATCGGCGCCGGGATCCTCGGCGGCACCCTGCTCGCCTGCTTCGCCGGGGTGGCGATCGCGAGCCGCGCGATGCGCCCGATCGCCGCCCTCACCGCGAGCGCCAAAAAGATCACCGAAACGCGCGACCCCTCCCAGCACATGCCCGACCCGCCGGTCGAAGACGAGGTCGGCGAACTGGCGGAGACGCTCGAGCAGATGCTGCGCTCGCTGGACGCCGCCCGGGCCGAGCGGGAGACGGCCCTGCAGCAGCAGCGCGAGTTCGTCGCCGACGCCTCGCACGAGCTGCGCACGCCGCTGACCAGCGTGCTCGCCAACCTGGAGCTGCTGCAGGCCTCGCTCGGCGGCGCCGACCAGGCCGAAGACCGCGAGGTGGTCGACTCGGCGCTCCGCTCCTCGCGGCGGATGAGCCGCCTGGTGAGCGATCTGCTGCTGCTGGCCCGCGCCGACGCCGGTCGCCTCTCCGCCCACGGGCGCGTCGACCTCGCCGAAATCGCCGGCGATGCCGCGGCCGAGGCGGCGCCGCTGATGGGCAACCGGCATTTCGTCATCGACAACGAACACCCGCTGCGGGTCGAAGGCAGCGGCGACGAGCTCCACCGCATGGTCCTGAACCTGCTCGACAACGCCGCCCGCCACACCCCCGACGGGGCGACGATCTCGCTCAGCCTCGCCCGCGAGGGCGATTACGCGGTGGTCGAGGTGGCCGACGACGGCCCCGGGATCCCGGCCTCGATGCGGACCCAGGTCTTCGAGCGCTTCGTCCGCGGCGAGGGCCCGGCCGACACCGTGCGCGGCACCGGAACCGGGCTCGGCCTGGCGATCGTCAGCGCCGTGGCGGGCTCCCACGACGGCTCGGTGACGGTCACCGACTCGCCTTCCGGCGGGGCCCTTTTCCGCGCTCGCATCCCGATTGCGGCGCCCGAGGGCGCAGAGAAGCATTCAAGTTCGATCTTTTAGGGACGCTTTAAGACGCAACCGTAGATTCCCCCGTGGACGAGACACTAGCCCGCCGGGATTCTCCCCAGACACTATCCCGGCGGGCTTTTTTTCTGCCCTGAGACGCCGTGGGAGCGCCTCGCGGCGTCCTCGGTCATTCGGTTCGGGTCACGCACTGGAGTGCGCTCCCCTCGCCTCATTTCCCTGCGTCCTTGCGAGGCTGGCCCACGGCGTCTCAGGACGCCGCAGGGGCGGCGGGTCTTAGACCTGGATGACGACGGGCAGGATCATCGGGCGGCGGCGGAGGCGCTGCCAGACGAATTTGCCGATCGTTTCGTGGAGGTCCTCCTGGATCAGGTCGGACTCGCGGGTGCCTGCCTCGGCGGCGTCTTCGAGCGCGTCTTCGACCATGTCCTTGAGGTCTTCCAGCAGCTTGTCCTCCTTCTCGACGAAGGGGACTCCGCGGAGGATGACCTCGGGGTCGGCGACGACTTTTCCGTCGTCGGAGTCCACCGTGGCGACGACGATGAAGATGCCGTCGGCGGAGAGCTCGCGCCGGTCGCGCAGGGCGGCGTCTTCGGGATCGCCGATGCTGACCCCGTCGACGTACATCCTGCCGACCTTCTGATCCTCGCCGAAGCGGGCGCCCTTCTCGTCGATTTCGAGCGGCAGCCCGTTGTGGCCCTTGAAGATGTTCTTCGGGTCGACGCCGACCGACTCGGCCAGATCGGCGTGCAGCCGGATCCGCTGGAAGTCACCGTGGACCGGCATCACGTACCGCGGCTTGGTCAGGTTGAGCATCAGTTTCAGCTCCTCCCGGTAACCGTGGCCGGAGGCGTGGATCGGCGCCTCTTTGGCGGTGACCACGGTCGCCCCGATCTCGTAGATGCGGTCGATCGTCTCGTTCACGGCGCGCTCGTTGCCGGGCACCGGGCTGGCCGAGAAGACGACCGTGTCGCCGCGGTGCAGCTGCACGTCGCGGTGGTCGTTGTTGGCCATCCGGCGCAGCGCCGAAAGCGGCTCGCCCTGGCTGCCGGTGGAGATCACGACGACCTTCTCGTCGGGGAAGTTCTCGATCTCCCGCGGCTGGATGAAGACGCCCTGGGGCGCGTTGGCGATCCCCAGGTTGGAGGCGATGTTGAAGTTCTTGCGCATCGAGCGGCCGACCAGGGCCACCTTGCGGTCGAGCGCGACGGCGGCGTCGATCACCTGCTGGACGCGGTGGATGTTGGAGGCGAACGAGGTGACGATGATCCGCCCCTCGCACTGGGAGAACTGCCGCAGCAGGCCCGGGCCGACGCTCGCCTCCGACGGGGCGACGCCCGGCCGGTCGGCGTTGGTCGAGTCGCCGGCGAGCAGCAGCAGGCCGTCGCGACCGATCTCGGCCAGGCGGGAGACGTCGGCGGGGCGTTTGTCGACCGGGGTCTGGTCGAACTTGTAGTCGCCGGTCATCAGCATCGAGCCGAGCTCGGTGGTGATCAGCACGCCGCGCATGTCCGGGATCGAGTGGGTGAGGTGGACGAGCTCCAGCTCGAACGGGCCCCGTTTCACCTTCTCCCCCGCGGGCAGCTCCTGCAGCGGCGCCTTGTCGCCGAGCTTGTGCTCGTCGAGCTTCGAGCGGACCATGCCGATCGTCAGCAGGCCGCCGTAGATGACCGGCGGCATGCCGATCTCACGCAGGACGTAAGGCAGCGCGCCGACGTGGTCCTCGTGGCCGTGCGTGAGCACGATCGCCTCGATGTCGGCGGCGCGGTCGCGCAGGTAGGAGAAGTCGGGCAGGACGAGGTCGATGCCGTGCATCTCCGCCGTCGGGAACATCAGTCCGGTGTCGACGATCACGATCCGGCCATCGAATTCGATGACGGTCATGTTCTTGCCGATCTCACCGAGGCCGCCTAGCGGCAGCACTCGAAGGGTCTTACTAGCCAATGGAAAAACTCACTCTCTGTACGTAGAAGAAGAAATCGCTAATGGGCGACCGGGAGGCCGACGGCCTCCAGGCCCGCCCGGACCGCGGCGCGCTGCTCGTCGTCGCACTTGACGAGCGGCAGGCGGACGTGGTCGCTGGCCAGCCCGAGGATGTCAAGGGCGGCCTTGACGGGAATCGGGTTGGTGGTGACGCCAAGCGCCGTGTAGAGCGGACGCAGTTCGTCGTCGATCGCGCGGGCGCGGGCCAGGTCGCCGGCTTGCGCCGCATCCCAGATCTCCCGCATCCGTCGACTGGCGACGTTGGAGGCGACGAGGATGCCGCCGGCGCCGCCGAACTCCAGGGTGTCGCAAAAGGTCTCGTTGTCGCCGGACAGCACGCCCAGCCCCTCGATCGGGCCGAGGTCGTCGGCGTTCGACTGCTTCACGGCGACGATGTTGGGCACGTCCTGGCCGAGTTCGCGGAGCAGCTCGACGTCGGCGTTGACGATCACCCGCGAGGGGATGTTGTACATGATCATCGGCAGCTCGGGGACCGCCTCGGCGACCGCCTCGAAGTGGGCGCGGATGCCCTCGCGGTTCGGCTTGTTGTAGTAGGGGACGACGACCAGCGAGGCATCGGCCCCGGCGTCCGCCGCCATCCGGGTCAGCTCGCCCGAGTGCTGGGTGTCGTTGGTGCCGGTGCCGCAGATCAGGAGCGCGTCCTCGCCGACCTCGGCGCGGACCGCCTGCAGCAGCTCGACCTCCTCGCCGTCGGTGAGCGTCGGGCACTCGCCCGTCGTCCCGGCGATCACGAGGCCGTGCGAGCCGTCCTCGAGGATCGACGCGGCCAGCCGGCGGGCACCGTCCAGATCGACGCCGCCGCTCTCGGCGAACGGCGTCACCATCGCGGTCAGGACTCCTCGCAGCTCCTTCATCGCCACAAGGGTACCTCTCCGCCGCGGATGGGCGATGTACGTTCGGTGGCCGGCACTAGAGCAGCTTCTCGAGCCCGACGGTGAAGTGATCGGGCAGCTCCCCCACCTTGCGGCAGGCAAGCAGGACGCCGGGCATGAAGGAATGGCGGTCGATCGAGTCGTGGCGGATCGCCAGCGTCTGGCCGGGCCCGCCGAAGATCACTTCCTGGTGGGCGACCAGCCCCGGCAGCCGGACCGAGTGGATCGGCCGGTGGACGTGGCCGCCCGCGGCGTCGATCAGGTCGGCCGTGCGGGCCGCCGTCCCGGAGGGGGCGTCGAGCTTCTTGTCGTGGTGGAGCTCGATGATCTCGGTCTCCGGCATGTGCGGGGCGATCGTCTGCGCGACCACCATCATCAGCACCGCGCCGATCGCGAAGTTCGGCGCGACGAAGCAGTTGGCCGACGACGCCTCCGCGGCGGCCTTCGCCCGCTCGAGGTCGAAGCCGGTGGTGCCGACGACGACGTGGACGCCGGCCGCCAGGCACTCCTCGACGTTGGCGAGCGCCGTGTCGGGGACGCTGAAGTCGACGACCACGTCGGCCCCGGCGAGCACCTCGGCAAGGCCGACCCCAAGGCTGGGGTCGGCCCGCCCGCTCAACTCGAGGTCGGCGGCCCCTTCGACCGCCTCGCAGACCGTCGCGCCCATCCGTCCGGCGGCGCCGGAGACGGCGACTCGCGTCATGCCGCTACCAGCGCCTCCGAGACCGGCGCGAGCGCCGATTTGAAGCGGCTTTCGTCGGTGCCGACGCAGGCCGCCGAGAGCTTGTCCTCGGCGTAGAGCTCGGCCGCCAGCTCGGTCAGCTGGTCGACCTCGACCGCGTCGACCTTGTCGAGCATCTCGTCGAGCTCTTCGATCGGCAGCCCGAACAGGGTGGCGCGGGAGATCCGGGTCATCCGCGCGGCGGTCGACTCGGAGGAGAGGACGAGCCTCCCCTTGACGCTCTCCTTGGCCCGGTGGAGCTCCTCGGCCGAGACCGGCTCGGAGCGCAGGCGCCCGAGCTCGGTGCCGATGATCGCGCAGGCCTCCTCGACGTTGTCCTCGCGGGTGCCGACGTAGGTGGCGACCAGGCCCTGGTCGGTGAACTGCTCGTTGTAGGAGCCGACCGAGTAGGCCAGCCCGCGCTTCTCACGCACCTCGCGGAAGAGCCGCGAGGAGGTCGAGCCGCCGAAGATGCAGTCGAGCACCGCGAGCGAGAAGCGCCGCTCGTCGTGACGATCGATCCCGGGGGCGCCGAAGCAGATGTGGTACTGCTCGGTCTCCTTGGCCAGGAAGCAGAGCCGCGGGGGCTCGGTCAGCGCCGTCGCCGGGGCGACTCCGCCGGCCTCGGCCGACGGGTGGACGAGCTTCTCGGCCAGGGCGACGATCGCGTCGTGGTCGAGGTGCCCGGCCGCGCCGACGACGATTTCCGAGCCGGTGTAGCGGGCCTGGTGATAGCTGCTGATGTCCGGGATCGGGATGTTGGCGATCACGTCGGCCTCGCCGAGCACCCGCCGACCGAGCGGATGGGAGCCGAAGACGGCGTCGGCGAGCACGTCGTGGACGCGATCCTGGGGCTCGTCGTCGTACATCGCGATCTCCTCGATCACGACCTGGCGCTCGGAGTCGATTTCCGGATAGGTCGGCGCCAGCATCATTTCGGCGAGCAGGTCGAAGACCTCATCGGTGTGCTCGTCGAGGAAGCGGGCGTGCAGGTGGGTGGTCTCCTTGCCGGTCGCCGCGTTGACCGAGGCACCGAGGCCGTCGAACTGCTCGGAGATCTCGATCGCCGAGTAGCGCGCGGTCCCCTTGAACAGCAGGTGCTCGAGGAAATGCGAGACCCCGGCCTGTGCCGGGGTCTCGTTACGGGATCCGGTGCGGACCCAGAGGCCGAGCGCGACCGAGCGCACCGAGGGAACCTCCTCGGTGACCACTCGGACGCCGGAGCCCAGGGTCGTGACGCGAGCGCTCAACTACGGCTCTCCCGTTCGCGACCGCGTCCGCCGCGGTCACGGTCACGGCCGCGTCCGCCGCGATCTCCACCGCGGTCGCCGCCGCCACGCGGGCGGCCACCGTCGCCGGAGCCGACCGAGGCCAGTTCCTCCGGCGATTTACCGGCGACCGAGGGGTCGTCGGAGAGGCGCAGGCCGATCCGGCCACGCTCCTTGTCGACCTCGACCACGGTGACGTCGATCAGGTCGCCGCTGGAGAGCACGTCGTCGACCGAGTCGACCCTCTCCCCCGGCTTCACGTTGGAGATGTGGAGCAGGCCGTCGGTGCCTTTGACCAGCTCGACGAAGGCGCCGAAGGTGGTCGTCTTGACGACCTTGGCGGTGTTGTAGCGGTCGCCGATCGCGGCCTCCTTGGTCATCGAGGTGATCCGCTGGACCACGCCGTCGACCAGTTCGCCGGTCGGTGCGTACACGCGGATCGTGCCGTCGTCCTCGACGTCGATCTCGGCTTCGAACTCCTCGCACATGCCGCGGATCGTTTCGCCACCTTTACCGATGACGGCACCGATCTTCTCCGGGTCGATCTTGATCGACTCGATCGCCGGGGCGTGCGGGGAGAGCTTCTCGCGCGGCCCGTCGATCGCCTCGGCCATTTTGCCGAGGATGAACATGCGGCCCTTGTTGGCCTGCTCGAGTGCGTCGCGCAGGATGTCGAAGGTGACGCCGGTGATCTTGATGTCCATCTGCAGGGCGGTGATCCCGTCCGCGGTGCCGGCGACCTTGAAGTCCATGTCGCCGAGGTGGTCCTCGACGCCGGCGATGTCGGTGAGGACGATGTAGTCGTCGCCCTCTTTGATCAGGCCCATGGCGACGCCGGCGACCGGTGCGGTGACCGGAACGCCTGCCGCCTGCAGCGCCATCGAGGAGGCGCAGACGGAACCCATCGACGAGGAGCCGTTGGACTCGAGCGTCTCGGAGACGACCCGGATCACGTAGGGGAATGACTCGGCGTCCGGGATGGTCGCCGCGAGTGCCCGCTCGGCGAGCGCGCCGTGACCGATGTCACGCCGCTTCGGGCCGCGCATGAAGCCGGCCTCTCCCACCGAGTAGGGCGGGAAGTTGTAGTGGTGCCAGAAGCGTTTCGTGGTCACCAGGCCGAGCGTGTCGATGCGCATGTCCATCCGCGTCGTCCCGAGGGCGACGTTGGAGAGGATCTGCGTCTCGCCACGGGTGAAGAGAGCGGAGCCGTGCACGCGCGGGGCGATGTCGACCTCGGTCTCGATCGGCCGGATCTCGTCCTGGGCGCGACCGTCGGGGCGCTTCTTGTCGATCGCGATCGCCTTGCGGATCGTTTCCTTCTCGATCGTGTCGAAAGCGGTCTTGACATCGTCGCGACGCTTGACCTCGTCGTCGGTGTCGCCGGTGGAGGCGAGCGCCTCGACGGCCTGGGCCTTGACGTTGTCGATCGCCTCGTAGCGCTCGAGCTTGCCCTCGGTCGCGATCGCGTCGACCAGGGCCTGGCCGAACTGGCCGCGGACCTCGTCGAGCAGACCGGAGTCGAGCTCGACCACCTGGTGGTCGATCTTCGGTTTGCCGGCCTTGTCCTGCAGCTCCTGCATCGCGGCGGTCAGCTTCTTGATCTCGCCGTGGGCGATGTCGAGAGCGTCGAGGATCTCGGCCTCGGTGACGCCCTGGGCGCCGGCCTCGACCATCAGGATCGCCTCGTCGGTGCCGGCCACGATCAGATCGAGGTCGAGCGACTCGTGCGTCTCCTCCGGCGGGTTGATGACGAAGTCACCCTCGAGTTTGCCGATCCGGACCGCGCCGACGTGCTTGGCGACCGGGACGGGCGAGATCGCCAGCGCCGCGGAGGCGCCGTTCATCGCCAGGATGTCGTACGGGTGCACCCCGTCGACCGACATCGGCATCGCGACCAGCTGGGTCTCGAAGTGCCAGCCGCTCGGGAAGAGCGGACGGATCGGACGGTCGATCATGCGCGCCGTGAGCGTCGCTTTCTCGCTTGATTTGCCCTCGCGACGGAAGAACGAACCGGGGATTTTGCCCGCGGCGTACATGCGCTCCTCGACGTCGACGGTGAGCGGAAGGAAGTCCACATCGCGAAGGCCGCCAATCGTGGCGGTGTTGAGGACCATCGTGTCGCCTTGGCGGACCACGACTGCGCCGCTCGCCTGCTTCGCGAGTTTCCCGGTCTCGAAGGAGATCGTGCTGTCGCCGACCTCTGCCGTGACGCGGGTCACGTTAAACCTGCTCATTCGTATTTTTACCTCCGGCCGCCCGGATGGCAGCCATCGTTTCCAGAACTCTCGTTCTCGTTCTCTTGACAGACTACAGGCCCGGACCTGCGGCGGATTTGCGCTTTTTGCGGGTTTCCGGGCCTCTAGGCTGCTGAATGGGCAAGGTCAGGCACTTGGTCGGGATCGCCGGACTGGTCGCCGCCCTGGTGCTGGTCGCGGGGGCCGCGGCGCGCAAACCGCACGTCCCTTTCCGCCGGACCCTCGGCCTCCATATCGGCAAGAGCACGGTCGGCGTCTGCGTCGTGCGCCCGCCCGCCACCAGCCGCCTCTGCACCGCCGGGCTCCGGTCCCCGCGTCAGCCGCTGGTTCGACCTGCCGCGGGCGGCCGCCAGCTGCATGAATTCCCGGTCCACGTGCCGTTCGCGCCCGGCAGCCGGATCGGCCTCGACATGGACGTGACCGGCGACGGCAAGGGCGAAGCGTCGGTGCCGATCGCCGATGCCGAAGGCGAACTGAACCTGAACGCCATCTTCGAACAGGGCGACCAGACCCCGCCGGTGCTGCGCTACACCTACGCCCACCACCAGGACTTCCTTCACACCAGGCGGGCCTACGTCCGCGTGCGCAGCAACGAGCGGGTGCTCTTCAACCCCGATGCGTGCTGCTGACCGAACACGTCGAGTGGGGCCTGCTGGGCGCGATCGAGCACCTGCGGCCGGGCCGCTGGACCACCTACTACTGCGAACTCGAACCACCCGCCGTGCGTTCGGCCCGCAAGGCGATCCGCCAGGGGCGCCGCCCGCGGGTGGACTTCGACCTGGTGGCCTACGACCGCGCCCGCAACGTGGCGCGGACCGGCAACTTCTACGTCTTCCCCACCCGACCGTGAGGCCCGGAGCGATTCAGGCCGTGAGGGCCTGGCGGACGATGTCGGGGCCGGGGAACTCCCCCGGGCTCGGCGACTCGTAGGTCCAGGCGACCTTGCCATCCTCGTCGATCAGGACGAGGGTGCGGTTGGCGATGCCGGCGCCGTCGATGTAGGAGCCGTAGGCCTTGGCGGTGGCGCCCTTGGGCTCGAAGTCGGAGAGCAGCACCGTGTCGATGCCGAGCTTCTCCTGGAAGGCTTTGTGGGCGAAGGGGCTGTCGACGCTGAGCCCGACCAGGGTGATCCCGGCGTCGGCGAGCTCGCCCTTGACGTCCTCCTGGTAGAGCGCCAGCTGGTCGGAGCAGACCGGGCTGAAGTCGAGCGGGTAGAAGGCGATCAGGACCTTGCGGCCCTGGAAGTCGGCAAGCGTGACCGCTTCCCCGTCCTGGTCTTTGACGGTGAAGTCGGGGGCGGTATCGCCGACCGCGATCATCCGGGTTAGCGACGCAGGCCGAGGTCGGCGACCAGGGCGCGGTAGCGCTCCAGGTCGTTGCGCTCGAGGTAACGGAGCATGCGCCGCCGCTTACCGACCAACATCAGGAGGCCACGACGCGAGTGGTGGTCCTTGGGGTGGGTGCGCAGGTGATCGGTGAGTTCGTTGATGCGCTCGGTGTGCAGCGCGACCTGGACCTCGGCGGAGCCGGTGTCGTTGTCGCCGCGGCCGTATTTGCCGATCAGCTCAGTTTTTTTCTCTTTGGTGAGGCTCATCTCGTAAAAAGCGCGGCCCTCTCGGGTCGCGGCTCGCAGCAAGGTAGCACAGCGGCGTCACCCGCCGCGCGCGGCCGCCTCGGTGAAATCGGCGCAGATCCGCCGGGCCTCCTCGACATCGCGGCCCATCTGCGCGACCAGCGGGTCGACGCCTTCGTAGGCGATCTCGTCGCGCAGCTTCTCGACGAAGGCGACGCGCAGGTTCTGACCGTAGAGGTCGCCCTCGAAGTCGATCAGGTAAGTCTCGATCAGCACGCCGAGGTCGCTTTCGAAGGTCGGCCGGACGCCGACGTTGACCGCCGCCGGATGGCCGTTGGCGAAGGCCGCGTAGACGCCGTGGCCGGGCGTGACGAGGCGCTCGTCGGGGACGATGTTGGCGGTCGGGAAGCCGAGCTCGCGACCGCGCTGGTCCCCTTTCACCACCTCCCCCTCGATCATGTAGGGGACGCCGAGGCAGCGGCGGGCGGCCTCCATGTCGCCGGCCTCGATCTGGGCGCGGATCCGCGAGGAGGAGACGGCCTCGCCGTCGACCTCGACCATCCGCTGCACCCGGGTCACGAACTCGGGATGGGCGGCCAGCATCTCCGGGGTCCCCCGGGCCCTGGCGCCGAAGTGGAAGTTCTCGCCGACCGCGACCGTGCGCGCGCCGAGCTTCTCGACCAGCGCGAAGTCGATGAAGTCCTCGGCGCTGCGGTGGGAGAAGTCGTCGTCGAAGGGGATGACCACCAGCTCCTCGACTCCGAGACCCTCGATCACGTCGCGCTTCAACTCGAAGCTGTTGATCAGCTTTGGCGCCTTGTCCGGATGCAGCACTTCGAGCGGGTGGGGTTCGAAGGTGAGCACGGTGTCGGCGCCCTCGATCACCGCCCGGTGGCCGAGATGGACGCCGTCGAAGGTGCCGATCGCGACATCGCGGGCCCGCGGGGTTGCCTCCTCGAGCCGGGTGACCTTGATCGACATCAGTCCGACATTCTCACCGAAGCGCGTCGCCGACCGCCGGGACCAGCTCGGCGACCGCGGCGATCGGCAGCTCGCGGCCCGCCTCCTCGACCCGGAACGGGCCGACCGCGACGCGGCGCAGGCTCGAGCAGTAGGCGTCGTCGAGCGTCTCGATCAGGGTCCGGACGTAGGTCCCGGCGCTGCACTCGATCTCGTAGTGGGCGCACTGACCGATGCCGGCCGGGTCCTCGCCGGTTCCGAGCAGTTCGGCTCGGTGCACCTCGACGTCGCGGACCGGCGTGGTGATGGTCTCGCCGCGGTGGGCCTTCTTGTAGAGCCGCTCGCCGCCGACCCGGACCGCCGAGGTCATCGGCACCCGCTGGCGCACGGTCCCGGTCGGCAGCTCCAGCGAGTCGGGGACCGCCCCGGTCTCGGTCAGCTCGCCGTCGGGGTCGCCGGTGCTCGAGGCCCAGCCCAGGCGGGCGGTCGCCAGGTAGGTCTTCGGCAGGCCGACCAGGAAGCGCTGGAGGCGGGTCGCCGATCCGGTCAAGATCAGCAGGAGGCCGGTCGCGAAGGGGTCGAGCGTGCCCGCGTGGCCGGCTTTGACGCCGCGTTCGCGGCGCACCTCGGCGACCACGTCGTGTGAGGTCTTCCCGGCCGGCTTGTCGAGCAGGAGCACCGCGCCGGCGTCGTCGACGGCGGGCACCTAGTCGCCGAGCTGGGCTTTGACCTCGCCGCAGAGGAAATCGACCAGCTCCGGGAGCTCGAGGTCGGTGGAGAACCCGGCGGCGCGTTTGTGGCCGCCTCCCCCCTGCTTACGGGCGATCGCCGAGACGTCCACGTCGCCCTCGCTGGAGCGCAGGCTCGCCTTGCGGGCGGCGCGGCCGCGGTTGCCGAGGTCACGGATCACGGCGGCGACCTTGACCCCGTCGATCGAGCGCAGGTGGTCGATCACGCCCTCGGTCATCTCCTCGCCGGAACCGGTCGCGACGTAGTCCTCGGCGGTGATGTAGCTGACCACGAGGCGGTCGTCGCAGTGGCGCTCGATCTTCTCCAGCGCCCGCGCGACCAGCCGCAGCTTCTCGATCGGCACGTGCTCGTAGAGGCGCCGGTAGGTGTCGTCGACGTTGACCCCGGCGTCGATCAGCTCCGCCGCCACCCGGTGGGTGTGGGCGTTGGTGTTCTCGTACATGAATTTGCCGGTGTCGGTGATCAGGCCGACATAGAGCGGCATCGCCATCTCGGCGTCGACCGGCACGCTCATCATGTGGGCGATGTCGAAGACGATCTCGGCCGTGCAGGAGGCCGTCGGCGCGACCAGGTTCACGTCGCCGAAGCGGGTGTTGTCGTGATGGTGGTCGATGTTCAGGGTGCGGTTCCCGCCCTCGGTGAGGAAGTCGACCGGCATCCGGTCGATGTTGCCGCAGTCGAGGAAGACGATGGTGCGGTCTGCCATGTCGGCGGGCGCCTCGTGGAAGACCTCCTCCAGCGGCAGGAAGCGGTACTCGATCGGCAGCGGGAACTCCTTCGCGGCGAGGAACATCACCGAGTCCTTGCCCAGCTTCTGGAGCAGCTTGTGCATGCCGAGCAACGAGCCGAGGGCGTCGCCGTCGGGTCCCTCGTGGGCGGTCAGCAGGAAGCGGTCGTGGGCGCGCAGCTCGGCGACCATCGTTTCCAGGTCCGACAGGGCGCCGTCGACCGAGGTCGCCGCCGTGGCCGTGGTCGAGAGGTCGCCGCTCACGACTCGTCCTCTTCCTGGCTCTCGAGCAGGTGGGTGATCCGCACACCCTTCTCGATCGTGTCGTCGTAATGGAAGGTCAAGGTAGGAGTTCGCCTCATTCTCATCTCGCCGGCGATCCGCGACTGGAGCACCCCGTGCGAGGAACGCAAGGCATCCAGCGTAGCGGCGCGCTCGGTCTCGTCGCCCAGAACGCTCACGAAAACCTTCGCGGTACGTAGGTCGGCGGCCGTCTCGACCCCGGTCACGGTGATGAAACCGAGACGGGGGTCGGAGAGCTCCACGATCGCGGCAGCGACCACCTCGCGGAGGGCCTCATCGACCCGCCGCATGCGCGCGCCGGCCATCGCTCACCACCCCTACTCGAGCGTCTGCTCGACCTGTTTGGTCTGGAAGAACTCGATCACGTCGCCCTCTTTGACGTCGGCGTAACCGTTGAGCACGATGCCGCACTCCTGACCCTCGTCGACTTCGGCGACGTCGTCTTTGAAGCGCCGCAGCGAGGCGAGTTTGCCCGTCCAGACCACGGTGCCATCGCGCAGCAGGCGGACGCTGGCGGCGCGTACCGCCTTGCCCTCGGCCACCTGGCAACCGGCGATGCGACCGACTTTGGAGGCTTTGAAGGTTTCTTTGACGACGACCTCGCCGACCGTCTCCTCGACCTCGAGCGAGTCCAGCAGGCCCTCCATCGCGTTGCGCAGGTCTTCGGTGATTTTGTAGATGACCGAGTAGGTGCGGACATCGACGCCCTCGCGGTTGGCGGCGCGGCGCGCGTCGGCCAGCGGCCGCACGTTGAAGCCGATGATGATCGCTTCCGAGGCCGACGCCAGCATCACGTCGGACTCGTTGATGCCACCGGCCTGCGAATGGATGATGTTGATTGCGACCCGTTCCTGCGGCACTTTCGCGAGCTCGTCCTGGAGCGCCTCCAGGGAACCCGCGACATCGGCCTTGAGCACGATGTTGAGCTCCTTGATGTCGCCGGCCTGGGCGCGCGAGAAGACCTCCTCGAGGCTCAGCTTGCGAGCGTTGCGGCGAGCCAGCTGCTCGCGCTGCAGGCGGTCGGCACGCTCCTGCGCCTGGCGGCGGGCTTCGCGGTCATTGTCGACCGTCTGCACGAACTCGCCGGCGTCGGCGACGCCGTCGAAGCCCAGTACCTCCACCGGCATGCCGGGGGCCGCCTCGGCGACGACCTCGCCGCGGAAGTCGTGCATCGCGCGGACGCGGCCCCACTGCGGGCCGGCGACCAGCGAGTCGCCGACGCGGAGGGTGCCGCGGGCGACCAGCACGGTGACCACCGGGCCGCGGCCCGGGTCGAGCTGGGACTCGATCACGTTGCCGGAGGCGGGCGCGTCGGGGTTGGCCGCCAGTTCCTCGAGCTCGGTGACCAGCAGGATGTTCTCGAGCAGGTTCTCGAGACCTTCGTGGGACTTCGCCGAGACGTCGCAGAAGATCGTGTCGCCGCCCCATTCCTCCGGGGTGATCTCCATCTGGGCGAGCTCGGTGCGGACCCGTTCCGGGTTGGCGCCCTCTTTGTCGATCTTGTTGACCGCGATCAGCATCGGCACGTCGGCCGCGCGGGCGTGGTCGATCGCCTCTTTGGTCTGCGGCATGACGCCGTCGTCGGCGGCGACCACGACAACCACCACGTCGGTGACCTTGGCGCCGCGGGCGCGCATCGCGGTGAAGGCGGCGTGGCCCGGGGTGTCGAGGAAGGTGATCGTCTTGTCGCCGTGGTGCACCTGGTAGGCGCCGATGTGCTGGGTGATGCCACCGGCCTCGCCCGCGGCGACCTCGGTCTCGCGGATCGCGTCAAGCAGCGAGGTCTTGCCGTGGTCGACGTGGCCCATGATCGTGACCACCGGCGGGCGGTCGACCAGGTCCTCGTCGGCGTCGTCGAACTCCGGTTCCTCGGGCTCCTCGTCGGCGGCGCTGACGATTTCGATCTTGCGGTCGTACTCGTCGGCGATCGCCCGGATCGACTCGTCGGTGAGCGTCTGGGTGAGCGTCGCCATCTCGCCCATCATCATCAGTTTTTTGATCACCTCGGCCGGGGCCAGGCCGATCGCCTCGCCCAGCTCACGCACGGTGGCGCCGGAGTTGACTTTGGTCGCCTCGGGCTCGACCGGGGTCTGCGGACCCATCGGCGGCTCCTCCAGCAGCGGCCGGCGGCGACGGCCACCGCGGCGGCGCGGCGGGCGCTGCGGCGGCGGGCCGCCCATCTGGTCGCGGCGGGCGGCCTGCGAGTCGATCACGACGCGGCGTTTTTTGCCTGCGGCGTTGGTGCCGCCACCGGCGGCGGGAGCGCCGGGACGGACGGGTTTGCCGGGCGCGCCGGGTTTTTTCGCCGGCGGCCTGGCGGGGCCACCGGAGCCGGGACGCTTGGGGCGCAGCAGCTTTCTGCGGTGCCGCGGCCTGCTGAGCGCCGCCCTGAGCCTGGGCGGGTTTCGCCGCGGCCGGCGCCGGGGCGGCGGCATTCGGAGTCGGCGCGGCTTTAGTCGGAGCCTCTGCCGGTTTCGGCGGTGCCTCGGTGGCGGTTCCACCGCCCCCGTTTTTGGAAGCGGCGATCGCCTCTGAGGCGGCCACCTCATCGACGTTGGAGGCAGCTACTTTCGCTTCGATCCCGGCCGCTTTGAGCGCTTTGAGGACCTCTTTCGAGCTGATGCCGTTCGCTTTCGCGATCTCGTGAACCCGCTTCTTCGCCACTAGGCTTGCTCAGCCTCCTCGGCTACCGGCTCGCCGGCGCCCTCCGTCGCTCCGTCCGCGGAGGCAGTCTCGGCGGTCCCATTGGTGGCCTCTTCGGCCTCGATCGCCGCCTCGTCGGCGACCTCCTCGGTCAACTCGGCCTCGACCGGGTCCTCCACGGCCTCCTCGGCCTCCTCCTCGGCGATCGCCTCGTCGACGATCTCGTCCACCACCGACTCCTCGGCGGCGACCTCTTCGGCTTCCTCGACGAAGTTCGCCGCCGCGCGGGCGACGATCTCGTCGACCTGGCCCTGATCGGCGTCGGGGTCGGCGAGGATCGCCACCTCGGCGTCGGCCAGATCGCCGAGCACCGCCACCTGGCTGGTGTCGAAGCGCGAGAGCGCCTGGTGCGTGGGCAGGCCGCAGTAGGTCGAGCTCGGGATCGCCGCGTTCGGGCAGCGCCGGCCGTTCGAGAGGACCGCCATGCAGCGGCCGTCGAAGGTCTCTTCGCCCTCGTACTCGACGTCGGTTTCCTCCGAGGCGAACTCCGTCTCCGACTTGATGTCGACGCGCCAGCCGGTCAGGCGGGCGGCGAGGCGGGCGTTCTGGCCGTCGCGGCCGATCGCCAGCGAGAGCTGGTCGTCGGGCACGATCACCGTCGCCTGGCGCTCGTCGTCATCGACGATCACCTCGCGGACGCGGGCCGGGGAAAGCGCTTTGGCGACGAACCGGGCGGGCTCCTCGTTGTAAGGGATGATGTCGATCTTCTCGCCGCGCAGCTCGGAGACGACCATGCGGACGCGCGAGCCGCGCGGGCCGACGCAGGCGCCGACCGGGTCGACCCCTTCGGCGTGCGAGACGACGGCGATCTTCGAGCGGTAGCCGGGCTCGCGGGCGACGCCGACGATTTCCACCAGCCGGTCGGCGATCTCGGGCACCTCGAGCTCGAACAGCGCTTTTGATCAGCTCCGGGCTGCGGCGCGAGACGACGATCGCCGGGCCTTTGGTCGAGTCGGAGACGTCGGTGATGACCGCCTTCACCCGCATGCCGTGGTCGTAGCGCTCGTTGTAGACCTGCTCCGACTTCGGCAGCAGTGCCTCGACCCGCTCGCGCAGCTGCACCAGCGTGTAGCGCTTGTCCGACTGCTGGATGATCCCCGTGATCAGCTCGCCGACGCGGTCCTGGTACTCGTCGTACATCATCTGCCGCTCGGCCTCGCGGATCCGCTGCAGGATGACCTGCTTGGCGGTCTGCGCGGCGATCCGGCCGAAATCTTCCGGGGTGACGTCGCGGGTCGTGATCTGGTCCTCGTAAGGGGCGATCATCTCCGGGTCGAGCTCGGGGTCCTCCGGCTCTTTCAGTTCGCCGGTCTCCGGATCGACTTCCGGTTCGCTTTCCTGCTGCTCGGCGGCTTCGGCGAGGAGTTTCTCCTCCAGCTCGGCGGGCAGGATCAGTTCGAAGACGAGGAAGTCGCCGGTCTCGTGGTCGAGGTCGACGCGGGCGTATTTGGCCGCGCCCGGGGTCTTCTTGTAGGCCGAGAGCAGCGCGTCCTCGAGAGCGTCCATCAACTTGTCGGCGGAGATGCCCTTCTCCTGCTCGAGCGCTTTGACTGCGTCGACGATCTCTTTACTCACTGGGACGACTCCTTGGTCTCGGAAGCGGTGCTGCTCGCGCGGTTGCGACGGTACTTGTCCCCGGGTGAGGAAACCTCCAGCGCGTAATCGGCGCGCAGGTGGTTGAGGTGGTGAGTGACCCGTTCGCAGAGCGCCAGATCGACCCCGTCGGGATGGTCGATGAAAAGGCGCAGCATGTCGCCGCCCGGCTGCTCGATGGCAACCAGGTCGATCTCCGAGTCGAGCTCGGAAAGCTGGCGTTGGATGTCTGACTGCAGGTCACTCATAGAACCAGGGAATTAGGGGGTTCCTCGTGGAGGTTTTTAACTCGTTCGGGGCCGTTTCGGGCCGTAAAAAAAGTGGGCCAGGCCCACTTCTCGACTGCGCGATACAGATAGGGACAGAAAAGCTTGAGGCAAGTATAGCTGGCTCGGCAACTCCACCGAAACCGCTTTTTTGCGGGGCGGAACCGGCCTAGACGGGGCGGGTGTCGCCGCTGCCGACGGTGGCGCGAAGGCGCTCGACCCGATCGAGGATCGCCTCGGCGACCGCGTCCTTGCTGCTGCGCGGGACCAGGATCTCGTCCGCCGCCGCCACCAGCGTGACCTCGTTCTCGGCGCTCTCGAAGCCGATCCGCGGGTCGGAGACGTCGTTCAGGACGATCAGGTCGGCGCCCTTGCGGGTCAGCTTGGCGCGCGCCCGGCCGACCGCGTCGCCACCGTGCTCGGCGGCGAAGCCGACCACGGTCTGGTTCTCGCCCCTCTGGGCCGAGATCTTGGCGAGGATGTCCTCGGTCGGCTGCAGGTTCAGGTTGAGGCTGTCCTGGCGCTTGATCTTGCCGGTGATCGGCTCGGCGCGGAAGTCGGCCGGGGCGGCCGCCATCAAGAGGACGTGCTGGGTCTCGAACCGTTCGATCGTCTGGTGGGCGAGTTCGGCGGTGGTCTCGACGTCGATCCGCTTGACCCCGGCGGGCTCCGGCAGGCCGACGTTCGCCGCGACCACCGTCACCTCGGCCCCGCGCCGCTGCGCCGCGGCGGCGAGCGCCATGCCCATCCGCCCGCTCGAGCGGTTGCCGATGAAGCGCACCGCGTCGATCGGCTCGCGGGTGCCGCCGGCCGTGACCATGACCCGGAGGCCGTCCCAGGGACCGCGCTCGGCCGGACCGCGCTCGCCGTCGTCGAGGAGCGTCGCCTCGTCGGGGTCGCCGACGCCGACGCCGACGCTGTGGGGCGCCTCATCGCGGGGATCGAGGCCACCGCCCGCGAGGAGCGCCTCGACCCGGGCCAGGAGGCGCTCCGGATCGGGGAGCCGGCCGCGACCGTGCTCGCCGCGCGAGGCGAGCAGGCCCTCCTCCGGCTCGATCACCTCCACCCCGCGCTCGCGCAGGGTCGCGAGGTTGGCCTGGGTCGCCGGGTCGGCGTACATGCGGTCGTTCATCGCCGGGGCGAGGAGGCGCGGGGCCGTGCAGGCGAGGAAGGAGGTGGTCAGCATCGAGTCGGCGAACCCGCCCGCCAGTTTGGCGACCGTGTTGGCCGAGGCCGGGGCGACGAGGAAGGCGTCGCAGCGGGCGGCCAGCTCGAGGTGGCCGATCGGGTCGTGGCCGGCCTCCCCCGCTTCGCCGGGGAAGGCGCCGCGCATCGGGTCGCGCTCGAACTCGGAGGTGAGCACGGGAGCGCCGACGATCCCCTCGAAGGAGGCGGCGCCGACGAAGCGTTCGGCGTTCGGCGTCATCACGACCCGGACACCGTGGCCGGCCAGCGTCGCCAGGCGCGCGAACTCGAGCGACTTGTACGCCGCTATCCCTCCGCTCACACCCAGCAACAACCGGGCCATATAGGAGCTCCTTGCGAGCCGGGCGCTAAGCGCCTAGCTGCGGTACTCGTATTTGAGTTTGCCCTCAGCCAGCTCTTCCAGGGCCATCGTGAGGTAGTTGCCCTCGGCGTTGGTCTCCACCATCGGGGGCGGGTACTCGCCGAAGCCACCCTCACCGAGGTTGTGGAAGTAGCTGTTGATCTGCCGAGCCCGCTTGGCCGACACGACAACGGCGGCGTAATGGGAATCGGCGTGGTCCAGAAGCTTGTCTACGCGTGGTTTGATCATCGGCGAAGCAGTGTAGACGGTCGCGTGCGGCGGGACGCCGACGGGTTCAGGGCCCCGCAATTGGAGGACCCTCGGGTGTCCCTCGCCTGAAGCCGTCGCGCAGCTGGGGCCCCGGCAACGATTCGGGGCCGTCATTCGTGAGCTTCATTCGAGGAACACCCGAGGGTCCTTCGATCGTACTCCGTGCGACAACGGACGCGCCGACATCACGCATCACCCCGCCTCTGGAATGCGGACGCTCGCATGGCCGAGCGGGCGGGGACCCCTCCGAATGAAGCTCCCGAAATCCGACCCCGAGCCCCCTCTGGGCGCCGAGCTGCGCGACGGCTTCAGGCGGAGGGGTCCCCGCCCGCCCCTCGCCTTGCCCTACGAATCGGCGCCGACCGAGTCGCGGACGATCGACTCCAGCTCGGCGGTGGCCTGGTCGAGGTCGTCGTTGACGACTCGGTGGTCGAAGTCGTTTTGGGAGGCGAGCTCCTGCTCGGCCACCTTCAGGCGGCGGTCGATCGCCTCGGCGGAGTCGGTGCCGCGGCCGCGTCAGTCGGTCGCGCAGGACCGACTCGTCGGGAGGGGCGATGAAGATCTGGACCGAGTCGGGTTTCGACTGGCGCACCTGCTGGGCTCCCTGCACCTCGATCTCGAGGACGACCGAGCGACCCTTGTCGAGACAGCGTTCGAGCTCCGATTTCAAGGTGCCGTAGTGGTTGCCGCTGTAGCTGGCGAACTCGAGGAAGTCGTCGGCGTCGCGGCGCTCCTGGAACTGCTCCTCGGTGAGGAAGTGGTAATCGCGCCCGTCGACCTCCCCCTCGCGCGGCGCCCGGGTCGTCGCCGAGACCGAGAGCGCGAGGTCGGGGAAGCGTTCGAGCAGTCGCCTGATCAGCGTGCCCTTCCCCACTCCCGAGGGACCCGTGATGACGAAGACCTTTGCCGACTCGCCGTTCATCGGCGGTCGATCTTTACGGGTCGGTCGGTCGAACCGACTAGCGACGGAGGAGCGAGACGAGCTCGGTGCGCTGGCGCTCGCTGAGGCCGCCGATCGTCTTCGACGGCGAGATCCGGCACTGGTTCAGGATCCGGTTCGTCTTCACGCGGCCGTACTTGGGAACCGCGAGCAACATGTCGAAGACCTTGGCGGTCATCACGTACTCGGGCGGGTCGAGAAGGATCGCGTGGATGCTCGCCCGGCTCGCCTTCAGATCCTTCTTCAGTTTGGCCCGGGCGGTGCGAATGTCGTTGGCCCGCTTGAGCGCCTCCATCCTCTGATCGAGGGACCTTTCCGGGGCCGCGAGGGAGGTCTTTACCGAGGAGGTCGTCATGCGGCGGCGAGTATAGCCGCGGGTAACGGGCGTGCAAGCCGACCTCACCCATTTGCGCGTAAATTCATCTCAACCTCTAGTCGAGGTCCAGCGCAGGCTCGGTCGAGCGCTCAGAGAGGAGTGCGGACTCCAGTTCCGTCGCGACCCGCGAACCGGCCCGCGGATCGCGGAAGCTCTCCGTCCCGACGGCGACCACCGAGGCTCCGAGGGCGAGGAATTCGGCCGCGTCGGCGCCGCTCGAGATCCCGCCCATGCCGACGATCGGCAGCTCGACCCGGGCCCGTACCGAGCGCACCTGCTCGAGCGCCACCGGCCGCACCGCCGGACCGGAGAGGCCGCCGTAGCCGTTGCCGAGCGCGGGCTCCCGCGTGGCCGGATCGACCGCGGTGCCCTTCAGCGTGTTGATCAGCGAGATCGCGTCCGCCCCACCCCGCTCCGCCCCGGCCGCGACCGCCGCCGGATCGGCGGTGTTCGGCGTCAGCTTCACGATCAGCGGCTTCTCGGTCAGCGGGCGGAGCACGTCCAGCAGCGCCTCGGTCTCGCTCGGATTCTCGCCGACGATCAGCCCCGAGTGGACGTTGGGGCAGGAGACGTTCAGCTCGATCGCGGCCACCTCGCGACGGCGCCCGACGCGCGCCACGCAGCGGGCGAAATCGTCACGCGTCGTCGCCATGATCGAGACGATCAGCGGCACCGGCAGTTCGGCGAGCCGCGGCAGGTCCTCGGCGAGGAAGCCGTCGAGGCCCTTGTTGGGCAGGCCGATCGAGTTGAGCATCCCCGCCGGGCGTCTCCCAGATCCGCCGCGGGGCGTTGCCGGCGCGCGGCTCCGGGGTGATCGTCTTGGAGACGAAGGCGGCGAAGGGGAAGTCGGCGAAGACGGCGTCGCCGAAGGTCTGCCGCGCGGCGATCGCGTCGTAGGTGCCGGAGGCGTTGATCACCGGCGTCGCCAGCTCGATCCCGCAGAGCTCAGGCATAGGCGTGGCTCACCTCCTCGACCTGGTCGCCGCGGAGGACCGGCCCGTCGACGCAGAGGCGCAGGAAGCCGCCGCCCGGCTTCGGCACCGCGCAGCCGAAGCAGGCGCCGAAGCCGCAGGCCATCGGCGACTCGAGCGCCAGCTCGCAGCCGACCCCATGCTCGGCGCAGAGCGCCCGGACCGCCTCCAGCATCGCCGGCGGGCCGCAGGTGTAGACGACGCCGAGGGCGGCGTCGTCCCCGGCCAGGATCGGCAGCAGGAGGTCCGTGACGCGTCCCTGGACGCCCGCGTGGCCGTCCTCGGTAGCGAGGCGTACCTCGGGGCAGAGCGCCCCGGAGGAGCCGCAGAAGAGGTCGAGGCCGCCGGAGTGGGCGCGGTCGCGGAAGCCGAGCAGGACCCGGTGCGGGACGCCGCGCTCGGAGAAACGTTTGCGCAGCAGCGCCAGCGGGGCGACGCCGACCCCGCCGCCGACCAGGACGGCGCCGGCGGCGTCCGGCGTGACCTCGCGCGGGGAGGCGAAGGAGTTGCCGAGCGGGCCGGTGATCCAGACCCCCTCCCCCGCCTCCAGGTCGCAGAGCCGCCCGGTCCCCGGGCCGACCGCGTCGAGCAGGAACTCGAGCCGGATCCCGCCGCCCGCGGCGGGCATGGTCTCGGCGACCGAGATCGCCCGCGGCAGGAAGGCGCGGCCGTCGTCGATGCCCCAGCCCTCGGCCGCGGCGAGCATGTAGAACTGGCCCGCGGCCGGCTCGGGCCCCTCGCGATCGAGGAGCGAGACGACCCGGTAGCCGCCCGACTCGCGGTTCGCGGCGACCTCGCAGAGCCTGCGGCCGAAGGGTGCGGTCACGAGCGGCTCGCCGCCTCCTGCGCCGCCGCGTGGATCTCCTGCAGCGAGCGCACTTCGTCGTCGATCCCGCCGCCGGAGGAGATCGCCCGCACCGCCGCCGCGGCGCCGGTCATCGTCGTGATCGAGGGGATCCCGTGCTTGACCGCCGCGGTGCGGATCTCGTAGCCGTCGGCGCGGGCGCCGGAGCCGCTCGGCGTGTTGATCACCAGGTCGCATTCGCGCTTGCGGATCAGGTCGAGCACGTGCGGGGAGCCCTCGTGCAGCTTGTTGATCCGCCGCACCGGCACCCCCATCCGCTCGATCGCCATCGCCGTGCCGCCGGTGGCGATGATCTCGAAGCCGACGTCGTGGAGGCGGGCGGCCAGCTGCGTCGCCGCCGGCTTGTCGGTGTCGGTGACGGTGATGAAGACCGACGCCCTCGCGCGGCAGCACCACCCCGGCCGCCGCCTGGGCCTTGCCGAAGGCGGTCGGGAAGTCGGCGGCGATGCCCATCACCTCGCCGGTCGACTTCATCTCCGGGCCGAGGATCGAGTCGGCGCCGGCGAAGCGGGCGAACGGCAGCACCGCCTCCTTCACGCTGACGTGCTCGGGCAGCCCCTCGGGCAGATCCTGGTCGGCGATCTTCTCGCCCAGCATCAGCCGCGCGGCGACCTTCGCCAGCGGCACCCCGATCGCCTTGGAGACGAACGGCACCGTGCGGCTGGCGCGCGGGTTGGCCTCGATCACGTAGAGCTTGCCTTCGGCGATCGCGTACTGGATGTTGATCAGGCCGATCACGCCGAGGGCGAGGGCGATCCGCTCGGTGGTGGCGCGGATCTCCTCCAGCATCTCCTCGCCGAGGCTGAGCGGCGGGATCACGCAGGCCGAGTCGCCGGAGTGGACCCCGGCCTCCTCGACGTGCTGCATGATCCCGGCGACGTGCACCGCCTCGCCGTCGCCGAGCGCGTCGACGTCGACCTCGATCGCGTTCTCGAGGAAGCGGTCGAGCAGCAGCGGGTGCTCCTGGTCGGCCTTGACGTGCTTGTCGAGGTAGGTCCGCAGGTCCTCGGTCGAGTAACAGATCTCCATCGCCCGGCCGCCGAGCACGTAGCTCGGCCGCACCAGCAGCGGGAAGCCGACCTCGCCCGCGATCACCTCCGCCTCCTCGGCCGAGAGCGCGGTGCCGTAGGGCGGGTGGGCGATGTCGAGGCTGCGCAGCAGGGCGCCGAAGCGGCCGCGGTCCTCGGCCAGGTCGATCGCGTCGACCGGGGTGCCGAGCAGCGGCACGCCCGCCTCTTCGAGGACCCGAGCCAGCTTCAGCGGGGTCTGGCCGCCGAACTGGACGATCACGCCCTCGGGCCGCTCCTCGGCGCAGACGGCGAGCACGTCCTCGGCGGTCAGCGGCTCGAAGTAGAGCCGGTCGGAGGTGTCGTAGTCGGTCGAGACCGTCTCCGGGTTGCAGTTGATCATCACCGCGTCGCGGCCCAGCTCACGCGCGGTCATCGCCGCGTGCACGCAGCAGTAGTCGAACTCGATCCCCTGCCCGATCCGGTTCGGGCCGGCGCCGAGGATGACGACCGACTCGCGGCCGGTGTCGCGGCGGATCTCCGAGGCGGGCGGGCTGCCGTCGTGGCGGGGGCGCTCGTGGGTCGAGTAGTAGTAGGGCGTCGCCGCCTCGAACTCGGCGGCGCAGGTGTCGACCGCCTTGTAGGTGCGGACGAGGCCCTCGGTGCCGTCGCCGTCCTGGGCCAGCGCCTCCAGCTCGCGCAGGAACCAGCGGTCGACCAGGCGAGTGCTCGTGGACCGCCTCGACCCCGAGGCCGCGGCGGCAGCGCCTCCAGCACCTGGTCGAAGCGCTCCGCCGTCGGGATCGCCAGCGCCTTCAGCAGCTCGGCGTCGTCGGCGGGGAATTCGGGCGTCGAGTCGAGCTCGCGCGAGCGCATCGCCTTGGCGAAGGACTCGCGGAAGGTCCGCCCGATCGACATCGCCTCGCCGACCGACTGCATGTAGGTCGAGAGCCGGCCCTCGGCGCCGGGGAACTTCTCGAAGGCGAAGCGCGGGATCTTGGTGACGACGTAGTCGATCGTCGGCTCGAAGGAGGCGGGCGTCGCCTGGGTGATGTCGTTGGGGATCTCCTCGAGGGCGTAGCCGACCGCCAGTTTCGCCGCCATCTTGGCGATCGGGAAGCCGGTCGCCTTCGAGGCGAGCGCCGAGGAGCGGCTGACCCGCGGGTTCATCTCGATCACCGCGACGTCGCCGGTCTCGGGGTCGACCGCGAACTGCACGTTGGAGCCGCCGGTCTCCACCCCGATCGCCCGGATCACCTTGATCGCGATGTCGCGCAGCTCCTGGTAGAGCGGGTCGGTGAGCGTCTGGGCCGGGGCGACGGTGACCGAGTCGCCGGTGTGGACGCCCATCGGGTCGACGTTCTCGATCGAGCAGATGATCACCACGTTGTCGTTGCGGTCGCGCATCACCTCGAGCTCGAACTCGCCCCAGCCGATCACCGACTCCTCGACCAGCACCTGGTTGATCGGGCTGGCGGCGAGGCCCTCGGAGACGACCTGGCGCAGCTCCGTCTCGGTGTAGCCGACCCCTCCCCCCTGGCCGCCCATGGTGAAGGCCGGGCGGACGATCGCGGGCAGGTTGATGTCGCCGGAGGCGAGGCCCTTGTCGACCTCGTCGAGCGTCTCGACCGTGATCGACCAGGGGATCCGCAGGCCCGCCTCGTTCATCGTCGCGCGGAACTTCTCGCGGTCCTCGGCCTTCGAGATCGCCTCCGCGTTGGCGCCGATCAGCTCGACCCCGAGCCGCTCCAGCGTGCCGTCTTCGGCCAGCGTCATCGCCAGGTTCAGCGCGGTCTGGCCGCCGAGCGTCGGCAGCAGCGCGTCGGGGCGCTCCTTTTCGAGGATCTTGGTCACCGGCCCGGGCAGCAGCGGCTCGATGTAGGTGGCGGTGGCGAACTCCGGGTCGGTCATGATCGTCGCCGGGTTGGAGTTGACGAGGACGACTTCGTAGCCCTCCTCGAGCAGCACCTTGCAGGCCTGCACGCCGGAGTAGTCGAACTCGGCGGCCTGGCCGATCACGATCGGCCCGGAGCCGATCAGGAGGATCTTCTCGATGTCGTCTCGGCGTGGCATGTCAGGCGGGGTCCTTTTCGGCGAGGGCGAGGAAGCGGTCGAAGAGGTGGCGGGCGTCGTGCGGACCGGGTCCGGCCTCGGGGTGGTACTGCACGGTGGCGCCGGCGACGTCCTTGAGGACGAGGCCCTCGACCGTGCGGTCGTAGAGGTTCAGCTGCGAAAGCTCGGCGACGCCGAAGTCGGTGTCCCAGCGGACCGGCTCGTCGCCGTCGATCCGCGGCTCGCCGCCGGGGCCCTCGACCGCGAAGCCGTGGTTCTGGGAGGTGATGTCGATCCGCCCGGTCTCCAGGTCCTTGACCGGGTGGTTGGCGCCGCGGTGGCCGAAGGGCAGCTTGTAGGTCTCGAGGCCGACCGCGCGGCAGAGCAGCTGGTGGCCGAGGCAGATGCCGAAGACCGGCTTCTTGCCGATCATCCCGCGGACGGTGTCGACGACGTAGTCGAGCGCCGCCGGGTCGCCGGGGCCGTTGGCGAGGAAGACGATGTCGGGGTCCTCGGCGAGCACCTGCTCGGGGCTCGAGGTCGCAGGGCAGCGAGCGTCACCTTGGCGCCGTGCTCGCGCAGCTGGCGGACGATCGAGAGCTTCATCCCGGTGTCGATGCCGACCACGTGCGGGCCGTCGCCGTCGAAGCGGACCGCTTCGGTCGGGCGTGACCTGGCGGGCGAGGTCGGCGCCCGCCATCGAGGGCTCGGCGGCGATCTTCTCCCGCGCCTCGGCCTCCGGGACCGCGGCCGGGAAGATGCCGCCGCGCATCGCGCCGCGGTCGCGCAGGTGGCGGACCAGGGCGCGGGTGTCGATGCCGCTGATCCCGGGCGTGCCGGTCATGTCGAGCCAGTCGAGCCAGCCGCCCTCGGCGGTGGCGGCGTCCTCGCTGTTCTTGGCGTCGCGCATCACGACCCCGCGGGCGTGGACGGCTTCCGACTCCATCGCCGCGCCGCAGACCCCGTAGTTGCCGATCAGCGGGTAGGTGAAGACGATGATCTGGCCCGCGTAGGAGGGGTCGGTGACCGACTCCTGGTAGCCGGTCATCGCGGTGTTGAAGACGACCTCGCCGATGGCCGCGCCGGGGTGGCCGACGAGGTCGCCGTCGAAGCGCAACCCGTCCTCGAGCAGCAGGTAGGCGGCGGGCAGCGGTCATTGGGCAACTCCCAGGGAGAAGGAACGAAGGCGGAAGGCGACCTGGCCGGCGGCGACGGTGACCAGGACGCGCCCGGTCAGCGTCCTGCCCTCGCACCAGGAGTTCGACGAGCGGCTCTCGTAGCCGTCCTCGCCGACCGTCCACTCGGCGGCGAGGTCGCAGAGGGCGACGTTGGCCTCGGAGCCGGGCGCCAGGGTCGGCCGCGGCACGTCGAAGGGCGCGGCGCCGCCGGCGAGCCGCTCGACCAGCAGGCCGAGGTCGATCACCCCGGGCATCACCAGCTCGGTGTGGAGGGCGGCGAAGGCGGTCTCGAGGCCGGTGACGCCGAAGGCCGCCTGCTCGAAGGGGACCTCCTTTTCGTCGAGGTGATGCGGCGCGTGGTCGGTGGCGATGCACTCGATCGTGCCGTCGCGGAGCGCCGCGATCAGCGCCTGGCGGTCGGACTCGCGGCGCAGCGGCGGGTTCATCTTGAAGCGGCGCGCGTCGAGGCTGCGGACCTCCTCGTCGGTGAGGCAGAGGTGGTGCGGGCTGGCCTCGGCGCTGATCTGGACGCCGGCCGCCTTGGCGGCGCGGACGACCTCGACCGACTCGGCGGCGGAGAGGTGCTGGACGTGGATCCGGGCGTCCTCGTAGGCGGCGAGGGCGCAGTCGCGGGCGATCATCGTCGACTCCGCGACCGAGGGCCAGCCGGCCGAGCCCGAGCGCGGCGGAGACCGGGCCTTCGTGCATCACGCCGCCGGCGGCGAGGTCGGGGTCTTCCTCGTGCAGGGCGATCGTGCCGCCGCAGAGGTGCTGGTACTGGAGCGCGCGGCGCATGATCCGGGCGCTGCGCGATCGGCAGCCCGTCGTCGGTGAAGGCGATCGCGCCGGCCTCGCGCAGTTCGACCATCTCGGTCAGCTCCTCGCCCTTCATCCCGACCGTCACCGTGGCGGTGAAGCCGACCGGGACCGAGGCCTCGGCGCGGGCCTGCTCGCGCAGGGCGGTGACGTCGGCGGCGGTCGAGACCGGCGGCGACGGTGTTGGCCATCGCGATGATCCCGCAGTAGCCGCCCGCGGCGGCGGCGCGGGTGCCGGTCTCGACGTCCTCCTTGTGCTCCTGGCCGGGGGTGCGCAGGTGGACGTGCGGGTCGAAGAAGGCGGGGAAGGCGTGCAGGCCCTCGGCGTCGAGCTCCTCGGCGTCGGTCGCGTCGGCCTCGCCGGGGGCGGCGAGCTCGGCGATCCGGCCGCCGCGGATCACCAGGTCGTGGACGCCGTCGATCCCGGCGACCGGGTCGAGCAGCGTGGCGCGGCGCAGGACGAGGTCGGCGGGCTCGCCCGGCGCGGACGTCGAGCATCTCGGTCAGGTCCTGTGGCGCTCACGCGGGCTGCCCGATCGTCGGCGCGCCGGCTTCGGCGGCGGCGGGCCGTCGCCGATCGCGGTCGGGCGCTCCGGGCGGCCGGCGAGCAGCTCGTAGAGGATCGCCATCCGCACCACCAGGCCGGCGGCGACCTGCTCGGTGATCAGCGACTGCGGCGAGTCGATCGCCTCGCCGGAGATCTCGACCCCGCGGTTGACCGGGCCGGGGTGCATCAGCAGCTGGCGCGGGGTGAGCCGGCGGGTGTCGATCTGGTAGGTCGCGGCGTACTCGCGCAGGCTGGGGACGAACTTGTCGTCCATCCGCTCGAACTGCATCCGCAGGGCGTAGACGACGTCGGCCTCCTCGATCCCGTCGAGCGAGTAGGTGACCGTCGCAGCCGAGCTCCTCGATCCCGCGCGGGATCAGCGTCGGCGGGCCGCAGAGGGTGACCTCGGCGCCCATCCGCTGGAAGGCGATCAGGTTGGAGCGGGCGACGCGGCTGTGGAGGACGTCGCCGACGATCCAGATCTTCTTGCCCTCGAGGGCGCCGAGCCGGCGGCGCAGCGTGTAGACGTCGAGCAGCGCCTGGCTCGGGTGCTCGTGCTTGCCGTCGCCGGCGTTGATCGACCGCGGCGCCGGTCCAGCCGGCGACCATCTGCGCGGCGCCCGCGTAGGGGTGGCGGATGACGATCGCGGCCGGGTCGTAGGCGGAGAGCGTCGCCACCGTGTCCTTCAGCGACTCGCCCTTGTCGACCGAGGAGCCGGCCGCCTTGACCGAGACGAGGTCGGCGGAGAGCCGCTTGGCGGCGAGCTCGAAGGAGCTCGAGGTGCGGGTGCTCGACTCGTAGAAGAGGGTGACGACGGTGCGCCCGCGCAGGGTCGGCACCTTTTTGATGTCGCGGCGGCCGACCTCGGCGAAGCTCTCGGCGCGGTCGAGGATCGCCTCGATCGCCTCGCGGTCGACTTCTTCGATGCTGATCAGGTTGTTCACGTCAGCGCCTCCGCGGTCTGGGGTTCGGAGATCGTCACCTCGTCGATCCCGTCGATCTCCTCCAGCCGCACGTTGACCCGCTCCTCGCGGGCGGTCGGCAGGTTCTTGCCGACGTAGTCGGGGCGGAAGGGGAGCTCGCGGTGGCCGCGGTCGCAGAGGCACGGCGAGCTGGACCCGCTCGGGGCGGCCGTAGTCGAAGAGCGCGTCGATCGCGGCGCGGATCGTGCGGCCGGTGAAGAGGACGTCGTCGACGAGGACGACGGTGCGCTCGGCGAGGTCGAAGTCGATGTGGGAGTCGTGGACGACGGGATGCGCGGCGGGGGTGCGGGCGCCGACATCGTCGCGGTAGAAGCTGATGTCGATGTCGCCGATCGGCAGGTCGGCGCCGGTCAGCTCACCGAGGAAGGTGTGGAGGCGGCGGGCGAGGACCGCGCCGCGGGTGTGGATGCCGACCACGGCGAGCCGCGTGGGCTCGGGGTTCTTCTCGGCGATCTCATGGGCGATCCGCCGCAGGGTTCGCCTCAGATCGTCGTGCTGGAGCACGACCTTCTCACTCACTTTTCGCTGCCTTCCTGGCCTCACAGGGCCTGGTTAAAGGACGGGGTGAATGTAGCAAGGCGGGCGGCGGGTCAGATGATGTCCTTCCCTCACGAACTGCGGGGAGGTTCGTCCAGGACATCATCTGACCCGCCTCGGGCGCTGGTCTCACCTCGCTCGCGGGCGCCGTTGGGGACGAGTCGCGGCAAACCTCGCTCCGGGAGCGGTACAACGACCTGGTCGAAGTCCCTGGGCGCGACGCAGTCGGGGAAGACCTCGCGGGCCTCGTCCAGCACCTTGCCGACGTGGTAGCGGGCGGAGATGTGGACGAGGGCGAGCATCTTCACGTGCGCCTCGGCGGCCACCGCGGCGGCCTGGCCGAGGGTCGAGTGGCCGGTTTCGGCGGCCCGCTGGGCGTCCTCCTCGGCGAAGCTGGCGTCGTGGATCAGCAGCTCGGCGTCGGCCGCGGCGGCGACCGTGGCCGGTGAGGGCGCGGTGTCGCCGGTGACGACGATCACCCGTCCCGGCCGCGTCTCCCCCATCACCTGGTCGGGCGTCACCGTCCCGCTGGATCCCTCGACCTCCTCGCCCCGCTGCAGCCGGGCGAAATCGGGGCCTTCCCGTACCCCGGCCGCCTTCGCCGCCGCCGGATCGAAGCGTCCCGGCCGCTCGTCCTCGACCAGCGCCCAGCCGAAGGCGCGCACGTTGTGGGCAGCTTCGTAGCCCTCGACCACGTATTCGTCGTGGTCGACCGTCTCCCCCGCTTTCAGTTCCCCCAGCTCGAGCGGGTAGCGCAGCCGCCCGATCAGCGGCCGCAGCACGGTGAAGAGCTCCTTCAGCCCGGGCGGCCCGAACACCCGCAACGGCGCCTCGCGGTCGTGCAGGTCATACGTTTTCAGCAGCCCCGGCAGCCCCAGCATGTGGTCGGCGTGGAAGTGGGTGAGGTAGATCTCGTCGACCTGCACCAGCCCCAACGAGCGCTGCATCTGCCGCTGCGTCCCTTCGCCGCAGTCGAAGAGCAGCCGGTCCCCACCCCGCGCGACGAGCACCGCCGCCGTCGATCGCCGCGCCGAAGGCACCGACGCCCCGGTGCCCAGAAAGCTGACCTCCAGATCCATCCGGCGAGCCTACGCACTCAGCGCGCGGAGTTTCTCCTCGGGCCAGCGGTCGATCTCGAAGTCGGCAGCGAAGCGGACACCATGGCGCTGATTGTTCTTAGGAGGCTCGATGCGCAGGCGGCCCAGGTGCCCAGGGACCGCATCTACGGGGATCAGGTAGATCGCGTCGGTGGCCGGCAGGTGGACAGCGAAGAGGTCCGCCAGTCCGTCGTAGGGAATCCGACCGCGGCCGTGGTCGGTAGAACGGCAGTTGAAGGCCAGGCAGCCGCGGGCGATCAACCAAGCGGTCTTGCACTGGACACGGAGGAAGCCGTCGCCCATATCGACCGCGAGGTCATAGGACTGACCGCCGCCGAACGGAGTCAGGACGTCGAATCCTCGGCAGACGAACTCGGAGAGAATCCGCGCCTCCGCAGCATTTCCCCGGGTCGCCGTCTTCATGCCGCTGAAGCTAGATTTCCCAGCGGACAGAACGTATGTTCGTATCCGCCCGCAAAATCCATAGGCGGCTAAGCTGCCACGCAAGCGCCCGTAGCTCAGCTGGATAGAGCGACGCCCTCCGGAGGCGTAGGCCACTGGTTCGAATCCAGTCGGGCGCACTGGGATGGATTCGGAGGGACTTCGCGAGCAGTGCCTCTCCTTCAACGGTGCCGAGGAGACGTTTCCGTTCGGGCCCGAGACCTCGGTGTTCAAGGTCGGCGGGAAGATGTTCGCGCTCTCGCGGCTCGGTGCGGACGAGCTGCGGGTGAACCTGAAATGCGAGCCGCGGCTGGCGGAGAACCTGCGGGCGGTGCACGCCGAGGTGTTGCCCGGCTACCACATGAACAAGCAGCACTGGAACACCGTGATCGTCGGCGGGAAGCTCGGCGACGCGGCGATCGGGGACATGGTCGAGGACTCCTACGACCTCGTGGTCAGCAAACTGCCGGCGGCCGAACGACGGGCTCTCGGCTGGGACGGCGGGCCTAGCGGCCGCTGAAGCGCGAGCGCCAGGCGGCGCCGTCGAATTCGGCCGCCTCGGTCTCGTCGAGGAAGCGCTGCAGGACGGCGGCGAAGCGGCCGGGGGCCTCAAGCATGGGAACGTGGCCGACGCCGGGGAAGACCTCGAGGCGGCTGCCGGGCATCTGGGCGTGGGCGGCGCGGCCGTGGGCGACCGGGATGATCGGATCGCTCTCGCCCCAGACGATCAGCACCGGCAGATCCTCGGCCAGGTAGAGGCGGTCGAGGGCGGCGACGCGCTGGCCGTCGGTGCCGACGACGGCGTGCAGGGTCGAGAGGAAGGCCTTGCGGCGGCTGCCGTCGGCGAGCGTGGCGTAGGCGCGGCCGACCTCGGCCAGATCGGCGTTGGGCCGCAGCCCGACCTTGCCGAGCGCGCCGGCGATGAAGCCGCCCGCCGCCGCGCCGGGGCCGGCGGTGGCGCGGATGAAGAGGTCGGCGCCGGGCAGCGCCGCGGCGCGGAGGATCGCCCCCACCTCGGGCCCGAGCCCGCCGCTGGAGACGAGCACCAGGCGTTCCACCATTTCCGGGAACTGGTAGGTGAACTGCAGGGCGACGCCGCCGCCGAGGCTGTGGCCGACCAGGGTGGCGCGGTCGTGGCCGAGGGCGATCATCAGGTCGCGCAGCCCGCTCGCCAGGCTGCCGAGGCTGTAGTCGCCGCCACCGGGCTCCGACTCGCCGTGGCCGGGGAAGTCGGGCGCGATCACCGTGTTGCTGAGCGCCAGCGGCTCGATCACCGCGTCCCAGTTGCGCGCCGTCCCCGCCATCCCGTGGACGAGCAGCACGAGCGGGCCCTCACCCGCCTCCAGGTAGGAGACGGTGCGGCCATGGACGGTGACCGTCTGAACGGTCGAGAAGCTTGCATCGATTGGTGGCACGGTGGACTAGGTACCCCACCCCCGGGCGGAGGGAACACCCCGTCGGACGATTTCACTACTGTCGCGCCGCAGTGAGACTCCCGTCGATCAAGCGATCCTCGGTTTCCCCCGGCGAGCGCATCCCGCGCGGGGCGATCATCGTCGTCGTTGTCGGCGTGATCGCGACGATCGCGGCGGCGGTGCTCAGCGGCAACGGTGGCGGCGGCGGCTCCGCGGCTCACCTCGAATGGGTGCGGCAGCGGAAAATGCCCGATTCCAAGCAGGTCGCCGTCCCCGGCAACCTGAGCTCCAAGATGCAGCTAGTCGACGCGAAGATCGAATCGACCGGCAGCAACGTGGCCGGCTACGCCCTGTTCCGGGTGCTGGCGACGGCGAAGATCGACCACGGCGTCAAATTCGAGAAAGGCACGAAGCTCGTCTGCTCGATCCACACCGGGGTGCTGATCGCCCAGAGCACCGGCGGGCTGCGGATGCTCTACCCGCGGTCCTCGGAAACCGGTATCTACGGGCAGCCGGTGGAAGAAGAAGTGGTCGCCCAGTTCGCCTCGCACGGGCACCTCGCCGCGGTCCTGGTGGTGAACGAAGACCTGCGGGCGCGCTACACCACCGTCAAAGGCGTGAAGCTCGAATGGCCCGAATACGAAGTCGGGACCGAGAACCTCGAATACCTGCTGCCGGAAGGAATGCCGAAAACTACGGTCGAGCTCCCCTTCTACGCGATCTTCAAATCGACCAGGCGCGCCTCGGCGAGCGTCTCCTGCGAACTGAGTTCTACCGCCGGCAAGGCGACGGTCGAAACCAAAGGCCACCTGGACACCGTCGCGCCGCCGATCGACGAAGAAGCCGAAGAAGAAAGCGTGGAACAGCGCGAAGAAGAAGGCGAAGCGACGGAAGAAAAGGAAAGCGAAGAAGGCGACTGACGCCTCTCGCGTTCCTCCGCCGCGGGCTCAGGGCCCGGGCGCGACCAGCAGCTCCGGCCCCTCGGCCATCCCTTTCCCCACCTTGTTGAGCGCCGGGTTGGCCGGCGCCCCGGCCATCCGCCCGGCGTCGAGCGGCCCGCACATCGCGATCGCCTCCTCGGTCGTGAGGCGCGGGTCGAGCCAGGCGGCCTCCGCCTCCGGCCCGGAGAGGATCGCCGGCATCCGGTCGTGGACCGGTTTGACCACCGCGTTCGGCGTCGTGGTGATGATCGTGGCGCTGTAGAGGTAGCCGTCGGGATCGACGCCGCGGTCCTCGGAGTCGGGCCACTCCTTGCGCGTGCAGAGCCCGGCGAAGGCGAACGGCTCGCCGCCGTCGACGGTGAACCGCCACGGCTGGCGCGGCTGCTTCGGGTCCTCGGCCTTCATCCACTCATAGAAGCCGTCGGCGACGATCAGGCAGCGGTGGCGGAACTTGCCCACCAAGGGGGCGTAGGCGCGGCTCTTCTCCAGGTTCTCGACTTTCGCGTTGATCATCCGGTAGCCGACTTTCAGATCCTTGGCCCAGACCGGGACCAGGCCCCAGCGCATCAGCCGCGCCTCGCGCTCGCCCGCCGCCGCTTTCTCCTCGTCGGGGGAGTCGCGCACGACGAGGATCTCCTGGGTCGGGGCGACGTTGAAGCGGCCGAGGCCGGGCGGGGATTTCTCCTTCGCCTCGCCGCCGTTCGAGCCGTCCTGGGCCGACTCTTTCGCGGCGTGCCCTCCCTGGGCCAGGGTTTTTTCCAGTTCGACCTGGAAGCGGTCGGCAATCGACTTCGTGTCCTTGGTGGTGACGGTGAAGCGTCCGCACATCAGGGACGCACCTCCTCATGCTCGCGGTACCACTCAACCGTACGCCCCAGGCCGGTCCGCAGATCGACGGCGGGCTCCCAGCCGGTCAGCTCGCGCAGCTTGGTCGAGTCGAGATAGCGGTCGAGCACCTCGTCCGCCGGCAGCTCCGGCGCGTATTCGGCCGGGGGGCCTCCCCCGCCGACCTCGACCGTCAGATCGACCATCTCACGCACCGAGGAGGGCCGCTCACCGCCGCCGTTGAACGCCTCGCCGGCGGCCTCGCCCCGCGCCAGCGCCTCGGCGACGGCGAGGTAGGCGGCGGTGGCATCGGCGACGTAGAGGAAGTCGCGCCGCGGCGCGCCGTCGGTGCGCAGTTGCGGGGCCCGCCCGTCGGCGACCGCGATCGCCGTCTCCGGCACCAGGCGGTCGAAGTTGAGGTCGGCCTCGCCGTAGACGTTGGCCAGGCGGACGCTGGCGATCCGGCATCCCGCGGTCGCGGGCGAGCCCCGGCACCATCAGGTCGACGATCGCCTTGGAGGAGTCGTAGGGCAGCTTGCCGTCGAGCAGGGCGGCACCCAGCGGCACCTCCTCGCCGTAGGGCGGGTCCGGCGCCGCCCCGTAGGCCTTCAGGGTCGAGGCGAAGACGACCTCGCCGACGGCCGCCGCGCGGCAGGCGTCGAACAGGTTCCGCGAGCCCTGGACGTTGACCTCGATCGCCTCCGCCACCGTGGCGTGGCCCTCGCCGACGTAGGTCTGTGCCGCCAGATGGAAGACCGAGTCGCAGCCGGCCACCGCGCCCGCGAGCCGCTCCGCGTCGCGCAGGTCGACCTCGACCACCTCCGCCTCCCCGCCGAGGCCGAGCAGCTCAAGCCCCGACCGGTCGCCCGCCGAGGCGCCGCGGCGCGATCCGGGCCTGCCGATCACCCGCACCTCGCTCCCGGCCGCGAGCAGCCCCCCTACTAGATGTGACCCGACGAACCCCCGCCCCCCGGTCACCAGCGCCTTGGTCAGCGCTCAGCCTCCCGCGACCGCCGGGAGGATCGTTACCTCGTCACCCTCGTTGATCGCCGTCTCCAGGCCCTGCTGGAAGCGGATGTCCTCGCCCTCGACGTAGACGTTGACGAAGCGGCGCAAGGTGCCGTCCTGGGTGATCCGCTCGCGCAGATCGCCGTAGGCGGCGAAGACGGCGTCGAGCGCCTCGCCGACGTTGGACCCCTCGACCTGGACCTGGGCCTCGCCACCGGTCGCGGCGCGCAGCTGGGTCGGGATCTTCACGGTGACGCTCATCAGACGGAAACCTCCTGGGCGAACTCGGCATCGAAGCTGTCGGGACTCGGATCGATCTCGTGCATCGAGAACGTATCGCGGGTCGCGTCGAGGGTCTTCAGCCCCTCGCCGGTGATGTAGGCGACGACTTTTTCGCCGCTCTGCAGCTCGCCCCGTTCGGCCAGCTTGCGCAGCACGCCGATCGTCACGCCGCCCGCGGTCTCGGTGAAGATCCCGGTCGTCTCGGCAAGCAGCTTGATCGCCTCGCGGATCTCCTGGTCGGAGACCATGTCGATGCCGCCGCCGGTCTTGCGCGCGTGCTCGACCGCGTAGGGCCCGTCGGCGGGATCACCGATCGCCAGGCTTTTGGCGATCGTGTCCGGCTTCTGCGGCTTGCAGACGTCCCAGCCTTCGGCGAAGGCGGTCGCGACCGGGCTGCAGCCGGTCGCCTGGGCGCCGTTGAAGGTCGGCTGCTCACCCTCGACCAGGCCGAGGTCGATCCATTCCTGGAAGCCGCGGCCCAGTTTGGTGAAGAGCGAGCCGGAGGCGATCGGGCTGACCACGCGGTCCGGCAGTTCCCAGCCGAGCTGCTCGACCGTCTCGAAGGCGAGCGTCTTCGAGCCCTCGGCGTAGTAGGGCCGCAGGTTGACGTTGACGAAGGCCCACGGGTGGGTCTCGGCAAGCTGGGTGCAGAGCCGGTTGACGTCGTCGTAGTTGCCGCGCACGCCGACCAGGTTGGTGCCGTAGACCCCGGTCGCGAGCAGCTTCTGCTCCTCCAGGTTGGCGGGCACGAAGACGTAGGAGTCGAGCCCGGCCGCGGCAGCGTGGGCGGCGACCGCGTTGGCGAGGTTGCCGGTCGAGGCGCAGGCGACGGTGGTGAAGCCGAGCTCCTGGGCCTTGGCGATCGCCACCGCGACGACCCGGTCCTTGAACGAGTGGGTCGGGTTGGCGGCGTCGTTCTTGATCCAGATCTCGGCGTCGACCCCGAGCCGCTCGGCCAGCCGGTCGGCGCGCAACAGCGGCGTCAGCCCCGGCTCCAGCGGGTCGGCGGGGCGCCCCTCGAAGGGCAGGAAGTCGGCGTAGCGCCAGATCCCCCGCGAGCCCGCCTGGATCCGCCGTTTCGCCTCCGCCGCGTCAAGGTCCGAGTGGTCGTAGGAGACCTCGAGCGGGCCGAAGCACCGTTCACAGAAATAGGCGGCGCCGAGCTCGTACTCCGCCCGGCACTCCTTGCACTTCAAGCTGTCGACTGACATCCGATCCATCCTTTTGCCGTGGAAACCGTCAAAAAAAACCTCCGCCACGTGGGGCAGAGGTCCGGATCGGACATCCCCCACATCTGTCAGGCCGTACAGACCTGCTGGAGTTGGCACCTGCTCCGGACCGCTAGGTCCGAAATGGTTGCCGGGGCTTCACTGGGCCAGTCCCTCCACCCCTCTAGATGTGGCGCTTATGTCGGGCAAAGCCTACCAGCCCGGGCGGGGGCGGTTTCGCCTTCGCCGCGTACGGCTAACCTACGCATGTGATCGCGATCCTCGCCATCGACGAGTTGAAGGGAGCGGCTGATGCCGAACCTCCCGAAACCACGCCTGCGGCGTCCTCGTCGCGACGATCTCGTCGCGCCGGTCGCCGCTGAGCCGCAGTCCCCGCGGGTCGAGCAGATCGAGTGGGGCGGGCTGCGCTGGGTCAACATCGAGCACGCCGGCGCGCTGGAGCGGGCCTGGCTGGAGGAGCACTTCGACTTCCACGCCCTCGACCTCGAGGACGTGATGTCGCGCAACCAGCGGCCGAAGATCGACCAATACGACGAGTACCTCTTCAGCGTGCTGAACCTGCCGGTCTTCGACCGCGCGGCGAAGCGCCTCGGCGCGGGCGAGCTCGACCTCTTCGTCGGGCCCGACTTCGTGGTCACGATCCCGAACCAGCCGCTGCAGCCGGTCGAGTACCTGTTCGAGCGCTGCCGCTCCAAAGAGGAGCTCCGCGAGCAGCTCTTCTCGCGCGGCTCCGGCTACCTGCTCTACCGCCTGGTCGACGACTGCTTCGACTACTGCTTCCCGATGCTGCGCAAGATCGGCAACAAGCTGGACGCGCTGGAGGACGACATCTTCGAGGGCCGCTCCGAGGACATCGTCCGCGACATCTCCAATGCCAAGCAGGAGATCATCAACTTCCGCAAGGTCATCCGGCCGCAGCGGCCGGTCCTCCGCGACCTGGAGAAAGTCAAATCGCGCTACCTCTCCCCCGACTTCGACCTGGAGATCTACTTCGACGACATCGTCGACGCCCACGAGCGGATCTGGGACATGCTGGAGAACTACAAGGAGGTGATCGAGGCGCTCGAGGAGACCAACGAGTCGGTGATCTCGCACCGCCTCAACGACATCCTCCGCGTGCTGACCTCGATCAGCGTCGTGATCCTGCCGCTGACCCTGATCGCGAGCATCTGGGGGATGAACACGAAGGTGCCCGGCCAGGACAACCTCGGTGCCTTCTTCGTCGTGCTCGGCGCGATGTTCCTGATCCTGATCGGGATGGTCACGTGGTTCAAAAGACGCGGCTGGCTATAGCCTGACGGGCAGTGGCAAATTTTCGGATCTGGGCGCCCTGGCGCCTCGCCTACGTGTCGGACGCCGCCAAGGACAAAGAGGAGGAGTGCATCTTCTGCGCGAAGCCCGCGCAGGATGACGACGAGGGCAACCTGATCGTCCACCGCGGCGAGCGCGCTTTCGTGATCCTCAACCTCTACCCGTACACGAACGGGCACCTGATGGTCGCGCCTTACGAGCACATCGGGGCGATCCAGGAGATCCCGGCCGAGACCACCGCCGAGATGATGGAACTCGCCCAGACCGCGATCCGCCGGCTCGAGGACGTCTACTCGCCCCACGGCTACAACGTCGGCTTCAACCAGGGGCGGATCGCCGGCGCCGGGGTCGAGCACCACATCCACATGCACGTGGTGCCGCGCTGGTCGGGGGACAACAACTTCATGCCGGTGATCGCCGACACCAAAGTCATGCCGCAGACGATCGAGCAGAGCTACTCAGTGCTGAAGGGAGCTTCGTGGAGCTGAACCAGGGGATCTTCAAGGCCTACGACATCCGCGGCCTCTACGGCGAGGAGATGGACGAGGGCACCGCCAACGACATCGGGCGCGCCTTCGTCCGCGTGCTGGCGCGGCTGCGGGCGAAGCCCGCCGGCGAGCTGCGGATCGGCCTCGGCCGCGACATGCGGCTGACCGCGCCGAAGATGGCGGCGGAGTTGCGCGACGGGATGATCTTCGAGGGCGCCACTGTGGTCGACGCCGGGATGGTGGCGACCGAGATGCTCTACCACCTGGTCGGCTCGCGCGAGCTCGACGGCGGCGCGATGTGCACCGCCTCGCACAACCCGAAGGCCTACACCGGGGTGAAGCTGGTCCGCGAGGGCGCGCTGCCGCTCTCCGGCGACGCCGGGATCGGCGAAGTGAAGGCGGAGATCGAAGCCGGCCTCGGCGAGGCGCCGGGCGGCGGCTCGCTCGAGGAGGTCGACATCTGGGAGGAATACCGCGCCCACGCGCTCTCCTTCATCGATCCGGCGGCGGTGAAGCCGATGAAAGTGGTCGTCGACGGCGGCAACGGGATGGGCGGGCCGATGATCGGGCCGATCCTGGAGAAGCTGCCGCTGGAGCTGAAGGAGATGTACTTCGTCCCCGACGGCGAGTTCCCCGACCACGAGCCGAACCCGCTGCTGGAGGAGAACCGGCGGCTGATCATCGACCGGGTGCGCTCGACCGGCGCCGACCTCGGGATCGCCTGGGACGGCGACGCCGACCGCTGCTTCTTCATCGACGGCTCCGGCGAGTTCTGCGACGGCGACTTCATCTGCGCCCTGCTCGCCCGCTCGATCCTGGCGAAGAACCCGGGCGCGATGATCCTCTACGACCCGCGCTCGAGCCGCGCCGTCCCCGACCTGGTCGCCGCCGACGGCGGACGCTCGAGCACTCTCGCGGGTCGGCCACGCCTTCTTCAAGGCACGGATGCGCGAGGAGGAGGCGGCGTTCGGCGGCGAGGTCTCCGGCCACTACTACTTCCGCGACTTCTGGAACGCCGACTCGGGGACGATCCCGGCGCTCTTGATGCTGGAGCTGCTCTCCAAGGACGGGCGGACGATCGGCGAGCTGATGGAGGAGTTCCGGGCCAAGTACTTCATCTCCGGCGAGATCAACTCCGAGGTCGCCGACCAGGCGGGCAAACTGGACGAGATCCGGGCGCGTTACGGCGACGGCGAGATCTCCGAACTCGACGGGGTCTCGGTCGACTACGAGGACTGGCACTTCAACGTGCGGCCCTCGAACACCGAGCCGCTGCTGCGCCTGAACCTCGAGTCGCTGGTCTCCCGCGACGACATGGAGCGCCGCCGCGACGAGCTCCTGGGACTGATCCGCGGGTGACGAGCACCCCCGAGGAGGCGCTCGAGCAGGCCGCCTTGGCGGGGATCCATCGGGTACCGGTGCCGACCCCGTTCGCGGTCGGCAAGATGAACGCCTACCTGATCGAGGGCGAGCAGCTGACCCTTGTCGACACCGGGCCGAACTCGGGCCGCGCGCTCGACGTGCTGGCCGAGCAGCTGGGCGAGCACGGCCACGCGATCGGCGACATCGAGCTGATCCTCGTCACCCACAACCACCTCGACCACATCGGCCTGACCGAGATCGTGGTCGAGCACTCGGGGGCCGAGGTGGCGGCGCTCGGCGCGGCGGCGCGGCGACTCGCCGACTACGAGGGCGAAGCCGCCGCCGACGACGAGTTCGCGGTCGGCCTGATGCGGAGCAGCGGCATCCCGGAGGAGATCGCCCTGGCGCTGCAGTCGGTCTCCTCCACCTTCCGCGGCTGGGGCGGCCCGGTCAACGTCACCCGGGAGCTGGCCGACGGCGACCTGGTCGACCTCGGCGACCGCAAGCTCGAAGTCCTCTTCCGTCCCGGCCACAGCCCGATGGACACTGTCTTCTGGGACGCGGAGCGGGAGCTCGGCTTCGTCGGCGACCACCTCCTCCCCCACATCTCCTCCAACCCGATCATCGCCCGGCCGCTCGACGGCTCCCCCGGCCGCACCCACTCGCTCGCCAACTACCTCGAGTCGTTCAAGAAGACCCGCGAGCTGCCCGCGGGCGCCGTCCTCTTCCCCGGCCACGGTGAGCCGATCGACGACCACCGCAGCCTGATCGACACCCGCATCGCCTCGACCGACCGGCGCAAGGAGAAACTGCTGCGCCTGCTCGGCGAGGGCCCGCGCTCGGGCTACGAGCTGGCCCAGTCGATGTGGGGCAACATCGCCGTCACCCAGGCCTTCCTCACCTTGTCCGAGGTGATCGGCCACATGGACCTGCTGGAGGCCGAAGGCCGCGTCCGCGAGGTCGACGACGGCGGCGTGATCCGCTTCGAAGCGGTTGCCTGAGGCGCCTAGGGGAACGGCGGCCGGAGAGCCTTCGGCAGCCTCGTGCGCACCGCACGGCGGCGCTCTGGGATCAGCGCGCGGAGGACCCGGCGCCCGCCTTCCAGCGGCGCCATCGCCCGGCCGCGGACCGCGAACCGCATCGGGTCGCCGTTGCCCCCCTCCCGCCTCGAGGCATCGGCGAGGACCCGCCCCGACGCCGACTCGAACAAGAGGTGGACGGTCGAGGCCAGCGGCTGCCCCGGAGCGAGGACCTCTTCTTCCGGCGCGAGGATTTCTTCGGTCGGGCCGGCGGACTGGACGATCCGCAGGCGATCGACAAGGCGGACGATCTGGTCGACCCGCTGCGGCGCGTGGATCGTCAACGATCTGACCTCCCCTTCGTTCGACGGCGGGACGATCGGGAATTCGCCTTCTTCGTAGATCGGGCCGTCGGGGTCCGGGTGATATTCGATCTTCATTTTGATCTTGGCCACGGTGGCGGGGACTTGCTCGACGCGGGGTCGCGCCCGGACCGGATCGGCGACGGCGTCGATTCGGACGGCCGTCGAGTGGGGCCCGCGTGGAGCGGTGCTGACGGTCGCGACCGATTTCAGGACCGCGGGCGCGACGGGTCCGCTCCATTCCTCCCAGGTCTGAGGCATTTCCGCGCTTTCGTCGAAGAAGCTGGAGGTGAATCCGCCTTCGGACGGCGGCAGCAGGCCCGCGGGCGGGTGTCGGTCGAGCCAGTCGAAGAAGGCTTCGTCTCCCCTCGGGACGAGCCAGAAGCGATGCAGGTGGGTCGCTCCACGGACCCGCAGGAACGTGGCTGGTTCGCTCAGCGGTGGCGGGACGTGCCGGAGCCGGCGCGAGCCGGGCGGGAGCCGGAAAGCGCGCAGATCGGCGGCGGCCCGACGGGCGACGGCGCGATCGTTGGCTTCCTGGCGCGGAGACGGCGATGGCGCTGAGCCGGCAAGCGCGATCGGCCCGCAGAGAACGGTGAACACCAGCAGCGCGGTCAGAGCACCCGTGAGCGAGACGAGACGCATGCCGACGATTTACCATCGCCGTCGCCGGCCGGTGTTAACGCCGTGCGCGCCCAGGTGCGATCCTGAGGCGGCTCAGCCGGTCGGCGCGACCGGCAGGCAGATCGTCCCGTCGCTGTCCACGGTGAAGAGGTCCCAGTCCTTCTGACGGCTGCGGGGCCGGGACATGTAGCGGCCCGGGCGTAGACCGCCCGGCGTCCCTTTGGACATCGCCTCGAGCGCGGCGAGGCGATCGCCGCCTTTGCGATGACCGACGGACTCCCACTTTCCGTTGGAGTTCTGGAAGCGGAAGTCGAAGTCCACGTAGGCGAGCGTACTCGTTCGTCGCGGGGCGCGGAGCCTCCCCAGGTTGGATCGCATTACGCTGCACGAGTGCCGGCCCCCGTTCTCGTCCCTGAAGGCTGACCTTGGTCACGTTTGGTTCCGAGAAACGCCGCGAGCGGCGTAAACCGGCGAAGAAACGGATGCTGATCATCGTCAACCCGTACGCGACGACGGTGTCGGACCGGCTGCGCAACCTGGTCGTCTACGCGCTGCAGGGGCGCTACGAGGTCGAGGCGGTGCAGACCCAGGCGCAGAACCACGCCACCGAGCTGGCCCGCGACGCCCATCAGGGCGGCTACGACGTGGTCGTCTCCTTCGGCGGCGACGGCACCCTGAACGAGGTCGCCAACGGGCTCGCCGGGACCGACATGCCGATGGCGGTCCTCCCCGGCGGCTCGGCGAACGTGGTCGCCCGCAGCCTCGGCATCGCCAACGACGTGGTCGACGCGACCGAGCACCTGCTCTCGCTGGCCGACGCCTGGGCGCCGCGCAAGATCGACCTCGGCCGCGCCGACGAGCGCCGCTTCGTCTTCGCCTGCGGGGCCGGGATCGACGCCACGGTGGTCAAACGGGTCGACGCCCATCCCAAGTTCAAGTCGCGCTTCGGCCCCTGGTACTACAGCTGGTGCGGGGTCTCCGCGTTCACCCGCAGCTACCTGGTCAACCCCGTGCGCGTGCGGGTCACGGTCGCCGGCGAGCAGCCGGTCGAGGGCGTCACCGCGATCGCCCAGAACTCCGACCCCTTCACCTACTTCTCGACCAAACCGGTCTACGTCAACGAGGGGGTCGCGATCGACGACGGCACGCTCTCGATGGCGGTGCTGAAACGGGCGGCGGTGCGCGACATGCCGACCCTGCTGCCGCGGCTCTTCTCGCAGAAGCGGCCCGCCGTGCGCCATCGCCAGATCGTCGGCTTCACCGATCTCGACGGCGCCGTGGTCGAGTCGATCTCCGAGGACCGCTCCGGCGCCACCCGCTCCTTCCAGCTGCAGGTCGACGGCGACTACATCGGCGAGCGCACCCGGGTCGAGCTCGGCATCGACCCCGGCGCCCTGACGATCATCGCCTGAGCGCCGCTAGTCGAGCAGGCCGGTTTCGCGGGCCGCGATCGCGGTCTGGATCAGCGTCTCGCCGGCGTCGAAGCGGGGCTCCCAGGCGAGCTGCTCCCGTGCCTTCGCGGTGCTCATGATCACCGGCGTGGTCAGCGCGGTCGCCCACTCGAGCTGCGGGTTGATGAAGGAGAGGCGGCCGGCGACCGCAGTGCCGGCCCCGAGCGCCGGGCGCGGCACCCGGACCGAGCGCCAGCCGAGCGCGCGGGCGATGTCGGCGATCCGGATCTCGCCGTCGCCGGCCAGGTTGTAGGCGCCCGGCTCGCCCTTGCCCTCGACCGCGGCGGCCAGCGCCGAGGCGACGTCGTCGTGGTGGACCAGCTGCAGCGGGACGCCGGCGTCGGGGAGGATCGGGCGCAGCAGCGGGATCCGCTCGAGCACGTGGCGGCGCAGGCGCGGCGCCGGGTCGCCGAGGCGGGCGGCGCCGACGGTCTGCTCGATCAGCATCGTCGCCCGCGGCCCGGCGACGATGCAGGGGCGGAAGACGTAGGCGTCGAGCTCGGAGCCGGCGAGGATCTCGTCGAGCGCCTCCTCCAGCTCCGCCTTCTGGCGCGAGTAGTAGAACTCCGGCGAGCCGAGCGCGGGCGTCTCCTCGGTCAGCGGCTGCGGGTTCTCCGGGTGGAAGCCGTAGGCGGCGACCGAGGAGGCGTAGACGAGCCGGCCCACCCCGGCCTCGACCGCCGCTTCGAAGACGTTGCGGCTGCCCTCGAGGTTGATCCGCCGGGTCTCCTCGCGGTCGCCGAAGATCGCAAAGGCGAGGTGGACGGCGACGTCGGCCCCGGCGAAGAGCTCCGCCAGGTGGCCGCGGTCGAGGATGTCGCCGCGCTGGTAGGTCGCCTTCGTCCACCCCGCCCCGCCGGGGTCGAAGGCGCTCCGCGCCATCCCCCGCACCGCCCCGACTTGCGGCGAGGCCTCGAGCGCGTCGATCAGCGACTTGCCGACCTCTCCGGTCGGCCCGGTGACGGCAACGGTCAGCGGCGGCATGGGTTCATCCTCGCCGTCAGGTCGCCGGTGTCAAGCGGGCCCACCCGCGCCCGGCACTATTGGGTGGGCGTTATGCGATATGCGTCGAACACGCTCTCGACGTTTCGGAGTCGGCTGATGCAGTGTTTGAGCTGCTCGGTGTCGCCGACCTCGACCACGAACTTGTTCTTCACCATCGGATGGTTGGTGGTGCAGGAGGCGCCGATGATGTTGATCCCGCCCTCGGAGAAGGTCCGCGCGAGGTCCTCGAGAAGGCGAGTGCGATCGTAGGCGTCGATCGCCAGTTCGACCCGGTAGGAGGCCTCGTTGTCGCCCTCCCAGCCGACGTCGACGAAGCGCTCCGGCGCCCGTTTCAGCGCCTTCACGTTCTTGCAGTCGGAGCGGTGGATGGTGATCCCGCGGCCGAGGCTGACGTAGCCGGCGATCTCGTCGCCGGGGACCGGGCGGCAGCACTTGGCGAGGCGCACGGCGACGTCCTCGACCCCCTTCACCACGATCCCGTAGTTGGAGGCGTCCTTGGTGCGCCGGGCGCGGTCGGAGTGCTCGGTCGCCGGCAGCATGTCGTCTTCGACCGCCTCGCCGGCTTTCAGCCGCTGCAGGATCTTGTTGACCGCGGTCTTGGTCGAGACTTTGCCCTGCCCGAGGGCGATGTAGAACTCGGTCCCTTTGCGGAAGCCCATCTCGCGGATGACGTCGGCGAGCAGCGGCGAGCCGGAGATCTTCTGCATCGGCACGCCGCGCTTCTTCAGCGCCTCCTCGAGGCCCTCGCGGCCGTCGCGCTCGGCATCCTCGCGGCGCTCCTCTTTGAACCAGGCGCGGATCTTGTTGCGGGCGCGGCTGGTGCGGACCAGTTTCAGCCAATCGAGCGACGGAGCCCGTTTCTGCTTCGCGGTCAGCACCTCGACGATGTCGCCGGAGCGCAGCGTGTAGTGGAGCGGCACGATCGAGCCGTTCACCTTGGCGCCGACGCAGCTGTGGCCGACGTCGGTGTGGACCGCGTAGGCGAAGTCGAGCGGGGTCGAGCCCGCCGAGAGGTTCTTCACTTCGCCCTTCGGCGTGAAGACGAAGACCTCGTCCTCGAAGAGGTCGACCTTCAGCGATTCGAGGAACTCGGTCGGGTCCTGTTCGCCCTCGGCCTCGACCAGCTGGCGCAGCCAGGTCATCTTCTCGCGCTGCGGGTCGCCGCGGCCGCCCTCTTTGTAGGCGACGTGGGCGGCGATCCCGTACTCGGCCAGTTTGTGCATCTCCTCGGTGCGGATCTGGATCTCGAGCGGCTTGCCCTCGGGACCGATCACGGTCGTGTGGAGCGCCTGGTACATGTTGGCCTTCGGCATCGCGACGAAGTCCTTGAAGCGGCCGGGGAGCGGCTTCCAGATCGAATGGATGACCCCGATCGCGCCGTAGCAGTCTTTGACCGAGCCGACGATCACGCGCATCGCGGTGAGGTCGAAGATCTCGTTGAACTCGCGGCCCTTCTTCGCCATCTTCGTGTAGATCGAGTAGAAGTGCTTGGCGCGGCCGGAGATCTCGGCTTCGATGCCGACCTCTTCCAGCTCTTCGGAGAGGAACTCGCCGGCCTCCTCGACGTAGTTCTCGCGCTCGTCGCGCTGCTGGGCGACCAGCTGTTTGATTTCCGCGTACTTGCGCGGGTGCAGGGTCGCGAAGGCGAGGTCCTCGAGCTCCCACTTGATCGCGTGGATCCCGAGGCGGTGCGCCAGCGGCGCGTAGATCTCCAGCGTCTCGTGCGACTTCAGCGTCTGTTTCTGCTTCGGCAGCGCGCCCAGCGTGCGCATGTTGTGGAGACGGTCGGCCAGCTTGATCAGGATCACCCTGACGTCGGTGGCCATCGCCACCATCATCTTGCGGTAGTTCTCGGCCTGCCGCTCATCGCGGCTCTCGAAGTTCATCCCGGTCAACTTGGTGACGCCGTCGACCAGCGCCGCGATTTCGTCGCCGAACTCCTCGCGGACCTCGTCCAGCGTCGCGCTGGTGTCCTCGACCGTGTCGTGGAGCAGCGCCGCGCACAGGGTCTCGGTGTCGAGCCGCATCCCGGCGCAGATCTGCGCGACCCCTACGGGATGGGTGATGAACTCGTCGCCGGAGTAGCGCTTCTGGTCCCCGTGGCGCTCGCAGGCGAAGTCGAAGGCCCGCTCCACCTTGGCGCGGTCGATCGTCGCCGTCGCCACCGCAGTGCCGCCGAAGCCGTTCGGAAGCTGCTCATCCGGCGCAGAGTCGAACTCCTCGACGACCGCGAACAGGTCGCCGAGCAACTCGCTGTGCTCTACGGAAATTTGGGGCTTTGAAGAAATTGCGATGCCTCCGAGTGCTCTTTGCTGTAGACCCGGAACGCCGCTGAGCGCTCCAGATCGGTCCCTTCAGAGGATACGACGCTGACGCCGCCGGCGCCCGCACTAGTGCTACCCGCAACGAGGCCCAGCTCAAGCAGGACCCGGAAGGCACGGGCGGCGGTCTCCGGATCGAGCGGATGCGGCCCGGGGCCGGCGAGGGCCGCGCGGAGGTCGGGACCGCTGAGCTCGCCGCCGGTGCGGAGGGCTTTGAAGACGCCGACGATGGTCTCGCGGGAGGGGGCCTGGCGGCCGAGGACGCCGAGCGAGAAGGAGTGCTCGGCGGCGGAGAAGAGCGGGTGAAGGAAGCCTGGCGAGGCGGTCCCATCCCCTCCTTCGACCGGCGGCTGGGAGGGGATGGGACCGCCGTGAGCCAGGGTTACGCGCTCGGCGTCGGCGGCTGAGCGAGGAGCGTCGACCAGGACGATGTGTTCGAAGTGGGAGGCGAGATCGGGGGACGTGGCGAGGGCGGCGTAGTCGGTGAGTGCGAGGCCGCTCTCGGCGCGGGCGGCGAGAGCAGCGACGGCCTCGGCGCCGCAGCGGTGGCAGGCGATAAGCGCGGCGCCGCCGTTGAAGCGGGCGAGGCCGGTGGCGCCGTTGGCGAGGGCGGCGCGACGGGAGGCGTCGGCGGTGACCGCGAGGACGCCGGCGCCGCTCGAGACGAGCTCCGCGATCGTCGCGGTGGGCGACGAACCGGCCCCGCGGACGACGAGCCGCGCCGGCCCCGCGTTGCTGCCGTGGAGACTTCCTCGGTCCATGACCGAGTTTCGCTCCACACCGCCGTTGCCGTGGAGCCCGGGTGGCTCGATGAGCAACTTTCGCTCCACGCCGTCGGCGCCGTGGAGACTTAGTCCCGCATAGCGGGAGCTTCTCTCCACGGCACTTCCCTGAGCCGGTGAGGTCGCGGGCCAGCTCGGCCTCGAAGCGGGTCCACCACTCGGCTTCGTCGCACTCGCAGGGGTGCGGGGAGAGGGCGTCGGGGTCGACCTCGAGCGGGTAGACCTCGCGCAGGACGACGCGGGGCTCGACCGCGCCGTTCCAGTGGTTGACCTCGAGGCGGACCGCGGCGTCGAGCATGTCGTCGTCATCGACGCCGAAGGTGGAGCGGCCGAAGGAGACCCCCAGGGCACGGTGGCTGCCGCTGTGGAGGCTGAAGCGCGCGTGCTTGCCCTCCTCGCCCATCGACCGCACGTCGGTCATCCGCGCCGACGGCACCATCAGCCGCACGCCGGGGTTGCCCATCCCGAACGGGGCCAGCTGCCCCAGCTCTTCGGCCAGGTCGAGGCCGAGCCCGACCCCGCCGACCATCGCGTCGATCCGCTCGGTCCGCTTCAGATCGTCGGCCGAGAGCACTTCGTCGGCGTGCTTGGCGAAGGCGGCGCGGAACGCCTCCAGGTTCTCGGCCTTGAGCGCCAGGCCGGCGGCGGCCTTGTGCCCGCCGAACGTCTCCAGGTGCTCGGAGCACGCCTCGAGCGCGGCGTGCAGGTCGAAGCCGGGGATGCTGCGGCCCGAGCCGCGCCCTCCCCCCTCGCCGTCGAGGGAGATGACGACGACCGGGCGGTGATGGCGCTCGACCATCCGCGAGGCGACGATCCCGACCACGCCGGGGTGCCACCCCTCCCCCGCCACCACCAGACCGTTCGCCTCCTTCAAGTCCTCCGGCAGCTCCCGCCGCGCCGCCTCCGCCGCCGCGTCGACCTCGCGCTCGGTCGCCCGCCGCTCCGAGTTCGCCCGCCCCAGCTCCTCGGCGATCTGCTTCGCCCGGTCCTCGTCCTCGGTCAGCAGCAGCTCGACCCCGGCGTCGGCCCGATAGAGCCTCCCCGCCGCGTTGATCCGCGGGGCGAGGCGGAAGGCCAGATCTCCCTCGTCGAGCTGGGTCGGCTCGCATTTCGAAGCCTCCATCAGCGCCCTCAACCCGAGGCGCCCCGTCCGTCGCATCTCGGCGAGCCCGCGCTTGACCAGCGACCGGTTCTCCCCCACCAGCGGCACCACGTCGGCGACGGTCGCCAGCGCCACCAGGTCCAGGTCCCGTTCCGATGCCGCCGCGTCTTCTCGCAGCGCGCAGGCCAATTTCCAGGCCACCGCCGTCCCGCAGAGCGCCTCGAACGGATAGCCGGAGACTTCCGGATGCAGGATCAGGCAGTCGGGGAGCTCCTCGTCCCTCTGGTGGTGATCGGTGACCACCACCTCCATCCCCAGTTCCTGCCCCAGCGCCACCTGCTCGACCGCGGTGATCCCACAGTCGACGGTGATCAGCAGGGCGGTCCCGCGCAGCGCGAGCTTCTCGACGTTCTCCTTGCTCAGCCCGTAGCCGTCGGCGATCCGATCCGGGATCAACCAGTCGCAGTCGGCGCCGAGTTCGCGCAGCGCCCCGACCAGGAGCGCGGTGGCGCTGACCCCGTCGACGTCGAAGTCCCCGTGGACCGTGATCCGCTCCTCGGCTTCGATCGCGGCGAGGACGATCGCGACGACCTCGTCCATCCTCTGGAAGGCCTCCGGCGGGTGGGTCTCGTCGGCGGCGAGGAACGCCCGGGCTTCGTCCGGGGTGCGGTAGCCGCGCCGGACCAGGGTGACGGCGACAGGGTGGCTCAGGTCGAGCGCCTCGGCGACGGCGCGAGCCTCGGCGTAGTCGTATGGATCGGCGGCGAACGCCTTGGCGGATTTCGGCACATTTCCAGGCTAGGTCGGCGTCCGGCGGGAAACTGCGCCAGGAGGCCCGCAAATTCCCTGGAAACGAGCGAGGTGCGCCGGGCGGCGCGCGGCCTCAGTCGTAGTGCGGTTCGCGCGAGCCGATCAGCCAGACCACGCCGAGGCCGAGCGCGACGCCGGGGATCGCCGAGAGGGCGGTGCCGATCGTCGTGTTGCCGACGCTCTGGCCGTCGATCAGCAAGATGATCGTGCCGACCGCCAGCGCGCCGAGCACCGCGCCGACGAAGGCGCCGACGATGCCCTGCCAGAAGCGGTCCGGCAGGAAGACGGTGAAGTGCCAGAGGGCGATGCCCATCGTGAGGAAGACCAGGAAAGCCATCAGTCGTGCACCTCGCTCATCGCCGTCGGCCACCTTTGCGCCGCTGGGCGCGTTTCGCCCGCCGTTCGTCGTTCCGTTTGCGCCGCTCGGCCGATTCGGGGTCGGCATCGCTCGGAACATCGGCGGCGGGCGCCGAATCCGCGTTCGCGGGCGCGCTCGGCGCCTGCGGGGCCGTGGGAGGCTCGGGCGCGACCACGGCGTCCGTGCCCGTGCCGTCACCGTTCCCGGAGGGCTCGACCGTCGCCACCCCGCCGCCGAGGCGTTTGCGCTTCGACGCCGTGGCGCGCTCCAGCTCCTCGGGCGCGACTTCTTCTTCGGGCTCGTCGTCCGTCGCCAGCCTCGCCACCTGGACGTCGTCGGCGAAGGCTGGGACAAGCCCGTTCTCGACCTCGGCGATGCGCTGGCGCCGGCGAATGTACTGGGGCTCGCGTTCCTTCCAGGCGGTCAGCACCGGCGAGGCGATGAAGATCGACGAGTAGGTACCGGAGGCGATCCCGATCATCATCGCGAAGGCGAAGTCCTGCAGCGTCGCGCTGCCGAAGATCAGCAGCGAGAGCACTGCCAGGAGGGTCGTGAAGCTGGTCGCCAGCGACCTGGTCAACACCTCGCTCATCGAGCGATTGACGATCTGCGAGAACGCCGCGCGCGGCATGCGCGGCATGTTCTCTCGTATTCGGTCGAACACGATGATCGTGTCGTAGAGCGAATAGCCCAAGATGGTTAAGAAGGCGGCCACGGTCCCGCTCGACACTTCTTTGCCGGTCAGCGCATAGACGCCGCCGGTGATCAGGATGTCGTGGAAGAGCGCGATCAGCACCGGCACGGCGAATTTCGGCTCGAACCGCAGTGCCACGTAGACGAGGATCACCAGCAAGGAGAAGATCAGTGCCTTGATCGCCGATTCGGCGACCTGGTTGCCGAAGGTCGGGCCTACGCTGGTGCTTTCGAAGCCGTTCTTTTCGATCCCGTAGCTCTGGCTCAGCGATCTTTCGGCCTCGTGGACTTCGCCCGGCTGCAGCTGCGCCGACTCGATCTGGAAGACGTTCGAGCCGAAGTGCGGCACGGTCACCTGCTGGACCTCGGCGTTGGCGATCCCGGTTTTGGCGAGGCTTTCCTGCACGCCTTCCTCGTCGGTCGGCTTTTCCAGGGCCGCGGTGATCCGCGTGCCGGACTCGAAGTCGATGCCGAAGTTCAGCTCCTTGGTCGAAAGCGCGACGGCACCGATGATCAGGATCACGCCGGAGAAGGTGAAGAACCAGCGGCTGGCCCCCATGAAGTCGAAGTGCCAGCGCCGCCCCTCGCCGCCGGCGCCGAGCGCGTTCGGCGAGCTGAGCATTTTCGAGTTGCTGATCGACCCGAGCAGCGCCTGGGTGAAGACGACCGCCGTCAGCAGCGAGGCGAGCGTGCCGACACCGAGGGTGAAGGCGAAGCCCTTGACCCCGGCGGTCGCCAGCACGAAGAGGATGAAAGCGGTGAGGATGGTGACGACGTTGGCGTCGACGATCGTCGAGATCCCGCGTTTGTAGCCGGCCGGGATCGCGGCCTTGATCGATCTCCCCGCGCGCACCTCCTCCTTTATTCGCTCGAAGATGACGATGTTGGCGTCGGCGGCGACGCCGATCGTCAGCACCAGCCCGGCGATGCCCGGCAGGGTCAGGGTGATCGGGATCAGTTTGATCAGGGCGAAGAAGATCGCCCCGTAGGCGCCCAGGCCGATCACCGCGATGACCCCGAGGAAGCGGTAGTACGCGAGCAGGAAGATGATCACCAGGGCGAGGCCGATGATCCCGGCCTTGATCCCGTCGTGGAGGGCCTGCGAGCCGAGCGTCGCCGAGACCTGGGTCTCCGAGATCAGGTGCAGGTCGATCGGCAGGGCGCCGATCTGCAGCGTGGTCGCCAGGTCCTGCGCCGTTTCGAGCCCGTGTTCACCGGAGAACCCGCCCGAGATCTGGGCGCCCCCGCGGCCGTCGATGCCGTCCGGGTTTTCTTTGAAGTTGATGATCGGACGGCTCTGGACTTCGTTGTCGAGGATGACCGCGAAGTGACCGGAGAGGGCACCCGCCTGTTCGGTGGTGGTCGCCGGGCCGATCGCCTGCGCCTGGCCGCGCTGGGCGATCTTCCGGGTGACGTCCTGGAACCTTTCGCGCCCCTGGTCGGTGAATTTGAAGGCGACGTTCGGTTCGCCGTTCTGCCCGTATTCCTGCTTCGGTTCGGTGATTTCGCTGCCCGAGAGCGCGTATTCGTCGTGCAGTGCAAACCAGCCGGGCTGCGCCGTTTCGTCGATTTTGTTGCTCGCGTCGACCGGCAGTTCGGAGACGAGGACGGTCCCGGCCGGGATTTCGAGCACGAGCCCGTCTTTGGGCAGCGTTTCGCCGGTCGGGCTTTCGTAGAGGTCCTTCTTCGACGTCTCCGGGCCGGCCAGCAGTTTGTGCGGCTCGGCTTTTTCGAAGAGGTAGTAGCGCGTTTTCGCGACCGAGCACATCTTGCATTCGGGTTCGGCCGGCTGTTCTTGCCGCCAGCAGCCCCGCCTGGTAGGCGTTCGGGTAGGCGCCGGAGAGGATCAGGCCCTGGTTCTCGGTGCTCTTCGGGTTGCGGCCCGCCGCTTTCCATTCGGCTTCAAGTTTTTTCAGCGCGCCGGCGGGGGCTGCCTGGCCCGGGTGGGCACCGATCGCCCGCTCGGGCCCGAGCAGGTTCGGCTCCCAGTCGTAGAAGTAGAGCTGCGCGGTCGTCCCGACTTCTTCGGCGGCGCGGTTGGCGTCGGTGATGCCCGGCAGGCCGATCGTGATCTCGTTCTGGCCGAGGCGGGCGACTTCGGACTCCGACACGCCGAGGTTGTTGATCCGCTTTTCGATGATGTTGATCGAGTCTTCGATGTCTTCACCGGAGACTTCGGTCGAGGTGCCGGTCGGCTGGCCTTCGTAGACCAGCTGCAGGCCGCCCTGAAGGTCGAGGCCGAGCTTCGTTTCCTTGCTCGCGATGACGATCCCCGAGAGGACCACCAGCGCGACCACGAACAGCAGGACGAAGACGTGCTGCCGCCGTGAACCCATGAGTGCCTAGCCCTCCGGGGTCAGGACAAGCAGAAGCCCGCCGTCATCGTCATAGGCGGGAAATACGTCGGCCACCGCTTTCGCCGGCAGGTCGCCCTCGGCGTTGACAGAGACGCGCTTGCCCAGCGAGCGCACGCCCCACTCGAGCGAGGTCTCGATCGGATCGGTCTTGCCGTTGCCGTCGGTGTCGGCCTCCGGGCCGCCGTCGCCGGAGTCGATCCAGTCGAGACCCAGCACCTCGCGCACCGGACGTCCGATCACGTCCTCATCGGTCAAACCCGTCAACTCGTAGCTCCCCTTGCCCGCATCGATAACCCGTTCCTGCTGATCGCAGACGAAGAACGCCGCGTTCGGAGCCGGATAATAATCATCGAGTAGTTCGAATACGAACCCGAAGCCACATTTCGAACAACCCTTGGGCCGGCGGCTGAACCCTTCGGTCCTGGAGCCGCTTACCTCGCGGTGTCCGCAGTTGGGGCAGATGAAAAACGGCATAGTCGAGACAGGCTAGATGATCGTTCTCTGGGACGAGTTAAGCGCCGGAGAGAGATCGGGTACTAGAAGAGGCTCGCCGCGCCTTCGGGCGCCGGGAGGCCGAGATGGTCGTATGCGCGCTGGGTCAGGACGCGGCCCCGTGGGGTCCGTTTGAGCAGGCCCTGCTGAAGGAGGTAGGGCTCGAGCACGTCCTCGATCGTGTCCTGCTCCTCGCCGATCGCGATCGCCAGGGTCGAGAGCCCGACCGGGCCGCCGGCGAACTTCGTCGCCACGGTGTCGAGCAGTGCACGGTCTGACCGGTCAAGACCGGCCTCGTCGACCTCCAGCATCGCCAGGGCGCCGGCGGCGACGTCGGCGTCGATCGTCCCCCGCCCCTTCACCTGGGCGAAGTCCCGGACCCGTTTGAGCAGCCGGTTGGCGACGCGCGGGGTGCCGCGGGAGCGGGAGGCGATCGTGTGGGCGCCCGCGGCGTCGATCTCGACATCGAGGATCCCGGCGGAGCGCTCGACGATCAGCGCCAGGTGCTCGGGGCTGTAGTGCTCGAGCCGGTGGCTGACGCCGAAGCGGTCGCGCAGCGGCGTGGTCAGGAGGCCGGCGCGGGTGGTCGCGCCGATCAGCGTGAAGGGCGGCAGCGGCAGGGTGACGGTGCGGGCGCCGGCGCCCTGGCCGAGCACCACCGGCAGCTCGCCGTCCTCCATCGCCGGGTAGAGCGTCTCCTCGACCGCGCGGCCGAGGCGGTGGATCTCGTCGATGAAGAAGACGCTGCCGGGCTCCAGCGCGGTCAGGAAGGAGGCGACGTCGGCCTTGCGCTCGAGCGCCGGGCCGGCGGTCTGCACCAGCGGCACGCCGAGCTCGGCGGCGACGATGTTGGCGAGCGAGGTCTTGCCGAGGCCGGGCGGGCCGGCGAGGAGGACGTGGTCGAGCGGCTCGCCGCGGCGGCGGGCGGCCTCGATGAAGATCGCCAGCTGGTCGGTGACCTGGGTCTGGTTGACGAAGTCGGCGAGGGTCGGCGGGCGCAGGCTGCGGTCGAGGTCCTCGACCTCGGCGCGGGCGTCGTGGACCTTCACCTCGGCGTCGACGGGCACCGGGTCTTGATCGAGCCCGGGCGTGCGGATGCGGTTGGCGCCGATCGGGCCGTCGCCGGTCGGATCGAAGTCGCTCATCGGTTCGTGCCCGCCTTGCGGAGCGCCCCGGCGAGGAGCTGCTCGGCGTCTTCGCCGTCGAGCCCGTCGAGCAGCTGCTCGGCCTCGAGCGGCTGGTAGCCAAGGTTGACGAGGCCGTCGCGGGCCAGCGACCGCGCGTCGCCTTCCTCGGCGGCGACGATCGCCGACTCGACCTCGAGCGCGCCCGCTACTTTCTCGCGCAGCTCGACGATGATCCGTTCGGCCGTCCGTTTGCCGATCCCGGGGACCGCCTGGAAGCGTTTGGTGTCGCCCGCCGCGATCGCCCGCAGCAGCTCCCGCGAGCTGCCGCCGGAGAGCGCCGCCATCGCCACTTTGGGACCGACGCCGCTGACCGAGATCAGCATCCGGAAGAGGTCGCGCTCGTCTTCGGAGGCGAAGCCGTAGAGGGCCAGCGAGTCCTCGCGGGCGATCAGCTCGGCGTGCAGGAAGGTGTCCGAGCCCGCGGCGGGGACCGACTTGAGCGTCTCCGAGGAGACGGCGAGGCGGTAGCCGACGCCGTTCGCGTCGATCACCACATGGTCGGGGCGGCGGACCATCACCTCGCCGCGGACGGCGGCGATCATCCGGCCACCCGGGGCGCGAAGCGTCGTTTGGTCGCGGGCGCGGCGTCCGCGGCACCGCTGTGGGCGACGGCCTGCCTGCGGCCCTCGCCGCCGCCGTGGCAGATCGCGACGGCGAGCGCGTCGGCGGCGTGGTCAGGGGTCGGCGGCTCGGGCAGCCCGAGCAGGGTGCCGACCATCCGCTGAACCTGCGGCTTGCCGGCGGCGCCGGAGCCGCAGACCGCCTTCTTGATCGCCTGCGGCGTGTAGGCGAAGCAGGTGATGCCGCGCTGGGCGGCGGCCAGCATCGCCACGCCGCTGGCCTGGCCGACGGCGGTCGCCGAGCCGACGTTGCGGCCGAAGTAGACCTGCTCGATCGCCAGCGCGATCGGCTCATGCCAGGACATCAGCTCGCCGAGGGCGGCGTGGATCTTCTCCAGCCGGCGCTCCATGGGCAGCTCGGGCCCGGTCTCGACCACGCCCCCGTCGAGCGCGACCATGCGGTTGCCCTCCACCCGGACGATGCCGAAGCCGAGATTCGCCGCGCCCGGGTCGATCCCCATCACTACCTGCATAGGGGAGTGATTCTGCGTCTGACTCCGGACGCCTCCCCAATGTGGCTTCGGGAGCTAAGCGGCGAGCTGTTCGAGCACCGACTCCGGGATGTCGAAGTTGGCGTAGACCTGGTCGACGTCGTCCTGGTCGTCGAGCACGTCGAGCAGGTCGATCATCCGCTCGGCGTCGCGGCCGGTCAGTTCGACCGTGCTTTTCGGTTCGGTCGCCAGCGTCGCCGACTCGATCTCCACGCCCGCCTCCTGCAGCGCGGCTTTCACCGCGGTGAGGTCGGTGGGCTCGCTGAGGATGCGCATCTTGTCGCCCTCCTCCTGCACGTCCTCGGCGCCGGCGTCGATCGCCGGCATCACGTCGTCCTCGCTGTAGCGGTCTCCGTCGACCACCACGACGCCTTTTTTCTCGAAGTTCCAGGCGACCGAGCCCGGCTCCCCGAGGCCGCCACCGTGGGTCGAGAAGGCGTGGCGGATCTCGGCGCTGGCGCGGTTGCGGTTGTCGGTCAGCGCCTCGACCAGGACGGCGACCCCGGCCGGGCCGTAGCCCTCGTAGATGACGTGTTCGTAGTTGGCGCCATCGTTGCCGGCCCCGGTGCCGGTGTCGATGGCTTTCTGGATTTTGTCTTTCGGCATCGATGCTTCGCGCGCCTTCGCCACCGCGGTGCCGAGGGTCGGGTTGCCCTCGATGTCGCCACCGCCGTCACGGGCGGCGACGGTGATCGCGCGGGCGAGCTTGGAAAAGAGCTTGCCGCGTTTCGCGTCGGCGGCGCCCTTCTTGTGTTTGATCGATGACCACTTGGAATGACCTGACATATAGGTGTCATTCTATGAGAGGGGGGAACGGAACGCCATGGAACTGACTGCGAGGAACTTAGGACGGGGCGCGGCCGCGACGGCGGTCTTCATCGCCATGCTCTTCGCCGCCTTCTCGCTCTGGACCCTGATCCCGCTCGGCTGGGTCTACATCGCCTCGAAGCTCTCGCACAGCCAGTTCCCGAGCATCGGGCCCTACATGGTCGTGATCGTCGGGATCATCGCCACCGTCCTCGTCGACGGCTGGCTGATCGGGCGCCTCAACGACCTCTACATCCGGGTCACCGGCTCCAACCGGCTGGTGCAGACGCGCCCGGGCTGGTTGAGGAGCCTGCGCGACACCGGCCCGGTCCATAACTCGGTCACCGTGGTCGAGGCGGTGATGATGTCCTCGGTGATGCTCGCCGCCCTGGCCCTCGTCACCTGGTTCTTCCTGCTTGCGGGCTCTCCCCTTCCCAACCAATAAGTCGCGGATCAGGGCCGCTTTGCGCCAGCTTAGGGCGCCTTTGCAAATTCTCTGTAACGCCCCTTGAAGCCTGGCACCGCGGGTGCTTCTATCGGCTTATGCACACCATGACGGACAGGCGGGGGCCAGTCAGACTGGAGGGGAGAATGGACGAGGGAATCGCGGAGCTGCGCACCGAATTGAAAGGGTTTAGCGCAGAGGTAGGGACCGAATTTGAAGGGTTCCGCGCTGAGGTAGGTACCGAATTCAAAGAGTTCCGCGCGGAGGTGGGGACCGAATTTCAGGAGTTCCGCGCTGAGACGGGGACCGAATTCAAAGAGTTGCGCGGTGACGTGCGAACGGAATTTCAGGCGGTCCGGAGGGAATCTCGGGAGGACATCCGGGAGGTGCGGGTCGAGATCAAGCGTTGTACCGCCTTGTCATCCAGCTCTTCTCCGGAATGTCGGTGACGATGGTCCTCGGCTTCGCCGCCATCCTCTTGCAGAATCACATCTGAGGTCGCGCCGACGCGCGTCAGACGATGAACTTGCCGTTTTCCTGCATCACCACGCCGTCTACTTCGAGCTTGCCGCCGAGGCGGAGGTCGCAGACCAGGTCGGTGTGGACGGCGGACTCGTTGGTGCCGCCGGACTCGGGGTAGGCCTGGCCGACGGCCATGTGGATCGTGCCGCCGATCTTCTCGTCGAGGAGGACCTCGCGGGTGCCGCGGTCGATGCCGTAGTTGGTGCCGATGCCGAGCTCGCCCAGGGTGCGGGCGCCTTCGTCGGTGTCGAGCAGGGCGATCAGGAACTCCTCGCCGCGCTCGGCGCTCGCGTCGACGACCCGGCCCGCCTCGAATTTGAGGTGGACGCCGGAGACCTCGCGGCCGCCGATCACCGCGGGCAGGTGGAAGCTGACCTCGCCCTCGGTGGCGTCCTCGACCGGCCCGGTGAAGAACTCGCCGTCGGGCATGTTGTGGTCGCCGTCGCAGGGGATGAAGGTGCGGCCCGCGATGCCGAGCGTGATGTCGGTTCCAGGAGCGGTGATCCGCACCTCCTCGTGGCCTTCGGCCCACTCCGCCAGGCGGTTGGTCTCCTCCGAGGCGCGCTTCCAGGCGGTCAGCGGATCGGGGTCGTCGGCCAGGCAGGCGCCGTAGTAGAAGTCTTCGTAGTCGGCCAGGCTCATCTCCGCCTCGGAGGCGTAGGCGCTGGTCGGGAACAGCGTGTAGACCCAGCGGAAGTCACCCTCGGCGCTGCGTTTCATCGCCCGGTTCATCAGGTCCCCGGTGACCGACTGGCGCAGCGTCTGGCGCTCCGGCGGAACCCCGGAGAGCTCGCGCGTGTTGGTGCTCGCCCCGATCGCGATCCGCACGTCGGCGTTATCGACCATCCACTCGGCGAACGGCGAGATCCATTCCAGCTGCGGGTCGGAGGCGTGTTTGAAGTAGGCCGCGATCTGCCCGTCGAGGGCGACGTTCAGCACCGGGTTGCCGCCCGCCTTCAGCACCTCTTCGTAGACCGCCAGAAGGAGCGGGGCGGCGGCGTTCTCGCCGTCGATCGAGACGACCTCCCCCTCCTTCACTTTGGTCGAGTAGCCGACCAGGATCTTGGCCAGGTTCTGCGTCCTCGGATCGCCGCTCATCCTCGCGCCTGCTCCTTCTGGTTGGGTGGGTTCTGATGGTCTTGACTGTCGTCGCCTTGGCCCTGGGCCTTGGTGACCATCGCCATGAATATCGCGTGGAACCGCGGGTCGTCGGTCAGCTCCGGATGGAAGGACGAGGCGAGGACGCCTTCGCCGCGGACCGCGACCGGGTGCCCCTCCCAGGAGGCGAGCACCTCGACCCCCTCCCCGGTCCGCTCGACCCAGGGCGCCCGGATGAAGACCGCGCGCAGCGGCTCGTCCCCGGCCCCGGTCACCTCGAGGTCGGCCTCGAAGCTCTGCAGCTGGCGACCGAAGGCGTTGCGCCGCGCGCTCACGTCGAGGAAGCCGAGGTGCTCGGCGTCGCAGACGATCAGCCCGGCGCAGGTGCCGAGGATCGGCCTGCCCGCCGCGTGGTGGGCGTGCAGCCCTGGCTCCAGACCGGCCGAGGCGATCAGGCGGGTCATCGTCGTCGACTCGCCACCCGGGATCACCAGGCCGTCGAGCCCCTCCAACTGCTCCGGCGTGCGCACCTCGACCGCTTCCGCGCCGAGCCGGCGCAGGGTCTCGAGGTGGGCCGCAAAATCGCCCTGCAGGGCTAGGACGCCGACCTTCAGGTCAGCTCCCGCGGTGCTGGAGCAGCGCGCCCTGCTCGGCCAGCGGGGCGATCTCGAGGCCGCTCATCGCGTCGCCGAGCCCGATCGAGGCGGCCGCCACCCGCTCCGGGTCCTCGTAGTGCGTGGTCGCCTCGACGATCGCCCTGGCGAAGCGCGGCGGATCGGAGGATTTGAAGATCCCCGAGCCGACGAAGTTGCCCTCGGCGCCGAGCTGCATCATCAGCGCCGCGTCGGCGGGCGTGGCGATCCCCCCGGCGCAGAAGAGCGGCACCGGCAGGCGGCCCGCGGCGGCGACCTCCTGGACCACTTCCAGCGGGGCGGGAAGTTCTTTGGCCGCCGCGGCGAGCTCCTCCGGCCGCAGCGTGGACAGGCGGCGGATCCCGGAGGTGATCTCGCGCATGTGGCGGACCGCCTCGACCACGTTGCCGGTCCCGGCCTCGCCCTTCGAGCGGATCATCGCCGCGCCCTCGCCGAGCCGCCGCAGCGCCTCGCCGAGGTTGGTCGCGCCGCAGACGAAGGGCACCTCGAAGGCAAGCTTGTCGATGTGGTTGACCTCGTCGGCCGGGGTCAGCACCTCGGACTCGTCGATGTAGTCGACCTCCAGGGACTGCAGCACCTGGGCCTCGGCGAAGTGGCCGATCCGCGCCTTCGCCATCACCGGGATCGTCACCGCCTCCTGGATCCCCTTGATCATCGCCGGGTCGGACATCCGGGCGACGCCGCCGTCGCGGCGGATGTCGGAGGGGACGCGCTCGAGGGCCATCACGGCCACGGCGCCGGCTTCCTCGGCGACCTTCGCCTCCTCGGGCGTGACCACGTCCATGATCACCCCGCCTTTCAGCATCTCGGCAAGGCCGGTCTTCAGTCGAAACGTCGCGCGGTCGGGCATGCCGATCATCTTAAAGAGACGAGGCGACTGGCCGGCGGGCGACCCGGCCGCAGCGGCCGGGGAGATCCCGCTACTTGAGTTTGTAGGCCTTGATGCGGTCCCGATGCAGGTCTTCGTCGCGGGCGTACAACCCGTAGGCGAGCGCCTGCACGAGGGCCATCAGGGCCGTGTTGCTGCGGTTGAAAGAAGGGCTGTTGGACGAGAAGTAGAGCGTCATCTCGGCGTGCTCGCCGACCTCGGACATGGTCGCGTCGGAGATCGCCAGGGTGCGCGCGCCGCGGTGCAGGGCGAGTTTCATCGCCCGCAGCAGGAGCGGATGGGCCCGACCCGCCGAAAGGGTGATGACGAGGGTGTTTTCGTCGATCCGGCCGAGCCGCTGGAGGCTCTCGCCGCCGGTCGAGGCGACGATTTCGGCGCGGATGTCGAGCAGGCTGAGGGTGTGGCGCAGGTAAGAGGCGAAGAAAGCCATCTGGTCGACCCCGACGATCACGATCCGCTGCGCGGTGGCGAGCGCGGCGACCGAGTCGTTGACCTGCTCGGTGGTCAGTTTGCGCGCCGTTTCCTCAAGGTTGGCGTAATCGGCGCTGAGCGACCCCTCGAGCTCGGAGTGATCGAAGCTGAAGAGCGGGCCGGTGGCCGAGCTGGACGCGGCGATGGTCGTCCGGTACTCCTCGATCGCGGCCTGCTGCAGCTCCGGGTAGCCCTCGAAGCCGAGCGCCTGCGAGAAGCGGACGACGGTCGAGGAAGAGGTGCTGGCGCGGCGGGCGAGCTCCTCGGCGGTGAGGAAGGCTGCCTCGTCGAGATGGTCGACGATGTAGCGGGCCACATCTTTCTGCGAGCGTGAGAACTCTTCGAAACGCTCCTGGATGTAGTCGGAGAGGCTTTTAAGTTGAGGGGATTTCGTCGCGGTCTTGGTCACGGCTGCCCTTTTCTCCGGGCCTGCCGCTTTCCCTTCTGGTTGGATTTGAAGTCACGAGGCAGTTCACCCCCGCAAGCCACCACGGAGGTCACCTCTAGATGGGTCATTTCGACGGACAGCCGAGTATGCGCTGGAGCCTGCAGGGAGAAACCGAAGAGGGCGACGAGGCCTGGCTGATCCGCGGCATCGCGCGGAAGCTCTACCGGTGCCCCGGCTGCCACGGCGACATCCAGGTCGGCGACGAGCACACGATCGTCCAATACGTCCACCGGCTCGGCGGTACCGACCACCACCATTGGCACCGGGCCTGCGCCGAAGAAATCCTGGTCCCGGAGCTGGGCAACCTGCGCAAGGTGCCCGCCGGGGAATCGAGCCAGAGGAAGCTGGAGCGGCGCGGCCGCGTCCCCGCGGGCAGGCGACGCCGCGGTCGCGGACGATGACCCGGCGGCGTCGACTGCTCGGGGTCTACGCGCGGATCGGTCGCATCTACTGGGCCTGGGCGCCGCGGCTGCTGGCGCTGGCGGTGCTCGTCTTCATCCCGCTCGGCTTCGTCGACGCGCTGCTCGAGCAGGTCGACACCTCCTCGCTCGACGTCACCAACGGCCTCAGGGTCGCCGCCGTGATCGGGGCGCTGGCGGCGGTCACGGCCTCCAGCCTCTTCGGCGAGGTGTTCTTCAGCGGCGCGATCGCCGCCTCGCTCACCCATCCCGAGGACGAGGAAAGCCCCAGCTTCGTCCACCTCGCCCGCCACATCTCCTACGGGAAGCTGATCCTGGTCGACGTCCTCTTCGTCTCGATGATGGTGATCGGGACCGCCGCCTTCATCGTCCCCGCGGTCTTCGTCTTCGTCTACCTGTCGCTCGCCGGGCCGGTGGTCGAGCTGGAGAAGCGGGGGATCCGGGACGGCTTCAAGCGCAGCTTCCGCCTCGTCCGCGGGCACTTCTGGATGGTCGCCGGCGTGCTGATCCCGGCCGAGATCGTCGGCGACGCGGTCAACGAAGCGCTGGTCGAAGCGGCCCATGGCCTGCTCGGCCACGGCCTGCTCGCCGCCTGGGTCGGCGAGGCGGTGGGCAACATCGCCACCGCGCCGGTCGTCTCGGTCGCGATCGTGCTGCTCACCCTCGACCTGATCCACCACCGCGACGGGACGGCGCCGATCCTGAAGCGGCGCCCCGATGCGATCGTCGCGCCGGAGCCCGCATGAGCACCTCCCTCCCGCTCGCCAACTTCGTCACCGACTTCTGGAACGACCAGCTGGTCGCCAACGACCGCCAGGGGGTCTTCCTGGTGCTGGTCGGCTTCGTCGGCTCCTTCGCCTTCATCCGCATGAGCACGCGCATGATCCGCGCCGAAGTGAGCTGGTGGCCGGGCAACATCGAAAGCGAGAGCGGCGTCCACGTGCACCACCTCGTCTTCGGGATCATCACGATGATGGTCGCCGGGACGCTCGGCTTCGCCGCCTTCGGCCACAGCCCGCTGACCGAGATCTGCGCCTTCTTCTTCGGCATCGGGGCCGGGCTGACGATCGACGAGTTCGCCCTCTGGGTCTACCTCGAAGACGTCTACTGGGCGAAGGAGGGGCGCAGCTCGATCGACGCGACGGTGATCGCGGCGGCGCTGATCGGGCTGCTCGTGGTCGGCATCAACCCGTTCGAAGCGAGCGACGAAGGCGCGACCGCGATCGAGTCGGTCGCCACCTGGATCGCGGTCATCTTCTTCGTCGCCGCCAGCTTCCTCAAGGGCCGGCGGCTGCACGGGATCACCGGGGTCTTCTTCCCGCCGCTGGCGATCTACGCGGCCTGCCGGATCGGCAAACCGCACTCGCCCTGGGCCCACCACCGCTACGGCGCCAGACACCCGAAGAAACAGGCGAAGGCGGAAGAGCGCTTCCACGCGGGCCGGCGGACCGATCGCTTCAAGGAAGCCTTCCGCGACATGGTCGGCGGCAAGCCGAGCGAAGGCGTGACCCACGCGACCGAAGAGGCGGTCGCCGCGACCCGCCAGGCGGGCGAAGAAGTGCGCGCCGCGGCGGAACGGGTCGTGCACCCGGAAGACCGCGAGGACGACCGCGAGTGACGATGTTGATGGGCCGAAAACTTGCCGATATGGCTAGTTTTCGGCCCATCAACGGGAGGTGAGGCGGGCTTCGAGGGCGGCGCGAACGGTGGGCCACTCATCGTCGATGACGCTGAAGTAGGCGCTGTCGCGCTGGCCGACCGTGGGGACGATCATGTGCTTGCGCATGATCCCCTCGAAGGTGGCCGGGAGGGCGGCCATCGCCCCGCGCGAGCGCTCGTTGCGGGCGTCGGTCTTCAGCTCGACCCGGACGCAGCCGAGCGTCTCGAAGGCGCGGGTGAACATCAGCAGTTTCGTCTCGACGTTGACCCCGGTCCGCCACACCGAGGGGTTGAACCAGGTCCAGCCGACCTCGACCACGCGGTCGGGCCGGCGCACCCCGAGGTAGCGGCTGCTCCCGACCAGGGTGCCGTCGGAATCCCGCCGCACGGCGAAGGCGCCGGTCTCGGCCGGGTTCCCCTCCCCCGCCGCGTCGCTCGCCAGGGTCAGATCGAACCAGTGGTCGAAGAGCTCCCGGCTCTGGTTCAGGCTCGCGAGCCATTCCCAGATCTCATCCGCCTGCGCCGCCTCCCAGAGCCCGTCGCGGTGCCCCTCGGCGAACGGCTCGAGCGTCACCAGCCGCCGCTCGAGCGTCGCCGTCAACGGCCCCTCGATCCCCCGCGCCTCAATCATGGCTCAACAGTAACCACGGTCGGCGGACCTAGACTCGACCCAAGGGATGGGGACGCGTCGTCGACTTGCCACCGTTGCGCTGCTGCTCCTCGCCATCGGGGTTCTCGCCGCGACGGCCGGGGCCGAGGTCGTCGGGTCCGGCGTCGTCCGGATCACCTTCCACGCCACCTTCACCCCGACCTCGCTGCCGCGCGAACGGCCGGCGCCGATCGCGGTCGAAGTCGACGGCCAGATCTCGACCACCGACGGCAGCCAGCCGCCGGCGCTGCAGACGCTGCGGGTCGAACTCACCAGCTCGGGCAAGATCGACACGGTCGGCCTGCCCGCCTGCACGGCGTCGGCGCTGCAGTCGACGAGCTCCGAACTGGCGCTAGAACGGTGCGGGCCGGCGCAGGTCGGTCACGGCAAGTTCAAGGCGAACCTGCAGTTCGGCGCCAAACCGATCCTGGTCGACGGCCGCGCGCTCGTCTTCAACGGCATCGTCGGCGGGAGGCCCGGGATGTTCATCCACATCTACATCTCGCGGCCGGTCAGGGTGACGCTGGTGATCCCGATCAAGATCAGCCGCGGCAGCGGGCGCTTCGGCACGGTGCTGACGACGCGGGTGCCGGAACTCGCGGGCGGGGTCGGGTCGATCACCGAGCTGAAGCTGCGGATCGGGCGCCACTACTCCTACCGCGGCGCGCGCCACAGCTACCTGAGCGCCGCCTGCGCCGCCCCGGACGGCTTCCCGGGCGCCACCTTCACCTTCGCCAAGGGCGTCTTCGGCTTCGCAGGTGGACGCTCGCTGAGCACCTTCATATCGCGCAGCTGCCAAGTTCGGAACTAGGCAGAATCGGGGTACGCGTATCCGTCAACGGAACTCAAGGGGAGAACAGATGAACCAGATTGACCTCAAGCTTCGCCGCCTCGGCGTGATCCTCGCGGCCGTCGCGGCGATCGGTGGCGGCGCCCTCCTGGCCGGTTGCGGTGGCGGTGGCAACAGCACCGGTGGCACCGGTGGCGGCACGATCTCCGAAGAAGTGTCGACCAGCGCGAACAACGCCCAGAAGGAAGCCGAAAAGGGCGTCGAAGACGCCGAACGCGGAATCGAAGAAACGAAGGAAAAGGGCGAAGAAGCGCTGGAAGAAGCGGAAGAAAACTTCGAAAACAGCAAGGGCAAGGGCAAGAAGAACTTCGAAGAAGCCAAGGAAAAGGCTGAAGAAATCGGCGAAGAAGCCAAGGAAAAGGCTGAAGAACTGCTGCCTTAGTGAGTCGTGATGAAGCGGCGGATCACCCCGACCGCCGGTGAGCGGAACGGGAAGTAGAGGCTGGAGACGTGGCCGCGGTCGGGGACGACGTAGAGCTCTGAGCGGGGGAAGCGCGCCTGCACCTGGTGCGCCTCGCGGACCGAGGTCACGTCGTCCGCCTGGCCCGCGGTGATCAGGGTCGGGAAGCTGCGCGGGGCGCGCCAAGAGCTCGGGATCGGTGCCGGGAGACCGCCCGCCGGCGGCCCCGGCCAGTAGAGGCACGGGGTCAGCCGGGCGGCGCTCGAGAGCAGGTACTCCCTGCGTCCGAACGGCGCGAAGAAGTCGCGCGGTAGCGCCCGCACCGCCTTCGAGAGTTCGGCGACCCGCTCCGGGAACGGCGCCGCCGGGTCCCAGAGCAGCTTGTAGTCGTTGCATTCGACCGCGATCGCGAGGCCGTTGCTGTATTCGGCGAGTTCTTCGCCCGCCGGGCCGGGAGCGAGCAGGCGGTCGAGCCGCCGCGGTTCGCCGGCGAGGAAACGTCGGTCGCCTTGGTCGAGGCTGAGGTAGGAGCGCGGCGCCAGCGTCCCCGCCTCGAGCAGGAAGGAGATCAGCGGCTCGGTCGTGCGCCTCGCCCGGTGGAAGGCGTTCACCACCCGGGTCAGCCGGGCGACCGGGTCGCCGCCGCACGGCGGCGCGGCGTCGCGGCAGGCGATCCGCAGGCCGTGGAGCCCGGCGGGCAGGAGCGTCCGGTAGTAGGGGTCGTCGCCGGGATAAGCGGAGTCGAGGATCAGCCCGCGCAGGCTGCCCGGATGGCGGACGGCGTAGGCCTGGCCGAAGAACGTCCCGTAGGAGTCGCCGTAGAAGTAGATCCTGCCCAAGCCGAGGGCGCGCCGCAGCAGGTCGAGGTCTTCGGCGCCTTCGGCCGAGGTGTAGCCGGCGAATCGCGGGCCGAGCTGGTTCGCGCACTCGCCGATCGCGATCGATTCCTGGGTCAGGCCCGACTGCAGGGCCTTGCAGTCGATCGCGTCGGAGCGGCCGGTCCCGCGCATGTCGTAGAGGACGAGGTCGCGACGGCGGAGGACCGGGCCGAGCGCCGCGATCAGCGAGGCGGCGTAGGGCTTGGCGGTCGCCGCGTAGCCGGGGCCGCCGTCCATCGCGACGATCGTGCCGAGGCTGGGCTGCGAGGTGTCGCGCCGGTGGCGGATCGCGAAGGCGACTTTGGTCGTGCCGAGGGCCGGGTCGCCGCGCAGCGCCGGGACCATGATGTGGCCGCAGCGGAAGGGCCTCGGCATGCCGAGGTCGCAGGTGCGCAGCTGCGGCCGTGGCGGCGTCGGTTCCGCGCCCGAGGCGACCCCGGGCGTCGGTTCCGCGCCCGAGGCGACCCCGGGCAGCAGCCCGAGCGCCAGCACCAGCATGACCGCCAACCAACCATGTTGATGGGCCGAAAACCTGACTATATGGCGGGTTTTCGGCCCATCAACGTGGAGGTGGCGCGGGCGCACGGGACGCACGCTAGCCGCCGCGGGTGCCGAGGATGCGGCCGTCGCCGCCGATCCGCACGGCGTCCTTGCCGAGATCCTCACGCGAGAGCGTCCGGATCAGGTCCGCGCCTTCGCCGGAGGAATCGAGGACCGGCTGCCCGGCTTCGACCAGGCGCACCGAGGCGATCCGCCCGGAGCGGAACGCGCCGTCCTTGTCGACCGTCACGTGCAGCACCGCCGAGGCCCCCAGCACCCCTTCGGTGGTGAAGTTATGGAAACCCGAGAAGTTGCCGAGGCTGTAGGCGATCAGCCGGTCGCGGTAGATCTCCATCCCGCGCAGGACGTGTGGGCCGGAGCCGAACACCAGGTCGGCGCCCGCGCGGATCGCCATCTTGGCGAAGGCCTCCGGGTTGCCGCGGTCCTCGCCGAGGTAGGTCTCCTCGCTGCCGGTGACGTGCTGGGCGTCCGAGCCCTCGGCGCCGGCGTGGATCGCGACGACGACGATCGGCGAGCGCCGGGCGGCGAAGCGGATCAGCTTGCGGGCGGCCCCGAGGTCAAGCAGCGAGGCGGTCTGCGCGTAGGGCGCGAAGCCGACGAAGGCGACCCTCTCCCCTCCCGCCTTCACCACGGTCACCTTGCCGGGCAGCCCGTCCTGGGCGATCCCGGCCTTGTGCAGCGCCGCGGTCGTCTGTTCCAGCCCGGCCTGGCCGAAGTCGTAGGAGTGGTTGTTGGCGCTGTTCATCACCGTGAAGCCGGCGGCGGCGAGGTCGCGCGCGTAGCTCGGCGGCGTGCGGAACGCGTAACAGGTGCCGGAGGGAGCGCCGCTGCCGCACTTGGGCGAGTCGGAGACGTCGGTCAGCGTCCCCTCGAGGTTGCCGAAGACCACGTCGCCGGTCAGCTGGCCCTTCACCTGATCGAGGTAGGAGCCAGGGTCGGCGGGGAGTTCGGGGGTGTTGCCGAGCATCGTGTCGCCGACCGCGGCGAAGGAGACTCCATCGCCGTCCCCGGCGTTGGTGCCGCCGTCCTTGCCGCCGCCGTCCTTGCCGGAGCCGTCGCCCTTGCCCGTCTTCGGACTCACCCTGGCGGCGGCCTCGTGTCCGTCGATGGTTCCGGTCGCGCCGCCGGCGCCCGCCGAACGCACCGTCCCGTCGCCGATCCACGAGCTCACGAGGACGACGCCGACGATCACCGCAACCAAGGCCACCAGAGCGATCGCGGCGCTGCGTCTCATCAGGTAGGTATCGCACCGCCGTAGGACGACCTTGAGCCCGGGCCCGGCGCGCCCGGCGCGCGGCCCGCCTGCCGGGAGTCGCCGACCCGTAGGATCGGCCGATGCGTCGCAGCATCGCCATAGCTGTCGCGCTCGTCCTTATCGTCGTCGGCCTTCTCGGCTTCGCGACCGGCGCCTTCGTCGGCGTCGGCTGCGTGATCCTGGTCCTCTCCTGCCTGCTGCTCGCGGTGATGCTCGGCATCGGGCCGAACGAAGAAGACCGGCCCTGAGCTTTCCCGATTATCGAAACTGGCGACCGATTATCCGAAGTTTTACCGACCAAACGTCAGTTAAAGAATCCTTCCCAGGGGGTAGAGTCGCGCCCATGCGGAGTTATTTCGTTGCCGCTTGGGAGCGGCGCCGACACCGAGAACGAGAGCTGCACCAGGTCACTGCGGAAACGGCCGAACACGCGATCGTCGCGATTGCCTCCTCGCGGCCGCTCGAGCAGCAGCCGGGCATCTACGAAGCGTGGCCCGCCGAGTCGCCCGAGCTGAACCTGCGCATCACCTACGCGCACCCGCGCCGCCAGCTGCGCCTCCACCCCAACAAGTAGCGCGCGCGCCAAGACCCGCGCCGTACGATGCGCGGCGTGGAGATCATCCGTGAGGAGCCGACTTCCGGCGACGATCTGGTCGAGATCGCCTTCGCCGAGACCCGCGAGGAGGCGGCCCTGATCCGCGGCCTGCTGCGCGAAGCGGGCATCCGCAGCCTCGCTCAGCAGGGCTCGCTCAGCGGCCGCTCGCTCGGCACCGGGATCCTGACCAGCAGCTCCCGGCGCATCTACGTCCGCCCCGACGACGCCGAGCGCGGGCGTTCGATGCTCGCCGAGACGATGGTCGAAGATCCGCTCGAGGACGAAATCCCCGAATCGGCCAACGCGACCTACCTCGCCGACGCCACCGGCCGCCGCCCGCGCGACTACGGGCTGGGCGGCTTCTACGTCCGCGCCGGCCTCGTCGCGTTCGCCTTCTTCGCCCTCTTGCTCATCGTCTTCCTCGTCCTCCGCTAGCGCTCGCGGCAGCGGGTAGGTCATCACCGTGCGCCGGATCGCCCTGGCCCTGATCGTGCTGTCGGCCCTGTCGGGTGCCGCCGTCGTCGCAACCGGGTGCGGCCACGGATCGACCGCGCCCGAAGATGCGATCGAAAAGGCGGACAAGCACGTCGAACAGCTCGAAGGCGAGCTGATGCTCGCCGAAGTTGAAGTGGAAAAGACCCTCTTGGAGGAAGACGAACGGACGGCGGTGAAGGAGCCGCGGCGGGCGGCGCGGGGTATCGCCGAAGTCCTCCGTTCCGCCCACAAGATCGAACGCGAATGCCGGGAGGGCGACGGTCTTGAGTCCTGCACCGAGCTCGATTCGATCGAAGCCGTGGTCAAGGAAATCGAGCAGAACGCCAGGGTCGGGCCCACTCGCGGAGGATGAGGCGATGTCGATCTGGGCAGGGTCAGATCGTCGTCGAGGTGAAGGGGCGCTCGCAGGGAGCGCGCCGCGCGAGACGAGGAGGGGTTCCGATGGGCAACAGCGTGTTGGACATGTCGGTGTCGCTGGACGGGTTCGTGGCGGGGCCGAACGAGACTCCGGACAACGGGCTCGGCGACAACGGTGCCCGGCTGCACTGGTGGTTCGGGTTCGGTGAGCCGACCGAGCACGGCGGCGTCCCGGGCCGGCCCGGCGGGGTGAACGGCGAAGTGATGGACGAGCTGATGGCGAGCGGCGCGGTGGTCGCCGGGCGCGGCACGGTCGAACCGGCGGGCTGGTGGGACGGCGACCACCACGAAGGCGTGCCGGTCTTCATCCTCTCGCGCACCCGGACGCCCGACTCGGTCGCGCAGTGGCCGCTGATCACGGTGCTCGACGACGTCACCGAGGCGATGGCGCGCGCGAAGGAGGCCTCCGGCGAGCGCCCCGTCCTGGTCCACGGGGTCGGCTGCGCCGCCGCGGCGCTCGAGGCCGGCGTGCTCGACGAGATCCAGCTCCACCTCGTCCCCAGCCTGCTCGGCGAAGGCCGGCGCCTGTTCGAAGGGATCGACCCCGCCCGAACCCACGAGTTCGAGGTGACGAGCGTGCGCGAGGGCGAGGGCGTCACCCACCTCCGTTACCGCGTCCTGCGCTGATCCGCCGCTAGGCTGGCCCGCATGCGACCGCTGGCGCTGGTGGGACTGATCACGCTTCTCGCGTCGCTGCTCGCCGGCTGCGGCGATTCGTCCTCCCCACCGGTGCCGACGGAAACGGTGCACGTCACCACCGCCGCCCAGGTCGCCGCGATGAGCAAGCGCTTCGAAGAAGGCGAACACCTGCGTCCGATCTACAAGAACGAACGCAAGGAATGCGAGGCGGTCTACTCCGAATACGAATGGCTGAAGGAATGCATCGAACCGCAGACCGAAAAGCTCGCCCGGCTCACGGTGCGCGATGAAATCCTCGCCGAAGAACTGATGCACAAGGCGGGCGAAGGGTGTCAGGAAGCGCTCCGGGACGGGCCGGTCTACGACCGCATCGACAAGGCGACGATCGCCGGCTGCAAGGCCGACATCGGCAAGCGTCCCGAATAGCTCAGCCCTTGTCGGCCGGGAGGACCGCGTCGAGCGCCTGGCTCAGCCGATCTGAGACTTCGTAGGTCGCGCCTTGGCTGACGTTGGTGACGTGCCGACAAGACTCGTATTCGGCCTCGATCGGGACGTCTTCCCCCGACGGGTAGCGCAAGACGATGAAGTAGGCCTGCGGCGGTGCCTCTTCGCAGCTGTGCACGCCTTCGATTTCGTGGTGTGGCCCGAGCGCATCCAGGGCCTTGACGATCGAGGTCAGCGGACCCTTGGCACGGACCAAGCGTTCGGCGCGTTCGAAGCGGCCGCCGACTTCCTGCCATCGGCACACCAGGGCCGAAGTCGGCCCCGACGGGGCGGCCTCACCTCTGGTCCCCGGCGATTCGGCGGTGATCGATTCCTCCGGATTCCACTTCGGGCAGTGCTGGTAGTCGAACGCCGAGGACGAACCCGAACCGCAGCCGCACACCGACAGCACAGTGACCACGAGAGTGGCGATCAGTCCGGCAAGCCCGTTCATCCTCCAAGAGCTACGAACGAAACCCCGCCTCGTCACACGGTCTAGCTCGGGCCCCGTTCCATCGGCCCCTGCGAGATCGGGTGGTACTCCTCGTCACCCGCCCGTCGAAGGTCCTCGGCCACCGGAGGATCGGCCGGACCACCAAACGCAAAGAGCACGCCGCCGACGACCACCGCGACGAAGCCGGCAACGGCGAAGTAGCGAGGCTGACCCGCGAACGCGTATCCGCCAAAGCCGACTACTACGACTAGCAACGCAAGACTCTGCAAGACACGGCGGATCATGGTGAAACCACGTTAGCGCCCGAGGCGCGCGATCCGCAGGAGTTCGGGACCGAAGCGCCGTCCCGTGATCAGGGCTTGGAACGAGCCTTCCTAGACCACGGACAAATTTGGTCGTGGCCATGGTCGGACTTCTTGTCCCGCCCCGAATTGAGCGGTACGCAGTCACTGATTCCGATCGTTTCGTCCATCCCGACCGACTTGACGACGCGTGCCCGTGCTCGTTCGCGCCCTTCCCTGAATACGCACTGGAACTCGCTGACCGTCCCCTTGATCCAGATGCACCGGGCGGCATCCGCCCCATGCATCAGTTCGAGGTCGTAGGCCGCCTCGGCCGGGGATACAGCGGGTCGGGTGATCGCAGCCTGAGCGTGAGACGGTGCCGATCCCGAATCATCGCCGTCATAGGTCGCCACGCTCACGACGACCAAGGCGACCACCCCGATCATCACCAGGACCATCAGACCTATGCCCGCTCGGATTCCCAGCCGACGCACTCTCTGACTACGGCGGAGCGGCCGGTCGATCACAAGGCGTCTGCGAAATGGGGCGGGCTGGACTCGAACCAGCGACCAAGGGATTATGAGTCCCGTGCTCTAACCAACTGAGCTACCGCCCCGGGTGCCTAGCTTCGGGCGGCCTTAGCGTAGACGCGCGTCGGGAAGGATGCCTGGCCATTCCCCCGGTCAGCGAGCGTCCTGCGGCGTGCGGTCGGCGACGACCCGATCCCCGTCGGTTAGCAGGCGAGTGTCAAAAGAGTCCTGACTGCGTGAACAATTCAGTGCGCATGGCGCGTTCCTCAGTCGACGGCATACCTGTGACAAACATGCCGCGTTCCTAAAACGGATCTGGGGAGGTTCCATGAAGAAGATTGTTGCCCTTGCCATCGCAGCGCTCGCGTTGATCGTCGCGGCACCCGCCGCGGCCCATTACGACGCGAAAGACTGCAGCGACTTCTCGTCGCAACGCGCAGCGCAGAGCTGGTTCCTGAAGCACCATCCGCGACAGGATCCCGCAGGCCTCGATGCCGACCATGACGGGATCGCCTGTGAGGATCTGAATGCTGGCGACGCCCGCAACGTTCTCGAGCTACGCCGAGGGGCGCCGCCAAACGTCGTCGGATTGAACCTCGTGGTCGCCGAGGAACGGCTCCGCAGCGCCGGTTGGACCCCGAGGCCATTCAACACCGACACGGTGTTCGGGATTGTCATCCCCTCGCACTACACGGTGTGCCACGAGTACAGGCCGATCGGGATCAAGGTCCGCCTCCTGGCCCAGAAGTACGGCTGTTGATGACCCTCCGTCTCGTCCTGGCCGTCATGGTCGTCGGGCTGCTCGCTCTTGCGGGCGGCCCGACCGCCTCGGCCGAACACCTCAGCCCGAAGGCGAAGGCTCTGGTCCTCATCATTGCCAAGCCGAAGCTCTGCGGCGAAGTCCACTCGACCATCCACGAATACGGCTATGAAGTCGCGGAGGCCGGGTTTGAGCTCGCTTACGCGAACCACCCGGCCTACGCGACCCCCAGGGTCTTTCGGTGGCTCGTAAGGGAGTGCTGAAGAGAAAGCGTCCGCTCGCTACTTGAGCTGGGCGCAGGGCCTGAAGACGGAGACCAGTATGCCTTCGCGGAGCTTGTCGGTGCCGTTGCGGAGTTCGATGATCTTCTTGTCCGGCAGTTTTTCGAAGAAGGTCTGCACGCAGGCGACCTGGGTCGAACTCATGCCGTTGGTTTCGGCGAGGGCGGTGATGCCGGGGAGGCTGCTCGCGCGGAGGAGGCCGATTTCCTTGCTCGAGGCGTTCGGGTCGATCGTCGGGCGGGCGGTCTTTTCGCAGCCAGGCTGGGCTTCGGTGACGACGGCTCTGCGTCTTCTTCTGGCGTTCGGCTTCCGGCAGCCCTTCCAGTTCTTCGGCTTCCTTCGGGCTGAGGATCTTCTTCGCTTCCCGCACCACGCAGGCGACGTACCAGTGCTGGTAGGGGAACTGGTCGAGGATCGCTTCCAGTTCGCCGTAGAAGCCGTGGACGTCGCCCGACACGGTGATCGTCTGTTCGCTGCCGACGCTCAGCGTCTGGTCGGAGGAGCCGCCGCCGCACCCGGCGAGGAGGATCGCCGCGAGGACGGCGCCGAGGAGCAGGGAGATGCGCAGGCGCGCGCCGGCGTCCCGCACGCGGCTAGGCGCTGAACAGCTGGGCGAGGCTGCGGCCCACGTCGGGCGGCTCTTCTTCGCCTTTCGCCGCCGCCGCGGCGCCCTCGGCGAGCGCCTTCGCCGCGTCGGCGATCTGGTGGTCGCGCCCGCCGCGGATCGTGCCGGTCTTCTTCGCTTCGGCGAGGTCTGACTCCATCAGCCCGGCGAGCTCCGACAGCCGGCGCAGCCCCACCACCCCGGCGGTGCCGCGCAGCGCGTGCGCTTCGGCGCGCATCGTCTCGAAGTCCGTCGTCGCCGTCGCCAGGCCCGCCGAGATCACGTCACAGCGCCGGCGCGCCTCCTGCGCGAAGGAGGCCAGCAGCTCGTCCTCGGAAGCGGTTTTGTCGCTCATTCCCCCACCACCTTTTCCACCGTCTTGTCCATCAGCTTCGTCCCGAACGCCCCCTCGATCACCGCGCTCACGACCCCTTCGCGATTGATCGCGAACAGCCACGGTTCGCTCGGCAGGTGGAACCGGCGCACCTGGTGGCGCACTCCCTGGGATGGGTCGTTTTCGTTGTAGATCTCCATGTGGATGAAGTTGGCCTTGCCTTCGAATTGGTGCTGCGCCTGCTGGGCGATGTCGACGACGGGCCCGCAGACCCGACTCTGGCAGAACTTGGGGGTCGCAAACAAGAGCAGTATCGGTTCCTTTCCGAGCACTTCCGCATAGTTGACCTTGTTCTGCGTATCCGGCGGAATCCTGGTCGTCAGCTTCGCCAGATCGCCGCCGACGCTCTTCGCGGTCGGCGTGTCGATCAGCGGCGCCTGTTCCCCAGGTCTCGGAATCTTCGCGTATTCATCCACTTTGATGCTGGGAAGGAGTTTCCACCCGACCCCCCCTTTTTCCTTGATCAGGATTCCGGGACGGTAGTTGCCCGCTTCCAGCTTCAGCGCGGTCGAGTAGACGACGCTCGCCACGTCGGGGTCTTCGGTCGTCGTCCGGCCCTGGAAGGGCGGCTCGGTGGCCAGCGATTCGATCGCCGCCGGGAAGGGGCCGATCGCGGGCTGGTCGAGCGCCTGCGCCCCCGCCCTCGCCGCCTTGCCCTTGTTGCCGGCTTTCGACTTCGCCCCCGGTTTGACCGCCGGGATCTTGGCGTAGTAGATCGCCGTTTCGGCGTCGGTGATCTCCTTGCCCGGCTTGCCGGTCGAGCTCACCTTCTCGGCGAGGGAGAACGGGTAGCGGTTGCTGCCTTCGTAGAAGACCTGCGCTTCCGGGGTCACCTTCACTTCCGAGAGCGTGGTCGCTTCTTCGGATACCTCGCGCAGGGTCTTGCCCTTGGTCGAGGGGAAGGCGCTCGCCGGCGGCGCGGGCCGGCTCTTGCCCGTCTCGGCGTCCGGATTGACCTGGGACGTGGTGCCCCCGCCGCCCCCGCCACAACCGGCGACGAGCAGCGACCCGGCCGCGAGCAGGCACAGGCAGGCCAGGCCCAGGGCAGGAGGGGGGCGCCGCATCGGGGGCATGTTTTCAGAGTGCGCGGCCCCGGCGGCGGCCCGCGGCCCGCCCCGCCCCCGTCGCCCGCCGATAGGCTGGCCGCGTCGTCGAGCGGAGGAGGAAGGGATGGCGGAGCGAGCGGCCTTGATCACGGGGGCCTCGGGTGGGATCGGATTGGCGATCGCCGCGGTGTTGGCCGAGGAGGGATACGCGCTGACGCTTTCCGCGCGCCGGCCGGAGAAACTCGAGGAGGCGGTGGCGGGCCTGCGCGACGCGGGCCATGAGGTGCAGACGGTCCCCGCCAACGTCGCCGACGAGGAGGAGCTGAAGGGGGTCTTCACCGCCCACGAGGAGCGCTACGGGCGCCTCGACGTGCTGGTCAACAACGCCGGGGTCGGGATCGGCGCGCAGATGGACGAGGTGCAGACCAAATTCCTCGACATGCAGCTGGCGGTGAACCTGCGCTCGATCATCCTCGGCACCCGTGAAGGGCTGCCGCTGCTGCGCAAGGCGGGCGCCGAGCACCGCAAGGCGCTGATCGTCAACACCGCCTCGATCGCCGGCAAAGCGGGCCAGCCGTGGCTGGCGATCTACGGGGCGACCAAGGCCGCGGTGGTCAACTACAGCGTCGCCACCGAGCGCGAGGTCGGCGCCGAGGGCATCGCCTGCACCGCCCTCGCCCCCGCCTTCGTCGACACCGCGATGACCGACTTCGTCAAGGGGGCGGTGCCGGCGGAGGAGATGATCCGCCCCTCCGACATCGGGGAGGCGGTCCGCTACCTGGTCCGGACCTCGCCCAACTGCCACGTCCCGGAGATCGTCTTCACCCGCCCCGGTGAGGCGATCGGCGCGCCCGCCTAGGGCGTCAGCCTGCCATGCGGAAGGTCGAGGGCGGGTCGGGCCGCGGCGGCATGCGGGTCCTGATCGGCGCCTTCGGCGACGCCGGCCACGTCTTCCCGGCGATCTCCCTGGGCCAAGGGTTGGCGCGGCGCGGCCACGAGGTGACGATCGAGACCTGGGAGGAACGGCGGGCCGCGGTCGAGGGCGCCGGGCTCGACTTCACCGCGGCGGAGGAATACCGGACCTTCCCGCCAGCGGAGCCCGATACCGACGACGGCCGCCACGCCGGCGACGCGGCGCGGGCGCTCCTGCCGCTGATCGAGCGCCTCGACCCGGCGGTCGTCGTCTCCGACATCCTCACCCTCGCCCCGGCCCTCGCCGCCGAGGCGTCCGGGGTGCCGCTGGCGACCCTGGTGCCGCACATCTATCCGGTGACCGAACCGGGAATGCCGTTCTTCGCCGTCGGGCTGCGGCAGCCGCGGACGCCGATCGGCCGCGCCGTCTGGAAGCAGGGACAGCGGGCGCTCGACGTCGGCCTCGAGATGGGGCGGCGCGACCTGAACGGCCAGCGCGAGCGACTCGGCCTGCCGCCCCACGACCACTTCCACGGCGGGATCAGTCCCGACCTGGCGTTGGTCGCGACCTACCCGCAGCTCGAATACCCGCGGCCCCTGCCCGCCTCGGTCCAGGTGACCGGCCCGATGACCTTCGAGGTCCCGCACCCGGACATCGAGCTGCCGCCGGGGGACGCGCCGCTCGTCCTCGTCGCCCCGAGCACCGCCCACGACGCCGAGAACCAGCTTGTGCGGACGGCGCTGGCGGCGCTGGCCGAGGAGCCGGTCCGGGTCGTCGCCACCACCAACCGGGTGCGGCCGCAGACCCCGATCGTCGTCCCCCCCAACGCCGTCCTCGTCGACTGGCTGAGCTACAGCCAGCTGATGCCGATCGCGGCGCTGGTGATCTGCCACGGCGGCCACGGGACGGTCGCCCGCGCCCTCGGCGCCGGGACGCCGGTGCTGATCACCGCGATCACCGGCGACATGGGCGAGACCGCGATCCGGGTCGCCTGGGCGGGCGCCGGGCTCTCGCTCCCCTGGCGCCTCTGCCATCCCGGCCCGCTGCGCTGGGCCACCCGCCGCGCACTCGCCGACCCGAGCTTCGCCGCCCGCGCGGCTGAGATCGCCGCCTGGGCCGCCACGCACGACGGAGCCGACCGCGGCGCGGAACTGGTCGAGGAGCTGGCGCGGCGCAAGGCGCGCGTCAGCTAGGCCGCGGACTCAGAGCGTTCGGCCGCCGGCCCAGCCGCGATCGGCTGGTAGCGACGGCGCCACACCGCGCTCGGAACGGTCGCGCATCGCGCGCAGAGGTGCAGATCGAGAGTCGGGCCTGATTTGCCCACCTCGGTCACCTCGACCGTCTCCAGCGCCCCGCCTTTGGAGCAGTGCTCGCAGCTTCCCACGTGCCTCATACCGGACCATCGGCAGATGCGCGAGCTTTCTTAACTGCTGCGGGCGGCGGCGCAGAAAGCTCAGCCGGCGGGCTGATTCGGCCAGCTGGCGGCCCGGATCGCGTCGGCGATATCGCCGATCACGTGATCGTGGCCTTCGAGGGCCGCGAACAGCTCCTCGTTGGAGGAGAAGCGGGGCTCGGTGACCTGTTTGGTGATCAGGAGCACGTCCTCGTTCTGCTGCGGCGATCCCTTCTGACGGCGAGCCGCTTCCTGCAGCCGCTCCATCGCGACCTTGCCCAGGGGACGGAACGTCACCGCGCCCAGGGCGTGGACCTCGATCGTCTGTTGATCCCGTGCCATCGACTGCATTATGAGGAAGCGTCTCCCTCGTCTGACTCCGGCCTCGGTTCGAGGCGCTCGGCGAGGCCGGTGAGGGCCGTGTGCCACTTGGACGTCGTCGGCAGCCGGCCGGCGTGGTAGCGGGCCGTGGCCGCCACGTCCGCCAAGGCCATGTCCTCGCGTCGCTTCACCTCGGCCTTCATCATCGGCTTGGGTGGGGCCATCTTTCACCGCTCTTTCGGATAGGGCACGTCTGACATCCTGACGCCCCCGAGCTCGGCCCTCGGGAAATTGCGATCAGGTCGGCCCGACGCCCAACCCATCTGCGCCTCGGGCAGTGCGAAGATCCCGGACGTGGACGCAGCGACGCGCGAAAGAGCCGAGCAGTTCGTCAGGCGCTACGGCGAGACCTGGGAGACCTGGGACATCGACGGCTTCGTCGAGCTCTTCGACGCCGCCGTCACCTACGTGGCGCATCCGGACGAGGTCATCGACGGAACGACCGCCCTGCGGCGCTACGTCGAAAAGGAGCAGGAGGCCCAGGGCGAGGTCCGGGTGCGAATGGGAAGGCCACTCGTCGAGGACGATCGGGTGATGGCCGAGTTCTGGGTCCTCGCCGGTGACGACGCCTCGATCGCCGGGTGCCTGATCGCCAACCTCGATCGGCAAGGAGTCTGCACCGCCTTCCGTGAGTACTGGTTCGACCTCGAGGATCGACGCGAGCCGTTTGACGGCTGGGGCACCTGATTGCCCTTTCGTTCGGACGTACGCTCGAACAATGAAGACGGTCTGCGTCATACACGCCCCGGAGCAAGACGGCCGCATCGTGGTGATCGGTGCAGTTCTCTGGCCGGACAGGCTGACTCTTCTTGCGCTCGTTGAATCGGACGCCGAGGAAATCGCGAGCGAGTTCCAGGAGGGCGACCAGGGCACGATGTTCGCGATCACCGACGACCTTGGGACCGAGTACGAAGGCGGTGGAGGTCGAGGAAGCGGAAACAGCGACCTGCACGTCACGTTGTGGGATGTCGACTTCCGCCCGGGGGTGCCGGCCGGGGCGAGCAGTCTCCACATCTCCGTCTGGGTACGTCACGCCATCTGGGGAACCGTCGAACTGACTCTCTAGACGCCCCTCTCAAATGCTGCCTGAGGACGCTCTCAAAACGCTGACTGCGAAGCAGGGTTTGGGGTAGTCCGAAGAAATGCGGCGACTCGTGGCTTTCGCTCTCTTGGTCGGCGTAATCGCAGCAGCCGCCGGGTGCGGCGGCGGCCACGGGGAAACGCTCTTGACGCAGTACGCCGATGTCCCCTCATCGATGGGGGCGGTCAAGGCTCGGGTTGAGAACCGAATCCGGGAGGAGAACGGACCCGACGCGGCCGGCTGCGAGAGAGCGGCAAATCCCGAAGCGGAATCGGGTCACGAAGTCTGGGAGTGCGAATTGATCACCGCTTTCGGCGGCTACAAGGCGCACCTCAGAATCAGGGTCGACCGGGACACCGGCGAATACTCGATCCTCGGATGTCGAGGAGTTCCCGAGAGAGGGGAAATGCCTTCATCGCGCGTCTGCTCAGAGATTCGGTGACCAATAGACGCGTCGCCATACGCCCATTCGTCTGCGCTCTGTTGCCCCGCGCGTAGCTCCGGACGCAAGCGCCGACTCGAAAGGCGGCGCACCAGGCTCTGCGACTACATGAGAAAACTCCGGGGGTGGGACTCGAACCCACAACCCTTCGATTAACAGTCGAATGCTCTGCCGATTGAGCTACCCCGGAACGGCTTCGGCCTGAAGGCCGACAGCGGAATTTAGCGGGTCAGCTACCGACCCGTTGCGCGTGGGCGATCCGTTCCACCAACGCCGCCCGCTCGCGGCTGAGGCTGGCGCGCCGCTCGTAGTCGCCGCGCTGGCCCGCCGCTTCGATCTCACCCTCGAGCCGGCGCTGCTCCAGGAGCAGAAAGTTCAGCTCCATCGACTCCTCCGAGGCGGGCTCCTCGCGGGCCAGCATCACCAGTTCGGTGATCAGCGCGGCGAGGGCGCCGTTTTCCTGCGGCAGGTGCTTGGCGGGCTCGTCCGGATGGGCGCGGAGGAACTCGGCGGCGACGCGACCGCTGGCCGAGAGGTGCTCCTCCCCCAGCTTCTCCAGGTAGATCGTCCCCTGCTCGGGAAGCGCGATGCACATCGCCAGCAGGGCGCGCTCGCGCCGCTCGCGGGAGGTGAGCTCGGCGGGGCGCCGCGGGGCGGGGACTTCCGGGCCAGGACCGTTGCCGGCCCCGGAGCCACGGCCGCCGGGTGGTCCGTCCGAGCCGTCCGAGTACGCGGGCCCAGGTCGGCCGCCGCGGTAGTCGACCGGCCCGCCCGTCGCCGGCGTCGCCGCGGTGATCCTGCCCATCACGATCGCCGGCTCGAGATCGAGGCGGTCGGCCACCTTCCGCGCCAATTCGGCCTGGCTCGCGCCCTCGCCCATCGCGGCGAGGATCGGGAGGATCTCGGCGAACGCTTCGTCGCGCTCGACCCCGGCGGTCCGGTGGTCGATGCCCTCGAGGATCCGCATCACTTGGAAGTCGGTCAGCTCGCCGGAGCTGTCCATCAGGGTGCGAAAGCGCTCCGCGCCTTTGTCCTCCACCATCATTTCCGCCGGGTCGACGCCTTTCGGCATCGCGGCAACGCGCAGCCGCATCTTCCGTTCGCCCGCGACGCTCTGGACCCGGACCATCGCCGCCTGGCCAGCCTCGTCGGCGTCCAGTGCCAGGACGACCTCGCTGACGATCCCGGAGAGCGCTTTCACCTGGTCCGGGGTGATCGCCGTGCCCATCACCGCGACCGTGCCCTCGACCCCCGCCTGGTGCAACGCGATCACGTCGGTGTAGCCCTCGACCACCACCGCCCGGTTGGCCCGCGCCATCGCCGCCCGCGCCCGGTCGAGCCCGTAGAGGATCTGGCTCTTGTGGAAGAAGTCGGTCTCCGCCGTGTTGACGTACTTGGCGCCCTGGTCGTCGCGCATCGCCCGCCCGCCGAAGCCGAGGGTGCGCCCGCGCGCGTCGCGGATCGGGAACATGATCCGCGAGCGGAAGCGGTCGTACTCGGCGCCCCGCTGGTTGCGCTGGACCAGCCCGACGGCGTGCATCTCGTCGACCCGGAAGCCCGCCCGCTGGCCGGCGACGAGAATCTTGTCCCAGGCGCTGGGGGCGAAGCCGACGCCGAAGTCCCGCAGCGCCGCCTCGCTCAGGCCACGCTCGGCGAGGTACTCGCGTGCCTTGCCCGCCTCGCGTGAGGACCAGAGGTAGTTCGAGTAGTAGGCGGCGCTCCGTTCGAGCAGCTGCTGCAGGCGCTGGCGTTTCTGCCGCCGGGCCTCCGCCTGCGGGTCCTCCTGCTCGCGCTGCAGCTCGACCCCGTAGCGGTCGGCGAGCGCCTCCACCGCCTCGGAGAAGGCGAGCCCCTCTTTCTCCATCACGAAGCCGAAGACGTCCCCCGCCACGCCGCAGCCGAAGCAGTGGTAGAGCTTGTCCTGGGGATCGACCGAGAACGACGGCGAGCGCTCTTCGTGGAACGGGCAGAGGCCCATCATCTGCCCGCCCGCCCGTTTGAGGTCGGTGTAGCGACCGACCTCGGCGACCATGTCGGCGGCGTCGCGGACCTGGTTGATGCTGTCGGAGGAGATCAGCGCCACTAGAAGCGCGCCTGCTCGGGGATCGCCAGGTCGACGTAGCGGGAGATGCAGTAGCGATCGGTCATCCCGGCGATGTAGTCGGTCACCCGCTGGCCCGCGTCGGCGCTCGGGTCGAGGGCCGGGATCACCTCCGGGTGGGCGAGGTAGTGATCGAAGAGGCCGGTCATCGTGATCTCGACGCGGGCGTGCTCGCTGCGCGCCGTCGGGCCCAGGTACACGCGGTCGAACATGAACTTGCGCAGCCGCAGCATCGCCATCCCGACCTCCTCGGACTGGCGGATGTCCTCCACCCCGCGCGACTGCTCGACGATGTCGGCGACCAGGGTGTCGATGCGGATCGAGCCGGTCGGGCCGAGCAGCTCGATCTCCGCCGCGGGCAGATCCTCGATGTGCAAGATCCCGGCGCGCAGGGCGTCGTCGATGTCGTGGTTGATGTAGGCGACGCGGTCGACGAGGCGGACGATCCGCCCCTCCAGGGTCGCCGGCTTCACCGGCCCGGTGTGGTTGAGGATGCCGTCGCGGACCGGAGCGGTGAGGTTCAAGCCGATGCCGTCGCGCTCCAGCACCTCGACCACCCGCAGGGAGTGCTCGTTGTGCTTGAAGCCGGCGAAACCGCGCTCGCGCAGGCAGCGGTCGAGCGTCTCCTCGCCGGCGTGGCCGAACGGCGGGTGGCCGAGATCGTGGCCGAGCCCGATCGCCTCGGTCAGGTCCTCGTTCAGCCCCAGCGCCCGGGCGACGGTGCGGGCGATCCCGCAGGCCTCCAGCGTGTGGCTCAGGCGGGTCCGGTAGTGGTCGCCCTCGGGGGCGACGAAGACCTGGGTCTTGTGCTTCAGCCGGCGGAAGGACTTCGAGTGGACGATCCGGTCGCGGTCGCGCTGGAACGGCGTGCGCAGCGGGCTGTCCGGCTCGGCGGCGACGCGCTCGGCCGGATAGGACCGGGTCGCGTGCTCGGCGAGGAACTCGTCCTCCCAGGCGCGGACGCGGTCCTCGAATGCGACGGTGGCAGGCATCCCCCTGATCATAGGAGCAGGGTTGCGGTGGCTCGCTTCCTCGTGCTGCCCGTGCTTAGGCCGCGGCGCGAAGTTGGACATGGGCGTGGTGCTCCAGGGTCTCTCCCACCGCCCGCTCGACCTGGCGCAGGGCGTGCGGTTCGGCGGCCGGGGCCTCGATCAGCGGCTTCGCCAGCGCCTCGACCATGAAGCGGTGGGCTTCCTCGGAGAGGGCGAAGGAGCCGGCCTCGCAGCTGGCGCAGACGACCCCGCCGGAGGCGCCCGAGAACCCCGCCAGGTGTTCCGCCTCGCCGCAGTCGGTGCAGGAGGCGAGCTCCGGGGCGAACCCGGCGACCAGGGCCAGCTTGAGGCGGAAGGAGAGCGCCACTTCGAGGCTGATCGCGCGCGGCTGACCCGGCTGGTCGAGCAGCGAGAGGTAACGGCAGAGCAGGTTGTAGGCGGGCAGGTTGGCCTCGGCGGCGTCGAGCAGGCGCAGCACCGCGTCGCAGGCGCGGGCGCCGCAGCCGATCGCGGCCCCGTCGGAGCGCAGCCGCGGGTATCCGTCGACGGTGCTGACGTTGGTCACCGTCATCAGGTCGCTGCGGCCTTCGTGGAGGATCAGGTCGAGACGGAAGAATGGCTCAAGCCGGCCGCCGAAGCGGGATTTTGGCTTGCGGGAGCCCTTTGCGATCGCCCCGAAGCGCCCCAGCGTCGGCGAGTAGAGGTGCAGGATCCGGTCCGCCTCGCCGTACCGGATGCTCCGCAAGACAATCGCCTCCGTCTTGACCGTAGTCCCCGCCATTGAGAGAAGGATGCGGGACGGACCGGACGGAACCCTCGCGTTGATGGGCCGAAAAGTCCTCTATGTCTGGAGTTTTCGGCCCATCAACCGGAGGGGCGGGCGCGGGCGCGGGGTTTGGTGCGGCGTTTCGGTTTGCGGCGCAGTTTGACCTGGCAGCTCGGGCAGAAGTAGGTGGAGCGGCCGGAGACGACGATCCGCTCGACCACCCCGTCGCAGTCCTCGCCCGGGCAGGGCTGGCCCTCGCGGGTGTGGACGAGGAAGCGCTCCTGCATCTGACCCTTCTCGCCGCGCCCGTCGCGGTAGTCGTCGATCGAGGAGCCGCCCGCGTCGATCCCCGCTTCCAGCGCCGCCACCACCCCGTCGCGCAGCGCCTCCCAGTGCTCCGGCTTCATCGACCCGGCGGGCGAGAGCGGATGCAGACGGGCGCGGTAGAGCGCCTCGTCGGCGTAGATGTTGCCGACCCCGGCGATCCCCGACTGGTCGAGCAGGAACGACTTCAAGGGCGCCTTCTTGCCCGCCGCGATCTCCCCCAGCCTCTCCGGCGTGAACTCGGGCGAGAGCGGCTCGACCCCGAGTCGGGAGAAGCGCTCCGGCAGCTTCGCGTCGTCGATCAGGAAGGCCTCGCCGAAGCGGCGCGGGTCGGTGAACCACACCTCGCGGCCGTCATCGAGGACGAAGCGGGCGCGCAGGTGGCGCTCCTCGGTGGTGCGCTCGCCTTGGTAGAGGAGGCGGCCCTCGGAGGGGTCGAGGATCTCCCCGTCGTCCTCGCGCAGCACCAGGTTGCCGGTCATCCGCAGGTGCATGACCAGGGTCTTCTCCCCGTCGAGCCCGAGCAGCAGGTACTTCCCCCGCCGTCCCAGGCCCTGGATCGTCCGCCCGTCGACCTGTTTGCCGAGTTTCTTCGGCGGCACCGGCCGCGACCAGCGCGCGTCGAGCACCTCGAGCCGCTCGATCGCGTGCCCTTCCAGCTCCGGCTCCAACTGGCGGGCGACAGTCTCGACCTCGGGCAGCTCGGGCACGGATGAAGTTCTATCCCAACGGGGCTGGCGGGGGGACGAAAGGGTCCGGGGCGGTGCGGCCGGGACGCAAGGGTCCGGGGTCGCCGCTGCCGGGGACGGCGGGTCCGGGCGTCTCGGAGGCGACCCGGGCAGGCTGAGGCCGCCTCCGAGACGCCCGGGTCGGAGGTTCTGGGGGCGAGACTGGCGCAGGGACGGTGTCCTTGCGGGGTAGACGTCAGAGGGATGGCACGTCCTGGAGAGAAGGCGGCGCGGGGACGGTGTCCTTGCGGAGAGACGTCAGAGGGACGGCACGTCCTGGGGGAATGCGGCGCAGAGACGTCGCGAAGGTCGGCGGGACGTCCCACTTGAGACAGCGCGTCCGTTGGTCCGGAGCGCGCTGTGGAGTATTGCTCTCGCATAGCGAGAGTTTCTCTCCACAGCAAGGTCCTGACCAATGGGACGGATGTGACATCCCATGAAGAAGGGTGGAGTTCGAGGCTTCTCCCGCACTTCTCCGCGCGCTTCGCGGCGGGTCCCGCACGGAACCCGCACCCTCACCTCCCCCCACAGACCCGGCCATTCGGAGGTGGCCTCAGCCTGCCCGGGTCAGCCTCCGAGATGGCCGCCGTCCCTCCCCCGTCCCGCGCCTACTCGGACAGACCCTGTGCCAGCGGCCTATTCCTCCTTGGCCCGCGGATGCGCCTCGTAATAGACCTGTTTCAGGCGGTCGCCGGAGAGGTGCGTGTACATCTGGGTGGTGGCGATGTCGGCGTGGCCGAGCATCTCCTGGACCGCGCGCAGATCGCAGCCGTTCGAGAGCAGATGGGTGGCGAAGCTGTGACGGAGGGTGTGGGGGCTCATCTTGCCGTCGAGGCCGACCGCCCGCGCGTGGCGCTGGACGATCTTGTAGAGGCCCTGCCGGGTGAGCGGGCCGCCGCGGAAGTTGACGAAGAGGCGCGGCTCTTCGCGGCCGTGCAGCAGTTCGGAGCGGCCGCCGCGCAGGTAGGAGCGGATCGCCGCGATCGCCTGCCTGCCGAGCGGCACCAGCCTTTCCTTCGAGCCCTTGCCGCGGGCGCGGACGAAGCCCTCGTGCAGGTCGACATCGCCCATGTCGAGGCCGATCACCTCCGAGGCCCGCAGCCCGCAGGCGTACATCACCTCGAGCAGCGCCCGATCGCGCAGCGCGGTCGGCTCGGAGCCCTGCGGCGCGGCCAGCAGCTTCTGCACCTCGGCGTAGTTGAGGACGTGCGGCAGCTTCTTCGAGCGCCGCGGGGCCGCCAGGCTCGCGGTCGGGTCGTCGCCGATCAGCTCGTCGCGGCGCAGGTGCTTGTAGAAGGAGCGCAGGCAGGCGGCCTTGCGGTGGATCGTCGCCGAGGAGACGGGAGGCCGCTCCGGCCCGCCGGTCGCCAGCTCGGCGAGGAACTCCCCCACCTCCGCCGGCCGCGCGCGCAGCGCGTCCAGGTGGTGCGCCGAGAGGTACTCCCCGTACTGGAAGAGGTCGGTCCGGTACGCGTTCAGCGTGTTGCGCGAGAGCCCGCGCTCGAGCTCCAGGTAGGAGAGGAAGTCCAAGGTCAGCGAGCGGAAGCGTGCGTCGGCGCCGGAGTCGGCGGGAGCGACGGGGGCTTCTGGTTTGACGGCGATGGCCATGGGCGGGTGTTCGGCTCGCTTTCCACGAAACCTCTACCCGCAATGGAGCATTCGCTCAGGAGAAGAGCAGGTTTCCGACCGCGAGCGGCGCGGCGAAGAAGAGCGGGTCCTCGGCGATCGAGCGGCCCATCGTGGTCGCCGGCAGGCCGGAGGCGGCGTAGGCGTCGAGGTCGACCGACGCGAATTTGAGGTGGTGCCGGCCGCCGCTCGCGGTTTCGATCTGCGAGGCGAGCTCGGCCCCGCCGGTCTCCCCGACTTCCGGCACCGCGACGGTGACCGGGGCGAGGAGGAGCCCGAGGACGGTGGCGGTGTGGTGGCTGAGGCCGCGGTGGCGCTCGCGCGGGTCCGACGAGGAGAGGCGCGGCGAGAGGACCGTCGACAGGCGCAGGGACAGGGCCGCGTGGGCGCTGTCGAGGGCGGCCATGCCGCCGTGGCCGAGCTCGGTGTCGGAGCCGATGATCCCCGGGCCGGGGCCGACCAGGATCGCGTCCCAGTCGAGCGCGGTCGCGGCGGCGTCGAGCGCCCCCACGGTGCTGAGCGCCTCGTGCTCGGCGCCGTAGGCGGGCGCGGCGGCGATGTGGCCGCAGAGGAGCCCGCGCTCGCGCAGCTCGGCGACGTCGCGGGAGAGCGATCCGGGGAGCGCGCCGCCGCCGGTCTGGACGTAGCCGATCCGGGCCCCGGGCCGGGCCTGCGCCGCCGCCCAGGCCGCCGGCGCCAGGTGCCCATGAAGAGGGAGCACCGCGACCAGGGGCTTCGCGCCGCGGCGGAGCCCGTCCTCCTCCCCATCGATCAAGGATCTCCGGGGAATATTTCGGGTCCCTGAGGCCCGAAATATGCCCTCGATCGGCTCGACCGGGTGCTGGAGCGAGGTGTAGTTCAGCTTCATCACGTGGGCGTCGCCCCTGGCGCCACCGCCCAGGCCGCGGGTGAGGTTCACGTGGACGACGTCGAAGCCCCCCGAGCCGAGGCCGAGGTCGAGCGCCGCCGCGTTGACGACCACCTCGTCGCCCTCGCGCATCTCCCCGAGCAACACCTCGTCGGCCCAGGCCCGCCTTCGCTCGCCGTCGATCTCGACCGTCAACGGGTCGGTCGCGACCACGACCCCGCGCCGCAGGTCGAGCCTGCCGCTCATCGGCCCGCGATGAGTTCGCAGATTGCCCGGCTATGCGGGGATAAGTTCGAACTCACGGTCGCGCCCTCACGCGCGGGCGAGGATGCCCTCGCAGACCTCGAGCATCTTGTCGAGGTCGGCGGCGGCGACGTGCTCGCCGGAGGTGTGGACGCCGTCGGGGCCGTTGGCGAGCAGGACGCTGTCGAAGCCGGCGAGGCGGAAGACGTTGGCATCGCTGCCGCCGCCGATCGTCGCCCGCCGCGGCTCGACCCCGGCCGCCCGCAGGCTCTCCTCGGCGAGGCCGAGCGCGGTCGACCCGGACGGCACCTTGTAGCCGCGGAAGAGCTCTTCGACCCGCACGTCGGCGTCGCAGCCGAACTCGCTGGCGCCCCAGGCGCAGGCGTCGGCGATCTCGCCGGCGACCTCGGCCGCCCGGCCGGCGTCGATGCTGCGCGCCTCGGCGTGGATCCCGCAGTGCCCGGCGACCACGTTGCCGGAGGTGCCGCCCCTGATGATCCCGACGTTCGCGGTGGTCTCCGCGTCGAGGCGCCCAAGCGACATCCGCCCGATCGCCGCCGCGGCAGCCTCGATCGCGCTCGAGCCGTCCTCGGGCCGCACCCCGGCGTGCGCCTCGACCCCGACGAAGTCGGCGAGGATCTTCATCTGCGTCGGCGTCGCCGTGATCACCTCGCCGACCGGCCCGGCGTGGTCGAGCACGTAGCCGATCGGGGCGCGCAGCTCGCCGATGTCGAAGGCCTTGGCGCCGCGCAGGCCCTGCTCCTCGGCGACGGTGAGGAGCAGCTCGATGCCGACCGGCGGCGTCTTCTCCACCGCGCGCCGGACCATCTCCATGAAGACCGCGACGGCGGCCTTGTTGTCGGCGCCGAGGATCGTCTCGCCGGCGCTGCGGAAGACCCCTTCGTCGTTCACGACCTCGACCCGTCCCCGATGCGGAACCGTGTCGATGTGCGCGCAGAACATCACGTAGTCGTCGCGCTCCCCGGCGACCCGCGCGAGCAGGTTCCCCGCCCCGGCTTCGGCGGGCCCGGCCGCGTCGTCCTCGGTGACCTCCAGCCCCAGCGACCGCAGTTCGGCCGCCAGCGTGTCGGCGACCTCACGCTCCTCTCCCGTCGGGCTGCGGATCTCGCAGAGCCGGGCGAAGGTGTCGTAGAGCCTCTCGTTCCCCACGGGGCGACAGGCTAGACGGCGGGGGCTAGTGGCGCTCGGAAGAGCGGCTGATGCCGATGTCCATGCCTTCGCCGTCCGGGTCAGGCTCGCCGTCGGGCGAGGCGATCTCGCCGCCGTCGGCGGGCTCTTCCCCGGCGTGCTCGGTGGCGGCGCCGACGAACTCGCGGAAGAGCGGCTCGGGCCGGTTCGGGCGCGAGTTGAACTCGGGGTGGAACTGGGAGGCGACGAAGAAGGGGTGATCGGGCAGCTCGACCATCTCGACCAGGCGCTCGTCCGGCGAGGTGCCGCCGGCGACCAGGCCCTCGGCTTCGAGCCGGCGGCGCAGGAAGAGGTTGACCTCGTAGCGGTGGCGGTGGCGCTTGTAGATCACGGCCTCGCCGAAGATCTCCCGTGCCCGCGTGCCCTCGTGCAGTTTCACCGGGTCGGCGCCGAGCCGCATCGTGCCGCCCATGTCGCGCAGTTCTTTCTGTTCCGGCAGCAGGTCGACCACCGGGTACGGCGTCTCGGGATCGAACTCGGAGGAGTTGGCGCCGTCCATGCCGACCACGTGGCGGGCGAACTCGACCACCGCGATCTGCATCCCGAGGCAGATGCCGAGGTAGGGGATCTTGCGCTCGCGGGCGATCCGCGCCGCCTCGATCTTGCCCTCGATGCCGCGCTCGCCGAAGCCGCCCGGGATCAGGATCCCGTCCATGCCGTCGAGCGCCGCCGGGTCGAAGTTCTCCGAGTCGACCAGCTCGATCTTCGTTTCGACGCCGTGGTGGATGCCGCCGTGCTCGACCGCCTCGATCACCGACTTGTAGGCGTCGGCGAGGGCGACGTACTTGCCGACGATCGCGATCTTCACCTCGCCGGTGGCGGCGTCGGCGCGGCGCACCATCGCCTCCCACTCGGCCAGGTCGGGCGAGGGCGCTTCCATGTTGAAGTGGTCGAGCACCAGGTCGTCGACGCCCTCGGCGCGGAAGACGAGCGGGATCTTGTAGATGTTGTCGACGTCGTGGGCGGAGACGACGGCTTCTACCGGGAGGCTGGCGAAGAGCGCGATCTTCTCGCGGATCTCACGGTCGAGGCGGTTTTCCGAGCGGCAGACCAGCGCGTGCGGCTGGATCCCGATGCGCCGCAGCTCGTTGACCGAGTGCTGGGTCGGCTTCGTCTTCAGCTCGCCGGCGTGGCCGATGTAGGGGACCAGCGTCACGTGCACGAACATCGCCCGCTTCGGGCCGAGGTCGGTGTAGAGCTGGCGGATCGACTCGAGGAAGGGCAGCGACTCGATGTCGCCGACCGTGCCGCCGATCTCGGTGATCACGAAATCGACCGCCTGGGACTCGGCGACGATGAGGATTTTCTGCTTGATCTCGTTGGTGATGTGCGGGATCACCTGGACCGTGGCGCCGAGGTAATCGCCGCGCCGCTCGCGCCGGATCACCGAGTTGTAGACGCCGCCCGCGGTGACGTTCGACGCCCGCGAGGTGTTTTCGTCGGTGAAGCGCTCGTAGTGGCCGAGGTCGAGATCGGTCTCGGCGCCGTCCTCGGTGACGAAGACCTCGCCGTGCTGGAACGGGCTCATCGTCCCCGGGTCGACGTTGATGTAGGGATCGAACTTCTGCAGCTGGACCCGGTAGCCGCGCGAGACGAGCAGGCGGCCGATCGAGCTGGCGGTGATCCCCTTGCCGAGGGCCGAGACGACACCTCCGGTGACGAAGATGAATTTGGTGTCGCCTTGAATGGATGGGCTCATGCTCTGCCAACCGAGTCTAGCCAGCGGAGTGGCGGAACCCGATCGATGGTCGCCGAGATCGACCGTAACTCCCCATACACCGTCAAAACGAGCACGATTCCGAGGGCGATCAGACGTCCATCCGGGGCCAAAACAGTGAGCAACCAGACGCCGGCGATCGCCCCGACGAGGTTCGAGCCGGTGTCCCCGAGCATCGCCCGCTCGCCCAAGGTCAGCCAGGCGCCGACCAGCACCGGCCCGGCGAAGATGCCCAGCAGTTCGATCGGGGCGAGCGTCCAGGCGCCGAGGCAGAGCCCCGCGCCGAGCAGCGCCAGCGCCTTCTCCACCCGCCCCGGCCGCAGGTCGAGCAGGTTGAAGAGGTTGGTGGTGAGGACGAGGAGGACGACGTCGGCGGCGTAGCGCCAGGTCGGCAGCCCCTGGCCGGAGACGACGTAGGCGGCGAGGGCGACCGCGCCGATCGCCTTGATCGCACCGGTCGAGAGCCGGCCCTCGCGCAGCGCCCCCCAGTGCCCGCGCCAGCCGCGCGGCGTCGCCGCCGACTCGCCCTGACCGAGCGCGTCATCGAGGAAGCCGAGGAAGGCGATCCCCAGCAGGTACGGCAGCCAGCGGCCGAGCGCCGGGCTCAGCAGATCGAGGCTGAGGCGGTCGTTCAGCACCGCCAGCGGGGCGAGCGCGACCAGCGCCACCGTCGCCAGGATCGCCCCCAGCGGGAAGGCGAGCGCGGCGCCGCGGTAGTTGGTGCGGACCAGGCCCGCGTCGAGCAGGCCGCGCGCCCCGGCGGGCAGCATCGGCACCGCGAGCGCGATCGCCAGCGGGAACCCGACCCAGTACAAGGCTCAGCCCCCCGGCGTGGTCAGGTCGGGAAGCAGGCGATCGGCCGAGCTCTTGACGCCGAAGCTGCCTTCGCGGCCGAGCAGCGAGAAGACCAGCGCCACCCCGCCCGCGGTGGTGTCGATGTCGTCGACGGTGGAGAGGTCGTTCGACTGGAAGAAGGAGATCGAGGACGGTTCGGTTTCGGTCGACTCGACCCCGACCGTCGGCACCCGCGTCGCCGTGATCCCCTTCAGCATCGAGGTTTCCAGCGCGTTGGCGGTCGAGCGCTGCACCGGCCCCATGCCTTCCGGCTGGCTGCGGACGACGATCACCCCGTCGAGCGCGCCGAATTCCCCGCTGGCGTGGGAGAAGAGGCTGCCGCGCACGAGTTCGGGGAGCGTCCCGCCGATCACGATCTGGCGCCCCACCCCGGTCCCGAGTTCGTTCATCTGTTCCGGTTCGGTCGCCAGTTCGGAGAAGCGCGTGTTGGCGAGTTCTTCGGCCACGCTGGTGGTGTCGACCGGCTCCCGCACCACCCCGACGCCGACCAGTTTCGCCCCCGTCGGCCCGAGCGATTCTTCGACCGCGGAGGTGATTTCGCCCGGCAGGCTGCCGAAGGCGACGAGCGCGATCCGTTTCCCCAGCAGCCGGTCGCGGGTCAGCACGGGATAGACCTTTTCGTCGAATTCGTCGGCGTGGCCGAGTTCCCCGTTCAGGTCTTCGACCCGCCCGCGGGCGTCCTGGAGGTTGCCGACGAGGCTGTTCTCGAGGTTCTTGCGGGTTCCGTTGAGCGCGTCGCCGCCGAACTCGGCGCCGATCAGGATCCCCACCGCGAGGGCGAGGAAAACGGCGATCAGTGAGGTTGCGTGGTAGCGCGCGCTGTAACCCATCGACGACCTATTTTGCCTGCAAACGGGCCGGGTCGCGGGGCGCCGCTAGATGCCGAGCCAGATTCGCACCTTGAGCCAGAACAACTCGAAGACGTCGTTCAGGGCCGGCGAGGTGATGATCAGGATCGTCACCAGGACGAGGAAGGCGACGACGAAGAAGATCACCGGCATCAGGGTCGAGCTCGGCCGGTAGAGGCGGCTCACCCCCTTGGCGTCGACGAGTTTCTCGCCGATCCGCAGGCGGGTGAGGAAGGTCGAGGACATGCCGCCACGCTTGCGGTCGAGGAACTCGATCAGGTTGAAGTGGGCGCCGACGCTGACGATCAGGTCGGCCCCTTTCTCGTGGGCCATCAGCATCGCGACGTCCTCGCTGGTCCCGGCGGCGGGGACGAGCTTGTGCTCGAGGCCCATCTCCTGCAGGCGCTCCTGGCCGGGGGCGCGGCCGTCGGGATAGGCGTGGACGACCAGCTCGGCGCCGCAGGCGAGCGCCGCGTCGGAGGCCGAGTCCATGTCGCCGAGGATCATGTCCGGCTTCAGCCCGGCCTCCAGCACCCCGTCGGCGCCGCCGTCGACGGCGACGATCAGCGGCCGCACGTTGCGGATGTAGCTGCGCAGGGCTTTCAGGTCGCGACGGTGGCGTTCGCCGCGGACGACGATCAGCACGTGGCGGTCGCGAAAGGAGATCCGGGACGGCGGGAAGTCGATCGCCCCGGTGAGGATGTCGGTCTCCTGGCGGACGTGCTCGACCGTGTTTTCGGCGAACTCGGCGAGCACCTCGTCGATGCGGGCGCGCTGGGCGGCGAGCTGCTGTTCGAGGCCGGAGACGTCGAGGACGCGGCCGCGGAACGCCTCTTCCTCGCCGACCATCACCGCGCCGTCGTTCTCCAGGGTCAGCTGCTGGCCGTCGCGGAGCAGGTCGAAGACGTCGGCGTCGGGCGCATCGATCAGCCGGATCCCGGCGCGGGCCAGCATCAGCGGCCCGGCGTTCGGATACTTGCCGTCGCTGGATGGGGAGGCGTTGATGACGCCGGCGACGCCGCAGGCGATCAGCTCCTCGGCGGCGATCCGGTCGACGTTGACGTGGTCGATCACCGCGATCTCCCCCGGGTGCAGGCGTTTCACCAGGTGCTTGGTGCGGGCGCCGAGCCGCGCGGCGCCGACGATCGGTACCGAGGTCGAGCGGGTTCCGCCGCGACGCCCGAGCAGGGCAGGCAAGCGGCGACGACTGGTGGTTGCCACCGGGTCAGGTTATTTCAAGGTCATAAAAGAAGCCAAATCCTCCACCAGGTACCCGGACGCTCGGCGGCCGAGCGCCCAAGGGAGCCCGGCGGGCGGCCGGGGGCAGCACCGGCGATGCGACGGTCAGGCGGCGGCGAGGAGCTCGCGGGCGTGCTTGGTCGCGGCGTCATCGGATGCCTCGCCGCCGAGCATGCGGCGGATCTCCTCGACCACGGCCTCCCCGTCGAGCCGCTCGACGGTGGCGACGGCGGCGGCCCCGGCGATGCCCTTCTCGAGCCGGAAATGGACGTCGGCAAGCGAGGCGACCTGGGGCAGGTGGGTGATGCAGAGGACCTGGTGCTCGGCGCCGAGCGCGCGCAGCCGCTCGCCGACGACCCGCGCCGTGTTGCCGCCGATCCCGGCGTCGATCTCGTCGAAGACCATCGTCGCCGCGCCCGCCGCCGGGCCGAGGCCGCTGAGCGCCAGCATCACCCGCGAGAGCTCGCCCCCGGAGGCGGCATCGCGGAGCGGCGCCGGCTCGATCCCGGGGTTCGGCGCGACGCGCAGCTCGACCGTCTCCCGGCCCGATGCCCCGTACCCCTCCGGGTGCGGGTCGAGGATCACCTCGAGGCGCGCCCCGTCCATCGCCAGCTGGGCCAGCTCGGCGGCGACCCGCTTCTCCAGCGGCTTCGCCGCCTTCGCCCGCCCGGCGCTCAGCTTCTCGCCCAGCTTGGCCCGCCGCGTCTCCGCCTCGGCCAGGGCCGCGGTCGCCTCCGCCCCGCGTTCCTCGGCGCCCTCCAGCCGGGCGATCTCGGCCCGGCAGCGCTCGGCGTGGGCGAGCACCGACTCGACGCTGCCGCCGTGCTTGCGCTCGAGCCGGTCGATCAGGTCCAGCCGTTCCTCGACCGCGACCAGGCCGCCCGGGTCGGCGGCGATCCCCTCGGCGTAGTCGCGCAGCTCGGCGGCGACGTCGGCGACCTCGACGTTCAGCGCCGCGACCCGCTCGGCGATCGCGTCGAGGGACGGGTCGAAGCCGCTGGCCGGGGCGAGCCGCGATTCGGCCTCGGCCAGGAGCCCCGCCGCGCCGCCGCCTTCGAGGTCGGCACCGGCCAGGCCCGCGTGGGCGCCCGACGCGGCCTCGCTGAGGCCCTCGGCGTGGCGCAGCCGCTCGCGGTCGGCGGCCAGCGCCGTCCGCTCCTCGGGGTCCGGTTCGACTTCCTCGATCTCGGAGAGCTCGTAGCGGTAGAGGTCGAGGTCGCGCTCCCGTGACCCTTCCCGCTCGCGCAGCTCGGCCAGCTCGGCGGAGAGCTGCCCGACCTCGCGGTGCGCCTCGCGGTAGTCGGCGCGGAGCGCCAGGTGGGCGGGACCGGCGAACCCGTCGAGCACCTCCATCTGGGCCGAGGAGATCGTCAGCTTGCGGTGCTCGTGCTGGCCGAAGAAGGCGAGCAGGCGCCCGCCGAGCGCCTTCAGGTCGGCGGCGGTGGCGGCGCGGCCGGCGACGAAGGCGCTGGTCCGCCCGCCGGCCGAGACCCGCCGCCCCAACACCACCTCGTCGGCACCGCTCGGCAGCCGCTCGGCGAGCTCCGCCAGCTCGGGGTCGTCGAGCAGGCCCGCGGGCAGGTCGAACACCCCCTCGACCCAGGCCTCTTCGGCCCCTGGACGCACGATCCCCGATTTCGCCTTGCCGCCCATCAGCAGGTCGAGCGAGTGGGCGAGCACCGTCTTCCCCGCCCCGGTCTCCCCGGTGATCGCGTTCAGCCCGGCGCCGAGGCGCAGTTCGGCCCGCTCGATCAGCAGCAGGTTCTCGATCCGGAGCTCGCGCAGCATCTGACTCCGGTTTAGCAGCGCCGGCGGCGGATCAATCGCACATACGTTCGCTATTTGCGGGGTCCCGGGGCCCCGCCCGCGCGGCTAGCCGTTGGTCTGCTGCACGAACGACGAGGAGCGGACCAGGACGAAGCCCGCGATCGCGCCGACGAAGGAGAGGATCGCGGCGATCAGGATGATCTCGTTGAAGGCGCTGACGAAGGCGACGTCGGCGGCCTGGACGGCTTTGGCCCCGATCGCTTTCGGCAGGTGCAGCGCTTCGACCCCGCGCGACCCGCTCGAGGCGACGATTTCGCCAAGGCCCTTGGGGGCATGCGGCACCAATTCGGTCAGCTTCGAATTCACCTGCGACTGGAAGATGGCGCCAAGTCCCGCGACTCCGGTGGCGATCCCGACCTGGCGGAAGGTCGAGTTGATCCCCGAGCCCATGCCCGATTTCTCCACCGGCACGACCGCGATCGCCGCCTGCCCGATGCCGGGATTGGTGACGCCGACGCCGATCCCGGCGATCAGGAAGCCGACCAGCAGCGTCGTCCACTCCGAGTCGGGAGAGATGCCGTGCATGAAGAGCAGGCCGATCCCGACCAGGGTGAGGCCGGTGCCGAGCAGGAAGCGGATCGCGACCCGGTTGGAGAGCGCCCCCGCGACCGGCGATGCGACGAAACCGAGGACGGTCAGCGGCAAGAAGCGCAAGCCGGCTTCAAGCGGCGAGTAATCGAGCACGCCCTGGAAGTAGATCGTGATGTAGAGGAAGAGCGCGAACATCCCTCCCGAGAGGCAGAAGGCGACCGCCGAGACGCCGTTGAACGCGGGGTTCCGGAACAGGTTCAGGTCGAGCATCGGATGCCGCGAGCGCAACTGGATCGTGATGAAGATCCCCATCAGGACGGCGGCGCCGATCAGGCAGGCGAGGATCACCGGGCTGCCCCAGCCTTCCGGGTTGCCGCGGATCAGGGCGAAGATGAAGAGGAAGAGCGAGGCGGAGAAGGTGACCAGGCCGGGGATGTCGAGCGGTTCCGGGTCTTTGGCGAAGACGTTGCGAACTTTCCGCTCGGTCAGGAACATCGCGACGATTCCGATCGGGATGTTGACGAAGAAGATCCACTCCCAGCCGAGGCTTTCGGTGATGATGCCGCCGATCAGCGGGCCGACCGCGACCGCGCCGCCGACCGTCGCGCCCCAGACCCCGAACGCCGTCGCCCGGTCTTTGCCCTGGAACTCCTGGCCGATCAGCGCCAGCGAGGTGGCGAACATCCCCGCCCCGCCGACGCCCTGGAGGCCGCGGAAGAGGTTCAGCATCGTCGGGTCGTTGCTGATCCCGCAGAGGAACGAGGCGAAGGTGAAGATCCCGAAGCCGATCGTGAACACCCGGCGCCGCCCGAGCCGGTCGCCGAGACTGCCCGCGGTGAGCAGGAACGAGGCCAGCATCAGCGAGTAGGCGTCGACCACCCACTGCAGGCTGGAGAGGCTCGCGTGGAGCGAGCGCTGGATGTCCGGCAGCGCGACGTTGACGATCGTCACGTCGAGAAGAAGCATGAAAGTCGCCACGGAGACGAGGACAAGGGTCCACCACTTACGTTCCATTAGCGGCACCCTTTCACAGTCGCCAGATCGGCAAGTCGCGCACCGTCGCAACGGTGCGGGCCGCTAGACCGCGAGGTGGCCGAACTTGTCGCGGATGCGCCCGTAGAAGCTCGAGCCGGGCAGTTGGGCGAGGCGGCCGGCCGATTCGACGAAGCTGACCTCGAGGTCCTCGCCGGGGGCGAGCTCACCGAACTCGGTGCCGTCGAGGGCCACTTCCACCGGCTCGCGGCCGGCCGCGTTGCCGACCGTGAGGACGTCGGCCGGGGCGACCACCAGCGCCCGCGCGGTCAACGAGTGCGGCGCGATGTAGCTGACCACGTAGCCCTTCACGCCCCAGGCGAGGATCGGGCCCTGGTTGGCGAGGTTGTAGCCGGTCGAGCCGACCGGGGTGGCGGCGACGAGCCCGTCGCAGCGCACGTGGCCGACCTCGTCGGCGGCGATCCGGTAGCTCAGCTCGGCGACCCGGTCGTGCGGGCGGCGCGAGAGCGTCACGTCGTTGAAGCCGATGCCGCCGCGCCCGCCCGCCTCGACCCGGACGGCGGGCAGCTCGATCGCCTCGATCTCGCCGGCGAAGGCGCGGGCGATCCCCGCCTCCGCGTCGGCGCGCTCGACCGCGGCGAGGAAGCCGACCGTGCCGAAGTTGACGCCGAACACCGGCACTTCCGTGTTGGCGAATCGCCGCAGTGCATGCAGGATCGTGCCGTCGCCGCCGAGCACCAGGCAGAGGTCGGGCGTCTCGTCGGCGCGCTCCAGTTCGACCCCCGCGGCCGCGGTGCCGTGCTTGTCGAGCTCGATCTGGTCGGCGACCAGTCGCCAGCCGGCGGTGCGGGCGGCGGCGACCGCCACCGGGACCGCGTCGGTCGCCGCGGGCGGATGGGAGTGCGTGATCAGCGCGGCGGTCTTCATTCCGCCTCATCCTCGGCTCCGCTCGCGTCGACGCTCGCCGCGTCGGCGGCGCGCGATCGCGCCCTCGAGATCGTCCAGTTCCGGCCCGTCGCCCCCGCACCAGACGAACGTCTCGCGGTTCCCCTTCGGCCCCGGCAGCCCGGACGAGGCGATGCCCCGGACCGGCAGCCCCGTCTCGCGGGCGGCGAGCGCCACCTTCAGCACGGCCTCCTGGCGGTCGGCCGGGTCGCGGACCACGCCGCGGCCGACCCGGTCCCGTCCCAGCTCGAACTGCGGCTTCACCATCGCCAGCACCTCGCCCCCGGGCACCAGGCAGGAGGCGACCGCGGGCAGCATCTTGGTCAGGGAGATGAAGGAGACGTCGATCGTCGCCAGCGAGGCGAGGAAGGGCAGGTCGGCGGGGCCGAGCGCGCGGGCGTTCAGGCGCTCGATCACGATCACCCGCGTGTCCTTGCGCAGGCGGGCGTCGATCTGGCCGTAGGCGACGTCGACCGCGGCGACCCGCGCGGCGCCCCGCTGCAGCATGCAGTCGGTGAAGCCGCCGGTCGAGGCGCCGACGTCGAGGCAGTCGCGGTCGGCGGGGTCGATCCGCAGCGCCTCGAGCGCGTTCTCCAGCTTGATCCCGCCCCGGGAGACGAACCGCGATTCGCGCCTGGAGCACGAAGTCGGCCTCCGGCTCGACCAGCTGGCTCGGCCGCAGGGCCACCGGACCGTCGGTCCCGACCCTCACTTCGCCCGCCCGGACGGCGCCGGCGGCGGCCGATCGCGAGGGAAAAAGGCCCCGCTCGGCGAGAACCGCGTCTATCCGGGCCTTCTTCATGCCCGAAAGCTAGCGCGAGGACCCCTCCGGGCCCCCGAAAAGGTGCCGTCTGCAACAACCGTCGAGGGCGTTCACGACCCTTTAACGCTTTTGCTCAGGATCTCCAAGAATCCTGGTATACAAGGAGTGCCTCCTATTTCGGCCCACAGAGCCAAATATGGCGCTACAGCAGGGAAATCGCCCTACGAAAAGCGCTTTCTGTGACCCCACTCACAGACAATCAGCACATACGTTCGTACGCTGGTCAAGGATTTAGTCGGAGCAACCGATAGGAAGAAACAACAGAGAACTTTTTGGTCGAGTCCCGCGTCGTAAATATGGCCCTAGATGCTTCCCACATCTGGCGCCCACGACTCAACTGGGCTCACCTACCTCCCACGGATCCACATATATAGAGATACACATATCTCTCCTCCCTGTAGTAACCCCAGAAGCGCCCCGCCTCCCCGGCGGGGCGTTTTCTGTTGTGGGGCTCTACAGAGCCAAATACGACCGGCTTAGGAAGACGACGACTCAACGCGGAAGCTGAAATCTCGTCTCGTGCGCCAGTCCGTGCGCCAGTCCCACCGGAATTCTGCACGAGGTAGCATCCATCCGGGCGCGCACATCGTGTGACTGCCGGGCAGAAGATGGCCGTAGATATCGAAGGTCGTCTGGATCTTGGAATGACCCATGACCTCTTGGACCGCCTTCGGATTGGCGCCAGTGTCGATCAGCAGGGAGGCGAAGGTGTGCCGGCACTCGTGCATGGTCAATATCGTAGCAGTTGCCAGTCGCGGCTTTGGCCTGCCTCTCCGGCGTTCGGACCCGATCGGCGGCCTTCAGTCTTCGACGGCCGTCGAGGGGTAAAAGAAGGGGCGGGCGGGGTCAGCTGCGTGGGGTGAGCCCTTCCCCTTCTCTTAAGCGGCGGGGCGGGGGATCGGTCGTCGCAGCTTCGTCCCTCCTTTTGTTCCCGTGGGGGCGTTGAAGGTGGCTAAGCCGCCCTCGTTCCAGCGTGGCGCGTCGTCGGCGGGCTGGCCATGTCGCCGACGATCGGCGCGACCCAAAGACCCGATCAATCTCGGAAAGCGAGCTTCTGGGCGGCGCTATAAGTCTCGACAAGATCGGAGAGGTGGAGATGGAATGCATATCTCCCGTCGTCTTCCGATCGGTGAAGTAGCCGCCGACCAGCCATCATTTGGATTGCGGGGAGCCGTTAACTTGCGGTCCCGTAGTGCGATTGGCTCCGATGTTTGAACTCATCCTGCGGGAGATTCTCGTAGGTGTAGAACAGTTGGCAGACGCCGTCCTCGTCCGGTCGTAGCGCGGCGAAGACCGAACTTGAGGACGACTCTTTGGTCAGGAGCCGCACGGAGACGAACCAGAATCGTTGTCGGACGACCAGAAAGACCGATGGGTCAGGCTTGATCCGCTCCCCGGTCTCCGGGTTACCCACGTCGACGCGATTTCGCCGGACCAGGTGCCGAGCAGAACTGGACGGCCGACAATCTTGTTGATCCCGCCTGCCGCCAGGCCCACCTGTCGAAGATCCAGAGAGCGATGAACGCAGCGGTGACCTGGGCCGATCGGCGCCAGCCATTCGGCGGCCGTTTCCGGTGAATGACCCGAGTCAGCGAATCGATCAGGAGAGCCGCGATCACGAATGCCCGGCCACATAGAGGCTGGCCTTCGCCGGCATGTTCAGTTTCCTTCGATCTCGTTCCAAGCCGCGGAGGCAAACGCTGCAGCCTCGGCAGAGGTCCAGGTCTGACCGCCGCGCCAAAGCCACTTGAGGTTGTTCACCTCGACCAGTCGGTGTCTTTCCCGTCGTTGATCTCGTTCCAGAGCCTTGCCAGCACGTTCAGCATGGTCTGCTTGAGGCTCCAAGATTCGAAAACGTCGTCGTCCAGGTTGTAGAGGAGGCACTCGATGAAGAAGCCATGGACCTCCTTTGAGATCACCCCGCGCTGAGCAGGTGTTCTCAAGCCTCTTGAGCGCCCTGGTGATCTGCTTGTAGCGTTTACTGGTATCGACGTTCTTGGCGTTGCCGTTGATGCGGTTCTGTTCGGGCCAGTTCTAGACGATGCCCCCGTTCCTGGGATACAGGCGGATCCCGCGATGTGGCTCCCGGTTTGGGCCGTCGTACCGCAGGTGCTGGAAACAGGGCACCACGTCGGCGTCAAGAGTCGTGCTGCCGCGCGAGACCGTGATCGCCTGTTACCGCTTGTGTCAACCGCGCTCGAGCCGAATGCCGCCACCAGCGCCTCCTCCACCCACCGCCGGTACTCGGCGGGTTCCGGCCCCTGAGCCCCGGTGACGACACCCAGTTCGGCCCAAGACAGGTTGGCGGCTTGATTGGAACGGGAGATGTAAGCCCAGGAATTCCATTCCACGGCAATGTCCACGTCCGAGTCCTGCGGACGTTCGTGTTGTTGGCATAGGACCCCTTCACGAAGATGTGCACGTTGCCCTTGAGCAGGCTATCAGCTGACTCGGCGGATGAGGCGCTTCTAGTTCTTACTTCGAATTGCTTCAGGTGGTCGGCGACGGTCGCCAGTTCAGCCTTAGCCGCGGCTCATCCGCGCACTGCGTAGCCATTCGCGTCTGCCCAATTGCAGATTCGCCTGCCCCTCGACGCCCATCTTTCGCCGACGCCTGGGATAGGTTGAATTAGTCGGGAGCTGCCGTTTGCTGTCGTTCAGGACAAATGAGCGTAACTTCCCCGATCGGCGGAAAACTGTCGCGCAAAAGCGCCCAAATAGCGGCCTTCCAGACTTCGCGGGCCGGACGAACCCGACGATCTGATCTCAACTCGCTTGCGACCGATGAGGGCGGTAAGCCGACCTCCTTGAGCGTGGCGCGTCGTCGCCGGGACCGTCAAGGGCGACGGCGCCCGACCGGTTCCGGGTTGACCGTCCCCGGCGCAGACCCACTTCTGGCGGGCTAGGTCGGGGTGGGTGGAGAGTGTCGACGGTCAGCTCGGCCGAGAAGCCGGGGAGAGCGACGGCCGGACTCCGCTCCTAGGCTCGGTGATGCGCGACGCCGCAGAGGTCACTACTCAGACGCCGAGCTTGCGGAGATTTGCGCCCCTCGTCCGCTCGGAGAGCTGGACGTGAATCAGGTCTACCTGCTGCATCGACATTTGATCTGGTCGAGCTACGAGCGCGAACGCTTCCGCGCGCTGGTTCCGGGCTCGAAGCCACCGGACGAAGACCCGGCGTTTCTCGGATCGGAGTTCTTCGCCACGCTCGCTATCTGGAACTCTCTGCTCTGGGTCGTTATCTCCGGATTCAACGAAAAGGAATTCGGGCTCTCCGGTCGGGCTGCGGCGGAAGTGGCCGCCTGAGTAAGACTCTCAGAGACTTCCGAAACGCCGTCTTCCACGTTCCCGCGAGAGCCACCACGACCCTGCCTGTTCCGCTTCATGGCCGATCCGTTGAATATCCCCCGCGTCTACCGCGTAAGTGAGGGCTTGGCGGCGCTGTTCTGGAATGAGTCGGAGGAACGGAAGCGCGAAGGAAAAATTCGACAGACGGCGAGGGCGGGAGTAGTCGATGGACCGGGCCTGATCGGAGTCGGCGGGACGCTGCGGGAACGGCTGGGCGGGGCTGTCGCGGCTCGCGTCGAAAGGTGCGGCGAGGAAGAGCGCGAGCCCAAGCGCGAGCCCGCGAACGGCGCCGGTGGGGTGACGGTCGCCTGGGTCAGAGCCTGGTCGAAAGGAAAGGGGACGGAGAAGGCGGACTGGGTGCGGGCCGATCGCCCCGGCCAAGCGGAAGATCGAGAGCGCGCTGGATCGTTCGAAGGAGGGTGGCGAGGAAGAGGATGGGCCGGGAGGGAGGAGGCGCCGACGGTCGGGGAGCGAAAGTTGCCGATGAAGTTGCGTGACGTACCAGCTAGGACGGTGCCGTCGATCTAAAGAAAGAAGAAAAAATAGAGATAATAGAAGAAGAGAAGAAGAGATGAAGAAGATAAAAGGGCTTCGCGCCGCCGAGAAGGAGACGTTCGGGTGAATTAGGTGAAGAGAGAGAGTTAGAGAGAGAGATAGGAGTTGATATATAGATGATAGAAGATGGAAAGAAAGAGGTAAGAGAATATATAAAAATGGAGAGGGAAGAAAGAAAGATAGAAGATAGGGAAGAAGAATAGGGAGAGATATAAAAGATAAAAGAAATAAGGAGAAAATAAGATGATAAGGTGATGATAAAGATGAAGGAGATAAAAGAGAGAGAGAGATGCAGCAGCTCGAGATAGCGATCGTACCCAGCTCTACGGGCTCGGGCGAGAGCAACAGGGAAAGTGTGACGAGAACGTTCTCACGTGCCCGGTGCGGTCGCGCCTTGACTGAAGACGACTGGCAAGACAGGGATCGTCGACACGACCTTCCGTCGACGCGGCCTGTAGAGGATCGTCAGAAACAGCGCTGGCAAGACAGCAAGCGAAGCGACGACGATCGACTCGTCCATAGATGCTCCTCTGACGAGCTTTTCGGTTCAACAAGCGAGTGATAGACACGAGTAGATGAGAGAGTTAGTTAACGATGGAAGGGATCTACGCTCACTTGGCGAGGGATTACCGCAGCGGCGACCTCAACAGATAGATCTCTGAGAGCGTTTCGCTGGTGAGAGTGCAGCGCGAAGTTTCGATGCTTCTCTCGTCTGGCTCCGCTTCTACCGCTCCTCGAGGAGCGTCACGAACTGCTCGCTTGCATCCGGGCGTCGTCGGTCGGCTAGCTCTCGACGTTACTGATCGTCTTGGACGTTGGCCGCTCGCTCTGCGGCAACGGCGTTCCCAGCCCGTCCCGGTACTCGATCCACCATCGCGTTGAAGCTCATGCAACCGTTCGTAAGTTCCGCAGTTTGACTGGCGACAGATTGACTTTGACGTTCGAGACGTGGATGACAGCAACGGCGCTCTCTCGTTCAGCCAGAGCTTGTGGATATGAATCAAGATCGACTCGACGGTCGACCACGAGAGGTTGACGACACTCTCTCGAGCCGATCGACTTGAGCCGCTAGCGTCCGCTTGCTCAACGTTACGAAAGTCGCGAAGCTCGGTTGTGGTCTCTATATCGAGGTAGCTACGATCGCCAAGCTCTTTAGTTGGTCCCTCGAGAATCGTCTCCTCTTGCTGATTGAAGAGAATCGCTTCATTCAGCGACTCGTTACCGGGGAAGTAAGACTGGAACGTTTCGTAGTCACCGACGTTCATCTCGACTATATGGACGAGCAACTCGCGAGTTTCGCTCCAGTGCCGACGCCACTGATATAAATCTCTCAGTTCAGTCAGACTAAGGAAAACACGGATCCGAGTTCGCGTCTAAGAATCAGCGAGGCAAGAAGCTAATCGCTCAGCGTCTCAACAGGTTGGAGACGAGGATCACTGCATCGGCGACCAGGCCGGCCTCCTTCCGATTGTCGTTATCGCGGTGCTTGACCTCCTGCGACAACGCGATGCTCGCTCTCACCAGTTTCCGCAGGGCGACCGCCGACGCGCTCGGCGCCTCGCATTCGACCACCCGGCCCAGCCGGGCCTTCGTATTGCCAATCGGAGGCTCCTCATCCGCAGGCACGAGGTGCTTGGCGGGGTCGTAGATCTCGCCGCTCAGAGCCTCTAGCACGATCACGCAGTCATAGCCTACGTTGAGATAGTCCTGGGCGATCCTAGCATTGGCAAAGTGTCGGCGTAGCTCTGCGATCTCCGTATCGATCTTCGTCCACCCGGTACGTCCTCTAGGGCTCACGGCATCGGCGAGCCGACGTGCCATCGCTGAGTTCACGTCCGCAAGGACGACGTGCATAGATCCGAAGATCGCATGCTTATGTTCCGCCGCCGACTCAGAGTTGAAGTCGATTCGCAGCGGATCGGCCTCGTAGCTTCGTTAGTCAACGGATACGCCGAGGGCGCACGCGGAGCAGGGCGATCACGTGGGTCGTCAGGCCTCCCTCATGTCATCCGAGAGCGCCGCGCCCCACGCGTTCCAGAGGCTTCCAGGTCGTCGTGAACAAGCCGCGCTCTACCGCGGAACCTGAACGTGCCGACGAATATCGCCCTCGCATGACGGGCAAATCGCTGTTGAACTAGGGTGATGTTGCGAGGGCTGGAGCAAAGAGACCGGGCGCGGCATCCCCAAAGATGTCCGCCGCGCCTGCTCCGAAGGGATCGGATGCCTCTAGCTCAATGAAAAATTCCTCATGACGAATGGGGAGCTAAAGTATCGACGGTCGATCGGCAGTTTGCATGCCACAAAGCAAGGAACACGGCAAGGTTTGGACCCTGGCCGGAACTGCGCTACCTTGTCTGCGACTGTCCGAACGCCTGAGGAGCCGTTCGGATCGATCGAAGTCTCCGAGAGTGGACCGCGTCCACGGTTCTCTTTGGGACCTGTAGTTAGAGCCTTCTCGACGTAACCGAGCGCGATTGCGGCTAGGAGCGCATCGAGAGATTAGACGCTCTCGACGAACGAAAAAGACGAAGGCCCCGTCGGCGACCAGCGAGCCTGCCGACGACAGATGGAGAGGGTCGAATCTAGGCGATGACTGTTCGCCCTGGCGAGCCGATCGCGCTGACGCGAGACCAGGACACGGGCTCGGGGCGTGCCCCGATACGTCCACGGGCTGTCCATCGCACTTTCGACAATTCACAGCCGGCAGCCCCCAATGGGGATTAAGCTGCCGGCTGCGAAGAACGTCGAGATATTCAGGGCTGACCGGTCCGGGGAGCTACTGTCTCGGATAACTAGGCGCCCACTTCCTGTGGCCCGGAGAATCTTTGGCGGCCCACGGGATGAGCCCGCCGGGGCGACACATCGGAGATTCGGTAGCGTTGGAATTGTACTCGTCATCAGCCGGCTCGCCGGGGGCGACCGTCGCTAGAGGCGATGGCCTAGATCAAATGCGCTCTGGCGGGCTTAGCGGTGACTCCGGATCGGAACTGCATCGACACCTTTCCGAGGAACTTCCCGAATGAGAGCATTCATCGTCGCTGTGGACCCCGTCCCGTTGGCTGGTCTCGTTCTCTCGACCGGCGCCAGGATCTAGCGAGATAGCATCTGTTCGGATCCGGGAAGACGGGTTCTGCTGAACGGAGATTCGGTAGCCGTTGCTTCGACGGGACCTCGAGTAAATTGAGCTGCTGTGCACGCTTAGCTTCTCGGCCCCGCCGCCCTTTTGGAGGTTTCGGTGACGTCTCCGCCGCGAGGGCCAGGCAGAACCGGTTCCACCTCGGACTCCGGACGCATGAGGACCTCGAAGCCCATGGCTTCAGACTACGCTGCACAGTCGTAAGGTGACATTTAGTTCGAGTTCAACCACCGGGCAAGCTTCCGATGCGGGGGTACATAAGAGAATAAAGATGATAGAATAAGAGTTAGAGCTACGAGAAGCATTCGCTAGTAGTAGGTCGCTGCCAATGCACGGATCGCATCGGCGACATCTCCACTCAGAGCTAGTCGTTAACCCGCTCTTCGACGCCTTCAAGGAGAGGCCTTGGAAGGATTGGGCGACAAACCGCAGAGAGATACGCTGGCAGATGATAGAAGGAGGAGGGACGAAAGGCTGAGTACGGAGAGGAGGGCGATCGAGAAACCAAACGAAAGCTCGACACCCCCGCGATGATCGAGGCTCTCGATGACGGCGCAGATCGAGAGCGCGAGGCCGAGAATTGCTGCGATCACGGTCAGCTTCGCATCGAGCGAGCGCGTGCGGTCAATCTCGTACTCGAGATCGCCCGAGCACATGCGAGAGTTGCGCTTGCAATCTCGACACACGATCTGGGAACGACAGAACAGCATCTCTCTAACACTTTCTCTTCAACATCCCCGACATTCGCCGCCGCAGCGCCCGTGGACCGGAACTGACGATCGACAACCCTTTGCCGGTAGAGACCCTACCTTCCCGAAGGCAAGGAGTGCCGCTACCTACCGGCCAGCAACCAAAGGTCCACAGGAAGCGTCGTCGACGACAACCAGAGAGACGCCCGAGCAACCGTCGGATAGGGTGCGGCGCAGGAGAGAACCGGAAGCAACCGACCTCGTGCGCCAGTCGTGCGCCAGTCGAACCCGAAAGCGCCGGTTTCAGCCGGAGGCCAGCGGACATGAATCGGCATGGAAAGCCAAATGCCGCGCCCTGCGATGACCTGTGCAGTTCTCTCCTCCCTGTAGTAACCCCAGAAGCGCCCCGCCTCCCCGGCGGGGCGTTTTCTGTGTGGGGCGAAAACGGCCGAAGCCAGTGCGACGGCGGGCGCCCAGGAGCCCCGCATGAGCATCGACAGATCAGCGTCGATCACCGTCCCGCGCGCGCTTCACGAGCTCACTGAGCGCTTCGCCTCCCGTGCCGGAAAAGTCGAGGAGGCCGAGGGCTTCGAGGCCTTCGAGCTATTGCGGCCGAACGACGACCGGGACCAGTGCCTGGTCGTCACCCGCTGGCGCTCCGAGGAGGACTTCCAGGCGTGGCTGAAGAGCGCCGACTTCGCCGCCGGCCATTCCAGCACCGTGAGCGGGGACCGGTGGGAACCGACAGCGAGATCTGGTCGTTCGACCTGCTCGAGGCGAAGGGCCCGGCCTGACGCGGAGACCTAGGAGCGGCCCGCGGCCCGCTCAGCCTTCGCCGGCTGCTTGAACCTGGGATTCGATTTCGCTGGTCGCGTTGAAGACTTCGTCCGGATTCGGGATCTCGATCTTCGGGACGCGGCCGAATTCGAGGAAATCGATCGAGATCTCGGTGGTGGTCGAGATGCTGGATTCGCCGACCGAGCCGGAGATGACGACGTGCATCTGCCGCACCTGTTCCTGCGCGTCGATCCAGACGTCGATATTCGAGGTCGAGACGTGAAGTTCGACCCCGAAGACCTTGCTCGACGTCGGCAGGGTGCCCCGATAGTGCGTCGTCGGTACGCCTTCGATTTCCTCTTTGCCGACCGCTTCCGCGTCCAGCACGTTCTTGAGGATCTTCAAGCCTTCCTGCGGCCCGGCCTCGGCCGGGTTCGAGGACCCGCCGTCGGAGGTCGCGGATGAGTAGTCGATCTCCATCCACTTCTTCCCTTCCGGGATCGAGTCGAGGGATTCGGAGCTGACGTAGGACTTCTTTCCGCCGACCACCACCAGGATCTTCTCTTCCCGGCCCGTCTTGTGGCCCTTGACGGTGAACATGCCACGGGCGCGGCCGCCGTCGTCGAAGGTCATGGCTCCGGTCTCGGTCAGCCCCTCAGACGTACCAGGCGAGGTCACCGTGGTCGTCATCACGGCGCGCCCGCCCGGCTCGCGCTGCGTGACCTCGGCCGCCTTCGCGATCGCGTTCAGCGGACTGCTGCCGCTGCCGCTCCCCTGCGCCACGACGAACACGACGACCGCGACGACCACAACCGCCAGGCCCGCGCCGATCCACCGACGGGTCCATCTGCGCCCCGGCTTGCCGGGCGCAGTATCGACGGGTCGCATCGAGCCCTCCACGATTGGCGAAAGGTTAGTCGTTCGGTCTGCCGAATTACGGGTCCTTGAGCCCGCCTGCGGTGCGCCTGACTAGTCCTCATCGCCCTCGGCGGCGATCTGCTTCTCCAGTTCGGCCATCACGCCGGGGTCGCGCAGGGTGGTCACGTCGCCGAGTGCTCGACCCTCGGCGATGTCTCGCAGGAGGCGGCGCATGATCTTGCCGCTGCGGGTCTTCGGCAGGTCGTCGGCCCAGATCACCCGCTTGGGGCGGGCGAATTTGCCGATCCGGGTGGCGACTCCTGCGCGGATCCCTTCCAGCACCTCGTCGGTGGGCTCGACCCCGCCGTTCAAGGTGACGAAGGCGCAGATCGCCTGGCCGGTGTCCGGGTCGGACTGACCGATCACCGCCGCCTCGGCGACTTTCTCGTGGGCGACGATCGCTGACTCCACCTCCGCGGTCGAGAGCCGGTGGCCGGAGACGTTGACCACGTCGTCGATCCGCCCGATCACCCAGAGGTAGCCGTCGGCGTCCTTGCGGGCGGCGTCGCCGACCAGGTACCGGTCCTTGCCGAATTTCGAGAAGTAGGTCTCGATGAAGCGGTCGTCCTCCTTGTAGAGGGTGCGCAGCATCGAGGGCCACGGGCTGCTCCAGCATCAGGAGGCCCTGGCCTTCGGCGACCGGCTCGCCGCTCGACTCGTCCGACCACCTCGGCGCTCACCCCCGGGAACGCCTTCGTCGCCGAGCCGGGCTTGGTCGCGGTGATCCCCGGCAGCGGGGTGATCATGATCGCGCCGGTCTCCGTCTGCCACCAGGTGTCGACGATCGGGCAGCGTTCGCCGCCGATGATCTTGTGGTACCAGAGCCACGCCTTCGGGTTGATCGGCTCCCCCACCGAGCCGAGCAGCCGCAGAGCTCGAGAGGTCGTACTTCTCCGGGATGTCGGCGCCCCATTTGATGAAGGTGCGGATCGCCGTCGGCGCCGCGTAGAGGATCGTCGCGCTCGTAGTCCTGGACGATCTCCCACCAGATCCCCTGGTGCGGGTAGTCCGGCGCCCCCTCCCACATCACGCTCGTCGTCCCGTTGGCGAGCGGGCCGTAGACGATGTAGGAGTGGCCGGTGATCCAGCCGACGTCGGCCGCGCACCAGTAGACGTCTGACTCCGGCTTCAGGTCGAAGACGTACTTATGGGTCGTCGTGACACCGGTCATGTAGCCGCCGGTGGTGTGAAGGATCCCCTTCGGCTTCGCGGTCGAGCCCGAGGTGTAAAGGATGAAGAGCGGGTGCTCGGCCTCCATCGGCTCGGCCGGGCACTCGGCGTCGGCGGCATCGCAGACCTCGTCGTAGAAGACGTCGCGCCCCTCGGTCATCGGGCAGTCGATCCCGGTGGCCCGGATGACGACGATCTTCTGCAGCGTCGCCAGGTCGCCCATCTCCTCGTCGACCTGCTGCTTGATCGGCGCCGTCTTGCCCTTGCGCCGGGCGCCGTCGACGGTGATCAGCGCCTTGGCCTCGGCGAATTCCATCCGCTCGCGCACCGACTCGGCGCTGAAGCCGCCGAAGACGACGTTGTGGATCGCGCCGATCCGCGCGCAGGCGAGCATCGCCACCGCGACCTCGGGGATCATCGGCAGGTAGATCCCGACCACGTCGCCCTTCTCGACGCCGAGGTCCTTCAGCGCGTTGGCGAAGCGCTGGGTCGAGGCGAGGAGCTCGGCGTAGGTGACATCGCGCCGCTCCCCCTCCTCGCCGCGCCAGTGGTAGGCGACCCGCTCACCGTTCCCGGCCTCGACGTGGCGGTCGAGGCACTGGGCGCTGGCGTTGATCCGCCCGTCCTCGAACCACTTATAGAAGGGCGGATTGGAGTCATCGAGGCCGACCGACGGCTCGACGTCCCAGTCGAGCAGCTCCTTCGAGCGCGCCGTCCACCAGGCCACCGGGTCGGCCGCCGTCTCCTCGTAGACCTTCGGGTCGCTCCAGAGCGCCCCGTCGCGGAACTCCGCCGGCGGCTCGAATTTTTCGATCTCCAGCATCTGCTCGAGCTCGTGCTCGAGCCCACCGTCCACGCTCACCGCTCCTCCTTGCCGTTGGCCCTGATCGCCGCCTGGGCGGCAGCCACGCGAGCCACCGGCACGCGATAGGGCGAGCATGACACGTAGTCGATGCCCGAGTTATGGAAGAAGTCGATCGAGTCGGGGTCGCCACCGTGCTCGCCGCAGACGCCGAGCTTCAGGTCGCCTTTGGTCTTGCGGCCGAGCCACGCCCCCATCCGCACCAGCTGGCCGACCCCGGGCGTGTCGAGCGTCTCGAACGGCGAGCGGTCGAACACCTTGACGTCGATGTAGCGGCCGAGGATCCGCCCCTCGATGTCGTCGCGGGAGAAGCCGAGCGCGGTCTGGGTCAGGTCGTTGGTGCCGAAGGAGAAGAAGTCGGCCTCCTCGGCGATCTCGTCGGCGCGCAGGCAGGCGCGCGGCAGCTCGATCATCGTCCCGACCAGGTAATCGCGACCGCGCTCGACCCCGACCCGCTCGCCGATCGCGATGATCTGCTCGCGCAGGATCTCCAGCTCGCGGCGGTAGTCGACCAGCGGCACCATGATCTCGGCGCTGACCTCGAGGCCGCGGTCGCGGGTGGCGGCGAGGGCGGCGAAGATCGCCTCGACCTGCATCTCGTAGATCGCCGGGAAGAGGATCCCGAGCCGCACCCCGCGGGTGCCGAGCATCGGGTTGACCTCCTGCAGCGCCCGCACCCGCGCCAGCTCGCGTTCCAGCGTCGGCACGCCGGCGTCAGCCGCGGCTTCGGCGGCCCGCAGCCGCTCTTCAACGTCGGGGAGCGAGGGAAGGAACTCGTGCAGCGGCGGGTCGAGCAGGCGGACCGTCACCGGACGTCCCTCCATCGCCGCGAAGATCTCTTCGAAATCCCCCTGCTGCAGCGGCAGCAGCTTCTCCAGGCCGGCCCGGCGGCCCTCGTCGCTCTCGGCAAGGATCACGGCGACGATCGCCTCGTTGCGCTCGGCGCCGAAGAACATGTGCTCGGTGCGGCAGAGGCCGATCCCTTCGGCGCCGAACCCGCGGGCGCGGCGGGCGTCCTCGGGGGTGTCGGCGTTGGTCCGCACGCCGAGCGAGCGCGCCTCGTCGGCCCAGGCGAGCACCGTGTTGAACGCCTCGCTGACCTCCGGCTCGACCAGCGGCACGTCGTTGGCGGTCACCGCGCCGGCCGAGCCGTCGATCGCGATCCGGTCCCCGGCCCGCACGACGACCTCGCCGGCGAGCCGGATCTCACCCTCCTCGGGATCGATCTCCAGCGACGCCGCGCCGGTCACCGCGGGCACGCCCATGCCGCGGGCGACGAGCGCCGCGTGCGAGGCCTTGCCGCCCTCCGAGGTGAGGATGCCGACCGCGGCGTGGAAGCCGGCGACATCGTCGGCCTCGGTGAAGGGGCGGGCGAGGATCACGTCGCGGCCCTCGGCGGCCGCCTCGATCGCCACCTCGGCGGAGAAGACCACCTCGCCCTTCGCCGCGCCGGGCGAGGCGGCGACGCCGGTGGCGAGGATCTCGTAGGTGACTTCGTGGCCGAAGGTCGGGTGGAGCAGCGCGTCGAGCGCCTCGGCGTCGATCGTCATCAGCGCCGCGTCGCGCTCCAGCAGGCCCTCGGCGACCGCGTCGACGGCGAAGCGGACGGCGGCCTGCGCGGGGCGCTTGGCGTTGCGCGTCTGCAGCATGTAGAGGCGGCCTTCCTCGACCGTGAACTCGGTGTCCTGCATGTCGCCGTAGTGCTTCTCCAGCGTCCGCAGGATCTCCAGCAGCTGCGCGTTCACCTCCGGCTGCCAGGCGGCCAGCTCGCGGATGTCGCGCGGGGTGCGCACGCCGGAGACGACGTCCTCGCCCTGCGCGTTGGGCAGGAAGTCGCCGGAGGGCTCCGGCTCGCCGGTCACCTCGTCGCGGCTGAAGGCGACGCCGGAGCCGGAGGTGTCGCCCTTGTTGCCGAAGACCATCTGCTGCACGTTGACCGCGGTGCCCCAGCTGTCGGGGATGCGGTTGATGCGCCGGTAGGTGACCGCGCGGTCGCCGGTCCAGGAGTCGAAGACGGCTTCGATCGCGGCGCGCAGCTGGGCCACCGGCTCGGTCGGGAAGTCGTAGAGCTCCTGGAAGCGGGCGGTGAGCGCGCGCAGGCTGTCGGTGCCGAGCTCGGTGTCGTCGCGGACGCCGCGCTCGCGCTTCTCCGCCGCGATCAGGTCCTCGAAGCGCTTGCCCTCGATCCCCCGCACCACGTTGCCATACATCTGCACGAAGCGGCGGTAGGAGTCCCAGGCGAAGCGCTCGTTGCCGGTGCGGGCGGCGAGGCCCTCGACCGAGGCGTCGTTCAGGCCCAGGTTGAGGACGGTGTCGAGCATCCCTGGCATCGACTCGCGGGCGCCGGAGCGGACCGAGACGAGCAGCGGGTCCTCGGGGTCGCCGAGCCGCTTGCCCGCCTGCTCCTCGAGCCGCGCCAGGGCGGCGGCCGCCTGCTCCTCGAGCCCGTCGGGGAAGGCGTCGGCGCCCATGTAGGCGACGCAGGCCTCGGTCGTGATCGTGAAGCCGGCCGGGACCCGCTCGGGGCCGAGGATGCGCGTCATCTCGGCGACGTTCGCGCCCTTGCCGCCGAGCAGATCGCGCATCTCGCGCGAGCCCTCGGCAAAGTCGTAGACCCACTTCATCGGGCCACCCCGGTACCCAGTTCGCCCGCCATGCGGCACTTGTATACCAGTTGAGCAGGAACGATCCCGGTACGAGCGCGAGCCGGGCCGACGCAGAGCCGATCAGCCGGTCGAGGCCGGCCGATCAGCCGGCGGCCGGGCCGGTCGAGCGGCGCACGATCAGCCGCGCCGGGAGCGTCATCAGGCGTCCCCTGCTCCCTCGGTCGGCGATCGACTGCAGCGCCATCCGCGCCGCTTCCGCGCCGATCTCCTCCGCCGGCATCTCCACCGTGGTCAGCGGCGGGGCGACGAAGCGGCTCAGCGGCAGGTCGTTGTAGCCGACGATCGAGATGTCCTCGGGGCAGCGCAGGCCGTGCTCGGAGATCGCGTCGAGCGCCCCGATCGCCATCACGTCGGAGGGCGCGAAGACCCCCGTCGGGCGGACCGGCGCGTCGAGCAGGGCGCTCATCAGGCGGCGGCCTTCGACGAAGGTGGGCGTGACGCTCCCCGGCGCCGAGGGCTGGACCTCCTCCATCCCCGCCGCCGATGCCGCCTCGCTGAACGCCTGGGCGCGGCGGATGAAGACGTCGATGTCCGCCGGGCCGGTGAGCTGGGCGACGCGCCGGTGCCCGAACGAGGCGAGGTGCTCGGCGGCGAGCGTGCCGCCGGCGAGATCGTCGTGGCGGACCGTGTTGTAGTCGGTGCCGGGGAGGCCGCGACCGGCAAGCACCACCGGCAGCTCGTCGTCAAGCTTGCGGGCGAAGATCTCGGCCCCGTCGAGGCGGACCGCGGAGGTGATCAGCGCGTCGACCCGGCGTTGCCCGAAGTGGTCGAGCAGCTTTTCGAAGCGCGCCCGGCTCTCCCCCGTCTCCGCCACCAATGGGACGAACTCATCGGCTTCGAGCACCCTGGCGATGCCCCTGATGACCCGCGCGTTATAGGGATTGTCGAGGTTGGCGACGACCACCGCGACCGTCTGCGTCACCCCGCGCTTCAGGCTCGAGGCGAGCAGATCCCGCGAATACCCCAGTTCGGCGGCCACCGTCCGCACCCGCGCCGTGGTCGCCGTGCCGATCCGCGAGGACCCGGCCGTATCGAGCGCCCGCGAGGCGGTCGACACGTGCACCCCAGCGGCCGCGGCAACGTCGCGCAAGGTCACCTTGCGTTTCGCGCGCACCCCCGGACTCGCTGCCACGTCCTTCTCCACCGCTCATCTGTACACGGCCGACCCCCGACCAGTCAATCGACTTTCGGGTAAGTCGTAACTAGTGAGTCTGCATTTACCCCCGCCCACGAGGGGTAAATGCAGACGCCCCTACAGCGCCAGCGCCAGCGGCTCCTCGAGCAGCGAGCGGATCCGGGCGAGGAACTCGGCGGCCGGGGCGCCGTAGAGGATCCGGTGGTCGCAGGCGAGGGTGACACCGAGCATGTGGGCGGTGGTGATCGATCCCGTCTGCGGACCACGGGCTTCTCGGCGATCGCGCCGACGGCGAGGATCGCGGCCTGTGGGGCGTTGATCACCGCGGAGAAGTTCGTCACCCCGTACATCCCGAGGTTCGAGACCGTGAAGGTGCCGCCGGAGAGCTCCGGTGGGGTGATCGAGCCGTCCCTCACCTTGGCGGCGAGCGATCGCGAGTCGGATGCGATCTCCCGCAGGCCCTTGCTTGTCGGCGTCGAAGACCGTCGGCACGACGAGCGCGTCCTGGGCGGCGACGGCGACACCGACGTTCACCCGTGAGTAGAGCTCGAACCGGCCGTCCTTATAGGCGCCGTTGGCGACCGGGAAGGCCTTCAGAGCCAGAGCGCAGGCCTTCACCACCATGTCGTTGAAGGAGGGCACCACCTCGCCCTCGGCGCTCATCGCCTTGATCCGCCCCCGGGCCTCCACCGCGGCCGACATGTCGATCTCGGTCTGCAGGTAGAAGTGGGGTGCGGTCGCCTTCGACTCCGACATCCTGCGCGCGACCACCTGTTGCAGCCGCGTGAGCTCCTGCACTGTGGTCGTCCCCTTGGCGGTTTCCGCAGTCCCCGTCGCATCCGCCCCGACCACTGCCCGTTGCGGGGCGGACGCGACGGGGGCCTCGGCGGCCTCCACGTCCTTCTTCACGATCCGCCCATCGGGCCCGGACCCTTTGAGTCCCGCCAGATCGACCCCGTTCTCCTCGGCGATCCGCCTCGCCAACGGCGAAGCCTTGACGCGCTCCGCGCCGCTGCCGCTGGCCTTCTGCGCTTCACCAACCGATACGCCCGCAGGCGGCGCCGGGACGTCGACACTCGGCTCCGGGGGTGGCGGAGCCGCAGGGCCCGCGGCTTTGGAGGAGGAGCCTGCGGGCGTATCCGTGGGTGAAGTTCCGTTGCCGACCACCGCGATCGGCTTGCCGATCTCGAGCGTGTCGCCCTCCTGGGCGAGGATCTCGGTCAGCGTCCCGGCGACGTCGGACTCGTAGGCCATGTTCGCCTTGTCGGTCTCGACTTCGACCAGCTCGTCGCCGACGGCGACCTCATCGCCGACCTGCTTCAGCCAGGTGAGGATCGTGCCCTCCTCCATCGAGTCGGAGAGGCGCGGCATGACGATCTCGGGCATCGGTCCGGTCGCTCCTCGGGCTCAGGCGGCGAGGTCGAGGACGCGCAGGGCGGCGCGGGCGATGCGGTCCTCGGTCGGCATCGCGGCCAACTCCAGCTCCTTCGCGTAGGGCAGCGGCACCTCCGCCATCCCCACCCGCTCGACCGGCGCGTCGAGGTCGTCGAAGCAGGCGTGCTGGATCCGCGCGGCGAGCTCGGCGCTGACCCCATAGCTGGGCCAACCCTCCTCGACGCAGAGGGCCCGGTTGGTCTTCGCCACCGAGGCGGCGACGGTCTCGACGTCGAGCGGCCGCAGGCTGCGCAGGTCGATCACCTCGATCGACACCCCGTGCTCCTCGGCGAGCTTCTCGGCGACGTGGAGCGCCCGAACGGTGGCGAAGGAGTGCGAGACGATCGTCAGGTCGGACCCCTCGCGCGCCACGGCGGCAAGCCCGATCGGCGTCAGCAGCTCCGGGTCGAGTGTCGACCTCGCCCTTCTCTTTGTAGATCGGCAGGTTCTCGATCACCAGGACCGGATCGTCGTCGCGGATCGCCGCCTTCAAGAGGCCCTTGGCGTCGGCGGGGGTCGCCGGCGCAACCACCTTCAGCCCCGGCGTGCCGGCGAACCAGCCCTCGAAGCTCTGCGAATGCTGGGCGGTCAGCTGGTTGCCCGCGCCGTTCGGGGTGCGGATCACCATCGGGCAGCGGACCTCGCCGCCGAACATGGCGCCGATCTTGGCGGCGTGGTTGACCACCTGATCCATCGCGACGAGGAGGAAGTTCAGCGTCATCACCTCGACCACTGGCCGCTCGCCCATCATCGCCGCGCCGACGCCCGCGCCGAGGAAGCCCTCCTCGGAGATCGGCGTGTCGCGCACCCGGTCGGGGCCGAATTCGTCGAGCAGGCCGGCGGTCACCTTGTAGGAGCCGTCGAAGAGCCCGACCTCCTCGCCCATCACGAAGACGCGGTCGTCGCGTTCCATCTCCTGGCGCATCGCGAGGCGCAGGGCCTCGCGGTAGGTCATCGTCTCGACGCCGGCGCGCGCCGCGGGGGCGGGCGCCTCGGTAACGCCGGAGGAGCCGCCGCTCATTGCCCCAGCCCGCCGGCGAAGACGAGCTCGGCCTCGCCGAACGGGCTGCCCGGGCGCATGCGCTCGAACTGCTCCTCGGAGCCGTCGGCGTAGACGCCCGCGGCAAGCCGGTCGACCGGCGGCGGCGCGTCGGCCTCGGCGAAGGCGACGGCGGTCTCGACCTCGGCTTCGACCTCGGCCTGCAGCGCGTCGAGCCCCTCGCCGGGGACGCCGCGCGCTTCCAGCAGCTCTCGGGTCGCGGCCAGCGGGTCCTCGCGGCGGTGCTCCTCGATCTCCTCCTTGGAGCGGTAGGCGAGCCCGGCGTCGGCGACGGAGTGGCCGCGGTAGCGGTAGGTGACCGCCTCGAGCACGGCCGGGCGGCGCTCCTCGCGCGCCTGCTTCAGGAGGCGCGAGGTCGCCGCCTCCATCTGCTCGAGGTCGTCGCCGTCGACCCGCTCGCCCACCATCCGGTAGGAGCCGGCGCGCTTGAAGAGGTCGGTCTCGGCGGAGGCGCGGTCGACGCTCGTCCCCATGCCGTAGAGGTTGTTGATCACCAGGAAGACGACCGGCAGCTTCCAGACCGAGGCCAGGTTCAGCGACTCGTGCCAGGCGCCCATGTTGACCGCGCCGTCGCCGAGCTCGCAGAGGACCGCCTGCTCGGCGCCGCGGCGGACCAGGGACAGCGCCATCCCGGTCGCGATCGGCATCTGGCCGCCGACGATCCCCCAGCCGCCGTAGTAGCCGCGGCTGACGTCGAGCAGGTGCATCGAGCCGCCCCGCCCGTGCGCGCAGCCGTGGGCGCGGCCGAAGAGCTCCGCCATCACCGCCTCGGGCGGGACGCCGCGGGCGAGCGCGAAGCCGTGGCAGCGGTAGCCGGTGACGAGCAGGTCGTCGGGCTCGAGCGCCGACACCGCGCCGACCGTCGTCGCCTCCTGCCCGGAGGACAGGTGGCAGTAGCCGCCGATCCGCGCCGCCTTGTACTGGCGCTCCGCCGCTTCCTCGAAGCGGCGGATCAGGAACATCATCCGGTACTGGTCGAAGAGATCGTCCACATCGAGGTCGAAGGGGGCGTCGGTGCGGTCGATCACTGCCATCTAGGGCTCCTCGAAGTAGTCGGGGTGTTGTTCGCGGATCCGCGGGACCTCGCGCAGGACAGCCCGGAGGTGCTCGCGCAGGGCGGCCTCGGCACTGTCGGGGTCGTGGTTGCCGACCGCCTCGGCGACGGCGCGGTGCGCTTCCACCATCGTCGGCAGGTAGTCGGGCATCGAGAGGCTGAGCCGGCGCAGCCGATTGAGGTGGGACTTGGCGCGCTCGTTCACCGGCCAGACGGCCGGGTGCCCGGAGAGATCGCAGATCTGGCGGTGGAAGGTGTCGTCGAGGAGCTGCCAGGCGTCGATGTCGATGCGGTCGGTGGCGCGTTCCTGGGCGCGCAGGTTTTCCTCCATCTGGGCCATCGACTCGTCGCCGGCGAGTTCGGCGGAGACGCGGACGGCGGTGCACTCGAGCGCCTCGCGGATGAACTGGGCGTCGGAGACGGCGGCCGGGCTGATGCGGGCGACGAAGGTGCCGATCTGGGGGCGGACTTCGACCAGGCGATCGTCGCGGAGGCGGCCGAGCGCCTCGCGGATCGGCGTGCGGCTGACGCCGAGGCGTTCGCCCAGCTCGGCCTCGGAGAGGCGTTCGCCGGGGGCCAGCTCGGCGCGGACGATCTGGTCGCGCAGGGCGGCGTAGAGGTACGGGCCGTTCGAGGCGCGACCGGGGCGGCGCCCGCTCTCAGGGGCGCTTTTACCGCGGATCGGGATCGGCTCGGCCATGACTGGATACTAGTATACAAGCGCCCTTCAGACGGCTGGAGATCGACGCCGGTGCGATTGACCCGCCTATAGCCGGGTCAGGTGCACGGGCGGGCGCCGTGGTCACTTCGGCGGGCACGGTTGCCAGTGCGCTGCGCTTCACTTCGGCGGGCGCAGGGTCCAGGCGACGCGGCGCTTCTTCTTCGGCGGCGGTCGGGTGCTCCTGGCCGGGTCGGGCAGCGGCTCGCCGCGGCGCTCGGCGGTGATGAAGCGCAGCAGGACCGTGGGGACGATGGCGCGCTCCTCCGCCGGCATCAGCGAGACTTCGACGCCGATCCGGTCCTCCTTTTCCTGGTTCGGATTGAGGCGCAGTTCGGCCACCATCCGCGAGACCTCCGCTTCGACCCGCTCTTCGTCGGCCTCGCTCAGCGCCATCGCCGCGAGCTTAGCCGGGGACGGCGCCCCGCCGGGGGCAGGCGCTCAGTCCTCGGGACGCTCGGTGAAGATGCCGCCGATCCGGTCGAGGACCCGGCTCGCCACCCGCAGTTCCTCCTCGTCGACGCCCTCGAGCGCCTCCTCCCAGCGCCGCCGCCAGAGCGCCTTGCGCGCTTCCACCTTGCGCTTGCCGCGCCGGGTCAGCTTGACCACGACGAGCCGGCGGTCGGACTCCGAGCGGGTGCGCTCGACCAGCTCCGCGGCGCAGAGGTTGTCGAGCATGCCGGAGACGGTCGCGGCGCTCGCCCCCACCGCTTCGGCCAGCTCACCGGCGTGCAGCGGCCCGCTCGTGAAGAGCTCGACCAGCAGCTCGAACTGGGCGTGGCCGATTTCGTCGCCGCGGTGGGTGTCGCGGCCGCGCAGGCTGCGGAGGCGGCGGAAGGCCTGGCGGAAGGAGATGCCGAGCTCGGTGATCGCCTCCTGGCGGCCCGCCTGCTCGGCGGGCCCCTCCCCCGCGCCCCGGCGCGAACCCTTCGCTCGCGGCGCGACCTCAGGCACCGAGCGGCTCCACGAACTCCTCGGCGAGCTCGATCTCCTTCGCCTCGACCGGCGTCGGCGGCGCCTTCCGCGGCCCCTCGGCGCGCAGCAGCACCAGCACCGGGATGATCGACGCCGCGCAGATCCCCAGCGCCCACCAGTAGGCGGTGCCGAACGCGCTCGCCAGCTCCGCCGAGCCATGTGCCCCGGCGCTCGCCCGCTGCAGCACCACCGCCAGCACCGCGGTCCCGATCGCCCCGCCGACCCGCTGCAGGACGTTCATCTGCGGGGTCGCGTCGGAGAGCTGGTCGGTGCGCAGCGAGGCGAAGGCCACGGTCGTCACCGGGATGAAGGAGAGGCCGATGCCGACTCCGCGGACCAGCAGCATCAGGGAGATGAAGGCGATCGAGGTGTCGGGGCCGATGAAGGCGAGCGGCAGCGAGCTGAGGGTGAGGATCGAGACGCCGACGACCGCCACCCTGCCGCCGCCGAAGCGGTCGGTCATGCGCGCGATCCAGGGGGCGACGAGCAGCATCCCGAGGCCCTGCGGGCCGGTCAGCAGGCCGGTGACGATGACGCTCTCGCCGCGCACCTGCTGGTAGTAGAGCGGCACCAGGATCATCGCCCCGAAGAGCGCCGCGCCGAGGCCGAAGGTGGTGAGCGAAGCGGCGGCGAAGATCCGGTTGGCGTAGAGGCGGACGTCGAGCAGCGGCCGCTCGGCGCGCAAGGCGTGCCGGCCGAAGGTCCCGGCCAGGGCGAGCCCGGCGACGATCGGCCAGATCACCGTCGGTGCGGTGAAGCTTTCCTTGGTCGCGATCTCCGAGAGGCCGTAGACGACCAGCGGCATGCTGGTGGCGAGCAGGCCGAGGCCGAGCCAGTCGAGCTTGCCCGCTTCGCCGAGGTCGGAGTCGGGCAGCATCCGCATGCCGAGGATCCCGGCGACGATGCCGATCGGCACGTTGACGAAGAAGATCCAGGACCAGTGCAGGTTCTGCAGGATCAGGCCGCCGACGACCGGGCCGAGGATCGGCGCCAGCATCGCCGGCATCACCACGATCCCCATCACCCGGCCCATCCGTTTGGGCCCGGCGACCTCGGCCATGATCATCTGCGAGACCGGCATGATCATCCCGCCGCCGACGCCCTGGAGGACGCGGAAGAGGATCAGCGAGGTGCTCGACTCGGCGACGCCGCAGAGTGCCGAGCCGAGCGTGAAGAGGGTGATCGAGGCGAGGTAGACCCGCTTGGCGCCGAAGCGCCGCGCCGCCCAGCCGGTCAGCGGGATCACCGCGGCGAGCGCCAGCAGGTAGCCGGTCGCCACCCACTGGATCTGCGCCAGGGTGCTGTGAAGTTCGCGCGCCAGGGTGTCGATCGCGACGTTGACGATCGTCGTGTCGAGGATCGACATCGTCATCCCGAGGATCACGACGCCGGCGATCTTCCAGACGTACGGCTCGATCTTGGCGGAGGCGCTCGCGCCCGCCGAGCCGTTGCCGTTGGCGGTGGGCTCGGTGCCCGCGGTGCTGTGGTCGTCAGAGGCCATAAGGGACCGAAAGATTAGGGACCGAAGCGAATCGGCGTCTTTAGGAAGCTCTTGCCAACTCTTTAGAAAGTTGTTCACGTCCGTTTAGGGGGAGCCGAGCGAAGGCCTTCACCCTGGTTCCCATGCTCCAGCGAAAGAGAAGTCACCCGTTCGGCTCCGCCCTCCTGGGCGGGGCGGTCGTCGCCCTCTTCGGCCTGCTCGCGCTCGCGACGGGCCTCCTCTCCACCGGCGGCAACTCCACCACCACCCGCGAGGTCGTCTCCGCCTCCGGCACCACCCCCGCCGCGGCCGTCACCGGCTCCGGCGAATCCGGCAACACCGTCAACCAGATCTACAAGGCCGACGCGAACGGCGTCGCCTTCATCGAATCGAAAGTCGCCGAAGGCGTCGCCTCCGGCTCCGGTGTCGTCCTCGACGACGAAGGCCACGTCCTCACCAACAACCACGTCGTCGAAGGCGGCGAGGAAATCAGCGTCTCGCTCGAAGAAGGTGGGCAGATGTACAAGGCCGAAGTGGTCGGCACCGAACCTAACTCCGACCTCGCGTTGCTGAAGGTCGAAGCCCCGGCCTCCCAGCTCCACCCGCTGACCCTGGGCGACTCCGACGAAATGGAAGTCGGCGACCCGGTGGTCGCGATCGGCAACCCGTTCGACCTGAAGCGGACCGTCACCAGCGGCATCGTCTCCGCCCTGCAGCGTGAAATCCAGGCCCCCGACGGGGTGACGATCGACCACGTGATCCAGACGGACGCGGCGATCAACCCCGGCAACTCGGGCGGCCCGCTGATCAACGCCTCCGGCGAAGTGATCGGCATCAACTCGCAGATCGCCACCGGCGGCGAAGGCTCCGAGGGCAACGTCGGCATCGGCTTCGCGATCCCGATCAACACGGCCAAGGAAGAGATCGCCCAGCTCGAGTCCGGTACCGCCGACGAACACGGCTACCTGGGGATCAGCGGCGCGACGATCACCCCCGAACTCGCACGGGCCTTCAACCTCGAAGCCGAAGAAGGCGTGCTCGTGCAGCAGGTCGAGGAAGGCGGGCCCGCGGCGGCCGCCGGCATCCAGGGAGCGAGCACCGCGGCGGAAGTCGAAGGCGCCGAATTCGGGCTCGGCGGCGACATCATCACCGCCATCGACGGCGAATCGATCGCCTCGACCGAAGACCTGATCAAGGTGATCTCCGGCAAGCACGCCGGTGAAACGGTCGAAGTGACCGTGCTCCACGAAGGACAGACTGCGTCGGTGAGCGTGACCCTCGCCGAACGCCCCGCCAGCTCGGCGGGCTAGACGGTGGGCGCGTTTCAGGGACGCGCCCCCCTCCGAAGCCACCCATCCACGGCCCGGCGCCCCTCTGATCCGGTGAGGGGCGCCGGGCGCTTCGGCGTCTAGGGTTGGCGCCTCGATGGAGGCCGCCACCGTCACCGCCGCCGGACTGACCCAGAGCGAGGCGGCGCGGCGCCTGCGCGAGGCGGGGCCGCCGCACGAACCGCCGACCAGCCGCTCCTACGCCTCGATCGCGATCGCCAACACCTTCACGGTGTTCAACGCGATCCTCGCCGGCTTCGGCCTCGCGACGATCGTCTTCGGCAACCCCAAGGACGCGCTCTTCCTCGGCATCCTCGTCGCCAACGTCGGGATCGGGACCTTCCAGGAGGTGCGGGCGAAGCGCACGCTGGACAAGCTCGCCGCGCTGGTGGTGGCGAAAGCGACGGTGGTGCGCGACGGGGCGCCGCGCCAGGTGGCGGTCGAGGAGGTCGTGGCCGGGGACCTGGTGCGGATCGCGAGCGGCGACCAGGTCCCCGCCGACGGCACCCTGGTGCGCGCCGACGGCCTCGCGATCGACGAGTCCGAGTTGACCGGCGAGTCAGAGCCGGTGGTGCGGAAAGACCGGCGAGGAAGTCCTCTCTGGCTCCTTCGCGGTCGAGGGCGAGGGCGACTTCGAGGCGACCGCGGTCGGCGCCGACAGCCACGCGGCGAAGGTGACCGCCACCGCGCGCGCCTTCCGCCACCCGCGCTCGCCGCTGGAGAAGGCGATGGACCGCCTGCTGATCGTGATGGTCGGGATGATGGTGCCGCTCGCGGTCGGGCTCGGCGTCTCGCTGGCACTCCGCAACGTGAGCCAGGCCGACGCGGTCGAGACGCTCACCGCCGGGATCGTCAACATCGTCCCCGAGGGGCTGATCCTGCTGGTCTCGCTGACCGCGGCGGTGACGGCAGCGAAGATGGCCCGCCACGGGATCCTCGCCCAGCAGCTTAACGCGATCGAGTCGCTGGCCTCGGTCTCGGTCATGTGCACGGACAAGACCGGGACGCTGACCGAGGCCTCGCTGCGGGTGGTCGAACTGATCCCGGCGGCGGGGGAATCCGAGGCGGAGCTGACCGCGACGCTCGGGGCCTACGCGGCGGCGGCGCCGACCCGCAACACGACCCTGGAGGCGATCCACGCGGCGGGCCTGGCGGGCGATGCACCGGCCGAGGAGCCGACGGCGACGATCCCCTTCTCCTCGCGCCGGCGCTGGAGCGCGCTCGAGCTGGGTGGCCGGCGGCTGGTGCTGGGCGCACCGGAGGCCCTGCTCGGAGACGCGACGGCGACCAGCGGCTCCGGGGACGCGGTCGGTGACGGTGACGGTGCCGACCTGCGCGAACGCGCCGCAAGCGAGGCCGCGGCCGGACGGCGCGTGCTCGCCCTCGCCGCCTACGACGCGCCGCTGCCGGAGGCCGGGCCCGATGTCGAGTTGACCGAGCCGCTGCGGCCGCTCGGCGTCGTCGTCCTCGCCGAGGAGCTGCGCGCCGAGGCAGCGGAGACGATCGAGTTCTTCGCCCGCGAAGACGTCGCCCTGAAGGTGCTCTCCGGCGACAACCCGGCGACGGTCGGGGCGATCGCCCGCGACCTTGGGATCGAGGCCTCCGGCCCGGCCCTCGACGGGCGCCACCTGCCCGAGGACGACGCCGAGCTGCTCGAGGCGGTGCGGGCGGCGCCCGCGATCGGCCGCATCTCGCCCGAGGGCAAGGCGCGCGTGGTCCGCGTGCTGAGCGAAGGCGGGGAATACGTCGGCATGCTCGGCGACGGCGTCAACGACGTCCCGGCGCTGAAGGAGGCGCGGCTCGCGATCGCCCAGGGCAGCGGCACCCAGATGGCCCGCTCGGTGTCGGACCTCGTGCTCGTCTCCGGCGAGTTCGGCGAGGTGCCGCCGATGGTCGGCGAAGGGCGCCAGATCCTGCGCAACATTCAGCGGGTCGCCCGCCTCTTCGTCTCGAAGGCGATCTTCACCGCCTTCCTGGTGCTGACGATCGCGATCCCGAGCGGCGTCTTCCCGATGCTGCCGCGCCAGTTCACCCTCACCTCGACCTTCACGATCGGGATCCCGGCCTTCCTCCTGGCGCTCGCCCCGTCGAGTGGCCCGTGGCGGCCGGAGGGTTTCCTGCGGGCGATCGCGCGCTTCTCGATCCCGGCCGGTCTCGCCACCGGGATCGGCATCCTCGTCACCTACCTGCTCGCCCGCCACTGGCTCACCGACGACCTCACCCAGGCGCGGTCGGCGACCGCGGCGACGGTGGTCGTCTCCGGCCTGGCGATCGTCTTCGCCCTCGAGGACGTGCCGGGCAAGCGGCGGTGGGTGGTCGGGGCGCTCTGCGTGGCGATGGCGCTGCTCTTCTTCGGCGCCTGCGCGATCCCGGTCGCGCGTGAATTCTTCGAAATCGCCACCCCGACCGGCGGCATGGTCGAGGCCTGGCTGATCGGCTCGGCGACGGCGATCGTCCTGCTCGCCGGGGCGCTGCGCATCGTCGCCGTGCTGGATCGCCGCGCGGCAGCCGTCTGAGCGCCGACCGTTCACTTATGCCGGTCGGGACCGGCTCTGGCGAACAGTCGAGCCGACCGGGTACCTTTCACGGATGGGAGTCCTCGAGGCCATCCTCGTCATCCTCGCGTTGAAGATCCCGATCGTCGGCCTGATCTGCTTCGTCTACTGGCTGATGAAGGAACCGCAGACCGGGCCGAGCGAGCAGCAGGTGCGGGCGATGCCGCCGCGGCTGCCCGAGCCCGGCGACCCGCGCCGCCCGCGTCGGCGCGGCCCGCACGGCGGCCAGGCCCAGCCGGTGCCGAGCCGGCGGCGCGACCCGCACCCGGCCGCTACTCCACGCGAAACCGCTCCGGAACCTGTTTCTCGGTCGACTTAGGCGGCCGCTCGTAGTGCCGCTGCTGGCGCGGCGGCAGGTGCACCCGTTCCTGGTCGACCCGCTCGTAGGGGATCTGGTCGAGCAGGTGGCTGATCAGGTTGAGGCGGGTCGAGCGCTTGTCGTCGGACTCGACCACGAACCAGGGTGAGTGCTCGGTGTCGGTGCGGGCGAACATCTCGTCCTTGGCTTCGGCGTAGTCGACCCAGCGGGCGCGCGCCTCGAGGTCGGTCGGGCTGAGCTTCCAGCGCTTCAGCGGGTTGTCGAGGCGCTTCTGGAAGCGCTTCTCCTGCTCGTCGTCGGAGACCGAGAGCCAGTACTTGATCAGGATCACCCCGGAACGCTGGATGATCCGCTCGAAGCGCGGGCAGGAGTGCATGAACTCCTCGTACTCCTCGTCGGTGCAGAAGCCCATCACCCGCTCGACCCCGGCGCGGTTGTACCAGGAGCGGTCGAACAGGATCATCTCCCCGGCCGCGGGCAGCCGGGCGACGTAGCGCTGGAAGTACCACTCGGTTTTCTCGCGGTCGTTCGGGGTCCCGAGGGCGACGTCCTGGATCACCCGCGGATTGGTCTTTTCGGTGATCCGGCGGATCGTGCCGCCCTTGCCCGCGGTGTCGCGGCCCTCGAAGATGACGACGACCTTGAGGCCCTCGTGGACGATCCATTCCTGCAGCCGGACGAGCTCCACCTGCAGCCGCTTCAGCTCCTTGTCGTAGCCCTTCTTGCTGAGGATCTTGGGGTCGTCTGACATCACTCGGCTCCGTGGTCGGCGTCGTCGGCTCGCCTCAGGCGGTGCCGAGCGCCCCTTCGATCGCGGTGATCGCCTCCGCCTCGGCCGGGCTGACGCCGTCCTCGGAGCCCTTCTCCTCCTTCGCCGCGGCGACTTTCTTCGCCAGGGTGACGATGAACTGGCGATAGTCGCCGAGCTCCTCGGCGGTCGCCTTGGCGGAGACGAGCGCGACGGCGTCGCGGATCTCCGCCAGGTAGCCCTCTTTCAGCTCCTCTTTGGAGTGCGCCTTGACCCGCTCGGTCTTCGGCCGGTGGTTGACGACCTCGTCGAGCAGCTCGGAGGCGCCGTGCTCCTGGCGCGCCTCGGCGAAGGCCTTGGCCATCGCGAAGCTCTCGCGGAAGCTGCCGCCGCGTTCGGCGGTGGTGACGATCATCCCGGCGCTGGTCGGGCCCTCGAGGACCGTCTTCCACTCCTCGTCGGTGAAGTCTGCGTGCGTCGTCATTCGTCTCCTCTGGTCAAGTTGGTCAGGCAGTTCTACCGCGCCGGGGCTTTCGGTATGCCCCCGACTTGAAGTCGATGCGAACATATGTTCGTGGCCTCTCACTCCGAAGCCCTGGGACGCTTCAACGCCGCGGTGCAGCGGCGTGACCTCGACGCGGCCTCGGAGGCGGCGCGGGAGATGGCGAAGACCAGCCCGGTCAGCCTCCACTGCGCGCTCGAGCTGCTGGTCCTGCTGGCCCGGGCGGGCGACAAGCGCTTCGAGGCGGCGGCGCGGCGCTGGCTGGTGCGGCTGGGGCAGGAGCGCCGGGCGACAGAGGAACCCCACACGGTCACCGAGCTGCAGATCGCCAGCGTCGCCGTCCTCGGCCTCGCCGACGAGCGCATCTCCCGCCGCTGCGAGGGCGTCCTCCGAGCCCTGGTCCGCTGGGTCGAGGAGAACGACGAGCGCGAGGCGGGCTAGGGCAGCGGGACGGGGGTTGGCGGGGGGTCGCCGCTCGCGATGGCGATCGCGTTGCGGGCGGCGAGCTCGGCCATCGCGGCGCGGGTCTCGACCGTCGCCGAGCCGAGGTGCGGGACCAGGACCACGTTCTCCAGCTTGAGCAGCGCCGGGAGGACGTGCGGCTCGTTTTCGAAGACGTCGAGCCCGGCGGCGGTGATCACGCCTTCGCGCAGCGCCTCGGCCAGCGCCGCTTCGTCGACCACCGCCCCGCGCGCGGTGTTGACGAGGGTCGCGGTCGGCTTCATCAGGGCGAGCTCACGGGCGCCGATCAGGTGGCGCGTGTCCGGCGTCAGCGGCGTGTGCAAGCTGACCACGTCGGCGGTGGCGAGCAGCTCGTCGAGGTCGAGGCGGGTCGCCTCCAGCTCGGCGGCGTGCGGCGACTCGCTGCGCGAGGCGTAGGCGATCTCCATGCCGAAGGCGCGGCCGCGGTGGGCGACCCGTGAGCCGATCCCGCCGAGTCCGACGATCCCGAGCCGGGCCCCGCTCAGGCCGTGGCCGAGCATGAAGCCCATCCCCCACTTCCACGGCCGCCCGGCGCGGATCAGCCGCTCCCCCTCGCCGAGCCGCCTGGTCGCCGCCAGGATCAGGCCGAAGGCGATGTCGGCGGTGGCGTCGTCGAGTACGCCGGGGGTGTTGGTGACGACGATCCCGCGGCGGGCGCAGGCGGCGAGGTCGACGTTGTCGAAGCCGACGGCGACGTTGCAGATCCCGCGCAGCCCGGGCCCGGCGGCCTCGAGCAGCTCCTCGTCGACGCGGTCGTAGAGCATCGTCACCGCGACGTCGACGCCCTCGACCAGCGTCAGGAGGTCGCCGCGGTCGAGACGCTCGGTATCCGCCCTGGAGCGCACCTCGCCGGCGGCGGCGAGCATCTGCGGCGCCCGACCTGGCAGCGCGGCGGTGACGGCGAAGATCGGCACCGGGCCTTCTTACCAGTCCCCGGAAAGGAAGAAGGCGCCCCTCCGGGGCAGGAGGGACGCCTTCAGGGAACTGCAGGGGGAGATCAGTTTTCTACCCACGATCAAATCCCTAAAACCAGGTAGGGCGAAAAAAGAACTAGGTCGGCGTGAGGGACCGCGCCGAGCGCCGCTGGACGGACGCTAGTCGTCTTCCTTGGCCGGGTCCTTGCCGGGCCAGCGGCCGGTCGCGCCGGCGAATCCCGCTCGCGTCTGGTGGTCGACGATGCCTTTGGTGACGCGGAAGATCGCGCCCTCGATCGCCAGCGCGGCGATCAGTTTGCCGGTCGGCACGCCGCGGACGTCGGGCTCCGGCGGATCCTCGTCGTCGATCACGGCCCAGGCTTTTTCGAAGACCTTTTTGGCGGCGATGCCGGCGACCAGGCCGGCGGCGATTCCCACGGGTGCGAAGAGGAACTTCATGCGCGGAGCCTACCCCGCCAGGCGTCGATCACGCCGGCCCCCACGACTCTTCGGGTTGATGGGCCGAAAACCAGTCTCATAGGGCGGGTTTTCGGCCCATCAACGCGGGATGTCCCTGGCTCGGGTTGACATATCGTTGCGATCCATTACGATATATCGCGTTAGATAAAGATATGAAGGAGAAAGTTATGTATTCCAAGCATTCACACCACCACCACCCACGTCATCCAGGTCGTCACGGCCGCGAGGAGTTCTCCCGCGGACGGGGCTTCGACTTCGGTCCCGGCTTCGGCCCTGGCCCGAGGCGCGGCCGCGGTGGGCCACGGGCACGTCGCGGTGACGTTCGCGCCGCCGTCCTCGCCCTGCTCGCCGACCGCCCCATGCACGGCTACGAGATGATCAAGGAGATCGAGGAGCGCAGCGAGGGCGCCTGGACCCCCAGCGCCGGCTCGATCTACCCGATGCTGCAGCTGCTCGAGGACGAGGGCCTGATCCGCGGCGAGGACTCGGACGGCAAACGCCGCTTCACCCTCACCGACACGGGTCGCGCCGAGCAGGCGGAGAAGGCCGACGCGGTCGCCCCCTGGGACGCCGTCAAGGCCGGAGCCCCGACCGGGCACCTCGCCCTGCGCGAGTCGGTCGGCAAACTGTTCGCCGCCGTCCGCCAGGTCGGCCAGGCCGGCGACGAGGACCAGCGCAAGCAGGTCACCGAGCTGCTCGACGAGACGCGCCGCAAGGTTTACGCGGTCCTCGCCGAGACCCCGCAGGATCAGGAGTAATCGGCCCTGAGGCGGCGCGACCACGCCGCCTCAGGAAGCGCCTCACCACCCGGGCCTCTGAAGGGCTTCCGGGTGGTGAGAAGTCCGTTTCCCCAAACGGACCCACACATATTGAGATACGCGCCTCTCCTCCCTAGGTGATTCCCCCAGAAGCGTGCCCGTTGCAGGGCGCTTCTTTCCTTCACCGGAGAGACAGCCGCCAACTTATTGGATTGCGCCAAACCGCGCAATCCCCAAAATTGATTACCGTGCGATCGGTTGCGCGGAAGGCGTCGCGGCGAGCACCCGATCGGCCACCGATTGGCCGGTCAGACCGGCCTCGGCGCGCAGCAGATCCGGCTTGCCATGGGTGACGTAGCGGTCGGGCAATCCGACCCGCAGCACCCGCGCCCGCTCCCCCGGCCCGGCTGCGAAGGCGTCCTCGAGATGCTCCAGCACGGCGGCGCCGAAGCCGCCCGGGAGGACGTTCTCCTCGATCGTCACCAGCAGGTCGTGGTCGCGCGCCAGCGTCTCCGCCAGCTCACCGTCGAGCGGCTTGGCGAAGCGGGCGTCGGCGACGGTCGCCTGGACCCCGTGGTCGGCGAGGATCGCCGCCGCCTCGAGCGCCACGTGGACGCCGTAGCCGTAGCCGAGCAGCGCCACGTCGCGGCCCTCGGCGAGCACCTCGCCTTTGCCGATCGGCAGCAGCTCCGGCGTCGCCGGGATCTCGACCCCCTCGGCCGCCCCGCGCGGGTAGCGCAGCGCCGCCGGGCCGTCATGCGCGACGGCGGTGTGGAGCATGTGGACCAGCATCGCCTCGTCGCGCGGCGCCATCAGCACCACGTTCGGGATCGGGCGGAAGTAGGAGATGTCGAAGGCGCCGTGGTGGGTCGGGCCGTCGTCGCCGACGAGCCCGGCGCGGTCCATCGCGAAGGTCACGTCGAGCTCCTGCAGGCAGACGTCGTGGACGATCTGGTCGAAGGCCCGCTGGAGGAAGGTCGAGTAGATCGCGCAGACCGGCTTCGCCCCCTGCAGCGCCAGCCCGGAGGCCAGCAGCACCGCGTTCTGCTCGGCGATGCCGACGTCGTAGTACTGCTCCGGGCGCTCGTCGGCGAGCTTCTGCAGGCCGGTCCCCCCCGCCATCGCGGCGGTGATCCCGATCACCCGGCGGTCGCGCTCGGCCTCGGCGACCATCGCGTCGGCGAAGACCTTCGTGTACTGCGGCGGCGAGCCGGGCGCGGGCGGCTTCTCCAGCCGCTCGATCCCCTCCGGCGAGTCGGTTTCCTGCACCGGGATGGTCTTTTGAGAGGCGGGTTCGGCGGCTGTCGGGCGGCCGTTGACGATCGAGTTCGGCTTCGCCGCGTGCCACTCCTCCATCGAGGCGAGGCCGTTCTCTTCGGCGGGCGCGAAGCCCTTGCCCTTGACCGTGTGGATGTGGACGACGACCGGCCGTTCGGCCTCGAAGGCTTCGGTCAGGGCACGGCGCAGCGCTTTCACGTCGTGGCCATCGATCACGCCCATGTAGGCGAGGTCGAGCTCCTCGAAGAAGAGCCCGGGCGCCCAGTAGGCCTTGATCGCCGCCTTCACCTCGGGGCCGAGGCGCTCGATCCGCCGTCCGACGCCGAGCGGCAGCTTGGTCAGCCGGTCCTCGAAGTCCTCGCGGGCGTGGTAGAGCCGCGGGTTGAGGCGGATCCGGTTGAAGTAGCGGGAGAGCGCGCCGACGTTGGGGGAGATCGACATCCCGTTGTCGTTGAGGACGACCACCATCGGCGTCTGCAGGCCGCCCGCGGCGAGCAGCGCCTCGTAGGCGACCCCGCCGGTCAGGGCGCCGTCGCCGATCACGGCGGCGACCCGGCCGTCCTCGCCGATCCCTTTGCGCATCGCCTCCTTGAGGCCGACCGCGTAGCCGATCGAGGTCGAGGCGTGGCCGGCGCCCATGATGTCGTGCTCGGACTCCTCGATCGAGCAGAACGGGGCGAGGCCCTCGTACTGGCGGATCGTCGAGAGCTGCTCGCGCCGGCCGGTGAGGATCTTGTGCGGGTAGGACTGGTGGCCGACGTCCCAGAGGACCTTGTCGCGGGGGCTTTCGAGCAGGCTGTGGAGGGCGACGGCGAGCTCGCAGGTGCCGAGGTTGGCGCCGAAGTGGCCGCCGATCTGCCCGATCGTGTCGATGATGTAGCCGCGCATCTCCTGCGCGACCTGCTGCAGTTCCTCGTCGCCGAGGCCGTTCAGGTCATCGGGGCCGTCGATCCGGTCGAGGAGCGGTTCGACCGGGTCCGTGCCGTTGCCGTTTTGTTTGTGTTCGTCGCTCATTCGTGCCGGGTGAAGATGTAGTCGGCTACCCGCCTGAGGTCTGCCGTGTCGCCGCCCGCCTCGGCCAGCGCCGCGGTCGCCTTGACGTGGGACTCGGAGGCGAGCTCGCGCGCCCGGTCGAGGCCGAAAAGGCTGACGTAGGTGAGTTTGCCATGTCTCTCGTCGCTTCCATGTGGCTTGCCGAGCCGCTCGTCGCTCTCGGTCACGTCGAGGATGTCGTCGACGATCTGGAACAGGACGCCCAGCTCGTCGGCGAAACGGCGGTATCGCATTGTCTCACTTTCGTCCGATCCCTCGAGGATCGGGATCACACAGACGCTTGCCGAGATCAAGCGGCCGGTCTTCAGCGCGTGCAGCTCGCGCAGGCCGGCGGCGTCGAGCTCGGCGCCGATCACGTCCACGTACTGGCCGCCGACCATGCCGTCGACGCCGGTCGCCGAGGCCAGCTCGCGCAGCGCCGCCAGCACCCGGGCGGGGTCGCCGGGCTGCTCGCAGAAGAGGCGGACCGCCTCGGCGAAGAGGCCGTCGCCGGCGAGGATCGCGACGTCCTCGCCGAAGCGCTTGTGCGAGGTCGGCTTGCCGCGTCGCAGGTCGTCGTCGTCCATCGCCGGCAGGTCGTCGTGGATCAGCGAGTAGGTGTGGACGAGCTCGAGCGCGCAGGCGACCGGGAGGAAGCTCTCCGGCGCGGCGCCGAGGGCGCGGGCGGTGGCGAGGGCGAGGACCGGGCGCACGCGCTTGCCGCCGGCGAGAAGCGAGTACCGCATCGCCTCCTCGAGACCCGCGGTCGGTGCGGCGGGTGAGAAGCGCAGGTCGGCGAGCGCGGTGTCGACCAGGCTCCGCAGATCCTCGGGGTAGGGACTGTCGGGGGCTGAGGCGGTCATCGACGGCGGCGCCTCCGCGGCGCGCGCCTATTCCGCATCGGCGGCGGCTGCCTCGCGGGCGCGGCGGTTGGTCTCCTCGACCGCCTCCTGGGAGAGCTCGCCAGCCTCGGCGGCGAGGGCGGCGGCGCGGCCCTCCTCGAGCTCGCCTTCGCCCTCCAGCTCGGCGGCGATCTCGCGCAGGCGCTCGGCGATCTCGCGCAGGCGGCTCATCCGGTCGGCTCGCGCTCGCGGACGATCGCCCCGAGCACGCCGTTGATGAAGCCGGCCGAGTCGGCGCCGCAGTACTCCTTGGCGATCTCCACCGCCTCGTCGATCGCCACCTCGTAAGGGGTCTCCCCCTCCTCGATCTCGAACAGCGCCACCCGCATCACGTTGAGGTCGAGCGGGGCGAGCCGGTCGATGGTCCAGCCGCTGCGCAGGTGTTCGGCGATCGTGTCATCGAGTTCTTCGCGGTTCGCGTCGACGCCCTCGGCCAGTTCGCGGGTCAGCGGTTTGGCCTCCGCGACCAGCTCGGCGAGCGGGCGGGCCGTCACGTCGCGCTGGTAGCTGGCGAAGACGGCGTCACGGCGTTGGTCGGAGCGGCGCATCGGGTCATTCTCTCAGGCCGGGGGGCGCGCCGGGCGTGAGTCAACGCACAGCGACGTACCGGTCAGCGCAGGATCTCGACCAGCAGCACCCAGGCGTTGACGACGGCGCCGAGGATCAGCAGGACGATCGCGGCCGCGACCCAGTAGAGGCCGCCGGCGACGGCGAAGAGCTCGGCCAGGCCGCCGATCAGGAGCAGGACGGTACCGCTGAGGCGCACCACCTGGCGGTTGACGGCGTAGCGCGGCGGGGTCTCGATCCCCTCCGGGAGCCGGTGGGCGACCGGCAGCCGCAGCATCACCCCGACCAGGGCGGCGCCGATCGCCAGCAGCTCGAGCCCGAGGGCGACGTGGCTCTGGCCCGGGAGCAACCCGGCGATCGAGACGATCAAGGGGACGAGGAGCATCGCCAGCGCCTCGATCCCGCGCTCCGGCAGGCCCTCGTACTTGAGGATCCGCTCGACGTTGATCGAGACGGCGACGAAGAGCAACCCGGCGAGCGCCGCCGAGGCACCGGCGACGGCGACGAAGAGGTCGGTCCACTCCCCCGGGGCGTAAGCCGTGCTCACCCGGCGATGGTATTTCTTCGCCCAGTCGACTTTTGGGCCCCCGGAGGGGACCGAAACTCGATCGCGCTAGGCGCGCGACATGTATTCGCCGGAGCGCGTGTCGACCTTGATCGTTTCGCCCTCCTCGATGAAGAGCGGCACCTGGACGATCGCGCCGGACTCGAGCGTCGCCGGCTTGTTGCCGCCGCCCGAGGCGGTGTCGCCTTTCAGGCCCGGGTCGGTCTGGGTCACTTTCATCTCGACCGAGGCCGGGACGGTGACGTCGCTCGGCTGTTCGTCGACGAAGAGCACCTCGACCTCGGAGTTCGGCAGCACCCACTGCATCGAGTCGCCGAGCACCGCCGAGGGGATTTCGATCTGGTCGTAGTCCCGGTTGTCCATGAAGACCACCGAGTCGCCCTGGTCGTAGAGGTACTGCATCTTTTTCGATTCGGTGCGCACGAGGCGGAACTTCTCCCCGGCGCGGAAGGTTTTGTCGATCACGTTGCCGTCCTCGATGCGGCGCAGTTTCGTCCGCACGAAAGCGCCTCCCTTGCCCGGCTTGACGTGTTGGAATTCGACGATCTTCCAGACCTTGCCGTCGATCTCGATGTGGCTGCCGTTGCGGAATTGGTTGGTCGAAACCGTCATAGGCGTGACTCTAGCGACGAGGCGAGAGGTGACGACGCGCCGCGCGGAGGGGGCGGCGCGACGGCGCTCAGTCCTTACGCTCGGAGGCGGAGGTGGCGGGGACGAGGGTGGCTGCGGCGCCGCCGCCGAGGACGCGGCGGGTGAGGCCCGGGGCGAGGACGCGGAGGTGGGCGGCGAGGGCGTACTTGCGGGGCACGTAGCGCTCCGCCTTGCCGCCGGGGCCGACCTCGTGGATCGCCTCGGCGACCTGCTCGGGGGTGCCGAGGAGGAGGCGGGTTAGGGCTTTGTCGCGCAGCTCGGCCTGGGGGAAGCCCTCGGTCGGGATGAAGCCGGGCAGCACCATGCCGACGTGGACGCCGTGCGGCGCCTCCTCCAGGTTGAGCGCGTCGGTCCAGCCGATCAGGGCGAACTTGCTCGCCGAGTAGGCGCCCGATTTGGCGCGGCTGACCCGGCCCGCGGTGCTGGCGACGTTGACGATCGCGCTCGGGGCGGAGCGGTGCAGCAGCGGCAGCAGGGCCTCGGTGAGGCGGACCACCGCGTCGAAGTTCAGCTCCATGTGGCGGTGGACGTTCTCCCAGCCGGTCTCGGCGAAGCTCCCCCGCCAGCCGGCGCCGGCGTTGTTGACGAGGAGGTCGAGGCGGTCGTGGTGCTGCTCGACGTGGGCGCGGACGAGGCCCGGCGCCTCGGGATCGGTGAGGTCGGCGGCGACCCAGGTGGTCGGCGCCGGTAGCGAGGCGGCCAGCTCGGCGAGCAGCTCGCCGCGGCGGGCGACGAGGACCAGCTCGGTGCCGGGATCACGGGCGAGGCGCCGCGCGGTGGCGGCGCCGATCCCGCTCGAGGCGCCGGTGACCAGCCTGATCTTGCTCGCGGAGGGCATGGCGCAAACCTATGCCACCGGTCGGGCCACGTCACGCGGAGCGGCCGGCGTGGAGAGAAACCGCCGTATAGCGACGGTTTCTCTCCACGGCCATGGCTCAGGAGCCGCCGCACTTGTAGAGGGTGCCGCTGCCAGCGGTGACGGCCCCTGCCGATTCCGAGGTTTCGGATTCCGAGGAGGAGCCGTAGGCCGAGGCGGAGATCGCGGTGCAGGATTCGACCACGGTGTCGATCGCCGATTCGGAGCCGGTACGGGTGTCGCCGCCGGGGCCGCCCGTGGACGCGCCTTCGCCGCCGATCGCGCCGCCGAGGCCGCTGGTGTAGATCCAGCTGATGTCGCCGTCGGCGATCCGTTCGTCCAGCCATTCGGCGCTGACCGATGACTCTTTGCCGGAGAAGCCGCCGATGCCGGCCACTTCGGCGCCACCTTCGATGATCGAGGCCGAGGCGCCCGACTGGCTGTCGACGGCGATCGTGCCGCCGCCATGAGCTTCGGTGTAGTCGAGGATCGAGCTGCAGGTCTTCACCGCCGAACATCCCACCGCCGGCCATGCCGCCGCTCATCGAGGGCGGCCCGCCGGTGCCGGTCGAGGATTCGCCGACCGCTCCGGATTCGGTGCCGGATTCGCCAGCTTCGCCGAAGAGTTCGCCGACCGCACCGCCTTCCGATCCGGTCGATTCGGAGCCGAGGCCGGGGAGTTCGCCGGATTCGGTGCCGTTGAGCGAGGGCGGGCCGCCCGTGGTGCCGGATTCGGTGCTGCCGAAGCCGGGCATCGGGCCGCCTTCGCCGCCGCCCATGCTCGGTGGGCCGCCGCTGCCGCCTCCTGGGCCGCCACCCATGCCGCCGGGGCCGCCCATCGTCGAGGCCGATTCGGGGCCGCCGGCGGGGAAGGTGCTGCTGGTCGGGTGGCCGAGGGTGTCGACCGACCAGATCGCCGGGCCGACCAGCAGGATGCCGACCGCGCAGACGAGCGCCGCCAGGCGGATCCGGGCCGGGCTCGTCCGGCCGCGCAGGCGCCCGGCGAGCGCGTCGGCGAAGAGCAGGCCCACCAGGGCCGTGACCGAGACAATCACCAGCGGGACGACGAGCCAGTCGAGGTCCGAGGCGCTGTTATCGATGACGACCAACTCGACGATCGCGCCGAGGCCGATCGCCACCGCGCCGACCATCCGCGCCAGCACCGCTTCGCGACTGCGATGAAGTCTCCCGGCCGCCGCGTCGTCACCGTCGCGCCGGAGGCCGATCGCCCCTGTCGATCCGCGTACCCGTGCGGCCACCGCCGCCGAACCGTCGCCGACGGCCGCCGCCACACTGCCGCCGCGCTCGACCGCCAACACCTGTCCCACGGTCGCGCCGACCAGGGCCGCCGCGAACGGGGCCAGGAGGGACGTGTAGTACGGGTGAAAGATGCCGCCGGCGAAACTGAAGGCAACCGCGGTGACGCCGAAGGCGCCCCCGACGGCGATGATCCAGCCGGTGCGCGGGTCGGTCCGCCGCAGGCGGCTCAGTGCCGCGATGCCGACGCCGCCCGCCAGGGCCGCGCCGAGCAACCAGCCTGCCTGGCCGCCGAGTGCTTCGTTCAGCAGGCGGAAGGCTCCGGTCGGGCCGCCGAAGGTCCCCCCCGCTCCCAGGTTGCCGGGCCCGCCCGTCTGCCCTTCCAGTCGTCCCAGGCCGTTGTATTCCCAGATCAGCGACCAGATGCTGTTGTCGCTGGTGCCGGAGATCCAAGGCCGGCTCGCCGCCGGGGTCAGCCAGACCAGCACCGGCCAGGCGAGGGCGGCCGCGAGCAGCACTGCTCCCGCGACGGCCAGCTGGCGGATCGCGACGAGGCGGCCGCGCGGCGCCACCCAGAGGTAGGCCAGCGCCATCCCCGGCAGCACCATCAGCGCCGCGCCCATCTTCGCCTCGAAGCCGAGGCCGACGCAGACGCCGGCGAGGACGAGCCACTTCGTCGCCCCGTGCTCCAGCGCCCGGACGAGGCACCAGAGCGCGCCGACGCTGCAGAGGACCAGTAGCGCGTCGGGGTTGTTGTGGCGGGAGATCGCGACGACGACCGGGGTCAGCGCCAGCCCGATGCCCGCGACGGTCCCGGCGATCCGGCCCCAGCGGCGCCGGGTCAGGTCGTAGAGCAGCCCCACCGAGGCGATCCCCATCAGCGCCTGCGGCACCAGGATCGCCAACGAGTTGAAGCCGAAGAGTTTGACCGAGAGCGCCTCGACCCAGAGGGCAGCGGGCGGCTTGTCCACGGTCATCAGCCCCTTCGCGTCGAAGGAGCCGTAGAGGAAGTCGTGCCAGCTGCCCGCCATCGAGCGGACCGCGGCGCTGTAGTAGTCGTTCGCCCAGCCGTTCTTGCTCAGGGCCCAGAGGTAGAGCAGCGCGGCGAGGCCGAGCAGCACCGCCAGCTCGGGGCGCGGCAGCGGCAGCGCCCGCAGGCGCTCCGGCAGCCGGTCACGCAGGCGGGTCGAGTTCCAGGATCTGTGGTGGGGGTGGGTGGCTGACTCCATGCACCCACCGTGGCGGCCAATGCTCGGAGATCCCTGGGACGCCGCTGGGAGTGCGGTCGACCTGCGTTAACCCATGCGATACGTAGGTCGACCGCGGTCCGCCGGACTTAACGCAGGTCGACCGCGCAGCGCGGAGTGCGGTCGACCTAAAGCACCTATAGCGCCACTTAGGACGACCGCGCGCGCAGGGGCAGGTGCACGGTGAAGAGGGCGCCGCCGCCGGGAGGGTTCTCCGCCTCGACCCGGCCGCCGTGGGAGTTGACCAGCGCGGCGACGATCGCCAGGCCGAGGCCGGCGCCACCGTCGTCGCGGCCGCGCGCGGCGGAGTCCCGCCAGAAGCGCTCGAAGACCGCATTCGGGTCCCCGGATGGCAGGCCGGGGCCGTGGTCGCGCACCTTGACCGTGGCCCAGGCCTCGGTCTGCTCCAAGGCGAGCTCGATCGGCGTCCCCGCAGGCGTGTGGACGATCGCGTTGCGCAGCAGGTTGGCGACGATCCGCCGCAGCGCGTCGCCGTCGGCCTCGATCGCCAGCGGCCCGGTCGGGTTGAGCGAGATCTCGCGCTCCGGCGCCGCCGCCCGCGCGTCGTCGCGGGCGTCCTCGAGCAGCTCGCGCAGGTCGAGCGGCTCGCGGGCGGGCTCGCGCACCTCGTCGATCCGCGCCAGCGTCAGCAGGTCGTCGACCAGCCCGCCCATGCGCTCCGACTCGGCCTCGATCCGGCCCATCGCCCGCTCCACCTCGGCGGGCTCGCGCGCCGCGCCGATCCGGTAGAGCTCCGAGTAGCCGCGGATCGACGCCAGCGGCGTGCGCAGCTCATGCGAGGCGTCGGCGAGGAAGCGCCGCAGCCGCCTCTCCCCCGCCGCCCGCTCGGCGAAGGCCTTCTCGATCTGCACCAGCATCGCGTTCAGGGACCGTCCCAGGCGGCCGACCTCGGTGCGGTCATTGTCCGGCTCGACCCGGCGCGAGAGGTCCCCGGCGGCGATCTGCCCGGCCACCTCGCCCATCCGCCGCAGCGGCCGCAGCCCGACCCCGACCAGCCACCAGGCCGCCGCCGCGAGGGCGAACAGGATCGCGCCGCTGACGACGAGCTCGATCAGCGCCAGGTGGCTGAGGGTCGCCTGGGTGTCGCCGAGCGGCACCGCGACCACCGAGACCAGCCCACCTTCGCCGACCGTCACCGCGGCGAGGCGGAACTGTTCGGAGCCGCCGCCCCGCTGCCCGACGGTGATCGGCGAGACGCCTTCCTGCGGGGTGGTCGGTTCGAGGTCGGCCGGGATCTGCGGCAGCGGCAGGTCTTCGCCGAAGAGCCGCGAGGGCGTGTGGGCGAGGACTTCGCCGCCGGCGGTGCGCAGCTGGCTGTAGGTCCCGCTCGGTAGCTGCGCGCTCGGCGCCGGGCCGCCGCCGCCCGCGCCCGCGGGCCCGGGGCCGAACCGCGGCCCAACTTCCCCGCCCGCTTTTTGGGAGAGCCGCATCGAGAACGGCTGGACCGCCGATTCGAGCTGCTGGTCGACCCGGTCGTAGAGATAGTTGTGGAGCGCCCGGTAGGAGGCGAAGTCGGCCGCCGCCAGCCCGACCACCGCGAGGCCGACGAGCAGCAGCAGGAGCCGCGTGCGCAGCGACCAGTCAGGCAGGCGGAAGGCGGAGCGCATAGCCGACCCCTCGCACCGTGTGGATCAGGCGTGGGCCCTGCGCCTCGAGCTTCTTGCGCAGATAGCTGACGTAGGTCTCGAGGACGCGGGCGTCGCCGCCGAAGTCGTAGTCCCAGACGTGGTCGAGGATCTGCGCCCGGGTGAGCACCCGCCGGGGATGGGACATCAGGTAGCGGAGCAGGCGGTATTCGGTGTCGGTGAGCTCGATCGAGGCGCCGGCGCGGAAGACCTCGCGGGTGTCGTCGTCGAGCTCGAGGTCGCCGAAGCGCAGCACCGACTCGCCGCCGCCGGCGTTGCCGAAGCGGCGCAGGACGGAGCTGACGCGGGCCAGCAGCTCCTCGACCGAGAACGGCTTGGTGACGTAGTCGTCGCCGCCGATCGTCAGGCCGCGGACTTTGTCCTCGGTGGTGTCGCGGGCGGTGAGGAAGAGGATCGGGGTGTCATCGGCGCGCTCGCGCATCCGCTTGGCGACCTCGAAGCCGTCGAGGTCGGGCAGCATCACGTCGAGCAGGACGAGGTCGGGGCGGAACTCGGTCACCTTCTGCAGGGCGCCCTGGCCGTCGGCGGCGGTCGCCACCTCGTAGTTGTTGAAGCGCAGGGCGATCGAGAGGACGTCGGCGATGTTCGACTCGTCGTCGACGACGAGGACCTTGCCCGCGGATTTGGTCGGAGCGGCGTTCATGGGACTCATGTTCTCGGAACTTCCTGTGCGTTTCCTGAGGATCGTGCGCTCCCAGGGATCTCTGAGGCCGTGCCCACGGAGGTCCCACGCTCGCGGCGCACCCTGGTCGCATGAGACCCACCGTCGAGATCGCGATCCCCGTCCACAACGAGGAGGCGGCGCTGGAGCAGAGCGTCCGCCGCCTCCACGAGTTCTGCCGCGAGGCCCTCCCTTACTCGTTCCGCATCGTCATCGCCGACAACGCGAGCGAGGACGGCACCGCGGCGATCGGCGCCAGGCTGGCCGACGAGCTCGACGCGGTCGCCTACCTGCGCCTCTCCGAGAAGGGGCGCGGCCGGGCGCTGCGGCGGGTCTGGTCGCGCAGCGAGGCCGACGTCGTCGCCTACATGGACGTCGACCTCTCGACCGGGCTCGAGGCCCTCCTCCCCCTGGTCGCGCCGCTGATCTCCGGCCACTCCGACCTGGCGATCGGCACCCGGCTGGCGCGCGGCTCGCGCGTCGTCCGTGGTCCCAAGCGCGAGGTCATCTCGCGGACCTACAACCGCCTCCTCCACCTCGCCCTGCGCAGCCGCTTCTCCGACGCCCAGTGCGGTTTCAAGGCGGGCCGCGCCGAGGTCGTCAAGGCGCTCCTGCCGCGGGTCGAGGACCAGGCCTGGTTCTTCGACACCGAGCTCCTGGTGCTGGCCGAGCGCTCCGGCCTGCGCATCCACGAAGTGCCGGTCGACTGGGTCGACGACCCCGACTCGCGGGTCGACATCGTCCGCACCGCGCTCGACGACCTGCGCGGGATCGTCCGGATGGGCGGGGAAGTGAGCCGCTTCGCCCTGGTCGGCGTCGCCAGCACCCTGCTCTACCTGCTGCTCTTCCTAGCCCTGCGCGGCGCGGTGGCGCCGCTCGCCGCGAACGCCGCCGCGCTGGCGCTCTCCGCCGTCTTCAACACCGCCGCCAACCGCCGCTTCACCTTCGGCCGGCGCGGCCGTGAGGGCCTGGCCACGCACCACGTCCAGGGGCTGGCGGTGTTCGGCGTCTGCCTCGGGCTCACCACGCTGGCGCTGGCGGGGCTCGGGGCGCTCGCGCCGGACGCCTCGCAGGGGGTCGAGGTGGCCGTCCTCCTCGCCGCCAACGCCGCCGCAACGGTGCTGCGCTACTGGCTCCTGCGGCTCTGGGTCTTCGGCCCGCGCGGCGCCCCCGCCGAGGCGGCCGAGACCGAGTTGCAGGTGCCGCGCCTGGTGACGGGCGCCGCAACCTGGCGCAGCAATCGTTCTATGTGGCAAGGACGCAGCCCCGAAGGCGTGGCAGCGCCACGTCGAGCGGGCGAGGACGCCGCCAGGTAGGACGAGGGCCAGCCAGGGACGGTGAACGTCGCCGGGCGCGGCACCTAGGATTGGGCGCGTGTCCGACCCCTCGTCCGCGGCCTCAGACGGCTCGCAGCAGCGCCACGCGCCACACGCGCCGCGCCTGAGCGCCGCCCCGCGCGAGGGCGAGCGGGTCACGCCGCTGGAGCTCTTCTTCGACCTCGTCTTCGTCCTCGCGATCACCGAGTGCACCTCGCTGATGTCCCATCACCCGAGCTGGTCGGGGCTGGCGCAGGGCCTCCTGGTGCTCGGCGTGTTGTGGTGGGCCTGGACCTCCTACGCCTGGCTCACCAGCGTCATCGATCCCGAGGCGGGCGCCGTCCGGCTCGTCTTCTTCGCCGCGATGGCGGCGATGCTGATCGCGGCGATCTGCGTGCCGGAAGCGTTCGGCGACCTGGCGCTGGCATTCGCCGTGGCGATCGGCCTCTTCCGCACCGCCCACATCGCCCTCTTCACGATCGCCAGCACCGAGGAGCCCGAGCTGCGGCGCTCGACCATCGCCCTCGCCGCCTCGACCGTGGTCGCGGTCGCGCTCCTCGCCACCGCCGCCGCGTTCGACGGCCTCCCCCAGGCGGCACTCTGGGTGCTGGCGCTGGCGCTCGACTTCGGCGGGCCCTACTTCTTCGGCGTCGGCGGCTGGCAGCTCGTGCCCGGCCACTTCGCCGAGCGCCACGGGCTGATCATCATCATCGCGCTCGGTGAGTCGATCGTCGAGATCGGCGCCGCGGCAGCCGGCGAACTCGATCTCGGGATCGGCGTCGCCGCGGTGCTCGGGGTCGGCGTCGCGGCGGCGCTGTGGTGGCTCTACTTCGACGTCGTCGCCCTGGTCTCGGCACGGCGATTGGGCGAAGCCGAGCCCGGCCACGAGCAGAACTCGCTCGCCCGCGACTCCTACTCCTACATCCACCTCTTCCTCGTCGCCGGGATCGTCGTCACCGCCTTCGGCCTGAAGGCGACGACGACCCACACCGGCGAGGATCTTGACTGGGTGACCTCGTTCGCGCTGCTCGGCGGGATCGCGATCTACCTGCTCGGCCTGGTCGCCTTCCGCTACCGCCAGAAACACACCTTGAACCGCAACAAATCGATCGCCGCGGCCGTGCTGGTGCTGTTGATCCCGCTCGGCACCGCGATCCCCGCGCTCGCCACGCTGGCGATCGGGACGGCCCTGCTCGCCGTCCTCGTCGTCCTCGAGCACGTCGGCTACGACGAGCGCCGTGACGAGCTTCGCGCCCGCAACACGATGACCGAGGCGGAGGCCGAGTTGCTCGGCGATCAGAGCCCATGATTCAAGTGCCCGCCGCCCGGCGCCGATCAGGGCTCCTGTACCGCACTGTTTCTCGCGGACGGACGTAAGACTTCGACATACTGGCGGTTCTATGACGACTTCAAATGAGGTTCCCAAACTTCTCGACGAACTGTTGCGGGCCGGCGCGCCGTCCGGCTACGAGGGACCCGCGGCCAAGGTCTGGCGCGACGCCGCGTCCCCGTTCGCCGAGCTCTCCTACGACGGCATCGGCTCGACCATCGCCCGGGTCGGCGAGGCCGAGCCGCTGGTCGCGATCGTCGGCCACATCGACGAGATCGGGCTGATCATCACCCACATCGACGAGAAGGGCTTCCTCTGGTTCGAGCCGATCGGCGGCTGGGACCCGCAGATCCTGGTCGGCCAGCGGGTCGAGGTGACCGGGCGCGACGGGATCGTCCCCGGCGTCGCCGGCCGCAAGCCGATCCACCTGCTCGAGCCCGACCAGCGCAAAAAGGTCGTCGAACTGAAATCGATGCACATCGACATCGGCGTCGCCGACCGCGAGGAGGCCGAGGCGATGGTCCGCGTCGGCGATCCGGTCGTGATCCGCACCGAACCGCTGCAGGTGGCGGGCTCGCGCCTCGTCTCCAAGTCGATGGACAACCGGCTCGGCGCCTTCGTCGCGCTCGAATCCACCCGCCGCTGCGCCGAGGGCGCCGGCCCGGGCGGTTCGATGGCGGGCGTCGCCGCGGTGCAGGAGGAGATCGGCCTGTTCGGCGCGCGCACCTCGGCCTTCGAGCTGAAACCGGACATCGCCGTCGCCGTCGACGTCACCCACGCGACCGACGCGCCCGGCGTCGACGAGAAGGAACTGGGCTCGCACCCGCTCGGCTCCGGCCCGGTGATCGGCCGCGGCTCGACCCTCTCACCGAAGGTCTTCGAGCTGCTGGTCGAGACCGCCGAGGCGGAGGGGATCGAGTACACGGTCGCCGCCAGCGGCCGCAGCACCGGCACCGACGCCGACTCGATCCAGATCGCCCGCTCGGGCATCCCGACCGGCCTGGTCTCGATCCCGCTGCGCTACATGCACTCGCCGGTCGAGATGGTCGACCTGCAGGACGTCGAGGCCGTGATCAACCTCCTCGCAGCCTTCGGCAGCCGGATCAAATCCGGCGTCGACCTCAGCCGCTGATCCTTGCGTGGTTCCTTTCTTCGGCCTGACCGAAGTTTCGAACCGCGCTAGGCCTAGTCGATGTAGGTCAGATCCTTGGGGAGGCTGCTGAGGTTCTGCAGGCCGTCGTCGCCGACGACGACGAGGTCCTCGATCCGCACGCCGAGGTCGCCGGCCAGGTAGATCCCCGGCTCGACCGTGACCACTTCGTTCACCGCGAGGATGTCGTCGGAGCGCAGCGAGAGCCGCGGGCCCTCGTGGATGTCGAGGCCGACGCCGTGGCCGAGGCCGTGGCCGAAGTGCTCCCCGTGGCCGGCGTCGTCGATCACCTTGCGCGCCGCCTGGTCGACGTCCTCGCCCTTCTCGCCCGGGCGGATCGCCTCCAGCGCCGCCTGCTGGGCGGCGAGCACGGTGTCGTAGACGCGCCGCCCCTCCTCGCCGGGGTCGCCGGTGGCGTAGGTGCGGGTGCCGTCGGAGCAGTAGCCGTCGAGCTTGGCGCCCATGTCGAAGACGATCAGTTCGCCCTTGCCGATTTCCCGCTGCCCCGGCTCGGCGTGCGGCTGGGCGCCGTTGGGGCCGGCGGCGACGATCGTGTCGAAGGACAGCGTGCCGCCTAGGCCACGCACCCGCTCCTCGAAGAAGTCGGCGACCTCGCGCTCGGTCTTGCCGAGGAAGCCGTTTTCGAGCGTCTGCCCGAGCGCCGCGTCGGCCAGCTTCGAGGCCTCGGCGATCAGCGCCAGCTCCTGCTCGTCCTTGACCCGCCGCAGCGCCTCGACCGCGCCACCCGCCGGCACCGCCTCGACGCCGGTGCCGAGTTTCTCCTCCAGTTTGGTCAGCGAGCGGACCGAGACGTGGTCGTCCTCGAAGCCGATCTTGCCGCTGAGGCGCTCGGCGATCCCGCCCAGCCAGTCGCCGGTCAGGGTGACGCACTCCCACTCGGAGACCTCGGCGGCGGCGCGCTCGGTGTAGCGGAAGTCGGTGAGGAAGACGCGGATGCCCGGGCCGCAGATCGCCGCCCCGTTGGTGCCGGTGAAGCCGGTCAGGTAACGGACGTTGGTCAGGTCGGTGACCAGCATCCGGTCGAGGCCCTTCGCCGCCAGCTCCGCCTCGAGCCGGTCGCCGCGGCCGCGCATCAGGCCTCCACCCCGAGCTCGCGCGCCAGCACGTCGAGCGCCTCCTTGTAGCCGTCGGCGCCCTTGCCGGAGATCTTCTCCACCACCAGCCCGTCGAAGACCGAGACCTTGCGCCAGCCCTCGCGCGCCTCGACGTCGGAGAGGTGCACCTCGACCGCGGGCAGCCCGGCGACGTCGAGCGCGTCAGCGATCGCGCGGCTGTAGTGAGTCCAGGCGCCGGCGTTGATCAGCGAGCCGTCGGCCAGGTCGGGCAGCCGGTGCAGATACTCGACGAACTCGCCCTCGTGGTTGGTCTGGAAGAAGAGCGGTTCGAGCCCCGCCTCGCGCGCCCAGCCCTCGATCTGGTGTTCCAGCTCCGAGAGCGAGCGGCCGCCGTAGAGCCCCGGATCGCGCTTCTCGAGCACGTCGAAGTTGACGCCGTGCAGCACGGCGACGCGATTGCGGGTGGTGGCGGGATTCACCGACGCCACGATACTCAAGCGTCCCCGGGGCGCTCGACTAGCCTGACGAATATGCGCAGGGGAATCCTCGTGGTGGGCTTCTTTCTTGCGGTCGCCCTCGCCGGCTGCGGGAGCAGCGACAGCCCGTCGACCCGCATCAACGTGACGCGGCTCGAACCCCATTCCCTTGCGGCCATGCGGTGGGCGATCCGGCGCGCGGTCGACGCCAATCTCGCGGAGCTGAAGGCGCCGGCCAAGACGATCGCCTGCGTCGACGGAAATATCGAAAAGATGTCGGCGAGGCAGATCGCCGAACGAATCGTCGAAGCAGGTCCGGCCGAACCCCGATCCGTCGTCGAATATCTTGGCCCGCTGGGGAAGGGCTGCCCCTGAGCGTCGCTCAGGTCAGGTCATCAGCTCCTTTACCGCGCTTTCGACCCTGGCGGCATCGACAAGCTGGCCGATCTCGGCCTCGCCCGGCGCCTTGAGGAGGACGAAGCCGACCCCGGCCGCGGTCCGCTTCTTGTCGCGGCCGAGCGACTCGAGGACGTCGGGGACCGCGATCGGGACCTCGAGGCGGGTCGGCAGGCCGTGGCGGGCGAGGATCTCCTCGACTTCCGTGCGCAGCTCCTCGGCGTCGGAGAGGCGGAGCGCCGCCAGCAGTCCCAGCCCGACCGCCTCGCCGTGGCGGTAGGCGGTGTAGCCGGTCGCCGACTCGATCGCGTGGCCGACCGTGTGGCCGAGGTTGAGGACGTTGCGCAGGCCGGTGTCGAGCTCGTCGGCGGCGACGATCGCGCACTTGTAGCGGGCGCAGGCGAAGACGAGGTCGTCGAGCTCGGCCGGGACGAGCGTCTCGATCGCCCGGACCCTCTCCCAGAGCGCCCCGCCGGCGAGGAGCCCGGTCTTCAGCACCTCGACGAACCCGGCGGCGAGCTCGTCCGGCGGCAGCGTCGCCAGCGCCTCGGTGTCGGCGATCACCGCGGCGGGCTGCTGGAAGGCGCCCGCGTAGTTCTTGCCCTCGGGGAGGTCGACGCCGACCTTGCCGCCGTAGGCCGAGTCGACCTGGGAGACCAGCGTGGTCGGCACCTGGACGACCGGCACGCCGCGCTGGTAGAGGTGGGCGACGAGCCCGCCGAGGTCGCCGACGACGCCGCCGCCGAGCGCGACCACGTGGTCGCCGCGGGTCATCCCTTCGCGGGTCAGCGCCCGCAGCACTTTCTCGGTGTTGGCGAGGGTCTTGGCGGTCTCCCCCGCTTCGATCTCGTAGCTCGCGGCGACCGGGCCGAGGCGATCCTTGTAGAGCGGGCCGACCTCGCGGTCGGTGACGACGAAGCGCCGGCTCTCCAGCGGCCACCAGCCGCAGTCGATCAGGCCGCGGCCGACCAGCACCGGGTACTCGCCGCCGGGGGCACTGGCCCAGAGCATCTTCGTCCCGGCGGGCAGCTCGGGCAGCCGGCGCAGCATCGGCAGGGCGCGGCGGATCATCGCCCGGTCGCCCATCGGCACCACCGCATTGGCCAGCTCTTCGTAGAGCGGCAGGCGGGTGGCGAGCAGGGTGCCGACCGACTCGGCGTCGCTGGCCAGCGGGCGGTCGGAGTGGGCGATGCGGCGCCAGGCCTCGGCCGCGTCGACCTGCAGCCAGACGACGGTGTGGCGGGCCATCGCCGCGCGGATCCGCGGCGAGAGCACGCTGCCCCCGCCGAGCGCGATCGCGCCGCCGTCGTCGGCGTCCTCCAACAGCGAGCCGACCACCTCGGCCTCGCGGTCGCGGAAGCCCTCCTCGCCGTGGCGCTCGAAAGCCTTCGGGATCGTCGAGCCGAACGAGGCTTCCATCAGCTCGTCGATCTCGGTCGTCGGCAGCCCTTCGGCGCGCGCCGCGGCCAGCGCGGTCGACTTGCCCGCGCCCATGAAGCCGACGAAGACGAGCGACGGCTTCACCGGGCTCCCCTCGTCCTCCCCGGAGCGGGCGCGCTCACCGCGCGTCGATCCGCGCCCTGTAGGCGTCGATCGCGGCGAGGACGTCGTCGATGTGGTCGCCGCCGAACTTCTCCCGGTAGGCCTTCGCCATCGTCAGGCAGACCATCGCCTCGGCGACCACGGCGGCGGCCGGGACGACGGTCGAGTCGGTCCGCTCGCGCAGCGCCTGCGCGGGCTGGTGGGTCTCGGTGTCGACCGAGCGCAGCGGTTTGGTCAGGGTGGAGATCGGCTTGATCGCGGCGCGCACGGAGAGCGGCTGACCGTTGGTCATCCCGCCCTCGAGGCCGCCGGCGCGGTTGGTTTCGCGGAAGTAGCCGTCCTTCTCCGACCAGAAGATCTCGTCGTGGGCTTCCGAGCCGGGGCGGGCGGCGACGTCCCACGCTTCGCCGATCGCGACGCCCTTGATCGACTGGATCGAGCAGACCGCCTGGGCGAGGCGGCCGTCGAGGCGGTCTTCCCAGGAGACGTGCGAGCCGAGCCCGGGGACGAGCCCGAAGGCGATCACCTCGAAGGTGCCGCCGAGGCTCTCGTTGGCCTTGCGCAGGCGGTTGATCTCCTGCACCATCGCCTTCGAGGCGT